>OW818680.1:4800000-6125703 GCA_942493055.1 uncultured bacterium | reverse complement strand
TTGTAGGTCTTCGTGACTTTACGCTGCGAACCCGTCACGCGCATGGTCTCCTCGCGCAGCAGGAACTTGCTGTATGTATAGGTCGCGATCCCGCCGCCTGGCAGGTTGACTGTCTTTGTATAGGTGCCCTTCGATGGTGCGGCGTCGCAGGAGAAGGTGCCTATGCGGCCCTGCACAGAAAAAGTTCCTGTGCGTCCATCTGGCGAGACCTGAGTATATCCCTCCTCGAATGGCGTGGCACTCCCGTCGTTCGGAAAGCTGTACTGAGTCGTCTTCAGTCCCTGAGCTGTGAAGTCATACTCGTATTTGACACAATAGGGATCTGACGTGAGATCCAGTTGATCGTTACCGGTAAGGGAGACACCGGAGACAGACGGCAGCCAGGTGTAGTTGGCGTCATAAGTGGCAAGGGATTTGACGCTGTCTGCGCTGAGTCCCGACGCCGGACGGAGCTTCTCATCATAAGCGACGACATTTGTCAGACCGCCGAATTGCTCGGTGTAGGCGTATAATCCGTTGTAATGGTGCCATTGCGTAGACCACTCATTAGCATTGTCCGGGTTACTTGTCTTGATCCAGTACTTGTTATCCGTGACACCTCGCTCGCGATTGAATCTTGCAGCGGCGCCATCGCCTGTCACGGACTTCAGCGTCCCGTCGGCCCAGTACTTACTGATAACAGGGGCCTTGCCAGTCTCCGTACGCGTCAGTTCCAGATAACCATCGACAGTCTGTCCGTTGATCGTGACCTCGCGGCCGCTCTCGTCCTTGGAATAGAGGAGCGCCCCATCGAGTCCGTAGGTGGCGAAGCTTTCGGCTTTCTTGGAGCCGACAGAGCGGGTCTGTTTTGTCACGTTGCCGATGGGGTCATACTCGTATTCGTACGTGATCCCGGTCTCGCCATCCCCCCGCTTTTTGACACGGCCGAAGGAATCATACTGGAGTGTCGTCGTCGAACCATCGCGGTTAAAGATACTTTGCGGTCCATGGATGCAGTAATTCAGATAGTAAACCGACGTGCCGTCCATGAACTGGCTGCTCTTCGGGCGGCCCTGCGCATCAACCTGAGTCAGGGTCTCCTCCAGCTTCGCCCCATCCCATGTTTCGGTATTTGAATATAGCGGAACTCCCCTGGCGTTCACGAAAACGTCTTTAACCGTTGATCCGTCAGATATTGCAAACCCCGCTTCCGTTACCGTATTGAGGTAGTTATAAACGGTTGCCAATGAAGATGGGGATTCATATCTACCTACATACATCCTAAATAAGTCATTCACCAAACTCGAAGCTACTGCAATCCCATTTACATATTTATGATTCTCAACGGCGCCCATTGACGCGTCAGGCTTGTAACACACTTCTTCCTCTGTCTTATGATCTAACCACCCATACATTGAATTCAATACCTTACCAAAGCTGTTTCCATCGAACTTGCGCTCCGTAGACTTAAGACATATTCCCCTCATGGGCAACACTGGATATTCAATTATCCAGTCGGGAACAGGATAATATTCGTAGACGGTCATTCCGATACTCCCGCCTCCCTGCGGATAACTAATCTGGGAAAGCCAGCCTTGCTGAAGCTTATAACTAAAGGTCTGTGTGACAGCACCGAATGAGCCGGTCCGCTTAAGCGTTGCGACGGAATTCCTGACAAGCAGTCCGGTCGCCGGATAGCGCTCGTCAGACACGGATTCATTTTTGTACGTATAGTCGGACATTATGCTCTGGACACCTGCGGCAAGTGTACGGTTTGACAGGCGCTGACGGTTGTCATAAGTTGTCGTTTCAGTCAGATAGGGCGTTGTCGCCCCCTCCGAGCCAAAGGTAGTGACCGTAACAACGCGTCCGGTTTCACGTGTGCCGGTCTGTCGCCGGATCCGTTTCACCCCTGTGCCGTAAAGAATGCTATTATCCGCCAGGATTTTTGCCTCCGCTTCAGAAGCCGACTTATCCAGCCAGACAGCACGGCCTTCCCGGTAGTCAAGCGCAACGCTTTCGCAGAGTTCGCCCGTGCTTAACGAGCGATATGTGACATTAGTAGGCAACCCCTTTTCCCATGCGATTGTAGTCCGGTAGACACCTCCTGTGACGCAGGCCACTTTTTGCGTCGCTGACCCGATAAAAGGATAATGTAAATCGCGCACTATGAAGTTTTCATTAAAAACAGCGTAATTCCATCCCCAGTATGAATTTTCTCCAAACATGTGACCTATACCGGAAGGAAACAGCAATGAAAGTGTGCCCTGCTTGTCATGCAGGATATAGCCGAGATCACGGTTAACTCCCGTCGGATGTCCGTTAGTGCTGAACGCGGTCCCATCCCAGGGGAAGTCAAATACGACGATTTCTCCGCGCGGACGTAAGATAACGGCCTGCTTTATTTGAGTCTGGGCATTAGTCACTGTACTAAGTTCAAGGAGAAAAGTGTTAAGACTATAGTGGAACGTGGGCAGGCCGAGGAGGGGAACGTTACAGTTTGGCAACTCGACAGGGCAAGTACTCCCTATGTACGGTGTCCATGGCACATAGTGATAGGGCAGATTTGTAACAGCCCCCTGACTCAGATAGGCATGGACGGGCAGAGCCCCGTCCCAGACGGCCTTTGACGAGAGCGGCAGATAGAGGCAAGGGGATTCGTCGGCAGGGTTGACCACAAAGGTGCCGGTCTCGGATCCCGGCAGACCATCGAC
This sequence comes from uncultured bacterium, assembly GCA_942493055.1. Lineage (GTDB taxonomy): Bacteria > Verrucomicrobiota > Kiritimatiellia > RFP12 > UBA1067 > CAIZQW01. The sequence goes on along the minus strand of OW818680.1, from coordinate 6,123,010 downwards.
AGGCATGGTTTGAACAATGCCGTCCACGTCAACGTCCGGTGTTTCAATAGGTGTGGCGGAGGGGAGTGCATCTTGAGGGAATTCTGCGAATGTCCATTCCACCAGAATCAATGGATAAGCGCTCTCTACATAATAGGCGCCGCCGGGAACGTCATACCATTTATCATCCAACTCCGCATAGCTCAACGGGTCATCAATTTCAGAATATAAGTCCGCAATCGGATTTTCAAGCACGACAAGCGTGGTATTCTCCGTCAGACTCTGTACACCGGTATTTTTACAATAAAACACCTTTTTCCTTCCCACAACTTCTTCGCTTGGCGTATAATCGTCCCACTCGATACCTCTACCGATATAGACCGAGACCTTGGGCTGAAACGCAAACGGGTTCCCTTGTTGATTGATTCTATTAACTAGGTAATTACTAGAAAATTGGTGGCACCACGAATAGTATTTACGGCCGTCAAGAGAAAAATAATCGTCATCAACGTCATTCCAATTACTCGCCCACAAATGAGTACTTCTATCAGTAGTAAAAGCATACGGATTATAGTCTCCAACTAGAACCCCGTTTGTATAGGTATAACTTGCTTTAAGCAAGTTGCATGCGTCTGAAATTGCAATTCCGTTTGTATATGCTTGGAAGTATCCTGTCATAGCAAAAATAGTGCAATTAGTTCCTCGATCTATCTGTATCGGGGTAAAAGGAGATGAAACCTTCAGCATCTTAATGGTCTTAGTGACCTCCGCAATGAACGCCCTGTTCGTAACCGCCATCCAGACTGTAAGGACGGTGTTTGTACTCCAGTCTGCGCGTTCGAAGGCATTGGAATGCAGACTCTCAGGAGTCCAACGGGGAAACTCATCCGGACATCTGCCTGTGGCGTTAGTCGTGCTGAAGTAATTGTCGAAATCGTTGTTGTTGACGGCCAATGTGTGATTTAAGAAGTATGGCGCGAGCCTGTCGATCTCCCTGGCGATCAGCGAATAGTCGCGGAATGGACAGACAAGCGAGACTTCCCATCCTAGATTGGTACTTCCTGTCACGACACACGCCCGGTCCCGCAGGCTGTTGTAGCACCACATGATGTGGTTGGTCAGGCTGTTCCACTCTTGATCGTTAGCGGGCCAGTTATCGTAGGGTTTCGGAGCCGGCTCTTCGGCGGTTGCGGTCAGCGCGATAAAGATCGGCAGGAGGCATGCGGTGATAAGTCTTTTGTTCATCATTAACCTTTCAGGAGAGGAGAAAAAGGGTTCAGTTCCGGGTCGGTGAAGGAGTAAGGATCAGCAGGCCTGTCTGGCCTGACCCGTAAACAGGAGCCGATTCTTGAGTGCCTGGCGGCTGCGCGCTTCCGGCGTTGCGGGGCGGTGTCCCTAGCAGGTACTCATCGAGATTCGATAGCCCGTCGCCGTCCGTGTCCTGCGCGGCATCGGCATCGCTGTAGCGGTCGAAGCCGTTCGCGATCTCCCACAGATCGGGCATGCCGTCTCCGTCGGAGTCCACATCAATCCCGATCGAGCCCGGATCGAGAGGGTTGAGGGGATCTGAGCCATGGGTCGCCTCCCAGCCGTCAAGCAGGCCGTCGTTGTCGGTGTCCCTGTTCAAGGGATCCAGCCGGAGAATCGCCAGCCCGTGGTAGAGGCCGGACGCGACGGCGATTGCCGAGAAGACGTTCGTCGCCCCAGCGCACTGGCCATAAGAAAGAGGACCCCAGGAAGTAGGGATACCCCACGCCACGACCTTCCCGTCACTGCGTAGCGCAAAACTATGGACTTCACCTCCAGCGATTGCTACGGCATTGGTGACCGAAGTCGGCACCGTGCACAAACCGTAGGCGCTATCCCCCCAGGCCACAACGGTACCGTCGCCGCGCAGAGCCAGACTGTGATATTTTCCCGCCGCGATGCGGACTACATTAGTCGTGGAGGCGTCGCCGCCCGCGACCGTGCCGTCCGACAGCAGTGCTATGCTATGACGTTCGCCAGCAGCGACCGCTACCGCGTTAGTGACGGAGGACAGCATCGAGCACTGGCCATTAAAATTCATGCCCCATGCGACAACCGAGCCGTCAGAACAAACCGCAAGGGAATGATAAGCTCCCGCAGCAATAGCAATGACGTTCGTAGCCTGCGCCGGAACATTGCATTGTTGAAAATTATTATGGCCCCAAGCTAGGATTGTTCGGTCCTTGCGCAACACCAATGAATGATATTGTCCCGCAGCGACCGCAATAACATTGGATGCCGACACAGGCACATTGCACTGGCCATAACCGTTATTCCCCCAAGCGAGGACTGTGCCGTCGCGGAGCAAAGCCAGGCTGTGGAGATAGCCTCCCGCCACCGCTGTAGCATCAGTCAACGGCACAGGCACATTGCACTGACCACCGTTATTCAAGCCCCAGGCCATGATACCTGTCCAGTTGAGTTCAGTGAAGTCCGTGAGGGTGTCATTGTCCGAGTCGGGGTTATCGGGGTAAGTGCCAAGCTGAAATTCTTCAAGATTGGTCAGTCCGTCGTTATCGGCATCGAGGCTGGCGTCAGCGGCATCTGCCGGATCAAGGTCGTAGTCCACTTCCCAGCCATCGAGCATCCCGTCGCCGTCGGTGTCAGGCCTGTCAGGATGGGTCCCGTTCTGATACTCCTCCAGACTGGAGAGGCTGTCATGGTCTGAATCCAGCCCCGCGTCCGCTGGGTTGGCCGGATTTAGTCCGTAGGCCTCCTCCCAGCCGTCAGGAATGCCGTCCCCGTCCGTGTCATCCGAGAAGTGCCAAGGATCGAAGCTGAAAAGGAACTTCGCCTGTCCGATGTTCGCGATAGCGTAGTCGGCTGCTGGGATCGTATCCTGCCAAGGGCATGGAACCCTGAAGCGCCTGTAAAACGGGCGTGCCGCCTCTTTGAGCTGGCCGACGTTCACTGAGGCATAGTTATTCAGGCCATTGGTGAACGCGGGGGTGAAGCCTGCCCCCCCGGGAATCGTTTCCATTTCCTGCCATGCCGCGAAGGCGAGCAGCTTGAGCTGCCCCATGTTGAGCGCAGCATAGTCTTTAGGCGGGATATTGGTGTTGATCACATTCCGAGTCTGCCACCAGGCAGGTGCGTCTGCCAGCGTACCGTTGGCCACGAGCAGGAGGGTACATATAAGCCATCCAAATGGACGTCTAACCATCCGCCTACGCAAGGCTGCGGCGAGACAAGCAGGTTCGCCTTCCAAGGGACATGGAACGTGGGACGTGGGACATGGATTACTAAAGATCATCGCTTCTCCTGTCAAAGGGGTATTGAGTCTGTGCTACAGGCAATCCGGGTTAGAATGTCAACTGGAAGGATGCCGGAGCGCCATTGGTAAACGATCCCATGGCCAAGTCGCCTTGCGGCGGGAGCGCGGACAGCACCGCGCGCAAATAAGCCTTCGAGGCGGCGTCCCCGTCCGCTTGCGGCGCTGCCAGGTTTGTCACGCGGTGAGCGCTGTTCATGTTCAGGTTGCCGGCCAGCGTGCCGCCCGCAGTGGTGAGGTCATTCGACGACTGCGTATCGAGATTCGGCCAGGCGGAGAGGACCGCATTGGTGACGTCGGCTGAGGTCAGTTGCACTGCCGCATAGAAATGGTTGTTCGAATAGATGACCGTGCTGCTCGCGTAGCCGGCCAGGTTGGCCGGAGCGAAAGCGTTCACATTGTTGGTCGCGGCAGAGCCCAGGCCGAGCGAATTCCGTCCTGTGACTGGGTCGAGTCCAGCGGACGTGCCTGTCCAGCGGCTGTCGTCGTCGCCGTCGGACAGGCTGGCCCACTGCGCGATTACGGCGGCGACCGCGTTCGAGTCGGTATAGCCAGCAGCGGCATTCAACTTGTTGCTCGCGCCGTCCCATGTCAGATTGTTCCCCGCATAAGCGGAGAGGTTGAGGTTCGTGAGGGTCGAGCCGTCGCCCTTGAAGCTGTTCGCGGAAAGCAGGCCGTTGACCTTGACATCCCCCGCATGGTTCGTCTGGACGAAGAGGCCAAGGTTGATCCCGGAAATCGCGGAGGCGATGGCAGCGGCGGTCTGGTTCGTTGTATACGCGCCGACCTGCGCGGCCGTCACCTGATGCGGGTTGTCGAGGGCTGCGGCGTGCGTGCCTACCGAGGTCGCCAGCGCGGAGAGACCGGCCACCTTGGACTGGGCGATCGCGGCACTCGCGGCGATGTGTGCGTCGGCGATGGAGCCGTCCTGGATTTTTGCCGAAGTAACAGAATTGGCCGCGAGCTTATCCGCTGTCACGGAATTGGTCGGGACCGCTGCAGAAGGGTTGAAATTTGTAATTCCATACCCGTTGCCATAGATCGGGCCGCCCATCAGACGGAACCCGTTCAGTGCGAAGGCGCTGAATTGGTTTGATGCCGTGCTTGCAAGCACGGTGCCGTCGGACCAGACGAAGGTGTTGGCATGGGATGAGGTCGCATTCGTGCCCATCTGTATGCGCTGTCCTGAGACAGACAGCGTGCCGGACATGGTAGTATTCCCCTCGACCATAAGAAGCCCGACAGCCGCGCCTGCGGTGGAGAGGCTCCAACTGGTCAGGTTGGAGGTCACGTTCAGGTTGCCCTCGATGGCGAGATCGCCCGCGAAACAACGGACTCCCGCCAAAGCAAGAGCGCCGGTCAATAGCATGTTCACTTTTCTCATCTTTTTATCCACCCTTTCTTTTCAAATCAATCCTCTAATCCTAACTAAAAACGCACAGAACCAACGGGCACAAGAATGATGTCCTTGCCGCCAGTGTTCAATGTCCGGTCCGCAAACGCGGGAGCACCCCGCAGTTCAATCACATCCCCGGAAACCGAAGCGTTGATCATCTGCTGGACGCCCGCTTTCGGGCCTCTCCCATACGAGCGCAAATAGCTCCAATAGCCGTCATACGTATTGCTGCCGATATCGGAGTCCACATACAGCGTCCGGTTGACGCTTGCCGGGTTGCGGGGATCCGTCCCGCGGGCGCACTCGAGGGCGTTTGAAACCATGTCCCCGTCCGCATCGGCAGTAGCGTCGCTCCCTGCAAACCGGTTAAAGCCATTCATGATCTCCCACCAGTCCGGCATGCTGTCGGCATCCGTGTCCAAGAATGCGTCGGACGGATCGCGCGGGTTGAACCCGTTGGCCGCCTCCCACCCGTCAAGAAGCTCATCCGCGTCCGTGTCGCTATTTGTGGGGCAGGTACCGGCACAGGCTGCCGCTATGCCCCTTGCCAGCCCGCCTGGCGTGACAGAAACCGAAAAGAATTCAAGCCTGCGGACAGAGCCGGTGGCATTCTGCATAGGGACGAGAGTGCCAGACTCGTAAACGGCCAGGCGGCAGTTTCTGCGCCACCATAGATCCCTGGCGGTCAGCAGATTGTTGGTGACCTGCGTGTAATTCCACGACGTCCCTCCTGTCGTGAAAACGGCGTTGCTGCCGTTGGAGAAGACAGCCAGCAGTTGAGCGTCGCCCGCAGCGCTGATCGCCACCACGCCCGCAGATGTTTTGTAATCCGACGTCAACTGCTTGTATGCGGTCGCCACACCATTGGAAAACAGGATGACGTAGTTCTTGTTCGTTCCCGCCGCGACATCGATGGGAACCGGCGTCGGTGTGCCCGTGAAGGTTTTAGTCGTAGACGATGTCGTCAATGCGTCCCCGAAACGGAATGAATTGTCGGTGAGAAGGATGGCATCCGCAACCGAGCCGGCAGATATTCTTTTTGCGGTGGTGACACCGGCACAGAAGCTGGAGGTGTAAACCTCCGGAACCCCGGTTGACGTGTTAGGCTTCAGGCAGGCGACCTTGCCGTCTTTGTACCGGACGAGAAGGTGCCGGAGACCGCCGGATATCTCAACCGCATTCGTGGATCCAAGGGAGAACTCGGAAAGCCCACCCGCGATCTCGCGCCAAATCTTGACGTTGCCGTCGGCCAGACGGGCGGCGATCCAGGCATCCGTTGCATCGATCTCCTCAACCGCCTCGCAGTCATTCGTATACGCCAGCATGTTTGTGCTCGACCCCGTAAAAATAATGACCCGTCCGTCTTTCAGGCGTGCTGCCCGCGCGGTGTCCGAGGCCGTGACCTGGAGGACAAAAAGATTGGTCAACGAGATGCCGGTGTCGCCGGACGAATCCCACAACATCGGGAATGGCACCTCGGTCTCGGCGCCGTCGCTCAGGCCGTCGCCGTCGGTATCTTTGCTATCCTTGTTCGTGCCCAGGATTTTTTCCCTGGCGTTCGTCAGCCCGTCGCCATCGGGATCAGCCCCTGTGTCTGATGGATCTCTCGGGTTGAAGTTGTTGGCGACCTCCCAGCCGTCCAGATAGGCGTCATCGTCAGAGTCAGGATCATAGGGGTCTGTATTATTCAGGTATTCGCCGTAATTTGTCAGCCCGTCACTATCGCTGTCCATATTACCGTCCTGAGTGTCACCCGGATTAAAACCGTGAACGATTTCCCAGCCATCGGGAATATGATCACCGTCGCTATCGGTGTCATGGGGCGATGTCCCGGAGGTCGCCATCGCAATACCCCGTGCGAGCCCGCCGGGCGTCACGGCGACGGCATGGAAGTCCAGCCGCATACCTGAATCCGTCGCGTTCTGTAAGACTTCGATTAATCCGGTCTGCGAAACTGACATCCGGCTGTTCCTCCGCCACCAGATATCCCTGGCGTTCAGAAGATCGTTGGAATCCGCAGTCAGACTCCAGGAAGAGCCGCCCGTGGTGAACAGGGCATTCGTGCCGTTGGAAAGAATCGCAAGAAGCTGAGTGTCTCCGCCCGCCGCGATTTTGACCACGCCGTTTTCGGACAATGTCCTTGTTGAGGAGAATCTGCCATCTTCTTCGTATGCGTTCACCCAGCCATTTGAAAACAGGATTACATAGTGCTCGTCCGATCCTGCCGCGACATCAAGCGGAATAGGAGTCGGAGTGCCAGTAAACGTTTCAAGACTGGAAGATGATGTCAGAGCGTCACCGAAGCGGAACGATTTGTTGGCAAGAAGGATGGCGTCCGCACTAGAACCGGCGGATATTTTAATGGCGTTGGTGATACTGGTGTCCGCGCAAAAGCTGGACGTGTAAATCTCGGGTACACCGGTTGAACTATTCGGTTTCAGACAGGAGACCTTGCCGTTTGCGTATCTGACAAGAAGATGTGAAAGGCCACCGGATATTTCTACCGCATTCGTAGATCCCAGGGAGAACTCGGAAAGCCCACCTGCGACCTCGCGCCAGATTTTGACGTTGCCGTTGGTCAACGTAGCGGCGATCCAGGAATCGGTCGCATCGATCGTCGCGGCACCGCAGTCATTTGTATATACCAGCATGTTTGTGCTCGACCCTGTAAAAATAATGACCCGTCCGTCTGTCAGGCGTGCGGCCCGAGCGGTGTCTGAGGCCGTGACCTGGGCTGCGTCACAGCCGAAAAAGGCGCGCCCTACCGGATCGGACGGATCCCACAGGGTCAGGAAGGGCGCAGTGGTCTCGTCGCCGTCATTGAGCCCGTCATCATCTGAATCAGGATTGGCAGGGTCTGTCCCGTGACGTGTTTCATCAAACAGGGACAGTCCGTCACCGTCCGCGTCATCCGTCAGTCCGCCTGCAAAGGCGACGACATCATTCGTAGGCCAGCCGTCAGTAAATACGTCATCAGGCACCCTGGCCACCCCCAGGAGAAGACCGTCTCCCGCATCTTCGGAATAGGCGGTCTGGAGTATCCGGCACAGGCCATTGGTCCCGAGCGTATCGAGCGGCTGCTGAGGACAGCCCCCTGTAGCCCACCCGCCCCAGACGACTGCTGAGCCATCAGGGAGGAGGGCGTGACATTGAGAGTCCACCGCATATATCGCCACGGCGTTCGTCGCGGAGTCCGGTATGTTCGTTTGGCCGCAGGAGTTATCCCCCCAGACCACGATCTCTCCATTCGTAAGGAGCGCCATGGAGTGATACCACCCCGCCGCAACCGCGACTGCGTTGGTCACGCATGCAGGCACATCGATCTCTCCGCAATAGTTATCGCCCCAGGCCATGACTCGCCCGTCGCCAAGAAGCGCGAGGCTATGAGAGAACCCGGCTGCAACGGCTATTGCGTTTGTCACGCTTGCGGACTCCGACGTCGCATTAGTGCTTCCGCATTCCCATTCCACGACAGCTCCATTCTGCAGGAGCGCGAGCGTAGTCGTCCCGCCCGCCGCGATAGCCTTCACGTTAGTCACGGAGGAGGGCAAAAGTGAGGATTCTCCCCATTGTACGACTCTCCCCCCCTCCAGCAATGCGACGGCATGCATCGCGCCTGCCACGAGAGAAATTGCATTTGTGACTGAGGCCGGGACATCCCCGCGCCCGCACGCATTGTTTTCCTGCCCCCAGCCCCGGACATGGCCGTCTCCCATCAGGAAGAGAAAGTAATTGGTGAAGTCTGCCGTGATTGTCGTTACACCTGTCATATCCTCAGGCAAACTAAAAACTGCATTGACAGGCGGTACCGTCGATGGGCCGCAGGGGTCGTACGTCAGAGGATCATACCCTACGCCGACTACAGAGCCATCTGAAAAGAGCAGCAGGGAACTGGAGGATGCCCGTGCTATAGAGCGCAGATTTTGTTCCATCCGGATTAAATAAGCCACTCCATTGGTTCCTTGCTGGAGATAGAGGCCATCCTTGTACCCTGTAGGAGGGGAACCCGGATCCTCAGCGGAAATGCCGCTCATAACAGGCGCGTCTTGCATCGCTAATGGCGTAAAATTTGGCTGCAATTCTATGTCAGCTACAGATATAGGAGCCGCAGGAGTAAGAGGGTCCATAGACCCTTTCAAAGCCGTTTCCTGCGCGTCAGGTTCAACAGCCGGGACCAATCGTCCGGTCATCACGACGCGTGAAGGGGCAAACAAATTTTTGAATCGTTCAAAAGGCTGAGCTTTTCGCGCATCCTGTCCGATCCGGAACTTGCAGCGGAAAACCCATTCCTGGTCATAGTCGGCATCCGGCTCAAGCGTATAAATCACGCGTCCGTCCCCGTTTCCGACATGGATGTCGTGAGTAACGGGATTTTCATAAATGCTGAAAGGCCAGCAAAGCCTGCCGTCCGCGGATTTCCCCTGAACGAGGTTTGCCGCGAGCGCCACCGGCCATTCCCCTTTCCCGGGGGAGAACTCCACCAGCCCGATGTCGTGTGTTCGGCTTTTTCCGTCCGACACGGGCGGGGATACAAACTGGAGCCTCCGGTATGCCGCCACCAGATCGACTAGGCCTTCGGCCTTCAATCGTTTACTGTTGCCGTCCTTACCTGATGCGGACACACTGCATAAAATCAGAAAGGCGAAAAACAATGTCTTATTTGTCAATAAACTTTTCATAACTCACGACCTTTCAAAACCACGTTCATTAAGATGCAATAAAGCGGCATTCATCCGAAGTTGCTGCTTGCACGCCGTTGAATTCCAGCGGGGATATAAGACAGGACGGGCTGTAAGGCTCGGAGACGAGAGCCCTCAATGTGGCTATCTGGTTGGAGGACAGGACGGCCGGAAGTTCCCGCAGCGCCGCCATGCTTCCAAGGTAGCTGGTGGCTTTAGGCCCCAATGTGCTGACAAACGGGCTCACATTGTTTGTGACGGGGGCGGCCGAAGCCCGTTTAAGAGCGGACTGCCTGAGCTGGGCCACCGAACGTCGGGCGCTGACCTGTTGACCTGCAGGCGGCCGGGCTTGCAACAGCCCCCCTGCGGGCTTCGGCGCATTACGCTTAAAATGGAGCCACACCCCCCCGGAAAGAGAGAAAATGATGAAAATCGCCAGAAAAAGGCGCAAAAGAGGCTTTTTGTTGCCTGTCCTATTCAAATCGAACACTTTCTCCCTGATGACTTTTAGGCGCGTACCCTCGCCAGCCAGCATCAGCTTTTAAACGAACCCAATAAGCGGAGAGAGCTAAAAATACCCATTTTTAACAAACTTGCCCGCGTTTTTTTTACATTGATGGGTAAAATATCAGTTCTTCCTGTGCTTGTCCACTCTATTTTTAACCATTTGGGAACAATTAAACTAAATCAGCTTAATTAAATATTCCCTGACACTTCCTACATCGTCTTATCCCGTCGATTTTTATATCTGCAAGGTTCTTGCAAAACCCAAGACGGACGCGACAGAACGCGTCCCTCCGGTGAAATAACGAAGTTCTTGGTGTCTTCTGGAGCAACGCTTTGTCGTGGCCGTGATCGACGGAGGTTTTGCAAGTGCCTCCTGCGTTCAAAAATTGGCAGACGAAGTGGACTCGGAGTCGTAGCTAAAAATCACCAATAGCCCTCTATTTTTTCTTGCTTGTTTTCTTGCCGGAATCGGATTTGCGCGAGGAGTAGCGATATTGCAGGGCATAGAAGTTATTGGCGGGCAGGAGATGGTTATAGGCAAAGGCCTGCATCATCTGATCTGCTGGCGTGACGGGCTTGCGAACCTGTTGCCCGTTGATCATGGCCTCGGCATAGAGTTGAATGGGCGTGGGCTTTGTTGTGCGTTCGTCTTTCGCTTTAAAGGAGACGCTCTTCTCAATATTCGTTGCTCCGACTACGTTCTCGCTCAGCACCAAATCATCACAGACGATCTTGACTTCATTCGTAAAGCCGTCTTTACGATCAACCATCAGTTTGACACGTGAGAAACTGCCGACAGGGATATTGACAAAAGAGACGGTTGAATAGACCTCAAAATCAGGCCTGGGGGGCCCGAGGCGAAGCCAATAACGATAATCCTCCCCGCACCCTTGCGTACGATCAGCCAGGACCAGCCGATACTCCCCGTCCTTCGGCAACGTCAGGCAGAGATACGGGTCGACATGCTGAATATACTCGCCGATGTTGATGGTCTCCTTATGATCATCAGCTTCCGCCAGCTTCACGTTCGCGCCATCATAGAGCTTCACAAGGCCGTCCAGTGGCGACCCGTTACGGCGTGCGCTCATTTCAACCACGAGGGACTGCCCCTTCAGACCTTTAAAAGAGATGACATCCTGTTGGCTTTTGTTGGCCAGGACACCCGTCACGCATTGCACCTTGGAAATATCAATCGGTTTCTGATTGAGAGTAGCGTACTTAACCTCAGGCATATCCGGGAAGGGATTGGAATATGTCTTAGGCTGAGGCTGGCCCTCATCCAGGACTACTTCATACACAAAGTCTTCACGTCCCCGATAGAGGTTATCGCGGACTTCCAGCGTATATTCACCGGATTGTGCAGGCTTATAAAACAGAATGGGATCCGGATTGAAATAGACGTCATCCACAAAGGCGACCTCTTTATTGTCCGAGTTCAGGAGACGCAGAACCAGCTGGCAATGGCCGGGAACAGCGTCACCGATAAACGGCAGCAAGGAACGGGCCTGGGCTGTGAAGCGATAGGATTTGTTGCGTTCCAGTCTGAACTTATAGACATCCACCTCTCCTGGCATCAACTGGCCGTCCACAGCCACAGGGACGGTTGCAATCGTGGGCAAGGGCTTTTGAGGACGCGACGGGGAAATATAGCGGGGCTCGCACTGATGCGGCATCTTGCTCACATAAAATTTCCGGGGGACAGACACGCCGGACAAGGTATTCCACAAGCGCAGTTCCCGAAGTCCAGGAGGCGCATCTGCGGCGATATCGACCTTCACAATCGCCATCTGGCGAATTGACGGGGCGCTCTGAAGCGCATTACGCCGTGTCAGCAAGTCACGGAGAACAAGATCGCGCTGCAAGTCATCCAGCTTGTCCAATGTCTCCCACCAGGGATTCTCACGCCACTCATCCAGGTGTTCCTGTTTCGTCGGCATCGGCGGCCGCGTCATTTTTCCATCGTCGATATTTTCAAGCCAGTCCAGAATCCATTTGCGCTGAACGCCCGACGGGTTGGGAAAATTAGGCACGACAATAATATCTCGGACCGTCACGCCATCGCCGGAGACATGTCCGAAATCATTTTTTGATAGGATGCCGCTGCCTCCGACCAGGAGTTGCAGGGAGGTCCCCTGCTGGCCTCCCGCGGGATAGACATAGCCAATATAAGGCGCCGCATTGACCCAGAGGGCGCTCGTCGCGCACACAGCCAATAGATAAGTACGTTTCATCTCAAACTCCCCCTGTCAATGCTAGGATTAACCCCTATTAAACTTTTGCCGCTATCGGCTTGATACTCTTATAGAGTTCGCGCAGGCGCCCGGCTGAACTCTCCGGTGGCAGAATCGTGCAATCGATATTCATCGGATTGGGCAGCTTACCGTCCGGATCGATGCCACACAGTTCATAAATACTCCCCAGCAAGTCCTGCGGCGCCACGGGACGGCTCACCACCTTGCTCGCGGTCTCGTCCGACTCACCGACAACGCGGCCACCTGCAAAGCCGCCACCTGCGACCATGGCGTTGAAGCACGGGCAGAAGTGATTGCGTCCACCCATCCATGGCGCATCGCGTTGAATTTTGGGCGTGCGGCCGAACTCACCTGTCCACCAGACAATCGTGGTATCGAGCAGGTTCTTCGCGTTCAAATCCTCCAGCAGGGCTGCAACAGCCTGGTCCATCTCTGCGGTACGTTGTTTCATCGTTTCAAAATGACGCTTGTGCGAGTCCCACCCCTGCGCATTGATCGTGATGTAGGGAACGCCTTGTTCGACCAGCCTGCGCGCCACTAAGCACGACTGGCCCACGGATGTGCGTCCATACTTGTCACGCATCTCCGCTGCCTCAAGATTGAGGTCGAAGGCCTTTGCCGCGTCACCGAAGACAACTTGACGGGCGCCGGTTCCGGCCGTCTTGAAATTTTCGAAAGCGGGATTTCCGGAGGATACCTTGCCTAACGTATCCATCGAATCCATCCGTTCAAAGCGCGCCTTCATCTCATCGGGTGACTGATCGCCTGCCGGTACAATGCCGTCCACGATGAAACGCGGCTGTGTCGGATTTCCACCGGTCACCAATGGGGCATACTGTTCGCTCAGAAAACCGATTTCGGAGAATCGTCCCTTCGGCACGGTCAGGATCACATAAGGGGGGATATCCCCCTTGTAGACCTTTGATTTAAACATCGCCGTGACAGCGCCAATCGCGGGAAAGACGCGTCCGCCGCCGGGCTCGCGTCCGGTCTGCATCAAATAGGTGGCGGTCTCATGTCCGTAATGTTCATGCGTCATCGAGCGGATCAGCGAATACTTGTCAGCCTGCTGAGCCAGCTTGGGCATCATTTCGCTGATTTCGATGCCCGGCACATTTGTGGGAATGGCCTTGAGTCCGTTGTTGTAATCGAACGGCGCCTTGGGTTTCGGATCAAATGTCTCCAGTTGGGAGGGTCCGCCCCACACCCAGATTTCAATGACGGATTTAGCGGTTTGCGCGCGTGCCGGAGTCTTGTCCGCAACCTGCTTTTGAGGCGCGCGTTCTTCTGCGCGAAGCCCGAGTGAGGAGAGTCCGGCAGCCGCGCCACCGAGCCCTGCTGATTCCAACCATTTGCGTCTTGATATCATAGTAACCTCCCGCCTTAGTGAATATAGACAAATTCTTTAGAATTCAGCAACTGCCAGCCCACATCCTGATAAGCGCGCCAGCGATTCTTCGCGTCAACCTTCATCATGCCGTCCTGTATCCGTTTCCGTTCAGAGGCCATCATCGGACGGGAATAGAACATCCAATAGGCGCGCTCAACCTGTTGCTCAGGCTTCAGCTTCTTCAGGGAACTCAAACGTCCGATGGCGGAGACCCTGCGATAGAGATCACCTGAGTTGTAGAGGAAGAGCATCTGCTTGGCATTGATGGTGTTGTTGCGCTCCGTCAAGAGTCCGGTATCCCGTGCAGGCCGGCCAAACAGAATCAGGAACTGACTGTTAATCGAACCATCCGCCAGGGTCACGGTCCTGTTCTTTGCTGGAATATAGGTGAAGGGCTCAGGAATGACACTGGAATAATCAAAGGTCGTGTGGGATATATCGCGGATGGCGTCTTCCATGACCTCCGCATCCATGCGCCGCACGGGGTATGTGGCGTATGCACGCTTGCTTGACTCTTCATTGCCTCCGACCGAAGAGGCCCGCATCAGGATGGAGGAGGCGACTGCACGGCACAACGCCTTAAAATCATACTTGGACGCCACAAAGCCCTCTGCAAGCTCGGCAACGAGCTTCTCATTGAGGCATTTCGAGTTCAAATCATCCGGATCCTCGTACAACCCCTCGCCATACATCCAGAACCAGACGCGATTGACTGCGGCTTTTGCAAAGAGGTCACAGGAGCCGGTGGTCAGGTAGTCTGCGAAGAGGAGGCGCCCGTCCGTTGCTGCATCAGCCGCCTTGCTCTTCCCGTTCGGCAGCACGAGCTGACGCTTGGCCTCAACCGGCTTCCAGTAGACGATCTCCTCTTTCCACTCCATCGTAGCACTGTAGGTGACCCCATCAAAAAAGGCGGCCATGTTGGTTTGCGCTTGAGGCGGCAACTTCTCCACGCGAATACCCATAAAGGTCTGGCCGATCGCCCGGGCGATCGCCTCGGGCTTGCGCTCCGCCATGGCCCGGTAGAAATTGACCTCCATCGCACGGAAATTGCTGCCGGATGTTGTCAGCAACGCGCGAACGAAGGCGTCATAGGGTTCATTCTTTTCGAGAAATGTGCGGATCCGGCGCTGATATCCATAGACCGCATTGGGCCACAAGTTAATGGGGAACTCAGACTTCACGCGGAGCGCATCACACCACTTCATGGTCCAGTAATCAAAGAAGCTCTCGCTGTCGAGCAGCTGAGCGATCAGCTTGTCATACTTGGCAGGGCTCTTGTCTTCAACAAACTCCTTAGCCTCCTCCACGGTTGGCAAACGCCCCCCGAGCGACAAATAGAGGCGCCGGACATAGACCGTGTCCGATGCAACATACGGCAGGACACAGCCCTTGGCTTTCCAGCCGGAGATCACCGCGCGATCTGCACGCGTGACATCAACAACCTTCGTGGCGCCCTCAAACGGAGATACAGGCTCACGCGCCCATGACGCACAAGCTCCCCCGACTAAAAATACATATACAAGAAATCGCATAGTCCCCTTTCGATATACTAACATATCTATCAAACGAGTTAGAGACTACAATATTGCCAAAATTATGCAAGAAACGTCAGCTTGCCAAGCTCATCGTCCCGGATAACCTCAACATAATACTCCCCGTTCCGCTCGAAAAGTCCATGGACCGAATCAGCCCCCTCTTTCTCAGCGACCATGAGAACAATGTCGATCATCGGACGCGTGATCTTGAGTCCAGGCAGAAAAAGCGGAATTCCGGGCGGATAGGGAACCAGGAACTGGCTGCTGATCCGGTTTTCCGTATCTTGCAGTTTCATCAGTTCACCGTCACACAAGGCCGCGTCACGCGGGATCACGACGGTCTGCCCTTTCACGGCATCCACCACGCTTGACGCAAAGGCATCCTTCTCCGGACGCCCGATGGCATCTTTCATCTGCAAAATCGCCCGATAGAGATAGCCGAAATGGGTTTCGACCGTTCCCATGGACACCAGGAAGAGAATCGTGACAGGTGTCGACTTCTCCCACTGGATACGGCACTCGCGCAGCAACTCCTTGAAGTCACTGCACCCCTCCTCTGTTTTAAATGAAATCGTCAATTTCAGCGGATCATGCAGATACCCGGCCCGTTCATACTGGTCAGCCTGATCCTCCCCCACGACTTCCCGCAACCCGACAAAGCATTCAGCTTCGGTCAGCCCGCAGTCAAGCGTGACACGCTCCTTAAAGCTCTTAATCCACCGGAGGCGCTCCTCGATCAAGCGCATCCCTTCAAGGCGCATCTGCACCCCGGCGCAGTCGAGTGTGGCCATCATGGGATAATGCGGTGACGTCGAGTGCCAATAGCGGAGCACCTCATGGAGGTCATGTGAGAACTTCGAGTAGGAGCCGTGTCCATTAATCGCAAAGCGCGAACGCAGCCACTGCCAATCCTGCCCCTCTGTCTCAAACAGCTGCTTGAAACGGGAGGAGACATGAATCATGGAGGCCTGGCTGAACGCGGCCATGGTCTTGTGCGTCGAGTGCACTGCAAAATGAGCACTGGAGGTCTCGTGGATGGCATTGTAGCGGACACGCTGTCCATCCGCCGTGACCCACGTGTAGTAAGGATGGAAGCTCAGATAGGGCGCCCATGCTTCGTCCGCATAGAAGAGCATGCCGTTGCGTTCGCAGAGCCGGGCAATCTCCCAGACCGGATAGAGGATGCCTTCATACGTGCAGGTCGTCAGGATCACCATGCGCGGCTTCTTCTCTTCAGGATACCAGGCGTTGATCGCCTGACTGAGATCCTTAATCGAGATCGGGCCCCAGACACCCAGACGCGCATTAAAGCAGGCCGGCAGATATTGGGGGATCGCACCGGACATCACCACCGCATGATGCACGGATTTATGGCAGTTCCGATCCAGCAAAACATATTCACCCGGGCGCAAGAGCGTCATCAGCATGGCTTTATTCGCCGTGGAGGAGCCATTGGTGATGTAGCAACTCTGCGCGGCGCCAAAAATTTCAGCCGTCAACCGCTGTGCATCGGATAAGGGCGTATGCGATTCCGGCTTGGACAAGTCGCCGAGGCAGTGCACCGACGAACTGAGGTCGCACCTGAAGCTCATGCTGCCGAATTCAGAGCGAAAGCCCTGAAGAAAGAGGGAGTTTGTAAACGCATGGCCCGAGTTGTGTCCGGGCGTATGCCAGGAGGAACCGGCCTCCTTGATCACATAGTTCCGCAGTTGGTGCCAGAAGCGCGGCTCCCACAAGGATCTGAACAAGTGAAGAATACGCTGTTCATGGATCCGCATGTTTTCAAACAGCCCATACGGCTTGAAGGTCCAGCGCTTGGAAGGGGGCTGGAACTTCGCCTCCTGGTTGGACATCAAGACGATCTTGGGCTGTACCGGGAAATAGGTGTTGAGCCAACGGTGCAGAAAGATGCCTTCCGCACAGAGCTGGTGCAGAAACATCTTCTGTCCGTCCACCTCAAAGCAGTCATCCAGCAGAAACATGATGCAGTTTTTAGCATCGTCCGTCAACTGTCCGTTGGCACTATCGCCATCCGCAAACATCATGTGCGCCAAGGCTTCCGCGTTTGTCGCGGGCACAATACGGATCAACGGCCAGTCAATCGGCTCATCCGAGGGGAATGTGGAATCGCAAAAAATTCTAAAAAAATCTGTAAACTCATTCGACTTAAGATTCAATGTCGTCTCATTTTGTAACTTGCTCTGGAGATGGACGATGGTTAGTTCATTCATAAATTACCTACACTTGGCAACCTTTCTTCAATTAAGCTATGTCACCTTTGAAAAGCGGTATAGTAGCAAATACCCTCCCGCTTGTCGTGAATAAAAACTCTCCTTTTCTTTGTCATTTTTCTGTGTACTCGAATGCCTGCATTTTGATATAGTATCGACCTTTCACAACCGCATCGAAGGATCTTTAACAATGGAAAATGCTCCCACCTACTCAGAAGTTGAGGCTCAGTTCTTTGATTTAATCGGCAAGCGCCCCCTGCCGGTAGCGACCATGCTCCCCCTGATTCACTCTTCCTCCGTCCTGGAAGACGGAAAAAAAGCAGACGAATGGACCACCATGCTCATGCAGGAGCTTGTCGAGGCGGCTGATTTCCAAGGGCTCTACCTGCTCATGAAAGACTGCGCGCAGTCGCTCTCCGCACAGTTGAAGCTGACTGGCATCCGGGACATTCTAAAAAAAGCGGCTATTAAAGATCGTCTGGCGACCGCGCTCATTGAGACAGCCGCATTCGGCACCGTGCCACTTGAAGAATCCTTCCGAAGGATGGACCTGCTCCTGGCGCTGGTGCCCGGAACACTCGTCATCGACGCGAACTGGGGCGTGGGAACGGTTAAGCGGCTCGATGATTTCTACAAGCGGATCACCATTGATTTCATCGGCAAGCCCAACCATACCTTGTCCTTTACGACGGCCTGCGACAGTCTTGTCCGCGCCCCCCATGACCATCTGATGACCTTGCGTCACAACGATCCGGAGGGCATCAAGAAGATGGTCTCTGAAAAGCAAGGGGAACTTGTTTGCCTCGCCTTGCGCAGCTTTGGCAACATGACGATTGTCAAGCTTGAGGACGTGCTCGTGAAGAACGGCTTTGTCCCTTCAGCGAACTGGAAGAGCTTCTGGGACGCGGCACGCAAGGCCCTCAAAGCGAATCCGCTGGTCAATATCCCCCAGAAGCGAACCGACTTGATTGAACTGCGCACGGAAGTCGAATCCTACGGCGACTCCTGGTTCAGCCGCATCTCCACATTGAAAGATCCCGTCAAGATCCTGGAAGCCGTGCTCGAATTTGATGCGACCGGCAATCTGGCTGGCCTTGAAGACGTCGACCGCGGCGTCCTGGAAGACCGTCTCTCCTTTGCAATCAAAGGCGCGCACAACACGGACCCGGCGCTCTATGCCCGCCTGGCAGTCACCATCAACCGGCTCGGCTTTTTGAATCCGCCGATCGACCAGTTGCGTCACCATCTGTGGGCGAACGAGCGCTACATCACCGCCTCGGAGACGCTCGCCGTACGTGATATCAACGCCATGACGCAGTTCCTGCTGGCCGAAGGGACGTCTGCCAACATCACGTTCCTGGACAACCTGGGAAGCATGCCGTTTAACTTGGTGAACGATGTCCTCACGACCCTCCGTGAGACACCTGAAGCCGCGAGCGCCTGCTCAGCTGTTTTAGGCCAATCAAAGGTTCCTCCAACCCTGATCAACTGGGTCTTGCGTTACCGCGAAACCATCCCCACCTGGAATATTCCGCCCCTGATCGATTTACTGGGCCAGGCCATCAGCATCATTGAGAGCAAGCTTTCGGGCGAAGCGCTCCGCATGCAGAACAACATCAAGCAATTCATTGAATCAAAGCTGGATGATATCTTCGAGAAGAACCTCTCTCTGACGCAGCGCCAGTATCTGTTTGAACGCATCCAGGCCTCCTCTGCCTGGGATTCGACCACGCATCGCACGTTGCTGGGCCGCATGCTCAAAATCGAACCCTCCCTCTCGGATCGCAAAAGGATTGTTCAGCAACAGAACCAGGCACCCATCCGTCAGACCTCGTGGCGCTCCCTCAGCGAAAAGCAGGCGCAATACAAGCGCCTGATCGAGGTCGAGCTCCCGAAAAACAGCAATGATATCGCAACGGCTCGCAGCTATGGCGACCTGCGTGAAAACTTTGAATATCAGGCGGCGAAAGACTACCAGCGCCAGCTGCTCCAGCGGCAATCGGAACTCCAGCTTGAGCTCAAGCAGGTCAAGGGAACCGACTTTACCACCTTCCCCTTTGACAAGGCCGGACAAGGCACCACGGTTGTGATTCAACCCGACGGCGAGGCAGAGCGCACCTACACGATCCTTGGGGAGTGGGACCGCGACGAGCAACTGAATATCATCTCCTGCCGCACCCGCATGGCGCAAGCCCTTGAAGGCAAGCGCGCAGGCGAACAGACCACCATTCCTGTCCTCGGCGGCGAAGCCATTGCGACCATCATTGCTGTTCAACCCCTCAGCGATACGATCCGCCAATGGATTAACACCCCACCTGAGGAGCTCGAGGCACGATAACCCTCAAAAAAACAGTTGATTTTAATCAACAAGTGTGTATCCTATTAGATGACTCAAGTAACAGAGGTTAAAACACATGGCTAAACAAACGAAGAAGATGGTTTCGAAAAAACCGGAGCAGAAAAAAGCAGTCAAGCACGTCGCGAAATCAGCGGTTAAAAAGGCTGTTCCGGCAAAGAAGGCTTTGGCGAAAAAGGCACCTGCTAAGCTTGTCAAAGTCACAAAGTCACTTGCCCCTAAAGTGGCTCCGAAGCCTGTGCCGAAGGCGCCCCCGGTTAAAAGCGAAGCCTCCAAGGCGCTCAAGTCGCTCATGTTGACAAAAAACCGTTTCAGCAAAGATGACCTCAAGGAATTTCAACGTGAACTGTTGACCACGCGTGACCGCATCACAAGCCAATCAGGCGCCATGAAGTCCGCCGCACTCCAGCGCACGGATGAAGTGAATCTGGAAGAAGAGGGTACAGATGCCTTCATGCGGCTTCAGACGCTCGAACAGGTCGGTACGCAGCAAAGCGTTGTGATCAAGATCAACGAGGCTTTGGATGCCATCAGCCAAGGTACGTATGGGATTTGCGACAGTTGCAACGAACTGATCAGCAAGGCCCGGCTCAACGTATTGCCCTTCGCACGTACCTGCATCAAGTGCCAGTCTGAAATGGAGCAAGCCAGCCGCCATGGAAGACGCCGTTAACCGTCCGGCCCCGTTACGCATCTTGTGGTTTTGGATAGGCTTGGTCATTGCGCTTGATCAACTCACAAAGATCTTGGCCATTGCCTATCTAAAGCATGCGGCGCCTTTCAGCGTCATCCCCGGACTGTTCAATCTCTGCTATGTTGAAAACCGTGGCGCGGCTTGGGGGGTGTTGTCCGGCCGTCAGATATTCCTGATATCCTTCTCGTTCATCACCCTCGGGTTGCTCTTCTGGAAACGCACGTCCCTCTTTGGTTCCTTGCGCGGCGGAAGCTCTATTTTCACCCTGCTTGTCGCCGGGATCTTCGGTAACTTAATTGATCGCATACGTGTCGGTCATGTTGTCGATTTCTTGGATTTCTACTGGAACCAGTCGCACTTCCCAGCCTTTAATATTGCCGACTCAGCCATTTGTATTGCCACGTTTGCCCTCATCCTCACGCAATGGTTTCATGAGCGTCAAAACGCCGCGACACCCGAGGCGCAAGCGTCTGAACCCTCTTCTCACTAGGGAGTCACTATGGGTGCAACCACAACCGCATTCATACTCGCAGGCGCAACCGCCACAGGCAAAACCGCTGCAGCGCAAATCCTGGCCGAACAGATGGGGTGCAGCATTCTCTCGGCAGATGCCATGCTTGTCTATACGGGCATGGACATCGGAACAGCCAAGCCGAGCGTGACTGAACGAGGCGCTGTATCCTACGCAGGCATCGATCTCGTGACGCCAGCCGAACCCTTTAGCACCGGCCTCTGGATCGAAGCCGCAGCGCAGGCCCTGAGACGCCCCCCTACTGTTACGAGCAGCCCTGGCCTGCACGCTCAAACGCCAGCATCGCTTATTGTCGTGGGCGGCACAGGCCTCTACATCAAGGCCCTGACCGATGGCATACAGAGCGCGGTCTCACAACCCGACGTCCGTGCGAAATGGCAGCTGGTTTTCGAGCGCGAAGGTATTGACGGCCTTCAGGCTGCGCTGCAACAACTCGCGCCCGGCGCGCTGGAGACTCTCGCTGACCCAGCGAATCCACGCCGCGTGCTACGCGCCCTGGAACACGTGGAAACCCACGGCACGCTCCCGGATCACTGGAAGACAGAGGACTCCGCGACCGCCTCTGTCATTGTGCTCACGCTCCCCCGCGAGCAACTCCACCGCCGTATCGCCCGGCGCGTTGACCAGATGTTCCGCGCCGGCTTCATCGAGGAGGTTCAAGCGCTCAGAAGCGCCTATCCGTCCTGGTCGTCAACAGCAGCAAAAGCCATCGGCTATGCAGAGGTCTGCGGCCTGCTTGATAACACGCTGACGCAGGCGGACGCGCGCGAGCAGACCATTATCCGTACGCGCCAACTGGCCAAACGACAAGAGACCTGGTTCCGCCATCAGACGCGGGCCCAGTGGCTCCACCTAACTGAAACTGACACCCCTCAAGCCATAGCTGAGCGCGTGGGCAACCTCTGGAGAGACCATGGACCTACAACCATCCGAGTCCCCGGCTGTTAAGACAGCCTATCCGACCCTGACACCCCGCATCCAGGACCTCCCGAAGGAGATGATGCCGCGCGAAGCCTTTGAACGGCTCGGCGCCAAAAACACCCCGGAGGAGATGCTGCTCGCCATTCTCTTCCGTTCAGGGCTCCCGGGGCAAAACGTGTCGGCGCTCGCGCGTGCAGTCCTTCAACACTTCGGCGGGCTGGATAAGCTTGCTGAGGCGGACTACGACGAATTGCGCGGGGCCAAAATCAAGGGCATGGGCAAGGTCAAGTGCATGGAACTCGCCGCGGCTCTGGAACTCGGCCGCCGCGCCTCCATCTCGGCAGGTTCGCCGGAACCGACCACGATCAAGGAGCCCAAGGCGGTCTGCAGGATTATCGCCCCCCTGCTGCACAACCAACGGCAGGAGATTATCTGGGTCATCCTGCTCGACACCAAAAGCCGCATGATTGGGCGGCCCGTTGAAACCACCCGGGGACTTCTGGACTCCAGTCCGACGCATCCCCGCGAAGTCTTTAAAAAGGCGATACGCTGCAATGCGGCCGCCATTGTCATTGTCCACAACCACCCGTCCGGAGACCCGACCCCCTCCAGGGAGGATATCGAGGCGACACGCCGCCTCGTCGAGTCAGCCCGCATCATCGGCATCCCGGTCTTCGACCATGTGATTATCGGCTCAACCTCTTCAGCCACAGAAGATGTGAACTATATCAGCCTCCGCGAGCGAAATCTGGTCTCCTTCGCCTCTGTGATGAAATAGTGCGGCCTTTGTCAGGCAAGGACTCAGAGACGGATAGACTATAAGACTAAAAGGGGCTTCTATAACTTGGGCGTTAAGAGTTGAGCGTTAAGCGTTAAGCGTTTCAAACTTTTAACTCTCAACGTTTAACTTTTAATTTAAGAAGTTAATCCTCTCGTTTATTCCAGCTCCGCTGTCGGCGCGCTTGCCTGTAACTTGAACTTTCATTCTTGAATACTTTTTCGCAAAGAGCGCTAATTGGGTGAAGGACGGCGTGCCTACGCATTCGGCGAATACGCCGACGGCACAGCTCGTCCTTCACCCAGAGTCGATGAGTGACACTCGGGTGCTTGCACGAGATAAGCCCCGGCTGCATGCCCGCCGTAGCCTTGGCGAAGGTGGGTATTCAGCCACTTGCGGGGGCTTTCCGTGCAAGCACCTCTCATAGCGATCTTCGCGTAAAACATTCTTTTTATTCGTGTGGTTCGCGCTATTCGATGCTAAAAAAGTTACTCTTTCGTTTATTCCCGGTACCCCGGGCGGCGGGCTTGCCTATAATTTCAAAAACTTTGTCGCGAGCTTTGTCGTAAACTTTGTCGATTCAATAAACTCTGTGCTCTCCGCCTGTCCGCCGTAGCTTTAGCGGTGGTGGACGCCTCAGCGAGAAATCATTCCATTCTCTTGATTTGACTCTGACAAAAGCCGTTCCGTATCATGATCAGCCATGGTTGATTGACTCTCCTTGATCGGGTTAATTGCATCATCCTCCGTAAAAAGACAATGCATAACTTCTTGACTGTAAATCGATTACAGGAAAATAGTCCATTAGAAAAAGATTAGAACAACTTCGTCTAATCACGGAATTTCTCATGAAAAGACAACAAAATAGACCCCAATTTTACCTTCAGACCCTCAAACGAACCCTGATTAGGACAACTTCGCCTAATCACGGAAATTCCTATAAAAAGCAAACGACAGCCATCAATTTGCGAAGAATATCTTATATTTCACTTGTTTTTGCAAACCCAAACAGCAATAATCAAGACAACCTTGGTTCGGTTCCCAGGAAAAGACAACGAACCTCCATTAAACGTTGGGCCAAAGGGATTGAATGAATGATGTACTGATAGCCAAATTGGAAAGCATGCTCGGTTGCATGCTGCCGCCCGATTATCGACAGTTTCTTCTGTTCAACACACAGTCGATGTTGGAGTGTGATCTTATTTTGCGGGAACCACGAACCGGCATCATCAGCGAATTGCTAACAATTGAGCAGATTCTTGAGAACAGCGACAATGACAGAATCGGAATCCCGGACAAGTCACTTCTTCATATCGGGGGGAACCTCATGGGTGGACACTTGTATCTTGAGGTGGGGCGAATCGGCTTCGGTAGAGTCCACTATATCGAGAGCAACAAGGATGAGACCGTCTTCGGCTCTTTTGCGGAGTTCTTGGAACAGAGCATGGCGTCGGGAGTCGCGGAGAAGTCGGCACAATGATGAAGCCCAATAATGTTCTCAACCGTACCGTTGACCCTGCCGGGTCAACGTCCGGTTAGAACCAACGTTAGCTGAAAAAGAAATGAATCGGAAAAAGAAATTACCCCTCGGATGTTTGGGAACATTCCTTCTCCTGTGCTTCTTGATATTCTTTGTGCTTCCAAGGCTCTTTTTCGGAGATTTGATCGGACAAATGGGAGCAGGCAAGCGTTTCATGAATTCGCTGACAGAGAACGAAATTCCCTTGTGGATCGAGCGAAGCGAAGATCTTTTGAGACAACACCCCTACACGAATGATTTTGGATATGTTTCACTCAAAAATGTTCCTAGCGATTTGGAAGCTCTGAGAATTATTCGAGTCGATGTTCTTAAAGACGCTGTGCGCTATGTGTGGGCGGGCGGTCTAGACCATACCTGCCTGACGATTCGTCGTTCACCGAGTGGCGAGTTTACGGTAAGGGCGATGTACGACGACAATCATGGACGGCAACTTTGGCCAAAGGAAAGACGCTAACAACGGCGACACACCGAACCCCCAGTCGCCTTCGGCTCTGGGGTTCAGTGGTCGCTGACGTTGGCGAAGATTGAAGCGAGGACGACAAGAATGCAGGTGACTAGCATGAATACGAAGGACACTCGGCCGGGCAACCCTTACAAGACAGCCAAACCCAAGGACGGCATCTTGTGGAAAGGCATGTTCCGTCCAGCGAATAGCAAAGGCAAGTTCACGGGTGAAGGTCTAACCAAGTTTCACGCCGTGCTGACTGCGGACTGCCTGTGGCTGTCTTCTGAACTTGCCATTCCCCTTAGAACAGTCCGCAGTGCCGAGCTTGTCAACAAGAGCGGAGCGGTGGCTATAGTATTCCACAACGCTCTGTCTCGGACGGACGAGGCGGTCGGGCTCTGCATGCTGGATTTCTTCGGTTTCTATGATCGCAAGAAGGTAACGGTCTTCCAAGCCGCCCTTTTGAAGGCGATCGGGTCTGTCTCGCAGGAAACTCCTCTAAGCACCGACAGTGACTTACCGGACAATTCCCCTCCCGAGATGCCGGCAGGCTGCGAGAAGTGCGGTTCGTCGCAAGCAGCTTTGGTCGAACTGGGTACTTTCTACTGTCTTGGCTTCTACCCGTTCTTTGGTGCATATCGCTGGGAACCTAGGAGACTGTATCTCTGCCGTACGCACGCTTTGCGTACGTGCACATTGTGCAACCTCGCCACTGCACTCGTCGGGAACCTTGGTTTCCCTGGCTTCTTTGTTGCTCCAATTCGTGTCTGGAAGAACCTTTCATCAATACGCGGAGCCTTTCCAGTCTCTACTCATATCGTCACACTGCAGGTGCTGACCGCCATTCTCCTCCCGCTTTTTGTTGTCGCCTATGTTCTCTATAGAATATGGTAACGAATGAGGTCAAAACGAACGGGAAAACGATGCACCCAGCACGATCCTCAAAACAAATACAGCACCTTTATTCTCATTGACACCATGTAGCCGAAAGGATACACTTTAAACAATGTTTGAAATTCGCAAAACTGAACAATTTTCCGAATGGCTTGATACATTGCGCGACATCAAAGCGCGTGCCCGAGTTCAGGCCCGTATTGAACGGTTGTCTCTTGGTAATAGCGGAGACGTTAAGCCGGTTGGTGCCGGTGTATCCGAGTTGCGAATCGACTATGGACCTGGATACCGTGTGTATTTCAAGAAGGTTGGCCGGACAATCATTATTTTGCTTGTCGGTGGAGATAAAGGTTCACAAAATTCTGATATTAAAACTGCGTTGACCCTGGCTCGCAACCTGTAGGAGAAAATTATGAGCAAAACAAAAACATTACGATACGATGTAGCAGAACATCTCAGAACACCTGAGGAAATGGCCGCCTATCTTGAGGCCTGTATTGAAGAATCTAACGGGGATGCGTCTTTCGTAGCGAAAGCGCTTGGTGATATAGCCCGTGCAAAGGGGATGTCCTCCGTAGCGCGCGAAGCTGGACTATCGCGCGAAAGCCTTTACAAGGCTCTTTCCGGTGATCGTATGCCAGGATTCGATACCATATTAAAAGTTGTAAAAGCACTTGGAATAGAATTGCATGCCGCACCGGTGAGAGCATGAATGTAAAAGAAGCCAACCAGGCAGCGTACCGGACACGAATACGCGCCGGTAGCCTTAACGTTCGCATGAGATGATAATGAAGATTGGCAGTATTACGATCCTCTCACTCGGCCTCCTCGCGGGGTGATCTCAATATCATCGTTCGGATGACAAGGCTATTACATAGAGAAAGTCCCTCCAGTCCCTCCTGTCGCTCCAGTCCCTTTGCCTCCCCTCCCCTATTAGGGCCACGCGCCTAATCACGGAATTGCCACTTTTTTAAAAAAGTGGTACCTATTTTACATTTTTTTCTGTATACTTTCCAACAACTGACAATTTAGTCTCTTTTAACGAAAGTAGGTCTCTGTGATCAATACACCCATTGGCTTCGACAACGAAAAATATTTGGAAGAACAGACCGTCGCCATCTTAAAGCGGGCGGAACAAAACGGTAACAAGCTCTATCTCGAATTCGGCGGAAAGATGATGCAGGACATGCATGCCGCGCGTGTGCTTCCGGGCTATGATCCGAATGTCAAGCTGCGCCTCTTACAGAAGCTGAAAGATTCAGCTGAAATCCTGCTCTGCATCTTTGCCGGGGATATCGAACGCAAGAAGATGCGGGCCGACTTTGGCATTTCCTACGATGTGGACGCCATGAAGCTCATTGACGGTCTGCGCAACTGGGGGCTCCAGGTCAATGCCGTTGTCATCACACGCTTTTCCGGACAGCCTGCAGCCAAGCAGTTCCGGGCGCGGCTTGAAAAGCGCGGCATCAAGGTCTACTATCACTATGTGACACAGGGCTATCCGACCGATGTCGAGACGATTGTGAGCGACGAAGGGTATGGGGCCAATGATTTTGTCGAGACGACCCGTCCGATCGTCGTCGTGACAGGCCCGGGGCCGGGAAGCGGCAAGCTGGCCACCTGTCTTTCACAACTCTTCCATGAACGCCGGGCCGGTCGCATCGCAGGGTATGCCAAGTTCGAGACCTTCCCGATCTGGAACCTCCCCCTGTCCCATCCCGTCAACGTGGCGTATGAAGCCGCGACCGCTGACTTAAGGGACTGCAACCTGGTGGACCCCTACCATCTTCAAGCCTACAATGAGATCTGCATCAACTACAACCGTGACGTTGATGCCTTCCCCTTGCTGCGCGCGATCTGGGAGAAGATGACCAAAGAGGCCTGCCCCTACAAGTCCCCGACGGATATGGGGGTCAATCGCGCCGGCTTTGGCATTGTCGATGACGCGATTGTCTGTGAAGCCTCCAGGCAGGAGATCATTCGACGCTAT
The DNA here is from genome assembly GCA_942493055.1 of uncultured bacterium. GTDB lineage: Bacteria > Verrucomicrobiota > Kiritimatiellia > RFP12 > UBA1067 > CAIZQW01. The sequence continues at coordinate 6,095,593 of OW818680.1, read as the reverse complement.
TTCCGTCATCTCTGCGAGCACACCTCCGGACAGGTCGAATATGTGACGGTTGACCGCTGCGAAGAGATCATGCTGCGCATGTCCCTCTCGCCTGAGGACCGCGATGTCGTGCAACCGGCGCGTAAAGCAGGTCAGGACGCCATGCAAAGCGGAAAGGGGCGGAATGGCGTTTTTTGCGGTGCAGCCATCAAAATGCGCGATGGACGCATCATCGACGGAAAGAATTCCGAGCAGTTTCACGCGGCAGCCAGCATGGTGCTGAACGCCATCAAGGTGCTTTCAGGCATTCCTGACCAGATTCACCTGATTGCGCCGCAGGTTGTCCAGTCCATCGTGCACATGAAGCACGACATCCTGAAAGGGGACTACACCAGCCTCAACTTGGATGAGGCGCTCATCGGGCTGGCCATTAGCTGCGCCACCAATCCGGCCGCACAAATCGCCATGGAGCGTCTGATTGACCTGCGCGACTGTGAAATGCACATGACGCACATGGTGACACCGGGTGACGAGGCCGGGTTACGCCGCCTGGGAATCCGTTGTACCAGCGACCCATTCTTTGCTTCATCCGATTTGTTCATTGATACCTAATAACGATTATTTTCAATAACTGAAATCCCATGCTTGACCGAGGGGGCTTAACTTAGGTAAACTAATTACCTCAATTTAACAGGTAAAGCGGTTCATGAACCCCGAGGAGAAAAAATGAGTGATTCAATTGATAAACAGGTTCAGCGTGGCATGATTGTGGAGCTCGATTTCGCGGTGCTGCCCGGCCATCAACTTTTGCTGGAGATCAGCAAGGAACAGTTCACCAAGGCCGGTCTGACTGTCGACGCAACCCTGCTGGCCCGCTACATGGGAGGGAAGTCCTTCAGCAACGGACTCAACGCCCTGGCTGCCAAACAGGAGAAGACGCTCGATGTGCCTGCCATCGTCGCAGAGACAAACGCGGCGTTTTCGGCAGCGCTGACACAATCCCTCAAGGATGTCCCGGCTGAATTCATCACCTTCATTTCGTCCATCCTGGCAAAGGGTGTAAAGGTCATCATTATTTCGCGTGCAGACGTTGAAGCAGTGAAGGCCCTCTTCCCGACGCCCTCTGAAAACCTCTTGTTCCAGACCGACACCTCCAGCGGCTTCGGCTTCCTGGGATGGGATGTATGGCGCAGAGCGGCTCGCAAGAATAATCTGCGCGAGAGGCTTTGTGTCGCCATTGTGGGCAGCGGCTTTTCCGTCAAGGGAGCGCTCACCTCAAGCATGGGAGCGATGTTCAAGGAGAATCCTTTGACCGCTTATCAGGACTTCAGCGGTGGCGATGTGAGCATCCAGCATTTCAATGATGCGCTTGTCAATGATGTGGTTGCCATGCTGCGCGTCTAAGGCGTGACAGGCAAAGCAGTCATATAAGTTTCCCGTCGTGATCACGTACGCCCCGTTTCATTGAAGCGGGGCTTGTTTTTCCAGACATACCATGAATGAACAAGCAACAGGCATACAAAAACTGCTCGCAGTGATGCATCGTCTGCGGGCACCTGGCGGCTGTCCCTGGGACCGCGAGCAGACCCTGCACTCCCTCAAGCCGTGCCTGCTGGAGGAGACCTACGAACTGCTGGATGCCATGGACCGCAATGACGTCACCTTGCATCGCGAGGAGCTCGGGGATGTTCTGCTGCAGGTTGTCTTCCAGTGCGCCATCCGTGAAGAGGAGAAGCTCTTTTCGTTTAACGATGTCGCCTCTGCACTGGCCAACAAACTGATCCGGCGCCATCCGCATGTCTTTGGCGAGGTGAATGTCTCTTCAACAAACGACGTACTCCAAAACTGGGAAGCCATCAAGCAGACGGAGAAGGCTGACGTCAAAAAGCACTCTGCACTGGATGGGGTCCCCCACACACTTCCTGCCTTATTAAAAGCGCAGCGCGTTCAGGCCAAGGCATCGCGTGTCGGGTTCGACTGGAAGGACGCTTCAGGCGCCATTGAAAAGATTGAAGAAGAGCTCAGCGAACTCCACAAGGCCGTTGCCGAGGGAGACCCCGCGAGCATTGAAGATGAAACCGGTGACCTGTTGTTCTCGGTCGTCAACTATTGCCGTTTCATACAGGTGGATGCGGAGAGCGCGCTCTCCGCCGCTACGCAAAAATTTGCACGTCGCTTCCGCGATGTGGAGCGTCTGGCCAAGGAGCGCGGCTTGGAGATGAAGGCGTGCACCCTGGCCGAACTCGACGCTCTTTGGGATGAAGTCAAGCAACAACAGGCAGATGCCCCAGCAAGCACGTGAGTCAGCCATGTGGAAACTCCTCAAAATCATAGGTCTGCTGATCAAGACACTCTTTTGGCTCTTCATCTTGCTGCTCCTTGCAGCAGGCGTCTGCCTCTATATCTTGGAGCAGGGCGTGCCAGAGCCGTTTGTCCAGCGCCTCGCGGAAAAGCTCTCCTCTGACGATCTGGTCTGCCGCATTGAACGCGTCAACTTCTCACTCCGATCCGGATTAACCATCAGAAACATCAAGTTTTTTCGCAAGCGGACAACTGGAGAGACGCTCCTCTCCATTGACAAGGCCACTGCGGAATTCGCGATTTTCACACTTGCGCCCGTGAGCGAGCGCCTGAAGCGAATCACCATCAAATCCTTTGATTTCCCGTTGCTGCCCAAGCGCAAACCGGAAGAAAAGCGGAACCCCTTCCCGGAGATTAACTTGCCGTCCATCTCACCCTTTGAACTCGTGCTGGACAATCCAAACATTCTGGGCATCCGTGCTGAGAAGGTGACCGCGACCATCACGGCTGAACATCCCACACTGTCGGTCAGCAACCTCAAGGCGGTTTGGCCAGATAAACCAAAGACCTTAACCGTGGATGGCTTCACAACGATTGATGTCCAACAGAAGCGTCTCGTCGGAAAGGTCACCGGCCAGGCTTTCCCAGGTCATATCACCCCCTTGCTCTCGCAGTTGAGGGGGGCGCGCAACGCGGTCAAGCAGATTGACTGTTTCCAAAATATTGCGCAGCCCATGAATGCAACGTATACCGTCGATCTCGATCTCGACAAGCTGGATTATGCGATGGCTATTGATGTCGAGGCCGGCCCCAGCACCTACCGCGATGTCCCCGTCCGCTTTGTGAAGGGCGCGATCGGCATTACCGACACCAACAACCTCGTCATTGTGGACATCCACATCTTAGATGGCGCCACCCACACCGGCACCCTCAAGGGCCGCCTTGTCTACAACGACGATACAGACGCCCTTTCGATCGATGCCGAGACCACGGTTGTCAAAGACGAACTATTATCCATCATCAACGTGCTCAATCACGGCGAACTCCATGCCATTACGTGCGACAGCGGGCTGCGTGTTGCAGCGAAGGGCGTTGTGACGGTCAACTCGGATAATCCCTTAACAACAAACGACCTTCATGTGGCCATCTCCTTCGACAAGGGGACCATTCTGAGAATCCCCGTCGGCAAGACCTCTACCGACCTCCATCTCTACGCCTACTCGGCCCTCTGCAATACGATCCAAGCGACGATTGCGAATGGCGGGGCTGCCACAGGTTACTTCAATGCCTACTTCCCAGACTACAGCGCGACCAACACGACGTTTGTGACAAAACTCACGGCTGACAAAGCAGATTTCTCAGACATCCTGCGCATTGCAAGCACGACAAACACATACCCGGGAAAACTCACCGGAACAATCCAGCTCTCAGGACCTCTCTCAGGCGACATCCTCTCTTCCCTCAATGGCGAAGGCCGTCTGGAGTTGACAGATGGTCTCTTTGCCCGCATCCCGCTCTTTAGCGGTCTGACAGATTGGCTGGCTAACAATGTTCCCGGTGTCGGCACCCTCGTCAACCAGTCCTCCGGGAACCTCTCCTTCGTCATGACCAATGGTCTCGTCAGAACACATGACTTGGTCATTGAAGGAAATATTTTCAGCATTGCAGGCGCAGGGACCTATTCTCTGCCCAAAGACGCCCTCGACGTGTCTATTAAAGTCAATATCTTTAAAGAGCATACCTTTGCTGGACAAATTTCTCGGATTGTCGCGTTTCCCTTCACACGCATGCTACTGGATTTCCACTTGGGGGGAACCACAAAGCAACCGCTCTGGTCGTATGTCAGTATTCTTGAACGAATCACGGAGTCACTCACCTCCGGCACCACTAGCACTGAAAAATAGCCTGATATGAATTTTGTTTTGCACACTTATGGCTGTCAAATGAATGTCCGCGATTCCGAGGCGACCGAGGCCATGCTGATTGCAGCAGGGCATACACGCGTTGAAACCGAGCTTGAAGCGGATCTAATCATCGTCAACAGTTGCAGCGTCCGCGGAAAGGCCGAGGACAAGGCCCTTGGAAAGCTTGGCATCCTGTGCGCAACAAAGCGGGAACGCCCCGGGCGTGTCGTTGGCTTGATGGGGTGCATGGCGCAGCGGCTGGGCGAGACTGTCTTTAAGAAAGTCCCTGGACTTGACTTTTCTGTGGGCACACGTCGTGGCGGCGCGATTCCACGGATGGTTGCACGTGTCCTCTCCGGAGCATCACAGATCACTGAAATCTCGTCGCCGGATGAGGTCCCCGATGTACCGGACGCCCATCTCGAACACGGGTTCAGTGCCTTTGTCACCATTCTACTGGGATGCAACCGTCGCTGCGCCTATTGCATCGTCCCCGATGTGCGGGGTCCTGAATTCAGCCGACCAGCCCGTGAAATCATTGCGGAGATCACAACGCTGGCCCATCATGGCATTAAAGAGGTCACGCTGCTGGGGCAAAGCGTGATGAATTATGGTCTGACTCAAGCCGTCTGGTCAGACGACGACCCGGCGAGTGCGCAAGGCTTCAAGGAGCCCTTCCCCAGACTGCTTGAAGCTGTGGCATCCATCCCCGGCATCGTCCGCATCCGCTTTACCTCGGGCCATCCATCCGGTTGTACCGAGGAACTCGTGCGCGCCGTGAGCCTCTTTTCAAATATCTGCCATCATCTGCACCTGCCTGTCCAATCTGGCGCAGACACCATTTTAGCATCCATGCGCCGGGGCTACACGCGTGCCGATTATCTGGATGCGGTCAAGCGCCTGCGTGATGCCATGCCTGATTTCGCCCTGACAACCGATGTCATCGTCGGCTTCCCTGGCGAAACGAGCGAAGACTTTGAGCAGACGCGTCACCTGATGAACCAGGCTGATTTTGACAATGCCTTCATCTTCAAATACTCGCCCAGACCAGGCACCCCCGCGGCTTCCATGGACGATGACGTACCGGAAGCGGAAAAGATGCGCCGGAATCAAGTCTTGCTCGCGGATCAGGACATTCGCGGCAAGGCTGCCAATCAGCGCTTGATGGGCTCCATCCAGGAGGTCTTAGTCGAAGGACCGAGCCTGCGCAACGAGGCGAGATGGGCCGGACGTTCACCCGGCAATAAAATTGTCGTCTTTGATCCGGTTGCCGGTTTACGGCCCGGCACACTTGCCAAGATCCGCATCACACGCGTCGCTCCGCAAACACTTTATGGAGAGGTTGTCGAAAAACACGGATGATACAGAACAGTACACACCTCTGCACCATAGAGTCCGTCGCATACGGAGGGGACGGCGTCGCGCGCATTGATGGCTGTGTCGTCTTCATTCCCGGTGCGTTGCCTGGAGAGCAGGTCAAAATCCGCATCACCCAGCAGAAGAAGAGCTTTGCGCGCGCAACACTCCTGGGCATCATCACACCGTCACCTCACCGGATTGACCCCTGTTGCAGAGTGCACGACAGCGGTGTCTTGACGCGCGTTCCCGGCTGCGTCTATGATCACATGGACTATCCCCTTGAAGTCCTCATTAAACAGCAGCAGCTCATAAGTTCCTTCCGTCATATCCCACACGACACCGCCATCTTCCATCCTCCGGTCGCCTCTCCGAAATCGTTGCACTATCGGAACAAGATCACCCTTCATGCAGAGATCGCTTCATCAGGGAGCATGAAGCTCGGCTATCGTGAGGAGCCCTCCCATCGGGTGATCGACATTCCCGCCTGCCCGCTCGCACATCCCGCCATCAATGAGGCGCTCCATGCGTTGCGAGCATCCGGCGAATTGCCGAAGATCCTGAAACACGGAGACGACCTCATCTTCCGGCGCACCTTGAAGGACGGCGTGGTTTGGCGAAACAGCAAGGGCGCAACATCCTCCGGCTGCCCAGCCTACTTGACGGTCCAAAGTCCGATCGGCGAGCTTTCGGTCCCCCACAATGGCTTTTACCAGGTCAACCGGCGCATTGCGGAACGTCTCTTTGAATTCACGGCAACTGTTTTTGAAGAGCGCACAGACTGTCCTGAAATTCTTGATCTGTACTGCGGGATCGGCGTCTTTGGGCTCACCTGCATGAAGCATGGCGGACGCTGCCTGACGGGGGTAGAAGCTGGACGTGCAGCCATTGCCGCGGCAAAGGAGAATGCGGCGATACATGGCATTCCGGCTGTTTTTCATGTCCATGCCCTGGGGCTTCAACCCATACGCCTGCATGACTGGCTTGTCCACCCGACACAAACAACCTTAATCATCGACCCGCCGCGTGAAGGCGTTGACAAAGCTGTTGCGGAAGCCATTGCCGAGAGTGAAATCCCGCGCATTTTTTATATCTCGTGTGACCCGGCCACGCTGACGCGCGATTTACAGATTATCCTCGCAAAGGGGAATCGCCACATACGGCAGGTGCAACTCTTTGACATGTTCCCGCGCACGGCCCGCTTTGAAACGTTTGTTGAGATTGTATCATAAGGTTTACTCCCATGATCTTCACATGGTTACGAAATAGCATCCGCTTCTACGCTGCACGTCATGTTGTCATGGCCGGTGCCATCGCGCTTTCAGCGTCCATCTTCTGCGCTGCGCTGATGACCGGCCACTCCTTGCATGAGGGCTTGCGACGTCAACTCTCAAAACGCATCGGGACGCTCAAGAGCGCACTCTATTTTCCTGAAGGCTCTGCTCAGCTCCGCGTCCTTGACACGTCAGCACAGCCCCAAGCCGCCTTACTCGTCAAGGGTGAACTGCTGGATGAAAACGGTAATGTCTGCGCCAACCAGGCGCAGATGATCGGCATCGTCCCTGGCAAGGGAGCCACTGCTCAATCCAATCTCTTTCTCAATGCTCGCGCGCGCGCGCTGCTTTCTGGACAAGAAGGCTCCATACGCTTTAAGAAGCCGACCGGACTCTCGGTTGAGCTGCCAGTGGGAGACACAAAAACAGCGCGCATCATCCGGCGTGCGATTCGTATTCCCGAGCCACAGAGCGACGCGTTTGTCACTGCCTCGTTGCTGACACCTGACTTTTCACTCGAACCCAATACCCTTCCGCCAGTAAACATATTCGTCCCGTACAACATCCTCGCAGAGGCCCTTGGCTTGGCTGGAAAAGGCAACCTGTTTGTCTCGGAAGCGGAACACCTGAACCTGAATTTTTCCGCTGAAGATTTCGGCCTCGAGCTTTACCCGTCCACCAACGGAACCCTGATTAAAAGCAAATTGATCTACCTTCCTCCGACGCTTAAGGATATTTTTAGCAGCGCGGCAGCTCCCCAGTCCGCGACTTTTTATCTGGCTGACAGCTTTGTGGCCAACGGACGTGAGACCCCCTACGGCTTTGTCGGCGCCGTAACGCCCTCGTTTTGCGGAACGCCCGCAAGCTTGCAGGACACGGATGTGGTGATCAACGAATGGCTCGCACAGCATTTGAATGTGACCACCAATCAAACACTCACCCTGAAGTGGCGCCGTTTTGAAGTCAATGGACGGCTCGTGCCGGATGAACGCGCCTTTCGCATCGCAGCCATCCTCTCAACAGAAGAGGCGTCCTCACTGAAAGCCTTCATGCCCGTGTTTCCAGGGATGAAGGATGTTGATTCATGCGCAGCGTGGGATGTCGGGATGCCGATGGATGCGCAGAAGCTCAAGGATGAGGCCAACGAAGCCTACTGGAAGCAATGGCGGGAAACGCCCAAACTCTTCATGACCGCTGCAGCGGGAACAAACTGTTTTGGCAGCGTCTTTGGCAATGCCATGTCGCTTCAGGTCAATCTCAGCCCTGATCTTGTTCGCACGCAGATCGCGGCGCGTCTGCGTGCGACAGATGCTGGCGGCGTTCACGTGAAGCTCGCTGCTGACGGCGCACGCGCCGCAGCAGGCTCGACAGACTTTAACGGACTCTTTATCGGGATGATGTTTATTCTCATCATCTCGTCCACCCTGCTGGCGACCCTCACCTTTTCATTGACGCTTGAATCCCGCAAGCACGATATTGCGCTCCTGCTCGCGACGGGCTGGACGCGGAAGCGTTGCATCATCCCCCTCTTTCTTGAGTGGGTACCGACCCTGATCATGGGCAGTATCATCGGTGCACTGCTCGGCAGCGGGATTACGCGCCTGCTGATCTGGAGCCTGGCCCGTTTCTGGCGCTCCGCCTTTGCCAATGCAAGTCTCGTCTATTACTTTTCACCCACGGTAGCCGTGAGCAGCAGTATGGCCATGATTCTGCTCATGCTCGTGATTCTCTTCGTCCATCTCCGGCGGCTCACGGCGCAAGCGCCGACAGCGCTCTGGCAGACAGCCGATGCGCGCCTGACGCCCACTGCGCTTCCGTCGCTCCGCACCCTCCACGCGACAAACCTCATCGGAGGCGTTCTTGCGCTCGCGGCGCTCGCAATCCTCCTGCTCACCGTGCGAGGTGAAAACGCAAACAGCGCCTTCTTTGGAGCTGGTTTTTTGTTGTTGCTCTCCTTAGTGCTCTTTATCCGTTCTGTGGGTGCTGTGTGGCGCTCTTCCGATATGGAGAAGCGCGGCCCCATCCAGACCGGACTCTGTCGCGCCTTTCACATGCCACGGCGCAACATGCCTGTTGTCCTCTTAATCGCGCTGGGCACCTTCCTTGTGATTGGCGTGCTCGCGATGAAACATGATCCTGCTGCGGATGTCTCGAATCCCTCCTCCGGGAGCGGAGGTTTTGCCTCCATCGTCACCTCCGTCATTCCGTTCGACCGCGAGAAGGGCATTGAGATGGCGAAGCGCGTGACAGGTGCAACGGTCATCATTCCTGTGCGTGTGCAGGAGGGCGATACAGCCGGGTGCCTCAACATGAATGCACCGATCGCACCCCGTGTCTACGGCGTCGATGCGCAGGCGCTCTCACGCTTGCGTGCCTTCGAACCTGCGACAGCAGGCGGCGTCTGGTCTCCCCTCCTCCTGACCTTGACGAACAGGTGTATTCCCGCGCTCGCGGCTGACCTCTCCATGCTGCAGTACAGCCTCAAGGCCAAGGCGCATCCTGTGGATGGCACGCGCATCTCTTACTCCGGCAGCACCCTCCAAATTGTCGGCGTCCTACCGGTGCGGAGCAGCATCTTGCAAGGCGCGTTGCTGATTGACGAAGGCACCTTCCTCGAAGCCTTTCCAACCGCGCAGGGCTACACCATGTGGCTCTGCGACTACGCGCCCTACCTCCTGCGCGAGGCGACCGACCGCCGCAGCAACGCAGCAGCGCTTGCGCCTGGCACGCTTCAGAAGGTGCGTCATCCTGAACCTGGCATTACTGTCGAGACAACGCAAGAGCGTCTTCGTTTACTCGCCTCTGTCGAGAGCACCTATCTGGATATGTTCCTGGTCTTCGGAGGACTTGGAATGATGCTCGGCATTTTCGGCATCGCTCTTATTATTATTCGCGGTGTCGAAGAGCGTCGAAACGAATTTGCCGTGCTCCGGGCAATAGGTCTGCCGCGCAGACAAATTCTGCTGCTCCTGCTTTCTGAATATGGCGCACTGGTCAGTGCGGGCCTCGTTGCAGGACTCATTCCTGCGCTCATCGCCATCCAGCCCGCAGCCTACGCATTGCAGAGCGAAATGCCCTGGCGCTTGATCATCATGATTATTTCTCTATTGCTGGTCTCTGCCTTTGCCAGCATCTTGCTCTCCGCCTCTATCGTCTCCCGCCGCTTTTCACTGCTTGCATTAAAAAATAATTAATCGATTAGCTCAAGAAATATTCAAAATATTTCAAAAATATTTAATTGAATTTTAAGAGATTCGTATTGACCAGACAGGCATCATTCATTACCCTTATGCCTGTTTCAAAATATTGGAACACTTCAACAATTTCAGGATTACAATAAACATGAGTTCACCATTTACAGTTTTAGCCATTTCAGATTTGCATTATACCGGGCTCGCACGTCAAACGCTGCAGCCGGCCATGACGCGCGGAGAGCTGGGTCGCATCCTGCTCAAAAAAGTTTTTCTGCGTCTCGAACACTTGAGCATCAAACCGGATCTCGTGGTTGTGCTTGGCGATCTTGTGGCAGAAGGAAAAGATCGCGAAGCTGAAAACGATTTGATTGCGCTGCACAGCGAACTCACGCGTTCCGGCATCCCCTTCCTTGTTCTGCCTGGAAATCATGACCAGGGATGCGAGCGCTTCAATGACCTGTTTGATGTCTGCCCGGGACTGCACACGTTTGGCGACTATGGCTTCGTTCTCTTTACTGACACCTTTGAAGAGGCGCACACCACCGTGCGTCCTGAGCAATCCCTCAAGTTGACGGAGCAGATCGCCAAGGAGAATCCGAACCTCTCGCTGATTGCGTTGCAGCATGCCCCCATTTACCCTGCCATCAAATCGCTCTACCCCTATCGCCCCACTAACTCCACAGAGATCATGGACTCCTTCCAGAAGAGCAATGTGATTCTCTCCTTGAGCGGTCACTATCACAAGGGACAGAGCTTGCGGATCAACGAAGGCGTCTACTACCATACCGTGCCCTCGCTTGTCGAAGAGAATTTCCCCTTCTCGATTATTCGTTTGGAAGGAAAGAAGGTTGAGGTTGAAGAGCACAGCCTCAAGCTCGCATTCCCAAACATCATTGACATGCACTGTCATACCGAGCATGCCTATTGTGCAACAACGGTGGACACGGCTTCCGCGCTATCGCTTGCCAAGACGCTGGGCGTCACCATACAGTGTATTACTGAACACGCCTTCCAACTCTATTTTGAAAAAAAATATGCGATGAGTGGAAAGTGGCAGAAGGAACCCCAGGAAGTCCAGCGTGTCTGGGACACACCGACGCGCTACCGCATGGACAACTATCGCCGGTTCGCAGAAAAGCTCCGGTCGCCATACACCAAGATCGGGTTGGAAGTTGATTTGTATGACAACGGTAAATTGCTCCTTTCACCGGACGACGCGGAAGAGGACATGTGGGACTTTCTCATCGGCGCCATCCACTTCATTCATGACTTCACACCTGGAAGGACAACGCAGGCCGAGGCTGAAAAACTCTTCCTTCGCGACGTTGAACACCTCCTCCACCTGCCGATCAAGGTCTTAGCGCACCCCATGCGCTTCTTTGCCTGGAGCCGGCTGGAAACGCCGAAGCACCTCTATCCGGTTGTAGCTGAAATGCTTGCAGACTCCGGGGTGGCGGCTGAGATTAATTTCCATGCCTATCAAACCGATGCAGATTTCATTCGCACTTGCATTGAGAAAAATGTTAAGATTGCACTTGCTTCAGATGCTCATGCCCTCCAGGAAGTCGGTGAATTCATCCCGCACATTAATGTACTGAAGCAGGCGGGGATTACACCGAAGATGTTCCCGGACATTTTGTTTAGCTTCAAATGAATAAAAATACGATAGGTTGCGACAACATCAGACAGTTTGAAAATGCGGCTGATTACCGTAAGCGCTTTGTCGTCCAGGAGCAGATCGACAAGTACTTCCCCGGCGGCCGTCACTTCATTGATGAAGCGTCGATTTTCAAGACATTGCAGGATGCCAAGGCAAAACCTGCCAATGATCCAGTCCGCATTCGCGAGATCTTGGCGAAGTCACGTGCTATCGAGACCCTCTCGCTGGAAGATACCGCGACCTTGATCCACGTCACCGACCCTGCGCTGCTGAAGGAGATGGCGGATACCGCACTGGCCATCAAGAAATCTGTTTACGACAATCGTATTGTGATGTTTGCTCCGCTCTACATGAGCAACCTTTGTGTCAACCGCTGCACCTACTGTGGCTTCCGCTGCGAAAACGATGATCAGAAGCGCAGAATGCTGACCATGGATGAGGTCAAGCAGGAGATCGAAGTGCTCGCTGGGAAAATCGGGCATAAGCGGCTCATCGCTGTCTATGGTGAACATCCGGATACCTCGACCGAGTACATCGCCGAGACGATCCGGACCGCATACGCTCACCAGGTGAAATCGCCCAAGGGTACGCCAGTCGGCATCCGCCGCGTCAATGTCAATGCAGCTCCGCTCCCCCTCGAAGATTTGCGTGTCTTGAAAAAGGTCGGCATCGGGACCTTCCAAGTTTTCCAGGAGACCTATCACCGCGAAACCTATACCAAGATGCACCCGGCTGGCACAGTCAAGGGCCACTACGACTGGCGGACAACCTGTTTTCACCGTGCGCTTGAAGCGGGTGTCGACGACGTCGGCCTCGGCGTCCTGTACGGCCTCTATGACTGGCAGTTCGAAATGCTGGCGCTTCTCAGCCATGCGCACGACCTTGAGAAGCAATTCGGAATCGGCCCGCACACCATTTCGATGCCGCGCTTAGAGCCTGCAAGCGGGACGGATGTTCCGCAGACCTCCCCCTACTTGATTGACGATGAAACCTTTAAGCGGATCGTCCTCATTACACGTCTGTCGGTCCCCTATACCGGGATCATTGTCACCTGCCGTGAACGTCCGGAATCGCGCAACGCCTGCATCCAGTACGGCATCACGCAAATGGATGCGAGCAGCAACATCGCCATCAAGGGTTATAGCGACTTTGAAAGCGAACAGCATCAGGAGAAGGATCGCCAGCAGTTCGTCCTTTCGGATACGCGCACCCTGGAGCAGATGATTGCTTACCTGGCAAAAGAAGACATCATCACCTCCTTCTGCACAGCGGGTTATCGTTGCGGCCGCACAGGCGGGTGCATCATGGATGCGCTGAAGACCGGCAAGGAAGGGAAGTTCTGTAAAATTAACGCAGTCCTCACCTTCCGCGAATGGCTGGATGATTTTGCCTCCGATGAGACCAAAGCTTTATGTGCCCCGGTCATGGCGCGCGAGCTGGCGGAGATCGAGAAAAACCTTCCCCTCTTTTATCCGACGGTCAAAGAACACTATGACCGTATCTGCAAAGGCGAGCGAGATCTCTTCTTCTAAATGATCATCCTGTTTCTAAAGATGCTGCCGCTCGTCCTGATGTCGTTGGCAGGATTTGTGTTATGCCGCATGAAATGGCTGGATGCGACGTTTAACCGTCAACTGTCGTTGTTGATGTTGAATGTATTCTATCCCTGTCTGGTCATCAGTTCCATCCTGCGCAATTTCACGCTTGAAACATTGCTGCAGAACTGGCTGATGCCTGTGGGGACGATTTTCATCCTCGGCACAGGCTGGGTGATTGGGCTGCTCACGCTTCCGCTTGTGAAGAATCATCCGGTGTCGACCCAGCGCTGTTACCACTTCATCTGCATGATGAACAACTATTCATTCCTGCCTATTTTGCTTGCGGCATCGCTCTGGGATGAAAAAGCTGTTGCGTTAATTGCATTTTCCGCATTGGGCTCGGAGCTTTGTGTCTGGACACTCGGCATCAAATCGATTACGGGCCAGAAACTGGAGCGCGGCTTTCTGCGCCATCTTCTGAGTATGCCCATGCTTGCGCTCGGGACAGCCTTCCTCTTGCTGGCGCTGCGCAGCACCTGCCTCCGTTATGGATGGACACCCCTCCCGGGCTCGGCAACGCACGAGCTTTTAAAGACGTTGCTGGATACCTGTCGCATGGCGGGAGACGCGACGATCCCCTCCTCCGCAGTTATTTGCGGCGCGCGCATTGCCATGCTAAAGCCGCATAAGATTGTCACGCCCCTGATTCTCGGGTCCAGTGTTTTAAGGCTGATCGTCGTGCCGGCGATCACGATCGCAGGCCTCATGTTTGTGCCGATGGATCTTGAGATTCGACGCGTGTTGATCTTGATTGCGACGATGCCCGTGGCCATGGCCAGCGTGACCCTCGCGGAAGCCTACAAGAGCGATGCCGACTTCTCAGCCTCTGCCATTCTTGTCACGCATGCTGCCTGCTTAGTGACCGTGCCCCTCTGGCTACTGTTGACGAAGGTGTAACGACGAGCTACTCGAGGAGTGCTTCCAGAAGAACCTCTTGGAAGGGGAGGCATTTGCTGGCATACAAGGGGACTTCGGTCTTTTGCGCACTCTTCATCAGCAACAGGCAATAACTCAGCGCCCCTGCCTCACTTTGGGGCTTATTCACGAGGCTCACCACTTCATCCGGGGTGAGATCGCTAAACATGATTTCCTGCCGGCGGCCATTCGCCTCGAGTGTCACACTGGTTTCCGAAACCTCACGCGGAACGACGATACGAGACTTACCGCGCCAGGTAAAGGAGATGGGCTGATCTTTTTTAGAATCCATCGTCCGTTCCAGCAACCGGTTGCAGGACGGAGCTCGCTCCAGAATAGGTTTCAGGAGTTCCTTGCCAATAAAGGGCGACTTCTCGGCAGCAAGCGCTGCGCGCATCGCCTCAAGATCACCGGCCTTTGCTGCACGGGCAAGAGCTTTTTTGAGCTCCTCCGGCATGGGCCCGAGCGCAACTGGCTTCGGAACATTGTTTGTCTTTACGACGGGCGGCTGTACTGGAGGCGGTGCAACATGAACCGGGGGACGATCAATCGGCTTATCATGAGGACGTTCGCGCTTGGGCTCCACTGAAACATCGGGAGCGGGCTCATCGTCCTTTTTGGGTTCAGCAACCGGCTCAACGTCTTTGGGCGGCTGCGTCACAACGACCCTCGGCGGAGGAACAATGACTTCCATCTCCTTCTTGGACAACGCTTCTGCAATTCGATTTTTCTCCGGCTCCCAGATCCCGCGGTACCAAAAGATCCCGGCAAAACAGGTCAGCATCAAAAGGGTCATCAAAGAGGCCAAACGGAGATTGCTTTTTTGAATATCACGCTTGTGTTCAAGTTCTAGCTGTGTCACTTTTTGATTATTCTTTTTCAGCTTCACAGAGGGCCCCGCTTTTGCATCGGCATCGTCCTCATCGTCATCATCGTCATCCGCATCCCCGTCTGCCACAACACCGTTCATTGCATCCAACAGCGGCTTGGCGTCGATCGTGCTGAGGAAACGCTCTTCGGTCTGTATTCCAGCAGGGGGCTCACCTTCCATCAGCAGATGAATATCAGTGATTACGCTTTGCCAGTCTGGGTAGCGATTATTCGGGTTCTTCATCATGAGCCGGTGGACAAACCACGAAAAGGCAATGGAAATATCCCGGTTCAAGCAGTGGGGCGGCGGAATCTGGCTACGGATTTGAGCGCTTAATGCATCCACAGGGCTGAGGGTGGCAAAGGGGGCGTGCCCCGTCGCAAGCTGATAGAGCAAGGCGCCAAACGAATACATGTCCGCCTGAGTTGTCAAGGTCTTGGAGCCCTGAGCATATTCCGGCGCAATGAAGCTGGGCGTGCCGACAATATGGCCGCTATCTAACGCGGCCAAATCCTGGGAGGCAGTCACCGCAAGCGAAAAGTCCGTCAGTTTTGCAACACCCCGCGGATCGATTTGAACGGTTTCACCCTTCAAGTTGCGATGGATGATTCGATCTTTCTGCCACAACTGCTCCAAACAAACCGCCAGCGCGGAAGCAATCTGGAGAATGTGCGTTTCAGAAATTTTATGCCCATTCGCGACTAACGAGCCGACGGTTGGACCATCCACATACTCCATCACCGCATAGTGCAAGTCGTTGTTGCTCACAATGTCGAAGACAGCCGCGACTGTCTCACTCTTGACCTTGGCAAAGATCCGGGCAATCAACAAGAAATGCTCCAGCTCAAGCGCATTTCGGGATGCTTCTGGCTTCAAAACCTGCAAACAAACAATCCGATCCAACTCACGCTGGTTGGCTTTCCATATTTCCGTGTGAATCGTGTTGTCGATTTGCTCGAGTAACTTAAAGCCCTGTTCTTCGATAAGCGTTTTATGCATGCGTAGCCCTACCTTTTAAGAATTTTAAATTACCACATTTGAGTACTGATCTCAACTCTAACCTTTTCATTTTTTAGGGCTTCACATCTTTGCAGGAGGGTGGTATAGTAAACAAACATAAAAATACGTATGCCGTGGGGTACACGTATTCAAACCTTAGGAGTAAACCCAAAAATGAATAAAGCTAGTTCGTTCACAGTTGCCACGCTCTTGTCGCTCGTCGCATGCCAGACCATGGCTGCTCAGCCTGCTTCAGATTTTAAAGTTGACGAGAAGTATCGTCCAAAAATCTTCAAACAGTTCACCGATATTGTGAACGTGCCCGACGGGATGACCCAGGATAAGGAAGGCAACTTCTATGTTGCGTGCCCCAATCTGGTTGACCAAGCGTATCCCGGCATCATCATGAAGTTTGGGAAGAAGAGCAAAAAGTGGGAGATTTTCCTTGCTGCGCCTGTCCATCCTGAAACCAAAAAGGGCTTCCCCATGGGCCTTGAGTTCGGCGAAGATGGAAACCTCTATTATGCGGATAACCAATATTTCCTGGATAAGAACTATAAGTCACGTCTGATGCGCGTGATCATCTGTAAAGAGACTGGCGCCCCCGTCAAGGTTGAAACGGTTGTTGAAAATGTCAAGCTGACCAATGCGGTCCGTTGCCGCGGGAATGCAGTCTATTTCACCGATACGTTCTTTGACCTCAAGGATAAGAACGCAGGCGGCGTCTACCGCGTCCCCTTCAGCGCCTTTGAAAAAGCCCCTGTCAAGCTGCTCAACAAGGAAGACGCTGAGAAGGACCCCTATTGCCTGGGCATCACCTATTGCACGCCAAATCATCGTGGGGATATCGCAGCAACCGATGGTATGTGCTTTGACAAGAAGGGCAACATTTACACCGGCAACTTCGGCGATGGTCACTTTTACACCTTGAAGCTCCAGCCGGACGGCTCCTACGCAAAGCCGCTCTCGCTCTTCCAGAACACCAAGCAACTGCCATGTGTGGATGGCGTGAACTATTACGAGAAGAAGAACTGGGTGATCATCGCTGACTCCGAACGCAATGCCGTGGTTTACTGGGACATTGACGCAGCAAAGCTGGGCATGCTCTGGATCAACGATGACACGGATGGCGCAGACGGCCTCTTGGATCAACCCTGCGAGTGCATCGTCTGGAATGAACAGCTGGTGGTTTCAAACTTCGATGTCACCTTCCCGGGTCTCAAGAACCAGAAGAACGACCCGGTCCATACCCTCAGCGTGATTAAGCTCCCTTAAGAGCTACTGAAACGCTACTGTCGCGAAGGGACGGACCTCCGTGTCCGTCCCTTATGTTATCCTAAAAAAACCTCTATTCGCATGACTTCTATGAGCGCAGTGAACCCCTTTATCGACATTCCGTACTATCCTGATTTTGATAAAATGACGCCTGAGCTTGCTCAGGAGGCGTTTAAGAAACTTCTGCTGGACGCTCACCGAAAGATTGACGGACTCGAAATAACGCATGACCCCTCATGGAGTGGACTCGTGCAGCCTCTTTACGAGGCCTGCTTTCCGCTCACACATGCCTGGGGGCTTCTCTCCCATCTTCTCTCGGTCGTGAACAATGACGCCTGGCGCAAAGTGCAGCAAAAACTTCAACCTGACATGGTCGCCTTTTCCCTTCGCGTCGGACAAAGCCCCCTCTTCTATCGCTCCTTCTACGCACTTCAAGCGTATGACACCCAGACCTCTGTGCTGACGCGTGTTCAGCGGCGCATTCTTGAAAAGACGATTCAAGGTGCCACCCATGCAGGTGTCGGATTGCCCGCGGATCAGCAGGTACGCTTCAATGCCCTGCAAACTGAAATCGCACAGTTGGCGACCACCTTCAGAAATAACGTCTTGGATGCGACAAAAGCTTACAGCCTCATCTTAAAAGATCCGGATGAGATCGCTGGCCTTCCGCCTGACCTTCTTGCAGCGACTGCGCTGAAGCCCCCTGATCATCAAAGCGCTTGGAAAATTACGCTCGAAGCCTCTGTGTACATGCCCTTCATGATGCACAGCAGAAATCGGAGCGCACGTGAACAACTGTACCGCGCCTTCACCACGCGCGCGACAGCAGGCAGCAGTGATAACACGCCCATTCTTGAACGCCTGCTGGTCCTCAAGCGGGAGCTTGCTAATCTCCTGGGCTATCCAACCTACGCCGACCTGAGCCTCTCTGAAAAAAGCGCAAAGACGGTCTTGGCTGTTGACGACCTGATCAACAAACTGTCTACTGCGGCGCGTCCACAGGGCGTCCAGGAGATGAAGGAGCTCCTCGCTTTTTCCAAAACATATCCTGATGCCTCTGGCGCGGCTGGACAAGGGCCGCTCACGGAACTTGCGCCGTGGGACATTGCCTTCTATGCGGAACGCCTCCGCGAGCGCCTGTACGATTTCAGCGAGGAAGAGCTCAGTCAATACTTCCCCTATCCCAAGGTGCTCAGTGGACTCTTCTCGCTGGCCCAGCGGCTCTTCGGCATCCGTATTGTCGATGCGAGCGGCACCGTGCCTGTCTGGCATGCGGACGTGAAATTCTACAATGTCCTCGATACGGACGGCACCTGCCTTGCAGGCATCTATTCCGATCCCTACAGCCGTCCTGAGACCAAGAGCAGCGGCGCCTGGGCGAATGATTTCCGCACGCGCCGCATGTTGCCTGACGGCACACTCCAGCGTCCCTTGGCACTCATGGTCTGCAATCAGAGCAAGCCCGTCGGTGACAAACCCCCGTTGATGCGTTTTACAGAAGTGCGCACCCTCTTTCATGAGTTCGGGCATGTCTTGCAGCACATCCTCACAACGATTGACGAACCGGAGGCCTCCGGGTTGAACAACATTGAATGGGATGCCGTTGAAATTGCGAGCCAGTTTATGGAGAATTGGTGTTATGACCGCGCCACGCTGGCTGCGATGACCAGCCATGTGGAGACTGGGAAATCAATCCCTGAAGAGCTTTTCAAGCGGGTACTGGCGGCTCAGCACTACCGTGCCGCAACAACGATCCTGCGCCAGCTCACCTTTGCAGCGGCGGACATCAACCTTTATGCACGGTATCCGAACGCGACCTGGACGAATGCCCATGCCGTGATGCACGCGTGTATGAAAAAATATTCACCAACACCGACCTTGCCTGACGATCGTTTTCTGAGCTCCTTCAGCCATATTTTCGCAGGCGGTTACGCAGCCGGCTATTACAGCTATAAGTGGTCGGAGGTCATGTCCGCAGATGCTTTCGCGGCCTTTGAAGAGGCTGGCTTGGCGAATGAAGCAGAAATCCAGAAATGCGGCAGGCGTTTCCGTGATACGCTTCTTGCATTGGGCGGCGGAACTGATCCGATGGAGGTCTTCCAGAAATTCCGTGGGCGTCCACCTCAGATTGACGCCCTTCTCCGGCATGCCGGCTTGCCAGTCGCGACAGGAGTGAAGAGCTAAATCCCTATGATTATTTTAGCGCAAAAACTGCTTTCGCTGGTGCTCTTTAGCGTGACAGGAGGCTGTCTGTTTTTATTGCTCCTCAACCGCAGCCTCCTGCTGCTTGCGGATAGCAAAGCGAAAACACCGCTGATCTTATTCGCGGCCCTTCTGCTGATCGGCGGCGGCGGTTACGCGGGCTATCATTTTGCCTATCAGCCTTGGATTTTCTTACCGCTTCTGGTGCTTGCCGCGTTGGTGCTCGGGGAGATCCGTGAAATCTTTTTGCGCCGCCGCCACCGGGGGTCGCCGCCCGTCGATACCCGCCCCCATCGTGTTTCGATCATTGCGCCGATTACAACCACAGACCTGATGATCCATCGGTATGAGGTGTCGCTGCCGCAGGTGACCCAGCGGCTGCGGATCGTCCATATCACGGACATGCATGCGGACCAGCGGTTCCCGTGGGATTACTACAAAAACGCCCTGGCTACGGCTGAGTCTTACAAACCGGATATCGCCGTCTTTACAGGCGATTTCATCAGTCACATCAAGGCCTTGTCCTGTATCAGCGATATCGTGCGTCCCATTGGGAAGTACGCAACGTATGCGGTGCTCGGCAACCATGACTATTGGGTGGATCCCGTCGGCATTGCGCAGCGTCTTCGTGCGTGCGGGCTTCACGTGCTGACAAATGAGACGGAAAAGCTGAGCATTGGGACGACCCAGATTGCTGTGACGGGTTACGACTATCCGTGGGGAACGCGAGAAGAGCATATCCCCTCTCAACCCGAGGGGGTGCTTCATCTTGTACTCACGCATACACCTGACAATATCTATCGTCTGGTGAACGCGAAAGCCGACATGGTCTTTGCCGGTCATTGCCACGCCGGCCAGGTTCGGCTGCCCCTGCGCGGCTCGATCGTTGTACCGTCCATCTATGGCTGTCGCTTCGACCATGGACACTTCCTGCTTGATAAGACACATCTCTTTGTGGCGAGCGGTATCGGGGCTTCGCATCCCCCTGTCCGAATTTACTGTCAACCCGACATCTTTGTGGTGGATGTTTCTCCCTTAATTTAATTTTTTTTATTTCCTGTTGACGCTGCCGAATCTATTTGGTAATCTAATACCAAATTAAGAGAGGAAAGCGTTACAATGATCAACATGTTAGCCATTTCAGAAGCCACTAGTATTGCCGTTCACCTCTGTGTGCGCCTGACTCAGACGGGGGATGACTTTTTCTCCACACGCAAAGTTGCTGAGGAGTTGGACTTGTCCGTGCACCACCTCGCAAAGGTTGTGCAAAAGCTTGTGAAGGCCGGCATCCTGGAAAGCTCGCGCGGCAGCCAAGGGGGCGTCAAGCTTCGCAAGGGCAAAGAAAAGATTTCCGTCGCGGAATTAAATGCGGCAGTTGTTGATCTTACGCGAGGCGGCTGTCTGCTGAGCCAAAAAGTCTGCACAGGATGCCAATGCTCATTTGGAAAATGGATGGCAGCCGAGAGTTCCAAGATCGAAGCGGTCCTCATGAAAACAACCATTCAGGAAATCGCCGCTTCGATTCCCGCAACCACTAATCTGAAAACGTAGTCAGAAGGAGTCACTTATGAAACGCAACATCATTGAAATCGATCAGAACAAATGTAACGGGTGCGGGCTGTGCATCAACGCCTGCCATGAAGGCGCTTTAAAACTGGTCAATGGCAAAGCGCAGCTCATCTCAGATGTCTACTGTGACGGACTCGGGGCCTGTCTGCCCGAATGCCCGACAGGGGCCATCAAAATCGTTGAGCGTGAAGCCACAGCCTTTTCTGAACAAGCCGTGAATCAGATGATGGCGGAAAAGGGCAAGAAGGAGCTGGCCCAACCTGAAAAATTGCCTTGCGGCTGTCCAGGCACGATGATCAAGACCTTCCACCCGGGCGCGACTGCAGCTAGCCCCTCCGAAGCGACACCTCAAGCCAAAGCGACATCCCAGTTGCGGAATTGGCCCATACAGATCAAGCTGGTCCCTGCTATGGCCCCCTACTTGAACGGTGCATCGCTTTTAATTGCTGCAGATTGTACGGCATACGCCTACCCCGCACTCCATGACCGGTTCATGCGCGGGAAGGTCACCCTTATCGGCTGCCCCAAGCTGGATGATGTTGACTATACGGAAAAACTGACCGACATTCTGAAGCTGAATGACATTCAGAAAGTGACCGTCATCCGCATGGAAGTGCCCTGCTGCGCAGGGATCGTCCATGCAGTCAAGCAAGCGCTCATGAATTCCGGCAAGATGATTCCCTGGCAAGTGGTCACCATTTCAACAGACGGAAGAATCTTAGACGAATAACAAATCACAACAACAACAACCCAACAAGGAGAATGAGTATGAGTAACATGTTTTGTTTTCAATGCGAACAGACAGCCGGAGGCAAGGGCTGTACCGTAAGTGGCGTCTGCGGCAAGAAGCCTGCTACCGCGGCACTTCAGGATGAAGTCACAGCAGCACTGGTCACCTTGGCACGCGCCCTCGACGGAAAACCAGCGTGTCCTGGGTGTGAAGCCCTCTTCATGGATGCACTTTTCATGACGGTCACCAATGTCAACTTTGATGACGCGGATCTCACTGCAATGCGCGACCGCATCCAGAGCGCCATCGTCAAGGCTGGCGGAGCACCCGCGTTCACGCCCAGCGAGTTGTTCCACGGCGACCAAGATGTCGTCTCCCTGCGTTCGACCCTCCTCTTCGGCCTGCGCGGCATGGCGGCCTACGCCCACCACGCCCGCATTCTCGGCAAGACCGACCCGGAAGTCTCTGGTTGGTTCCAGAAGGGCATGAAGGCGCTCGGCGACACGAACACGGTGGATACGTGGCTGGGCCTGATCCTCGGATTAGGGACAATCAATCTGAAGTGCATGGCGCTCCTGGATGCAGCCAACACCGGCACCTTCGGCACACCAACACCAACCCCTGTGGCAACCTCTACGGAAAAGGGTCCGTTCATCGTCATCACAGGCCATGACTTGCATGACCTGAAGATGCTCTTGGAACAAACAGACGGCAAGGGCGTCAATATCTACACCCATGGCGAAATGCTCCCAGCTCACGCCTATCCGGAACTGAAGAAGCATCCCCAGCTCAAGGGCAACTTCGGCACCGCGTGGCAGAACCAGCAGAAGGAGTTCGACAGTCTGCCGGGCGTCGTTCTCTATACCACCAACTGCATCATGCCGCCCCGCCCCTCCTACGTTGAAAATCTCTATACCACGGCAGAGGTCGGCTGGCCCGGTGTGAAGCATATCGCTGCGGACGCCACTGGCAAAAAGGACTTCTCCGCGATGATCGCGCACGCGATTCAACTCGGAGGCTTTACAGCAAGCACGCAGGGCGAACCCCTCTTGACAGGCTTTATGCACGGCGCAGTCCTCGGTGTCGCAGACAAAGTGGTCGAAGCGGTCAAGTCGGGTGCAATCAAGCACTTCTTCCTGGTCGGCGGCTGTGACGGCGCCAAGCTCGGCCGCGACTACTATACGGAGTTCGTGGAAAAGGCCCCGAAAGATACGATCATTATGACGTTGGCCTGCGGCAAGTTCCGCTTCAACCACTTGCAGGCCAAGCTGGGCGATATCGGCGGGATCCCGCGTCTTCTGGACATGGGCCAATGCAACGACGCCTACTCCGCAATTCAGGTGGCCGTGGCACTGGCCAATGCCTTCAAGTGCGGCGTCAATGATCTGCCGCTCACGCTCGTGCTCTCCTGGTATGAACAGAAGGCAGTCTGCATCTTGCTGACCCTTCTTGCGCTTGGGATCAAGAATATCTATATCGGCCCAAGCCTGCCGGCCTTCCTCTCGCCGACGGTCCTCGGCGTGCTCGTTGAGAAATTCGGCCTGAAGCCCATCACAACCGCAGATGCAGACTTGAAAGCGATACTCAATAAATGATATAGTGAAGCCCTAACAAAGGAGGAACTCTTGAAAAAGTATGTCTGTTCCGTATGCGGGTATGTTTACGACGGTGAAATCCCGTTTGATCAACTGCCTGATGATTATGTCTGCCCCCTCTGCGGTGTTGGCAAAGATCAATTCAACGAAGAAACTGTTTAAACCAACGAGGTGATTATGCATAAATTCTTTATCTGTAAGCACTGCGGCAATCTGGTTGGACTCGTGCTGAACAAGGGGGTTCCCTTGATCTGTTGCGGCGAGGAGATGACCGAACTGGTCCCCAACACGGTTGAAGCCAGCAAGGAAAAGCATATCCCTGTTGTTGCAGTCAGCGGAAACACCATCAAGGTGTCGGTCGGGTCGATCCCGCATCCCATGGAGGCGGCGCACTACATCGGATTCATCTATCTGGAAACCAAGAATGGCGGACAGCGGAAGAGTCTCGAACCTGGAAATGCGCCGGAAGCAACGTTCGCACTCAGCAATGATGATGCAATTGCTGTCTATGCGTACTGCAATCTTCATGGACTGTGGAAGACGCAACTGTAGGCTCATAACCACAACAGTCATGAAACGCGTTTCGTGACTGTTGTGGTTCTTAATTTATATGACATCATACAAACTAGTGATGCCGGGGCAAACAAATCAATACGGTTTTTTGTTCGGTGGCAACCTCCTTAAATGGGTGGATGAAATTGCTTGGATGACCGTCAGCATGGATTATCCCGAGCTTCGTTTCGTCACCATCGGCATGAACTCTGTTGAGTTCAGGAAAAGCGCGCACAGCGGCTCCATTCTTCGCTTTGATGTCGTTGCCTCGAAAATGGGTCGAACCTCCATTACTTATAATGTCACGGTTCACAAGCGCGAGTCAGGTACTGACCTCGACGAAAATATGTTCAAAACAGAAATCACCTTTGTCTGTGTCAATGAGGCAGGGCAAAAGAGGGAGATCACGAGGACACCATGAGCGAGCAGACAGATTTACTCAACGCGCAGCAAGAAACCTTAGCACGTCCCCCCCTGAAGTATTCGTTAGCCGCACGTTTCTTTTTCCTGACCATGGATATCATCACAGGGAAAGAGACAACCCTGTCCAAAGCCAAGCTGATCGAAACCTTTGCGAGCATCCCCTACCGTGCCTGGGAAGGCGAGAAGTATGTTGAGTTGTCTTTCGGATATGCCAATGAGCCCCGGGTGAAGTCAGACATGGATATCGTGGATTGGAGTCGCTGGGCGCAGGACAATGAATATGGCCATCTGCTCGTGATCCATGAAAAGATGCGTCAGGACGGCATGAAGGATGCCTGGTACCTCGCTTGGATTGTCCGCTGGTTCTTTGTCACCAGCTACCGCATGATGTCCTGGACGTTAGCACGCATCAGCTTGCGCGCCGCCTGGCGCTTTAACGGCGAATTCGAAGACCATGCCGAGCACGTTTATGCCCGTGCGGTTGCAGCGCATCCGGAATGGGAAACACAATCTGCTGTTTGTCCGGTCGTTGAAAAATATTATCCGAACTTACACACCTGGGCGGATGTCTTCCGCCAAATCGGCCTCGACGAACGCCATCATCGTGACAAGAGCTTTGCCCTGGCGCAACAGTAGGTCTCTCGTTTCAGATGGTGGAAAGCGTGACGAGGACGGCCATTTCAGACAGTTCGCTGAGCGCGCCTACGGTGTCGCCTGTAAAGCCTTTGATCTTCTGTTGGCAGAGCGCCATGAAGGCCACATTCAACGCCAGCACAGCCCCCACTGCGACAAGACCTTGCCAGTGGAGAAGCAACCAGGCGGCGAGCAGCAGAACCGAAAGCGCCCACAGCACCTCCCAAAACGACCGTCCCCGCTTAAACAGTAAGCCCATGCCATCAGGGCGTGCCGAGGGCAACAGCACCAACATCAGAACCATGGAACAGCGCCCAGCCAAGGGTGCAAGAAAGAGCGCGGAACTCCACAGGGAAAGGGGAAGCGAGGCTAACCCCGCGATCTTCAGTGCAAAAACACTTAGCACAGTCAGGCACCCGTACGTACCAATATGCGTATCACGCATGATCTCTAAAATGCGCTCTGTTTTGCGATGACTGAAAAAACCATCCCCTGTATCGGCAAGGCCATCCACATGCAAGCCGCCATGGATAATCGCCAGCAGGATGACGTACGCCACGGCTGCAACAGCTGGCGGTAGGTGAGCCGATGAGAAATGGACGCACCCCGCGACAACGCCGCCAATGAGGACCCCCATCACAGGAAAGAACGGCACACTGCGCGGCAAATCATCTTCTGTCTGCCGACAAAATGCCGGCAAGGGAAAAATGGTCAAAAATCCGATCGCTGCCCAGAGTCTTCCAAACATATTTATTCCTTAAATCACAGATGGTCCCTTCGAAACCATCGCCTCTTCAAAGGTCTTGACCTGTGTCAGCACAGCAACAGCTGCGTCGATCAGGTTCATGGCCATTGCTGCGCCTGTTCCTTCCCCGAGGCGGAAATTCAAATCCAGCAAGGGTTCTTTTCCGAGCTGTTCCAGCGCGACGATATGCCCTTGCTCGACACTCTTATGCGCGGCAAATACAAACTCCACGGAGGTCGGACAGAGGACAGCGGCGATCATGGCGCCTGCTGTTGTGATCAGGCCATCGATGATGACGGTCTTCCGTAAAGCAGCTGCGCCGAGAATGACGCCGACGATCCCGCCGATCTCAAAGCCGCCGAGCTTGGCCAGCACATCGAGTCCGTCTGCGGGATTCACGGTGTTGACCTTAAGAGCCTCCTCGATCACGGCAATCTTATGCCTCAATTCATCGCTGTTTAACCCTGTGCCTGTTCCTGTAACAGAGGCGACCGGCCTGCCTGTCAGCGCGGCGATCATGGCTGAGCTCGGGGTTGTATTGCCGATCCCCATCTCGCCGACACCCAGAACTGAATACCCTTTTTCTAAAATGAGTTGTTGCGCAATGAAGATCCCGTTTTCAATGGCTTGTACAGCCTGTTCGCGCGACATCGCAGGCCCCTTGGCGATATTGCCTGTCCCCTTTGCAACGGGCATCGAGAGGATCGCGCCAGAGCGGGCCATTTCGTCAAGACCTCTGACGACACCCATGTCCACGACAATCACATCTGCTCCCGCCTGAGCGGCCAGGGCGTTAATACCCGCGCCGTGGTTGACAAAATTCGCAACCATCTGCCACGTGACATCCTGAGGATACTTGCTGACCCCCTCTGCAACAACGCCATGGTCTCCTGCCATCACCACGATGGCCTTCTTTTTTAAGTCCGGCGAGATTGTCCCTGTTTGCCCTGCGAGATCAAGCGCCATATCCATCAGACGGCCCAATGCCCAGTGCGGCATCGTCAACTGATCGAGACGCTCCTTCGCCTTGCTACGCGCCGCAGCGTTTTGGGGGTGAATGGCCTTGATAGTCTCGTCTAATAAAATCATACTTTTCCTTCTCTATTACTTCAACGTTGAGCGTTTAAAACTCTTAATTAGAAAACAACATCGTACAGCACGGATAGTGCGGATAGCACGGGAAGCACGGTCAGGCCCCCTTGATCTGCATCGGAATTCCACTGACCACGAAATAGACCTCATCCGCTGCTGCAGCCATCACCTGGTTGCAGCGACCTTGCAAATCCCGGAAGCGACGTGAAACCGCATCTGCGGGCACAATGCCCATTCCGACCTCGTTGGTCACAAAGATCACTGTCCCTGCATGGCAACGGGCTACGCGCAGCAGCGCTTGGGTCAAGCGAGCCATGCCGTCCTCGCCGAACGCTTCCTTATTCTGCTCCGCATCATACATCAGGTTATTGACCCACAGCGTAAGGCAGTCACAGAGAACAGCATCAAAGGCCGTATGCTGCTCTAAAACCTTTACAAGGTCCAACGTCTCTTCACACGTGACCCAATTTCGGGACGCCCGTTCTTGCCGGTGCCGTTGAACACGCTCCTCCATCTCGGTATCCAACACTGGTGACGTCGCGATATACAAACGCGTCAGCCCAGCCGCTTCAGCCCTCTGTTGAGCAAATCGGCTCTTGCCACTCCGGCATCCACCTGTCACTAAGACAATCTTACCCATGCGCATTCAATCCTTTCACTGTTGCGGAACCCTCTTGGAGCACAAGTGTTGTTATAGAGCCGAGATCTATTTGGAAGATGCGATGTTGCTCAGGCGCGAGACCCAAAAAGTAACACAGCAAATAGCGGATCACCCCGCCATGGGTCACAACGGCAATCCGTTTTCCCGGAGCCGCGGCCAATCGATCACCTGCACGACAGACACGTTTCCAGAAAGCGTCCAGAGACTCGCCGTTTGGAAAAACGAAGTCCATGCGATTCTCTGCCCAGACGGTTACCCTTTCATGTGCTTGCGCCTGTATCTCATCAAACGACATGCCCTCCCACGCGCCAAAGTCGATCTCCTGTAGATCCGCATCAATCACCGCCTCGATCGCTTGCTCCGAGAGAAGCGGGCGAACCGTTTCACGTGCGCGCAATGCTGGACTGGCAAAGAGCGCATCCAGAGCCGTTTCAGACAAGCGGCGTGAAAGAGCCTCTGCCTGCTCGTGTCCAAAAGGTGTGAGCGGTGTATCGGTTCTTCCGATATACCGCGTCCCTGCATGCAGGGACTCCCCATGCCGTATTAAGATCAACTCCTTCATTGTGGCCGTGACTTTACTTTATTTGCCCCCATATTGTCAACTTCATGTTTTATGATTAATTATGATAATTCCGCTCGCTTGACCTTCCTTCAGATATCCATTAATATATTAAGCAATTTATGTGCAAGCATCCATTGGTATACTTATTAGCAAAACGCATTGACCGTTTAATGTACATACCTTTCGCGTACACGCTTGTGCTGTTTTTGTTTTCCGCCTGTCACCACACCTATCCAGGGCATTCCGCGCAGCTTGTTGCTGAAGCAGCTCGCTTGACACCCTCTGTCCTTTTAACGCACGGATTTTTCTCAACGGTTGCCCATTTACTCACGT
This sequence comes from uncultured bacterium, assembly GCA_942493055.1. Lineage (GTDB taxonomy): Bacteria > Verrucomicrobiota > Kiritimatiellia > RFP12 > UBA1067 > CAIZQW01. The sequence goes on along the minus strand of OW818680.1, from coordinate 6,067,170 downwards.
ATGTCCCCCTCTTCTCGCTCCCTACCCAGCTCAATCTTTTTGCCGCGGTGTGTGGATGCCTCAGTGCCACCCTTTTTTATCGTCTGGTGGCACGAACCATTCTGATCTATGCCTACGACCCTCATGAAGACGATGCCAACATCTGGCCAGAGGATGAGAAGGCGGAGCCGCCCTCTTTCAACACCGCGTTAACGAGCGTGGGATTTTATAATCAACGTCTTCTTGCAATTGCCATTACGAGCAGCCTTGCCGCCACGCTGCTCCTCGCGTTTATGGCTCCTGTCTGGCTGGCTTCCACACATCTCAATGAATCAATTTTTAATCTTGCGCTGTTGCTGGTCATTCTGACCATTTTTCCTTATCAGGAATCGCCGCTTTGCCATCTGCGGTTTCTCTTGGCCACGATTCTCTTTACGCTCGGCCTCTATGAGACCTCTATCTTTGTCGCCCTCCTTCCGGTGATGGCCAGTCTGGCTTTTACGTTTTACCTTGGGATGGAGAATCGTGCGCTCGTTATGGGAAACACCGTTTTCGGCGGTTTTGCTGGCCTCATGATTGCGTTTTATCTTCGGTCATTGCAGCCAGAGACAGTGCCTGGGCCATTCTTATTGGAAATGGAGCGCTTTCTCAGAACCATTGTTTATCACCATATTGATGAATTCAAGTTTTTCTTTACGTCAAGCGGATGGCTCTGGAACCTTGCTCAGACCGCCATCCCTGCTGCCATATTACTTTTCGGAAAGAACCTCATCTTTGACAAATGGACAGGCAATGCGCGGCTCGCGGCAATGCTCATCATCGTGACGGCGATCCCTTGCGCGATGAACCTCTCCATCTCGCCCTTTGCAATCTATCAGCAGGTTGATCATCTCCCCGTGTTTCCAGCCGCGATCCTCTCAGCAACGCTGGCTTTTATTTTTGCAGCTTCCCGGCTTTTCTTTGTTCCTAAACTTTCGGGTGGCATTGCTAACGAATCCATTTCTACTGAAGATCAACCCACCCCACCCTCTGATAAGCCGGCTACCGCCTTTATCATACTCCTCGCACTCATTGCATTGATCACCCCGTTTCGAAGCTTTTCGTATGTCACTCCGAAGAAGAGCCAATTTGCTGATACCATCGCCCGCGAAATGGTTGTCGGCATGGACGAGCACACATGGATGATCACGACTGGGCAGATGGACAATCACCTGCGGATACAGGCGTATCTCTTAACTAAAAAGCTCCATCTCGTGACCTTGCGTCAAACGGAGAATCCTGAGGAACAGCGTTCGCTTCAGAAAGACATTGAAACAGATGCCACCTTTCAGGATCTAAATCGGCCGCGTCTTCTCAACGCACGCTCCATTGGAACGCTACGATTTGTGATGGAGTGGTTTTCCTCAGACACAAACATTTGCCGCAAAGCAATGGTTCTGGGAACCCCTGATCTCTGGACAGCCGCCAAGTATCGTGCGCTGCCCCATGGGTTAACCTTTAGCGGCATTCACTCCGCTGGCGCGATTGATACGCAAAAGCTGATCACCGCCAGCGAGACCCTGGCAGACCGCATGGCCCCCCTCCTTGTTTCCAAAAAGGAAACAGCATCCCCAATCCTTGTACAGCTCAGTTTCCTCTTGCGCTTAAGGATGGGGTTCGCCGTTAATGAGCTTGGAACAATTCTTGAAGATCTTGGTCAGTCAGATCATGCGTTTGCCGCTTACCAGCGTGCTTGCCAGATTGACCCAGAGAATGTCAGCGCTCTTTTGAACGCTTATGCAATGGCTAAAGGCGGGAAAGTCAAGAACAGCCAGATCGATGCCATGAAGCAACGCCTTCGTCAACTCCTGAAAGAGAGAGCGCTATCCCGTCTTGGACTCCAAGGTCTTTTTTTGAATTATGGTACGATCCACCAAAAGGACTTCTATCAGCAGGAGGCTGAAACCTGGATTGCGCGGGGCGCACAGGCGGTCGCTTCTGAAAAAGCTAAAAAATCGTTGGTCCTCTCACAGCGGGCAGAGCTCAACACGCTGAGTGAACGCGCCTACTACTACAGCATCTCCGGCAAGCCTGATCAGGCGGAGGCATGCTATCTGGCCGCGTTGGATCAAGATCCTTCTGATTTCGAAGCCTTATACGGGCTCACGCTGCTCATGATCAGCAATAACAATATTCCTCGGGCAGAGCTCTTGCTTGAGCGAGCCACGAACACCAAAAACGAAAAAAACGTCATGTTGCTCTACCCGACTATTTTAATCGCCATCCAGAAGGGGGACAAGCTGCGGGCCGAGAAACTTCTAGCGGAAGCCACCCACAACTATCCGTCTGAAGAACGCTTCTGGAAGCTGCGCGCGCTCCTCCTTTTGAAGCAAGGAGACGTCCTCTTAGTCAGACATCAAATTCTGCCGGAAATGATGAAAGCCCTTAAAGATCCTGAGCACTATCTGATTCACATCGTCCGCGGCCTGATGCTAAAACAGCAAGGACCGGCTTTCTATCGAGAAGCCAGGATATCTCTTTTAAAAGGGTTGTCCATCAATGCCTCGATGACAGAGACCTGGAACGCCGTGCTTGAGCTTGATATGTTAATTGGACGTATTGAGATCATGGAAGCGGACATCCATCATCTGTTGACACTCGAACCTGACCATGCACAAGCCAATTATATGAAGGGCTCAATCCAACTGGCGCGCGGAAAGGTCGAGAGCGCTGAAGACTTTATGCGCAGAAGCATTGAAAAGTCGCCAAGTGCGGTTGCGTGCAATGATCTTGCAGAGATTCTTCGCCGACAGAAAAAGTTGAAAGAGGCAAGAGAATATGCGCATCAGTCAACCGTGCTGGACCCTAACTTGCCGCATGCGCGCGCAACGCTGGCCGCAATCTTAGCCGATACTGAAAAGGAACAGCCAAAGGAGTGAGCTACTCCGCTTGCTGGATCTTGAAGAAACCTTGAGCGTCTCCCGGGCGCAGAGGAACAGTGATGCTGCTCATGGGGGAGTACGGTATAATCAACTCGCTGGCTGGCTTGGGCTCACCTGAATTTCCAGACCATGCCCAGGAGATGGGCTCCCATGGGTCGCTGCTATCTAAGGAGTACTTCCAAAGGATGCGATAGCTCTTATGGGCTTGCGTCTCAAAGGTCAGCCCCAGCCATCCGTTGCCAGGCTCGAGCGACTGCAGCGCTATCCGTAATTCATTGGTCGCAGGTCGTGTACCGGCTTGAAACTCCTGCCAGGCCCGCCAGCCATCTCCGTCGCTATCGGAAACATCACCATCCCATGCCGTGAGTCCATGGCTGAGGAGCCAGGAGACCGGCGTCCCTGCGGACGAATAATCATGACGCCACATCATGGCCGGATCACCCACCAGGCTGTAACTCTGTAGGCGCTCAGCCGTGATCGGCGGGGGATCGTAATAGGGGAGGAGCGGATTGATTGGGGGGTCATAGACCGCCAGCCTTTGCAAGGCGGAAGTGATCGCATCCCCTATCCGATAAACGCCGTTCGAGACGCTGGTCTCGGCTAGGTAGAGCGCCAGCATCTGAGACTCTCCTGAAGGGCCTACGACCCCGTCCCAGGCATACCCCGTGGAGGCGAAGACCGCAGAAAAGCCACTCCCTGAACGAAAGACGCTGAAGGGGCCGAAGGAAGAGGCATCAGGCATCGGGATGTTCAAAGTTTGCCAGCGGTTCAAGTGGCAGCCCAGCAGTATGGCGATCGGCGTTCTGGACCAGCTCGTGGCTTTTAACCGAGCAACGTCCATCAGTTTATCAGCTTCAGATACCCCCTCTCCAAAATAGGTCGTGTGGCTGTGTCCGATAAACCAAAACGTTCCCAAACCATTCTGAAGCGCGGACTTCAGGGAGTTGCTCCAGGTCGTCAGCTTCGCAGGATAATAAGTCGTTGAGCTCTTGCCAGCGCTCTGCAGCTTGCCTTTCACGAGATTCATGTCCTGCGTAAAGTTTGCTCCAGCGGTGACCCCTGCCAAGCTCTTCCAGGGCAGGGACTCCTCATAGGCGAGCGCCTTTGCAACAGCGACAGCCAACTCCTGAGTCCATGCTGTGGGGTACCGCCCCACAGCGATTTCAGGTGCGGCATCACCGGAAACATCCCCAAACGCCTGATCCGCTGCCACCAGCATCGCCTCGCCCGTCGAGAACGACTGAGCAGCCATCAGCGGCGGGATCAGACAGGCGTTATAGTTCGTCACCCCTGTCCGTTCATGGGCGAAATCAAAGGAGCCCGAACCTGCAAGCAGGAGATAGCGCAAGGGGACCTCTTGCGACAGGGCTGCGTGGCTGCAAAACGCCCGTATCGCTTCAGAATCTGCGAGTCCATGCGTGAAACGGTTGTAGAGGGACTCGACATCCATGATCGCTGTGCGAAGTCCTTGTTGAGACCTGAAGAGCACAAGCGGTTGGATCGTTTCACGAAAGCCCAGCACCCACCCTTCCGGCGGTATCACGACCACATAGTCCGCAACATCATCCGCCGCAGTGCCATCCGCATCCAGAACGCCTCGCAAGGACGGGTGGAGAACCGGAGGTGGAAGATCTGTACGCTTCGCCACGGTCAACGCCAGCTTTGTCCAAAAGAAGCGAGCATTATTACTGGTGGGCAGGATATTATCCACGCGGATTATGGCCACGCCATTCGTGAGCAACGCCCCGGGCACAGGATACGTAAAGGTCTGATAGGCTTCATTGTCCCACTGCGGTGTGCCGACGTCGTAGTCATTGACGCAGACGCGAGCCTGGTGGGTGTGAGGGAAGGTCTCGCCACTGGCAGAAGAGAGAAGCGTCACAGAGACTTCTCCTGAAATCATATTCGTGACACCGTCAGCCCAGATGTTTGTCACACTGAAACTGTTCCCCCCTGTGAGCGACTTAAAGGCAAGGTAAGAAGGCAGATTGGCGAGCGTTCCGACTGTGCAGTAAGAAACCTCAGTCGTGCCTTGAATACCCGTCGTGACCATGGTCCAGTCATTCGAGGGCGGCGACTCGGGCGGCCATGGCAATGGGGGTGTCCCGGTATTCAGTTGAAGCCAATAGACATTTTCAGGGGCGCGCTTTAAGAAGGCGGACTCCCCCTTGAAAAAAAGCTGATCATCGATCATTGAGCAGGCAACCGGCAATCCTTGGCATGACAAGGTCAGATTGGTCGTTTGAAAGGCATTTAAGACAGTAGCCGTGCTGAGCCCCATCGCTGTTGCAACCTCAGCGGCTGTGACAGCATAGAGCCCCTCTGTCCGAACCCCCAAGCGCACACGATCTGCTGCGGTGCTCCGTGTCCAGGGCAGGACTCGGGGTCTCGACCCGACCCACTCTTGTGCAGCGGATGCAAGGATCGTGCAGATCACGAACAAAGGGGTCAAACCACATCGCGCGATGCATCTGCCCGTACTCAGTTTCATATCAATCAGCCAACTGGTTTTTTGCGCCGGAGAGCCAGCAATGCGACGCTGCAGGCCAGCAGGGATAGCGCCCCTGGCTCAGGGACCGGGATCACGCTCAGGAAGGTGTACTGGCGCTGCAGACCCGCATACCCGGCCATCCCGCTGATCGGTGTCACAACCGTCTCGCTGACGGGTTCTCCGAGCAGCGTCTGGTAGAGCGAGACCGTCGGCAGCATGGAGACAGCCGGCATCCCGGAACCGTCCGCAGGGGAGGGCAACGTGCCGATATCGCTGTCATAAAAGATCATGGTGTTGTTGCCATAGAAACGAACAATTCCCACTAACTCCGAGGTGTTCGGATTATAGAGCTTGTAGTCGCCCTCGACAGCGAAGGTGAACGGCGTCGAGTAAACCAGGGCATTCGCCGTGCCGCCTGACGGGTCGGCCATGAAGGTGCCCGAAAAAGAATGGAGCACGTTCTCCGTGTCCACCCACGTTCCAACGCCATATTCGTCGATGACGACATTGTCCAGCGCATCCGCGCGCACGGAGAGCGCCAGACACGATACGAAAAGAAAGAAGAGTGCTTTAATACTTTTTTTCATGGGTTCCCTTTCTCTATTCAATGACCTCATCACGGACCATCACGATCTTGAAGAAGCGCTGCCGGTCTTGCGGGTTGCTTGTCACCTCCAAAGATGCATACTCGCTGTCAGCCCAGACCGTCTCCACGAAGGTCCATGCGTCGCCGAGACGCGTCGTGGTATAGACCTTATAGGTTCTTCCGGGAATGCTGTTCCAGGTGAGACGCACGCCAGCCCGCTCCATCAATTGCATCTCCATCGCGAAGGGCTGCACGGTGACATCATAGAGATCATAGAGATAACCGACCTCGTCCTCGACCTTGAAGTAGTATGCTTTCCCAGCCTCCAGACCAGGGGTATTAAACGAGTATGTATTGCTGCCAAAACCCATGGAGGGGGTGCTGCCGAGCCCGACCCACGCGCCGTCCAGCCAGACCCAGAGGGTGATCATCCCGTACCCCGCTTCACCAGCGGTCGTGAACTCGACACGTACGCCGTCCGCGGATGCGTAGGCGCGGATGGAAACGGCCTCCGAAAGTGTACGCTCCGGCCGTATGAACCCGGCGTTCCTGGGTTCAGTCGTTGTCATCACGCCTTCACCAGGGATCACCGTGACCGAGATTGAAATGGTGCTCAGACCATCCACGGCCGCGCGGTTGCGCTCAGGATCTGTCGTTGCAGGGGCGATCACGGGCACGGCTTCGAGCTGATTGGTATCACCAGCAAAGCGTACTGTGTAGTCACCTGCAATAAGGTTGTTGAACGCATATTGCCCTGAACCGTCAGCGGCTGTCAGGCTAGAGGCGATCTGCACCCCGGCCCGCCAGAGCGTCACCGTCATGCTCGCGATCGGATAGTCGACCATCACCGTACGCACGAGGTTGGTGTTGAGATCCAGGAAGGCGTGTCCGTATATCCGGGCCGGCAGCGTCAGTCCAGCGTCCCATGAAAGGTCGGTCACCCCTGATAACAGTTCAAATGGCACCGTGAAACCGGAGGCCTCCATATCACTGTCAAACACGTCGTTGGTGGCCGAGGTATTCGGAAGGGTTAAGATATACTGGGCAGGCGGCACCACTTGTATGAGGTAGGTCGAAGCCTCAAGATTCGTGAAGCTGTACGCCCCATTCAGATCCGTCACTGTCGTGAACAGGACATTGCTTCCTGAATCCAACAGACGCACCGTCACATTGGTCATCCCTGGCTCGCCGGCATCCTGGACGCCATCGCCATTCAAATCTTCCCACACGAAGTCACCGAGTTCCCCGTACATCGAGTCGTAGAAGTCATTGCCGACTGAGTTCTCCCCGCTCGTGAGGTTCACGGGAATCAGATTATTGTTGGGCGCTGAGACATCCAGTGTACTGTACCATCCGCTCAGATCAATCTCGCGCACCGTGTAAGCGCCTGGCACCAAATTCGTGAACGAATATCCGCCATTTGCAGCGGTCACCGTTGTTGCGAAAACCACATTGTTCGTCAGGAGCTCGATCGTCACGCCGGAAAGGACGTTCGTGTCGCCAGACTCGGCAACGCCGTTGCCATTGACATCAATCAAGACAGAGCCGCTGATCGCCCCCAGGTAAGCATACCCGAAGTTGGCGGTCTTGAGGACTTCGCCTGCTGCCAGCGTCAGACTTGTCTGGCTGTCCTTGACTGAATCCGGGTCGAAGGTCTGCACGAGTCCGGTTGGTAGCGTATTGGTATCGACGGTGATCGTAAAGGTTCCTGCAGGGAACCCTCCGATGCCATAGAGGCCGTTGGTGCCTGTCATGGCGTAAGGCTCACTGGCGTCCCACACGCCATTGGTGTTGACATCAACAAAGACCTTTACGTTTTCAAGCGGAGGTTCGCCCTCTTCAAAGCTCCCATTTCCATTGGCGTCGATCCAGACGCGTTCGCCGACAGAACCGAGATCCCAGCGGTAGTCTTCAACTTCACCACTGCTCGCAAGGCCCGAGAAGGCCAACTCCGGGAAGGGTGGCTCAGACGGGAGCAAGCGGAAGCGTGAATAGAGCGTGGTCATGGAGGAAGCTTGAATGGCGTTGGCGGGGACGTCGACGGCGTAGGTATAGACCCCTGCCCCGTTGCCGCCGTTCGTTGAAACATTTTCGCTGACAATCATCTCGCCCGCATCCAGGAAGGAGCCATTCTGGTTGAAATCAATATATCCCACCAGCCAGCCAGTTCCCTCTCCGACTGTCACTTGTACGGTGCCTCCACTATCCGTATTCTGCCAGAAGTTGGAAATGGTGACGCCATCGTCCAAGGAATCAAGGGAAGCTGTGACTGAGGGCTGACCGTCTTGCTCACTACTCAGACCAGCGCCCAGATAGAGATTGGGTGTTGAGAGCACACGGTGGCTGGCACCTTCCGGGGTGTCACTCATTAACGTGCTGTATGAACTTGGCAAATCACCGAAATCGTATTGCCAGGCATCTCGGAAGGCGAAGTCAATGTTTGTGATCGTGGTCGCGATGGCCACAATCTGATAGGCGGAAATGATTTCACCGAACGAGTTGGTCGTGGGCACCACCGAGAGGGACGGCGTATTGCCAGTGGCTGTCGTCAGGATGAGGTGGTCACGTGGCGCGGACAGGGCTACGACGTAGCGGTTGGTGCCTGCGCCCAGACTGCTCGGAAGCCCTGTGAACTGATAGTCGCCGTTAGCGTCCGTCTGCGTGGTCGCAAGCTGCGTTGTTTCGCCTGCATCCATCACACCGTTCGTGTCGGCATCGCGCCACATATACAGGTAGACCGTCTCATTGGCAAACGCCTTTTCATCCGCTGAAACACCGGAGATGCCGATTCCCATCACGCCGTTCGTCGGTGAGCCATCCAAGCCAACTGTACCGCTCAGGCTGTTGTTGCCGCTGTATTGATAGCCGAAGTTGATGTTGAAGTTGAAGTTTGTCTTCGCAATCCCGCCGACCGAATTAACGAGGCCGTTACTGATCACAATCGAAGTGGCCATATTGGCGGTATTGGTACCGTCCGGGTCATACGTGGGCACGAGACCCGTGAACTTGACGCTGTTCGTGAGCACGCGAACCCAGTAAGTTCCATCCGCCAGACTACTGAAATTATAATATCCGTCAACATCAGTGCGGTTGGTGACCGTGATCATCGCGTTACTCAGAACAAGCGCTACATCGACAAGCCCAAGCTCGGAAGAGTCCCGAATGCCATTACCATTCGTGTCGATCCAGACCGTCTCGCCGATCACGCCCGGCGGCTGGAACCCGAAGTCCGCGCCCATGAAAGAGGTGCCTGGCTGAATGATCACCGGATATTGGACATATTGAGCCGGGTCGTTTGTGCTCGCCAGGGGCTGGCCGTCCAACGCCGGCGCCGCCGTCAGGCGCATCCCTGCCAAAGCCGGGCTATTTGTGTCAACCACGACAATGTAGCTGCCCGCCGGAAGCGCCGTGAAGAGGTAAGCGCCGTTCGTGGTTGTCACTTTTGTCCCATACAACTCCTGCACCTCATAAACTCCGTTGGAGTTGGAATCAATATAGAGGTTCACGAACACATTAGTGATCCCCTGCTCATTCCAATCCTGCGTGCCGTTGGCATTGCTGTCCATAAAGATCGTGTCGCCGATCGCGCCGAGCGCACCAAAACCAAAGTCCGCAGTCAGCACACTCGTACTTCCAACGATCGACACCAGCACATTCGTGGAGGTCGTGGGTACATGCCTCAAGTTGAATGAATCCTTGGGAATGCCTGCACTCATCGCGTCCACCACAACTTTATAGTTTCCGTCAGGCAAATCAGAGAAGAGGTACTGGCCGTCAGCAAGGGTGTTGGTGCTGGCCAGTTGCACGTAGGTGCCGTCTTGGTTCAGATCCACAAACAGGGTCACCAGCACATTGGTAATACCGGTCTCCTGGAGACCGCTCTGCACACCGTCCGCATTCAAGTCACGATAGACCGTGTCGCCAATCGAAGCCAATCCAAAGGGCTGGTAACCAAAGTCCTGATTCCAATTGCTGCTGTTGGTAATCGTCAGGAAACTGAAGCCATCCTTAGCCCCGTAGGGGTCGACTGTTAACGAATATCCCACCGGGAAATTCGTAGCCGTCTGATACACAGCGACGATATAGTGGCCAGCCGGGTAATTGGTAAAGACATAATAGCCGTTCACGGTCGTGTTGGTTGTTGCCAATAAGATGTCCAAGCCAATATCGACGACACCGTTGGTGTTCGTATCCCTGTACAACGCGAGAGGAATGTTCGGGATGCCCTCATCCGAGGGATCGATCAACCCATTGTTATTCCAGTCGAAAAAGAGCATATCGCCGATCGCGTAGGGTCCTGTTTGGAAATAGCTGAAGTCCGCACGCGCCGTGGTATTGGGCGAAGCAGTCACGGTCACACGATTTGTGGTCTGGAGGCCGTCTGAATCGTATGTCTGCTCCCACGTGGTTCCGCCCGAGAGCGGACCTGTGTTTGTGGTCACCACCACATAGTAGCCGCCCGAATAGTTTCCGATGAACGAGAAGTAGCCGGTGGAATTGGTCTTATTGGTGGCAATCGCAACCGTGGGGTTGTTTGTGGCCACTAAATACACCGTGACATTTGTGAGCCCAAACTCCCCGCTGTCGCGTGTCGGGGTGCCGCTCCGGTTCAAATCGTTCCAGACGGTCCCATCGATAATGGAAAAGTCCCAGTCATATCCGAAGTCCGCAGAAAGATGTTTATCCGTACCATTGGTCGCGATCGGGAAGAGGTTGGTCACCACGGTCACATTGGTCGGATTCGATGTTCCGCTCATCTCCGTCCAGGTGTTCGTCACATTGACACCGCCGTTGGGCAACGAGGAGGGCAGGACAGCCACGACATAGCGACCTGTGCTGATGAGTCCGGAAAAGAGGTAGTAGCCTGTGCTGTCGGTCACGTTGGTGATCGGGACCCCGAGTCCGGCGCCTGCGTCCACATTCGCAGGCGGCCTCAGCACCACCTTGACATTGGCGATGCCATAATCACCGCTGTTTGTCTGGCCGTTTCGATCCAAATCACGCCAGACATAGTCACCGATCACGCCCGTGGGCTCGAGATTCGTAATCGCCTGGCTGAAGGCGTCATTGGCCCGACTGCCGCCGGTGAAGAACGCATTCGTAATCGAGGCGGTATTGGTCACAATCGTCGAGGTGTTATTAAAGGGTTCCAGCCCGGTGAAGTTCAAGGAGAGTGTCTTTGAGCCGCCCGGATAGATCGGGCCAACATTATTCCACGTAATGGTCCCTGTGTTTCCGTTGGTGGTCACACTGGACGCCAGCGGCGTGGAGGATCTGAACTGCAACAGCCGCGTATCAAACGTATCGACGACAGGCACAGGATTGAGGGTCGTCGTCGTTGCGGAACCGCCGTACGTCGCAGTACTGGTCACACGGAACCCGACCGTGTCCACACCTAAGTTTCCTCCAGGAGCTCCACCCTGTTTTTTCGCATTAAATCGGACCTGGACGGCACTCGAGTTGAAATCCGTCCAACTCCACACACGATTGGTGGTCACATCAATCGTCAGCGTTTGTGTTGTCAGCAATTCAGCTGCATACGTCTTCGCAAAGAAGACGGTTCCGGCCTGTGTCAGGAGGGCAACTTCAAATTCGTTTCCGGCCTTGAGGGGCGAAACGATTTGAATCGGCAGGACGAGTGTGACGTTTGTGATCGCACCCGATGTAACCCCCAGATTAAAGTTTGTAACAACCAATTCATCTGTTAAGGCAGTAGCAAAGAGGTTTGCTGAAACTAAGCCATCAGGTCTGCCGTTCGCATTCGCTGGAGTCGACCAGCCGGCATCGGTCTGCGAAAGATCAGTCCCTGAAACCCAAACATCATACACGACAGGAGTCCCGCCACCGATCCCATCCCCCGGTAGCGTGTTGGTCACCGTAATACTGTAATTCACAGGCCTACCTTCGTATGCCGGGCCCACGCTGGTCAGTTGCTTGGTCATGCTGAGCGACGGAGCAAAGCCAAAATCAGCTGTGAGCACGCTCACAGGGTTAGGATTTGTCCGTGCCGCATCCAGGCTGACATTGTATTTGCCAGGCGTCGTGAGGGTATAGCCTCTGGGGAGATCAACATCCGCAGCATCGACAATCACCAGATAGGCACCGTCCACTAAATTCGTAAACAGATACGCGCCATTGGTGGCGGATGTTGTTGCGCCGATAAAGAGATCCACGCCATCGAGCACGCCGTTGGTGTTGCTGTCATAGTACAGGTTCACCGTGATATTCGAGAGCCCAGCCTCTGTTCCGTCCCTCACCAGATTGCCAATGAGCCCGCCCCCTGCGCCATCGTCGTTCCAGACCAAGTCCCCCAAGGAGTTATTACCGCTGATGCGCGTCGTGGCCGTGGCTGTCTTAAAGGGCACCCCGCTTCCAATGCTCAACCCGGCTGTGTTCACCACGAGAGGGGCGCTGCGATACGGATTATCCGCCGTGACCGAGAAACGCACAATGCCTGAAGCTCCCGAAGGCAACGAATCGTTCAACCACCACTGGATATGGGTCACGTTCGTGTAGGCTGCTGGCTCCTGCGTCTGCCAGCTCACCGCGTTGTTGGTCGAGTAGAAAATCGTATAGCCGCTCACACCACTGGCCAGCACATTGCTGATTGAGGCGGAATTCTGGACATAACGCGTCCCGAGAGGAATCTGCTCCTGAACCACCAGCGGCACGCCTTGCTCAGCATTGCCCATACTGACCGTCCCTGAATTGGTATAGGTGACCGTATACGGGATGGTGCCGCCCGGAACCGTGTTGGTCACGGTCGTGCTCTTGGTCAGGTCAGCACTTGGTGGTGGCGGTTTAGGGATACTCCCCAGCGTCACGCCATAGTCACCATTAAACTTCTCGTTCTCTGAGCCGGAGGCAGCCTCCTGATAAGGCGTAAGCTGGCTCGAACTGTCCGCCTTCAGCGGAACAAAGTCATACCGCACATACCCCAGAACAGCGGTGTTTTCGGGTATATCTTTAAAATAGAGCTGGTCCTCGGCCATGATGACCTTTTCGCCTCCTGTCTTGAGCTTGACAATCAGCAGTGTATGGGTCTTTACGAGACGATAAGAACCAATGTCAAAGAGGGAAGGATCTCCCACAGGTTGCAGCCACGCATCATGATCCGGGATCAGATCATGGTCGCAATCGTAACCCTGTCCCACATTTCCCAGTTGATACCAGATACCCTCTGCGGCAAGCGCTGTTCCTACGGATCCATCACTGGCGACATTCGTCCACGCAGGCGCATAGAAGTTCAGCGCCTCCTTATATTCATCCGGCACTTGATTTGCCGTGTTTGGAAAAATTTTGTTCGCCATGGCGGAAATCTCATTCCGCATGGTCGCCCGCGTGGTCTGAGCAGCTGTAATTTCAGCAGCACCTGATTTGACGGTCCCCCAGATATCATAATTCAGCCAAAGATCATCTGCGGGATCCGGCCCGGAGCCGAAGACCGGCGTGGTGCCGGTGTGATCCATCAGTGGATAGCTGAGCAGCCAGTAGACCATGACATACTCGCCAGGATTGATATTTCCAAGATAGCGGACGGAATCTGACAACCCTGCGGTTCCCCCCTCATGCGTCAGCGAGTAGGTTCCCGTCACAGGCGTTGGATTCACACGTGAAGGATAAATACCGGGCGTGCTGCCAACGCCGTTTTTATAATCGCCGATGGAGACGACTGCATTGCTCATCACGGTCGTGCCATCATTCCAGAACCGCGCACCCACAAAGGCGGAACGCGGACTTTTAGAGGCCGGCGTGCCCACATTGGAGTCCACCACAAAGTTGGGTGCCGCAATCACTTCGATGCGCAACCCGGCATTCGGGTTTGCAGCCCAACTCACTCCCGTGAGCATGACCCCAGCCATTAACACGAGCATCCTGCAAGCCAATCTAATATTCATAATTCACTCCTCGCCGTTTCGCCCCAGCAACTCTCAACATAACTTCTACAAGTAGAAACGCTCAATGTAATGTCATTGAGTTCACGATCATTCAGGATGTACTTTAAAGAGCAATAATCTGGTCAGGCGATTCAACCATCAAATTCATTTAGTCCTACTAAATGTGGTAATTTATAGACTTAACGCACAATTGTCAATCCGAATATGTGTTTTTGGTCAATACTTGAAAATATTTTATAGGTAGATCCACTTGATTGGCGTGAACAAACTCGAACACTTAGCACGTTCTCAAGTGGATATCCCATGTTTAAAGGCACTACAAAAAAATCATATCAGCCAACTGGCTTTTTGCGCCGGAGAGCCAGCAATGCGACGCTGCAGGCCAGCAGGGATAGCGCCCCTGGCTCCGGGACCGGTATCACGCTCAGGAAGGTGTACTGGCGCTGCAGACCCGCATACCCGGCCATCCCGCTGATCGGTGTCACAACCGTCTCGCTGACGGGTTCTCCGAGCAGCGTCTGGTAGAGCGAGACCGTCGGCAGCATGGAGACAGCCGGCATCCCGGAACCGTCCGCAGGGGAGGGCAACGTGCCGATATCGCTGTCATAAAAGATCATGGTGTTGTTGCCATAGAAACGAACAATTCCCACTAACTCCGAGGTGTTCGGATTATAAAGCTTGTAGTCGCCCTCGACAGCGAAGGTGAACGGCGTCGAGTAAACCAGGGCATTCGCCGTGCCGCCTGACGGGTCGGCCATGAAGGTGCCCGAAAAAGAATGGAGCACGTTCTCCGTGTCCACCCACGTTCCAACGCCATATTCGTCGATGACGACATTGTCCAGCGCATCCGCGCGCACGGAAAGCGTCAGACACGATACGAAAAGAAAGAAGAGTGCTTTAATACTTTTTTTCATGGGTTCCCTTTCTCTATTCAATGACCTCATCACGGACCATCACGATCTTGAAGAAGCGCTGCCGGTCTTGCGGGTTGCTTGTCACCTCCAGAGATGCATACTCGCTGTCAGCCCAGACCGTCTCCACGAAGGTCCATGCGTCGCCGAGACGCGTCGTGGTATAGACCTTATAGGTTCTTCCGGGAATGCTGTTCCAGGTGAGACGCACGCCAGCCCGCTCCATCAATTGCATCTCCATCGAGAAGGGCTGCACGGTGACATCATAGAGATCATAGAGATAACCGACCTCATCCTCGACCTTGAAGTAGTATGCTTTCCCAGCCTCCAGACCAGGGGCATTAAACGAGTATGTATTGCTGCCAAAACCCATGGAGGGGGTGCTGCCGAGCCCGACCCACGCGCCGTCCAGCCAGACCCAGAGGGTGATCATCCCGTACCCCGCTTCACCAGCGGTCGTGAACTCGACACGTACGCCGTCCGCGGATGCGTAGGCGCGGATGGAAACTGCCTCCGAAAGTGTACGCTCCGGCCGTATGAACCCGGCGTTCCTGGGTTCAGTCGCTGTCATCACGCCTTCACCCGGGATCACCGTGACCGAGATTGCGATGGTGCTCAGGCCGTCCAGGGCCGCGCGGTTGCGCTCAGGATCGGTCGTGGCAGGGGGGATCACGGGCACGGCTTCGAGCTGATTCGTGTCACCTCCAAACCGGACAATGTAGTCACCTGCAATAAGGTTGTTGAACGCATATTGCCCTGAACCGTCAGCGGCTGTCAGGCTAGAGGCGATCTGCACCCCGGCCCGCCAGAGCGTCACCGTCATGCTGGCGATCGGATAGTCGACCATCACCGTACGCACAAGGTTGGTGTTGAGATCCAGGAAGGCGTGTCCGTATATACGAGCCGGCAGGGTCAGTCCGGCGTCCCTCGAAAGGTCGGCCACCCCGGAGGCGAGCGCAAATGGGACCGTGAGCCCCATTGCATCCATATCGCTGTCGAACAGATCGTTCGTGGCCGGCGAGTCGCGAAGGGTGAAGATATACTGCGCTGGCGGGACCACCTGGACCAGATACGTAGCGGGTTGCAGATTGGTGAAGCTGTATCCGCCGTTCACGTCAGTGATAGCCGTATGCAGCACGTTGCTGGAGGCGTCCAGCAGACGGACCGTCACATTGGTCACACCTAACTCCCCAGTGTCCTGCACGCCGTCACCGTCCAGATCCTCCCACACGCGGTTGCCCACGGTTGATCGCTCACCCTCAAGGGTGATCTCGTAGTCCTCGACCTCGCCGTTGGAGGCTGTGCTATTGTAAGCGAGTTTATCAAATGTCGAAACCCTGAAACGCGCGTATATGGGGCCATTCACAAACGCATTGGCCGGAATGGTGACCGAAAGATTAGATACACCTGTAGATCTTCTGCGCTGCTTGTACAGCCACTCCGCATTATCAGAGTCCCACGTATGGGAGACAACTTCAGGACTTCCGTCGCTATCATCGAACACGCCGTCTCCATTCCAGTCAATCCAGGCACTCAAATACCCCCACTCTCTTTGGCTAACAGTGGGCTTCGATCCAGTAGCGAAGGTCCAGTTCACAGGAATGCTGACTGTCGTCCCTGGGACCATCACAGGAAAAGTGACACCATCTTCGTCGTCCTGATTGACTCCGTTCAGACCGTTCGTTGCAAGGTTGTCATCCCCCGTTGCGTTCACTGAGGCGGCGTTGTTCGTTTCTGCATCAAGATGCGAACCAAGCCAGAAGAATCTTGTATAGTAGGGCCCCGGACTAGCACTCCCGTCCTTCGTGAGATCCAAGTTGTGCATGGCTGTACCGTAGCTGGACGGGGCATCACCGAAATCACGAGCCTCGACGTAGGTGTAGGAACTGCCCTGATCGTTGTCGGTCGTCTGGGGATTCGTGTAGCCAGGGGGTGAGATGTTCACGTTGAGCCCGTTGAAGGTGTTGGGTGCGGCGTTTTGAAAGGTATTCACCGTCACCCGGTACTGGACAGTCACCTCCTCGGCTGTGTAAGCCGGTATAGGCCTGTTCTGGACACCGCGGTAGGTTACAGTAGCCGGGTTGTAGGTCCAGTCCCAGTAGACCTTGCCGGGTCCGCCAAGAGCGCTCAGGGCTTGTGCTTCGTTCGACGGATCAGCTACGTTCGGCACACCGTTCGCGAGGGAGAAGGTGACCACCATCAGGTCGTTCGAATTCAGGAGACTGCCGAGCGGAAGTTCATCGCCTCCGTTATTGCCTGGCTTAAGGGAGCCGACACCCGTTCCTGAAAACTCCAGCGGGAGCAGCGGCGCCTGAGCGATGACCACGCTGTGCACATAGGGATCCCAGTTTCCCGATTGCGCGTGTACGCACGTCGCCGAGATGGCCACAGCCACCCCCATTAACGCAAGTATCGAGTTTTTAAGTTGTTTCTTCATAGTCTCCTTCTTTCTCAATCGTATGGTGCTGATCGCAAGTCACCCGTAGCATTAAAAGCTGTAGTTCACCGTCTCAGAATCGTTGTTGTTGTTGATCCGGTCCTCGCCGCCGCTTCCGGGAACGATTGCCACGCTGATGGTGTAACTGCCACGGGTTTGTCCGGCGTTCCACCTGGCCTGGAATCCGAAGGTGGCCTGGGTTGAGCCCGTGATGGTGGACGTTGTCGTAAAGAAGTGGGTGTCAGCATCTTCCGTGTGAGTCCAGAGCGGGTTTTGCACCGGCAAACCGCTCACTGGCAACTGCGTAAAGGATGGATTCCAGCCCGGGAGCATCACCCAGCGCGGATCTTTGGGAATGCGCAACGTAATCAGACCTGTGGTATTGATCCCTTTCAACTCGATACATTGCACATAGATCTCATAATCCGTCACGCCCGTCATCACATTCGGGGTGGCGGTGATCACGGGTGTGATGTCTGGCACACTGACAATGCCGAAGTTGACCTCCCGGACCCCGTCCGCCGTCGTTGAGGCCTGGAGCCAGCTGTCTGGCATGCCGTCACTGCCAGGTCCAGCGCCCACATGATCACCGGTACTCACCCAATTAGCCGGCAACGTGGCACCTGTCAGCACAGAGGCTACAGGCTGCACGGTCTGCGTCAGGATGACCACATACGAGGTGTCTGCAAGCACACCCTCAGCCTCAGTGAAACGGTACGTTCCGTTTGTGGCCACCGGCACGCATGCAATGACCATATACGTCGTCGGGTCAACGAGGTTGGCAAAGAGTCCGCCCGCATCGGTTCCGACCCCGTTGACGGTGTTGTCCGTGAGTCGGTTCAGGTCATAATAGACCGTACCAGTCACTTCGAGGACAATTTTCTTCAGCGGGAAGTTGTTATTGATGACCGGGGGATCACCGG
The DNA here is from genome assembly GCA_942493055.1 of uncultured bacterium. GTDB lineage: Bacteria > Verrucomicrobiota > Kiritimatiellia > RFP12 > UBA1067 > CAIZQW01. The sequence continues at coordinate 6,049,024 of OW818680.1, read as the reverse complement.
GCTGGAGATCGAACGTATAGTAATAGGTGTTCGAGGCCGCGCTATAGTTCACCAGGAATCCCTGGGGCGTTACACTCTCATAACTGCCCAGCACGGTCGGATCAGGCCCGCCTGTGGGATCGAAGCTTCCCGCCTGCGCCGGACGGGTGAGATCGAGGACATAGTCCGGAGGAGGGGTCACCGAGATCGTGTAGGTTCCCGGCGCGTTATTAGTTGCGATGAACATGTACTGGCCATTGGAGCCGTCCATCAGCACGTAGGATCCAGGCCCCGCTACAGAGACTGAACCGCCCGGTACGATGCGCCCGTCAGCCACGTCATAGAGGTAGCCGGACGGATCAACTGCGTCAAGGAAGTCACGCTCAAGAACATCGGCATTGACAATCAGAACAGGGATACGATTGTCGTTGGCATCCACCTTGTCGGCCGTGCTGACTGAGTAGACCGGATCGGTCTCGACCACCACATACGCGCCGCTCAGGAGATTGTTGAATACGTAGCTTCCATCCGAGACCGTCCGGGTCGAAACGATAGCCGCGCCGTCCGCAGGGTCCCCGTCGCCATTCGGATCCGTGTAGAGGGTTACCTCGACACCGGCCACCGGCAGATCAGGATCACTGAACATGCCATTGAGGTCATAATCGTCTCGGACCTGTCCACGAATTGCGTAAACCGCCGTCGCGCGATAACCGAAGTCGACATCGTCGCGCGTCTGGTTGGAGTTCAGCGTCACGAGGGCTGAGTTGTCAAGAGCCCCGTTCAGATCGTATGTCTGAATCATTGCTGCGGGCAGCGTCGCAACATCCACGCGCGCCGTGTATGAGCCCGCCAACAAGGAGCTGATCTGATAGCTGCCATCTGCGGCAGTCGTAGCCATAGGCTCGCCGGCATTGTACGCACCGCTGCCGTTGCTGTCAAGATAGACACGGACATTGGCGATGCCCGGCTCGAATGCTTCCTGCGCGCCATCGCCGTCGAGGTCGTTCCAGACGCGGTCACCAAGTGACGCAGGTTGCGCGTCGTCGAAGTTATTGCCGGTCGAGTCCTGTCCGACCGCCAGCGTCACAGGGATCAGGTTGTCGTTCGGAGCCGTGATATCAAGCGTGCTGTACCAGCCGCCCAGGTCGGTCTCGCGCACCGTGTAGGTCCCGGGCCGCAGACTGGTGAAGCTGTAGGAGCCGTCCGCAGCCGTGGAGGCGGTCGCCACCAGGTTCGAGGCCGCGTCCAGGAGCTCGACCGTCACACCAACGATGCCGTTGGTGTCACCCGCCTCGGCTACGCCGTTGCCGTTCAGGTCGATCCGCACGAAGCCCGCGATGGAGGCCGCCGCATAGAAGCCTGCGTCGACGGAGTTGTCAATCTGGCCGCTCGCGAGCGTCACCGTTGCCGTGCGGTTCGTGCCCGGCAGCGGGTCGCTGTCCGTGGCGTCATTTCCGACGTTTGAAGTCGTGCAGAGGTAGTTCGCCGGGGGCGTGAACGAGACCGTGTAGCTGCCAGTAAGCAGATTCGAGAAGGCGTAGGCACCGGAAACGTCGCTGGTCGCAGTTTCGAGAACGATGCTGTTAACATCGTGAAGTCGCACGACCACATTGGAAAATCCTGGCTCGCCGCCGTCCTGCTGGCCATTGCCGTTCAGGTCTTCCCAGACGAAGTCGCCGATGGTCGCGCGCTGCGTATCATGGAAGATGTTGCCGACCGAGTTCTGGCCGATCGCCAGCGTCACAGGGATCAGGTTGTCGTTCGGAGCCGTGGCGTCCAGGGTGCTGTACCAGCCGCCCAGGTCCGTCTCGCGCACCGTGTAGGTGCCGGGGCGCAGATTCGTGAAGCTGTACGAACCGTCAGCTGCGGTCGTGGCTGTCGCCACCACGTTGGAGGCCGCGTCCAGGAGTTCCACCGTCACCCCGGCGATGCCGTTGGTGTCGCCGGCCTCGGCCACGCCGTTGCCGTTCAGGTCGATCCGAGCAAAGCCCGCGATGGAGGCCGCCGCATAGAAGCCTGCATCGACGGAGTTGTCAACCTGGCCGCTCGTGAGCGTCACGACGGCGGTGCGGTTGGTGCCTGCCAGCGGGTCGCTGTCCGTGGCGTCACTGCCGACGTTCGAGGTCGTGGAGAGGTAGTTCGCCGGGGCTATGAACGAGACCGTGTAGCTGCCGGCCGCCAGGCTCGTGAAGGCGTAAGCGCCTGTCACCGCGCTGGTCGCGACGCCGACCACCGAGCCGCCGCTGTCGTAGAGGCGGACAACCACGTTGGAGAGCCCGCCGGCCTCCGCTCCGCCGTCCTGCTGTCCGTCTCCGTTCAGGTCTTCCCAGACGAAGTCGCCGATGGTCGCACGCTGCGTATCATGGAAGATGTTGCCAACCGAGTTCTGGCCGATCGAAAGCGTCACAGGGATCAGGTTGTCGTTCGGAGCGGAAACATCCGTCGTGCTGTACCAGCCGCCCAGGTCACTCTCGCGCACCGTATAGGAACCTGGATGTAGATTGACAAAGCCGTACGAGCCGTCCGCAGCCGTGGATGCGGTCGCCACAACATTGGATGCCACGTCAAGAAGTTCCACCGTCACCCCGGCGATGCCGTTGGTGTCCCCCGCCTCGGCCACGCCGTTGCCGTTCAGGTCGATCCGCACGAAGCCCGCGATGGAGGCCGCCGCATAGAACCCCGCGTCGACTGAGTTGTCCGCCTGTCCGCTCGCGAGCGTCACGACGGCGGTACGGTTGGTGCCCGGCAGCGGGTCGCTGTCCGTGGCGTCGCTGCCGACGTTCGAAGTCGTGGAGAGGTAGTTCGCCGGGGGCGTGAACGAGACCGTGTAGCTGCCGGCCGCCAGGCTCGTGAAGGCGTAGGCGCCTGTCACCGTGCTGGTCGCGACGCCGACCACCGAGCCGCCGCTGTCGTAGAGGCGGACAACCACGTTGGAGAGCCCGCCGGCCTCCGCTCCGCCGTCCTGCTGTCCGTCTCCGTTCAGGTCTTCCCAGACGAAGTCACCGATGGTCGCACGCTGCGTATCATGGAAAATGTTACCGGTCGAGTTCTGTCCGACCGCCAGCGTCACGGGGATCAGGTTGTCGTTCGGCGCCGTGGCGTCCAGGGTGCTGTACCAACCGCCCAGGTCGGTCTCGCGCACCGTGTAGGCGCCGGGACGCAGGTTCGTGAAGCTGTATGAACCGTCAGCTGCGGTCGTAGCGGTCGCCACCACGTTCGAGGCCGCGTCCAGAAGCTCGACCGTCACCCCGGCGATGCCGTTGGTGTCCCCGGCCTCGGCCACGCCGTTGCCGTTCAGGTCGATCCGCACGAAGCCTGCGATGGAGGCCGCCGCATAGAAGCCTGCGTCGACGGAGTTGTCAATCTGGCCGCTCGCAAGCGTCACCGTTGCCGTGCGGTTCGTGCCCGCCAGCGGGTCGCTGTCCGTGGCGTCACTGCCGACGTTCGAGGTCGTGGAGAAGTAGTTCGCCGGGGGTGAGAAGGAGACCGTGTAGCTGCCGGCCGCCAGGTTCGTGAAGGCGAAGGCTCCTGTCACCGTGCTGGTCACGACGCCGACCACCGAGCCGCCGCTGTCGTAGAGGCGGACAACCACGTTGGAGAGCCCGCCGGCCTCAGCTCCGCCGTCCTGCTGTCCGTCTCCGTTCAGGTCTTCCCAGACGAAGTCGCCGATGGTCGCGCGCTGCGTATCATGGAAGATGTTGCCGGTCGAGTTCTGTCCGACCGCCAGCGTCACGGGGATCAGGTTGTCATTCGGCGCCGTGGCGTCCAGGGTGCTGTACCAGCCGCCCAGGTCAGTCTCGCGCACCGTGTAGGCGCCGGGACGCAGGTTCGTGAAGCTGTACGAGCCGTCCGCAGCTGTCGTGGCTGTCGCCACCACGTTCGAGACCGCGTCCAGGAGCTCGACCGTCACCCCGGAGATGCCGTTGGTGTCCCCGGCCTCGGCCACGCCGTTGCCGTTCAGGTCGATCCGCACGAAGCCCGCGATGGAGGCCGCCGCATAGAACCCCGCGTCGACGGAGTTGTCAGCCTGTCCGCTCGCGAGCGTCACGACGGCGGTGCGGTTGGTGCCCGGCAGCGGGTCGCTGTCCGTGGCGTCATTTCCGACGTTCGAAGTCGTGGAGAGGTAGTTCGCCGGGGGCGTGAACGAGACCGTGTAGCTGCCGGCCACCAGGCTCGTGAAGGCGTAGGCGCCTGTCACCGTGCTGGTCGCGACGCCGACCACCGAGCCGCCGCTGTCGTAGAGGCGGACAACCACGTTGGAGAGCCCGCCGGCCTCCGCTCCGCCGTCCTGCTGTCCGTCTCCGTTCAGGTCTTCCCAGACGAAGTCGCCGATGGTCGCGCGCTGCGTATCATGGAAGATGTTACCGGTCGAGTTCTGTCCGACCGCCAGCGTCACGGGGATCAGGTTGTCGTTCGGCGCCGTGGCGTCCAGGGTGCTGTACCAGCCGCCCAGGTCGGTCTCGCGCACCGTGTAGGTGCCGGGACGCAGGTTCGTGAAGCTGTACGAGCCGTCCGCAGCTGTCGTGGCGGTCGCCACAACATTGGATGCCACGTCAAGAAGTTCAACCGTCACCCCGGCGATGCCGTTGGTGTCCCCCGCCTCGGCCACGCCGTTGCCGTTCAGGTCGATCCGCACGAAGCCCGCGATGGAGGCCGCCGCATAGAAGCCTGCGTCGACGGAGTTGTCAGCCTGTCCGCTCGCGAGCGTCACGACGGCGGTGCGGTTGGTGCCCGGCAGCGGGTCGCTGTCCGTGGCGTCATTTCCGACGTTTGAAGTCGTGGAGAGGTAGTTCGCCGGGGGCGTGAACGAGACCGTGTAGCTGCCGGCCGCCAGGCTCGTGAAGGCGTAGGCGCCTGTCACCGTGCTGGTCGCGACGCCGACCACCACGTTATTGGTGTTATAGAGCCGCACCACCACGTTGGAGAGCCCGTTGGCCTCAGCTCCGCCGTCCTGCTGTCCGTCTCCGTTCAGGTCTTCCCAGACGAAGTCGCCGATGGAGGCGCGCTGCGTATCATGGAAGATGTTGCCGGTCGAGTTCTGTCCGACCGCCAGCGTCACGGGGATCAGGTTGTCGTTCGGAGCGGAAACATCCGTCGTGCTGTACCAGCCGCCCAGGTCAGTCTCACGCACCGTGTATGTTCCGGGACGCAGGTTCGTGAAGCTGTATGAACCGTCAGCTGCGGTCGTAGCGGTCGCCACCACGTTCGAGGCCGCGTCCAGGAGCTGGACCGTCACACCAACGATGCCGTTGGTGTCCCCGGCCTCGGCCACGCCGTTGCCGTTCAGGTCGATCCGCACGAAGCCCGCGATGGAGGCCGCCGCATAGAAGCCTGCGTCGACGGTGTTGTCAACCTCTCCGCTCGTAAGCGTCACGACGGCGGTACGGTTGGTGCCCGGCAGCGGGTCGCTGTCCGTGGCGTCATTTCCGACGTTCGAAGTCGTGGAGAGGTAGTTCGCCGGGGGCGTGAACGAGACCGTGTAGCTGCCGGCCGCCAGGCTCGTGAAGGCGTAGGCGCCTGTCACCGTGCTGGTCGCGACGCCGACCACCACGTTATTGGTGTTATAGAGCCGCACCACCACGTTGGAGAGCCCGCCGGCCTCAGCTCCGCCGTCCTGCTGTCCGTTGCCGTTCAGGTCGTTCCATACGAAGTCGCCGATGGAGGCGCGCTGCGTATCATGGAAGATGTTGCCGGTCGAGTTCTGTCCGACCGCCAGCGTCACGGGGATCAGGTTGTCGTTCGGAGCGGAAACATCCGTCGTGCTGTACCAGCCGCCCAGATCAGTCTCACGCACCGTGTATGTTCCGGGCACCAGATTAGAAAAGCTATAGGATCCATTTACCGCTGTGGTTGTTGTCGCCACCACATTCGAGCCCGCATCCAGGAGTTGGACTGTCACACCGGCGATGCCGTTGGTGTCACTCGACTCAACGACCCCGTTGCCGTTCAGGTCGATCCGCACGAACCCAGCAATCGAAGCAGCGGAGACAAAACCAGCATCAACAGTCACGTTATCTTGGCTGGCGGTGAGTGTCACAATTGCCGTACGATTAGTGCCCGCGAGCGGGTCGCTGTCTGTATTGTCGTTGCCCGCGTTCGGAGTGGTAAACAGGTAGCCCGCCGGGGGCGTATACTCGACCATGTAGCCGCCCTGCACGAGGTTCATGAAGGTGTAGGCACCCGTCACCGAACTCGTCGTTACGCCCACCACCACGTTGTTCGTGTTATAGAGGCGCACTACGACATTGGAGAGTCCCGTCTCGCCGCCATCCTGCTGGCCGTTGTTGTTTGCATCAAACCAGACAAAGTCGCCAATGGATGCCGCATACAAGATCTCGGTTGTCGCGCCGCTGGCCGTAATTCCTTCTGTACCTTCATTCGCTGTGACCGTGAGCGAATAGCTGCCAGAAAGCGCGATAGTCGGCCACACATACTCGTACGTCTTGGACCACGCATTGCTGGAAACCACCTGCACATCTGTTAATGCTACGTTCAGATCTCCGGCTGTTCCAGGACCATTAATGTCGAGCCCCGCACCTGTGATATCATACGCGCCGAAGGGATCCGTGACGGTGAAGCGCACATAACGCTGCGACGTGATAGGCGATGTTGAAACCGGTGTTCCGCCGGGATAAGCAGCATCATACACGGCCACACTCGGCACGGCGATAATACTGGCAGTCGGGAGGATGATCTTGGACGGATAGGTGGAACTGTCATGCCGGATCTGGAACTCCACGCCGGTTTGTGCGTTGGAGACGCTCAGCGAGAGGGGCTGCCCAGGAGAAATCGCCACTGTACTACCTAATGATCCGGACCAGACAAGCGTATTGTTACCGCTGTTGTAGGTCGGATTTGAAAGGGTCAAGAACGTTGAGCCGTCTGCGGACAGACGGGCCGTGATGGCCGGATTGGCAGGCATCGTTCCGCTGAGCACATTCACATAGTTTGTGATGAGCAAGGTCGTTCCGGAGGCGAGCCCAAACGGCAACTCGAACGCAGGCGACTGTGTGAATGTTGCAAGTGGGTTGCCATAGATGGCGGGCTTGACAGAGACGGCGCCTAATGCCCAGGTCTCAACTCCTGTATTGAATGTCCACGACATACTCGTAGATGGCGCAGCACCTGCTTTGGTACTTCCGCTTCCGCTGACATTCCCCGTCTGCGTCAGATTCCAGCGGGCTGTCTGTCCGCCCCCGGCGCCAGCAATAGCATCGCCATCGTCAAGCATAAAGGTATCGAAGACGATCTCTCCCACACCGGAGGCGACGGTCACGGATGCGGGGCTGGCATCGCCGCTACTTGATGCGAAGGCTCCCAGCGGGGTCGTCTGATCAACACCCGAGAAGGTGGCAACACCGACAACCATCCCATCGCCAGCCTCTGGGTTGCCGACTGCAACAACAACGGTTCCCGTGCCACTGGGCGGATTGAGCAGGCTATAGATTCGGGCGGTCTCATCCGCTGTACCATTGACCGTCCCGACCAGCGTCAGCACCTGCCCGGCATAGGTGACGGAGGTAACTGACAAGTCCCCTGCTGAACCATCACGGTCGTCATCCTCATACGATACGCCGACAAGCATTAAGCGGTCGGAACCCGTGCCTGTTATGTGAGACAGAGAGACGCGCGCAGGCTTGACCGCTACTGCGCCAATCGCCCAGTCATCGTTTCCTGCGGTCCAGCTCATCGTGACGCTGGCTGCCCCGGCCTCTGTGCTGGCACCGCCGCGAACGTCCTGTGCATTAAAACCCCCGCTGTCCACATCCCAGCGCTCAGTCTGACCTGCACCCGGTGCCATCGCGGTTTGACCTGCTGCGTTGGCCACCGTATCAAAGACAATCTCTCCAGCAGCCGAGGAGACGGTGACACTCGGAGCCGCTGACGTGCCGGTTGTAGAAACGAACGGACCCAAAGGCTCTGTCTGGTCGACACCGGAGAACGTCGTAGCACCCACAACTGCACGCCCCGAGGCGCTTAGGGTCGCAACAACATTGTAAGTTCCCGAGGGCGGATTGATAAGCTGCCACATTTCCATGCGTGTGGCTGCACCATTGCTCTGTTCGCCGACACGCGTCAGAGCGAGTCCGTTGTACGTGACACTGTTCACGCTCTGGTCGCCCGACCGCATGGAGACGCCGACCAAGAGCAGTCGGTCCACCCCTGCGCCGGTCGTGTGGCTTAACGTCACCGAGGCGGTGTTAGCTGCGATGCTAGCACTTGCGTCGTAAGCTAATGCCGTCAACGGCAAAGCCTTTAACGTACTTGATGCTGCATCGACAACAACTCCTCCAGCGCTGTAGGGAATCAAAGTGGCCGTGTTCGCCGCGGAGGTGTCTCCACTCGCCACGGGATCCACGCGATCCAACGCCTGGCTGGGATCGCTCAGGTAGAGCACTTTGTTTTGCGCTGTTACCGAACCTGTGCGCGTGTCATAGAATAGATTCCCCGTCGAATTCTGCCCGCTGGTCAACGTGAGCGGAATACGCAGGTCATTCGGAGCCAAGACATCGACAGTGTTGGTAAAGCCAGACGGCAGGGTCTGTACCACCGTGTAGCTGCCTGGAGTAAGATTTGAGAACGCATAATCTCCTGACCCCGAAGTGGTGGCCGTGGCTACGACGTTTGAGCCCGAATCAAGCAACGAGATCATGACCCCCGCGATGCCTGCGGTATCCTCAGCATCGATGACGCCGTCGCCGTCCACATCCACCCTCACCGCGCCGGAGAGTGACGCGAGCTGATAGAAGCCAGCGTCAATCGTCGTCTCATTCTGCGCCCCGGCCAGTGTTACAGCCGCCGTGCGGTTAGTCCCGGGGAGCGGATCGCTGTCGCTGGCATCATTCCCCACATTAGAGGCTGTGAAGAAATAACCCACAGGAGGTGTGAACGCCACCGTATACGTTCCGGCAAGCAGATTAGTAAACACATACGCCCCGGTCGCCGAGCTTGTCGTCGTTGCAATGAGGACGTTATTGGTGTAAAGGTTAACAACGACGTTGGGCAGCCCGGGCTCACCTAGGTCTTGCTGACCATTCAAATTGGTGTCCACCCAAACAAAATCCCCCACGCGAGCAGGTGAACGGTAACCGAAATCCACATCCGTACGGTCTTGCCCTGCAGCCAAGGTCACCGTGGCTGCATGTGCAGTATTCGTCCCGTCAATGTCATACGTCTGAAGAAAGTCGCTCGCCAGTGTCGAGAGGTCGATACGAACGAGATGCGTCCCTGCCTCGATCAACGCGTTGGTCAGCAAATAGATCCCATTGCCAGCGGTGGTTGCATAGCGCTCATCCGCATCCCGCACGCCATTGGTGTTGCTGTCAAGATAGACGATCACCCCGTTGATCCCCGTCTCTCCAACGTCCTGGTCACCGTTTCCATTCGCATCATTCCAGACCCGGTCGCCCAAGCTTCCATGCAAATAGGTCTCATTTTGAAAGGGCAACTTCCTGTTGTAGACAACTGCCGTAACCGTTCCGGTGTTCAGAATCGACGTACGCCCCGGTGTAAGGTTGCCAAAGGTATCCACATCAGCCTGAAAGCGGACGGTAAAAAAGTCATCCACAGGGATCGCCGCATAAATCCGATAGCCCGCTCCGTCCAGCGGAAAAGCGGTTCCGCTGGAGTCATCGGATATAGCTACCCAAGCGTTATTCGTTCCCGTACGATAGTAAGATGATCCCGCAACATACGTCGTATCTTCCGGCAAGACATCCTGCACAATCACATCTGCTGGAACAGGGGCGCGGGAGGTGTTTCCGATATTAATTTCATAAGAGACCCGTTCGCCTGGCCCGAGTTGTCCGTCCGCGTCAGCGTCGTTCACCAGTGTCAAGGACTTGGACACATCAAAGACATCCACGGGAGGAACCGCAGTACCAGCGTCCAGTCCAGGCTCCCCGGCTGTTGCGGTAAGGGGGTCTTGCCCCCACGCCGCAGCCAGCATCACATGGGTCGAAAGGGTATAGATCAGCATGGCCGTCTGGTCGCCGTCCGGGTCGTAAATCTTTACAGGCTGCAACTCACGTGCAACAAAGTTTGTATCATAATGATGACCATTGCTATCGGTGAGAGAGCCCTGGTTATCCCCGTTGAAGTCCACATAAACGGTTGCATTCGACTGGCCATTTCCAACGGTCGTGACCCAGATCGGGTTGCCATTTTCAGCAGGGTTCACGGCGGAAAGGGGATCGCGCCCCATCCCCACGCCCACAAGCACTTGGGGTGTCAAAAGCTGCCTTGGTATTAATGTATAGCTCCAGTCAAAAGCCTGATTTCCGGTTGTGGTCGCATTGTCGGAGTCGGTTGTGGAGTAGGCGTAAAAAAGTGGAGCCGGACTTCCCGTTGTGTAAAATTCAGCTCCAGCCGTATCGGGTAACAACACGGAGGCGTAAGCGTTCGCCCCCACGGTGGTCGTAGAGTTGGTCGTCACCCCCGTGGCAGCGCCCAAGCGATACCGATAATTGACAGTGATGGACGTTCCTCCGGGGTTGTAGAGCCACACGCGCGTTCCTGTGCCACCGGTGGCTGTCGAGACGGGTGTGAAGTAACTGTTGCTCCACAGGCTGAGAGGTAGAAGCGTTGAGTCTCGCGACTCATAGTTTGACCCCACATCGCCAGCATACATCATCACTTGAACTGGTTTTGTCGAGGTCACACGTGCCCCGACATTGACGCCTCCGTTAACAAAGACAGACTCTCCCTCATTGAGTGTATTGGTTGTCTCGTACGAGCCATTGCTGTCTGCGTCAATATAAACCGTGGTTCCCTCCTCCGAGGCCATGACTGAAAGCGCGGTATACGCGAACATTTGGTGATCGCCATCATTCCCGGATGCTCCATCTGGAATATTCTGTCCGACGGGTACGCGGTAGTCGGTTCCCCATTTTGAGGTGTCATACGTTTCGACAGAGCCCGCCATCAGCGTTTCCGAGCCAGCAGCCCAATAGGTTCGGGTGACAGCAATCACACGGGTCGAAACAATCTTATCGCGAGCATCGTAGTCGAGCGCAGACGGGTTTGCAGGGTCGACGGAGTTGTTCAGCAGAATCACGGTCCCTGAATTAATAAGATCGGTCGGCACACCAGGGGGCGCGCCGTTGGCTGGATTCCCATCGCCCCATATCTGCGTGGTGGACTGGATCGGTGACGTCAGGTGATGCGTTTTCTCGTAACCGTCCTCCCACTGGTCAAAGTAGATGATCGTGTTGTCCGCAACAGCCGCGATCGACAAATAGGTCGTTATCGGGGCATTTGCGTTAGCATTGATCGCTTCGAGGGCGGTCAGCGCATCCGCCTCGGGAAAAGGCACGTAAAAAGTCATACAAGGAGCAGTACCGGCATGTGCGAGTTGCACACAGACCACCCCGAGCGCAAATACTCCTTTGAGGGCATTGCTCGCAACTGTTCGGTTCGATTGAAACAGACATCTCATGTTCGTCATATGCGGCCTCCTACACTTCACTCCTTCCACCAATAACAAAGGCTATCAACAAACCCATCCCGCAAGCTTCTATAAGTAGAAACACTCAATGTACCGTCATTGAGTTCACTATCATTCAGCATGATCTTTAAAAGCAACAATCGTGTCATACAATTTAACCAACGTCTTCATTTAGTCCTACATAGCTCAATAATTTATCGGCTTACTATACTATTGTCAATCCGATTTTATTTTTTGGTCACTATTTTAAACTATGCTTCAAGGGGTATACGCTCGTCTGACAAGCAAAAACAGCTCACGTGCCCCCTCCTTAATTTTGCTCGCAGCTCGATACATTACTTATGTGGCGCCAGTATAGCGTAGAAATCCCCTCGCAAACCATACCCTGACAGACGAATCTCGCCCTGCCGCCGGCACTCCACAATAAAGTCAGCCCAGGAAGCGATTTTACCCGTCTTTTATTAGAGCAGGGATAGCCGGTAAGCTTTCGGACTTTGCTTAAGATGCTTTTGAAAAGATTGCGTCAGATGGGCCGGATTACAGAATCCTGTCAGACGGGCGATCTCGTAGTTCTTCAATTTTGTTGAGCGCAGCAGGATCTTTGCCTGGGCAAGCCGTTGCCGTACAATCGCTCCGCCCAGCGTCTCCCCTGTCTCAGCCTTGAAAACCCGATCTAACGTGGCGCGCGAAACATTGAGGTGTTGCGCAACCTGAGCCACCCCCATGCGCTCCTCAAGATGCTCCTTTACAAAGATCAAAGCCTCCCGGACAAGCGGCTGCTGGACAGCAATAAGATCCGCGCTCTGACGCAGCACAATGCCTTTAGGAGGGATGAGTATGGGCTGCGCAGGCTTGGCCCCGTTGTCCATCAACGCCTGGAGCAGCTCAGCACCCCGATACCCGATCTCCTCTAGATTGTGCTCAATACTGGCAAGGGGAACTGGCTGGTTCTCACAGACCAACGTATTGTTGTCAACCCCGAGAATTGCCACTTCGTCCGGAACCGTGATGCCAAAGCGGGTGCAGGTGTCCAGGACGCGCGAGGCATCATAATCGTTATAAGTTAAAATAGCCAACGGCTTGGGCGCCTTTTCCAGCTTGTTCCCCAACCATTTGGCAAAGGCCTCCCAGTCGTCCTGACGACTCGCCGGGGCATCCTCGACCCAGACCCATTTTTCAGCAGGCTTATTAATCGTAAAGCCCTGATAACGAAGGGCATGGACAGGTGACCAACGCATGGATACCCAGGCGAAGTACTGGAAAAACCTGGACTGGAAATGTTCAGCAGCCATCCGTCCAATCGCCTCATGGTCGCCAATCACGCGAGCGACCTTAATTTCCGGATGATAAATTCCGAAGTCAACGACCGGGACGCGCATCTTCTTCACATACTGGTTGACCGCGTCACGTGCGCGCAAGACCGCCAGCACGCCGTCCCCCTTCCACCCTTTCGGAAGTTCGAGCAGGTGATCGACCGTCAAATGCCAGTGGTGCGTCCGTGCAAAACGCCCGATTCCCGCATGCAAGTGCACATCGAGCATGTCCAGGAGCAATAATATATTCCGTTGCTTCATTGAGGATTTTAGATTACGCGGTTCGATTTTAAATAACAAGCAGATTCTCAGATAAAAAAAAGAAGTTTTTTTTGTTTTACGGTGGCTTTTTTAGGTCAAAAAGAGTAAAATATTTGTCAATTTTGATTTCCCAGAAAGACAACTTATATGAGTGACGAGATTCAACCGACACCTGTGCAGGAACAAGGCCTGAAAAATATCAATATTGAAGAGGAAATGAGCTCTTCATATATTGATTATTCCATGAGCGTCATCATCGGCCGTGCGCTGCCCGACGCCCGTGACGGACTCAAACCTGTACATCGTCGCGTGCTCTTTACCATGTATGAACTCGGCAACGCCCATAACAAGCCCTACAAGAAATCCGCGCGTATCGTCGGTGACGTCATGGGTAAATACCATCCGCATGGCGACCAGGCGATCTATGACACCCTCGTCCGCATGGCGCAGGACTTCTCCATGCGCTATCCGCTGATCGACGGCTGGGGTAACTTCGGCTCCATCGACGGCGACTCCCCTGCGGCCATGCGTTACACCGAAGCGCGTATGGACAAGCTGACGGATGAGATGCTCGACGATATCGAGAAGCAGACCGTTGACTTTAAACCGAACTATAACGAGGAGTTCTTTGAACCGGTCGTCCTCCCCTCCCGCCTGCCGAACCTGCTCTTGAACGGCTCGACCGGTATCGCGGTCGGTATGGCCACCAACATACCGCCGCACAACCTGCGCGAACTCGTGGATGGCATCACCCACTATGTTGACAATCCGGATTGCTCCATCGACGATCTCATGCAGTTTGTCAAGGGACCGGACTTCCCCACGGGCGCGATGATCTGCGGAACGCGCGCGATTGAAGCCATGTATAAGCTCGGACGCGGCCAGATGATGGTCCGGGGCAGAGCCGAAGTCGTGGAGTATAAGAACAAGGAAGCCATCATCATCACCGAGATCCCGTACATGGTCAACAAGGCCAGTATGATCGAGAAGATGGCGGAACTGGTCAATGATAAGGTCATCGAAGGCATCAGCGACATCCGAGACGAATCCAAGAGCGACATCCGCGTGGTCATCGAGCTGAAGCGCGGCGCCATCGGCCAGGTCGTCTTAAATAATCTCTATAAGCACACCCAGCTCCAGACCACCTTCGGCGCCATCATGCTGGCCATCGACCAGGGACGCCCCAAGGTGATGAACCTGAAGGAACTCTTCCGCTGCTATGTCGACCATCGCTTCACGGTCATCACGCGCCGCACCATCTTCGATCTTGCCAAGGCGGAAGCGCGCAAGCATATCCTCGAAGGCCTCCTGATCGCGCTGGATAACATGGACGATGTGGTCGCCATCATCCGCGCGTCGAAGAACAGGGAAGAAGCCAAGATACGCTTGGTGGAACGGTTTGCCTTTTCTGAAAAGCAGGTGGATGCGATTCTCGAAATGCGCCTCTACCAGTTGACAGGACTGGAACGCGAAAAAGTCGAAGCTGAAATGCGCAATCTCCTCGAACAGATCACCTACCTGAACAGCCTGCTGGCTGACAACTCAAAGATTTACGGTCTGATCAAGCAGGATCTCGCAGACATCAAGGCGAAGTTCGTCACCTCCAGCAAGCGGGACGATTCCCGCCGCACACAGATTGTCCCCATGGAAAATGAAGTCAACATGGAAGACCTCATTGCGGATGAACCCTGCGTGATCACCCTCAGCCACCGCGGCTATGTCAAGCGCGTCCCCCTCACGGTCTACCGCGAGCAGAAACGCGGCGGACGCGGCGTCACCGGCGCAGCCATCAAGGAAGAGGACTTCATCAAGACCGTCTTTGTGGCAGATACGCACGACACGCTCCTCTTCTTCACCAACACGGGACGTGTCTTTGCGGAACGCGCCTTTGAAATTCCGGAAGCCCCGCGGACCTCCTTCGGCAAACCGATTGTCAACCTGCTCCAGTTCCAGGAGAACGAAATGGTCGCAGCGATGCTCCCCATCCGCGCCTTTGCGGCAGATGTGGACATCATGTTCGCCACCGAGCAAGGAACAGTCAAGAAGACCGCGCTCGCGGACTACAAGAATATCAATTGCAACGGCATCCGCGCACTGAACATTGACGACGGCGATAAACTCATTCAGGTCCGTCTCACGCATACCGGTGATGACGTGCTACTGATTACGGCAAACGGACAAGCCATGCGCTTCAACGAAGCCCAGGTCCGCCGCATGGGCCGAACCGCAACAGGTGTTCGTGGCATCCGTCTTGCTTCCGATGACGTGGTCCGCAGCTTCGATGTGGTCGACAACAACGCGACCTTGCTGGTGGCCACAGAGAACGGCTATGGCAAGCGCACCGATTTCCACGGCTTCACCCCGCATCACCGCGGCGGCAAGGGCATGATTGCGATCAAGGACGACTCTGGACGCAACGGCAAGGTCGTGGCAGCACATGCCGTCAAAGAGGATCAATCGGTCATCATAATCACCTCGTCTGGCATGATGGTGCGTTCGCCCATGAGCGACATTCGTGTCTGCGGACGCTCCGCGCAAGGCGTACGCCTCGTCCGTATGGACGAAGGGACGACGCTCGTCTCAGTCAGTGTCGCGGACGCGGAGGAAGTTGTTGATGTGCCGGCGCCTCTGGCGACCAGCGATGCTACACCCGCAACACCTGAGGCTGAAGCCCCGACAGATACCACGGAACCCACCGAATAACGTAGAGGGAATAAACCATGTTAGACATTAAACGCATTCGTGAGAACTTTGATGAAGTCGCAGAGGGCTTGCGCCGCCGTGGCGCAGACCTCGCACTCGCTGAAACCGCTCGTGACCTGGACGCCAAACGGCGTACCATTGTCGTCCAGGCCGATGACCTTAAGACACAGCGTAACGCACGTTCCAAGGAGATCGGCACACTCAAGAAGGCCGGACAGAATACCGACGCTGTGCAAGCTGAGGTCCGCGCCATCGGCGAGCGGATCACGGCACTCGATGAAGAACTCCGTCAGACCGAGGAGGCTCTTGAGAATGCCATGCTGCGCATCCCCAATGTGCCCTGCAAGACGATTCCAACCGGACCCGACGCCTCGGCGAACCGCGTAGCCGCTTCCTGGGGCACAGCCCCCACCTTCACCTTTAAACCCCTCGACCATATCGAACTGGGCGAAAAGCTGGGTCTCTTCGATCTTCCGCGCGGTGTTAAAATCACGGGTTCGGGCTTCCCGCTCCTCAAAGGCGTGGGCGCTAAACTTCAGCGCGGTCTGATCCAGTACATGCTCGACCTCCATACCGAAAAACATGGCTACACCGAATTGCTGCCGCCCTTCGTTGTCAACAGCGCCTCGATGCGCGGTACGGGCCAGCTTCCGAAGATGGCCGAGGATATGTATCACTGCGAAATCGACGACCTCTGGCTCATCCCGACTGCGGAGGTCCCGGTCACCAATTTCCACCGCGATGAAATCCTCGAAACCAAACTCCCCATCTATCTCACGGCCTATACGCCGTGCTTCCGCCGTGAAGCAGGATCAGCCGGCAAGGATACGCGAGGCATCCTGCGCGTCCACCAGTTCGACAAGGTCGAGATGGTGAAATTTGTGGAGCCTGAGACATCTTATGACGAACTGGAGTCGCTGCTCAAGAACGCGGAGGCCGTGCTGCAAAATCTCGGACTCCACTACCGCGTCCTGGAACTCTGTTCAGGTGACATCAGCTTCTCTGCGGCAAAGTGCTACGACATCGAGTTGTGGGCTCCTGGACAGAACGGATGGCTGGAAGTCTCCAGTTGTTCGAATTTCGAAGATTTCCAGGCGCGCCGCCTCAACTGCAAGTACCGCGATGCCACGGGCAAGGCGAAACTCGTTCATACGCTCAATGGTTCAGGCGTTGCGCTGCCACGCCTGGTCATCGCCATACTCGAACAGCTCCAACAGGAAGACGGCTCGGTCATCATCCCTGAAGTCCTTCGCCCTTACATGCGCGGGATGGAGAAGATCACGCCTCTCGTTTAACGGGAATAATGGAATACGGGAATGATGGAATGATGGGAAAAAGGAATACCGGCTTTTGGAGGGCCACGCTTCGTCGTGGCCGGACGCGACAGAGCGCGTCCCTCCAAAGAGAGAACTCTTCTAATTTTCCAGTATTCCAATATTCCATTCTTACATTATTCCACTATTCCATCATTCCACTATTCCATTCTCAATGCACTTTCTTGACACTTTAAAAGACTGGCCCAGTGAACGCGTCCACGAGCTGATTTATTCCCGGACTGAAGACCAGGTGCGCACCGCGCTTGCAACCTCCGGGCACTATGCCCCGGAACAGATCGCCGCGCTGCTCTCACCTGCAGCAGAGCCCTACCTGGAAGCGCTCGCTCAACTTTCATCCCACTGGACACGTCAGCGCTTCGGCAATGCCATTCAGTTCTTTGCACCGCTCTATGTTTCAAACTATTGCTGCAACGGGTGCCTCTATTGCGGCTTCAATCAGGCGACAACGCAGACGGTCCGTCGGGCTTTGACGATGGAGGAGGCTGAAGCAGAGGCGCTCTGCCTGGCCAAACAGGGGTTTGGGCACCTCTTGCTCGTCTCAGGAGAAGACATCAAGCATGTCCCTCCAGAGTGGCTGGCAGAGCTGGCAACGCGCATCCGTCCCCATTTTGCCTCAGTGCAAATTGAGATCTACGCCTTGAGCAAGCTGGATTATGAATTGCTGATCAGGCATGGCATCGATGGCATGACCATGTTCCAGGAAAGCTACAACCCAAAGGTCTATGCCCATTTTCATCCGACCGGCCCCAAGCGCGATTACGAAAACCGTATTGATGCCTTTGAGCGTGCCGCCCAGTCAGGAATGACCTTTATGGGCCTCGGCGCGTTACTCGGACTCAACGACTGGCGCGAAGAGGGTTTTTATTTAGCCATGCATGCCGCCTATATCCAGAAGAAATACTGGCGCACATCCCTAGCCTTCTCCTTCCCTCGCATCAGGCCGGCAATGGGCTGTATGACGCCGCCCCATCCCGTCTCAGACGCCAACCTGGTGCAACTGATGTGCGCGTTGCGCGTCCAGATCCCGGATGCCACCCTGACCCTCTCAACGCGTGAGTTGCCAGGCTTCCGTGAGCAGCTCGTACGCATTGCCGTGAACAAAATGTCCGCAGGCGCGAAGACAACACCCGGCGGTTATCGACAGAAGACGGATGCCGAAGCGCAATTTGAAGTTGCAGACCCTCGCTCGCTGCCCGAAGTGGCTGCTGCCATCAAGGCTCTTGGTTTTGACCCTGTCATGAAAGACTGGGATGTTAATTACACCCGTGCAGGAGGCTGACCCTTATGAACAGTTACAAAAAATTAATCTTAGTTGCCTGTGCCAGCAGTGCGCTGATCGGTTCCGCACAAACGCCGGTCTATCAGGCTGTCAAGGCTGAGAAGTTCCGTCCGCGGGAGGGTGTCGGAAACCTCTTTGAGAAAATCAAAACCAACAAAGAGATCACCATTGCCTACCTTGGCGGCTCCATCACCGCAGCCAATGGCTGGCGCCCGCAGACCACTGCCTGGTTCGCAAAGACGTATCCCGATGTCAAGTTCAAGGAGATCCACGCGGCCATCGGCGGCACAGGAAGCGACCTCGGCGTTTTCCGTCTGCACTCCGATGCGCTCCAGCATAATCCTGATTTACTCTTTGTCGAATTCGCTGTCAATGACGGCGGACAAGCCCCAGACCAGATCTGGAAGAATATGGAAGGCATCGTCCGGCAGACCTGGCGCAAGGATCCGACAACGGATATCCTGTTTGTCTATACCATCCACTCCAACATGACAAATGACCTCAAGCGCGGGGAGTGTCCCCGCTCCGCCGGAGCCATGGAAATGCTCGCTGACTTTTACGGCATTCCCTCTGTCAACTTCGCACTCGAGATCACCGAGCTTCAAGAGGCTGGCAAGCTCGTATTCAAATCTGAGACGAAACCCGCTGACGGGAAAATCTGGTTTGCCAAGGACGATTGCCATCCCACCTCAGAGGAGGGGCACCCCATCTACACCGCCATGCTGGCGAGCGCGATCCCGAAGATGGCAGCATCCAAGCCGCGCGACCACAAGTCCCAACACACCAAACAGTTTATCGCAGGGAACCTTGAAAACGTTGCCATGATCCCGGTCACGGAAAAGATGCTCTCCGGTTCCTGGACGAAACTGCCTGAAACCGATCCGCTCCAGAAGTCGAACGGCAATCGGCTCGGCTCCATCTATTCATCCGGAACCCCCGGGGACAAGCTGACCTTCACCTTCAAAGGATCCACGGCGAAAATATACGACCTGGTCGGCCCCGACGGAGGCAAAATCAAAGTCACCGTGGATGGCGGCAAGCCCCAAACCACGCAGCGCTTCGACTCCTATTGCGTCTATTACCGCATCCAGGCCTTTACCCTCTGCTCCGGTCTTGACCCTGAAAAGACACACACCGTCGAAGTTGAAATTCTCCCCGAGCAACCCGACCGTAAAATTCTCCTTCCCCGCCTTAAATCAGCCGACGAACTGAACGCACCCAAGTTTAATGGCACACGCGTCTGGTTTGGCAAGCTCATGCTGGCTGGAACATTGTGCCCATAACGTCACTGGAATGTTGGAATGGTGGAATGATGGGGAGCAACGAAACGCTGGTACCGGGAAGGGCACGCGTCTGCGTGCCTGTGGCGCAGCCTCCTCCACTTCGTTACGGCGGCCAGGAAGGCCTGCGCCACTCCCTTTAAGTGCATTCTTCCAACATTCCAATATTCCAACTTTCCACATGAACATCAACCACACTATCCTTATGATTGCCTGTAGCGTTTTAACCGGCTGCGCACAATCAGCAACCATTGCTGAACGTGTTGCACAATATGAAGCAGCCGTCCATCAGCGCCTTGCACCTCACTTCAAGGCGCAAGCCATCCCCTATCCGCCAGCCAAATTCACCTTGATCGCGTTGAAAGATGAGAAGAAACTGGAATTGCATGTCCCAGGGACCAATGGCCAGTATCGGCTGATCAAAACCTACCCCATCCTCGCCGCGAGCGGCACAGCAGGGCCCAAGCTGAAAGAGGGCGACCTCCAAGTCCCAGAGGGCTTCTATGAAATTGAAGCCTTGAATCCCAACAGCCGCTACCATCTCTCCTTACGCGTAAACTACCCCAATGCAGAAGACAAGCGCCATGCCAAAACAGAGGCTAGGACAAACTTGGGCGGCGACATCATGATTCACGGCTGCGCCGCATCTATCGGCTGTATTGCCATCGGCGATCCATCATCCGAAGAGGTGTTTATCCTTGCTGAGAAGACAGGGATTAAAAATATAAAGCTCCTCATCAGCCCGATTGATTTTCGAGTCCGCCCGCTCAAAGACGTTCAACAAAAAAAGCCCACGTGGATTAAACCGCTCTATGAACGCCTCAAAGCGGAAATGGACACCTATAAGCATCAGCGGTGATCGGACTGGATGAACGCTTTGGGCGAGACGCCATAGACAGATTTGAAGACACGCGAGAAGTGATACGGATCTTCAAAGCCGACAGTTGCGGCAACGTCCTTAATCAACGTCTGCCCATTATTCAGCAAGTCTGCCGCATGGCGCATTTTTAGACGCACCAACATATCATAGGGCGTCTCCGTGCCATAGCGTTTAAAGAGACGGCAGACATACGACGCATCCACATGACAGTGAGAGGCAATATCCGGCAACGCACGAAAGGCCAGGAACCCCTGCTCAATCGCTTCACGGATTTGCTGAAAGGTCTGATGCGCTGGTGATTCAGCCTCTTTCAAAAGCAAGGCCGCATCTGCCGTCTGGAGAATGAGCAGTTCCAAAAGGCAGGCGCAGATCTTATGGACGTTCGGATGATTGCCGCGTCCATTCTGATGCAGATTCTCAAAGAGTTGGCGGACATTTGTTGAATAGTAGAACGGCTTGTGCAAGGCGAGTGGATGCGTGCGCAACAGGTGCGTAAAGCGCGTTCCTTTGAAATCAACAAAATATTTCACCAGCGGATTTTTCGGATCTGTCGTGATATCATGCCGTGTTGCAGGACCATAGCCAAACATCGCACCCGCATGCAGCGGATAGGTTTTATTGCTGATCGTCAAGGTCCCTTCGCCCCTGACAACATATTCAAGGGAATGGTATTTAAAGCGGTTTCTGACCACACGATAATTGGGTGCGCAATTTTCAAGTCCGCCGCAGACCACAACCCCCTGAGCCCCGGCAGGCGGGGTGAGATTTAAAAAGTAATATTCACCTGAAACAACGTGTTTCGAAATAAATGACGTCTCTTTCATAAGTCAATAATATCCATCATTTGGTCAACGATGTCCATGTCAATTTTGAAAAACTTAAATTATTATATTGCTCACTATGAAAACACCTTATGAATCTACCTGTGAGCAGAGTTCTGTCCCGCGTCGATTGCTCGCCAATGGTTCGCAGATTCCTGTCGTTGGAATGGGGACCTTTGGCTCTGATAAGTACAGTGCCGAGACCGTTGCCGCCGCAGTGGTTGAAGCCGCCAAGATTGGCTATCGCCATTTCGACTGCGCCTCAGTGTATGGCAATGAAAAACAGGTCGGCCACTCCCTGCAGCAGGTGATCCAAAGCGGGGTTCCCCGTGAGGCGCTGTGGATCACCTCGAAGGTCTGGAATGATATGCACGGCGGAGGCAACGTCATCGCGTCATGTAAGCAGTCCTTAAAGGATCTCGGGCTTGATTACCTCGACCTCTATCTCGTCCATTGGCCCTTCCCGAATTTCCATCCGAAAGGCTGCACAGGGGATTACCACAATCCTGATGCCAAGCCATACATCCATGAAGCGTATATGAAGACCTGGGCACAAATGGAGGAGCTTTATGCTGAGGGTCTCGTGCGGAACATCGGCACGTCCAATATGACCATCGCAAAGATGAAGCTCCTGCTGAAGGACTGCAAGGTCAAACCCGTGGTCAACGAGATGGAGCTCCATCCGCACTTTCAGCAACCTGAACTCTTTGACTTCATGGTCGCAAACAAAATCCAGCCGATTGGCTTTTCTCCGCTGGGTTCGCCGTCACGTCCGGAGCGGGACCGCACCCCGGAAGACACCTGCGACACCACAGACCCGCTCATCCTGAAGATTGCAGAACGCCTCAACGTCCATCCAGCCGTCGTCTGCCTGATGTGGGCTGTGCAGCGCGGGGAGATCGTCATTCCATTCGCAGTCAAGCGCGAGCAACTCATCAGCAACCTCAGCGCAGGCCTCTGCGCGAAGCTCACGGACGAGGAGATGAACGCTATTTCAGGCATTGATAAAAAGTGCCGTCTGATCAAAGGTCAAGTTTTCCTGTGGCGTAAAGGCCAGACGTGGGAAGACCTCTGGGATGAAACCGGAATCATAAAGAAATAAGCAAGGGGCGACATGCCCGAAAGGATATTATGAAGACAATACCGAAAAAGATGACTGGCGCCTATCTGCCTGGAGACAGCACTGTTAAATTCAAACAATATGCGGTTCCTGAACCCGGCCATGGTGAAGTGCTCATTCGTACAAAAGCCTCGACCATTTGCGGCTCGGACATCCGTTGTATCTATCACGAACATCTGGGCAAAGGTCCAGAAGGCTATCAACCCGGCATGATCGCCGGCCATGAACCTGCTGGACAGATTGTGAAATGCGGACCTGGGTTACGCCGTTTCAAGCAAGGCGACCGTGTGGTCATCTATCATATCTCGGGCTGCGGCGTCTGCAATGACTGCCGCCGGGGCTATATGATCTCCTGCACCAGCGAACTGTATCGCCGCGCGTATGGCTGGCAACGGGATGGCGGCATGGCCCCCTACATTCTTGCCGAGGAAAAGGATCTCGTGCTGTTGCCCGACTCCCTCTCCTACGCAGACGGCGCACAAGTCGCGTGCGGCTTCGGCACCGTCTATGAAGGCCTTGAGAAGATCGGCATCTGCGGCAACGACGCTGTACTGGTTACGGGCCTTGGCCCCGTCGGACTTGCCGCGCTCCAACTCGCCAAAGCCATGGGTGCAACCCTGACCATCGGCACCGATGTCAGCGAAGCCCGTATGAAAATCGCGAAAAAGCTCAAACTCGCCGACCACGTAATCAAAGCCGGGCCGGATACTGTTGCGCAGATCCGCGCACTGACAGGCGGCATGGGCGTTGAACGTGCCGTCGAATGTTCCGCGAATGACAAAGGACGTCTGACCGCGATTCAAGCCACACGGAAGTGGGGCAAGATTGTCTTCATCGGTGAAGGCGGTACCGTCAACTTCAATCCAAGCCCGGATATCATTCATGACCAGAAGACCATTTACGGTTCATGGGTTACAAACCTCTGGCGTATGGAAGAACTCGTCGAGCGGCTGGTCCGCTGGGGCATCCACCCGGACAAGCTCATCACGCATCGCTTCCCGCTTGAAAAAGCTCCTGAAGCTTACGCATTGATGGCGGACGGCAATTGTGGTAAAGTGGCCGTGTGTTTTGATGAGGAACTCAAGTGATTCTTTGCGAAACATAATAAGGAGCACGCCCCATGACGGACAAGACAGCCAAACTTATCCCACCTGCACTCATACTGCCTTTTATTCTTGTCACTTCGCTCTTTGCGTTGTGGGGCTTTGCAAACGACATCACGAACCCGATGGTTGCAGCGTTTAAAAACATCCTGCTGATCAGTAACTTTCAAAGCTCGCTTGTGCAGTTTGCCTTCTATGGCGGTTACTGCGTAATGGCGATTCCAGCAGCGCTCTTTATCAAGAAATTCTCTTATAAAAGCGGCATCTTACTTGGCCTTGCTCTTTATGCATTAGGGTGCATACTTTTTATTCCCTCGGGATGGCTGATGGCTTTCTGGGCATTCCTGCTCTCCTACTTCATCATGACCTGTGGACTCTCCTTCCTTGAAACGAGTTCAAATCCCTACATCCTTGCTATGGGCGACGAAGCCACAGCGACACGCCGCCTTAACTTTGCCCAATCCTTCAACCCCATGGGCTCTTTGACAGGCATGCTTGTTGCCAGAAATCTGATCCTCTGCAAATTGGATCCCATGACGGAAGACGCTCGCCGTGAACTGATCAAGACAACGCCAGAAGCCTTTAACAATATCGCCAAGCATGACCTCTCCGTCATCATCGGGCCTTATGCCGTCCTCGGCATTGTCGTGGCGATCGTCTTTGTGGTCTTCCTTGTTACGCGCTTGCCCCGCAGCACCCATGATGAAAATAAGGACCTCTCCGTCGGCGCAACTGTCAAACGTCTTTTGAAAAACGCCAACTATGTCGAAGGCGTCATTGCGCAAGCCTTTTATGTCGGCGTTCAAATCATGTGCTGGACTTTCATCATCCAATACGCTGAGGCGGAAATGGGCCTTTCAAAGGCACAGGGCCAGTTCTACAATATGATTGCCATGGGTATGTTTGTCTGTAGCCGCTTTATCTGTACATTCCTCTTGAAATATGTCAACCCTGGCGCCTTGCTGGCCGTCCTTGCCACCATCGGCACAGCACTCATCATCGGCGTGATCTTCCTGCCGGGCATGCCTGGGCTCTACTGCCTAGTGGCCTCTTCAGCTACAATGTCTCTGATGTTCCCGACGATTTACGGCATTGCACTGGACGGTATTGGCGACGATGCAAAGCTTGGTGCCGCAGGCCTTATCATGGCGATTGGCGGCGGTTGCCTGATGCCGCCTATGCAGGGATGGATTATGGATCAGAGCGCCTTTAATCTCATATTCACTACGCTTTCGAGTGTACGCATGTCCTTCACATTGCCGCTCATCTGCTTCGTAGTCGTAGCCTTATATGGTCTTAAAACCTATCGTCGTTCTAAACAAGGAGTAGCCTCATGCTAAAAGGAATATCCCCGGTCATATCCCCTGATCTTTTAAAAGCTCTTGCCGAAATGGGACACGGCGATGAAATCATCTTGGCGGATGCCCACTTCCCGGGCCACACGTTCTGCAAGCATGTGATACGTGCGGATGGCATTGGCATACCTGCTTTGCTGGAGGGGATCATCCCCCTCTTCGAACTCGACAGCTATGCGCCGCCACTGATCATGATGGCCGCTGTCGCAGGCGACACGCTCGACCCCGAAGTCGAGAAGAGCTACAAGGACGCCATCCGGAAAAAACTGAAAAAAGTTCCGGCCATCACGCGCATCGGTCGCTTCGATTTCTATGACCGCGCCCAGAAGGCCTTCGCCTGCGTCATGACCGGCGAACTCGCCAAGTATGGCAATATTCTCCTGAAGAAGGGCGTCACGCCCTGCCTGTAACTTGTGCGTTAAGAGTTGGTCGATTGACCCACGGACAGCAGGACGCAAGACCGTCAGGACCGTCACTCCAACATCAAGAATCCTGATGGGATTCTGAAGGTGCGGGAGTAGGGACATGAGGGACGATAGGGACGTGAGGGACATACACGCTTAAGCAGAGAAAATCCCTGCTGTCCCTCTGGTCCCTCCTGTCGCTTCAGTCCCTCTGCCGCCAATAAATGTTGGAACAGTCTATGACTTCTCCTCCTGCCATCGCTTATTACTGCGGGCGAAGGAGATGAAGGAGCCGAGGCTCAACATAAAGCGCTTCCAACTGTCCGGGGACTTCCAGAGCATGGTCACATAACCCCAGACAATGCGATTGCGCATGTAGTGGCGCTTGTAAAACTCGATGAAAAGCTTTTGCAGCTGCTCTTCCGTCAACCCCTGCGGCACATACAAAAAGTGCATGCAGTCCATCCGATTCCAATCTTCGTCGAAAGTCCCTGTTGTCCGGATATCTTTATAGAGCGGTGTCCCGGGGAAAGGGGTGAACTTCGCGACGTTGATGTCGTCTATAGGCAAGGAGTGCACATACTTCATGCTCCGGCGGATGGACTCCTCCGTCTCTCCGGGCAGGCCGATCATGACGAGCCCCTTGACACGGATTCCGGCCTTCTTAATCTCTCGGATCGCCTGACGAAGCCGATCGAGGTCGCCATGGCGGCGATGCTTCGCCAGCAACTCGGGATCACCGGTTTCAATGCCAAGGCTGATCATCCAGCAGCCAGCCTGCTTCAGTGCGGTGAGCATCTCGGGATCAACACGATCCGGACGCGCCGCGCAGTTAAACGTCATGCCGAGCGGCGCTTCGCGCAGCCTTTGAGCCAGCTCTAAAATGCGTTTACGGTCAAGGGTGAACTGATCATCATAGAAGTTCAAATGCCGAACACCAAAGCGCTCGCGCATGTACTTCATGTGCTCGTACACGTACGCCGCTGAATTGGCACGGAAGGTCGAGCCAAACACGGAGCGGTCGCAGTAACTGCACGCACAGGGACACCCGCGGCTGGAGGTGAAACTGGCATTGGGCGTCTTAGGATAGTTGAAAATAGGAAGCGCATATCGCTGCGGATACCCCGGCAACTTCTCATACGCGGGAAAGGGCAGCGTATCCAGTGCGATTGCAGGCTCGCGCCGTCCGCCACACTTCACAACACCCGCTTCACGGTAAATCACGCCGGCACGGTCCTGCGTATCGCCTGTCATCAAGACACGCAGCGTCTCTTCCCCTTCGCCCCAGATACCGTAGTCAAACTGAGGATAGTTCTCCAGTACAGCTTCGCGCAACGCAGAGACATGCACGCCGCCAATGACAGTGACTATATCTGGAAACCATTGTTTCACCTGCTGCGCCAGGCCTGCGCCATCCAGAAACG
The DNA here is from genome assembly GCA_942493055.1 of uncultured bacterium. Taxonomy (GTDB): domain Bacteria; phylum Verrucomicrobiota; class Kiritimatiellia; order RFP12; family UBA1067; genus CAIZQW01. The sequence continues at coordinate 6,022,319 of OW818680.1, read as the reverse complement.
AAGATGTGGTGCAACTGAACCCGATGAACCCGGGCTTCTTCGTCCGAATGAAAGCTTCAAGCTCGGCTTCGCGTTCCGGCTCCGCATTGAAATCCAGAATATCCGCCTCAAAGCCATTCTTTTCAAGCCATGCCGCCATCGAAGCCAGCCCCAAGGGCGGCATGAGGTTCGCCTTGCGTGCGATGTCCGTAGCGGCCGCACGCTTGTTCCCCCCCAAGGGATGAATCAGTAAGATACGCTTTGGATTGAGTTGCATTATTTTTTCCAGACATCATGAAACAGGAAACATTGCAGCGGATAACGTCGCGTAAAGTCTGTGAGCAGATCCGCATAGCGCTGGAGGCCTGTGCGCACAGACGCACGATCCGCAGAATCCGAAGCAGGAATGTGGAGCACTTCCATGTCGTAGCGTTTAAGCCCCGTCTTGGGGACCAAGAGCACAACGACAGGACACTTCGCTGCACGGGCGACTGCAAAGGCGCTCACCGGGAACTGAGCCTCCTCGCCGATAAACTGGACCGGGGCCGTCTGCCCGCCGTATGCGCGATCCCCCATAATGGAGACCACCTCACCCTGTTGCAGACGCATGACCATCTCCACCACGCAGCCAGGTCCATCAGTCGGCAGAATGACATGGAACCCGCCGTCATCGCCGCGCACATGTTTTCGAATCAGAGCTGATTCCGCCTCATTCATGAGCAGGGAGACGCGCTTCGAGCCTGCCATATTGCGCAAGAAGGGGAGCGCTGACTGCCAGCCGCCCGCATGCGACAGCAACAATACAAAGCCAAGGCCATCCAGTTCCCGCATCACTTCACGGACGCGCTCACCTGCGAAGTCGAACGTGATGGCCCCGGCATTCAGAGCTTGCCGGTCAATGAGACATTTTCCCTGGGAAATAAAGAGTCGATACACCGTAAAGAGTCGCGCCAGCCGTCCCTGCATCGGGAAGCGCCGACTCAGATACGCATTCGCCGAGGCTCTTGCCCCGGAATCAAAAAGAGTATAATACGCACAGACAAAATAGAGCAACCCATAAGCGCCACGCAACCCTGTAAGCTTCAACGCCATTTTGAAAAACCAGAAGCCTAAAGCATTTCCACGCGCCTTCGCCTTGATGGCCGTCTTCGTCTGAAGCCGCTCGGCAATCAGAAAGACTAACCAGCCGAAGAGCACCGCAAAGATGGGTGCCACCACGATCGCACCCACGACCCATTCCGTAAAGAATTGTTTGAGAAACTGCCAAAGTCCCGCGAGGTCCATGTGTCCTTCATACGACGGAACAAAAGAGCCATGAAGCATCAGATGTCCGACACATATCGCAAAGCCAGGCCCAAAGGGAGGCATGAAAAGATTTTGAATGGCGATGCCCATAATGCGATTCAAATTTAAGCGTGTCGTCACATAGAGGATCACGATGGTATGAAATGGGATCGGAAGAAACGCGATAAACGTTCCGACACCTGCGGAGAGCCCCAATTCAAGGGGTGTCACATGTTCATGGAGTAACCGCTTAATGAGGGCGATCGGGTGGAGCAAATCGCGCCACGTCAAACGCTCCTTGCGCGGGAACCACCGTTTTTGAGGGATCGGCAGCAATCTGCGAAGCACAAACAGGGCATGCGTATGGCTGAGCCAAAAATTGTCTGTCCCCTTGTTGAAGTGGGAGATGCGTTCATCTGCCGGCGGATAGTATGTTTGGACAGGAACTTCTGCAAGCGGTAACCCACCCCAGAGTCCGCGCACCAGCACCTCGATTTCAAAATCATAGCGCTTTCGAATCAGCTTCAACGTAGAGAGATATTTCAGCGGATAGGCCCGATAGCCGCACTGCGTATCCGCGCATTTCACCCCTGTCTCAAGCATGACCCAAAAATTGGAGAACGCACGTCCAAACTGACTCGACTTCGGTACATTCGGCACACTGAAGTCACGAACCCCCAAGACAATCGCCTCTGGGTTATCGTGGATCGCCTTTTCAAAGAGAGGCAAATCCGCAGGGTCATGCTGCGCATCCGCATCGAGCGTAATCACATGCGTAAACCCCTGTTCCTTCGCATACGCAAAGGCCGTCTGCAAGGCGACGCCCTTTCCCTGATTGCTTGCATGGCGAAGCACCGTAGCTTTTTCACCAGCCAGCAACGCCGGCACATCCGCATCCGTACTGCCATCATCCACGACGAGCACCGACTCCATCCGCGCACAACACCCCTTAACAACAGACAGCAACGTCTGCGCCTGATTGTAAACAGGAATGACACATAAGGGGCGTATATCCGAAGGAGTACTCATCGCAGAGAGATTTATTTCTTTCTCAGAAGCATATCAATAGACATGCCTGCATAGCCGAGGCGATGGAGGAAGGCGAGGCCGCTGTCCATGGAGTTCGGCGGGTAGATGACGTGGCGGTTCTTCTTGAAGGCGCTTTTCAGGCGCTCATCCAGCCACTCTTTATCAATGGTAGGTGAGAAGTAGTAAACCGGCATAAAGAGATCTGTATCCGGCTGGATAACACCCTCGTCAAGCGCGCGCTTTTCAAGCGGTGTGCCCGGCAATATGCGAATGCCCAAAAAGATGAAAGAGGCTGCGCCTTGCAAGCGCAAAATATTCTCTATCCCCTCTTCAACCGTCTCTTTCGTCTCCCCAGGTCCGCCCATCATAAAGTAGTGCGAAACTGTAATCCCCGCGTCAATGAACCTTTTCTGCGCCTCTTCAACAGTCTTAAAGTCAAAATGTTTTCCCATCGCCTTTAGAGTCGTATCCGATGCAGCATCTGATCCTAATTCAACGGATGAAAGCCCTGTCGCCTTCATCTGCTGAATGACCTCAGGCTCAATAAAGTCAGGACGGAAAAAACCAGTCCATGGCACACAAATCCACTGCTCCGCCATAGCAGCGACGAGCTTTTTATAATGTCCGAAACTGTCGTTGAAAATCGAGTCTGTAAAGAAGATCTGCTTCACGCCCTTGTCCAGGAGGTGGCGGATATCCGCAATGACGTCCGCTGAGTTGCGCGGACGCACGACATAGCCTTCCAGCAACGGATAGGTGCAATATACGCAGTGGTGGGGACAGCCACGCTTCGTCTGTACTGGGACCACACACCCGCCCTTCTGATACGCAGCCAACAACTCGTCCGAATAATGAGCAGACAGCATGCCGTCAGCATCCAGCGGGTTCAACTCTTCCATGATGCGGGAGGCGGGCTCCTTGCCCTGCTCCAGCAACGCAATAAACTCTACAACCGTCCGCTCTGCTTCGCCACGGATGCCATAGTCCGCACCAGAGGCCTCCATCAACCGTTCCGGCATCACGGAGAAACCCGAACCGCCCAGAAGAATCTTTACCGGGGAGACCGAGCGGATCGCATCCACAGCGCCTCTCAAATGTTGCGCATAATGCACTTCAGCGCAGACATTGACATTGTCCAGGTTGCGGAAAGAGATCCCAATCACACCCGGGGTCTCGGCGGTGACCGTCTTCTTGAGGTGCTCGTAATCAAAGTCCTGTGAAAACAAGTCATATTGCAAAACCGCATGCCCCGCCTTCTCAAGCGCCTGCGCAACAACCGACATGCCCAGCGGGTAGACGGGATACGGTGAAGGCGATGGGTTGCAATAGACGAGAAGGATTTTCATTGCGGTGCGTCCTTCTTTCCCCACCGTACACGATTTTTGGCAAGCCCGCGCTCTGGATCTATACCATCCTTCAACTCCTTGTGAAGGACGCTCAAGAACAGACGTGCCATACGCGTCGCCGGATCTGCCTCCCGATAGAACGCCTCCCAGGCATAGTGATACATCTTTTCAAGCGTATCCGGCGTCATCTTAGCCGGGCGATAGACGACTTCGGAACCTGTATAGCGTACCCAGTCGTTGTGCAAAATCCGCCCTTCGCGTTCAAGTTGCGCACGGACAGGCGTGTGCGGGAAGGGCACCAGCACCGTAAACTCGGCCATATCGAGCTTCTGTTCCAACAAGAAATCAACCAACCGTTTGACATCATCCTCAGTCTGGTCGTCGAGTCCGAGCAAGATGGTGCCCTCGATGCCGATCCCGAAATCGTGCAACCGCTTGATGCGGCGTTTCATGCCTTCGGTCGTGCCGGCAATGGCCTGATAGACATACCAGCATCCGGCATCCGCAGCCAGCTTCAACACTTCATCATCATCCAGAATCGGATGCGACACCCATTTCTTCTTGAGGGGCGCAATCGCGCGGAACAGTTCCTTCTCCCATTTGCCATCCTGCGCCAATGAATTGTCCACAATGAAAAAGCGGTTATTGGGAATACTCGCCATCTCCTCGACAACTTTGTCGATGGGACGCGGACGAAAGACGCGCCCCCCCAAAAACGGGGTGCAGCAGGGAAAGCAGTTAAAGCGGCAGCCGCGCGAGGCATGGATCAAATCAACCATCTGAACGCCACGGAAGTTGTAGCGTTCCCGATTCAGAATATCGCGCCGCGCCGTTCCGACAAGGCTGATATCCGGCGGATTTCGCAGATAGTCATAAACGGGTTTCAGTTGGCCGGCTTTAAAGTCTTCAATCACAGCGCCCATGCGTCCCTCGGCCTCGCCCAGAAAGACGCTGTCAGCATGCAACATCACCTCATCAGAATGAAGCATGGTGGAGATACCGCCAAAGAGCACCTTGATGCCCCGTGCACGGTACGCATCCGCAATCTCCCAGGCACGCGGCATCTGGCAGGTCAACATCACAGAGAAGGCAACCAGATCAGGCGAATCCGTTATATCAAGCGGATCCACGTTTTCATCGACAAAAGTGACCTCCACATCCTTCGGAAGCGTCGCTGCAAAGCAGACAGGTCCATGCGGGGGCAAATGAAACTCCGTTTGATGAAGCAACTTGGGCCAGCGAGGATAGATTAACTTTAGTTTCATAGAGGACCTTCTTTCATAAAAACAATCTCAATTTCTGTTTCGCCGACATTGAGTAAAATCATTGCGTCTGCAAGTCCGTCTGCAATGCACTGTCTGGCAACCTGACGCGCAGCGACATCCGTGCCAGCCGTATCAGCGACATACATCAGCGGCCCCATTAAACGGCAGGCGATAGCGACCTCGGAGGCAACAGAGGTGGGCAATGTTGCCGCAAAGAGCTGTCCGCGCCCGAGCACACTTCCAGAAGCGACATAATCAGCAAAATAGGCGAAATTCACCTTCAAACTGCCCTGGCGGTTCCAGACAGACAGTCCAACGCGTGCAACAGGCGACCCCGGCACATTCCAGCGTAACAGGCGCTCTTCATCCAGGAAGAGTCCCTCTTGTGAAAACCGCTCTGCGAGCGCGCGTGAAGCCCGCTGCGCATCAGCGCTGAAGCGCGCAAAATGCTTGGGCGGGACAAAGGTAGCGTAACTCAGTGCTTCATGACTCTCTTGTGTCCTGACATCCTTCCGCCTTTGCGTCCATAATAAAGAATCGCCCCTGCTCATTGCACTGTAGCTTACGAGCAACGCGACATTAACGCCGCCAAAGCCGGAATTAGTGGTCAGCATGACTCCGTCCTGCAGAATGGGTTGCACCTCCGTAGCGGCCCATCCCATGGCCTCTGGAGAAGGCGTTGTCATTCCAATGGTTGCAGGAATGATCCCGCGCTTCAAAAATTCCAGCGAGAGCAACATCTCTGCAAGGCCTGCAGCGCCGAGTGTATGCCCCATGCCGCCCTTGACGGAAAAGAGCGGAACCGGACGTTGCCGCATGGCTTGATGAAACGCGAGCAGCTCCATCTGATCGTTATAGAGCGTCCCTGTGCCATGCGCGCAAATCGCATCCACGTCATCAGCAGTCAAGCCAGAGAGGTTGAGTGCCTGCTCGATGGCCTCCGAAAGCGGGACACCGTCTCGCGAGGGCCCTGTCAAATGGTTCGCGTCACAAGTCATGCCCCAGCCATGAAGATAGCCTTGTACAGCACGTCCTTCCTGCGCTGCCCGTTCTTCGCTCATCAGCACGACATACGCGGCAGCTTCGCCCAGTGAGACCCCTTTGCGATCCAGATCAAAGGGACGCGCCCCTCGAGCATCGAGGGCCATCAACGCAGAAAATCCCGAGAGCACGAACTCTGAAAGGGTGTCACAGCCCACAACCAGCGCACAGCTCAACTCGCCGCGCCGGATCGCAGAGGCTGCCATCGCGAGCGCAGCAGTCGATGAGGCACAGGCCGCGGAAAAAGTCACCCCCGTCTCAGGCGAACGCTTCAACAGAGCAGCGACACGCGTGCCCAGAGTACTCAGGCAACTCGATGCAGCATCCGCTTCCTTGCCGGCACGGACAGCCGTCTCCAGCACATCAATCTCGCCAACCGTTGTGGCTGCATAAATCACGGCATCTGAAGGAATCGAATGTCCGGCGTCAAACAAGCGCTCCAGGAGTCGCATCAACCTGCCGACACCCGCGCCAAGTTGGGGAACCCTGCCGACTGGCATATCACTGAGCTGCGAAGGAAACACATCTCCTGCCTTTACAAGGGCCGTACGCCCCGAGAGCAAGCCATCGGCACAACAAGCAACCCCGTCTCCGTAAGCGGAGATGAGTCCCTGATCGACAACAATCACGGGTGTTACCGCTGAAGGCATGCAAACTCCCCTTTCTTCCAGCGGGCCAGACAACGCGTCCAGATTTCAGGCGCAACAAAGCAGACGGCTTGCGCCCGCATGTCCATAAAGACCTGTGACGTCTTAGCGACCACGCGCAACGTATGATCCGGTCCGTGGACTTGGTAAGACATATTGAGCCGCGCCGCATCTGAGGCGTGCAGCGTCGCCGTCACGGATACTATTTCATCCAGCTTGCACGGCGCCAAGTATTGAACTTCATACGAAACAATGGGGGGCGAGATAAATGCGGCAAAAAATTCCGCATGCGACAATCCGCATGCATCGCGCAAAGCAGCGGACGCTTCTTCAAAATAGACCGCATAACGGCCGAACCAGACAATCTGCATGGGATCGACCTCTGAAAAAGCGACGCGATGCGCAACCGTTGTGGACAACGGCGGATAACCTTCCAAATCAGGATGGCTCATCTTTTGGACGCGTCTTCGATGCATCATAGTGCTTCCTCCACCAGTTCACAAGAGAGTGCGGCAATTTTCTGTTCAGGAGAAAAATCAAATCTCGCTTGGACCTTTATAAAGCCACGTTGCTCACTCCACTCAAATTTCAGCTGAAACGTCTGCTCAGGCTGGACCACTTGAAAGAACTTCACATTCGAAGCTTTTTTTAAGCGTAACTCTTTCCCGCGGACGTGTGACACAATCTGGACAACAGCATCCATCAGCGCAACACCGGGAACAATCGGCTGATAGTCAAAATGTCCGCGAAAGAGAGGGTCAGCCGATGAAAAAAGAATAGTCGCCTCACCCTTCTGCTCATCACATTTCAAATCGCTTATTTGCATACTGATATCCCCTTGTCCGAAAAGAGCCTGGCTCTCCCCGTCATTTCCGCAAATCAAAAAATCGAATCGGCTTACGCGACTGCGGCACATAAACCTGTTTACGAATTGTCACTTCATCCACAACCGTCATGTTCACGCGAACACGCAGACGCGCCAGCAGTGCATCGAGGATCTTCCGGCGCAGGTCGGCCGTGTCTTTTGAGAGCGCTAACGTCACGTGCACACCGTCACCGCCCTCTTCCTTCGCGGCACTCAGATAATATTCCGTGACCTCCGGAATACCATTCAGCACTTCAAATACAGTTGCAGGATAGAAGGTCGTTCCCTTCACCTTCAACATCTGAGCCCGTCGTCCAAGAATCGGACTCAAGCGAACGGTCTTGCGACCGCAGGAGCAGGGCTCGTCCAGCAGATAGCCGATATCCCCTGTCCGAAAGCGGATCACCGGCATGCCTTCCACACCCAGCGGGGTGACGACCACTTCGCCGGTCTCGCCCAGCGGCACTGGATTGCCTCGCTTATCCACGATCTCGACAATGCCCAGATCCGGTGCGGCATGTCCACCCTGCTGAGCCGAGCATTCGCAGAAGGACGTGACCATCTCAGAGGACGAATAGGTTGAAAAAGCAGGCGCCTTCCACAAACGTTCAATCTCCTGAGTCAGGGCTGATGAGCGCATCCACTCATCACGCAAGGGTTCGCCAATACAAATCAACCCTTTCACGCCTTTTGGGGGTTCTCCTCTTTCGTGAAGATGGCGCCCTAGTTTACGCAGAAACCCGGGCACGCCCACAATAAAGCTCGGTTGCATGAGTGCAATGACAGAGGCATGCCCTTCGACAAGGTTCAAACCGCTACGGATGCTCGCTGCCCCTACTGCGTGCGTGCCGAGACAATAGGCATAGCCGGCCACAAAACAGCGGTCCATCGTGCAGGTCAACAAGACACGATCAGCCTTTGTCATTCCGCAGCCCTTGAAACAGACGGCTTCGTTGTAGGCCAAGCGGGCCAAATCGCGGGCCGTGTACATCATCTGTGTCGGCAACCCCGTCGTGCCGGAGGACTGAACAATATCACGTATCTGAGCCTTTTCAACCGCAAGGAAGGCCAGATTCTCATTTTCTAAATCAGCCTTTGAAACGAGGGGCAAATCCTTAAGGACATCCAAGGAGATTCTCTGACGAGCGCTAACTTTGAACGGCTTCAGTCGCTGGGCATAATAAGGGGATTTCGCACACTGTTGCAGGTGCTCAAGGAGCAAGACTTCCTGGTGCTTGCGGATCGCCGCAGGAGATTGAAACGCCAGACGAAACTTTTGGGGATAGGAAGCCATTACACTGTTTTCATCCTTTCAACTTCTTGCTGGATCAAGGCGCGAACGAAATTTTTTAACTGAAAGGGGGTCATGGACTGATAAACATCCCACGTGATCTCGGGCAGGCAGTGGACACGGACCGTCGCCGGCTCCAGAAGCAGCGAACCGCGTGCAGGAGATCGTGCATTACCGTAAATACACATCGGCACAATCGGAACCTGAGTGGCCAGCGCCACCCGAAAGAGTGCTCCATGAAACGGACCCATGGGATTCTCACCTGCACGTGTCCCCTCAGGAAACGCAACAATCGAAGTTCCCTCACGCAAGAGCGCCGCGCACGCGTCAACAAAATCATCCGGGGCCATCTGCTTCACATTCAGGTAACCGGACCAACGGGCAAAGACACCCCAGATCGGCAATTTAAAGGGCCACACATTGACCACCTGAACCAAGACTTCCGGCAGACAAGCGACCAGGAAGGGGTCAGACGAAGCGACATGATTTGCCACAATTATTTTCGCACACGTAAGATTGCGCGGGGCCGCCTTGTAAATCACAGGACCCAGTGGCCGGGCAAGCCCATGAATAATCACAGCGCCATAGCGACAGATCAGGCGCCGAAAGCGGTGCATGTTCTTCACATGCGAAAAGAAGGGCGCCGTCACAACCATATACAGCGTGAACAGGATGACTGCTGCAACCGTATAGAGCGCGAGCACTGGATAAAAAACAGCGGCAAAGAGTATGAGGTATACGCGGCGCATGAGGCGTTTAAGCCTTCTTTTCGTTGTAAATTGTTTCAATGAACTGATAGACATCGCCTAACGTACGGATGCTCCTGACGCGTTCATCATCCCGCACCTGTACACCAAACTTTTTCTGAATGGCGACCACCAAGTCCACCGTGTCCAAACTGTCCAACCCTAAGTCCAAAAAGATATTCGCCTCAGGAACCAAACGTTCAGGTTCGATTTCAAAGGACTCCTCAAACACATGATTAATGGTCGTTTCAATCTCTTCTCTTGTCATAACACTCTCCTCCTCTTTTACACGCGACACACGAGTGAAGCATTAATTCCGCCAAACGCAAAACTGTTTTTCATGAAACATGTCACCTCTGACGGTTCAATCGCTGTCACATGCCGGAGACCCTTGCACTCCTCCGCCACGCAGGTCAGATTACGCGTGGGATAGATGCGCTTGTTGCGCAAGCCGGCAATCGTTGCAATCATTTCAATCGGCCCTGAAGCACCCAGTGTATGGCCCAGGTGCCCTTTCAGGCTGCTCACAGGAACACCCTCGCCGAGCACAGCATGAATGGCGGCAGCCTCTTCGCCGTCACCTTGCAATGTCGCGGTCGCATGCGCACTGACATAACCGATGTCAGTTGCGGAACAGTTGGCATTCACCAACGCCTGACGCATACATTGCGCAATGCTGTCCCTGTTTGATTCGCTGATATGCGTCCCGCCGGAACAGGTGTCAAAGCCGAGGATCTCCCCATAAATGGTTGCGCCTCGCGCAAGCGCATGCTCGCGTTCCTCCAAAAAGAGGATACCTGCTCCCTCCCCGCACACAAGTCCGTCGCGTGCCGCATCAAAGGGGCGCGAGGCTTGATCAGGGGTATCATTATACTTCGTCGAGGCGGCGAGCAGCATGTCAAACACACCGGTCACGGTGGAGTGATACTCCTCGGCGCCGCCGCAGAATATCGCATCCTGACTTCCGGCTCGGATTAATTCATATGCCGTGCCAATGGCTTGAAGTCCAGAGGCGCACGCCGCATTCGTTGAAAGAAAACGCCCTTTCAAGCCTAAATACTGAGCCAGGTTCATGGCAACCGTGTGGGACATGCTCTGAAAGAACTGCATCGCCTGTATCAAACCGAAATCGCGCGTCGGGATGAAGGTCTCGTAAATTGAATGGATGGTGATCGGACTCGGGGTCGTCGAGCCTGCAACACAGCCCACCCGCCCCGGCTCAAACTGCTGAGGATCATAGCCGGCCTGCTGCGAAGCTTCATGAGCGGCCTGCGCGGCAAAGATGCTCATGCGGCTCATCGAGCGACGATTCTGGCGCGGAATCAGCTTTTCATTCTTCATCTCCGCAGGCGCCGCCAACCAGCTTCGAAGGCCTTTGCACGTTTCCAGTTCAGGCGACCGGCGAATTGCATGACGTCCTTCGTCCAGAGCCTGAACAGTCTCTGCAACAGTGCCGCCCAAGGGCGTGACAGCTCCCATGCCTGTAATAACAACACGCTTCATCTTATGCCTTTCCACGCGACCAAAAGCGCGAATCAAAAATTTCTTTTCCAATCATCTGCCGGACGACAAACAACCCGGAGAGCATCGACCCCATGACGCCGGGGACAAAGGAACTCTGTCCAGCCGCGTAGAGATTCCGTATCGGCAGTCGGCCGAACAAGCCGTACTGGCTGATCTTCTGCATCACGCCATACGCACTGCCATGGGGCGAGTGAAGATAATCCCGGAAGGTCAGTAACGACGCGGAATCCACCCACTTCATCCGATCCGCGTAGGGGACAAAGCCTTTCAGCCGAGGCGCCAGCCTCTCCAGATGGTGTTGCTTGTACTCCCGATAGGCCTGCGGACGCCTCCGGATTTGAGTCTCCGACCAGGCAGCAACATCGCGCTCAAAGGAGAGTTCCAGCGCAGAGACCGAAGGGGCGATTGAACCTTTCCCAGCAGGAACCTCAATGAGGACCAAAGGCCCCTCCCCCTCCCAAGAGGGATCCATCATCTTATCAAAATCCGTATCCGGGAAGAGCGAGTGGATCGAATGGGCGAAACCATCCACTGGCGCATCGCCTTGCACAATACCGAAACTTGCAAAATAACCAGCGGTCGTCTCCAGCATTTCAACCCGTTCCCGGAAGGCCTTGTGGATCTTGAGCGGAGACATCACCCGAAGAATATCATAGGGATGCTGCGTCATGACACACCGCTCAAAAGCCGCGACCTGACCATTTGAGAAGGCGGCTTCGCGCGGCATATTCTGCTCAATCTGCTGAAAGGATTCCAATGCACAATGTGTCGCAACGGTCACGCCGCAGCGGTGCGCCTCTTCCAGCAGCGCATCCGCCAACGCACTGCCTCCGCCCTCAACAACCCCATTCGACTGATGGAGCCCGTACGAGACACGCGCATGGACGCCAAAGGGGACCTTCGCAGGGGGCGTGCCATGGCACATGGCAAAGACAGAAGCCGCCCCCTTCAAGAGCGGATCCGTAAATTTCGCATCCAAGACCTCCTTCAGCGAAACGTAGTCCTCATCCAAGCGTCCGTACTCCACCAAGGGCTCGTCCGGCTGCATGCCCATGGTCTTGGCTGCAATCGCCTGCAGTGTCTTGAAATACCAATGGATCGCATCTGCTTCTTTTGGAAAATAGGTTGACCATTGCTCAATCGTTTCGTCAATGCCAGCCGGCACATGAATTTCCGCGTTGCCGGCATTTGAAAAGACAAAACGATGCGTGCAGGACGCATCGCTGGGGATCAGGTTGACGTGTTGATCGACACCCAGTTGCCGCAGGAGAAAAGGGAAGAGTTCGCCTTTGCGTATGCTCCCCGTAAAATGAAAACCGGTGTCAAAATGGACACCGGCCCGTTGGAACCCCCGCAAGCCCCCGCCCGCCTGCGCGGCACGCTCCACAAGCAACACCTTGCGTCCGGTCTTTGCAAGCAGTATTGCAGTGGCTAAGCCTGCCGGTCCAGAGCCAATCACCAAATCCTCGCATGTCATTTTTGGAGAGTCGCTCATATTGCCATGCCGCCATTCACCCCGATCACCTGCCCATGGATATACATGTTGGGTTCTGCGCAGAGAAAATTCACAAGCGCTGCAACCTCCTCCGCCGTGCCAAAGCGGTGAAGCGGAATGAGCGGCAAGATCTGCTCCTTGGGAAGCGCGTGCGTCATCTCGGTTTCGATCACACCCGGCGCAACTGCATTGACAAAGATGTTCTTCCGTCCGACCTCTCTCGCCAGCGCCTTCACCGCGCCGAGCAGTCCAGCCTTTGAAGCTGAATAGTTCACCTGCCCCGCCTGTCCGATCTGTCCTGAGATGGATGATATGACCACGATACGCCCGCGCTTCATGCGGATCATCTCGAAGATCACGGGTTTTGTCACATTGAAAAATCCGTCCAAATTCGTATGGAGCACCGCGTCCCACTCCTCGTCCTTCATGAAGGCCAACAGGTTGTCCTTTGCAATGCCAGCATTGTAGACCAGCACGTCAGGGCAGGACTCCTGGAGCACAGGCGCCAAGGCCGCGCGCACCGCTTCACGGTCAGCCAAGTCAAACGCCAAGAGCCTGCAGGACCTGCCCAGCTCCTCGACAGCCGCCTTGACCTCAAGCGCTGCAGCGTGATTGGACTGATAGGTCAAACAAAGGTCAAAACCCGATTCTGCCAGACGCAAAACGATGGCTTTTCCGATGCCTCTACTTCCACCAATGACGAGTGCAAGACCATTATTTCTCATATATCCTTTTTCGCAACCTTTCAACCGCTATTAGCGTTTTGAAATTGTGTCATTTTTTGACCCTTTTCACAAGCCAAAATATAGGGTTATTGCCTGGAAGGGGTGTGATTTTGTTTCGTAACATCATGCCACCTTAAAGTTGTTTGATCGGATGGCCGCTCGGATGGCGGACACGTAAGCAGCGTTGCAGTGCCTCCAGTGCATCCCGGCTTGCTTACATCTTGCGCCGACGATGGACTTGCATCCCGATTCGATATGCCCCGATCCGATAAGGTATCCCTGCTTGCGCAGACGGCCATACTCCATGTTCCGTCTGCGCTCCTCAAGATACGAGCAGGCCTGGCTCGCCTCCGGGCTCATGTTTGCAAAGCCGGACGGATATTTTTTCCGCAGATGCCTCAGCGCTGCGTCAGCCGAGTAGTATTTCATGATGCGCCGCACTTTTTTGAAAAGCCTTTGATGGTCTTCCGCCCCCAGATCCTTGCACAGGGTGCTGAGGTAGCCGCACGCATGATAGAAGTCCACAGTAAACTCAGCGCCCTTGAACGCGTCGCCTGCGAGCTTTGCGAGCCATGCAGCGCCGTCGCTCATGAACTGGAGCCGTCCTGAGCCGCCGAGGCCGAGCGCCCTGGCGAGTTTAAGCAACTCGGCGCCAAAGAAGTCCGAGTCCTGGTGGGACACGATATACTGCCTCTTGTTGGCGGGGATGACCGGGGCTCCGTCTTTTCCAAGCCATTCGTAATCAGCCACCATCCCGAGCTTCAGCTCCCTGCTTTTGGCCTGTATCCCGTCCCGTCCCTGGATACCTGAGGTGTCAGCTTTTGAACAGGGCACGCAGGTGCCGTCAGCCGACACCACCGTGGTCTTCCGGACACGTGTGCATTTTGCAGGGATGACGGATTCCTTGTCGAACACTGGCGACTTTGACGGAGGCCTGGCAGAAAGGCTTTTCCCCTCAAGGAGCGTCAGCTTCCTGACCTTCGAAGGGGATATCCTGAACCGGAGGAGCTCTTCGATCGTCCGGGACGCTTCTTGCATCGAGCCCAGTGTTGCGCCGCACCTGCTGACCGCCTTGCGCGCGCTCCGCGTGGCACGGCACTGGCAGCCGGAAAAGACCGGGGATTCAGGACGTCCGCCGCCGGGGACGTATCTCCTGTAGACGGCGACGGGCCCTGTGAGCGTAAGCAGCTTGCAGGCCCGCATGCCGCGCGATCCGGCTACAGGCTGGGCCGCCAGGGTGCGTGTCACAAGGGAGAGATGTTCGCGCAGGTCAGCTGCTGCAGCTTCGAACGCGGCGGCGTCAAAGCCTTCCGGAAGGCCGCTTCCGCCCGGTTCAATGGCTTTTGCCACTGCGGCACTGACGGCCTCCGACAGGTTCGCCATCAACGGAGGCGGCACGTTCAGGAGTTTTTTTTAAAGCGCCTTCGAGCGAAAGCGCTGTCAGGATGCGCTCGTACTCTTCCCGCAGGGCTGTATACTTCTTGCCGTTCGCGATCATCTTCTTGACCGCGGCCTCGGACTCGGACGGGATGCGCATGGTCATCTTGCCTCCGGTTTTTGCGAAGCGGAACAGGGATTGCGCCTTCTGGCGCGAGACCGTGCCGTCCACTTTCTTGTAGCTCTGAGTCTTTGCGCTCATGTCCCCGAAAAGCACGGGGCCTAGGGCGGCCATTTCCTTGCGTATCTCACCTAATCTTTTCTCATTTTCAGCGGTATTTTTCTTCATAAATACAAGTCTCCTAGTTAAGAGACCTGTATAATAGCGTAAAAAACCAACCAGAGCAACAACAAACTTAAGTTTTTTTAAAATAAATGTTACGGAACAAAATCACACCCGCCTGGAAGTTGAGGCAAATAAAAGGCTTCCATCTTCGGATTCTTAACCGGCTTTAAGAACCCGACGTTTCAACACAACCATACCCTCCCTCCGCCTCCGCAACGCATTCCGCAGGTCGCGTGGACCTCCGTTCCAGAGCCCGCCAGAGATCGCCGATCGGTGATGGACTCTTCTCAAGAGCGTCACGTAAAACCGCTCGCCTCTGCTCGCCGGAGAGCCCCTCCATCTGCCTACGCATCCGTTGCTGGATCGCATCCTTCATCTCTACGCAGTCAAAGTTCTTTTTCATCACACCACCTCCAGTGGCGAGAGGATCGCCAGTTGGCCATAGCCTTCCCTGAGATTCACCGAGTTAAACCCGCGCATTTTGTCAAAGTGCACAATGTGTTTAAAATTCCAGCTCACAATCATATCCGCACGCGCCACGACTGCCAATGCGACATGCAACGCGTCGTTGCCGCAAGCCGGCCCTACGACATCCGCCGCCATGTACAATGCCTGAAGCCGTTCCGCTTCCTCGCCGAGTTCGACGCGCTCGATGCTCGCCAGTGGGAGCGACGAAAGTATAGCTTTCACATCTGGAGGTGCGTCCTCCAACTCCAACAGCAGCAGATCCGAAGCCAACACCGTCGCATTTCCCGAACGAAACAGTTCCAGCAACTTCCGGCTGGGCTCCATGAACTCGTCGTCCAGACAGCCGCCGACCACCGACGTATCGACATAAATCCTCAGTTTCCGATTCATTTTCTAACCCTTTCTGGCGAATACTATCGACAAGTTACTGTCATAGTTCATCAGGGCGCTATATTACCGAAAAAACCTTGATTACGCAACACCCCATCAAACAGGCTGAAAAAGGGTATTAGATGATGATATTAGTACTCGGCTACGGCAACGTCATGGCAACGCGGAAGCCGAAGTTGCTACCCCGGCTTCCTGGGAGGACTCTGCCCCTAACCGCAGAACAGCAGTACCACGAGCTAACGCTCCAGCTCCCACCCCGAACCACCCTGTACGATCCTGTCGGTGCACCTAAAGGATCGGTAACCGTGTCTGGATACGTTCCATACCAGTCAAGGCACCACTCGCTCACGTTACCGTGCATGTCATAGAGCCCCCAGCCATTCGGCAAATAGGAACCTACCTTCGCCGTGGCAACACTTGTATCACTGTTCTGAGTAAAGCGTACCTTTCGTTTGTCTATGAAGCTACTCCTACAACGTCCCGTCACATCCATTTGTGCATCGCAATCCATCAAGTTGTTGTCCCACACCTTGTCCAATGCTGTCACGGTCCTTGCCCGGCAAGAGTACTCCCACAAGGATTCGGTCGGCAAGTCGAGCGTCAGAAGCCCTGTCTTAGCACGCAACCTGCCCATAAAAGAAGCTGCGGTAACTACGCTATTTTGAGGCCACTCCACAGCAGTGTCATCGCTGTTGTCCGGGTTCTCCCTAATATCATAATAGCTCACATTCTCAAGTGGGCGACTGGCGTAATAAGTCTCGTTGGTAAAAGAACTTGGCCTGTTTCCCATCACCAGTTCCCATTGACGCTGTGTCACCTCGAAGACACCGATATAGGAGTCCTTCGTAAACATAACTGTGTGTTGCGTCCCGCTGCCTGAAGGCCCAAATTCGGCATCCGGGCTACCCATAGTGAACAACCCTGTCGGTATCCTTCGCATCACCAGCTTGGTCGTTTTGTATTCATCTGTCCAACTGCCGGACGGCACCGACTCTAGATACGTCACCGGATAACTTACAGCGTTTGTCCCACCGGACAAGTCGATCACCATATATCTTCCATTTGTGCCCTCTGCACAATTTATCATCATACAGCCGCCTGTTATAAACGAAAAAATAGTTGCAAGTGAAAAAAAGACGCTAAGCCTGCATACCGACTGATTCTTGTTTTTCATTTACACTTTATCCTTTTCGTGCCTGATAGCCAGCGTTAGTCGGCTATGGCAGAGTTCTGGCGACTCGGAAGCCGACGTACCCAAGGCGGCTACTTGGATGGTAGTTACTCCTGGTAGCTGATCGGCAGGCCCGCGCGGGGGCCCAGTACCAACTCCCTCCCCGTCCCACGCGGACCGACCCAGATGCCGCACCTGAAGGATCGCTGACCGTGCCAGGATACACCTTGGACCAGTCTAAGCACAACTCCCACACGTTTCCGTGCATGTCGTAGAGCCCCCAAGCATTCGGCAGGTAGGAACCCACCTTCGCCGTGGCAACACTCGTATCCACATTCTGTGTTTCATCAAGCCCGTCACTGTCCCTACTGTACCGCCCTGCCACATCCATACGGGGGTCGCTGTCATAACCTGTCTGGTTGTATCCTGTATTCAGTGCCGTCGCGGTCCCCGCGCGGCAGGCGTACTCCCACTGGGACTCCGTCGCCAGGTCAAACGTCAAAAGCCCCGTCTTCGCTCGCAGCCTACCCATGAAGGACATCGCGTTCACCGCGCTGTTCGTAGGCCAGTCCACCGCAGGGTCATCGCTGTTACTCGGGAGTTCTCGAATGTCGTAATAGCTGACCTGTTCCACAGGCCGTGTGGCATAGTAATGACTGTTGTTGAAATAACTTGGCCTGTTCCCCATCACCAGCTCCCACTGCCGCTGGGTCACTTCGAAGACACCGATATAGAAGTCCTTCGTCAGCGTCACCGTGTGCTGCGTCTCGTTGTCAAAGCGACCCAACTCTTCCACAGGACTGCCCATGGTGAAAATCCCCTTGGGTATCTTGCGCATGACCAGCTTAGTCGTCTTGTACGTGTCGCTCCATCCGCCCGCAGGTACGTCGTTCAGGCAGGTCACTGCATAAGTGACCGCGCCTATCCCACCAGACAGATCAATCACCATGTAATCGCCTGGCGATACTGTCCGCCCGTCATCCGCCGTGTTTGACACCGCTCGGTCGACCGCAAGACCTACCCATGTGCTAAAAACTATTGCCATTGCCGCACGTTGCATTACATTCATAAACCATTCTTTCCATCCACCACTGCTTTCAAATGCGTGAAGGTGTCCGGCCTCAAATCGCGGAGGATGAGGAGGCTGGCATTGACTGCGGTCTGGGTCGCAATAGGTACCCCTCCCCCGTATGCAGCCCAATGACCGCCCAGCAAGAGATGCTTGATGGGCGTCTTGATCTGAGCAAGGCCTGCCCGGATATTTTTTTGCGTTGGACGGAGTCCCATAATGCCCCCGCCCCGGTTGAGCGTGTAGCGATAAAAGGTAACGGGCGTGGCAATGCTTATCTCTTCAATATGTTGGCGTAAGCCAGGAATCAGGTTCGTTTCCACACGCTCCAGCAGGATCTCGGCATACTGTTTTTTCAGGGTGTTGTACGCCTCGCCTCTTTCAAGATCCGGCCCCGTCTTCCAGCGCTCCTGATAGGCGAGATAAGCTGGACATTGGATGAGCAGCGTGCCTTTGCCCGGAGCCGCTAAGGAGGGATCACGGAAGGAGGGAGCGGAGACGCTGATCGCGGTGGAATGCGCCTCGCCGCTGATTCGTTCCGGCGGCAGGAAGGCATCATCTGTCAGGTGGATAAGCGCTTCGTTCAGTCCGAGTTCAGACGGCGGGCAGTCTACGCCCAGATAGATGGAGAAGCTGGAGTGGTATAAATCCGCATGCTCCATGCGCCCGCGCCATTTGTCGGAGATGGCTTTACGGGGAAGCATATCACTGAAAAGCGCATGCGAGTCGCAGGCAGCCACAACATAGTCAGCGCGTATAATCTGTCCGGTGGCCAACCGTACACCCGTCGCCTGGCGATGTTCATCGAGAAGGACTTCGCAGATCGGGCTGTTCAGGCGAATCTCCCCGCCCTGCTTCAGGATTATCTTCGACAGCCACTCCACCATCGTCTCTCCTCCGCCCGCTGGAAGCGCCTGGAAGTCGCCTGTAAACGCGAAGCCCAGGGGGACAAGCACGGACATCATCGTGTCGTTGGAATGAAACAAATCCAGAAGTTCAGAGGACTTGAAATAGCGAAGCAGTCCCTTCTTGGCTGTTGTCGAAACCAGGTGGCGTATAGGCCATACCCAGCGCATCATGGCAAAGGCATGGCTCAACTTCTCGCGAAACGTCATCGTGCAGGCTGCCCGCATCCGGTCATCGAGAAAGCGCATGTGCTGCCCCAGCTTTTCAGCGGCAGCGAAGAGCGACATGATGCCGTCCCGTTCAACTGGGAAGTCATGAATCAACTGATCGCGGAAGTCAAGCGGATTCGACGTCAGCAAGTAGTCATGATGCGAACTCTTATAGCGATGAATCCGCTCGAGTTTCTGGTAACTGGGGCCATCCTCGCCCAGAAATTTGTGGATCCGGTAGGAGAAGCCTCCTGCTCGAAACTGGTTCAACCACTGAATCGAGGTGTCAAAGATGAAATCCCCGCGCCGGAACGCCGCGAGATACCCCCCTGCTTGCGGCTCACGTTCAAATACCGTGACCTTTAGGCCGGCTTTTGAGAGGATTGCCGCCGCTGTAAGGCCGGCGACACCGGCCCCAATGACTGCCACA
Source organism: uncultured bacterium (assembly GCA_942493055.1). Taxonomy (GTDB): domain Bacteria; phylum Verrucomicrobiota; class Kiritimatiellia; order RFP12; family UBA1067; genus CAIZQW01. The sequence continues at coordinate 6,002,716 of OW818680.1, read as the reverse complement.
TCCGTCACCTCAGAAACGGGAGAGGCACCCTTTACGAACAGGTTCTCCTCACGCCCGCTCGCCTGGAAGCCAGCCTTTGTTAACGTCGCCATTCCACTATCCTCATTACGATCCAATTGCGTGCGATACACACGATAGCTTTTAAACAGTCTCATATTTGCCTGAAGAGGTCAAGCCCGGCAATTCAAATTATGGCTTGGGATACGATTATGAGTTGGCAACACCCCCACTCTTTTTGATATATTTTTAACCCGAAACAGATTAGCCAGTCACAAGGATTATACTCACTATGGAAAATATCGTTATCATTGGCAGCGGACCTGCTGGATTGACAGCAGCCATTTATGCAGCACGCGCAAATCTCTCCCCGATTATTATTGATGGGATGCAGCCCGGGGGACAGCTCACACAAACAACAGACGTCGAGAACTATCCGGGATTCGAAAATCCCATCAGCGGCTTTGAACTTGTGCAGACCATGCGCAAACAGGCTGAGCGCTTCGGGGTCCGTTTCATGATGGATGCCGTAGCCTCCTGTGATTTGAAGGGCGCTGTAAAAAAATTAACGCTGATGATGAATGGCACGCTCGAAGCACGAACCGTTGTCATCGCCACGGGTGCAAGCGCGCGTTATCTCGGCCTGCCTGCTGAACAACAGTTAATGGGCAAGGGTGTCTCCGCCTGCGCAACCTGTGACGGCTCCTTTTTTAAGGGCCAGCGCGTCGCTGTTGTCGGCGGCGGCGACACGGCCATGGAAGACGCACTCTATCTGTCGCGGCTCGCTGAGCATGTGACGCTGATTCATCGAAGGGATGCGTTCCGCGCCTCCAAGATCATGGTGGACCGCGTGTTGAGTACACCCACGATCGAAATCGCCTGGAACACGGTTGTCGAGGATATCCTCGATGTCACCAAAGGCGAAGTCACGGGGCTCAAGCTCAAGAACGTCAAGAGCGGCGAGATCACGGAACGCGCTGTCCAAGGCGTCTTTATGGCGATCGGCCATACGCCGAACACGAGTATTTTTGCTGGACAGCTTGATATCGACAACGACGGCTATATTGTGACAAATCAGACAAACACCTCTCTCCCGGGCGTCTTTGCTGCGGGTGATGTGCAAGATCGTCATTTTAAACAGGCGGTGACATCCGCTGGCACAGGATGTATCGCGGCGCTTCTCGCCGAACGTTATTTAGGCACATGCTAAGCGTTCAGTTCACCCGCCTTTGAAGAGCACTATGACTAAGCGCGTAAAACATGCTTTTGATCAGACGCGACAAGCGATTGGAACTCTTGCAATCGTTCTACTCGTTGCCCTCTGTTTGACCGGATGCATCAGCAGGCGCTTCATCAAGCCACCGCCCACAAAGCCCATTGTGAAGATCATGGAGGTGACGGGCTATTGCAACTGCGGCATCTGCTGCAGTTGGGAGTACCCCTGGTATTCGTTCGGAGTTTTCGGTTCGCCTGTCATCTCTGCTGGACCGAACAAGGGGAAACCTAAACAAGTCGGGCGGACTGCCGTTGGAACACATGCCGCATACGGGACTGTCGCTGCTGATCCGTCCATGCGCTTTGGCACGATTGTCTTTGTCCCCGGATACGGTTATGGGCGTGTTGAAGACCGTGGCGGAGCCATCAAGGGCGACAAGCTTGATCTCTGGTTCCCGACGCATACGATGGCAAAGAAATGGGGACGACGGAAAGTCGCTGTAAAAATTTGGAAACGTTAATGATGCAAGGAGCTGATATGACAAACGAGGAAACAAAGGTAAACGAGTCAGACACCAGTCGGCATTTTTTAAAGCAATGGATCAGCGAAGATGTGGCAGCCGGCAAGACAGGCGGCTGCGTCACCACGCGCTTCCCTCCAGAACCCAACGGCTATATCCACATCGGACATGCCAAAGCCATCTGTATTGATTTCGGCATGGCTGCAGCCTTTGGAGGCCAATGCAATTTGCGCATGGATGACACCAACCCGTCCAAGGAGTCTGACGAATATGCAGAGAGCATCAAAGAGGACATCCACTGGCTCGGCTTCGACTGGGGCACCGGCTATTACAACGCGGCAAACTTGTTTGACCAGATGTATGACATCGCTGAAAAGCTCATCCTGAGCGGCCATGCATATATCTGCAACCTTTCACAGGAAGAGTGGAAAGCGTATCGCGGCATCCCCACCGAGCCCGGCAAGGAGAGCCCCACCCGCAACCGCTCGCCTGAAGAGAACCTCGCACTCTTCCGCCGCATGAAGGCAGGTGAATTCAAAGAGGGCGAGCATTGCCTGCGCGCAAAGATCGACATGTCCTCTCCGAACATCCACTTCCGCGACCCTGTCATCTACCGCATCATGCACGTCCCGCACTATCACGCGGGGGATACGTGGTGCATCTACCCGATGTATGATTTCGCACATCCCATCGAGGATGCCTACGAAGGCGTAACGCACTCCATGTGCACGCTTGAATTTGAAGTCCACCGTCCGCTTTACGACTGGGTCATTGACCGCATGGATGAGATGGGGTTGCTGGTCGTGCGCAATGGAGTCAAGATCCGTCCGCAGCAGCGCGAGTTTGCGCGTTTGAATCTCACCTACACCGTGATGAGTAAGCGCAAGTTACTGCAGTTGGTGCAGGAAAACCGTGTGGAGGGATGGGATGATCCGCGCATGCCGACCGTCTGCGGACTGCGCCGCCGCGGCTACACGCCGGAAGCCATCCGCGAATTTTGTGAGCGCATCGGCGTCTCCAAGTTTAACAGCGAGACCGACGTCGCACTGCTGGAATACTGCCTCCGCGATGACCTCAACAAGAAAGCGCTCCGTCGCATGGCGGTGCTTGATCCGGTCAAGATTGTCATCGACAACTTTGAGGAAGGCGCGATTGATTTTGCCGAAGCGCAGAATAACCCCGAGGATCCCAGCACTGGAACCCGCCAGATCCCCTTTGGCAAGGAACTCTGGATTGAACGCGAAGATTTCATGGAGGTGCCTGCAAAGAAGTTCTTCCGCGTCACCCCGGGACAGGAAGTGCGTCTCCGCGGTGCATGCCTCTTCACCTGCACCCATGTGGTCAAGGATTCCACCGGGACTGTCACAGAAATTCATGGTACCTACGACCCAGCCTCCAAGGGCGGAAATGCGCCTGACGGACGCAAGGTCAAGGGGACCATCCATTGGGTTTCAGTTCAGCATGCCGTCACAATCCCTGTCCGGCTTTATGACCGCCTTTTCACCGTCCCCAACCCCATGGGCGATGCGACCAAGGACTTCCTTGAATTTTTAAACCCGGACTCTGCCAAGACCATCACGGCGTATGGCGAACCAGCCTTAGCTCAGGCATGCCCTGGCGAGAAATTCCAGTTTGAGCGTATCGGCTATTTCTGCGCAGACAGCAAAGAGACTCAACCAGGCGCACCGGTCTTCAACCGGACCGTCACACTCCGCGACTCCTTTGCACCGCAGAAAGCTTAACGCATGAAATGCTGCCTCACCAATCTTTCGGCGACAAAGCCGTCATCAGCGAATATCCACATTACGCTGGGAACAGCAGGCCATATTGATCACGGCAAGACCTCCATCGTCAGATGCCTGACAGGCTGCTGGTGTGACAAGTTGCCGGAGGAGCAGGCCCGAGGCATGACGATTGATCTGGGCTTTGCAGTCTGGGAACGACCGGATGGCAGGCGGGTCGGCATAGTCGACGTGCCGGGACATGAGCGCTTCATCCACAACATGGTGGCCGGTGCCAGCGGCATCGATGTCGTCATGCTGGTCGTCGCAGCGGATGACGGCGTGATGCCGCAAACCATTGAGCACGTCCAGATCGTGCGGATGCTCGGTGTCAAGCGCGGGGTCATCGTCATGAACAAGGTTGATCTTGCCGACGAAGATAAGCGCGCCTACGTTGAAGCGGATATTCGTGACTGCGTTGCAGGCACGTTCCTTGAAAATGCACCCATGGTGCGCTTTTCAGCAAAGACCGGTGAAGGGCTCAATGAACTTCTGACCACGCTGGAAAAGGTGGTGGACGAAACCGTGGAACGCGATGACTCCGGCCCCTTTGAGCTGCATGTCGAACGCGGCTTTGTGCTCAAAGGTCTGGGCACCATTGTCTCCGGCATCCCGCGTGCAGGCTGTGTCAAACTGGGCGACGAAGTGGAACTCCTGCCGGACGGCACTCGCCACACGGTCAAGGGGATTCAAGCCTACGGCGCGCCGGCTGAACGCGGCCGAGCCGGTGAGTGCGTCGCGCTACGGCTCTCCAATATCACGACTGACATTGCGCAACGCGGCAAAGTCATTGCAGCCACAGGCTACTTTAAACCCTCACGCTTCCTCAACGTCAAATTCTTCTACCTGCCCCATCATGAAAAGCCCTTGGAACCGCGCACCGCCATCCGCTTCCATGTCGGCACCTCCGACACCCCCGGCCATCTGGTGTTATCGGAACTCGCACGGCTGACGCCCGGAAGTGAAACGTATGCGCAAATACAACTCGCGCGGCCTGTCGTGGCGGCTCCGGGCGACTTCTTCGTCTTGCGCCTCTTAAGTCCTGTCAAAACCTTGGGCGGCGGGACGGTGATTGACAACTCCGACTCGAAGTTGCGTCGCGGACGCGGCCACTGGCTTGAGGGCCGCATCGAGAAGGAGAAGGCTGTCGATGATGAAACACTTGCTTTGATGCTCGCTCTGCGGACAGCAGGCGCGACCCCCTGCCATATCGACAACTGGGCGCGCCAGGCCAATGTCGCAAAAGACGCTGCCAAAGTGAAAGCTCAGACGCTTGTCAAGGAGGAGGAGGTCATTGAGTTTCCTGGAGACCGCTACATCACCGCAGAGGCGCTTGAAACCGTATCCGCAGATCTGGTCAAGCGCCTCATGGATCTGCATGCCGCGCATCCGCTCTACCGCGGGTTTGAAAAGAAGGATATCCTCAAGGGGTTTTCAGGGACGCGCATGGTGATTGATCGTGCCTTTGACCACCTCGTTGCAGATCATCAGATCATTCACGAACAGGAGCGCATCTATTTATCAGACAAGGAGCCCGTCTTGTCGGAGAGCCAACAACGTGCCGCTGATCAACTGGCGCACCTGTTTATCAAGGCGGAGTTTGTGACACCGCGTCCGGACGAACTCCCTGCGATCACAGGCTTGAAACAAAGCGTCATTGATGAACTGCTCGTCAATCTCAGGCATCGCAATCTCCTTGTTGAACTTGGAGACCAGATCCTCGTGCACCATGTTCATCTCGAAAAATCAAAGCAAGTTCTCGTCAACCATCTTGAAAAATACGGGCGAATCCGGCTGGCTGAATATAAAGACCTGCTCAACACCTCCCGCAAATTTGCCCTCCCCCTGCTTGAATACTGGGATAAAACCGGATTGACCAAACGTGTCGGAGACGACCGCGTATTGCGGACATAGCACCCTGAACGCCTAGGGCAGGGAGATGCGGTAGACACCCGCGGCGGTTTGAATCGGGATTTGATTGGTCTGAATGCCGGTATAACTCGGTACATTTGTCCGTATGCTTGACCAGACAAGATTCGTCAGCGACACCTTGCGCTGCACCCGGTTCGTAATTCCTTTTATCCCTGTATAGGCAATTTGAAAATTGGGGACCCCTGAGACGGATATCACGTTTGCACCTGTAATGACAGGCACTTCATTCAACACATAAGCCTTTGCGCAGAAGTTTGCGTTATTCCAGCTAGCCATATCGGTCCATGACATTCCATCCGCCCCCATATAGCTCTGCCCTGTGGATGCTGTCGCCGCACTGCTGTAACCTGCAGCAGGGTATTCAAAAGCCAACGGAAAATTATTTCCTGGCGTTGTCAGCTTAATAACGATGGAGAAACGCGTCCCGTTTGCAACAGCAACCGGCGTGGGCAGGAGAATCGACAGGTACCCCGCATCAACCGCTGTACCGCTCACTTGCGTCACAAGCGTTCCTCCTTTAGGCTGCCCCGCTGCTCCCCCTTTATAGACATAGACAATATAAGCTGTATTCTGTGCTTCCGCATAGAAGCCTACAGCGCCAATGATATCATTCCCAGTCGCTGTAAAAATATTTGCTCCCCACGACGTTGTCCCATATCCGACAGATGCCACTTTTCCGAGCGGGTCATACTGGTAAAGCTTCCTGTAGGTATTGGTCGGCATCGCATCATAGAAGACAACCACATCCTCGTAGGCAAGGCGAATATCATAGTAGGATATGTAGAAATAACCGGATTCCCCCCACCACGTACCCCAACTGTTTTTGACGATAAACGCACCATCTCCCGGAGGGGCATGGTTAAAGTTCGAGCGTGAGTAGCTGTCATCCCAGCCCACCAGCGCAATGGCATGATTCGCGCCATCACTGCTATGCCCTCCCGGATAATAGTAGGCATGGGTGGATGATTTATAAAAGGTCGTATAGGTCACATCATGATAATAGTTTACCTGAACAGCTCCATCGTTTGTGATGGCTTGCTTGATGGCTGTATTATCCGTAGCACTGGCCCTCGAAGGGAGAAACTTGACATTCACAAGGTGCCGTGCAGGAGGAAGCGTCGAACTCTCGCCCGGATACGGATAGGGATCGCTCGCTTCCAATACAGGACCGTTCCAACTCGTAAAATAAGCCGTTGATATGGTTGCGTTCCCTCCCCACCACGTGTCCCAATCAAAGCCATTCAGGTTGATTAGGTTATTCTCCGAAAAGTCAAAAAGGTCTCCGGTGCGTGAAAGCGTACAGGATTCCAAAGAGGCCATGGCCCCGTGCGCCCAGCAGGTACCATAGCTCCCTTGGTTTTTAACCGGAGTCACACGATCCAATAAGCGTAAGTCAAAGGAGGATGGGAGGCTTAGCGCTAGCGCTGACTGCTCCACGGTACGAAGAGGTGACAAAATAGCCGGTGAAGGAATATACCCCAAAGGGAACCCTTCAAGAGCGCTCTTCTGCGTGACACCTTCGCGTTGCAGCTTGTCCATGTAAGCGACGAATGCCGGATTCAGCGGCGCGATTGAGGGAACAGGATCCTGAACAGAAGGATCACCGGCCAACACACCGCTGACACCAACAATGACAACGAAGATTGAAATATTTAGTGAGTTAAAAATCATGTCTATACTCTATCATATTTATAGAGTATCGAACAGAGGAAAGTTTTCACCTCGACAAAGTTTTGATTTCGCCTTGCCTTTTTCATCAAACGGGAATACTCTTTACCGACTAACTTGTTTATCCACAGAAAATTTAACCATGAATCAAGAACAACTGACCAATCGTAAAAAAGTGATGGGACGCAGCATCCGGCTTGGCCACTGTGTATGCGACCCTGTCAAGCCATGCCCCTGCCCGCTCTTCCAGGAAAAGAATGTCTGCTTGTGCGCAGGAGAGCATCTGCCCGTTGACGGGACCGTGGAAGTCAAGCTGACGCAGCATGTGAGAAGTGCTGGCTGCGCCAGCAAGATCGGGCAGAAGGATCTTCATGCGGTTCTTTCACAGCTTCCAGCCATCAGTGACCCGCGACTGGTCGTCGGACTATCCAGTGCCGATGATGCTGGCGTCTTTGAAATTCAGCCAGGCCTTCTACTGGTCCAGACCGTGGATGTCTTCACACCGGGCGTTGATGACCCCTATACCTTTGGCCGCATTGCCGCCTGCAATTCGCTGAGCGATGTCTATGCCATGGGCGGCAAACCTGTCACAGCGCTTTCCGTCATCGGATTCCCGATTCACACGCTCCCTCATGCCGCGATGACGGCAATCCTGCGGGGCGGCATGGATGTCCTGCAGGAAGCTGGATGCATCTTAGTTGGCGGACATAGCATCAATGATGAAGAGGTTAAATTCGGATTCGCCGTGACGGGCATGGTCAGTCGCGAAAACCTGACCACCAACGCAGATGCTAAACCTGGGGACAAACTGATTCTCACCAAACCTTTAGGAACAGGCATCGTCTCCCTGGCAGGCCAGATTAACCGCGCCTCCAGCGAGTCGCTTGCAGCCATAGCTGATTCCATGTCCACGCTAAATCGCGTCGCCGCTGAAATCATGCAGCGCTATCCCGTCAAAGCCGCGACAGATGTCACAGGCTTCGGTCTGCTCGGCCACCTGACACGCATGATGCTTGAAAGCAAGGTCTCCGCAGAGATCCATTTTCATGCCCTCCCCCTGTTCCCGAATGTACTCGACTACGCACGCGAAGGCATGTACAGTGGTGCCAATGAGCGCAACGCCTCCTTCAGCGCAAAATATACCACGTTTGATGCAAGCCTCACCGAGGCAGACCAGGCCGTTCTCTACGATGCGCAGACCTCCGGCGGACTCTTGATCTGTGCGCCTGCTGCTGTTGCAGATGCTTTGCTGCAAGACCTTCATACCTCTGGTGTACGGCACGCCAGGATCATCGGAGAGGTTCACGAAACAGAGCCTGGGACTGTAACAGTCCGCCCATGAAAATAGTTCAGCTTTGAGATTGCATAATGCGACTGAAAAAGAGAGAATGACACTCGTATTCGTCATTTAATTTACGGGGGATTCAGAATGAATGTGCGCATGTTAAAATCTTTATCGGTCATTCTTTTTTTTGCGGGGCTCGCCTTCACATCACAGGCACAAAGGAAACCCAATATCATCTACATTTTGGGCGACGATCTGGGCAGAGGGGAAATTGGCGCGTATGGCCAAAAGAAAATCAAGACCCCCAACATCGACCGTCTTGCCAAAGAGGGGATGCTCTTCACCCGGCACTATTCAGGGTGCGCTGTGTGCGCTCCCTCACGCTGCGCCTTATTAACGGGCAAACATACGGGGCGCGCCTTCATCAGGGGCAACAAAGAGGTGGGGACATGGGAATCGTTCAACGGACAGCTCCCGCTTCCTGAAGCAACGCAGACGATTGCGACTGTCTTGAAAAAAGCCGGCTACACGACAGCCTGCATCGGCAAGTGGGGCTTGGGTGGCGTCGGGACATCGGGCGACCCGAAGAGCCAGGGCTTTGATTATTTCTTCGGGTACAATTGCCAGAGGCAGGCTCACAACTACTACCCGAAATATCTCTATCGGAACCAGGAGAAGGTTGAACTCGATAATCCGGATATCAAGGAGCACAGCAAGTTTCCAGCGGATAAGGATCCCATGGATCCGGCAAATTATCACCAGTTTATCGGAAAAACTTACGCACCCGCACTTATGGAGGAGGAGGCCATCAAATTTATTTTGAGATCCCAGAACCAGCCCTTCTTCCTCTTCTTTGCAACACCGCTCCCGCACCTCGGGCTGCAAGTGCCCCCGGCAGAAGTCGAACCCTACAAGGATCTCTTTGACGACAAACCCTATCTCGGGAACAATGGGTATGTCCCCTGCCGTTACCCACGCGCAACATATGCGGCGATGGTGACCTATTTGGACAAATCGATCGGTCAAATCATGGATGTGCTCAAGATGTTGAATCTTGATAAAGACACCTTGATCTGCCTCGTCGGCGACAATGGGCCGACCTTTAACGGTGGCACTGACTCCGCTTACTTTGAGAGCGCATCAAACCTGAAGGGGCTCAAAGCCTCTGTTTATGAGGGCGGCCTCCTTGCACCTTGTATAATGCGTTGGCCGAAAAAAATAGCAGCAGGCACAACCAGTCCTCATCTCTCAGCGATGTGGGACATGCTTCCCACGTTTGCTTCAATCGCCGGAACCAGCGTTGAAGGCCCAATCGACGGGATTTCAATGTTGCCAACCCTGATTGGCCAAGGCGAAGCTCAAAAGAAGCATGAGTACCTCTACTGGGAGTGTGCCGGGAACCTGCAAGCCTTACGACAGGGCGACTGGAAATTGGTCATCCGCCACGTTAAAAAAGAGAAACTTTTAGAATTATATAATCTCAAAGACGACCCTTCAGAAGCCAAAGATCTGAAAGACGCGCAGCCTGACATCCTTGCTCGCATGCTCAAGCAGATCGAGGCTGTACGGACAGACTCGAAAGAATTTCCTTTAAAAAAATAGAGAGGAGAAACGCAATGACTCGTAAAATACTACTCGGAAGCTTGATGCTTGTTGGGCTCTTAGGCTGCCAGACGATACAACAACTGACGCAAGACAACAGCACGAGTATCACCCAGTGGCCATCACGGGCCAACCCGAAGAAAATAGGCCTCCTGATGGCGGAGAATTTCCTGGAACGTCCTTTTGACTTTCAGGTCAACAAGCGTCGCAAGACCTTGATCTATCCTGAAGTGCTCGCCTGGCGCGGCACCTTGATTGTCGCCAACAAGAGTGAAAATAAAGACCTTCTGGAGCGGGCGACTCGCAAGTTTGATTACTTTATGACGGATAATGGCATTAGCTGTCTGAGCTCGAACGCGCATGTCGACTATCGCGTCACAGGCGTTGTTCCCCTTGAAATCTACAAGACGACCCCCAACCCCAAATTCAGAGCAATCGGCTTATACTATGCGGATCGCCAGTGGGACAACCCCTCCACCAACGGCTTCACCCGGGAGGCGCGTTACTGGGTGGATGACATGTACATGATCAATGCCCTTCAGGTATCCGCTTACGTCGTCAGCGGAAAGCAAGTGTACCTGGACCGTGCCGCTGCCTTGACAGCTGACTATTTGGCGAAGCTTCAAAAGGAGAACGGACTCTTTATCCATGCGCCCTTTGCTCCCTACTATTGGTCACGCGGGAACGGCTGGTTTGCAGCTGGCATGGCGGAAATGCTCTGCGTCCTTCCTCAAGATCACCCCCACTACACCTTCATCAAGACGCGGTTCACCATGATGATGGATGCGCTTGTGGCCTGCCAATCGCAAAATGGACTCTGGCGTCAGTTGCTGGATAAACCTGAGTACTGGGAAGAGACCTCGGGAACAGCCATGTTTGTCTATGCCATGACCCTGGGGGTCAAGCATGGCATCTTGACGGGCGACCAGTATTCAGCCGCGATTCGCAGAGGCTGGCTCGCTTTGGCTGCAAAGGTTGATGCAGAGGGAAATGTCAGCGACGTCTGTGTCGGCACGAATGCCAATGAAGTCGAGGATACGTATTTGAAGCGTCCTCGCGTCACTGGCGATTTGCATGGCCAACTGGCTGTGCTCTGGTGCGCCGGCGCATTGATGGACTAACCGGAATGGCACTTAAGTTTTGTAACTCACTCTATTGAATAAGCTATTGGCATTTATAATGCGTGTACATAAGAAATTGTTTTTCGCAAAGATCGCTATCAGGTTCTTGCACGGAAAGCCCCCGCAAGTGGCGGAATACCGCCGGGGCTTATCTCGTGCAAGCACCTGAGCTGCGTTTGACTGTAAGGACAGAGCTTCGTGCGACCACTCAGTGGACGCACGCACGAGGTTAAAAGGTGAGGGCGGTCGGATCGACCGCCGGACGGCGACCCGCCGTCCCTCCCTAATTTTTCGCAGCCTGTTTCGTCTTTATCTTCGGTGTTAGCTTGTTGCAAGCGAAGGGCTTATCTCCTGGGAACGCCGACGCCTGGCCGCCGTAGCCTTGGCGTAGGCGCTCCCAGGGCAATAAGGTGGCGGAGCCGTCCCGGCTCCGGCGGGCAAGATGCCCGCGCTCCTTTGAGGGCAGCAACAGAAGGGAGCGTGGGCGTCCCGCCCGCATGAAAGAGGAGAGCCATTCTTGTCTGTCCCTCTGTAGGCCGTTCCCCTGTTGCCGAAATGAAAAGTTAGTGGCATTGGGCAGGATGCCTATGCTCCCAGTGACGGTCAGCAGGTCTGTCCAAAATACGCTTATCTTAGCGCCATTCCGGACTAACCGTCCGTCCGCAATTCGACTGTCACCGGGCCATCATTGAGCAGCCTGACTTTCATCTCTGCGCCAAACCGGCCAGTCTGGACGCGGGCCTCGCCCATGATTGAGCGCATTTTTTCAACCAGCTTCTCATAGAGCGGTTCAGCCTGTTCAGGCCGCGCCGCTTCAATGAAGCTGGGGCGGTTCCCTTTTCGCGTATCCGCATAAAGGGTGAATTGCGAGACGACGATGAGGCTTCCGCCGATGTCCATCACGGACTTATTCATCAACCCTTTTTCATCTTCAAAGATGCGCAGTGCGGGGATTTTCTGAGCCAACTTCTCAGCATCAGCTAACGTGTCCGCATGCGTAATGCCGAGCAGTACAAGCAGCCCTTGCTTGATCTCAGCGACACGCTCACCGTGAATATCGACCGATGCTTCAGAAACCCGTTGTATAAGTGCTTTCATAGCTGAATGACAACTCAATGGCCAGAGCGGAACTGCTCGACGAGCTTTTCGATCTCGCGTGCGTTGCTCGCGGTTGCCTTGGCCGCCTTGAACTGGGCCTCGCGAGCCGTTGCGTTCTCCTTGCAGAGCGCACGAATGCGGTCCATCAGTTTACGTTGCGCGTCAGTGCCCTCATCGCTGGTCGCCTGGGTTTCCAGTTCAGCGAGCATAACGGTTGTATCGTGCCGAGGAGCGATCACGATATCCCACTCAAGGTCCCTGTCGGCCATCTGCGCGAAGATCTCCCGCACTTTGGGCAGGGCAGCACTATCCTTCGCGGCCAGTATATCGGCGATCGCCTTGATTTGAGTTTCGAGGTGCAGCTTGCGCGCCTCGCGCTGGGCTTTGGCAGCCGGGCACGTCGTCTCTTCGGCGTTAGCGATTTCATTCAACTCGCCGGCCATTTCATCCCTGCGATCACGGGCTTGATTCTGCAGGTCCGAGAGGACTTCCATTTGTTCCGCCTGACGCTGGAGCGATTCCTTCTGCTGCTGCAATTCCTCAATCTTGCGATCGATTTCCTGCATAGCCGATTGAGGATCCCGGACCGGAGGCACCGCTTCCTGTCCCCAAACTGGAATTCCGTTCCCCAACAAAAACACCGCGATTCCAGACACCGTTACTGCTCTGATAGCTCTGCTCGTTCTCATACCTTCTGTTTCCTTTCGTCTGATTATTTCTTTACCACACGTTTAATATAGCTCAGTTAATTTTTTACTGCCAGCCTAGCCAACAGTGGGTTAATTTTTGCGCTTATTGACGCACAAAGCAAGTTGAAATTATCTATAGATGAACAAATTTTGGGACGAGGCGGGGCTTTTAATGGAGCCAGATTGTCTGTCCCCTTATCAAGATACGCGCGTTCGTTTCGCAGCAATGCAAGGTGGAAGAGCCGTCTCGGCTCTATGCGGGCAAGATGCCCGCGCTCCTTTCACTGCACTGCATGATCGCAACCATCTTAATCTTTTTGTGCGTTTTGTGGATTTTGTGGTTCCAACACTGAACCCTGAACCCCGACCCCTAGCCACCTAGACGTGCGGAAACAACCGAAGAAATGTCTGCGGCAACGGCGTATCAAAGGAGAGGCGCTTGCCGGAATAGGGATGGTCAAAGGCGATGGACTTCGCATGAAGGCAGAGGCGTTCACGGAAGGGGTCATTATGACCGTATTTCGGGTCACCGACCACGGGATGCCCGATTTCTGCAAACTGGACCCGGATCTGGTTTTTGCGTCCTGTGAGGAGATTGATTTTAACTAGGCTCATGGTCGCGTTTTCAGCAACGACCTCATACGCTGTCTTGGAGAGCTTTCCATGCGCCGGATCTTTCACCGAGTAGACAAACAGATCATCATCCTCGGCCAAATAACTCGTGAGGGTACCCTGCTTCTCCTTCAGGTGGCCCCGGACAGCAGCATAATAGATCTTCTCATTGTTGGACCAGTTGTCCTTGAGACGTTCCTGCGCCTCCTCTGTCTTTGCAAACAACATGATGCCCGAGGTTTCGCGGTCCAGGCGATGAACCAGGTACACATGTTTATTCGAACGCGCGCATCCTTTACGCAGATAGTTGCTCAGCACGTTCTCCGCCGTGAACGCCTCATCGCGGCGCGTCCCCGTGGAGAGCACGCCGACAGCCTTGCAGACAACGAAAATATCACGGTCCTCATGAAGGATGTCAACGCCGCGCGGACCATGTTTTTTTGAAGGCTTTCTGAGTGTCTCTTGCATATCAGTAGGGCAAATGGTGTTCTTTAATTTTACGTTGAATCGTGCGGCGCGAAAGACCGAGCTGATCTGCCGTCAGCGTCCGGTTACCATTGTTGCTGCGCAACTTGGCCTCCAAGATCGCGCACTCGATCTGCTCAAGGGTCATTCCCTCCGGAACAGAGAGTTCGCCGGACAAGGCGCGGGTGCTGCCGGGCAGGACGACAGAAAGCGAAGAGAGAATCCCATCCGGAGAGAGCAAGACCGCGGACTCGACCATATTGCGCAACTGCCGAACATTCCCGGGCCAGTCATACGATTCCAAGGCGCGATAGAAATCAGGGCGAACCGCCGCAATGGTCTTGTTGTTTTCAGAAGAGGACTTCGCGATAAAACGGTCTGTCATCTTGCGAATATCCTCCTTGCGTCCTCGCAGAGGCGGCACGCGCAACGTCACCACATTCAAGCGATAGAGCAAATCCTCCCGGAACTTCCCCTCGGTCACCAGGGCATCCAGATTCTTATTGGTCGCAGAGACCATGCGTACATTCACCTTAATGACCTCACGTCCGCCGACGCGCCGGATCTCACGCTCTTCCAAGGCGCGCAGCAACTTCACCTGGACGGAGAGCGGCGCATCCCCTATTTCATCCAGGAAAAGCGTCCCGCCATCCGCACGCTCAAACGCGCCCTTATGAAGACTCGACGCGCCGGTGAAGGAGCCCTTTTCATGACCAAAGAGTTCTGATTCCAGGAGGGACTCGACAAAGGCACCGCAATTCACAGCTACAAACGGGCCCTCTGCGCGCTTTGAATCCACGTGCAGCGCGCGGGCGACCAACTCCTTACCGGTTCCGCTTTCACCCGAGATCAATATGGTGGCCATGGTATCGGCCAGGGCTTCGATCTGAGAGACAACCGTCTTCATTCCGGGTGATTCGGCAATGATCGCTGTTGAGGCAAAGCGTTCGCGGACCGACTGTGAAAGCTGATCGACCTGATGGCGCAGCCGTGAGGTTTCCGAGGCGCGGCGCAGCTTAGATTGGATATCATCCAGATCAAGCGGTTTCGTAATGTAATCATATGCACCGTTGCGCATCGCGCGTACGCTTGTCTCAACCGATGCGTAGGCGGTCATAATAATCACCGGAACATCAGGTTGCAGGGCACGCAATTGCGAAAGCACTTCGAGTCCGTCAATATCCGGCAAGACCAAGTCGCTTAAGACGATGTCCGGCAGGTGCTGTTTAAAAAGGTCAACACCCGCCTTCCCGGTTGCCGCATCAATCACGTTAAAGCCGGCATCCTCCGCGACTTCGTGCATGGAGCGGGCATTATCAGCATCATCTTCAATAATCAGGATGGTCGGGTTCATAGTAATGTTGATTCCTTCGTAAGTGAAGATCATTCATTCGTTTTTTTCACACAGGGTAAAACAATGCGGATACACGTTCCGCCGCCCTCACGGGGCAAGGCTTCAATCGTGCCCTTGCACCGCTGAATGGCAGTACGCGCCAGGAAGAGCCCCAGCCCGGTGCCTTCCGGCCGGGTCGTCATAAAGAGATCGAATATTTTTTTCAGGTGCTGCTCGGGGATGCCAGGACCGCGATCTAGAATTTCCGTCACCAGGACTGAATCCAGATGCGTCACGTTTACATCCACCGAAGAGCCTTTGGGTGCGAACTGAAGCGCATTCACCAGCACGTTTAAAAACGCGCGGCGGATCGCAAAGGGATAGGCCTCGGCGCCCGGCAAGTCCTCCGGACTATTCACATGGACCTGGACCTCAGCCTGCTCAATGCGCGGCGAGAGCGTATCGATACACTCTTTAATGACGTGGGCCAGATGGACAACCTCTGGTTTCTCATCCGCCGGTTTTGCAAGGAAGAGAAATTCATGGAAGATTTTATCCATGCGTGTCATGGTGCGCGAGATGCGTCCTGAAAGCTCCGTGACACGCTCGGGCCTAAAACCGCCGTCCCGTTGCATTTCGCGCTCCAGCATCTGCGCATCCAGGCGAACCGCAGACATCGGATTCCTGAAGTCATGCAGGATGCCGTTGGCCAGGACACCTGAGAAGGTCAGATGCTCCTCCTGGCGCGAGCGCTCCTCGCGACGCCGATCACGCAGCACCGCTAAGACCAGCACGCCAGCGCAGGCGCTGAAGGAGAGGATGAGCAGGACCATCGAGAAGAGAAAGAGCGAGGAGACGGCCTTGCGGGCCGTTTGCTCGGCCTGTCCAACGGCGCCGCGCTTTACGGTCGCTTCAACGACAGTCGCCTTGCCATCAGGTGATGAAATCGCGCGGGAAAAGACAAAGACCGGCTGAAGCTCGCCACCAATTTCAAGCGTGCTGCCAGCCATAAGGGTTTCCGTTTCGCCCGCGACGGCTGATAGGCCATTCGTTGCAAGAGCTGTTTCAAAGCCCTGAGACTGACGATGGAATACGGTTACGCCATCGCGCATGATGGAGAGCGACTGAACATCGGGTCTCACGTCAAATATCGTATCCGCGCTATCCGAGAGCGTTTTCCAGACTTCAAGTGTCGCATTTGTCGAGGAGACCCCCTCCATCGCGCATACCGTGTTTATGAGCAGGACACCTCTGTTCAGTACAAACTCCGTGGCGGCCAGTCGGGTCTGCCGGTCATGCGTCTTCTTGAGAAAATAGAGCCCCGCTCCTGCGAGTAGCATAAATACTAAAAAGGCTATGAGCAGAATGTACTCCAGCCTGAGCGGCGGCTTCTGTTGTTTTTGTTGTCCCAAGATCATTATCCTTTATTTAGCAAATACCATGCCTTTGTCGTGTAAACTTGAAAGGGTACTAAAATACCAACTTTGACGCTTAAAGACA
The DNA here is from genome assembly GCA_942493055.1 of uncultured bacterium. GTDB lineage: Bacteria > Verrucomicrobiota > Kiritimatiellia > RFP12 > UBA1067 > CAIZQW01. The sequence goes on along the minus strand of OW818680.1, from coordinate 5,985,897 downwards.
AGCTGTCCGCGACAATTTGGCGCGTCTAATCATGACAATTTGGCTTCTTGAGGATGACGGGGGCCTGTCTTTAACTTGGGGGTCAGGGTTCGGGGTTCAGGGTTCAGGTTGGAAGTTCGATGTTCGATGTTGAATGTTCGATGTTCTTTCATATTCGTGCCTTTCGCGTCATTCGGATGGCTGCCGCTGATTCCCAACTTACTGACACTTACTGACACTTCTAAGACTTATTGACACTACTCCAAGCTACCCCTTCGTGTATTCCCAGGATGCAACTGAATTGCTGGCATGGCTTGTGCTAACACACGATGCAGAGAGGAATAATGAGTGCAAGCCCCAATAGTTTATTAGCCTGGTTTGATCGACTGCTTTTGGTCGTGATCGTGACACTTCTCCTTCTCAATCGTTTCGACGCAAGGAAGGAAGCGGAGGTGCGCCGTACGGCCATGACCCCGTTCGAAAGGCAATCCACTCACGCAGAGCGGGATGAGGAACCCAAGCATTATGTCGTAGCCGCATCCCAGCATACCCTCTCCTTTTCGCCTGAGGGGGTGACCCAGTCCCGTGTCAGCCGGATTGCACGTGTGCTTTCACATGACAGTGGCTGGCAGGATGCACCTGTCCGCCAGGCAGCGGATATGCGAGAGCATGAAGGCCTCTACCAGATCGCCTTTGTCTTGTCTCAGCAGATGGACGAGAAGAGCGTCCTTGTCTCAACCGAAGGCAATGTGCTTTCCCTCATTGCTTCCCCGATCGGAAATCCGAACGCGAAAATCTTAAAGCAATTCTATATCCCCAGTTCCTCGCATCAGCTAGGTCCTGTTCAGACGACGGTCTCCAATGGTATCGTACGTGTTCAGATACAAATGGTCCCGTAAAGCTCTTGTGCGCTAACGGATACCAATCAGCTTATGGAGTTGGAGGGAGAGACGCCAAGGGTTTATCCGTTCATCCCTGTTCAGGCGCTTCAGCATCACGAGCGCTTCTTCTATATTCATTTGGCCCTTCCGCTCGCACGGTGAAAGGAAGTAATGCGTTGCAGCGATTTGCTGGCGCATCTGTTTGCAGAAGTCAAACACATCGTTCTCCACCACAATACGCACCTCATCGGCCTGACGAATCATACGCGACTCCAGATAGTCAGCTGCCGCATGCGCCTTGGGGGACGCTGAAACATAATCCAGGAGCTGCCGTATGGGGTGAGAAGGATTGATCAGGCCATTCGTTTCCAAAGCCACCCAGTATCCAGCCTGTTTCAACCGGGCCAGCAAATGATCCAAAGCTGGAAGGATAAGCGGTTCGCCCCCCGTCAAGATGAGGTGTTTCAACGGATGGGCTGAAAGTCGCTTGAGAATCGTTTCAATATCCAACATTTCAAAGGTCGAATACTCCGTATCACACCAGGGGCAGGACAAATTACAGCCCCCTAAACGAAGGAAGAGCGCAGGCAATCCTGCGTTTGCGCCCTCCCCTTGGAGTGATTCGAATAGTTCAACGACAGGGAAGCGAACCAACGTATCGTGAGCAACGTGTGGCATAGCCGAGCGGACCTTTAAACGCTCCTAGAGGAAGAAGACATCAGGCACCCACTTCTTGATTGTCGCCTTGCAATGCGCATAGATCTCATCGCCATAGCAATGACTTTGAGCAAGAACTTCGAGCGCCAATGCACGGGCATCTTGCAGGGTCACCTGATTGAGTACATATTTTAATTGCGGAATTTGATTCGGGGCGACACTCAATTCATCAACCCCCAGACCGACCAGTAAGATGGCCAATACCGGATCAGAAGCCATTTCGCCGCACACCGCCACAGGACGATTATAGGCATGCCCGGCGCGCACAGTCATATCAATCAAGCGCAGAACAGCAGGATGTGTTGGCTGATAGAGACGAGAGACCGTTTCATTCAAGCGGTCAACTGCCAAGGTGTATTGAACCAAATCGTTCGTGCCAATGGAAAAGAAAGCAGCCTCCTTGGCGAGTTCGTCCGCGATTAACGCAGCAGAGGGAACTTCAATCATAACCCCGGTCTTGATCTCCGGATTAAACGGTATGCCCTCAGATTGTAATGCGTTTTTACAGTGATTCAACTCCGCATTAGCTGAGCGGAATTCGTCAAGCGTTGCAATCATCGGATACATCAGCGAAACATTTCCATGCACACTGGTCCTTAAAATGGCACGCAATTGCCTCCTGAACATGGGTGGATCATTCAGCAAAAAGCGGATCGAGCGATTCCCTAAGAAAGGATTAGCCTCTTTAAAATGCGATCCCGTAACCATCTTGTCACCGCCCAAGTCCAAGGCACGAATGACAAACTCTTGGTCTTTTGGCAAGGCGCGGACTAATTTCGAGTAAGCCTCGTATTGTTCATCCTCTGTCGGCTCGCGGTCAAGTGAGAGCCAGAGATACTCAGAACGGAATAAACCCACGCCCTCCGCATTAACAGCGACGAGTCGTTCAGGGGAAGTCGTGTGATCCACATTAGCCAGCAACGGAACCGGATGACCATCGCGCGTCAAGCCCGGCTTCAGACGGAATTGGTCTACCGACTCACCAATGGTGTGTGCGCGCGCGACGACTTTCTCAAACGCCTGTTGCGTTGCCTCGCCAGGGTTCAGGACGACCCTTCCACGCGAGCCATCCAACAGAAGACGGTTGCCGGTGCGTACATGATCAGAAAAGCGTCCGATGCCCACAACTGCAGGGATGCCCATTGCCCGAGCCAGAAGCGATGCGTGTGAGGTAACACTTCCACGATCAGTCGCAATACCTACGACCAAATGCTTCGGCAACAAGATGGTTTCTGATGGCGTCAGCTCTGAGGCAACAATAATGCTGGGCTCGGTGATAGAAAGCAGTTGGTCGCCCTGTCCACGTAAATTCCTCAAAATACGACGCGCGATGTCGTGCACATCGTTGGCGCGTTCTTTCAAGTACTCATCTTTCATCTTGCCGAAGATTCCTGCAAAATGATTGGCAGCAGCTGAAACAGCCCACTCTGCATTATACAAGTGCTCACTAATCCGCTTCTTGCAAAAATCAATGACAGAGACATCCTCAACCAGCATCTCGTGTCCATCCATAATGGTCGCCACACTGCCATGCTGGTTGCGCAATTTATTGGCCATCAAACGAATCTGTTCTTTCGTCCGTTCAATCGCAACATCAAACCGCTGGAGTTCGGAATCCACATCCGCCTGCGTAATTTTGACTTCCGAAACAGCTTCACTATTCAGGGGTCGGAACACATACGCACGCGCAGAGACGAACCCTCGGGAGACAGCTATGCCGTTAAACATCTGCATGCCACTCTCATGGATATCATAAAAACTATCAAGATTACTGTTCATCAGGAATATCAAATTTCCTTGCCACAAGGGCTTCGAGTTCGTCCAATACTTCCCTCGATTGCGGGCCACTCGCCGTGACACGCAAACACGTCCCGCATACCGCTTCCAACGTCATCAACGCCATGATGCTTTTGCCGGACACAATACTTCCGTCTTTCTCGACTTCGACATCCGCATTAAATCGTGAGGCAACTTTGGCAAACAGTCCTGCCGGACGCACGTGCATACCGTACTTGTTCAGCAGGACCATCGTCCGCGATTCCTGGGTTTTTTCAAAGAGTCCCATTTGATTTTCTCCATGTAACATCATGTTGCTTTTTAATGCGTGCATCTAATTCAGAGACGGCAACATACCCCGTCATACGTAACTTATACTCTTGCGCTGCCGTTTCCACCAAATTGACGAGGTCTCGCCCTGGCGCAACAGGGACAATCCGCTGAGGGACCGAGATCCCCAGAAACTCACGAAATAAATCTTCTGTCCCTGTGCGGTCAAGCTCTGCATCGACATCCGCCTGACGCATCAAGGTAATGACGAGATCAACATGTTTTTCACCGCGGACCGCAGTCACGCCGAAAATCGCAGGCACATAAATAATGCCGATCCCACGAATCTCCATGAAGAACTTTGTCACATTTAAAGCAGACGCGATCAGCCGTCCATTGCTATCTCGACGGAACTGGGTCAAGTCATCGGCCACCAACGCATGTCCGCGCTTGATCAACCCGAGCGCAGTTTCGCTCTTTCCCAAGCCAGGCGCTCCTTCAATAAAAATGCCCATCCCAGACACTTCCATCATGGTCCCATAGACCTTACAGCGCGGGGCGTCGAGCTCTTCCAGCAAGAAGGTCGCATGACGCAAAAACTCACGCGTCACCATCGCCGACTTCATAACTGGCACTCCCAGCCGCTCTGCCACATCGAGAATCTCAGGAAAAACATCCAGCCCGCGCGTAAAGACCATGCAGGGGATATTCATCGCAAAGAGTTCTTCAACGCGCTGCTTGCGCAACGCCTCAGGCAGGGACGAGAGATAGCCATGCTCCGCCATGCCGACCGTCTGGACGCGCTCCCAGGCAAAGTGCTCATAAAAACCTGTCAGCGCCAAGCCAGGACGGTGGAGCAACGGCTCCGTCAATACGCGGTCAATCCCGCGTTTGCCAGCCAGTAACTCGAGTTTCAGCCGTTCAAGTCCCTCATGAAAGAACTGACGGACCGTTACACGAGCGTGCTGGAGAAGGACCTCATCTTTTGTTTTGTCTGTCATTAGACGTGCTTCGTCTGATGCGTATGGATGGCTTCAACCTTGGTGGTAATCTTGCGCAATTGCTTGATTACTCGTGCTGCAGCTGTATCAATTGCTGAACGCAGGTTCACAGCATGCTCCTTGGCGCGAACGGTATGACCCTTGATATGGGCAACAAATTCCGCCTCGAACAGATGACGCTGATGATCAAGAACAACATGCACATTATCAATCTTGTTGAACTTGGATACGATCTGCTCTGCACATTGTTCAGCATACAGTTCTGCAAACTTTTTTGTGGATTCTTCTGTCTCGTGACGCACATTTACTTCAATGGACATAGGCACCTACCTTTCGTTGTTGTTTTACATTCTAAAATTCGCGCCCAGATAAAACCGACGCGCGGATTCATCCTGTACGAGAAATTCACTTGTCCCCTCGCACAAAATTTGACCATCATAAACCAAATACGCACGGTCCACAATAGAGAGCGTCTCGCGAACGTTATGATCGGTCACGATGATCCCAAGCCCTTTATCGCGTAACCCGCGCACAATCTCCTGAATGTCATGCACAGCCAAAGGATCAACCCCGCTAAAAGGTTCATCCAACATGAGGATCGCCGGACTGCGAACCAGGGCACGGGCAATTTCAAGCTTGCGGCGTTCTCCGCCGCTCAAGGTGTACGCCCGTTGTTTCGTAACCTTGGTCAACCCGAGGCTGGCTAATAACTCCTCCGCACGCTCTTTGCGTTGCATCTTTGTCAAATTCAACGTTTCCAAAATGGCCAACACATTCTCTTCAACCGTCAGCTTGCGAAAAATGGACGCTTCCTGCGCCAAATAGCCAATGCCCATGCGCGCCCGACGATACACCGGGGTCCGCGTGACATTGATGCCACGGAAGGAAACTACGCCCTCATTCGGCTTGACTAACCCGACCAGCATGTAGAAGGTCGTTGTCTTACCAGCTCCATTTGGCCCGAGCAATCCGACAATCTCTCCACAGCGGACATTGATGGACACCCCGTTCACCACTGTCCGCGTCCCGTATTGCTTCACGAGCCCCGTGGCCTGTATGTCCGGGAGAGCATTATTTGCAACTATTGTCTCGTTCTCGTTCATGAATCCCTATCCAACATTTTTAGCTTCAAATACAAAGGGGTTTTCGCAAAATCATTTAGCCTGGGGGGGCTCATCCTTCTTCTTGTCACCCTTGCCCTCTTTCTTCTCACTGTCGGCTGCTTTCTTGAATGCCCCAGGCGGCAAGGTGATCCTTGCTCCCTTGAGCACCTCCACGCGCTCATCATCCACCCAGATGACCACTTTTTCACCCCGTACTTCACCAGCCGTTTCGCCCTCGGTCTTCAGGCGCACATCACCGGTCATCACAATTTGCCCATCCTTACGGGTATAGATCGCCTTGTCACAGGTTGCCGAGCGCATCTCGTTTGAGAAGACGACATTTCCAATGGACATCACCTGGCTAACATCGTTTGTTCCTTCCATGAAAATCAACAGCCGATCGGAGCGCATGCTAAACTGCGGATCATCCACAAAGACGTTTTCGTCAAACAGGATGACTCCCTCGCGATTGTCGAAATCGATCTTGTCTGAGGTAATCACTGTTTCGCGTTGCGGCGTGTTGGTCGCTGTATTTGCCCGATTCAAAAAACTTGCTCCGCCGCCACGCTTTTTGGGGTGCGCAAGCGAGAACGTCGGCTTGTTCGTATTCAGAATGCTAGCAGGCAGCTCAGCCTTGGGCGCAACAACAGGCACGCTCACTTCAGGCGTTTTCACGGACTGAACCTCGGCCGGTTTCTCTTCAGGCGTTTTCACAGCCTGAGCCTCAACCGGCTTCTCTGCTGGTATCGGCGCACTCACAGCAGGCTCTCTCAGCACAGGGAACTTCGGGGCCGGAACAAGCGGCTTGTCAGAAAGGCCTGGCACACCTACGATCGGCGCTTTTGCCTCAACAGGCTTTGCCGGCACGGTCACCGCTGGCTTAGGCGTCACCAACTGATTGAGCAACCCCTCAGCAGCATCGCCCTGTGCTACCGCAAACTGTGCAGCAAGAAGTGTGCACATGACACACGTAAAAATGGTCTTGAACATCATCATGATAATCTCCCGAATTTCGCAGGCATGCGAAACGTCCGAATTTGACATTCGGATAAAATTTTGATGAACTGGTCGTCTCCTGCAAACAGCAGACCACGTCCGTTGATACGATCCGTTCCCTTGGTAACGGTGACCGTCCCCTTGCAATATCCGCGTTTCGTCGATTGATCCAGCAAGCAATCTTCCGCAAGCACAACACCATCCGACTTTCCGTCCGGCGTGAGCATCTGCAATTGAACGCCTTCTGCAAAGATTAACGTTTCTGAAAGGATCTGGGCACGGCGCGCAACCAAGACAATCCGCTTCCGGCCGTCAGCATAGTGGGCAACGGGCAGGGTTAAATTTTCAATAGGCGACGTCAATGCCGCCTTCGAAGCATCCCACTTCTCAACCAGCATCTTCCACGACGCCACATCCTGCCGATTCGTCAGCCAGCGCGTGGCACGCGCGTCTGCCGTCTCCGCGTTTTCCGCCAGCACAGCCCCTACGGACAGGCAAGCTAAAAACAGATATGTAATTGTACGTCTCATCAGTTACAGAGCCTCAAACTCAAACCACTCCTTTAGAAACAATCGCATGAATCGCGAGCAGCTTCTGCCAGACGCGTTTCAGATCCTTGAAGGCAATCGCATTGGCCTTGTCCGACAGCGCCTCTGCAGGATTGACATGCGTTTCCATGAAAATCCCATCGACACCCGTTGCCACAGCCGCGCGCGCCAAGGCAGGAGCCCACCGACCATCCCCGCCACTGGTGGTGCCGGCGCCCCCGGGACGCTGAACGCTATGCGTGGCATCAAAGACAACCGGATAGCCGAATTCACGCATAATCAGCAGGCTGCGCATATCAGCGACCAAATTGTTGTACCCGAAACTTGCCCCGCGCTCCGTCAAAATAATGTTCGTGTTGCCGACCGCCTCGATCTTGGCTATCACATTGCGCATATCCTCGGGGGCGAGAAACTGCGCTTTCTTGACATTCACCACTTTCCCGGTCTCCGCAGCCGCCACCACCAAGTCGGTCTGGCGACAGAGGAAGGCGGGAATCTGAAGGATGTCGACAACGTCAGCCGCAAACTCAGCTTGCCAGGCTTCGTGAATGTCAGTCAGCACCGGCACGTTGAAACGGTCGCGGACCTCCTTCAGGATCTCAAGCCCCTCTAAAATGCCAGGTCCGCGATAGGAGTCAATCGACGTCCGGTTGGCCTTGTCAAAGGAGGCTTTGAAAACAAAGGGAACCTTCAGCTCTTTTGCAAGCTTCACCAGTTTCTCTGCCAAGTCCATGGTGCCTTCAACAGATTCGATCACGCAGGGCCCTGCAATGAAAGCAAGTTGCTGGCCGCCGAAAATCGCTTTTCCTACTTTGATTTTTTTCATAATGTTTGCTTCCGAATAATCGCTTCAACAACCGCCACGTCTTCCGGCGTATCGACGCCGACACCCAACTCATTGGTCTGAATCACAGCAATGCGGCCGCCCATATACAAGGCGCGCAACTGCTCAAGGCTCTCCGTCTGCTCCAACGCACAGGGCTTTTCCAACACAAGCCGCTTCAAAAAAGCGCCGCGATACGCATAAATGCCCAGATGCCTCAAATAGAGCCCTGAACTCAAATCCGGCTCGCCATCACGACGGCAAGGGATCGGCAAGCGTGAAAAATACAAGGCACCTCCGTCCTGAGCCAAGACGACCTTGACTACGGTGCGTGCCTCAAGGTCACGCAGATTGCGAATCGGACAGGCCGCTGTCGCCATAGCCCACCCCATGTCCGTCTTCATCCGCAGAGCCAGCGCATCAATCAAATCAGGATTGATCAGGGGCTCATCCCCCTGGATGTTAATCACAATATCGTCATCACCCGCTTGCGCTGCCTCAGCCACACGATCCGTCCCGGAGGGATGGTCCGGCCGCGTCATGGCCACTTTAGCAAAACCACTGACCGCCGAGGCGATCCGCTCGTCATCTGTCGCGACAATCACCTCGTCCAGCAAACGAGACCGTTTGACCGATTCGACCACCCACTGAACCAAAGGTTTGCCACAAATCGGATAGAGACTCTTTCCCGGAAAACGGGTGGACCCCCACCGTGATGGAATAACACCAATAATGCGCATACGTTTAAAAAATCCTTAAGCTTCTAAAACAGTTATATTTTCTGATTAATTCAACAGGGAGTCAAGAACCTTTCATTAAAAACGGTTGAAAAAATTACGGTAAAAAAACGATTCTGTATTGACATCCCAAGGCTGGTGACGCATTCTTTACGTTTTACGGGAGAAACAGGAGATTTTTATGATTGATTTTGCCACCTCGCTTACAGTGACTTTACCTCTGGCATCGCTTGTCGACGGCTTCATGGTTTCAAATTTGATGGGAAAAGCCATTGTGCTCATCCAACTCGCCAGCTCAATTATTGGAGCCGCCATCATCATCGGGAAAAACAAGGAACTCGCGAGCATTGTGAACAATAACAAGCGGTTTTTCCGTGATTTTATCGCCGGCGGCGATGTCCTGGCGCTCTATCTTTCACGTAAAAAGATGACGCTGACCTCCCTCGCGCTCATCTACGACCGGACCAGTGAGCGTACCCTGAAATTTCTCGATCCTGACACCCGCCGCACCGTCATCAGCCGCACCCAGGGTGGCGCGGAACGCGCAGCGCTCGCCCCGACTGAGCTGGAACTCGTCCGGAGCACCTGTGAACATGTCGTCATGGAGGAGGAAATCCGCGTGGAACACGGCATGGGCATGCTCGCGACCATTGTCACCGCCTCCCCGATGCTCGGGCTCCTCGGAACCGTATGGGGTGTGCTGGACGCCTTTGCCAGCCTTGGCGAAAAAAACACCGTGTTGCTCTCCGTCATGGCCCCGGCCATATCGTCAGCCCTTCTGACCACGGTTGTGGGCCTGCTCGTGGCCATCCCCTGCGCCATTTTCTACAATAACCTCGCCAGCAAAGTCCGCCAAATCAACAATGACATGGAGGGCTTCGCCGATGAACTCACAGGCCGTATCGGCTGTGAATTCAAAGGAGGGGAAAACTAATGTCACTCCGTCGCTTGAGTCATAAGAAGCCTTCAAAAATCATCAACAACATCGACATGACGTCGTTGATTGATTTGACGTTTCTGTTGCTCATCACCTTCATTATTACCATGCCTGCGCTTGAGCAAGGCATCTCTGTACGCCTCCCGCAAGGCAAGGCGGATGTGCTGCCGGACAAGAAGGCGAATATCCTCACGCTGGATGCCCAAGGCAAGATCTTTTTCAACAATCGTTCCGTCTCGCTTGACGACCTTGAAAAGACACTGGGCAACCTGGCGGCTGATGACGCTGACACCGCAGTCCTCGTTCGCGCGGATGAACGCCTCGACTATGGAAAGGTCATGGCGGTTGTCAAATTGCTCTACAAAGTTCGAATCACCAAGATGGCACTGGTGACGCTTGCCGACTAACACCCCATAAGGTCTGATTACCTCCTTACGTGAATATGTCCGGTCCTATCAATAAAATTTCACTCCGTTGGTCGTGCGTCTTGCACGGTCTGGTCTTGCTGTGCGCCATCATCATTCCGCTCTTGCCGGCGTTTCAAAAGCAGCCGGTTGAGATCGTCGAATTCACCGTGGTGCTGGAGGAAAACCTCATTCCCCCTGCTCAGCCTGACAAGCAGCCGCCCAAACAGCCCCCGAAAATCGACGAGCCGGATGTCGTCGAACCAGTGCCGCTCAAAAAATTGCCGGACCCTGTCAAAGACGCGGTGGTTCTTGAGAAAAAGAAACCCAAGGAACCTGACAAACCGAAGGATCCGCCGAAGCCCAAAGACCCCGAGAAGCCCAAGGAGTTTAAGAAGGGTGAGCGCGTGAAATTGCCGCCGGAAAAACCGAAAGTCGATTTTACAAAGCTGAAGCGGGTGACTGACAAGCAACTTTCCTCGAAGGAGATTGCCAATGCGCTCGCCAGCGGTGCTAAGGCTGGGACACGTAATCAGCTCCCCGCCAATGAAATATCGATGTGCGTCAGCTTAGTCCGAAACGCGCTCTATGAAGCCTGGGATCAACCCGGCGAAAGCGAAGCCGGCTCACGTCCAGCGAAACTCTATATTCGCCTGGATGCCGCAGGACGCATCAGCATCTATCGAATCACGCAGTCCTCCGGAAGCGCTCATTTTGATTCGACCGTCCTGAAAGCTGCAGCGAATTGTGCACCGATCCGCGGACTCACCGTCGCCTTCCTCAAGCAACACGATGAAATAACCATCGAATTCAAGCTGGAGTAACGAGGGGGCAGGGTTCGGGGTTCAGTCTTCATGGGAAATTTTTTCCACGAAACACACCAAAAGCACGAAAAACAAGCATGCAAATTGACCAGCTAATCGAGCAGATCCTTGGCATATCACTTCTCCTTCTTATCGTTGGTGGTATCGGGTTCGTTGTCATTAGGCGCGTCCGCCGTCTCCGCTATGATAAACAGCAGTCGAAGGACCATATTCATGACGTTGTTGTCGAGATGGAGAAACATGGCAAAATCCGAAGAGGTCACGGCAAATATCACCCGCATAATTGGGCGATGAAGTGGGTCTTGTATTCGAAAAGCATTCCCATCTCCAGGCAACGGTACCAGATGAGCGGCGCCGAACTCCCAGCATGCCCCCGCATCAATGAGCGAGAAGCCAAATAACGACTTAATATCGTTTTTTTTTCGCATCGAATGCCGCCAAAGGCACGGCTAATTCACGGCAGGGACGCTTTGCCGAAGCGAACGCGCCCTATCATCCAAAGAAAGGAGCGCGGGCATCTTGCCCGCTTGGCGAGGCGGTCCGGCAGCTGCCGAAGTGAAATACGCCCCTACCCTGCTTCGCACGATACACAGGCGAGACTGAGACCTCAAGGGCCGGGGCCAGCGGGCAAGATGCCCGCGCTCCTGTCTTAGCCATCATTCTGCCGTACCTTGACCGCATACATCAATGGTCAAGCCATCGTAAGCCACATGGATATGCTGAGGTAGCGAGGCCTGAAGTGTGGCATGGGCAATGTCGTGGCAGAGGTGCGTCAGATAAGCCTGACCAGGGTTGATCTGCTCAAGATAGGCAAGGGATTGCTCGACGCTCAGGTGCGCAGGATGCGTGCGATAGCGCAAGCAATCTAAAATCATGATATCCACGCCCTTCAGTTTCTGAATCGCCTCCTGTGACATCTGGTGGCAGTCGGGCACGTACCCCACGCGTTTGCCCTGATGTTCCAACAAGTACCCGGTCATTGATGCCCCATGTTCAACGTGGACCGGCTCAATATGAATATCCCCGATCTGGAAGGGCCCTGTCACTTCATGAAAGTCTATCTGGGCGCGATAGAGTCCCAACTGTGAAGGCCGATGATCGATATAGTTGAACACACGCCGAATATCCGCCATGGTTTCAGCTTCCGCGTAGGCAGGCAACACACGCTTATGAATCGTATTGAACCGCCGAATATCATCAAACCCAAATATGTGATCCGCATGCGCATGCGTGAAGAGCACGGCATCACACCGTTCAATGTGAAAATCCAACATCTGCTGCCTGAAGTCCGGTGGCGTATCAATGACAAAGGCAATCTCCTCCGTCGTCACATAGAGGCTGCTCCGACGCCGCACATTACGTTTATCATCTGACGCGCATACAGGACAATGGCATCCGATCATCGGAATGCCTACAGACGTACCTGTCCCTAAAAAAAGAAGCTTCATACGTTATTCCATGCCTTGCATCCTGGAGTCCTGCATGCCTCGTCAGCCCCCGGCCACGGCGGGATTGTCACGGCAATAGCCTCCAACGGCTCGTCACCCACTGTCCTGAACTGGAAAGACACACCCGGCGGAATGGAGAGTCCGACGCCGCGATTCAGCAGAACAATGGACTCCTCTCCGTCGCCCTCGCGCCACATTTCGCCCTGTCCAGAAACAATATACCACAACTCTTCAACAGATCGATGGAGAACCGCCAAGGATATCTTCCCGACGCCCAGACGAAAATGCGCCATGCTGGCTCCCGGACGCCTGAACAACAGGCGAACCTCGGAACCATCCGGCGCCGTTTCATCCACATATTCGGATATTACTTTTGTTTCAACCATTTACTTCAGCGGAATGCCGACCAATGTCGTGGGCATGTCGGCTTTGGTGTTGATCTTGTCGGTATGGTTCGGGCCAAAGACAGCGTCAAAGTTGCAGACAACAATGAACCCCTTCCAGATAATCGGCTCGCCGGGTTCGTTTAACATGCCGTCCACGCCCGTGCTGTCGCCGTTCTGCCAGACAACAGAGATGACACCTTCGGGCGTCACCTTCGCAATGGCGTTATTTGAGAAGTCCGCTACAAGGATATTGTCCTTTTCATCAATGCAAATGCCATCGGTCGTGCGCATCTGCGCCTGCATGGCCTTATCAAGGAAGCCTGGCTTCTTGGGATCAAGGCTATAGTCGAAGTCGGTCTTTGCAAAATCCGTGCACCCCGTGACCTTATCATTGGCACCAAAGGTGATCTTGTGCAAGAGGCCATCGCCAAAGTTACCGACGAACAGATTCCCCTTACTGTCGAACACAAGCCCGTCCGCACCATACTGGCAGTTCTTGTTCTTCGTCACAAACTTGACAATCAGACTGCTGTCTTCGAGCGTATTGGCGATTTTCAGCCCCACATCATCCGGACTGAAACGGTAGACCCCGCTGACCATCAGTCCTGACGGATCCTTGATGCGCGTCAGCATGCTCTGCGTCACATAGAGCAGTCCATTATGGAAACGTACACCATTCGGATGCTCCATGCCCTCGGCAATTACGGTGGTCTTCACGAGCTTGTTGTTTTCAAACTTCAATCGCAGCAGACGCCCCTTGAACTGTCCCTTCTCTGAACCGCTCCACGCTTGATTGTCACAGACAAACAGGTCGCCACCGGGACCGTATGTGATGCCCATCGGACAGGAGAGCCCTGTTTCCGGGAGCACAGGGGAGAGCGCAAGCAACGTTGCTGGAGCCCCTATCTTCTCAACACGCATGAAGCAGGCGGGCTTTGTCTGGTCTGCATAGTTCGGGCACGACACGACTAATGCGCCAGTGGGATCAATGCTCATCCCGTCCGGCGTGGTGACTGACGGATCAAAGGTGACCAGCAATTGTGACGGGTTGCCTGTCACATTGTAGACGGCTTGTTTTTTACCGCATCCTGAGAGGATCATGGTGATTGCAACGGTTCCAACAAACATCATGGATAACTGAATTGATTTCATTTGATTTTCCTTTTTTTACTGTAACGCTTTCTTTATTGTGCCAACGCAACAATCGACATGACCTCTGCTGGTCCGATATCGCCGTATTCGCCAAGCTTTGCTCCGCGCTTGGCTAAGCGCTCCGCGACCTGCCGGCCTGCGTCTTTGGCATCTATCCCATAAGCGGATAACCGTGTTGCAACCGCGAGGGACTGGAAAAAGGCCTCCATCCGGTCAATCGCCTGGGCCGCACGCGTGGCCTCATCGCCATCCACAATGTGAAAAACGCGCTTTCCGAATTGTGCCAAGCGAGCCTGCTTGCGCTTCAGTTGGAAGCGATGGACCGCTGGCATGATGATCGCCAAGGTGCGCGCATGATCAAGACCATAAATCGCAGTCAATTCATGTCCCATCATGTGCGTTGCCCAGTCCTGCGCTGCAGCCCCCATCCCAAGCCAGCCATTCAGCCCGACAGTTGCGCACCACATCAGCTCAGCACGCACCTGATAATCATCCGGATTGGCCTTCACCTTCGGCGCATATTCAACGAGCGTCTTTAAGACCGACTCCGCCATGCGCGAGGTCAGGGCGGAGCACTCCACATCGTTCATGTATTGCTCCATCACATGGACCCACGTATCGACGATGCCATTCTCCGTCTGCTTCATCGGCAGCGAGAAGGTTGTCTCCGGGTCGAGGATCGAAAATTTAGGATAGACGTGCTCGGAGCCAAAAGCTTGCTTTTCTCCGGTCGCAGCGCGCGAAATCACAGCAAAGGTATTCATCTCAGAGCCTGTTGCCGGTAAGGTCATCACAGAGCCCAATGGCAACGCAGCCTTCACTGGCGTTCTCCCTTCCATGATCTCCCAGGGATCGCCGGCTGTATAGGTTGCTGCAACCGCGATGAACTTGGTTCCATCCAAAACTGAGCCGCCGCCGACAGCCAATATAAAACCGACCTTCTCCTTCTTGGCCAGCTCAGCAGCCTTCATGCAGGTTTCATATTGCGGGTTGGGCTCAATCCCGCCGAACTCGACCATCTCGTAGCCTGCCAAGGCTTGGCGCACCTGATCATAAACCCCATTTTTCTTAATTGAGCCGCCGCCATACGTCATCAAGACCTTGGTGCCGGCAGGAATCAGTTTTTTAAGTTCAGCAATCATGCCCTTCCCGAAGACGAGCTTGACTGGATTATGCAGTGTGAAGTTTACCATATTATTTCCTTTTGTTGTTGTTAGAATGTACGCCCGAAATCCGTTGGCTGATGAATGATGACTGCGCCTGGCATGTCCAAGCGCGGCTTCCGCTCCAAAGTTTGCTTGCCTTCCATAATAGCAGAAAAGAGTTCGATATAAAGGGGATTCTTTCTTGACTCCCACACCAGAAAATCAGGTTTTCCGTTGCTCCGTCCCACAAGGCCATATCCCCCGGCTTCCTTCGCGAGGTGAGCGTTCAAGAGCCGACTGTTCTGAGGACGCGATAGATTGATCCATTGCTGTTTATTGGAGAGGCCGGAAGCCCCCAGTTCGCCATGACACTGCGCGCACTGGCGGTCACAGATCTTCTCCACCTGCGCAAACCACGGATGGGGCTTCAGGGGACCGCGTGTATTGGGGTCTACGTCGTAAAACGTGTCGCGGCCACCCATCGTATGGGGGCGCGTCATGTCGAAACTCGGATAGTAAATCACATTCGAGTCAATCCACGCATAGATCCGGCGGCGACTCTCGGGATCAACCTCCACCCCCTTGTGCTTTTCTTCAAGAATTTTTGTGATCCGGCTCTTCATGGACCCTGTCTGCAAGGCCGGAAACACACCTGTCGGCCCTGGGTTGATAAAATAAAATTCCACGAAGCGACGATCGCAGAGCGTATCATACGACATATTGAAGAAGCGTGTCTTGTCGCCCGTCAAATCGACACGCTGCGGAGGTGCAGACCCTGAATGGCAGGAGACACAGTAGCGATCCAATACGGGCTGCACCAGCTTCACATAGTTGACGCTTCCTGCGCCCCACGAGGGCGGCCTGAGTGCGTCCGGCCGCCTTAGAAATCCCGGCATCTTGGCTACAGGGGGCGCGCTTAACCGCGGTTCATGGCATCCGACACAGGCTGCACGCTCTCCTGTCGTAATCTGGGTGACCGACCCCATGCGCTGAACCTCCTTGCCCTCCTTATCCAGGGCAATGAAATAGAGCTCGCAGTTGGAGGGCACCCTGAAATAGACGGATCCGTTTTCGTTAACCGGCACCTCTCCCAGAATCTCTTTCATGTAGTAAGTGCCATACCCGGCAATCGGATAATGGTCATGAAAGCGGGGCCCCTCGGTATTTTGCGTCTTCGGAAGCTGCTTCATCACACGCAACGTTTTCACCTGACCACGCTTGACGCCCTGCGCCTCAAGTCCCTGATAAATATCCTGCACATAAAAGGTCCCTTCGCCAGGCTCCTTCGGCACCTCGGTCCGAACTATCGCGCGGGGCAGCGGGCGTTTTCTCAGGGGTATGGAACTGAATACATTTTGTCCTGCGAAATCCATGACATAGCGCGTGCCATCGTATTGGGCAACGCACAATTTGAACCCGTCTGCGGGCTTCTTTTCGTCTCCGAACGAGGCAATAAAGAGATTGTCTTCCAGCGGAGAGGGATCCGTCACCGCGAAAGGATGAAACGAATCGCCCTGTGCCCAGCAGACATCCCTGAAATGGCTGGAGCCAGCGATCACATAAGGCGTCTCGAAGGTGACTTTGCGCAAGGCTTCAGGATTTTCAATCCCCTTGCTGCGCGTCAGCACCGCGATATCCGCAATGGGCGGATAGTGATGAGCCGCCATGGTCAGCATCACATCGCCGGTGCCCGGAATAGGGCGCCCGCCATACCGCGAATTCGGCACATTGATCGTGTTCCCATAATAGAGCTGCAACTGCCGTCCATCCGGAAGAATCGTCCAGAGCCCCTGCCACATGAAGATATTCTTGTCGTTGTACTCCCAACGCGTGAAAAGGATAGAGCCATCATCCAGGACAGAGGGCTTCATGGAACAGAGCGTCGTAAAATCAATGCGCCGGATATCCGCGCCATCCGCATTACAGGAGTATAACGCAGACGCCAGAAAATTCTGGCAATAGGAGTAGGCTTCGACACGGGAGGAAGCGAAAATGATACGTCCATCCGGATAGTAAACCCCATTGAAATCATGACACCGTCCCTCTGTCAACGGGCGGGGGCTACTGCCATCCGCATTCATCTCCCACAGATGAAAAGGTTCATCCACGGCCACCTTGTAGGTGAAGAGAATTTTCTGCCCGTCCCACGACACGTCCAAATCCCAGATGAACCCCGTCTCCGTTGAGAAGAGGACTTTGGGAGGCAGGTGGGGTTGCTGGGGGTCAAACACTTCAATGGATGCCCCCGCCTCTGTCCGATGGGAGAACATGGTTGCATTCGTTCCGCGCATGCCATACCCGTTTTTGCGACGCACCACGAGCAACTTCGGTAGTTTCGCCCGCAGTGTGGCCGGCATCTCTGCGAAGGGACGTTCCCCCGTGCGTGGCAGTTCGGCAACCACCGCCCCGGCACAGAGTCCCGCCAGAAGTAGCAATCCCCTCATTGGCTTCATGACTGGTCCTTATCAATATATCGCAGCAACAGCAATATGAAACCCGACACCCTTTGAAGGCTTGTCCAAGGCAACGGTACCAATTTCGCCTCCCCCATAAAAACCGAAGAGCGGCGACTCGGGAACTACTTTCTTCATGTTGGAAAACTCAGTGGCCAACTCTTTCTGACTAAACATCGTGCCGCGACGCCCGCCGCAGTCAAAGACAAAGACAGCAGCGGGTTTCACGCCATGTTCTTTCGTGGCACTGGTGAACGCCTCCGTCGCCTTTGCAGCCAAGTTGTCATTGCCGCCAGCCAGCCCCACACCCAACTTGAAGGGGCCGGCCACAAGCACCGCGACATTCACCCCTGTGACGATCTCGCCCTTCACAATCTCCTTTGACCCCTGCCCGCCTGCCGCCGCTCCGACCACCGGAAGCGTCACACCTGTGCCTTTATAAAAGCCATCCATGAAGGGCTGATTGTCCCCCACGTGCTGATTGCCAAAGGTAATGACGATACGGCTCTGCTTCGCCGCCTCGATTGCACCTTTCAACGCGGCACCAAGCTTTTCGCCGCTCAACTGGAAAGCCGCTTTCTTGTCAGGCCCTGCAGCGACAGGCTCGCTTGCTGCCGCCACCGACAGATCCCCTCCTAATGCTAACACGGCGACACCCGTGGGAATAGTATGTCCCAGCTCTGAAAAGTTTCCCGTTGACGTCACAGGGGAATAGCCTTCGCATCCATAGATCAAGGCTTTATCAAAATGCTGAGCCACTCCTTCGACCAACTCCGGCTTCAGCAGACTGCGCGCTGCAAAAACAAAAACAATCTTCGGAGCCCCCTCTCCCCAGGCCGCTTTAGCCTGCGCCGCTGCCTCAGTTCCAGCGCCCTTTGCATCCTTTGCTTCCGAACAGCCCGTCCCCACCTTCACGCCCTGCGCGTAAAGCATGCCGCACGTTGCAACCATGCCGAGAAACAGTGTACCTTTCTTCATGCGATACCCCCCCTATTTTTACCTTTTTTGTATTACGTGCCGCACCGACGCATTGCGCCGAGTGCCTCTGAAGTCCGGTCCGCAGCCGCTATTACGGCAGGGCCCAGTTCCTTCTCAAGCTGTGTTAAAGAATAATAAAGCGTTAAAACCGAAATTCCGACAGTGCCGACCACTTGATTGTTGACATCAAACAGGGGTGCGGCAAAGCAAATCAACCCCCGTGCAAACTCTTCCCGATCGAGCGCATAACCTGCCCCACGAATCGTTGACAACTCTTTCTTCAATTTCGCCGCAGACGTTAGGGTATGCTCGGTCTGCGCAGGTAACCCCTCGGCCTTGATGACCTGTTCGACAAACGCTTCAGGACTGAAGGCCAGCAAGACTTTCCCCGGGGCCGCGCAATGCATCAGATGGCGACCGCCCGGTTGTGCGCTTAAACGGATGTCGCCCTCCAAAGCATCCAAGTGCTCCACCATGAAGGTTCGCGTGCCATCAACAATTCCAAGATAGCAACTCTGGCGGGTCTTCTGATGCAAGTCCATCAACGGCGACGCAGCCGCCTGACGAAGATTCGTGCGCCTGATCGGCTTGCTCGTATAATGGAACGGGCGTAACCCCATTGCATATTTCGGCGTTGAAGTCCCGCTGCGCACAATCCATCCCACATCCTCTAACGTATGCAAGAGACGGAAGACCATGTTCCCGTTCGAGTTCAAGCGCTGAACAAGCTCCGTGACCCCTAAAGGCTCCTCTGAATTGCACAACTCCTCAATGAGCCGGATCACCATCCGCGCCGCAGGAGCATCATACTTCGGTTTACTGATTTTCTTTTGTGTCACGTTTTATACCCATGAAACTATATATTGCTTATATAATATTCAGTTCTCCCCGTCAAGCCTCAACCACAAAAAAATCAAACTCGGAAAAGAAATAAATTTTTCTGATTGACGATTTCGACTGGAATAGCCTATGATCTAGAGCATGCTAGAATAGTATCGGCAAAGGTATGAAAACAACGTTGATGTTGTATTACCGAGCAGGACGAGACTAGTTATTTAAAAACAAAGGAGTACACCATGGAAACACCTGTCGGAAAATTGTTGAAACTCAAGGGCAATGATGTCGTTACAACCGCGCCCACGACAACGATCTTTGACGCTGTCAAGCAGATGGAGGATAGTCGCATTGGAAGTCTTCCAGTTGTTGACAGTACAGGCAAAGTTATCGGGATGTTGACTGAGCGTGATTGCATGAGAAAGGTTCTTCTTAAGGAACAGCCGCTCCGAAGCGTGACCGTGGGTGAAGTCATGTCCTCCCCCATTATCACCGTCCAGTCCACGGAACTTGTAGAGTCCTGCATGATGATCATGACCGAAAAACGGCTTCGCCATTTACCCGTGATGGAACATAACAAGCTGATTGGTTTGATTTCAATTGGCGATGTCGTGAAGTTCCTCTGCACCGAACGCGAGCAGGACATCAAGAACCTTGAGAACTATATTACGGGATCGCTGTAAGGCAATCCTTTCTTTTAAATACATCTATTCCACACAGGCGAGCGAGACCTGAAGGAGGTTTCTTATGTCGGATTCAACAGGTGGCTGTTGCTGCGGCAACTGCTCATTAACAGAGGCGCAGATCATTGAAGAGTTGGAACCCATGTTGCAAGAGTATGCAACAAAGCCGGGAGGCGTGATCCCCGCCCTCCAAATTGCGCAAACGCGGCTGGGGTATCTTCCCGAAGCAATCATCCAGCGGATTGCCCATGTTTTTGGCAAACCGTACAGTGAAGTCGCCGGGGTTGTGACATTCTATTCCTTTTTCTCGACCGTCCCTCGCGGCACCTACATGGTTCGTGTCTGTCTGGGGACAGCGTGTTACGTCCGCGGAGGCAACGAACTGCTTCAAGCGCTCAAGCATAAGTTGGG
Organism: uncultured bacterium; assembly: GCA_942493055.1. GTDB lineage: Bacteria > Verrucomicrobiota > Kiritimatiellia > RFP12 > UBA1067 > CAIZQW01. The sequence continues at coordinate 5,965,411 of OW818680.1, read as the reverse complement.
CATTGACGTGGGGGAGACCACGCCAGACCGGCTCTTCTCGCTCGGCGTAGGGCGCTGTTTCGGCGCCTGTGGAATGGCTCCTGTGATGATGGTCAACGATGACCTTCATCAGCGGGTCAAGTCGAGTAAGATCGGCGAAATTCTTGAGACCTACCGCGTTCAGGCGGCAAACCAGGCAACTGGAGAGGCGGTGCAAGCATGAGTGCGGCAAAAGTAAAAATGATGAAGAGCACGGCAGATTTGACTGCGTGGAAGAAGCAGCTCACCGCTCCAGCAGCCCAGCAGGAGATACGGGTCTGCGTCGGTGGAAGCTGCCTGGCCTCTGGGGCGCGCGATGTAGAAGATGCTTTGCGGAAGGCCTTGAAAACACATGGCCTTGAAAAAAAGGTGGCCATACGCGAAACAGGTTGCATGGGACCGTGTGTACGGGGACCTGTTTTTCTCGTGGGCTCCGGCTCAGACCAATCCTTCTATCAAGGGGTCAAGCCTGAAGATGCTGAAGCCATTGTCTGCGAACATTTGATCGCCGGTAAACCCGTTGAGCGCCTGATGGTCCGGGACGACCAGACCGACGCGCTTCAACGGACCTGCAGCGAAATCCCCTTTTTCTCACGTCAGACCAAAGTGGTTTTGCGTACCTGCGGCAATGTGGACCCGGAAAAGATTGAGGAAGCTGTTGCAGCGGGAGCCTATTCCGCGCTCGCCAAGGTGCTGGACACCCTGAAGCCGACCGATGTCCTGGACCAGCTCCAACTCTCCGGACTCCGGGGCCGCGGTGGCGCAGGCTTCCCGACGCATCTGAAATGGATGCTCACACGCCAGACGCCCAGCGAGAAGAAGTATGTCTTGTGCAACGGCGACGAAGGTGATCCTGGAGCCTATATGGATCGCAGCGTCCTTGAAGGCGACCCCCATAGCGTGATCGAAGGCATGGCCATCGCAGCCTTTACGATCGGCGCTGATGAGGGCTTCGTTTACGTCCGCGCGGAATATCCGCTGGCTGTGAAACGGCTCCAGTTGGCCATTGATCAGGCCCGCGCCCATGGGTTGCTCGGCAAGAAGATCATGGGGAGCGACTTCTCCTTTGATCTCGATATCCGCATGGGGTCAGGCGCCTTTGTCTGCGGCGAGGAGACGGCGCTCATCACCTCCATCGAGGGCAAGCGCGGCGAACCGCGTCCGCGTCCGCCCTTCCCTGCACAAAAGGGGTTGTGGGGTAAGCCGACACTCTTGAACAACGTCGAAACATACGCCTGCATCGCGCCGATCATCCTCAATGGCGGCGAATGGTTTGCCAGCATGGGCACCCCCAAGAGCAAGGGGACCAAGGTCTTCGCGCTGGCCGGTGCAGTCAAAAACACAGGCCTTGTCGAGGTTCCGATGGGGACGTCGCTCGGCGAAGTCGTCTATGAAATCGGCGGCGGCATTCGCGGGGACAAGGCCTTTAAGGCTGCACAGCTTGGCGGACCTTCAGGCGGTTGCATTCCCCGTCAGCATCTCAGCGTGCCCCTGGACTATGAGAAACTCCAGGAGCTCGGCGCCATCATGGGCTCCGGCGGACTGATCGTCATGGATGAGGATACCTGCATGGTCGATGTGGCCCGGTTCTTCATTGAATTCGTCCAGGAGGAATCCTGCGGAAAGTGCGCCCCCTGCCGTGTCGGCACCAAGCGCATGCTGGAGATTCTCGAGCGCATCTGCGGGGGTGAAGGGGAAATGGAGGATATCCAGCGGCTGATCGATCTCGGCCACTTCATCAAGGAGTCCTCCTTGTGCGGACTGGGCCAGACAGCGCCCAACCCTGTGCTCTCCACCATCCGCCACTTCCGCGAAGAGTATGTGCAGCATATCCGCGATCGCCACTGCGTCGCGGGTGTCTGTCCGAATCTGGTATTGGCACCGTGCCTGAGCGCCTGCCCTGCCGGGGTCTATGTGCCGGGTTTCGTTTCGCTGGTGGGCGAGGGACGTTATGCGGAGGCCTTGCGCCTGCATCGCGAACGCAACCCCTTCGCGGCCATTTGCTCACGGGTCTGCTTCCATACGTGCGAAGATCACTGTCGACGCAGTTCACTCGACTCCCCGGTGGCCATCCGCGGCGTCAAGCGCTTCATGGTCGACCAAGAGGTGGTCATTCAACGACCGGAGGTTCGCGAGAACGCGGCGAATGCCGCTCGGAAGGTTGCGATCATCGGGGCCGGCCCTGCGGGCCTGACGTGCGCCTACTTCCTGGCGCGCCTCGGCTATCGCCCCGTGGTGCTCGAACACGAACCGCGTCCCGGCGGCATGCTGGTCCAGGCCATTCCGGCCTACCGGTTGCCCCGCGAGACATTAGCGCGCGAAATACGCCTAATTGAATCGCTCGGCGTCGAGATCAGGACCGCGCAAACACTGGGACAGGACTTCACCTTGCAGAGCCTGCACGATGACGGCCACGAGGCGATCTTCCTCGCCGTCGGTGCACCTGAAGGCGTCAAACTGGATGTGCCCGGCGCGGATGCGCAGGGCGTGACCGAGTCGATGGAATTCCTTCGCACCTACAACATTCGCGGTTCAGCCCCTGTTGGGAAGCGCGTGGTCGTGATCGGCGGCGGCAATGCCGCAATCGATGCAGCCCGCACCGCGCTTCGGCTGGGAGCCGAGAGCGTCACGGTCGTCTACCGCCGCACCCGCGAGCAGATGCCTGCGTATGCGGAAGAGATCGAGCAGGCGCAGCAGGAGGGCGTCACCCTCCGGACGCTCTGCGCCCCTGAGGCCTTTACCGTGGCTGAAGGAAAGGTGAGCGGCGTGATCTGCCGCGCCATGATGCTCGGCGACTACGACCGGACAGGACGTCGCCGCGCCATGGCCGGCCACGACGATGAACTGGAAACACTCGTGTGCGACCAGGTGATCCTGGCTATTGGACAAGGGCTGGATGCCAAGAAAGTGATCGGGACGACCGAAGTCACCTTGACCGAGTCCGGCTGGATACAGGCCAATCCCGTCAGCGGGAAGACCTCCGTGCCCTGGCTCTTTGCCGGCGGCGACGCGGTCACTGGTCCGTCCTCCGTAGTCGAAGCCATTGCCGCAGGCGAACGCGCAGCCGTCGCGATTGATACGCAGTTAACAGGCGAGGCGCATGCCTTCTGGCGCACCTATCCTGAACTCACGGTCAACTACGACCCCGATGCCGATCCGGTTCCCTATCCGCGTGAAGAGGTGAACATGATCCCTGTCGCGCGTCGGCGCAACAATTTCGACGAGGTCGAACAACCCTGGAATGAAGCAGCAGCCCGCCGACAGGCGAACCGCTGTCTGCGCTGCGATTATGGTAAAACCGGAAAAGTCAGAGAGGTACATGTATGATTCAGGTGACAATCAACGGACAGGAACTTTCGGTTAAACCCGAAACAACAGTCTTGCAGGCAGCGCGTCAGGCAGGGATCACCATCCCCACGCTCTGCTTTCTTGAGAAAAACGACCCGCTGGGCGCTTGCCGCGTCTGCATGGTCGAGGTCGAGGGCGCAAAGACCCTGATGGCTGCTTGCGCCACGCCGTGCGCTGAGAAGATGGTGGTTCACACCAACACTCGGCGCGTGCGTCAGGCGCGCAAACAAGTGGTCGAGTTGCTGCTTTCGGAACATGACGGCAACTGCCAGCTCTGCGACCGGAGTGAGGACTGCGAACTGCGTCAGTTGGCGGCTGACCTCGGGGTGCGCGATCTCGCCTACACCGGGACGAAGGCGGCGCCCATGAAAGACACGTCAACGCCTGCACTCACCCGTGACAACAGCAAGTGCATCAAGTGCCGGCGCTGCGTCACGGTCTGCACCTCGGTGCAGGGCATCGGCGCGCTCGGCGCGCAAGGCCGCGGCTTCGCGACCGTCATCGGGCCGGCCTTTACACGCCAGCTCGACGGCGTTGCCTGTGTGCAATGCGGTCAGTGTGCAGCAGTCTGCCCGGTGGGCGCTATCAGCGAACACAGCGCGATCGAGGATGTCTGGCGCATGCTGGATGACAAGACGAAAACAGTCGTCGTGCAGACCGCACCCGCGATCCGCGCGGCACTGGGCGAAGCGTTTGGCTATCCGCCGGGCACGCGCGTCACAGGCAAGATGGTCTCCGCGCTCCGGCAGCTCGGCTTCCATGCGGTTTTCGACACCAACTTCACAGCCGACCTGACCATCATGGAGGAGGGCACGGAACTGCTCACCCGCCTGAAACAGGCGCTGGTCGAGAAGAAGAAGGTCGCCCTGCCGATGTTTACGAGCTGTTCGCCAGGGTGGATCAAATTTGCGGAGTACTACTATCCGCAATTCCTGCCCAACCTCTCGACGTGCAAGTCACCGCAGCAGATGTTCGGGGCCTTGGCCAAGACCTATTATGCTCAGAAGATCGATGTAAAACCTGAAGACATGATCGTGGTCTCGGTGATGCCGTGCACAGCGAAAAAGTTTGAATGTCAACGGCCGGAGATGAACTCCAGTGGTGTGCAGGACGTGGACTATGTGCTCACCACGCGTGAACTGGCGCGGATGATCCGCGAGGCGGGCATCGACTTCAGAAATCTTCCTGACGCTGAGATGGATGCACCGCTGGGGCTCTCCTCGGGCGCGGCAGACATCTTCGCCAATACGGGCGGCGTGATGGAAGCCGCGTTGCGCACCGCGTATGAGATCGTGACCGGGCGCGAACTTCCTGTGGACAACCTCCATGTCAAGGCCATAGAAGGGCTTGAAGGGGTGAAAGACGCGAAGCTCACGATCACAGGCACCAGGCCCGAGTGGTCCTTCCTGGAGGGCGTCGAAGTCAGCGTGGCGGTCAGCCATGGACTTGGCAACACCCGGCGCTTACTTGAGCGCATCAAAAATGGCGAGGCGAGTTACCACTTTGTCGAGGTCATGACCTGCCCGGGCGGCTGCATCGGTGGCGGCGGACAACCCCGCTTCACCGATGATAATGTACGTCTGCAGCGTATCGCAGGGATCTATGCTGAGGACGAGAGCAAAAAGCTCAGGAAATCGCATGAGAACCAGCAGGTGCTGGATCTCTATGCCGACTTCCTGGGCGCACCGCTCGGTCATAAGTCACACGAGCTGCTACACACCCATTACACAGCTCGGGCACTCGATTAATCACAGATTTGGGTAATGCTCCTGAGGCTCTTGCAGACTCCATAACAACGGTTTGCAAGAGCCTCATCTATTTATGGTCACAAGAGATGCCTCTTCTGGCTTGTTATATGGCGCACATCTCCCTATAATATAGGGCATGAATTCTGAAGCAAAAGAGAAGAGGCGTGTTATCGCCATTGTCGGGCGCCCCAATGTTGGAAAATCCGCAGTCTTTAATCGTATCGCGCGCAAGCGTATTGCCATCGTGCATGATGAGAGCGGTGTGACGCGTGACCGTCTCATGCGTGAAGTCGACTGGGAGGATCAAAAGTTCAGTCTTGTCGATACCGGCGGTATCATGATCCTGAACGCCAAGACAGAGAAAGATCCGATTGGAGCCGGCGTTCGCGCACAGGTTGATTCCGCGCTTGATGATGCGGCGGTTGTGATCATGGTCGTAGATGTGCAGCAAGGCGTCCAGCCTATGGACGAAGAGGTTGCCAATATCGTGCGCCGCTCAAATGTGCCGTGCATCCTCGCCGTGAACAAATGCGATTTGGAGAGGCATGATGAGGGGGCCAATGAATTTGCACGACTCGGCTTTCCCTTCTTCCCCGTTGCCGCACAGCACGACCGGGGCATGGAAGCCCTTATGGAGGCTGTCTTGCCCTTCCTGCCACCCGCTGTCAACGAGACGGAGAAGAAGCCCCTGCGCGTCGCAATTGTGGGACGTCCCAATGCCGGCAAATCTTCCTACATCAACCGCTTGCTCAAGGCTGAGCGTGTCATTGTGTCGGAAATCGCCGGCACCACGCGTGATTCGATTGACATCCCCTTTACGATTGGGTCAGGCGATCAGGCACGTCACTATACGCTCGTGGATACCGCAGGCATGCGGCACAAACATTCGATTGATAACGCGGTTGAACGCTTCAGCCTCTTTCGCGCAGAAGAGAGTGTCAAGCAGGCCGATGTGGTGGTCCTCATCATGGACCCTGAACTGGGACCTACTGTCCAGGACAAACACATCGCCTCCATGATCCAGCAGGAAAACAAGGCCTGCGTGCTCATGATCAACAAGTGGGACATCGCGGTAGAAAAAGGCATGGACGAAAAAGAGACCGCCAAAACGTTGCGCCAGGTCGTCCCCTTCATGAGCTACTGCCCGCTGATGCTCGTCTCCGCTAAAACCGGGTATAACATTCGCAAGAGCATTGAGGTGATTGACGCCGTTGCTGCGCAAACGCAGGTGCAACTGCCGACCGGCATCCTGAATCGCATGTTGGTTGAAGCCACGCACCGCGTGGTTGCGCCGGCTCATCTCGGGAAGCGCCTGCGTGTCTACTATGCCGTACAAGTGAGAACAGCGCCCATCACGATCCGTATGTTTGTGAATGACCCAAAACTCGCGACAAAACAGTATACCGACTTCATGACCCGCTCCCTGCGCGAACGTTTCGGTCTTGAAGGCGCACCGATTGTCATCTTCTACCGCGCACGTTCGCGTCCCGATGACATCGAAGACAAGTTCGCAAATTTGAAAGAGAAGACCAAGCCAAAATCTGAGAGGGTGCAGTCCAAACCTGAAGGCAGAAAGTCAAAAGCCGATGGCGGAAAACAAAAGAAGAAAGAGCGCAAGACCAAGCATAGCATTCGGAAGCCCCAACGGAGAGGCAAAAAATGAGCCGCTCGCGCGTTAAAGGCTTCTCTGTGTGTTGTGTTGTTCTCCTCTCGTTTTCTGTGCTAGCCCAGTTCAAACCTGAGGAGATGATGAAGCCTTACGCCTACACCAACGAGGTGGGCGAAGTATTGACGTGCCAGCTCCGCATCCCTCAATTTCTGGAGCCGGGCAAAAAATATCCGCTGATCCTCTTTCTGCACGGCTCGGGCGAATGCGGAAAAGAGAATGTGAGGCAGACGCGCGTCGGACTTCCCTCCCTGCTGAAACAGCTCGTGCTTCAACCCGAACCGGTCATCGTTGTGGCACCGCAATGCCAAGTCGGTAACTGGTGGGTCAAGAAACTCGCCATGCAATCCGATTGCCGAGCCACAAAGGAGGCTGCCCCTCCCCTTGAGATGGCTCTTGAGCTCTGTAATCATCTCGTCAAATCGAAACAAGCAGATCCCAATCGTCTTTATATCACGGGGCTTTCGCTCGGCGGCTTTGGCACCTGGGATGCGATTCAGCGCGACCCCTCCTACTTTGCAGCGGCCGTGCCTATATGCGGGGGAGGCGATCCGAATTATGCGCGCGCATTGAAAGCGATACCGATCTGGGCCTTCCACGGGCGTGATGACAAGAACGTCCATCCGGACTGTTCACGCCGGATGGTCCGTGCGATCAAAGATGTCGGAGGAACAATCACCTACACAGAATACGAACACGGCGCACATGCTATTTGGGACACCGCTTATTCGGAGCGGGCGTTGATTCCGTGGCTGCTGAAGCAGACACGTGTCCAGAAGCCGTGGTGGAAGTTCTGGTAAAGGAAGAACCATGAATAAGTATCTACTGATCCTGTTTGCGCCCCTGCTTGCGATGGCCTCGCAAGATGTCTTTGACATGCCACGCCTCTATCCTCAACATCGCCAGCTGCTCCAGGAAATGGTGGTGGCGGTCCGCGCAGGGAAGATTGAAGAGATGGAGAGCGCTGCTCGTAAAGGCATTGAAATTTTTCCGAAAGACGCGACCTGGCACTACAATCTCGCCTGCGCCTTGGCCTATCGCGCAGACAAAGCCGAAGCGTTTACGATGCTCGAACGCGCGATTGATCTCGGCTTCCGCGATCCGAAAGCCATTGAAGCTGATCATGACCTCAAGCAACTGTCCAAGCTGCCTCAATTCAAAGTGCTGCTCGACAAAGCGTCCAAATTGCAAGGCAAGCCTGTTGAGGGCGCTGTGCAACCCAAGGCTGCAACACTGGTCATGGGATATCCTGTAAAAGTGGATGCAACCAACACGGTCTTCGATTTCGACGCTGGCTACTTCCGTACCTTCTTTAATCTCATGCCCCCCTCCACAAAGAAAATATCCGCTTATGCCAGCGACTACACAGGTCCAGCCAAAAAGGAGATAGAGGCGTGGATGAAGGAGGGCACCGCCAGCGGAAATTTCGGCGACCTTTATGTGAACCGCGACAATGGCCATTCCGTATTGACCCTGACGAATTTTCCAGGACTGACCCCTGTTGTCTACGGAGAGGCCGCAAAAGCGAAGCAGGTCAATGTAGGCCTTCCAAATGCGCACTTCAGCTATCCCGTGATCGGGAACGCCTCTATTGCGATCACCGCAGGCCCCTTCTGGAGAAGCATGCCGCGCGCCGTACAAACCGACCCGATGCTTCCCATCACAACCTTTCAACTGATGCTGGCGAATCAATGCTGGTTTTATCCTGCGCACCGAGACTTTACGGCAGAGACCGGCGACCTCTATCCGGTCAACATGCCCTACTACATCATCTCAAAAGGTTCATCGGGGACGGATAAGCCGTTTATGCACGCGATCGCCGCGACGATGGCCGCACTCCGGCCCGAAACAAAGCAGGCGCTGATTTCACGGGGCTTGCTCGTGCCGACCCTCCAGATGATTTTACGCGCCACACAGAAGACGCTCAAGACACCTGATGACTATCTGACCGGGCTTGCTCATCCGGTTGTCTTTGACGCCATCAACCTCGATGCCGGCGCCATGGTGAAGATGGCCCACGATCTATCGCCCACAAATATTCCAGCCCCCGTTGTTCTGCGCACCCTGAAGGACGCGAAGGCAGAGATCGGCGTGGATTATTTCGACTTACGCCCTGAAGGCCTGTTTGACACGCCCTTTGCCATTGCACGCATCAACAGAAACGTCCTGACACGTTCACGTACCATGACTGTTGAGGCGCTGATCCCGGGAGTCCCCACTCCGCCCTCTCCCTTTATTTGGAAAATCTTGCAGGGCGATCCTGCAAAAATTACGATCAAGCCCCTGACCCCCAACGGCTCCCAGGTTGAGATCACGATTGCCTATCATGGCCTCTATCGTCCAACCCCTACCGCCTGGATGACAAGCCGCGTTGAAATTGGCTGCTTCTTCAAGACTGGCGACCATTATGCGGTGCCCTCCATAGTTTCACTGGCTTACTTGTCGAATGAGGACCGACTCTATCGGGACGACGGGAAGATCCAGTCCGTCGACTATATGAATGCAAACCATCGCTATGCCGACCCCATACTCACCATGACGAAAACATGGAAAGATCTGTATGAATACGATGCGAAAGCCCAGTTGAAAGGGTGGTATCGCACAAAACGAACAGGCGCGGCTGATCGCTTTACGTATGCGGGGCATAAAGTCCTTGCCGCTGACAAACTGAACCGTCCCACGCGGGCGTGTGTCGTGCAATATATGCCGCGTCAGCAAGGTGAAAACAGCCCCCCTGAATTAACATACGTGGACAATCTCCAACAGGTTTTTGTCTACAGCTACAGCTCGGATGAAGACCTGATTGGCACCTTCAAACAAGACAAGTAGGCTGCATGAGTTTTGTACTGAACAACATCCGGATTGTATTAGTGGGTACGCTGTACAGCGGCAACGTGGGTTCGGTTTGCCGGGCGATGGCCAACATGGGGATCACGGATCTCGTGCTTGCCGCACCTCGGATTTGCGACAACTGGGAAGAGGCCGTGCGGATGGCGGTCCACGCGGATGCTATCCTGGCTAATCATCGCAAGGTGGACTCCCTTGCGGAGGCTGTAGCTGACTGCTCCTGGGTGATCGGGACCACCGCACGGGGCGGGCTCTATCGGCAGCATGTCAAGACACCCCGCGAGCTTGCTCCGGAGCTGTTAAAACTCGCAGCGCATGGCCGTGTCGCGCTTGTCTTCGGCCGTGAGGACAAAGGACTCAACAACGAAGAGATCGGCATCTGCACGCATCTGATCCGGGTTCCTGTTCATCCCGAGTATGCGTCACTCAATCTGTCACAGGCGGTCTTGCTCTGCTGCTATGAACTCTATAGCGCACTGGGCACGTACGAACCGCCTGTTGAAAAATCAGTGCCGGCGTCCGCCGCACAAAAGCTCAAGCTCCTTGAGAAATGGCGCGCCATGCTCCTGACCATTGGTTTCATGAAGGAGGACAAGGCGGACCACATGATGCAGGGCGTACAACGTATCTTTTCACGGGGCACCTTCTCGGAAGACGATGTCGCGATCATGATGGGGGTTGCCCGGCAAGCTGACTGGGCGGCCCAACACGGGGAAGACGAGCGATGAAGGTGCTGCTCCATACCTGCTGCGCCCCCTGTGCCAGCCACTGCTCCCTAGCCTTGCGCGATGCGGGGCATGACGTTACGCTCTTCTTTTCAAACGCCAATTTGGCACCCGAGGCAGAATGGCAGAAGCGCCTTGACGCGGTCCGCACCCTCGCCGCGCACGATGCCTTTCCCTTGATCGTCGATACACCATCCCATGCAGACTGGCTCATACATGTTGCAACGGGACGCGAACAGGAGCCTGAACGCGGAACGCGCTGTGACAGCTGCTTTCGCTACAGCCTCAGTCGAACCTATGAGGCCGCGCTGGAGAAGAAATTCGATGCTTTTACGACATCCCTGACCGTCAGCCCGCATAAGCTGTCGGAGCGAATATTCAAGATTGGCTTGGAAATATCTGAAGCGACCTTCTTAGCCATCGACTTTAAAAAGCATGACGGCTTCAAGCACAGCCTCACACGTTCAATCGAACTGGGGCTCTATCGCCAATCCTATTGCGGCTGCGAATTCAGCGTACGCTAGGCGTCAAGCTTAACTGGTCTACCTTTGTTCCAGCCTCTCGCGTTTGGAGGATCAGGGTGTTACGCCCCTTGGGTAAAAAGATCTCTGCCGGCTTTCCTTGTTTCGGCAAGGAAAAGATGCTCCAGCCCCAGTCGGACCGCACACCTACAGACCACACGGTATTCATCAGCACGTGGGTTCCATCCTGCGCAATGATCGAAACGAAAAATGAATCGTCATCGGGGTTGGGGCTTAAAAAGCGCCCTGCCAAACGATACGGCCCAGCCTCCTTCACCTCCAGCGTGTAACGCACTTTCCCGGAGCCCCCGGCTCTCTCACCCGGCGCATCCTCAGCCTCCCACACATAAGCGCCCTTGGAAGCCGCAGCGTCGTGAGCGAGGGTTAATACCACGTCCATATAACCATGCTCCGCCTCCCATTGGGTCGGGATCTTTCCCGAAACAGAAATGACACGGTTCAGCTTGAGCTGCTCCTTATGCTCCTGAATGGCGGGGAGCGCTTCAAGGATGGATTTTCCGAGATCAACCCCGTTGCAGCTGAGGAGGGCTCTTGGAGGCGCAGGGAGGGTTAGCACCGGACGCTCATTCGCATAGGGTGCAAGCGCCTGAATCATTAGGGAATCATTTGCGGCACGAACGACAAGCCCTGAAACGGTGGCGTGGGTCTGGATTGCCTCGTTCCGAAAGAGTCCCCTGAAGGTTGCAAACGCTTGATCGTTTGTGATGTTGCTTCCGATGCGCAAGCGAAGCGCGACACCCGCAAGGTGCAAGGGGACCTGATTGGTCGGCAAAACAGGATGTGAGACCGTCAGCCGCATCACGTGGAGCTTCGGATTGTCCGCGACAAGACTCAGCGAGCAGGGCTCTGCCGTGTGCCCCCTGCTCCAGGGAATGCGAAGCCCGAGGACTGCGCTTCCGTGGCGAAGGAAGACAGAGGCGTTCAGCGGAAGGGCATTCGTGGTCACACGAGCCAAAGGCGTATCATCCACCCACACGCTATCGACCTCAGTCGGCAGCAACAGATGGGACTCCAGCGTTCCGGTCGTATCCTTGAAATCCTCGGGACGGTAGATGGCGAGCGCCAGTGCGTCAGCCTTCTCCTGGACGCCTACCCAGTAGTGGGAGAGATGAAAGGCCTTTTCATGAACACGTCCATCAAAGATCTTCTTTGTCCCATAAGGATCCTGGCGTCCATCGGGAATAAAGGAGACGCGCGGCTGGTTTGACTTCCGCGAGGGCGCAGGGAAGTCAACCGCCAGCGGGATATCCATCCGTCCGCCATAGTTGCGCCAGGAGGTGCCCAGCGTGATATCCGGACAGACATAATGCGTGCGCGCGCACATCGGGTCGCTCCCCCAGGTCTGCTCCACCAGGCGCGGATAGGTCTGGTTCAGCTTCATAAAGGCGGGAGCGGGCTGCCACTGTGAGTAGAGGCCACGACTGTTCGAACAGAAGTATTTCTCAGGAACTTTCATCCAGCCATGACGCATCATCAGATGGTCAAGCGAGCCAAAGCCATACACGTAATTGTAGGTCCGGCTGTGAGAGCCTGCGAGCCGGTCAGAGGGCGTGAACCAGTTCAAAGCAATATCTGTCCAAAAATAATCAAGCAGGATACGTGCGGCTTCGCGCACCTGCGCATGGGTCGTTCCGCCTTCGAGCAAGCGTAAGGCCTCGACATCGACATCATAATAGGTCGGACTCACAAATTCATGGACCCCCTCTTCGTACAGAAGGCGGGCAAATCGATTCAGCCGTTTCTCCCCTTCCCGCGTTGCAGCCTCAGCGTGGAGCGACTCTCCAAGGAGGATCAGATCCGACGCGTTGAGGAGCGCAATATTTGTATAGGAGGGACGCACCTTATGCTTCTGCAGCCCGATGAGGCCCAGTTCCAGCACAGCTCGCAATCTTTTCTGGGTCTCCGGAGGAAGGCGCTCCTGGTAATGTTTCCAAAGCAAGGCGCCATATTGCATCGCAAAGTCAACCGCATTGAAGTCAAGCACCTCCGCATTGCGTGAGTACCAGTAAAAATTACCATGTCCTTTGCTCTCCGGATTGCGCTCCTGCATCTGCTCGGCAAAGGTCAGTATTTCCGCAATACGGCAAAGGTTCGTATTCGCCTCCGCGTAGGCGAGCATCGCAATAAATAACTCCTGAGAGCCATACGCCGCATCAGGCGTTTTAAGACGCGTGTAGAGGCGGTCGGCCTGCCGGACGGCCTGTGCGCGGATGGCAGATGCTGTGAAGCAGTCTTGCGTTTCGAGAGCAGAAGCAGCACGTGCAAAAGGGCACAAAGAGGCGCATAGAAGAAAGCAAAAAAGGGGCGTCATCCACTTTTTCATAGGGCTGGGTTCCAAAGAAAAATTAGGCTGTCCACGTTGTACGTCCGTTACAGACCGTCATGACTGCACGTGCATGAAGCAGCATCCCCGCAAAGGGGCAGTTACGTGACTTCGACTGGAAGGTTTCAGGATTGACAATCCAAGGCGTTTTAGGATCAATCAAGACAGCGTCTGCAATCTCTCCCGGCTCCAGCTTCGGAAGCGGCTTGTTCAGCATCTGGGCGGGGTGCAGGGTCCAGCAACTGACCCAATCCAAGAGGGACATCCCCTCCTCTTCCACCATAACCTTCCAGGTCACACCGATGGCGTTTTCAAGACCGATGACGCCAAAGGGCGCTTTCAAGAAACCTTTAGATTTCGACTCAAACGCATGGGGAGCATGGTCGGTCGCAAAGAGCGTAATCGTTCCGTCCAGAACAGCCTTACGAATCGCGGTACGGTCCTCACGTGTGCCCAACGGTGGATTCATGCGCCAGTTACCATCATCCCCCGGGATGTCCTCTGCAGAAAGTGCGAGATGATGCGGTGAGGCTTCCGCAAAGACGGGCAGGCCCTCGGCACGCGCCTGGCGGATGAGCGCAACGCCGCCTGCTGTTGAAATGTGCTGGATCACCAGGGTACACCCGGTCTCCCGGCAGAGCCGGATATCACGCGCAATCGCTTCAATCTCAGCCTCCGGAGGGAAAACCGGGAGACGAAGCGTGCTTGCAGCTTCGCAGGCGCGGATCACGCCATCTTTTGCGAGCGCAGGAACAACCGCATGGTCAAAAACAGGCTTCCCCGCTTTTTTTGCCCGAAGCATCGCCTCGCGCATCAGCGCGTCATCCAGGAGAAATGACCCGTCATCCGTAAATCCCGAGGCCCCATGTGCAGCAAGACTTTCGATGTCCGACACGGCTTGGCCTTGACGCCCGACCGAAAGGCACGCGGAGGGATGGATATTGACAGAGCGATCATCTTCTATCTGCTCCTGAAGCCAGGCGATTGAATCGCCGGCAGGCGTTGTGTTGGGCATTGTCACGACATGCGTGAAACCGCCAGCAGCCGCTGCCCGCGCCCCTGTCTGTCGGGTTTCGGCACTCGGATTGCCAGGGTCCCGGAAGTGGACATGCGTGTCCCAAAAGCCTGGAGCAAGGAGAAGCCCCGTTGCATCGCACAACGTCAAGCCCTCTCGTGAGGCCTCAGGAGATTGTATGACTCCATTTCGGATACTGAAATCGCAGACAGTATCTCGGCCATGGAGAGGATCAAGAATGCGTACATTCGAAAGATAAAGGTTGGTCATGTGTTATGGTTCAATTCAGCATCGATGGCGCTCTTATACTCGCCAATCATCCGCTGACACATGTCTTCCTTTGAATACTCCTTTTGAATCGTCTCCCGCGCCGAGGAAGCAAGTGCCGCAGCCTGACCAGGGTTTGCGAGAAGCCCAAGCGCTTCACGCGCAAACTCATTCGCGTCATCGCTGCGTAATAAGATACCGTCTTTACGGTTCGTAATCAAGTCGCGAATCGCACCGGACTCAAAGGCGATGACCGGAATTTGCATGGCCATGGCCTCGCACACAGCCCGCCCCGATGACTCGCCGTAGGCAGTATGAATGAGTAGATCAAACGCAGGTAACACCGACTCACTGTTGTTCACATTCTGCAGCCAATGGATCTGTTCCGGTGCAACAAAGGCTGACAAGGCTTCTCGGAAGGCCTTTTCATACCGCTCATATTGAGACGCATAGGAGCGCCCCACCACAACAAAATGGACAGCGGGATTCTGCTCAAGGATGTGTTTGGCAACCTCTAGGAAGAAACCATGGCGCTTCCAGGGAATCAAATCTGCCAGAAATCCAATGACAGGCACCTCCGGCGGCAACGCGAAGGATTTCCGACAGGCAGCTTTGTCGCCAGGCTTATACACCTGCATATCAAGGCCATTATGAATAATGCGCACGCGTCCGCAATAGGCAGACGGAAGGACCTCCCCCAAAAACTCATCCAGCGCGGTAGACCCCGCAACGATACGTGCACACCGCGTTGCAATGGAGAGTGTATCCGAACGTGACAGCCTGAGATTGGAGACTTGCCAAAACAAGAGCCGTCTTGCAGGCAAGGAGGGAATCATTTTAGCAGACTCAAAGGTGTTTGCATGGACAATATCAGGATTGAAATCAGCTATAATTTGACTGATTGGAGTCGGGGAGTGAAAGAAAGAGGATAACGTTGATAAAAACCCACGCTTGTGAGTCGGCTCAAACCGCATATTCAAAGGATACGTCTGAATGCCAAGCCCGATCAGCACGTCCATCAAGGGGCCGGCATTCACAGCAGCAGCAATCTCGATTGACTTGTTGTCCTGCAAGGAAGAACACAAATCAATGAAATTCTTCTGATCCCCTCCCAGAAAAAAAGAAACATCTATGAGCAACGCTTTCATGTCTATATGTTATAACATTATGCCCGAGTCTGTCAATGCCCCCTTAATTGAAAAATGAAACAATATTTGACATCACCAGAAAAAAAATCCACTCGGGAGCTCGTTATCCCGAGCGGATTTTAAAATCAAACAAACCCTATGGGTATCGAAACTATTAGATATATGTTTGTTTTGTGTAAATTATAATTGCACGTTTCGGGTGGCCAAGGCTTTATTTTTTTTCAAAGTGATCGCACAAGTCAGTCGCTTCGGTAAAGCGGTTGGTGACCCCGCAACGCTGCCCAAAGGGATTCAGCACCATGTGCTTGCAATAGGCGCAGCACCGTTGACGCTCATCGTCCTCAAATATCTTGATGGTCTCCGGCTTATCGGCCTCCGAAAAGAGCGCCGGCTTGACTTGAGCGCCCACAAAGGGCGTCTCTTCTGCGGAAGCATAGCGCTTTCCACAGGCGGTACAGACATAGGCTTCACCGACCTTCTTGAAGTCCTCATAAACAGGTTCTGCCCGGACGAGAGCGATCTCGCCACAGGCAGAACAGGTGATTTCCTTGGGATACGGCTTGTTCATGGGCGTCTAGATTTCGGGAGATGAATGCATTCACCATGGAAGGCATGTGCGGCTTCCATCCAGGCTTCAGCCAAGGTAGGATGGCAGTGAATAGCTTTGCCGATCTCATCAATCGTCAACTCATTGCGGATAGCGACCGCGGCCTCTGATATAAGGTCTGTCGCATGTCCGCCAATGGCTTGCGCGCCAAGCAGTTGTCCCGTGACTGGATCAGCGACCCACTTCACAAAACCATCCGTCTCGCCTGCGGCCATAGCCTTTCCAAGGGCTGCAAATGGGAACACCGCGGTCTTCACCGGGATGCCCAGTTGCTCTGCTTTCGCCTCAGTCAGGCCCACCAAACCAATTTCCGGTGAGGTAAAGATGCAGGACGGGCAAAGCTTCTCAATTTTGGACGCTTGTCCCGCTGCGGCCTCTGCTGCGACAACCCCTTGTTGCGTTGCGGCATGCGCAAGCTGGATAGAGCCTGTCACCAAGTCACCAATGGCAAAGATATTTGCGATGTTCGTGCGGCACTGCGCATTCACAGGGATCGTCCCGCGTTCATCAACCTTGACACCTGCACGGTCGAGATTGAGTGCGGCAGTGTTCGGCTTGCGTCCAACAGCAACCAGCAGGGCATCCCCTACGAGCTTCTGGTCTTTGTAGACCCCTGACACCTGATCCTTCTTCGCCTCGATCTCGGTCAAAGGCGCGCCAGTCAGTATTGTAATTCCCAAAGCTTCCATACGCTTGCGAAGGACACGGCGGACATCCTTGTCGAGAACCATGACAATGTCCTCAAGCATTTCAATGACCGTCACCTTCGTACCCAGCGTCGCCGCCATGCAGGCGAACTCGCAGCCGATCACGCCGCCGCCCAAAACCAATAAAGACTTTGGGAGCGTCGTCAGATCCAGAAACGCCCGGCTGTCCATCACCTGCTTCGCCTTGGGCAGGAAGCCCGGCATCGCTGAATCGCTGCCTGCGGCAATAATAATCGCAGTGGCGCTCACCCAGCGCGTGGTCCCGTCAGGCTGGACGACGGACAGACGATTCGCGCCCTCAAAGCGCGCAAGGCCTTGAATCATCTCCACCTGATTGGACTTCAGGAGGGCCTGAATCCCCGTCGTAAGCTTGGTGACCACCTCGCACTTGCGCGCGACCATCTTAGCATAATCAAACGACGCACCTTTTACAGAGACCCCGAAGGATTCCGAATGCGTGGCCTGATGGAAGCGCTCGGCAGAGGCAATCAGGGTCTTCGTGGGAATGCAGCCCCAATTGAGACAGGTCCCGCCAAAAGCCTCCTTTTCAATGATCGCCGTCTTCTTCCCGAGTTGCGCGGCACGAATGGCGGCAGGGTATCCCCCTGGGCCTGCGCCAATGACAATGAGATCAAAATCGTACATGATAAAAAATTCCTTAAATTATACGAGGGACTTCCAGAGTTCCAGACATTCAAGTTTGGAGCGGATCGCATTGACAAACTGAGCCCCCATAGAGCCATCCACAATACGATGATCAGCCGAAAGCGTCATCGCCATGACGGTTCGAATCTTGATTTCACCCTTCACAACCGCCGGCACTTGACGTGCGCTGGAAACAGCCAGGATGCCTGCTTCACCCGGGTTGATAATGGCTGTGAACTGGTCGATATTCAGCATCCCCATATTAGAGACGGTAAAGGAACTTCCGGTCATTTCATCAGGCGTCAATTTGCCCGCGCGCGCCTTCTCAGCAAGCACCTTCGTCTGGGCATTCAACTCCTTCATTGTCAATGTCTGAGCTGCCTTGATCACAGGCACCACAAGGCCTGTGTCAATGCTCACCGCCATGCCGAGGTCCACATCACCGCGCCACGCGACAGTCACGCCATCGGTGACCGAGTTCACAACAGGGAACTCCGTCAGCGAAAGGATGACCGCCTCAAGGACGAAGTCATTGACGCTGTAGGTGATGCCCTTCGCTTTCAACTCGCTGCGATAGGTCATGAGGTCTGTGATATCCGCCTTCACCGTCACATAGAAATGGGGGATGGTCTGCTTGCTCTCAACCAGGCGACGTGCAATCACCTGGCGTAGGCGCGACATCGGAACAGGCTTCTGCTTCAGCATGCGTTCCACATCCTCGACCATGACCCGGCCGCCATCACCCGACGCGCGGACAGTCAGCAGATCGACATCATGGGCTGAGGCAAGCCGCTTGGCAGCTGGCGTAACACGCAACGCGTGATAGCCTGACTTCTCTAAATAGTCCTGCACATCCTTCTCGACGATCCGGCCATTCGGTCCGGTCCCCTTGATGCGAGCAGGATTGATGCAGGCGTCCTTCGCCAGCGCTTTTGCGCGCGGCGAGATCACGAGGCGCTCAACAACCGGAGCCGCCGCGAGCACAGGCACAGCCGGAGCCGAAGCTTTCTGCGGGGCTTGTGCGGCGACCGGAACAGGCGCGGCTGGCTTCGCTGCGGCAGCGGCGGGTGCAGCGGTTGCCGCTGCGACAGGAGCCGGTGCTGTTGCAATTTCGGATTTAGGTGCTGTATCAGGAACCTTCTCACCTGCCGCGCCGACATAGCCAACGACCGTATTGACAGGGACCGTGATGCCTTCTTTCACATAAATCTTCAGCAGCACACCTTCGAAAAAGCTCTCGACCTCCAGATTAGCCTTGTCCGTTTCAATTTCGAAGAGAATGTCACCCTTTGCGACTGGGTCTCCCACCTTCTTCAGCCACTTGACAATAGCACCCTCTTCCATGGTCTGGCCCAACTTTGGGAAAATAACGGCCTGCGCCATAAGCTCTCCTTATAAACGTGTTAGAAATGGCGTGACTCTAAATTTACGGTTAATAAAAGCACAATGAGTCACATTTAATTGGCACGAAGTATAATTCATTTGCCAATGAATGTCAGCTCAAAAACAATTTGTTTTTTTTACCGCGCTGCGGAGCTATCGCTCTTGGCCACTCGAAGCGGGCAGCTTTAGGCTTTGCGCGCGATATTCGCGCGGGGAGAGTTTGAAGCGCTGGGCAAACAATCTCGAGAAGTACGTAATGCGGGTGAACCCGGAGCGAATAGAGATTTCCGCAACCGGCAGATCGGTCTTCTCCAGCAGCCGGCAGGCATATTTCAGCCGCAAGGAGATCTGGAACTGCAAGGGCCCCATGTTCATGAGCTTAAAGAAGGAACGCCGGAAGGTCGACTCCGAGGTTCCCATCTCGCGCGCCAGCTTGGTAAAATCAATATCCTCAAGCGCATGCTTTAAAATATAGTTGCGCGCCTTCTGAATGGGGAAACGCACATGCTTCTTCAATTTCAGATGTTGCGCCATCTCATACAGACGGCCCAGCAAAGCGACAATCTGGCCCCCGGAAGAGAGGGGATAATCCAAAGGAGCCTCAAGGAATTTGCTGATCGTATCTCGGAGGAATTGCTCGTACGCATCCGGATCAGGAAGATCAAAAATGAGATCATCAGCCTCAAAGAAATCTTTAACCATCTGCTCCACGACATGGCCATTAAACCCGATCGAGAGCATCTCCCACCCCTTCTTGGGATCTGGACGGTGACGATGCTGAACCCCTGGACAAATCAGCACGGCAGAACCTGCGGTCAGCACATGCTTCTTGCCCTTCATGTATTGATAGTAGCCACGTCCCTTCGCAATAAACAAAATATAGAAATCTCTGTGGGAACGTCCATCTTTCCAGGTGAACAGATGATCCTCTGGCGTATTCAAGGGCGGGTAAACTTTATATCCCGGTTCAATGGTCTCATAGCCGCAGTCGGTAATAAAGAGCCCCCATTTTTCCTGAAGCGGCGATACAGGAAACAACCGAAATTTTTTATATGACATATAAACTCACCTTGTTAAATTGCTTAACCATCAATTGGTAATGACAACATGGTGCCACAGTTACATGTAAGAAATCAAATCATTTCTCAACAAAAAAACAGAATTGCGCGGAGCCTTTCCCAAACGTCACTTCACGGCTGTCGATCAGCGAGCCATCGTCCTTGCTCGCCTCTATCCGAGCAACGGTTCCCTCCGGCGCAACAAAGCTGAAGTGGCTGTTGAGGTCTTGCGTATCGTCAAATGACTTTCCAGGGACCCGTTTATCGCCCTGAATCAAAAAGACATTGCGGACAATACGCTTCCCGGACGCATCCCGGACAACAACGTTGATGCGACAATCCTGAGTTTTCTTAAACAGGTCCAGATAGCGTTGCGTGACGTCTATGACAGGACGCGGTGTGTTGCGGCCGCTGGTCATGCTGCGCAGCACGGTCGTTTCGGACGGCAACCAGGCGTATCCGAAAATCGCATACTGTGGATCATGCACCCGATTAAAAATAACATCATTGTTAAACCAGGCCTCGTTTAAGCCACCGCCATCAAAGGCCCCCAGATGATACCAGACACCCTCCTGCCAAACCTCCACCCATGAATGATTGCCAGGCTTGTGCGCCCAAAGACACCCCACGAACCGGGCAGGTATGCCCACGGATCTGCAGGCATCAATCAGTAGGATGGATAGACCTGTGCAGGAGGCAATCTTGATGCGCATCGAGTGGTAGGGACTCTGATCCGGCTTGTCACGCTTGGGACTGTAAACCACGTCTAGCATCTTCCAGAGCAGCGTGTTTATTTTATACGCGGCTTCACCCGGTTTCTGGATGCCATCAATCACGGGGAGAAAACGTGCCCGGAAATCTGAGCGCCACTCATCCACATCCTCGCCGATCGCACTGTACGGGAGCAGATAATTAACAAAGATGTCATCCGGGATTTGCGCCCCCCAGGGCGCCTTCGCTTTCGCCTCAAAAGCAAGCGCGGTGTTGCGCAGCAAATACTCAGCCTTAAGTGTCTGCTGATCCCGATCGGGCATGCCGGCAATGAGCTTTCGCATGGCGACTTTCTGCTCAACAGGGGCGAGTTCGACGGCGCGCTGAAGTTCGGAAGCGGCTAATGCAACGTCGGAGGGTTGAGGTTCAGCCGCCACACAATCCATCCTGAAGCTACAGGCCAAGAGAACCATCACAACCGCAAGATAACGACCTCGAAGATGCGTCATGGGGTTCCCTCCTGAGTTCTTGACTGCGTGATGCGCGCTATTCTGCCACCACTGGGAGCTTTGCTCTCGGCGGCTGCGGGTAAACGCCCTTCAGCGCATTCTCGCAGATTTGACGGGTATCCTGCGGAAAATCATTTTTGATAATCCACTTTAAAAAGCCCGGATCATCCATCACCAGATTGCGGATCTTAAACCCTTTTTTCTTTCCGAAGTTGATCGTCAACTCACCATCGACCCAACGCAGACGGCCCGAACGGTCCGCATTAAAGGGATCCATCGGATTAAAGGCCTTGTCGAGCGTCTCCATATCCTTGGGCAAATCCGGGTAACGCTTGAACTGCCCCAGGATCACATTGAGCGTCGCACGGACATCCGCCTCCGCGCCATGCGCATCGGTATGCGCATCCCCGCAGTAGAATTTAAGCGCCGCTGTCAAATCGCGGGGCTCACGGGTATGAAAGATCCGTTGCGCATCCAGCAACCGCCGGCGATCCGGATCAAAGATGATCCCCGCACGGCCGAACTCCTCAGCCAACATCGGAATATCAAAACGGCCTGCGTTGAAGCCAGCCAGATCAGCCTCTCCGAAGAAGGTTAAAATTTCTAATGCCTTCGCCTTGAACGTCGGACACTCTTTAACGACCTCATTGGTGATTCCATGAATGGCAATGGAATCCTCGGGGATCACCATCTCCGGGTTCAGCAACCAGTAGCCGTGTGTTTCAGTGCCATCCGGTTCGATACGAATGGCTGCGAGTTCAATAATCCGGTCTGCACGCGGGCTCGTCCCCGTCGACTCAATATCAAACACGATCAGGGACCTGTCAAGCGTCATGGGAAATGGATTCATATTTTTAGAGTTCTAAAACTTGGAGACATTTGCACGTGAAAGAAACGTTCCCGTTTCCGTATCAACCAAAATCTTCTCGCCAACTTCCAAGTACTCAGGAACTTGCACGACAAGGCCGGTCTGGCAGGTAGCAGGCTTGCTGCGCGCTGTCACCGTTGCGCCCTTCATCACTGGATCGCACTGCGTGACCGTCAGTTCAACCTTCTGCGGCATCTCGATGGTGAGGACATTACCATCTGACTTGAGAGCATAAATACCCTCCATGTCTTCCACGAGATAGAGCATCTGCTCTTCAATGGACTCTTTAATAAGCGAAAACTGGGAAAAGTCCTCAATGTCCATGAACGTATAGAGATCTGCTTCACGATAGAGGTACTGCACAGCACGACGTTCAAAGTCAATATTGGCGAAGGGTTCTTCACCTTTACACGAAATATCTTTTTTTACTTTCGTCACCAAATTGCGGAAGCGAAAATGATAGATCGAAGACGCCCCACGCGCGCTGGGTGTCGAAATTTTCAAACTCTCGAGTACATGCGGTTTTCCGTCGATACCGACGAGTGAACCCTTCTTTAAATCACACGCTTTTGCCATTTCTCATTTCTCCTATTTTTTTCTATACAACGAGCGATACACATTTAACGTTGAGCGAGCCGTCGTCGTCCATGAGAAACGGGCGGCCCACGCAAGCGCTTTTTCACGAAACGCATCATGCCATTCCAGCGACACGCTGGCCAAATCCATAGCATTCTTCCATTCCCGCTGCTCACGGGCTGAAACAATCTTGGCATTCCCGCCCGTAATTTCTTTCAGGACGCTGAGCGACGAACAAATCACAGGCGTACCGCACGCCATGGACTCCAAAACCGGGAAGCCAAAACTTTCAGCCAAGCTCGGGAAGACTAAGGCATGCGCTGCTGTGTACAAGGCAGGAAGATCCGCCTCCGGCACTTCGCCAACCCACACCACGCGCTCCCCTAAATGCAAATCCTCAACTTCATGCTTCAGGTCACTCTTCTCAGGATCAAACCCTGCCAATGCCAGCGGTATCGACGAGGTCGGATCCATCAGTGCCATTGCATGCAAGACCGTTGAAACATTTTTATGCGGCATGTCTGAGCCGACATAAAGGAAAAAGCGATCAGGTAACCCGTACTTGCTCCGGATATCCGAAACCGCCTCTTCGGACTGAGGCGTGAAGTTGGAGGAGATGCCATGGTAGATCACCGTGCTCCGATTCATGATGCGAGCGCCAAACTGCTCTTCGCACACCTTGAGCGCCGTGTTCGAAACCCCAATGATCTTGCGACTGTGCCTTACAACCCGGCGTCCAATGATATATTTCCAGAGGATACGCATCCAATACGAACTGTAGTGAGGATGGGATAACGGGATCACATCGTGAATCGTCAGGACCATCTTGCCAGGGACAGAGACGGGCGTTAAAATATACGGGGCATGATAAATATCCGCCTTAACCGAAATGGCGATTTTGAAGGCCTGATAATGGCTTTTAAACGTTCCGAACGGCGCTGAGGTCACATGCGTGATCACACGCGGATGCGTGAGGCAATCCAACGGATCTGCCTCAGGCGAAATAATCACGTGTAACACCTCATCCTCGGCCAACTCCGGAATCATGGCCAACAGAAGCGACCGGACATACCGGTTAATTCCAAGGTGCGCGCGCGTTGCCGCACGAGCATCCATCAAAATCGTATGTTTTCTATTCATGAATAAATCGCCCGTCACTGCGTTCAAAAAAACAGTGTAGTTCTGAGAAATACGTGCGTGACGAGCAACCGATTAAACGCTAATATGGTCACTTTCATTTACCACGTGACTCGATGACCGAATCCGTCATAAAAGAAAAATGAAGCTATAAGATTATCACAACGAAATTGAAATTCCAAGCCTGCGATGAAAAAGATGCAACAAAATCGAATTATCCTATTGACGGGCAATGGGAAAGGCAAGACCTCTTCCGCGCTCGGCATGGTGCTTCGCGCAGTCGGACATGGCCTGAGCGTCAATGTGATCCAGTTCGTGAAAGGCTGCACCGATACAGGGGAGGCCCGCGCACTCAAACAACTTCCGGGGGTCGAGCATCTGCTCTGCGGAAATGGCTTTGTCACCCCCCAGGACACCCCTGAGAAGCGCAAAGAGCACTGCCGGTCTGCCGCTGAAGGCATGACGCTCGCGCTCGCACGCATGAAGACCCCCTTGATTCACATGATCGTCCTGGACGAAATCTGTTCTGCCCTGAACCTGGGCCTGCTGACAGAAAAGGAGGTCCTGGAACTGATTTCCGAGGCCTCCGAAGGCAAGATTATCATTCTAACCGGCCGGAATGCGCCTCAATCCTTGATTGACCTCGCAGATACCGTCAGCGAGATTCAAGAGGTCAAGCACGGCATGCGTCAACACATCCCCGCACAACCCGGCGTTGAGTTTTAGCAGCCCAGATTGCGCAGGTCTTTCACACGGCGTGACTTGCCTTCAAAGCGATCCAGCGTATGCGGTTGCACAAGATTAATGTTCATGTGAAGCCCTGTAATCGAGGCAATGGCGGTATCAATGGACTTCTTGACAGCCAGCATCTCGCTCATGCTATCCGAGAACATCCCGGGTTGCATCTCAATATGCACCGTGACATCATCCAGCGCATGGGGACGCGTCACCTCAATCATGTAATGCGGCGCCACCTTCTCAACGCGCATCAGCGCAGCCTCAATTTGCGAGGGGAAGACGTTCACGCCGCGAATAATCAGCATGTCGTCGGTGCGACCTGTGATACGGCTCATGCGGCGCGTGGTGCGTCCGCACGGACAGTCCCCGTCATTATAAATATACCCGATGTCACGCGTACGATAGCGTAAGACAGGGAAAGCCTCACGACACAAGGGCGTCACAACAAATTCGCCCTTTTCACCATCCGGAAGCGGCTCAAACGTCTCGGGATCCACCACCTCAACGATGAACTGATCTTCCTGGAGATGCATACCGGTGCGGTAGGCGCACTCCCCGGATAGCCCGGGACCGCCGCACTCCGCCATACCATAGTTGTTCCAGCAGCGGATGCCCAGCCCGCTCTCGATGCGGTCACGCATCGCCTCAGTCCACGGCTCGCCCCCGAAATGCGCATGCTCGATTGCAATGGCGGAACGGTCACAGCCCCGCAACAAGATGTCATCCATCAGTTTAAGTGCGTAAGATGGCGTGCAGATGAGCACCTCCGGCCGCATGTCCTGCATGGTCATCAGTTGGCGTTCGGAATTACCGCTGGCCACAGGAATAATGGCCGCCCCGACCCGTTCAATTCCGTAGTGCAACCCGAAGCCGCCTGTAAAAAGCCCGAAACCAAAGGAAATTTGCACGGTATGGTCAGGACGCAAGCCGCCAGAAACAAGGAAGCGCGCGCACAAGTCAGCCCAGCGGTCCACATCGCCCTTTGTGTAGGCTGTCCATGTGGGCTTCCCTGTTGTGCCGCTCGTACCTTGGTAACGGGAGACTTCACTGCGCGGCACAGCCAGGAAGCCCAGCGGATAGTGATCACGTAGATCGGACTTGAGCGTAAAGGGCAGACGCCGCAGATCGTCAAGGCTCTTGATAGACTCCGGGGTAATCCCCGTCTCAGCAAATTTCGCTTTAAAAAAGGGCACCCGCAGACATCGCGCAACAGCCTCTTTCAGGCGCGTCACCTGCAAAGCCTCTAACTGTTTACGCGGCATGCACTCGAACTCCGGCTGCCACACCCGGTTTTCAATAATCGGTTTGGTATTCATAGTTACGTGTTCTCTTTCGAAAAGAGCGAAACAGCATCCAGTACATTACGCCCAGCCGCTGTCAGCGCGGAGATGGCGCGGTCCGGGTCGTCAAAGCGGAAGACCAGGACAGCCTCTTGTCCGTGATGGAAGGTAAAGGCATACATGTACTCAATATTCACACCTGTTGCCCCGAGGATATCCAATAACTCCGCCATGCCGCCCGGGCGGTCCTTGACCGTCACCGCGACAACTTCACGGACATTCACCACGTAGCCGGCTTTTTCAAGAACTGCTTTCGCGCGCTCCCACTCCTCGACAATCAGACGGACAATGCCGAACTGCTGTGTATCCGCCAAGGAGAGCGTCACGATATTAATCTTCGCCTCTGCCAAGATGCGACAGATCGCACTCAGATGCCCGGGCTTGTTTTCAAGAAACAGTGATATTTGTTGGATTTTCATGCTCTTTATCCTCTTTTTTTGCCAATCGATAGGCCTGAAATGCCTCTGTAGTCGCATGCCGCAAATGGTCACGATAGTAACCATACGTCAGCGCCTCCCCCTCCCCCTGCTCCGCATCAATCAAGGAACAGTGAAACATCGTATGCGTTCCTAAGTCAAGAGCCTGTTTCACACGGCACGTATACCACGCCACAGCATCGCTCAGCACAGGCAGTCCGGAGTGCATCACATGCGGCACCAAAGACCATTTCTGGACGGTCCGCGTGGACTGAAAACCAAAGAACGCGATCGTCAGCGGATTAACATCCTTGCGTAGAACAGAGACACTGAAGGTCCCTGTGTTTTCAATGCATCCGTGCGTAAACGTATGCTTCTGGCTGCAGAGGATCACACTCGGCGGCACTGCCGTGGACTGGATAAAGGCATCCACAATGCACCCGGCGTACCCCTCCGGGTATTGAGCCCCGACCACAAACAAGCCGCAGGAAATAGAGAAAAGTGCTGCTTCATTCATAGGCTTCAGGTTACCTTGCCACACAGGATGCCGCGCCCACCATCTGAGCGTCCTCGCCCAGAATGGACTTTTTGACGGCGCACGTGAGCCCTTGCTTGAGTAACGGCGCAAACAGATCAAAGCTGCCTGCTATGCTCCCGCCGACCACAAGCGTCTCAACGCCGAACTTCTCAAGGTGGGGCGTTAAGAACGTTGCAAGGGATTTTCCAAAATCAGCAAAGAGTTGAATCGCCCTCGCATCCCCTTTCCGCGCAGCCGTATCAACCTCTTTTCCGCCTGCGACGCTCTCCCCGGAGGCTGCCTTCCATGCGGAAACCATACCTCGCGTGGAAAAGGCATCATCAGCAATGCCGCTTTTATAGGGAGAATCCCAAAGCTCCCCGCCCACCGGAACCGTGTCACCCGTTGTCACGGGCTTGCCCTCACAAATAAATGAGGCGCCGAAGCCTGTCCCGAGCGTAATCGCCAAGGCCCGCTTCGCACCCTTCGCCGCACCCGCCGCATACTCGCCGACAGCAAAGCACGCCGCATCATTCAGGAAACCAATGTCTCCAGAAAAGCCAAGTCTCGCCTGGAGTTCGCTTCGCACATTGACATTATGGAAGTTCCTGAACTTCCCTTGTCCTGCGGTGATCAAGCAGACACCCTTTGCCCAATCAAAGGGCCCTGGGAAGGCAAGTCCGATCCCTGCAATGGAGTCCAAACTTCCGCCGGCAGCCGCACGGATGCCGTCCACAAAGACCGCCATGACTTCGTCAACCGACGCATTCGTGTCGACATGCCGACGCACAATGCTCTCACGCACCAGTTCAAACGTCTCAGCCTTGACACGCGCACAGGTGATATGCGAGCCGCCGACATCCACGCCAATCAATTCTTTCGTCATCATATTCTCTCCTGAATTACGCCTCTGGCCACAGCTTAGCAGCCTCTTCGCGCAGTTTATATTTCTGAATCTTCCCGCTTGCTGTCAGCGGGTAGGCATCCACAAAAGCGACAAACTTCGGGATCTTGAACCAAGCGATCTTATTACGGCAGAAGTCTTCAACATCGGTCTCTGTAATCGTCGAATCCGCGGAGCGAATAATAAATGCGCCCGGCTGTTCCCCGTACTTCTTGCTCACCACCCCTACAATCTGCACATCCTTCACACCCGGCATGTGGCCGATGAAGTCCTCAACCTCCTTCGGTGAAATATTTTCACCTCCGCGGATGATAAGATCTTTTAACCGGCCGGTGATGTAATAGTATCCGTCATCGTCCATCCGGCCAATATCCCCGGAGTGCAGCCAGCCATTCGGGTCAATGCACTTCGCCGTCTGCTCGGGCATCTTGTAGTAGCCCTTCATGTTGGCAAATCCCCGGCAGCAAATCTCCCCGGGCTCATCAATGTCACAAATCTCTCCGTTTTCAGGATTGATGATCGCGACCTCAACGCCGGGCAACGCCTGGCCGAGCGACGTGCATTTGCGCTCAATGCTCTTCTCGAAGTAACGCGTCATGGTCATCACCGGACCTGACTCTGTCAGACCATACGCGATCGTCACTTCCGTCATGAACATCTGCTCGACACATTGCCGCATGCGCTTCTCAGGACACGTCGAGCCGGCCATAATGCCGGTCCGGAGGGTCGAAAAGTCAAACTTCGAAAAGAGTGGATGGTCGAGGATGGTGATATACATCGTCGGCACGCCATTTAAGGCTGTACACTTCTCACGCTCGACAGACATCATCACATGGACCGGATCGAATTTCTCGACCATCACCATGGTGCAGCCGTGATTGACACAGGACATCACACACAAGACACAACCGAAGCAATGGAAAAGAGGGACAGGTATGCACACGCGGTCACGCGCCGAGAGATTCTGGCAGGCGCCAATCCAAAAGCCGTCATTGGCAATATTGGAATGGGTCAGTTGCACGCCCTTGGGAAAGCCGGTCGTTCCGGAGGTGTACTGCATGTTGACCACATCATGGCAACTCAGCTCAGCCTGACGTGCGGTGTAGGCCTCCAGAGGTGTCTGACAGGCAAGCGCTTGGACTTCGTTCATGGAATACATGCCACGATGCTTCTCAGGCCCCAGAAACATCACACGCTTCAGCATCGGAAACTTTGCGGAAACGAGGCGTCCACGCGGCTGTTCTCGCAATTCAGGAATCAGCTCATACACGATCTCGACGTAATCCGTGTCGCGCGTCCCATTCATCAGGATCAAGTTTTCCGTGTCCGATTGCTTCAACGCAAACTCGATCTCCGCAATCTTGTAGCTCGTGTTAATCGGCAGCAGCACGGCGCCGATTTTCGCCGTCGCAAACATGAGGGGGACCCATTGCGGCACATTGGTCGCCCAGAGGGCCACCTTCTCGCCCTTCTGCACACCCATCGCCATCAGGCCGCAGGCCAGGTCATCCACCATCTTGCCAAACTCGTACCACGTCAGACGGAAGTCACGGTCGGCATAGACTAGCGCGTCCTGCACCCCGCAACGCGCGATCGTCTGATCCAGCAGCTGCCCCAGGGTGTACCCATGCGTGACCGGCAAGTTGTTCCAGGGCAGGCCGCGCGAAGCAGACTGTTTATAGGGCGGCTTGCAAGGCGCAGTCAAATAAGGGTCCTGGAGGTTAAAGCGTGCTTCCATAAAATTCCACTCGTTACATCGGCATGTAGACAGTCGCGACCAGCGTCGAAGCTGTGTCGTGATGCGAACGGACGGCATGCGGGACAAGCGAATTGTAGTACACGGAATCGCCCGTTTTCAGGATATGCTCCTCATTGCCATAAAGCAGGAGCGCCTCTCCGGTCAGCACAAAGAGAAACTCCTCGCCCTCGTGCGACGAGAGCGGAGCTGAAGACCCTGCGGCAACATCAATAAAAAAGGGCTCCATGTGCCGATCAGGCTTGCCACGGCCCAACGGCGCATAACGGATGCCCGCCGCGACGTCCGCCTTGTGACTCGCCTTTTCACAGACACGGTCCGTTGCAGCTACAATGACCGGGTCCGGCTTGAATTGATCATCCATGAACGTGCCCAGTCGTTGCCCCAACGCACGGGACAATTTCACAAGGATCCCCAACGCCGGATAGGCCTCCCCTTCTTCGATCGCACCAATGACATCCGCACTCACACCAGATGCCTCAGCGAGGGCTCCAACGCTCAGTTGCAACCGTTCGCGGTAGGTCCGAATCCGTTCACCTACCTTCATGTCTAACGCTGCCATTGCATGACTCCTCTTCAGTTCATTACGCGTTACTTTTCTCGTTACCCGCCTTTTCGGAGTACAAAATATTCAGTGCGTGCAAGTATGCGCGGATACTGGCCTCGATGATGTCCGTGGACGAACCATGCCCACGCGCAAGCCTGTCACCCTCGCGCACGCTCACATCAACCTCGCCCAAGGCGTTTGCGCCACCGGTTGTCGCATTCAACTTGTAGGTCTCCAGTACAGCCTTTGTCCCCACCAGCTTGTTGATCGCAGCAAAGGACGCATTGATCGGTCCATCTCCGGACGCAACCTGTTCGACCTCTTTGCCGTCAATAATCAAGCGCACTGTCCCCATAGGCGTGATCGCATTACTCGCCAGCACGTTAAAGTGCTTGAGCTTGATGTTTTCGACATACGGGCTCAACACATCGCGGGCCATGGCTTCAATATCAGCATCCGAGACTGTTTTCTTACGGTCTGCCAACGCCTTAAAGAGAGCAAACAGATCCGTGATCTTCTCCGGCGCGAACTGGAAGCCCAACTCGGCCAACCGCGATTCAAACGCATGTTTGCCGGAGTGCTTTCCGAGAATCATCTTATTCTTCGGCAAGCCGACAGACTCCGGCGTCATGATTTCGTAGGTCAGCGGATTCGCCAGCACACCATGCTGATGGATGCCGGATTCATGCGCAAAGGCGTTCTCGCCGACAATCGCCTTGTTGGCCTGCACCCGGCTGCCGGTCACCTGCACAATGCAACGGCTGGCCGCATAGATCTTGGTCGTGTCAATGTTTGTCTCCACGCCATACGCTTCGCGGCGCGTGGCCAATACCATCGCAATCTCTTCCAAGGCCGCATTGCCGGCGCGCTCGCCAATGCCGTTCAGCGTGCACTCCACCTGATCCGCCCCTGCCGCGACAGCCGCCAAGGAGTTGGCAACCGCCAACCCCAAGTCATTGTGGCAGTGCACAGAGAGACGGGCATTCCCGATGTCCACATTCTCACGAATATCTGAAATCAGTTTTGCATATTCGTGCGGGACGGCATACCCGACTGTATCCGGGATGTTAATGGTCGATGCACCGGCCTTGATCACACCCTCGACCATCTTGTAAATGAAGGGACGCTCACTGCGCGACGCGTCTTCCAGGGAGAACTCAATGTCTCCACAGAGATTGCGGGCATACTTCACCATTTCAATCGCCTGCTCATAGACCTTGTCCGGCGACATCTTGAGCTTGTATTCCATGTGGATCGGCGAGGTCGCGATAAAGGTGTGAATGCGCGGACGCTTGGCATAGCGGACTGCCTCATAAGCTGCATCAATGTCCTTGACCAAGGCACGGCACAAGCTGGCCACCGACGCGTTCTTGACATAACGTGCGATCTCGCTGATCGATTCCGAGTCGCCCTTCGACGCAATGGCAAAACCCGCCTCGATCACATCCACGCGCAAGCTTTCAAGCTGCTCAGCAACCAGTAGTTTGTCGCGAAGGTTCATGGTGCAGCCGGGGGACTGCTCGCCATCGCGCAGCGTGGTATCAAATACATAGATCCGTCTCTTACTACTACTCATTGCTTTTCTCCTTAAAACTAAAACTCCCGCAGGGTTCTGAATTGAGCCTTTCCGCGGGAGTTTAATTTTTGAACATTTGAAACATCCAACAATTACACGACATCACTCCCCTGGCCGCTTAACAGCCAAAGGTTCGTAAGTCGAACGTTAACGATCTGAAATGTTCTTTTCATTGTGAAACACTATGCCATAAAGGTGAGGGTAAAGGCAACTGAATTTTTTGAATATTTTTGCATTCATAGCCCTGCGCGATTGTGATAAAATCGGACGCATGTTAAGCAGATTAGAATTTTTAAAAGATGAGATCCGGCGGCATGACCGCCTCTATTATGTCGATGCCCGTCCGGAGATCGGCGATGCGGATTACGATGCGCTGTACCGCGAGCTGGAAGCATTGGAACGTGCGCATCCGGAATGGCTGACGCCTGACTCTCCCACCCAGCGCGTAGGCGGTGCGCCGTTATCAGCCTTTAAGCAGGTGCGCCATTCGCCGCCCATGATGAGTCTCGACAAGACGCACTCGCGCGATGATCTCATTGACTTTGACACCTTCATCCGCAAACAGCTTCCCAATGGAGTCTGGGACTATGTCGTGGAGCCCAAAGTCGATGGCGTCGCCTTTTCCTTGATCTATGAAAACGGCATCCTCACACGTGCGGCCACGCGCGGCAATGGCGATCTCGGGGACGATATCACGGCGAACGTGAAGACCATCCGTTCGATTCCGCTTTCCATTCCGAACGCTCCTGAGCTTCTGGAGGTCCGGGGCGAAGTCTACATGACGCGCGCAGGCTTTGCGGAACTCAACCGCCGAGAAGAGGAGGCAGGACGCGAGCCCTTCATGAATCCGCGTAATGCAGCAGCCGGCTCGCTCAAGCAACTCGATCCGCGCGAAGTCGCCACGCGTCCGCTGGAAGCGATCCTCTATGCCGCAGGCACACTCAAGGGCGTTGACTTCACGTCGCATGGCGCCATGCTGAAACAATTTGCTGACTGGGGCTTCAGGACACCGCCCTGGCTGCGTCTCTGCGTCGATATGCAGGCCGTCTTTGCTGCGATTGATGAACTCGAAACCCAGCGACACAATTTCCCCTTTGAAATTGACGGCGCGGTGATCAAGGTCAATAACCGTTCGCTGTATGCCGGCCTTGGCGCAACCGCCAAGTCACCCCGCTGGGCGCGCGCCTTCAAATACGAACCCGAGCGCGCCCAAACACGCATCCACCACATCACGGTGCAAGTCGGACGCACGGGCGTGCTGACACCCGTCGCTGAACTGGACCCTGTGTTACTGGCTGGCTCCGAGATTGCACGTGCGACGCTGCACAATGCTGACGAGGTCGCGCGCAAGGACATTCGCATCAATGACCACGTCTGGGTTGTTAAAGCTGGCGATGTCATCCCGGCTATTGAAAGTGTCATCACTGAAAAACGGACCGGCGCTGAAACCATCTTTGTCATGCCAACCACCTGCCCGGTCTGCCAAAGCGCCGTGCTGCGCCTCGGCGATGAAGTGGCGCATCGGTGCACCAATCCTGCATGCCCGGCGCAACGGGTCGGACGCCTTGAACACTTTGCCTCCCGTGACGCGCTCGATATCCGCGCCATTGGCGGAAAGGTCGCCGAGGGGCTTGTGGCGCAAGGGTGGGTCACGGATCCGCTGGATCTGTTCTCCCTCACCTTGTCGCAGCTTGAGACCTTTATGATCGGGGACACCACGACAGGGCTGCGAAAATTCGGCAAGAATGCGCAGACGGCCTTGGAGGCGCTTGAAGCCTCGCGTAAGCTCTCGCTCGAACACTGGCTCTTTGCAACCGGCATCCCCAATATAGGAGTGACTGTTGCCGAGCAGATTGCCTCCGCGCACACCTGTTACTCCGAATTGATGGACTCCCCGATCCTTAAGGCCGTCGTCCGAATGAACGATCTCTATGAACAGGCCGCCATGCTCAATCCGCGCTCAACCTTGCAACGTCCCAAAGACGAAGCTGAGCGCGAAGCGCGTCAGACGCAATTCAACTACATGTGCGGCGAAATCGGCGTGCTGGGTGATCAGCTCTGCGCAGCAGGACTTGCCACGCGCAAGACAGGCACAACGCTGCCGCCGGACTTTATTTGCGTGATCAAGGTAGAAGCCGCTAAAGCTGTTCTCGCCTTCTTCGCCTCTGACTACGGCAAGAAATGGATGGCGCGCTTAGCCGAACTTGGAATCGATGCCAAGGCCCCCGAGAAGCACGCGGTTGCCGCTGATGCGCCCCTAGCCGGCCTCACTTTCGTCCTGACGGGTACGCTCTCGAAACCCCGCAACGAGCTGGCGGCACAGATCAAGGCTGCCGGGGGTATCATACAGGATACGGTCTCCAAAAATACCCGCTACTTGGTTGCAGGAGCAGATGCCGGGCAATCGAAGACCGATAAAGCGAAGAGCCTTGGCACGGACGTCATCAACGAGGAGCGCCTGCTTGAAATGTTGAGCGCGCTCCCTGCCGCTGCCCCGTTGCCTGAGAAAAGCGCACCGGAGGTCCTGCCCATAAAAGAGCCCGAGCAAAAATCTGTTGCACCAAAAAAAATGAATTCAAAGACTCTTTATGATCAGGAAGAGTTGTTTTAGCGAACATTTGCGCTAAAAATCACTTTGATGCTCCTGATAACAGTAACCGCCGTTTCTCCTTAGCGTGACACCTTTTCTTTTCCTCCGCGTGGCTATCCATTCCGCCGTCCGTGTATTCACGGGTGAGGCGGATGAGATAGCCACGCAACATTTGCGGCTTTTGCGGTGAAATTTTCGACAAACCATGAGGTGCCATTTTAGACTTGCGAAACAGGACAAACCTATTGTAAAGTAACACACATAATTCTTACACATGAAAGGGTAATATGGCAGGAACAACGTATGAGATGACAGGGTCGGTAAAAGTTATTTTTGAACCACAGACATTCCCAAGTGGCTTTTCAAAGCGTGAATTCGTCATCACCATGGAAGATGATTATCCGCAGGATGTCAAGTTTGCCTGTATCAAGGAGAAGTGCAGCTTACTTGAAAACCTCACGGTCGGCGAGCGCGTCAAGGTGAGCTTCCGCATTCGCGGGAACCTGTTTAAGGAGCGCTACTTTGTTGATTTGCAGGCCTTCCGCATTGACAAGACAGATGTCGATGGGTCGTCTGTTTCGTATGACGAGGCAGAGCCTGTCCCCGCTGACGAGCCCATGCCCTTTTAACGCATGGACACGCCTCCCAAAACGCTATCCGAACTCATCGCACTTGGCGATGGGTTTCTTGCGCGCAAAGGCATTGAGGATTCGCGCACAATTTGTGAACTGCTGGCCGCACGCATCTACAAGTGCGGTCGCGGTGAACTGCACCGCTTTATGGACGTGATCCCTGAGGAGCGTCTCGTGGAGGCCCTGAGACGAGGCATGAGCCGTGTGGCGCAAGGCGAGCCGATCCAGTATATTCTCGGCCAATGGGACTTCAGGAACTTGACGCTCAAAGTGGATTCACGCGCCTTGATCCCGCGTCCGGAAACGGAATTACTGGTGGACCTTGTTCTCAAATCCGAGATCATCAAGAAGACGCCAAAGCCTGTGATTGTTGATGTGGGGACTGGCACAGGCTGCATTATTTTAAGTCTTGCAAAAGAACTGAAGGACGGTGTTTTTGTAGGGCTCGACATCAGTCCTGACGCCTTGAGTCTGGCCCACGAGAATGCCGCACGCTGCGGCCTCACGGAACGTGTCCTATTTGCCGAGAGCAACGGCTGTGGCGAATTCGATCCTGAAAGTGTCGACATCCTGGTCTCCAATCCACCCTACATACCCTCAGCGGTTGTTGATAAACTGCCTGGGCATATCCGGAACCATGAGCCGCGAACAGCGCTCGACGGCGGCCCCGACGGCCTCGCCATCTATCGCAACTTGCTGGACGATGCTGTGATGGTGCTGAAGACGGGCGGCGGGCTCTTCTTTGAAATTGGCGAAGATCAAGGACTCGCGATGCACGACATGCTGAACGCAAGCGGGTTCACCAGCATTCAGATCCACAAGGATTATGCGGGCCATGACCGGTTCGCCTCCGCCATCCAAAGCATCTAGTCCTTCTTCTTACTCTTTTTCAGCTCTTTACGGAGACCGTCCAGAAGATCTTTTGCATGGTCTTGGATCTCTTCGCGCAGGACTTCAGCAGCCGCAGGTGCCAGGGCTTGTAAAAGCGAACTCATTTCAACGGTCGGCGCAGATACCGTTCCGGTGATGGGAACCTTAACCACCTTGCCGATCGCTCTTCCGCCCTTTTCGCCGAGCATGCGCTCCGTCAGGGTGATCTCGACCAGATAGTTGATCGCACCCTTGTGATCAACCCACCCGCTGATGGTGATCGGATGACGATCAACAACCAAGGACACAGGGTCCAAGCTGATGCGACCATTCCTCACCTGCGCGCGAAGCGTCACCTGTTGCTGCTCCCATACGGTTGTCTTAGAACCCATCTTCATCAGCAACTCACGAAGGGTCGGTCCAAATACTATTTTCACATCTTTTAACTGCAACACAAGATCTGCCGCGCAGCCTTGTTCGATCGGCAGCCCGCTTGTGTAGTTCAACAGATTCACATCCAGTGTGACAGAACCATTCTGAGCAATACTCCCCTTGAATACAGGGAAGAGCCTTAACAAGAGCCCATCCATCATCTCCTGATTGAGTTGCACATTTTCAAGGACGCGCGTCTTCGGCGGCACCGTGCACATCAGATTATTGCGTTCCATGGTTAAAACAGGATTGAGCATCATCTTGCCCTGGTTTAACTCCGGATGATACGAAATCGTCATGCGACCGCCAGAGAGCTTGAGGGTTGCATCTGAAGCGCCAGCCTTCAACCCCATCCCCTGGGCTGACGCGATTGACACGGCGCAATCCATCTGGCCTTCAGCAAAGAGGGTGTTGATTCCGCCTGCCAGCGGCGCCTTGAACTTAAAGGGGCGCGCAGCACGTCCGGTTAAGGTCCACTCATCAATCCCTTGCGCGTCCAACAGCATGGTTAAACGCTCGCAGTCAAGCGTGGACTCCCCCTCTGCTGCAACGACACAACGTGAATGGAGTTCGCTAAGATCAGCCTTGCCTTTAAAGGCGAAGATTTCACTGGAAAGATCCAAACTCTTAATTTGCACGCTTGAAAAATCAGGTGCCATGCTCAGGCTAGCATTCAGCGACGCATCTTTCTCTGCAAAGACCGTTTCCTTTTCGCGAAGGACCGCAACGGAGCCCACGAGATCCCCCTTCGCCTGAAACGCGTCCGTCGGCTTCACTTGCGTCACGGAGGCATTCATGCGGATATCCGGAATCTTCACAAGCATATTCGAATGCGTGACAGCGATGCGCTGCCCCGCCGCATTCATCAGCACTTTTGTCTCGCCCTTTGCAATATCCGCCGTCGCATTCATGACGATCTGCCCAACCGCGCTCGCGGTCTTACGGCGAAGGTCCGCAGACAAGAATGGCCCCACAAGTTGACGCAGCGCAGGCAATTCAAATTCACTCGAGAGCGACAAGCCGCGCAAAGCGAGTTTGCTTTCCGTGTTCCCTGTATCCTCGCTTTTGTTCATGGCAAAACGTTTGCACTGTCCGGACAACTCTCCGCCAGGCACATTTAGGGCGAAGGTCAGATCCTCCACAGCCGTGAGGCCCTCCGCAGTCCGAATGAAAGCGGAGGACTTCAACGTGCCCTTGGAAACCACCGTCCGCTCGCCGGGCTTGAACTCGGCAGCTAAATCAGTGATTAAAACAGCGCTGGTCAAGCTGATGCGGGACTCCGCCTGCTGCGTCTCAAGCTCAAAGGCGATCTGGCCCACCATCGGCGGCAATGTTTTAAAGATGCGGCGAAAATCACGCGAGAACGCTGTTAAGTTGACATTGCCTTCAACCTTGCCAGTTTCGAGTCGTCCCCGTACGGAAATATCAGCGAAGGGTGCGCGCAACCGCAACTCGCCGATTTCAGGAACGCGACTGTTCTGAGGCAAACGCGCCTTCACCGTCAGGGATGGCGCAGGCTTCAAGTTGATCGGCTCACCTGCCAGCTTCATGAGTAGATTCTCAACCGTCATCGTTGCATCCAGCGCTGTCCCTTGCTCGTCCGCCTCGACAGCCGCCTGCATGATTAACTTGCCGGACTGGAGGGTTAACTCGGGTGTGATCCCCAGCATGGGGCCGAAATCACGGACAATCGCCTTGAGGTCGGATTCGCTTGTCGCAGACAATGAGCCTGTCGTCTTCTTATCCTTTGAGCCGAGCAGTAAATGCCCTTTTGCGCGCGTCCTCAACCACGGGGAGGCGAAGTCGAGCGTCTTGATGTCCACCTCTTGATCGGAGTAATCCAAATCTGTCATCAACGCCAGCTCGGCCTTGGGCGAAGCTTTCAGCTTCTCGCCAGCAACGGAAAAGCCATTGACCAGCAGACCGCCGTTGACTTTGATCTGTTTCAAACCTGCAATCGCAAAAGAGAGTTCACCCTCTGCTGTGCCGCTCTCGACCCAGACCTTGGCATTCATCATACGCAGCAAGGAGGAGAAGAGGCTCAAGTCGAGCTGTTGAAGTTTGACGCGCAGTTTTTCAGCGTTGGGCGCGTTCTTGCCAGAGGCCAATACTGCTGGACTCAGGACAGAACCATCTACTGTGACGGTTCCCATGCCGACCCGCATTTTCGTCTGAAGGCCAATGGGATCCATAAAGGAGGTTACTCTGATTTCAGAGGTGATTTGGTCAGCAGCAAAACCTGTCCCGGACGCGGCATTGATGGCGACCTTCCCCTCATCGACAACCAGCGTGCAGGCAATATCGGAGACCGGGAGCACGAAGCCCTTCTTGGCATTCCCTTTGCGTTGTGCGTGCGGGACAGCCTCAGCAGCAGGCCCCTTCTTTGCGTCGACAGCGGCGAGCGCAAAATCTGGCCGTTTCACCGTCACCCGTCCGACATTCCACTTGCCGAGGGGGATCATTCGGAGGAGCCCCTTTTCGAGCTTTACGGAGTCGGCTTTGAATGTCACGCCGTTTTCCGCATCAAAGTAATCGATCTGCCCGAGGGAAGGCGCACTGAACCAGCCAAACGACCATTTGTCGATGCTCACCTGGCGAGGCGCGATCGAGGCGTTCACCTTTGCGAGCGCCCACTTGCGTGAGGCATCAGAGGACATGATTGTCGGCAACAACCCCACAATCAACAGCACCAGCAACAGCAGAAGGAGAAATCCTTTTATCAAGCGTCCGAGGCAGCCACCCTTTGGAGCCTCTTCGTTTTCCTCAAGATCATAATCGTCACGAATATCTGTAAATTCCATCCTTCACCTCCGGGCTCTTAAGCCTATTTCCGTTCCGTGTGCCCCCAACGCAGCTTCCGGCAAAGGACATCGCATGCGTTATAGCCGTTCAACTCAATGACATGCACGTCCTGCTCGCTGCGCACAATTTCAACTTTGTCATCCGCGTTTAACTTCACATCGCCACGCCCATCGGAACTCACGATCGACGGAACAGGACAACTGACCACTCGTATCGCAATGCGTGTGGCGGCCTTGACCACCAGCGGACGGAAAGTCAGCAAATGCGGGCAGATCACGTTGATGACAAAGGCTGTCGCATCGGGCAAAACGATTGGCCCCCCTGCAGAAAGGGAATAAGCGGTACTGCCTGTGGCTGTTGCAACAATCACACCGTCGCTCAAAAAACTGGCGACGGGCAGATCGTTCAGCAACACCTCCAGCTCAATCGCACGCCCAGACGCACCATGTATGACGACGACATCATTCAGGGCATCCG
Organism: uncultured bacterium; assembly: GCA_942493055.1. Lineage (GTDB taxonomy): Bacteria > Verrucomicrobiota > Kiritimatiellia > RFP12 > UBA1067 > CAIZQW01. Next base: position 5,925,966 of record OW818680.1, on the reverse strand, counting down.
GGATGTTTTCCACCTCACCCGACTTATGGACGACACGTGTCGAAAGGGTCGCACGGACACTGATTTGATAGAGATCCTCCCTCAACTGATGCAACGCCTCCGTGAACTGGTGCTGTTCGACGCTCGTCAAATAGCCCAGAGATCCCATATTCAACCCCATCAGCGGCAAGCCCTGCCCTGCGAATCGATGTGCGGCCTCCAGCATAGTCCCGTCCCCGCCCAGCACGACCACGCCTTCAACCCCCAGGCGCGAAAACAGTTTGATATCACAGACATTGATGGTCGGGCTCAATTTTGAGATTTCAGCATCTGCAAACACAGTAAATCCCATGCCTGCTGCCAAGGATGCCACATGCTTGACCTCCTCCATGGCTTGAGCCTTCTTCTGGTTCACAAACAAGCCGATCTTTTTCATCTGTCCTCCTTCATTTTCGCCACCATGCTAAAAATTCGACATTCCCTTCAGGCCCCAGCAACGGCGAGGCAATACAGCCGAGCCAGGTCAACCCAAGCGTCCCAGTGCCAAACGCGCGAATATCCTCAACAACCGCTTCCCGGACCAGGGGGTCTTGCACAACGCCATTGGGGGCTTGTGCGCGTCCAGCCTCAAACTGCGGTTTAATCAGGGAGACGATCTCACCGCCCGCCGGCAACACCTCAACCATCGGCGGCAAAATCAGTTTCAGCGAAATGAAGGAGACATCTGTGACAGCACGCTCCGGCTGCTCAGGAAGGTCCGACAGTTGCAGATAGCGCGCATTGAAAGACTCCCGGACCCATACGCGCGGATCTGAACGCATCTTCCAATGCAACTGCCCCCGGCCCACATCTACAGCCATGACGCGCAAAGCGCCATGCTGCAGCATGCAATCCGTAAACCCGCCCGTGGAGGAGCCGACATCCAGGCAGACCTTGCCCGTAACGGAAAAATCAGGGAAGGCCGTAAAGGCGCCCTCCAACTTGTCACCCCCTCTGCTGACGAATCGGGGACGCGCATCCACACTTAGCGCAAGATCATCCGCATACTTGTGGCCAGGCTTTGTCGCCACCTGACCCGCCACACGGACCTCTCCCGCCAAAATGAGACGCTGCGCCAACTCCTTGCTCTCAGCAAGGCCGGCAGTCACTAGCAATGTGTCCAGTCGTTCCTTCATAGTGCGTTTAAACTCGGTATTATATGGCTTTGCCTCGAATTCCGCAAGGACGGATAATTTGAAAGGAGTTTTGGAATATTGGAATGGTGGAATGGTGGAATACTGGAATTTTTGAATAATGCGCGTTCCTAATTCGGGAGGGGCATCGTCACCTGTCCGCCGCACCCTTTGCGCAGGTCGCTCGATGCCCGGACGGCGAGCCCGCCGTCTCTCCCAGAGCCGGTATCCCGTCTCCCCACACTATTCCATCATTCCCTAATTCCAACATTCCAGTGAATTTCCCTTTTCATCTAAAAACCAAAAGGCTACACTATGGGCCTCTTTGCGCTCCAGAGGAACTGTAATGATGAGATGGTGGCTTTATACTGTACTGTTTACACTTGCCTATCTAGTGATGACCCCCTACTTCCTGTTTCGCATGAAGCGGCGGGGGGGCTATCGGGTGCGCTTCGGCGACCGGTTCGCCCGATATCCTCAGGATATCCTTGGCCGTCTGGCCAAACTTGAGCGTCCGGTCTGGATTCATGCCGTCAGCGTGGGTGAGGTCTATGTGGCTGGACAGGTGATGCAGGCCCTGCGCGAACATACCCCCGCGACCCGTTTTGTCTTGAGCACGACCAGTTCAACGGGATGGAAAGAGGCTGAAAAGCTCGTGAAGCCCGAGGATGTCCTGATCTACTACCCGCTGGATTTCCCCTCGTGCATCCAGCGCGCCATACGCGCCATTCACCCCGCTATTTTTATCATGACAGAGGCTGAAATCTGGCCGAATATGATTCGTGCCTGCCATGCTGCTGCGATCCCGACCTACCTGGTCAATGCCCGCATCTCTGATGAAACGTTGCCGGGCTACCGCCTGATCCGCTTCTGGGTGAGCCCCGTGCTGAACATGTTTACCAAAATTTATGCGCAGTCCAGCGCGGACAAGGAACGCCTCTTAAGCATGGGCGCGAAGCCGGATATCATTGAAGTTACAGGCAGTTTTAAATTTGATGTCGCGAATCGCAATCCTGAAAAGGAAGCCACTGTCAAAGCCTTCCTTGCTCGCTTCGGAATCACGGATCAGCAGAGAGTCCTGCTCGGCGGCTCAACATGGCCTGGCGAAGATATCATTCTCATCGACATCTTTAAGCGTATCCGCAGTCGCTATCCTGATCTGCGGCTTGTGATTGTGCCACGCCACTTTGAAAAGGCCGATACGGTACAGGCCGAGATTGAAAAAGCAGGGTTGCATTGCCTCCGCAAGAGCAAGCTGGCTCCAGAGGCGACAGCGCCATCCGACAGCGCCTCAATCATTCTGGCTGACACCACCGGCGAGCTGATGGGCTTCTACGGCACTGCCGATATTGTCTTTGTGGGCAAAAGCCTCTGTGAGCATGGTGCGCAGAACATGATTGAGCCCTGCCTCTGCGGCGCCGTGACACTGGTCGGCCCCAACACCGAGAACTTCCGTCCCGTGATGGCCGACCTCTTAGAGGCCGAAGCGCTGATCCAGGTAAAGGATGCCGCGCAGCTCGAAAGCGAAATCATTCGTTTCCTTGACGACCCGGCGGCGCGCCAAGCCATTGGCGCACGCGCCACAGCCGCTGTCACACGCCGCACCGGCGGCGTCGCCGCTGTCGTCCGCAAGCTGAAGTACTAACTTCGCCGCTCACTTAAATAATTGGTCAACATTATGAAAATATCCGGTTTATTCTTCCTCCTCTTCTTTGCAAATCATATTATTGCAGATACCTATGTGAACGATCCAAAATTTGAGCTGGCCAACGATAAAAAGACCTTTATAGAATGGAACTGGTGGGAGCGCGAACCCGGTAAAGGCAAAACAGAGGTTTCCACGAACGCTCACTCCGGGAAAAGCGCCATCCGGATTACGCACGCAGGTGAAAAAGATTGGAATGTGACAAACAGTAAGCGGACATCTGTCCGTCCGGGCGACTCCTATCGGCTCTCCTGCTGGATAAAAATGAACGCGCTGGCAGACAACCTCCCCGCGCTCGAGGTCGTCGGCTGCAAGGACAAAAAAGTTGTGGAGTGGGCCATCGGACGCTCCCTCGGTCCAAAACGCGAAGGATGGAATGGCAACACGTCATACTTCATTGTCCCAGACAACATTGACTCCATCTATGTGCGCCTTAATGGGCATGGGAAAACCGATGTCCTCGTGGATGACGTCTGCCTGGAACGCGCATCGCATCCTGCGATGGAGAAGAAACCCAAGGTTGAGGGCTGGCTGTCCCAACGCCCCGTCGAACCCATGGGACGCGGCCTTGTCGCTTGCCAAGTCGAAGTCGGAACGTATGTCGGCTGGCGACTCCTGAAGGACGACCCAGCGGATCGCAGCTTCGACCTCTTTCGCGAGGCCAATGGACAACGCGTCAAACTGAATGTTTCTCCCCTCGTGCAGACCACTGACTTTGTTGACACCAACACCTTCCTCGCCTCAGCGCGCTACACCCTTGAAGTGCACCCAGGCAAACCCGAAACCCCTTCGATCCACCCCATCCCTCTCGACAACCGCAAAACACCCTACATCCGTATTCCTCTGGCAGCCACCAATGCGGTCGCGCAAAAAATCGGGGTTGCGGATTTGGATGGCGACGGCATCTATGAGTATGTCATCAAGCAGCCGGGAGAGAATGTCGACCCCTACTCGAAATATTGGTATAAGTCACCCGAGACATTCAAGATTGAAGCGCGCAAACAGGACGGCACATTGCTCTGGATTAAAGATTTGGGCTGGAACATTGAACGCGGCATGTGGTATTCGCCCATGGTCGTCGCGGATCTCACAGGGGATGGCCGCGCGGAAGTCGCCGTCAAGATTGGCCCGGAAGAGGATTGCCGTGACGCGGAAGGCAAAGTTGATAAAGGTCCTGAATGGGTGGCCATCCTGGACGGCTTAACAGGAACGGAAATCACGCGCACACCCTGGCCAGCCCGCGATCGCTTCCCCTCGTACAACTACTCATCCCGCAACCAGCTTGCCATCGCCTTTCTTGATGGCCGCACCCCCTGTCTGATCGTCTTGCGCGGCACGTACAATGTGATGCTGGCCGATGCCTATCAGCTCCGAGATAATAAACTCGAAAAACTGTGGTCATACAGCAATGAAGAACTACCCGGCAACTACCAAGGACAAGGCGCCCATAGCTGCCTTTGCGCGGATATCGACAACGATGGCCGCGATGAAGTGCTCCTGGGGTCGATTACGCTGGATGATGACGGCTCTGTCTTGTGGACCACAGGAAAAGGACATCCGGATGCGCATTACTTGGGGGAGATTGACCCGCTTCGCCCTGGCTTGGAAATGGCCTACATTATCGAAGCCAGACAAAAAAAGGGAGGCGGCATTCATCTCTTAGATCCCACAAACGGAAAGATCATCTGGCAGTTGAATGAACCCACGGAACATGTCCACAGTTGCGGCATCTGCTCTGATCTTGACCCGCTCCATGCAGGCCTTGAGATTTACGGGGCAGATTCGAAGGCTCATGAGTCCACAGGTAAACGCTGGCTCTTTGCGAGTGACGGGACGCTTCTGAAGTCAGACAAAGAGGTTGATTATAAATTTGGCGTGCCGAGCGCCTATTGGGATGCTGACCTTCAGCGCGAACTGATCCGGGGAAAAGCTGTGGATTACGACGGTTGCACCGTAAGCAAGCGCATCGAGGGAAGCGTTGTCCTGATCGCTGATGTCGTGGGCGACTGGCGCGAAGAGGTCATCGCAAGCGTCCCCGGCGAACTCCGCATCTATATCTCCACGATTCCAGCGTTTGATCGTCGTGTCTGCCTGATGCAGGACACACTCTATCGCATGCGAACGACCATGAATGCCATGGGCTACATGCAGGTGCCCCTGCTCTCCTATCTTCCTGAGAGCCGAGCCCCCAACATCAATATGACCCTGATGGTGGAAGGTAAAAAGCAACTGGCACGCATCGTCATCAGCGCCCCCAGTCATACCGGCATAAAAGGAACCCTCACGCTGACGGCTCCCGAACGCATAAAACTAAGCGAGACCGTAAAGGCCATCGACCTCAAACCCAATGAGCGTATCGAAGTGAAGATCCCCTTCGAGGGAACAGGCCATCACAACGAGTCCCTCCGCGCCAGCCTAAACGTCGACGGCTCTGCACCGCTTTCCGTTTACTCCATGTTCGATCTGTGATTGATCTAGGATTGCAAGGCATGAAAAAAGAGGTTATAGTATTGCCGTTTTAAAAGAGCACTCAACACATTTCAATTAGGCACTCGTTATGATCCCCTTATTTATTGTCATTTCAGCTCCCTCTGGCGCAGGAAAATCAACGCTCTGTGATCTGCTGCTGCAAAACTATCCGGAACTGTGCTACTCCATTTCGTGTACCACGCGTGAACCGCGCATCAATGAAGAGGATGGCGAAGATTATCACTTCATCAGCGAAGAGCGTTTCAAAAAGCTCATTGACGAGGAGGCGTTCCTGGAGCATGCGCTCGTCCATGGCAACTATTACGGCACCCTCAAGGAGCCGATCTATCAGGCCTTGAGCCAAAACCAATGCGTTTTGCTGGATATCGATGTGGCAGGCGCATCGCAGGTGAGAAAACATGTCGAGACGCTTCCGGAGACCGACCCGCTGCGTGTGGGCTATATCGACATCTTTATTAATCCGCCCTCTATGGAGGCGCTTGAAGCGCGTCTCCGCGGACGGGGCACGGATTCGGATGCTGTCATTGAAAAGCGCTTAAAGAATGCGGAGCGGGAGATGGAGCAGGCAGGCTTATATATGCATCAGGTCGTGAATGACGACCTCGATGTCGCCTACCGCCGTCTCTGCGACATCATCAATGTGCGTGCTCAGTTCGTGTAAGTGTTCGACAAGGAGGAGAGGATATGGCAACTATACTATTAGGCGTAACAGGATCCATTGCCGCTTATAAGGCCTGTGAAGTGACACGCCTCTTCGTCAAAGAGGGCCATGAGGTCCACGTGATCATGACCGATGGCGCGAAAAAATTCGTCACGCCGTTGAGCTTCCGGACGCTCTCGCGTAATCCCGTTGCTGAATCCATGTTTGATGAACCGGAGAACTGGATTCCCGGACACATCTCCATGGCTGACAAGGCGGACGTCCTTGTCATCGCCCCCTGCACGGCCAATGTCATTGCAAAAATCGCACATGGGATTGCCGATGACCTCTTGAGCGCAACGGTCCTTGCGACACGAGCCCCAATCGTCCTCGCACCGGCCATGAATACAGGCATGTGGGACAATCCGGCGACGCAGGCCAACATGGCCCTGCTGACGGCGCGCGGTGTCCGCATGGTGGATGCCGGTACCGGCGACCTCGCCTGCGGCACCACCGGCAAAGGCCGCATGGCCGATCCCGTCCAGATCACGCAAGCCGTTTTTCAGCTCTTGAATGGGTAGGCCAACCATTCGCTTGCCTATAGTTTGTAGGACTGCCTCATTTTTTAGACTTACTGACACTTCCAAGACTTACTGACACTTACTGACACTTCTAAGACTTACTGACACTTACTGACACTTCTAAGACTTACTGACACTATCACCCCATGAACATCCTCATCACAGCCGGCCCGACGCGCGAACATCTTGACCCGATCCGCTTCCTGAGCAATCGTTCAACCGGCAAGATGGGGTTTACTGTTGCGCAGGCCGCTGCTGAACGGGGTCATCGGGTTACCCTGATTGCAGGCCCCGTCAGCTTGACGACCCCTCCAGGCGTGACACGCATCGATGTGATCAGCGCACGCGAGATGTTGGCCGCTGTTCAACAGGCGCTGCCGGAGCAGGATGCGCTGGTCATGTCGGCAGCAGTCGCTGACTGGCGCCCTGCAGGCGTCGCAGCGACCAAACTCAAAAAGAGCGAGATGGCTCCCGTGATCCAGCTTGAACCCAACCCGGACATCCTCAAGACGATCGCACCGTTGAAGGGCCATTGTCTCTTCGTCGGCTTCGCAGCAGAGACTGGCGATCCGACTGCTGAAGCCCAACGGAAGCTGACGGCAAAGGGACTGGACATGATTGTGGCCAATGATGTGACCGCCGAGGGCGCCGGCTTTGCTGTGGATACAAACAGGGTCACCTTCATTACGGCGAACGAACAACCGCGCACCTTACCCTTGCAGTCCAAACTCGATGTCGGCCGCGCCATTATTGACTGGATCGAAAAACCGGAATGTTGGAATAGGGGAATGTTGGAATGATGTGAAGACCAACAGTTGGCAGTACCAGTTTGCAGTAAGTTTCGAGTTTCCAGTTTTCCCAATCCAGTATTCCACAATTCCATTATTCCAGTTTCCCTAGCACCGCAAACCCGGGCAATCCGCGGATACCGAAAGACGCGAGCATTTTTTTAGGCTCGGCATGCTCTGGATGTTCAGCTTGTACAGGGACCACCTTGTAGTTTTTCAGCCGCTCTTTCACCAGAGGATCATTAAACGTCGTCTTGTCCATCGCGGAGCAATTTTTGCACCAGGAGGCCCAGAAATCAACAAAGACGGGCTTCCCCTCTTGCTCAGCCTGGGCCAATGCCGCACGCCATGCAATCCTGTCACCCGCCTGGATCGTATCTTTTCGCTCCGGCGCAGCAGCGGGAATAAAGCCGATGACGGCCAAGTAACCGTAATACACAGACAAGCCGATCAGCACCACGCCAAAGACCTGTTTGACGCGCACCATCCACATCCCGGGACTCGGCAGCACGGCCAGGCCGGCTCCTGCGAAAGGCCACGGCAAGGCCATGCCCAGGCCAAGGACAAAGGGCAGGAACTGCGCGCCCCGCACGCCTTCCGCTGTCAGCGTGCCAGCCAGCAACAGCACCGCCAATACCACAGGCGCCACACAGGCGCCTGCGAGCAATGCCGAGAGCGCCCCCGCCCCAAAGGCCGTGAGCAACCCTTTCCGCTGCGAGTCGGATCTCCCTGAAAAGCGGGTCAGGTCAATCGTGAACAGTTCAAACTGAGCCAATGCGAGCACGCAAAAGATCAGTGCCACCGTCAGGCTGAACCAGGGCGATGACTGGAGCGCGCCAAAAAATATACCGCTCTTTAAAATAGCCCAGCCGCTCCCGCCATACGCAAACGTCATGCCCAACCCGTACGCGCACCCCAGCACAAACCCGCGTCCTCGCCGACCCTCAGAAGCCCCGATAATGGCCAGATTGACAGGGATCATGGGAAGTACACAGGGCGTTAAGTTCAGAAGCACGCCTCCAACCAGGACCAGAAGCAAGGTCAACCAGAGCCCATACCGTTTAAAAAACGAGATCGGATTCTCTAAGAAGTCAGCGAAGGCAGAGGGCTCGGCCACAGGCTTGCCTTCGGCGCGATCCAGGAAGCGTAATAACTCTGCGGCGGAAAGATAGCCGCCTGCCGTGGCCATCGCGTGCCCCTGTTTCCAGTCAAATTCCGTTACGGCAGTGGGGGTCACCTCCAGGATGGGAGCAAAACTTTTATCTGCCTGTCGAAACCGGAAGGGGCGCGTCTCCGGCATGAAACAGACCTTTTCATTGCAGCCTTGAAGCTCGACCGTCACGACGGTCCCGTCACGCATCGACGCAATACGCCAGACGGTCTCAAAGGATTGCGGATACACCTTCACACGTTTATCCGGATCAAAGGGATCCTGGCTTTCCACAGAGGGCGCAGGCGTGACAGGGAGAGCGGCCGGCTCACTGACAATCTTGAAAGATTCCGCATAAACAAGATGTCCTATAGGGACTGTAACCAAGACAGCCAGGTCCACGCCCTCCGGAGTAACCGCGCGTGCACGAAGTGAGACATCAAAGGGCGATGCGCCCCATGTCCACGTCGTCACCATCATGAGCAATGCCAGTAGATACCGCATTTCTTTTCTCCTTTCCTACGATAGTTCGTCCTTTTCGATAATAGGCCTTACTTAATTTCCGCAAAGAAAAGCAACAGTCCCGTCATGTTAAAAAGGGCATGCATCACCACGGGCGTCAGGATTGAGCCCGTCGCTGCATAGCCAGCTGAGAAGCCGACACTTAACACCAACAGTGATAACAATGAAGGCGCGTGTAAATGCATGAGCGCGAAATAAAGACTTGTCAGGAGCGCCCCGAAAAGAAAGGTTCGCCCCTTTAAAACAACTGAAAAGAGGACACCTCGGAACAAGAGTTCCTCCAGGATGGGGGCAGCACCGACAGCGCAAAACATTAAAGCCGCGCGGACCCCAACAGAAGCAGAAGGATCATTGAGGCAGTCAAAGATCTGCTGAGCCTTCATATCAAAACCCAAATGCTCTCCGATGCACGACACGACAATCGAAACCAGAAGAACAAGCGGAAGAATCTCAAGACCATATCGGATCCCCTTTCTTACGGCAACAGGCCACGGACATGCGTCCATTCCAAAAGCCGCGCGGAATCCGGTGCGCGAGTACGACAAGCAACCGAAGACGGTGATGAGCAGCGCAACGCTATAAAGTCCTGCACCGAGCAAAAGAGCGCTTGCCGAGGGCGGCGTTGCAGGCGACTGTTTCGTCTGGACAGCCGCCATGACAGCAAAGAGGATCGTCACCAGCATGACGGGAACAGCGGAAAGTGGGGACAACGGCCGACTGCGTACAAACTCAGAGGCCGGCAAACGAAGAGATTGCCGCAAGAATTGACGGGACAACATCGAGTAAATACCCATTGTTGCCCCGACAAACACAATCAGCCCGACTGCGATCCGGCAGAGCAATGGAATCATTTCGATGGGTTCAGACATAAGTATCATGCCAAGCGCCGGAGGAAGGCATCCAGCAATTTAGACATCACCGGCGCACTCTTTTGAGTTTGGTCAATAACCTCTTGGTGGGAGAGATGCGGCCCACTGATTCCCGCTGCCATATTCGTAATGCAGCTCAAGCCTGCAACCTCCATGCCGATCGCATTGGCGACCACGACTTCATGGACCGTGGACATCCCCACGGCATCCGCACCCATGCCAGCGTAGGCCCGAATCTCCGCAGGTGTCTCAAAGCCAGGCCCTGTGGAGTAGACATAAATGCCATCCGAAACAGCCACACCTGCATCATGCCCTGCACGCCGCAACAGATCGGAAAGGGTTGCGCAATAAAGCTGGGATTGATCCGGAAAACGGGGTCCCCAGCCTGGCACGAGCGGGCCGCGCAGCGGCGTGATCCCCGTCAAATTAATATGGTCACGAATCACCATGAGACTGCCCGGCTGCAACTGAGAATTGATCCCCCCTGCAGCATTGGTCACCAACAGACGGGGGACCCCCATGCGGCGCAGCAATTCAACCGGAAGCACAACCGTCTCGAGAGGGACGCCTTCGTAATAGTGCCGCCGCCCCATGAAGGCCACGACACGGATGCCGTGCCGCTCAAAGAGGACCATCTCTCCGGCATGTCCGGCAATCAGTCCGGACCCCAGGCCAAGGATATCAGCGTATGAAACCCGCGCGATAACCGTATCGACCTGAAGAGTCTGGCTCCAACCGGACCCTAATATGAGTCCGCACACAGGCTGCTTTTCAAAACAAACCTTTGGCAAACATGTTGCTGCTTGTTCAAAAATTGATGTATCCATAACAATATCACCTTAACACCTTAAGCCATCAGAACCGGATCCCAGCCGTTAGCGTAATCGTCAAATAGAGCCCGATCAGGAGAAAAAGAATACCTGTCATGCGACGCGCCCAGACTTCCACGCTCGAGAGGCCTGCGTACACAGCAGCGACCCTGTTGGCCCCGAAGGCCACGATGAAAGAAACAAGGACCACCGGAAGGCCTGTTGCCACACCATAGACGCACGGGATGAGCACCTTCGATGTATGCTGGAGGGAGAGCGGGATGATGCTTCCAAAATAGATGGCCGCTGAAGTCGGGCAGAAGGCCAAGGCCAGAAAGACACCCAGGAGAAAAGAACCGAGCACTCCCTTTTGGGCCAGCCGTTCCTGAAGACGCCTGGATGAAAAGCCAAAGGACGGAACTGAGATCAACTGGAGCAACGCCATCCCGACCAAAACCAGCAACGGCCCGGTCAGGAGGTTCATGTACTTTTGCAAGAGATGTGAAACATGCGCAGACGCAAACAACCCCTGCATGATCAAAATGCCCAAAACCGCATAGGCCATCATACGTCCGAGGGTGTAAACAAAGCCGGTCATCCATACCGTCATCGGCGAATCAATCCGCTTGCTGATAAAGCTGATTGCGGCAATGTTCGTCGCCATGGGACACGGACAGATGGCGGTCAACAGTCCCAGCCAAAAGGCCAGCCCACATGCACTGATCATTTCAAAACTCATTTGTCTTTTAGCCCACTCTGTATATAGGCGATGAAGGCCTCCTCATCTCCTACAAGGTCCCAAACTGCGTCCATCTTCTTGTATGTTCCGTCACGTTGAATCACGACCACGCGTGAATCCAGCTGGAAGTCTTTCACAAAATGTTCGTTCGCGGGCTCATCCAGGTTGACAGCCTTGTAGGCAACGCCCTTGTCCTGGATCGCTTTCTTTGTCAGCCCCTCCATCCTGTTGCAGGTCGCACACCGGTGATTGCCGTAAAAATAATAGACCGTCGTCCCCTTCTGCGACATCTCCTCCGTTCCTGTCGGTGCCGCATGACGGCTCTCCCGCATGACCATGACAGCGAGACTGGCGCCTACGACCGCCAACAGGAGAAGCGAAATCACCTGTTTCAAACGATTGGGAGCCTTCCCGGCCACCTCGCCATGACAGCCGCAGTGCGAAGCGTGCTCCGGTGCCAAGAGATGCAGGATATCACCCTCTGACAAGACCTTCCCCGAACTGACAATCTTGCCATCAACACCCAGAGCCGGTGTCATCATCACACCCGCTGCTGTCATATCGTCTATATTCGAAACCTTCTCAAGAGTGGCATCCAGTCCATGTTGCTGAATCACCTTTTCAACGGACGCATAAAGCTTCGTACACTTTTCACATCCTGTCCCATAAATTCGAATGTTCATCCTAGTCCCCTCAGTCTCGCTTGTTTAGCAATAACACAAGGTCATTTAAGCATGTTCGATACACCGTATGCAATAAAGAAAATTAAAAAATCAGGAGAAACAACGTTGTTTCATTGCATCGCTTCTCCTTGACTTTTCAGAGTGTACCGTTAAACTATTGACCAAGGTGTACTTCAATTTGAGGGACGAACCCCAATTTACAAACACGATAAAGGAGAGATTATGAACTACATGTCTATGGTCAAAGGGCTGATGATCGCCCTGAGTATTACAACAGCCGCTTATGCAGAACGCCCCGTTACGGAGGGTGCAAAGGTTGGGGAGTGGACCATGGATTTTGAGGCTGCCAAAGCCCTCGCCAAAGCGAAAAATCTGCCCTTGCTGATGAACTTCACCGGAAGCGACTGGTGTGGCTGGTGCAAGCTCATGGAAAAAAATGTCTTCTCAACAGAAGCCTGGAAAAATTATGCCACACAAAACGTGGTCACAGTCTTTATTGATTTTCCAAAGGATAAATCACTTGTTCCTGCTAAGCTGGTCGAACGCAACAAAGCCCTCAGTGAAAAATTTGAAGTTGGCGGCTATCCCACCTATATTCTGTTGGCCCCTGATGGTGAAAAGCAACTTGGTAAGCTCAGCGCTTCACGCGACGCAACACCCGCCAACTTTATTCAAAGCATCAAAAAATATACAGAATGGCCTGCTAAGATAGCCAAACTCTCCCCAGAGAACAAGGCCATCTATGACAAAGCGAAGGCCGGGCAGGAGGCTGTTGAAAAGGAATTGAACGCGTGGATTGAAACGAAGCCAGAGCGCAATGAAGCTAATAACAAGAAATTTGAAGGCTTCATGGAACGCATGAAAGCGTTTGAAAAGGATATCGCGGATCTCCTGGAGAAGCAAAAATAAGGAGCCTACTATGACAGCGAACACCTTCAAGGCACTCGTATGGAGTGCCGCTCTGTTAACTTCATTAACACACAGTCACGCGGTAGAATCCTCCCCTGCAAAAGTTGCCAACCAGATCAGGGTTCAGGTGGCCAAGCCAGGCGCAGAGGTGAGCCCTTACTTGTGGGGTATTTTCTTTGAGGATATCAACCTCTCCGCAGATGGCGGCATTGTTCCGGAGCGGGTCCGAAATCGGTCATTCGAAGACGGGGGCAAAGTAGACCCCTGGTCGGTATTAGCTGATGCCGGCGCAAAGGTTGAAATGACCCTTGAGCGCGATCAGCCCGTCAGCGCAAAGAACCCGCATTCACTCAAAGTGACGATCAGCAACCCTGGGAGCACACGTGCAGGCATCGCGAATCCGGGATACTACGGCATGTCCTTTGAGAAGGGCGATGACTATCAGGTCTCGTTCTTTGCACGGGCCGCTGCGCCGTTTCAGGGGCCTTTGACCATCACGCTGGAGAGCACCAATGGTCTGGTCATTGCAAAAAAAGAGATCAAGCGTCTGACAGATAGTTGGGCCCCCTACTCTTTTGAGCTGTGCGCTAAAAAAACTGATCCTGCTGCACGCTTGGTGATCAGCACAACCCATTCAGGCACGTTCTGGCTCGACATGGTTTCCGTGACACCTGAAAAGACATGGAAAAACCATGGCCTACGTCCAGACCTCTGTGAGATGCTGGCAGGACTTAAGCCCGCCTTCATGCGCTTCCCAGGCGGTTGCTGGGTGGAGGGGACGACTATGGCGGAGGCGTATCGCTGGAAGGAGACCATCGGCGACCCCTCCGAACGACGTACCCAATTTAACCTCTGGCAGTATCACGCGACTCATGCGCTGGGATATCACGAATATCTCCAGCTCAGTGAGGACTTAAACGCTGAGCCCCTCTTCTGCATTAATGTCGGCATGTCGCACAAGGAAAATGTCCCCATGGACAAGATGAGCGAGTATGTTCAGGATGCGCTCGATGCCATTGAATACGCTAATGGCCCAACCACCAGCACATGGGGCGCAGTTCGCGCCAAGGCCGGACATCCCAAACCCTTTCACTTAAAATTCCTTGAAATCGGCAACGAAAATGGCGGCCCAGCCTACCATGAACGCTTTGCACTTTTCAACGACGCCATCAAGACGCGCTATCCGGAAATCAAACTCATCGCAAACCACTGGGCAGGCGGCTATCCAAAGAACCGTCCGATCGAAATAGTTGATGAGCACTATTATAGTACACCTGAATTCTTTATGAACCAGGCGACAAAATATGACAGCTATGATCGCAAGGGGCACAAAGTGTTTGTCGGCGAATATGCAGTGACACGCAACACCGGCCAGGGAAGCTTGCGCGGCGCCATCGGCGAAGCTGCTTTCATGACGGGCATGGAGCGTAACTCGGACGTGGTCTACATGGCTGCCTACGCGCCCCTCTTTGTGAACATCCATCATCGCAGGTGGAATCCGAACCTGATTAACTTTGATAGCGCAAAGGTCTATGGCATCCCCTCTTACTACGTGCAGAAACTTTTCAGTGCCCATACCGGGTCAGCAACCGTCCCCGTCGAGGTGACCTGCTCAAACACCGAAGGCGAAGCTATTGCAGGCCAAGTAGGTGTCGGCACGTGGAGTACGCAAGCTGAGTTCAAGGATATCGTGGTCACTGGCCTTGACGGTAAGGTGCTCTACTCCTCGGACTTCACAACGAACGCGAAAAAAGGATGGCGATTCCCGACAGGCGGCGACTGGACAGCGGTTGACGGCGCCTTGCGTCAACTCTCCAACACCAATGGCGCCCGCGCTGTCGTGGGTGATGCCCAATGGAAGAACTATACCCTGACACTCAAGGCACGTAAAATCAGCGGCCAGGAAGGCTTCCTGATTCTCTTTGGCATGCAAGGACGCGCCACAAACAAGTCCTGGTGGAATATTGGCGGCTGGGGAAACAAGCGTCACGCACTCGAAGCCGGAGGCATTGACGATGCGTCCGTAGATGGCTCCATCGAAACAGGACGTTGGTATGACATCAAGGTCGAAGTGAAGGGCGGCTCCGTGCGCTGCTCGCTGGACGGCAAGGTGATACACGATGTCAAGACGCCTGCGATGAAAGCACTGTATGCTTCCGCGACGATCACCAAGGACAGCGACGAAGTCATTGTAAAGGCCGTCAATGTTGATGCGAATCCAGCAGCCGTTGATATTGTACTCGACGGTGTTACCCAGGTGAACAGCAAGGCGAAGGCGTGGGTTTTAACCTCAGACGACCCTATGGCGGAAAACACCATTGACAACCTCACAAAGGTCGTGCCAATCGAGACGACGTTACGTTTATCCAATAACACGCTGACACACACCTTGCCAGGCAACTCCCTGACCGTGCTGCGCTTCGGCATTAAGAAGTAAATAGGTGCGCCGCAACCGTTCTGTGGACGCTGGATATTTACGGCCCGATTGGTCACTGACCAACCGGGCCGGAAGCAACGCGCTTAGCGGGACATCTTGTAGGCTTCCATGATCGTACGATACTTCTGGATCATGTTCGGAACTTCCCAACTCGGCATCTTGCCGGCATCCAAGAAGCCCAGATACTTTTCAGTCACCTGACCGAAGTGCGCCTCATGTCCATTGTAATACTGCTGGGGAATGACCAATTCCCAGCCCGTGGCAACCCGCTTCACATCCACACCCGGCCACTGCTTGTTCGCCTCGACAATCGCCTTCTTGAGCGCCGGCTCGATGGATGCCGCATCTACGCCCGGACGGAGGTCCAGGTAAAGCATCGGCTTATACCCCTGCTCCTTGCCCTGACGGATCACCGCTGAAACCTTTGTGCCGCGCATCAGCGAGAAGTGCGTGTCTGCAGTTCCTGCCGGAGCCTCATAGTTCCAGATCACAGAAACCTTGCAGTGCACACCGCGAAGCGTATAGACGAACTCGCCGTTGCAGGGGATGTCGATGCTGCCATCCGCCTTCTTATATTCCTGGAGATACCCCGGGAAGGTCTCGCACGCGGTTGTCCGCTTGAACTGCTCGGGGGTCAGCGTGGTCGAGAAACGCTTCGCCTTCAGCATGTTGACATCCGAATCGAGAACCACCTGGTTCGGCAGCATCTCCCATTGCACAAGGTCAACCAGATGCGTGCTCACGTCCACAATACCCTCACCCTGCTGCTTGACATCAAAGAACCATGGCGGGCGACGCAAAGGGGAACCGGCGACAATCTTTGAAAAATGATGGATGCTCTCTTTGGTCACAGAGGGGTCATCTTTTGTGCCGGGGTCCATGGTGCCGAAGACCTCCGGGCAATGAATGAAATAGCGTTGCAACATCGCCGTGATCTCATAGCGCTCCGTCATGATGTCGTAAAGCAGGACATTCTTTTCCTTTGCAACCTGAAAGGCCTCCTTCAGCATTTCGAAGTTGGCGGGATTGATCGCCATCGGCTTATCCGAGAGAACATTGAGACCGGCTTTCACACTCTCCAAGATGTAGCGCGTCTTGTTGGCGTTGTTCCCTGCCAGGACGACCAGATTCCCTTTCTTCTCCTGAATCATCTTCTGCAGGAAGTCGTCCCCGCGATAGACCGTGGTCTTCCAGGCTGTCGGGTCCTTCTCGCGCGTATTGAAACTATCAATTTTCTTCAGATGCGCATCCACCTCCGGACCCTCCGGGGCATATACATTGACCTCCGGCGAGAGTTGCGGATACATCCGGTTCTGCACGAGATACGCATGGAAGTGTCCAGGCGCAACTGTGAGCAACTTGACAGATGCCTGGTTCTTTTTAGTTACAGCACCTTCTTTCATTTTCGTCTCCGTCGTACAAGCCACTAACCCCGTCAATGCCAAAGCGAGTCCTAAACATCTCTTCATCTTGAGTTCCTCATTGAATTAAATCGAATAATTGAGCCAGTACCATACCATTTTCCAACTCGCCCTTCAAGCCGAAGATTGCGCACGCTTGACACGCCTCTCCTGTTTTGGCATCCTTAGCCGACGGAAAAGCAGCGGCCGACTCATTCAACACAGGCATGTGCCTGTCCCGGCCGAAAAAAAATGCTCTTTCAATGACGATTATGAATATAAAACTGTTTGGCTTCCTGGCGTTTATAGCTGTTCTACCGAAGTTCGTATCTGCAACAGAAACCTGGCCGATGTTTCGTGGACCGCAGGGTAACGGAGCTGTGATCGGCTCGCACATCCCCTTGAACTGGAGCGAAACCAATAACGTCAACTGGAAAATCCCGGTCCCGCATGCAGGCTGGTCGACGCCAGTGGTCCAAGACGGACAGATCTGGTTCACCGGTGCAACAGAGAAGGGCAATGATTTTTTTGCCTCCTGCGTCGATCTCAAGTCAGGCAAAACCCTGTTTGAAAAGCAATTGTTCCACTGCGACACCCCGGAGCCCCTCGGAAACGCCGTGAATGGATATGCCTCACCCTCTGCTGTCATTGAAAAAGGACGCGTCTATCTCCATTTTGGCAGCTACGGCACCGCTTGTCTCAACACAACGACTTTCGAGCTCCTCTGGAAGCGCGACGATCTTTCCTGCCGTCACTATCGCGGCCCCGGTTCCTCCCCTATCCTGTATAAGGAACTCCTCATCCTCACCTTGGATGGTGTGGACCAGCAATACCTGATCGCCCTGGACAAACTCACGGGCAAGACCGTCTGGAAGAGTGATCGCAAGATCATTTTCAACGACTTGGACGAGAAGGGGCAACCGAAACGGGACGGAGATATGCGCAAGGGATTTACAACACCCATCATCATTGAGGTGGCTGGAAAGGATCAGCTCATCAGCCCCGCCTCCTCCACCATCATCTCCTACGACCCTGCAACCGGAAAAGAACTCTGGCGTGTCAAGAGTCCGACGCATACGCCCGCCGTGAGTCCTGTCTTTGCCAACGGGCTGGTGCTCGCAGTCACAGGCCACGGACCTGCGGAAATGCTCGCAATCCGTCCTGATGGACAAGGCGATGTGACCGAGACGCATGTGGCCTGGCGCATGGGCGGCAAGGAAATCCCCCTTACCCCCTCGCCTGTCGTCGTCAACGGCCTGCTCTATATGCTCTCCGACAACGGGATCTTAAATTGTATCGAGGTGGCCTCCGGGAACAAGATCTGGCGCGAGCAGATGGGCGGCAACTGTATCGCCTCGCCCATCCACGATGGCGAAAAGGTCTATGTCTTCGCCCTCTCAGGCAAGACAACCGTCCTGCGCGCAGGACGTGCCTTTGAGAAACTCTCTGAAAACACCTTGGAAACCGGATTTATGGCCTCTCCCGCTGTCACCGGAGACTGCTTGATCCTGCGCACAAAAACGCACCTCTATAACATTGGCGCGAAGTAAAATCGCTTTTTCAAGGATTGAGGTAGCGTTGTAAAGCAACGGCGAGATTCCGTCCAAACTGGCGTGCGGAATCGCTGTTGACCTCTTTCTGATTCGCAGTCGCGTATGGGATCTCAAACGATCCCGCAAGCCGTACCCCCGGCAAACCGGCTGCCCAACGCCCGAAGCTCACCCCCTGCGAAAAATTCGCCGCACTATTCCACGCTTTTCCATACGGCAAATCATTCGCCTGCCGATAGCCCAAGGAGTTGGGCAAGACGTTCTCCAGCAGCGTCCCCAGGGCTTGCTGCTGTGCCCACAGATTGGTGCTTGAACTGCCGACCTGATAGACCCACTCGTTATGTTCGCCCCGTATCCACGGACAGTGTAAATCCAACGCCACAACCAATTTTCCGCACGCCCATCCCGGCACCTGGGTTCGTATGGCTTCGGTTTCGACATGCACACTCGCCCCGTCATAATCGCGATTATGGTCACGCGGTGCGCGGGCTTTGCCCTGGTCGCCGTCCTCAACCCCGTCCTTGTCCACAAACGGAATCACCAGGAACTCGACATGCTCACGTAACCACTTGCCTGTCTCATCTCCCGCCAGCACCCCTTCGAGCACGCCTTCTAACACATAGTTCGCCATCATCTCACAGGCATGATGCCGCGCTGTCAGAAGCACGCGATAACGCGGCTCCGCCGTGATGCACCCCGCACGCAGTTTCTGCACGGAGCGCCCTTTGCGCGTGGTTGCCAATTGTCCGGATTCCAAAAACAGCGACCCCTCGTAGCGCTGGAGAAAGCGCTCCCACTCACGTCCCGTGTAGACCATGCCGAAAGCGAACCAAACCTCGGTCTCCGCTGACGTGAATGCATACGTGAAGCTCTTCTTCGTAAAGTCTTTGTTGAGCCAATGCCACGTGACGCCCTTGTCGGCCGATACAGCAGGTCCGCGCGTACCAACAGGTTCGCCATCCGTGAAAGCAAATGTCAGGGTGCGCCCCTCCGCCCCGCACACTCGAAACGCCCAGTAAAACCACCACTGCGTGCTGCCGCGCCGTTCCTGATGCAGATAGACCTGGTCGCCCTCCATGCGCTCGCAGACGATGTTCCCGGCAGGAATCTTCGCATCCACGCAAATCTCTGCGGACGCTGAAAACACGCCCGACAGTGCCACAATCATTAAAGCCCAGTTAATCCCAATATTCATGCACCCCTCACTTTTCTCCGGTATTCTAGGCTATTGACAAAAGAAGTCAAGTGAGTTATCAAACAGCAATTCCAATTATGCACTGAAGTCCTGCTAAGATTCCGCCTAAAGGCAGTACTCCGAACGGTTTTGTGCAGGACTTCCCTCGTTTGGAGTTCCGCCTTTAGGCGGTGTATGGGCTAGGCAAACGGCAGTCCGATACGTTCTGCCGTACAGTACGGCGGGATCTATGAGACCGCCGAACGCCTGTCAAGGCGTTGCGCTATAGATGCGTAGGCCTGTTAACTCCCACCGTCACCAAACCGCAGATACGCCCCTTAGCTCGCGTTCACAACAAAGTCGTGTCTATACACGCCCCCTGTTTCACTTGTTGCCGGGCTCAGTGGTCTTGGTCTCTTGGGTCTTGGTCACGGTGCCGTCCGGAGATTGGGTAACGACCTTCTCCTCGGATTTGACCGTTCCGTCCTTGCTCACACTCGTGCTTGTCTTTTTCGAAACCTGCTGGTCGCAGCCGACCGTCATAAATGACAGCGCCAAGACAGACAGTGCTAAGCAGATGACTACGTTACGATTCTTCATATGATTTCTCCATTCTTCGTTGATACCCGTACTCCGGGTGTTATTTGTTTTGACGAAGCTAAGATACAACAAGGCGCCCCCTTTTTCTATGGGGTATAACCCTATCTTGCCCAGGCAGGGCCATTTTTATCAACATGGCACATCCTTTGCCGCCAGCAATGAAACGTCAAATTGCACCTTGAATATCAAAGCCTCTAGCGAGTATAATCAGACGCATATTATGGAACTAAACAAGCAAACGCAGCTCAGGTTTACATGGATTGGAATTTTTCTTCTGGCTATTTCACAGTCATTTGAAATCGTAGCCGCAGATCCAAACGTCCAATTCCCCGGACCGCAACCGGGTCCAGCACGCTCCTCGCAACAAGAAAATGTTTTCACACTTGAGAACAACGTTCTTTCGGCCTCATGGAAGATGAAAGGCGGCGTCTTTTATCCGCTGACGTTTAAGGACAAACTCGCGCAGACCTCCGCTGATCAAGCAGGCGCTGAACTGTTCCGCTTGGCGACCAAGCCCGCTGTCGAACAAACGAACGGCGTATATGTGGGCATGCGCTTGGAGGCGGACAGAGTCGTAGCCATGGCGTCGAAGAACGGCGAAGCGTGGCTTGACCTCGCCAGTTTTCCCCGAGCCGAATTCGTCGGCGAACCCAAGCTGGTACGCATCGGCAAAATGAATTTGAAGGCTCAGGCAAAGGATCATTACGACAAGGGCGAACCCGGCGAATGCTCGGTCTCTGATCTCTCGCCTGCCCCCAAAACGATTCCCTCAAATCGGTTTGAAATAAAGACAGGTGCCCATCAGACAGCCATTGCCGAATACGCATTTCCGACCGGCGCTAAAACTGTTTCCTGTAAAATCGACAAAGGTACGGATCAGGGAATGTCCTGGGCCCCGTCGCTTGCGTTGATATGGGAGGATGGCAAAACCTTTTTGCTCCTCGGTGTCCGCGATAAAAACCTGCTGTTCAATATCACAACCGCGGCCGGCGAGAAGACCAAACACGTAAAAATCGAAAACACGCCCTTGTTTGACCTGCCTTCATCCGCATTCCGCCTCACCTCGGCACCTCGAATCATCCGTCTGCGAGGCGATGAACACGGGGTCCGTTTGTCAGAGAAAATCAACGGCACAGCCATCGAAGCTGACTTGGTCTCTACAAATGGTCTACGCGCGCGCTGGCGTGCGGAGTTGCGAGACGACTCGAACTACATCCGTAGCACCATTGAACTGTCGGCACAGGGGAAATCTGTTTCCATTACAGGCGTCCAGTTCACAGACATCCGCATTCCCAACGCGAAGAGCATCGGAACCGTACCTGGCTGTCCCGTTGTCGCGGACAATTCGTTCTTCGGCGTTGAGATGCCTGGCGCGCAAAATATGTTGAATGGATCGGGCGCGAAAATCGGCTTTGCCTGCACGCTCGAGGTGTCGCCTTCGCAATCCTACGCCTTCGGCTCGGTTGCGGGCATCGCCGCAGCCGGACAGCTTCGCCGCTCCTTCCTGTACTATGTGGAGCGAGAACGCGCGCGGCCTTCAAAGCCCTTCCTCCATTACAACTGCTGGTATGATCTCGGGTATGGCCCCTCCGAAGCGAAGGTGCTGGATGTCGCGAAAGCATTCAATGACGAACTTTTTAAAAAACGCGGCGTGCCCGTGCTCTCCTATCTCGTCGATGACGGCTGGGACAATTCAGGCAAAGGGTTGTGGATCGAAAACACAAACAGTTTCCCGCACGGCTTCGCTGGATTGAACGAGAAAATGCAGCAGATCAATGCGCATCTCTCAATCTGGATCTCACCGCTCGGCGGATACGGCGGAGCACCCGAGCGAACCGCATGGGCCAGCAAAATGGGCCTCATCCCTCCAGGCACCGCACTCGACCTCGCTCAGCCCGCCTACAAGAAGTGGTTTCAGGATAAATGCCTGCAACTCATGCGCGACTCAGGCGTCAACGCCTTCAAGTGGGACAAGGCAGGCAACGGCGTGAACCCGCACTTCATGGCTTTGCTCGATATCGCGCGGAATTTGCGCAAAGAGAATCCGGACGTCTTCATCAATGTCACGGTCGGCACCTGGCCGTCACCCTTCTGGCTCAACCATGTGGACACGACCTGGCGCGACGGCAGCGGCGATGTCGGCTGGTCAGGCAAGGGACGCGATCCAGACAATAAATTCGATCGCGAAAAGTGGCTGACCTTCCGCGACGGATACTGTCGCCGGTTATTCGTCGAAGCATCACCCCTCTACCCGCTCAACTCTGTCATGCACCACGGCATTGTGCATGGCATTCATTTCCAGGGGGGCTCCATGGGTAAGGCGAATCCGCCGGACTTGAAGAATGAAGCGCGTTCATACTTCGCAAACGGCGCCTCGCTGCAGGAGCTTTATCTGACACCCTCGCTCATGACCTCCGCGTCATGGGATCAGGTCGCCGAGGCTGCGAAGTGGGGACACGCCAATGCGGACGTGCTCGTGGACGCGCACTGGATTGGCGGCGATCCGCTAGAGTCTCAGGCGTATGGCTACGCTGCATGGAATGCGCGCAAGGGCACGCTGATGCTCCGCAATCCCGATGACAAACCGCAAACCATGACACTCGACGCAGAGATGGTCTTTGAACTGCCAGCCAACGCGCCACGGAATTATGCCTTAAGTTCACCCTACAAAGACCAGCGCATCCAGTCGCTGAACCTTAAAGCCAGAGAACCACGCTCAATAACCTTAGATCCGTTTGAGGTCCTGGTGTTCGATGCACAGCCGTTACGATAGCTTTTGACACGACGCTAGTGATCGTTTATTATTTGCTCAACGTAATAATTTGATGAATTTCTTCTGCTGGGGTCAGCATGGAAGAGCAAAAAAAGGGTCACGCAAAGAAGCGGTGTAAACACTCGCTTTGAAACTGTATTAGTAGGAGAGAGGTCGTGAGCAATAAAGTGGAAGAGAAAACAAAGCATTCAGTTGCAGGGGATGCGTTCACGCATCCGGGGAGCGTGAGGTGAACCACCGTAACGCCTATCAGGATTACCATGCTCCAGCGTTCTACATGATTACCATGACCACGCTGGAGCGCCGCCCATTATTTGCGACGTGTGCCGATAACAAAGCCACCCTCAATGAAGACGGTTGGCTTGTTTATCACCTTTGGCATGATATGCCCAAGGCCTACCCCGCCATTGCGACCTCCACATTGGTGATTATGCCAGACCATCTTCATGGCATTGTGCAGGTGAAAGAGCAGATGACTCAAAGCGTTGGCGTGCCACTTCGCGCCTTCAAGTCACAGGTTACCAGCGCCCTTCGAAAAAAAACAGGCAACCCGAAACTCAACGTCTGGAATCCTGGCTATCATGACCTCTGTGTCTGGCGGAAGGGCGCTTTAAAGGCCTACACATCCTATCTTTGCGACAACCCCCGCCGCTATTGTGTCAAGAAGGCAAACCCCGATGTCTTTAGACGCATCCACCAATTGAAGCATCCACGACTTCCCTCGGACCAGAGCTGGAGTGGTTATGGGAATCTTTTTTTACTCGACCGCCCGGAAATGGGCAATATACGTGTTTCACGAAAGTCATCGCCTGACGAGATTATGCGTTTGAGAGACGAGACGATGAAACTGGCCGGCCGGGGCATGGTCATGGTGTCCCCCTTTATTTCTCCGGGTGAAAAAGAAATCGCAAAGGCTGTGCTGGAGGCTGATAGGGGCGATGTCATTCTGATGAAGCCTGATGGCTTCCCAGAGCTATTTAAGCCCGGCGGACGCTACTTTGATCTGTGTCTGCAAGGACGGCTGCTGATTCTTTCTGCATATCCCGACGTGGGTCACCCCTCCGAGCTCACGCGCGAGAAATGCTTGATGATGAATGCGTGGTGCGAGCAGATCGCAGAAATGAGCGCTTTAAATTGATATTACGATTGGGGCCGACCGAACAGTGTCCATTTCTTCGGGCCGAACGCGACGTTGTACTCCAGATCAAGGATCAAGCGATCGTCCTTGAGGCGCAGCGACAGCGTCAGGCAATATGGCGTCTCACGGAAATACACATTTACCGTGTACCTGTCGGGCGCGGACCACGCGCCGGAGGCGGCGACTGCCTGCTTGCCGTTCGTGGTGTCAATGGGCGCGGTCAGTTTCTTCTCGAAGGTGAGTTCGCCGGGCGTCCAACAGCCGTAGCCGCAGTCGAGCCGCTGCTCGCCATGCGCGTTGCGGATCATGAGGTACATCCCTTTATCGTCCCGGTTCAGCGAGAGCGCCTGCAGCCCCTTTTCATTCGCTTCAAACGTAAAGACCTTTCCAAGTGCAGCGGACGGCGATGTCGCCTCACCCTGGACCGGACGCAACATGAGCTTCGAGAGCTTGTCGGCGAGGCGGGTCTGCACCTGTGCGGACAATGGCAGCGCCCCGGAGCGGATCCCCGGCAGCAGGAGGGTCCATACCTGGTCAAGCACCCGTTGCATGTCGCCCAAGCCGCTGTTGATCGCGAGTACTGCGTCCTGTTCAGGCATCACCAGGCAGTACTGGCCAAAGGCGCCGTCCCCGCGGAAGGCGTTGTGGCGGCAGCGCCAGAATTGGAAGCCGTAGCCCTGGGCCCAGTCACTCTCAGGCTTGTCGCCGTTGCTGATCTGCTTCGAGGTGGCGGCCTCGACCCACTTCTCAGAGAGCACGCGGCGTCCATTCCACAAGCCCTTCTGCAGATAGAGCTGGCCCAACGCGGCGATGTCGCGCGTCTTGACCTTCAGCCCGTAACCGCCTGTCGTGATGCCCTGCGCACTGGTCTCCCACGTCGGGTTCTGAATGCCGAGCGGCTCGAAGAGACGCGGGGTCAGAAAGTCGGAGACCTTCTGCCCCGTCGCTTGCTGAACGATGGCGGAGAGCATGTACGTGGCGCCGGTGTTGTAACGGAAGAAGGTGCCGGGCTCGTGCTCCACAGGCTGCGCGAAGAAGATTTTGATCCAGTCCGTCTCCGTGCCCCCCTTCATCGGAGGGAAGGTATCGTTGGCGTTTCCGGTGCCCATGCAGAGCAGGTCGCGCACACGCATCTTCGACAGATTTCCAGAGGGCTGCGCAGGAGCCTTATCGGGAAAGAAGGAGAGAACCTTGTCGTCAAGGCTCAGCCGCCCCTCATCCACCGCGAGTCCGACCGCCGTTGACGTGAAGCTCTTGCTGAGCGAATAGAGCTGGTGCGGGCGGTCTTTCTCGTACGGCGCCCACCACCCTTCGGCGACGATCTTGCCGTGGCGCACCAGCACGAAGCTGTGCAGGGCGTCGATGTCACGCTCCACAGACTCGACCCAGCCAAGAATCGCGTCGGACGAGACGCCCTCAACCTCCGGAAGTGACGTTTCGAACGCCCGCGCCAGGCTGGCGAACAGATTGACAAGCAGGAACAGAACCGCAACACGCATCAGACTCATAGAGACTCCTTTAAGCAAAGATCTGTATATCTTATTGTCGTGCTAGCCACTTTGCAACCCCTATTTTGAAAAGCAGAGGGACTCGCAGTTGCGGGATGTTGGCAGACCGCCGACCGCAGTGCAGGAATAAACGGAGGAGTTACTTGTTTCTCACAGAGGCACAGAGTGCACAGAGTAAAAATACCTGTTTTCCGTGTTTTTCCGTGTGTTCCGTGGGGAAACAGAATTGAAGTTATAGTCAACTCCACCATAAAGACTCCGTCTGGCGAAACCGTCCAGGTCAAGACCGACGACATTCCGAAGAAAAAGGAAGTCCCTGCAGCCGTGCCTCCGGGCGGGGCAAAGGTCATAGGTGTTAAGCTAAGAATGAAATACTTTTTTCGCAAAAGCCGCAAAAGAGAGCGCAAATGTCACGCCCATGGGTACATGGACGGCGGAGCGAACATTTGCGCGGAATCAACTCAATTTTCATCAGCAAAAAACTTGTTTTTTGCTGATGAAAATGAATTTCGTATTCATCTGCGCGGCTATCCATTCCGCCGTCCGTGTATCCACGGGTGAGGCGGATGAGATAGCCGCGCAATCTCTTTGCGGTTTTTGCGGTAAATTCTTTCATTATAAACCGTTGAATATTGTCAATCTTTTGATGTTGGCAACAAATATCGCTTCTTAGCTTAACACCTATGGGGCAAAGGTGCCTCCGGCAAAACTGCCGCCTGCCAAGGTTGATCCGAAAAAGAAACTGACCGGTTTGCAGAAATGGCGGCTCGGCGAGATCGAACGGAACCGCAAAAACGAAGCCCGCAAGGCTGTGGCCAAGGAAAAGCTCAAGCAGATTCGCGATGACCTGGCCTCGAAACGTTTCAAGTTTAATACGGAGCAAGTTGAGCCCGGCGCCAAGAGCAACGGCGGCGCTGGCAAGAGTTTCCTCGGAAAAGCAGCTGTCCCAAAGACGCGCTACTACATCGACGGCGCGTGGTATGACGGAAGCGGAAAGTTCATCAGCCGGAACAAACCCGCAATCAGCCTTCGCAACCGCTCAGGCGGCGAAGTTCATCGAAAGGTGATACCTCTCAAATAACAGTAATGAAACAACTTTAGAACTTTAGCACTCTCGATTTTAGAACTTCTTCCCCGGCACCCACTGCCCCGTCTGCGAAGCCCGTGCCGGCAAGGTCAAGACCATTGCCGAGTGGAAAGCGATGGGCAAACCGAAATGCAAATGCAAGTGCAGGCTGGTGCCGCAGTAAGCAACGGTGACTGATTCGTGACCTTTAAGGCTTGACCTCGTTAGGTCGATTGTTATAATCCTTTAATTGTTTTTCTGCATTCAACATTTCAGATTTGGCTGCACCACGCAGAGGTAGAATTCTATATTGTTCCCTCATAAGTATGCTGTACTTATCTGTTTCATCACTCAGATTAAAACTCGGTGTTTTAATACCCGCTTTTTCTCTTCTATCCAACTCATCCTTTATTGCTGCCTGAATTTCTTTCAGTTGCTTTTCATACTTGGCAACTTGAGGACGCAAGAGTTCCACTTCGGCCCTTGCCTCATCGGCCGAAACATAATATCGTTTAGCCAGGGTTCTGCAATAATCTCCTGCCGTCTCCAGCTTTGAAGTGGAAAAAGCATTACTGTGGACATTTACCCCGTTATTTAATCGTAAGCCCCCACCCCAAGTAAAATATATATTTGTTCCTTGCCCAAAACCCAAATCCATAATTGAATAAGGTATTTTATAAAAACGTCCGACTTCGAAAAACTGATACGATGGCACCATTACCGATAGACCACCCATCTCATCATTATGACGTTTCAGGACAAAAAAAGTCTTCGCAAATTGCTTAGGTGATACGATGCAGCAGAGCACACCCGTGTCCATTCTTCCTAAAAGATTGGTATCTGTCGTAAAGATCGGCACTTCTATCCCATTGACGATAGATTCCGTCTTTCTGAAACCCACAACCTTGACAATTAAATTGGAATTAATGTCCGGAATGTCGAATACCGGGGTATCCGTGCCCGCGCCATTTACTTGAAATGCTGACAAACAAGAGAGAATCAACCCAGCAAAAAAACAGTGCAACTTGATATTTGGACTCATAAAGCACCTCTTTCCTTATCTTCATTGCTTGCGATTATAATATTAATCCGAATGGTAAAGAAAGGAAGTATGGGGACCGCAATTCGACAGTAGACATTTACTCCGCTGTATCGCTCTCATTACGTTAGCCCTCCTCCGCTCTTTTGCCACACGCCCTCATCATCATGCAATGGATTATACCCCTTTGGGGTGGGGACGGGCAAGAGCAATTCTTAATTCCTGACGTCGCGTTTGACACTCCAGCCATGCACGCTAGGCAATACAGCTTATTCGACTCCACGCCCGAGAGCTTGCGGTTCAGCGACAGGACATCGAGTTTAAGCGGCGAGCCGCAACGACAAGGTGAACTCTGATTGATGGTTATAGTGCTATTACTCCACATGTTTACTCAAGCTCAATGTCCTATGTCCAAACTCGCCCCTCTGCTCTTCCTCTCAACGGCGAACAGTGCGGAACCCTCTGCTGGAGCTTGCGAAGAGCGGGAAGCTCATGAAGCTGTAGCGGCAACGCGCGCAGTACGCGATGCAGTCCCAGCTCCCGCCACGGTTGTACCGGTACGCCCCCGAGGCGTCATTACACCACTCCCACACGTTGCCCACCATGTCGTAAAGACCGTACCCGTTTGACGCGAATGCGCCAGCAGGACTTGTATAAGGATATCCGCCCGTCGCGTAGGTCGGGTGGCAGCCCTGCTTCGGACTCACATCGTAGCTACTCGAACTGAAACTATAATAATTCGCCTGGCTGTGCGTGATCGTGTCCCCCCAAGGGAAACGCTTATTGCTCAGCGCGCCCCGCGCCGCATACTCCCACTCCGTGTTCGTTGGCAACCGATAGCCGTTTGCCGAGAAGTTGCATGACCAGTCGCTCAAATTGTAGCATGGCGTTTTGCCTTCCTTCTGGCTGCGGGCGTTGCACCACTTCACACAATCATACCAGTCCACTGTGTGGACCGGATGAGAGGAAACCTTACCCGACCCCGCGTTGGTGAACGAGTACCCGTGCGAGACAGCCCAGTTGTACACCTCGTCCCACTGAGCCTTGGTCACCTCGGTCGCATCCATGTAAAACGCCTCGACTGTCAACGAATACTTGCCTTCTTCAGGGTCCGTGCCACTGTTGGTGCCGGCGGGGATCAGAACCATGCCCCACGTCGCGAGGCTGTCGCCTGCTGTCACTGTCACCGCAAGCCTTGCAGTGTCTGTGTCCGAGAGCTTACTTTTGTGTTGAATGATTTTTGTGAACTCAGCTTCCGTCATTTCAACACCGTGTGCGACCATGAAGCGCTTACTCGGCACGGCGGCTCTTCGATGACTAGATAAATCAACCCCATAACCTCCGTTCGTGGATTTTCCAGCGGGATTAACATGCGCTTTGTTGAGAGTTTCAATAATTTCTGTTGTCACACTTCTGTCGAGCCAAAAAATAAGAACCCTTTTTTTCTTTTCGTCATACGCAAGAATTTCTGCCGCTGGAATACAAGATCTAATTATGACGCTATGTAGTTTCTCCTGATTATTTAGAAGAATTTCCATTACGTTTGTTCTCACATTCTCGTCTTTGATCCTATAAACAAATGTCGGATTGCTTCGAACGTGAAAACCAGTGTTTAAATCTGCTATTTCAAAAATAAGCTGTGAACAGTTTTGGCTCAATGAATGATCTAGGATAAGTTCCTCCTCCTTCTCCTGACAGGATATAAACAAAACGAGAGCTAAAACAACGAAACATCCAAGCAGCATTGTTCTCATAAAAGGACTCCTTATTCTTTAAGGGGCTGGGGGCAGATGCTCTCGGACACAGGATATTGCGCCCTTCATGCAAGCCCATTGCTTTCCCATGCTATCTCACCCTCATGGGATGGATTATACTCGCTCTGAGGTCTGTTGGACAAGAGAATCCTTGATTCAAAATGGTCGGTGATGAGTTCCTAGTCATTCTGTATCCTCGGCAAGACCCAAGACCGGCACCCACTGCCCCGACTGTGAAAGAGGCAGAGGGGTCGTAGCTAAAAATTCAACAATTGAGGTCATACCTTCTTTTCTCCAAGGATTCGGAGCGTCTTCCGGTACGCCCTGGCGAGCGCTTTATCCTCTGTCAGCATCTTTCGGATGCGTATTGCAGCCTGCGACACCGATGCCGCGTTAATATCGGTATATCCGCCCAGCTCTTTCAGAGTCAGTCCACAGCGCACCCGTCCGATGTAAAGTGCAAGATCCCGGCCCCAGTCGCCGTGCCGGTTTACAAAGTTTTCCCAAGGCTCACCCCTGGCACTACCGACAGCAGCCATCACCTCCGTGAAAGGCAGCAGTCTTCTCCAGTCCCGCTCGTTTGTGTTCTCGCCTTTTTGCTTCAACACCTGCTTGCGCAGTTTCGCGATGAACTCCGCACTTCCGATAGCTACTGCCGTCGACAGCTTGGCGAAGGCTCCTTCCGCAACCCCCTGCCTGACGTAATCCTCGATCCACTCCCTGTATTCCTTCTTCGGGTCTTTCCCCTTGTCGGCGCAGCGCCTCCACAGTTCCGCACACGTCAGCCAGGTGGGAGGCTCGACATATCCGGCATACGCGGGATAGGAACTCCACGGATGACTGCGGAGTGTCTCAAGCCTCTTTAAAATCTGCTCCTTGCTTGGCTCTTCAGGGAGCATCCCCTGCTTTTCGCGCCGGCGGTCATCCTTGCCCTGTCCCAGTTTCTTTAACCGCACGGGGTTTAGGTGGACATACAGAGAGCACTCCAGCGCCCAGGAACCCTCGCTGTCAATAGGGATGCTTTTGAAACGAGACTGGAAGAGAGCCCCCGCGCAGCCATGTTTGATGTTGTGCCAGACGCTGTAGCTGGTGTTCAGCCACTGCAGAGCCCGGCTGACATTCCCTTCAGGCGATTCGATCAGCAGATGGTAATGGTTCCCCATCAGCACATAAGCATGCAGGATCATGCGGTAGCGCTCGACCATTCCTTCCAGAAGCTCAACGAAATGTTCGCGGTCGCGATCCGTATGGAAAAGCTCGCGGCGTCCCAGCCCTCGGGTCGTAACATGGTACCATCCGCCTGGCATATGATGTCTCAATTGTCTCGGCATGGTTGTACATTAGCAGAGGCGACAGGCCAACGCAATCTCAAATATTGAATATTTAGCTACGACCCCTAAGCCTTTGAATATTTAGCTACGACCCCTAAGCCTCTTTCTCCTTCGTGGCCTCAAAAATGTTTAGTTGCGAAAGCCCGGCCGGAGTGTGTCTTCAAGTACGCTTCGAATGCTGATGCTTTTTCTTCGGAGTCGAAGGCGACAGCCGTCTGCACCTTCCATGGCTTATATTTGCAGGTGTGGGGGCATTGACCGCTGTTGTGCGCTGCAAGACGGGCCGTCAGATCACGGGTTTTGAGAGGCAGAGGGGTCGTAGCTAAAAATTCAACAATTGAGGTCATACTTTCTTTTCTCCAAGGATTCGGAGCGTCTTCCGGTACGCCCTGGCGAGCGCTTTATCCTCTGTCAGCATCTTTCGGATGCGTATTGCAGCCTGCGACACCGATGCCGCGGAGAGGCAGAGGGGTCGTAGCTAAAAATCAACAATTGAGGTCATACTTTCTTTTCTCCAAGGATTCGGAGCGTCTTCCGGTACGCCCTGGCGAGCGCTTTATCCTCTGTCAGCATCTTTCGGATGCGTATTGCAGCCTGCGACACCGATGCCGCGTTAATATCGGTATATCCGCCCAGCTCTTTCAGAGTCAGTCCACAGCGCACCCGTCCGATGTAAAGTGCAAGATCCCGGCCCCAGTCGCCGTGCCGGTTTACAAAGTTTTCCCAAGGCTCACCCCTGGCACTACCGACAGCAGCCATCACCTCCGTGAAAGGCAGCAGTCTTCTCCAGTCCCGCTCGTTTGTGTTCTCGCCTTTTTGCTTCAACACCTGCTTGCGCAGTTTCGCGATGAACTCCGCACTTCCGATAGCTACTGCCGTCGACAGCTTGGCGAAGGCTCCTTCCGCAACCCCCTGCCTGACGTAATCCTCGATCCACTCCCTGTATTCCTTCTTCGGGTCTTTCCCCTTGTCGGCGCAGCGCCTCCACAGTTCCGCACACGTCAGCCAGGTGGGAGGCTCGACATATCCGGCATACGCGGGATAGGAACTCCACGGATGACTGCGGAGTGTCTCAAGCCTCTTTAAAATCTGCTCCTTGCTTGGCTCTTCAGGGAGCATCCCCTGCTTTTCGCGCCGGCGGTCATCCTTGCCCTGTCCCAGTTTCTTTAACCGCACGGGGTTTAGGTGGACATACAGAGAGCACTCCAGCGCCCAGGAACCCTCGCTGTCAATAGGGATGCTTTTGAAACGAGACTGGAAGAGAGCCCCCGCGCAGCCATGTTTGATGTTGTGCCAGACGCTGTAGCTGGTGTTCAGCCACTGCAGAGCCCGGCTGACATTCCCTTCAGGCGATTCGATCAGCAGATGGTAATGGTTCCCCATCAGCACATAAGCATGCAGGATCATGCGGTAGCGCTCGACCATTCCTTCCAGAAGCTCAACGAAATGTTCGCGGTCGCGATCCGTATGGAAAAGCTCGCGGCGTCCCAGCCCTCGGGTCGTAACATGGTACCATCCGCCTGGCATATGATGTCTCAATTGTCTCGGCATGGTTGTACATTAGCAGAGGCGACAGGCCAACGCAATCTCAAATATTGAATATTTAGCTACGACCCCTAAGCCTCCTTTAGCTACGACCCCTAAGCCTCCCATAGATAAAGGCGCTGTCCGAGGACTGGACCTCGACCAAGTGGCTAGCCATCAAACAGGCCCAAGTCCTGATCGCTTAATCGGTAACCGCCGGACTTTTTCGACCGTTCACTTTCCTCACGCTTACGTAATTTCTGCATAGCTTCTAGTAGCTCCTTCTTACGATTTTCACTTGTGTCTGGAACTAAAACACATTCTTGATAAACAGACCTAGCCAACGTCATATTTGCTATTGTATAAGGCAAGTCAATAAATGTTCGATGGTGATAGGATAACCACAATCGGGATTGTGTAGCCCCTAGCTGTGTATCTAGCCAGCGAGATGTATCCGTGTCCAGCTCTATCGTATGTACTGGCACAAAAAAAACCCGATCAACTATTCTTTTACGTCCCGTGAGATCACAGAAATAAACTGTTCTAACCCATGCCAGATTCAAACATAAGAATAACAAAATAAATAACAAAAAAACTTTCGTCTTGATGTATTTTACCTTTTTGCCCGTATTTCGTATCATCTCTTCGGACTCCTTTCTCTAACATTAAATCGGAGACAATAAACAGATTCATCGGTTGTAACATAAGTCACTTTATATTTTGAACCCGTCACTTTTCGATTAAAGCAGTTTGCATAAAACTGAAGAAGTTCTACTTCCTTGCCAACCCAGCAACCCATCATATTAATTACACCATCTGATTTCATCAAATCCCCTATCGCCCACATATAGAGCTCGGCATCAGGCGTGTCTATCAGAGGTTTATCATCATATTGCTGTGTTCGCCCATTAATTCCATGATCATATATCGAGATGCTCTTAATCGAAAAACCCTTAGATCTAAGTTCGATCAAATAAAAGAACAAGCCAGATAGACCTTTGTCATTGCCCATGTCGTAATTAAATTTACTTGCACGTTTTGCAGCACCTTCAAATTGCCTCCCTCCGGAGCAATCTGCTGATTCTGGAATATCATTACCATCATATACTGTTACATCAATATCTTCCAGCCCCAGTGGATCTCTGAAGTTTATCGAGTTATTCCCGCAGAACGCATACAGATTTAGCCCACCGCTGATGCCTGTGCTTTCTGTTTTCATTGTCAATGTGTCAGGATAGTTTCAAATCAGATTCGCAGCCTTACTGGGCCGGCTGCCGGATGTCCGGCGGCACGCTGACACCGGCGTAGTAGACGTCGCCGAGATTGATACCGTCCTGGAAGGCCTTGATCGAGTGGCAGGTCGGAGGCAGAGGGGTCGTAGCTAAAAATTCAACAATTGAGGTCATTCCTTCTTTTCTCCAAGCGAGGTAAAGGGGTAATTTGACATTCGACATTTACCTCTCCATTCTGAATGAGTTTCTTCACATACAAGCAAGACAACACTGATCAGACGCATAGCTTCACCCCGTAAAAAGGTTACTATAATGGCGACAGTATACACCCGGCAGGGATGGAATGGAATTCTAAAAGCCTTTTTTTGCGCGAATTAACACTGACGATATTGCTATTAGTATAGAGGCATAATGTTTCTGAAAGGAAAAAACTATGGCAGATGAAAACACTATTGACTATCCGGCGCTGTGCGAGGAGCTTTCAGCACGCGTCGAATCGCTTGAGGCACAACTGGCTGAGGAGCAGGATAAGAACGCCGTGCTCGTGCAGCAGGTCGTGGAGGCCGAGGACAACATCGCGAACCGCGAGGTCGAATCGTTCGCAGAGGTCATCGACCCCGAGGATAAGGATTACTGGCGCGAGCGCATGATCGAGAACCGCGAAGCAGACCATAACTGGCCTGCCGAGGCGAAACCCCTAGACTGCTGCTGTGGCCTCAAAAATGTTTAGTAGCGAAAGCCCGGCCGGAGTGTGTCTTCAAGTAAAAACTAGAAGTGCCGGTAACGGAATTCGTGGCCTGAACCGGTCTTCAGATAGGCTTCAAAGGCAGTAGCCTTCTCACGCGATGTGAAGGCGATAGCAGTTTCGATTGCCCACGGCTTAAATTTTGAGGTGTGAGGCGAACCGCCAGCGTTATGCACCGCAAGTCTCGCCTTCAAGTCCTCTGTCATGCCGACATAGGACTGTTTCGGATAAGACTCGCTTCGCAAGATGTAAACGTAGTGAAAAGAGATGGCCTGCCATCCGTCTTGTCCGCCGTAGTACCGGAGGCGGAAGTCTCGCAGCGACAAAAAGATAAGGCCCTCCTTCGTGGCCTCAAAAATGTTTAGTTGCGAAAGCCCGGCCGGAGTGTGTCTTCAAGTACGCTTCGAATGCTGATGCTTTTTCTTCGGAGTCGAAGGCGACAGCCGTCTGTACCTTCCATGGCTTATATTTGCTGGTGTGAGGGCATTGACCGCTGTTGTGCGCTGCAAGACGGGCCGTCAGATCACGGGTTTGCCCGACATAGAAGTGGGTGCGCGTTGCACAATCATTTAAGATGTAGACGTAATGGAAGTTTGTCATACAAGACCTCGATGATCCGCCCGGCTTCGCTTTTGCTTCCACCTTCGCTAAAGCTGCTCCTTCGCCAAGGCTGCCTCCTTCGCCAAGGCTGCCTCCTTCGCCAAGGCTGCCTCCTTCGCCAAGGCTACGGCGGCCAAGACGGCGGCCAAGACGGCGGACAAGTCGACGAGGCAGTCTTCACACTCCGTGTTTCGCTCGGCAGCCCAGAACTGGCCCGCCTAGGCTTAGATACAGTGGGAGTTTGTCAAAAAGACCTCAAATATCAGCCCGGCTTCATGTATCAAGTTGCAGAACAGGAATGATTAGAAGTGCCGGTAACGGAATTCGTGGCCTGAACCGGTCTTCAGATATGCTTCAAAGGCAGTTGCCTTCTCACGCGATGTGAAGGCGATAGCAGTCTCGACCACCCAAGGCTTATATTTTGATGTGTGAGGCGAGCCGCCCGCGTTATGCACCGCAAGTCGCGCCTTCAAGTCCTCTGTCATGCCGACATAGGACTGATTCGGATAAGACTCGCTTCGCAAGATGTAAACGTAGTGAAAAGAGATGGCCTGCCATCCGTAGTCTCGCAGCGACAAAAAGATAAGGCCCTCCTTCGTGGCCTCAACCATTCGGCCAACTACGGAGGGCA
Source organism: uncultured bacterium (assembly GCA_942493055.1). Taxonomy (GTDB): domain Bacteria; phylum Verrucomicrobiota; class Kiritimatiellia; order RFP12; family UBA1067; genus CAIZQW01. The sequence goes on along the minus strand of OW818680.1, from coordinate 5,890,428 downwards.
TCCTTCACCCTCCGCTACGCTGCGGGCGAAGGATGGTGGAGGTAAGGAGGTTCGAACTCCTGACCTCTTGAATGCCATTCAAGCGCTCTACCAACTGAGCTATACCCCCAAAAGGTCTTTTTGTAAAAGAGATGCGTAGTTAACCAAATTTTCTGCGGAAAGTCAATTGCAGGATGAAGATATTTTTAATTTTATCCAAAAGTGCGCTTGCCCGACTGCCCTGAGGTGTAGTACATTTCTACGCCATGAAGATTCAGGGACATCATTATCGGACGATTTGGGAAAAAACAGGCGAGCCTGGCGTTGTCCAGATCATCAATCAATGCCGCTTGCCGCACAGCTTCGAAATCCTCGATCTGCTCACGGTCGAGGACTTTCGCCGCGCCATCGCCGATATGCAGATCCGGGGCGCAGGCCTCATCGGTGCCACTGCCGCTTATGGCATGGTCGCTGCCGCACGGAACGCGCCTCAGCACGCTGCAGAGACCTACATCAAGCAGGCGGCCGCAACCCTCATCCAGACGCGCCCGACCGCAGTGAACCTCTCCTGGGCTGTCCAGCAACAGCTCGCGGCCCTGTCAGCCTGTTCTTCGCAAGGCGACTGGGTGGAGGCCACACTGCAGGTGGCCCGGAAGATTGCCGATGATGACGCGAATGCCTGCAAACGCATTGGCGAGCACACGCTGCCGATCATTGATGCCATTGCCGCACGGAAAAAGGGGAAACCTGTCAATATCCTGACCCATTGCAATGCAGGCTGGCTGGCGTTTGTGGACTATGGTTCGGCAACAGCCGGCATCTATGCAGCCCACGCGGCGGGCATCCCCGTGCATGTCTGGGTCGATGAGACACGTCCCCGCAATCAAGGCGCAAGCCTGACTGCCTGGGAACTGGGCGAACAGGGTGTTCCGCACCACTTGATTGCGGACAACACCGGCGGACACCTCATGCAGCACGGCATGGTGGACCTGGTCATCGTCGGCGCAGACCGCGTGACGCGGCGGGGCGATGTCGCCAATAAAATCGGCACCTATCTGAAGGCGCTTGCAGCGAAAGACAACAACGTCCCCTTTTATGTCGCCCTCCCCTCTTCAACCTTTGACCTTTCCATGGCTGACGGCATCTCGGAAATCCCGGTGGAAGAGCGCGGCGCGGAGGAGGTCCGTATGATGACTGGCCTGCTGAGCGACAACACCCTCGCGAGTGTTCGCATCTGCCCGGAGAAGACACCCGCCTGCAATTACGGTTTTGATGTGACCCCTGCCCGCCTGATCACAGGTCTGATCTGCGAACATGGCGTGTGTGCGGCGAGGGAAGAAGAGATTGGGAACTTGAAATTGGGAATTTGAAACTTGAGTTTTTTTTTTGCATCGAATGTCGCGAACCACACGAATGAAAAATGTTTTACGCGAAGACCGCTATGAGAGGTGCTTGCACGGAAAGCCCCCGCAAGTGGCTGAATACCCACCTCCGCCAAGGCTACGGCGGGCATGCAGCCGGGGCTTATCTCGTGCAAGCACCTGACTGTTACACATGGACTCCGGGTGAAGGACGAGCTGTGCCTCCCGTGTATTCACGGGCTTGCGTAGGCACGCCGTCCTTCACCCAAATTGCGATCTTTGCGAAAAAGTAATTCGCCGAACTATTTGATTCACAGGACAAGCTTATGATAACTGAAGGCTACATTAAATTTACCGTCCATTTGAATGAGACGGAGATACAGGTGCCGGAAGCACTGCAGGAACTGAATGCGGTGCGGACTGCACTTTTTGATAAAGGGATGATCGGCATCCTGCCGGACGGTGTCGGCTTCGGGAATGTCAGCATCAAAGAGGCTGGATCGGAAAACTTCTTTATCTCCGGCACAGCGACAGGCGGCAAGCGCATCTTGGATCACCAAAATTATTGCAGGGTGGACACCTGTTCAATCGAACGCAACGAGGTGCATTGCTCCGGCCATATCCGTGCCTCAGCAGAGACCTTGAGCCATTATGCGGTCTACCAGGCGAATCCTGCGATTCATTGCGTGATTCACATCCATCACAAAGCCTTCTTCCAAAAACTCCTGACAAGTGATTGCCCGGCAACATCTGCGGATGCCGCGTATGGGACACCGGAAATGGCAAGGGATATTGAAGCGCTTGTGAAAAGGAATCCGGAGACACATGGAATCTTAGTCATGACCGGACACGAAGATGGCGTGATTGCGTACGGAACGACTGTCAAGGAGGCCTTAGACGCGCTCATGAGTCACTTCAGATTGCTGGGCTGATGCCAGGTGTGACAACTTGTCTAGGCGCACTAAGGACAAATTTTCGCAGGGGCGAGTTTGGGCGGGCTTTTCTATAGCTTCAAGTTTTTGCCCACGAAACACACTAAAAACACGAAAAATCTATGAAATGGAGTGGACTCTCTGGAATGCGGTGACAAGCAGAGCCGGAAGGCTGGCGCGGCACCGCTTTTCTTGGCTTCGAAAAAGCGGCGTCGCTCCGGCTGATGCCGGTTTGCCGCACGCACTCCAAAAAAATCACTTTTCTCTGCGCCTCTGTGCCTCTGTGAGAAAAAGTTGCCAGTCCGGTTATTCCCTCGCTCCACTGTCACCGGACTTGCCAATGGCACATAACCTGCTAAAATACCCGTTTTCCAAATGAAAGGCCTCACAATGAAATTACGACTCTCCCTGCTTTCGGCACTCCTCACACTCATCGCGACAGGCGCTGAGCCGCCGGCTGACTTCCTCCTCGACACGCGTGCAGTCATGGAATCCGCAAAGGGCGTGACACGGGAAAAGTATACGGACTCTGACCGCATGGTGGTGGACAACCATGTGCTGGAGACGTATGAAAAGGAGGGTACCTCCGTGACGTGGGATGATGAGTTCATAAAGGTGCTGACCGAGAAGGGGCGTCGTGAAAGCAGCTCGTTCTCGCTGGATTTCAACACGCATTACGGAACCTCGCTGGTTTACCGGGCTGAGATCATCAAGCCGGACGGACGTGTCATCCCCATTGACGTCGGCACCTATTCGCGCGTCATGACTGATCCGGGACAGATGGGCATGAACATTTATGATCCTGCAAACAAAGTGCTGACCTGCGCGATCCCCGGCCTTGAAATCGGGGACATGTATCATGTGGTCAGCTGCCGGATCGTGAAGAAGGCCTACGTGCCGGAGACCTGGAGCGACATGGCGATCTTCGAGTATGACAATCCGATCCTTAAGCTGGACTATGAGATCTCAGCCCCCCCAGACCTTCCGATTCACCACAAATTGCTGCGCGCCCCCCTCTCAAACACCGTCACCTACACTGAAACAAAGATGCCCAACGGCCGCACACGTCACCTCTGGAAAGCTCGCAATGTGCCGCAAATGTTTCCAGAGCCGAACATGCCGCCGCTTCAGACTGTCGCGCAGCGCATGATGATCAGCACGATCAAGGAGTGGCGCGATGTCTCCCGCTGGTATTGGAAACTCTGCGAGCCCGCATTGAAGAAGACCGATCCCGAGATGCAACCCCTGGTGAACAAACTGGTTGAAGGCGCGACAACACGCGATGAAAAGATCCGCCGGATCTTCAAGTTTGTTTCGCAGGAGATCCGCTACATGGGCATTACGACCGAAGACACGGCTCCAGGCTTTGAACCGCATGAGGTCGGCATGACCTTCAAGAACCGCTACGGCGTCTGCCGTGACAAAGCCGCGCTCCTCTCCGTCATGCTCTCCATGGCAGGAATCCAGGGCTATCCGGTCCTGATTCATGCTGGCGCCAAGATGGACAAGGATGTGCCGACCCCCTTCTTCAACCACGCCATCACGGCCGTTGACAAACCCGGCGGCGGCTATATCCTGATGGATCCGACCGATGAAAACACGCGCGACCTCTTTCCAGCCTATCTCTGTAACCGGAGCTACCTGGTCGCCCGTCCGGAGGGCGAAGGGTTGCTCACCTCGGATGTCTATCCCGCTGAAAAGAATCTGATGCGCATCCAGACGGATGGCACCTTGGACAAGACAGGCTCGCTGGTGCTCAAGACACGCCTCGACTTTGAAGGAATCAATGATAACGCCTATCGCGGCACCCTGCTGCAGCAGAAGGCTGACCAGCGCCGCAAAATGTTCGAAGGCTTTTTCAAGGCGCGTCTGGCTGGCGCGGAGGTCTTGGAATGCGTCATCAAGCCGGAGGACTTGCAGGACATAGAAACGCCTCTCTCCATTGAGCTGACCACCCGTGTGCCCAACTATCCGATTCGCGGACAGGGACTGGATACGCTGAGTCTGCCGTGGCTCGGCCGCACACTCGGCTATGTGAACTTTGTGATTGATGAAACCGGGCTCGACAAACGGCTCTATCCCATGGAGACTCAAATCACCTGCGGCCTTCGCGAACGTATCACGCTTCGCGTCAATGACAGCCTCGGCGAACCCGTTGTCCTGCCGTCCAATTTCACGATTAAAAGACCCGGCATTGAATACACCACAACACAATCACTGAAAGCGGGCGTGCTCCAAGGAACGCTTGACTACCTCATCACCTCCCCTGAGTTTTCACCGGCTGAGTATCTCCAGTTGAAACAGGCCCTCAAGGAGATGGAGGCCAACATGCGACGCAGACCCTTGTTCGAGGCGATTGCCAAGGACTCCCCCGATCAGGAGACTCTCTACTCCAGCAGCGAGGTCACCCTCCTGTCGGAATCCGCCTGGGTCACGACCAACACGTGGTCAAAACGCATCCTGACCTACGCGGGCAAAAAGAACGGCTCTGAATTGAAGATTCCCTACAACCCGAGCTGGCAGGAGGTTGAAATCGTCTCCGCCACGGTTTCAAACACAACCGGCGATGTCCACGCCATCACGCCGAAGGAGATGAATATCATGGATGCGCCCTGGACAGCCTCTGCGCCTCGCTATCCAGCCGGAAAAATATTGATTGTCAATCTCCCGAGCGTAGAGACGGGAAGCGTCATCACCGTGACCACACGGTACGCGCAGACCCAGATGCCCTTTTATGCCCAGTCCAAGGGGTTTGGCGGAACAGAGCCGATTGCCCGTGACGCCTATTGCATCACCTTCCCGAAGTCGATGAAGCCCAAGCTCCAGCAATTCAACTGCGAGCAGATTAGCTTTACAGCCGCCACCAACAACACCTCCATCACATGGAAATGGCAGGCCGTCAATCCGCCGCTCATCCGCCCGGAAGAATCAACATCGCCCTGGCACTTCTTCCAGCCGGAACTCTACCTCTCCTTCGGGTCATGGGACTCCTTTGCGGATGACCTTGAAACTGCCATCGATAAGGTCGCGGACGGCAACACGCTCTCCCGCAAACTCGCCAAGACGCTCGTCAAGGGAGAGTCGGACGCAATTAAACGTATGCGCCTCGTGCGTGACTATGTGCTGCGCAAGATCCGTCCCTCTGGCATCTCCTTCATGGACTTGCCACTCGCCTCCCTCTCCACACCGGACCAGACCTTGACCAATCAATATGGGCATGTGATGGATCGTGCGATTTTGCTGGAGGAGATGCTGGACGCGGCCGGGCTTGATCCGGAGATCGTCCTCGCCTCCGATGACACGACAGACTACCCGAAGTTTTCCAAGCCTCGTCACGACAACCCCATGCGTCGCACCTTCAGCCATCCGCTGGTACGCGTGGAGATCAAGGGGACGCCCTATTATCTCAACACAGGCGACCAGTACGATGAACTCGGAACCTCTGCCTTCCACTTGGCGCCCTGCCTGACATTGGATGGCGATATTGAAAAGATCCTGGTCCCTGAACGCTTCCAGGCGCTTCCGCGCGACCTGATGGTGATCGATCTTGATGAACAGGGGACTGCTCAGATTTCAACCACGAACTGGATTACCGGCGCCGCTGTCGGCATCTTCCGCAAAGGCTATACGGAAATGCTCCCTGAAGATCGCAGACGCCACTATCTCGAAATGGTCTCTGGCGTCTCCATGTCTGCGGTTGCGACCTCTGACCTCCATACCGACACCCACGCCTACCCCGGCGTGCTCGCGTACAGCGTGAAGGCACCGAACTACGCAGTCATGGACGACAAGGCATTGACATTGCTGATCCCTCGCATCACCGGCGGCCTTTTCGGGTTGCGCGGCGACACACGCGAAAACCCGATGTTTTTAGGCGGGAACTCCACCTCGACCCATGAGTCTATCATCATCCTGCCACGCGGGTACACAACAGTACCGATCCTCCCCGCATCACGCCATTGGGATCTCCCCTGCGGCCTGGGCGCTTTCAACTTGGATGTCACCACAGCGACACGTCCAGATGGACGCTTGATGGTCCGCATCGTCGAAAAGCAGATCCGCAGGAGCGGCGAAGTGCCTGCTCAACTCTATCCGGCGCTCTTGGAATACAACCGCCTCCTGGCACATCCCTCAGCACGAACCCTTGTCGCGGAAAAAGAGAGCAAGTGAAGTCTGATCCCGTATCACCCCAAGGCCGGCAAACGCTTCAAATCGGCGATCTCTCCCTCACTGTTGAGACCCCGCCTGATCTTGATGCGTTGCTCGACCGCGCTGCGCAGGAAGCCCCACACACGGTCGACGGCATCCCCTACTACGCGATTCTCTGGCCTGCCGCGCGTGGCCTTGCAGAGTATCTCTGGCAGGAGCGCCAAGCGCTCAAAGGTTCACACGTGATCGAACTGGGGTGCGGACTGGGTTTGCCCTCCATCCTTGCAGCGAAGCTCGGCGCTACAGTGCATGCAACAGACTTCCATCCGGACACCGGCGAGTGGCTGTTGCACAACGCGAAGGAAAATAGCGTCAACCTGACCTATCAGCAACTGGATTGGACTGTTTTCTTAAACGGGGAGAAAAAAGCGCGCCCGTCTCTCTCCGCCCCTTTTGTGATCGGAAGCGACTTGCTCTACGAGTCACGCCACATCCCGGCCCTGGTCTGCACGATTGATGCGCTATGCCAACAGGATGGACACGCCATCATCTCCGATCCCGGACGCGACAACCTTCCGACATTCGTGACAGCCATGGAACGTATCGGATGGACGCATGAACTCATCCCCGTCAATGACATCTACGTGTGCCGGTTTAAGAAGTGTCAGTAAGTGTCAGTAAGTCTTAGAAGTGTCAGTAAGTTAGAGAGTGCTAGGCTGAACGAATCTGCGGCTCTCCGAGCCACAAAGGAATTTATTCTTTTTTCGTGCTTTTCGCCTGCCCGCCGTAGTCGTATTCGCGAAGGTGGGTGTATTTCGTGGGCAAGCACTTGAAGCTACAACGGTTCGCCGGCGTAAAACTTGACGGATTCGATGAGGCCCTTAAATGCAGGGATCTGCAGATCGAGGACAGGCGATCCCGTATCGGTGCCGATTTGCAGTGAATCATTCGGATCTTTTTCAAAGAAATCACCAACAGCCACCTGTGCCACCTGCTGATTGTTCACAAGTAACGAAACCTTTTTATCTTTTGTCAGTATACACCGAACCGTAACCCAGCCATGGACCGACTTCTTAGCTTTTGCCGTGACGACACGGTCACCCGTGTTCATGGTCAACATGAGACGTCCATCCTTGAGCCAAAGTGCATATCCCAGCGACTGACCGCCCCGCGCGAGAATGATTCCCTCCTGACATTCACTCTTTAAAGTGACATCAAAGTAAAAGGGCATACGGTTAAAACTCAACCCGGGCGTCTTTCCCGCGTCAATGAACGCAGTCCCGTCAAACGAAAAGGCCTTCTTCCCCTCCTTGCCTTCAACCAGCGCGGGGATATTCTTCCCTTTACCAACAAACCCCTCCGCGACATACCCAACACGGAAGCCTGGCGTAAAAGGCTCGGCTTCATCAGGTCCGCTAGCTTTTCCCCACCACGTCGGACGATCAACATAATCCGGCACGCAATACTCAACCTCTTTCAGCAGTTTTTTATGCTCTTCTTCAAGGGCGGCGCGTAACACGGAGCCTTCAGACAGATTAAAGAGATTTTTCAGCTCATACGGATCGGCCTTCAGGTCAAACACCTCGGTCCACTCCGGATGTCCGACATAACAGATCATCTTTGCATGAGGGGCACGGACAGCTGTAATATCCGGCACGCGGCTGTTCTTCTGCTTTTCCGCAAAGTATTCATAAAACCATGCCTTGCGCCACCCTTCACTTTTTCCTGAGAGCAAGGGACGCCAACTCTTGCCTTGCATGGAAGCAGGGATTGAGAGGCCCGCATAATCCAGCAACGTCGGAGCCAAATCAAGATTCAAGACGATCTCATCGCAGGCCGTTCCGCGCTTGCTTGCTTCGAGTGTGGGGTCTCGAACAATAAAGGGCACGCGCAAGCTCTCTTCATACGCACTGCGCTTGTCGCCTAAGCCATGCTCACCCAAGTAGTAGCCATTGTCGCTTGTATAAATGACAATCGTATTTGTCGCGAAGCCTGTTTCATCTAAGGCATCGAGAAGTCTTCCGAGGCAATCATCTTCCGCACTGACACACCTGAAATAACTCAAGTTAGCAGCCGTTGTCTTTTCTAGCTCTCGCTTTTGTATGGCCGCTTTATGTTCGTCAGCCAAATAGATGCCAGGAACATTCAAGTTAGGCGTCGTCCTTGCCAGTTCACCTTCAAAGCGATTCTTAGCGCGCTCAGGTGGCGTGCAGGGACCATGTGGCGCCTTGAACCCCACAACCATTGACCACGGCTTTTGAGAACCTTTCTGCTGGCGCATGAAACCTATGGCATAGTCAGTCGAGACATCATCAATCCAGCCCTTCGAGGCAACATCCTTGCCGTCGACCACGAAGGGGGCATCTTCATAGCGCGCATGGCCCAGGAACGACGCATGGAAATCAAACCCAGGCCGCTCCCGCTGATTGTTCATGTGCCACTTGCCAATGTAGGCCGTAGTATACCCGTTTGCCCGCATGATGGAGGCATGGGTTGCATTGGTCACAGGGAACTCTCTGAAGTTTGAGGCAATGCCATTCAGATGATTGTAACGTCCGGTCAGATTGACAGCACGGCTTGGAGCGCAGAGCGAAGAGGTCACAAAGGCATTCCTGAAACGCACCCCCTCCTTTACTAAGCGATCCATATTGGGCGTCTTAAACCAAGGGAAGCGTCCCTTATCCCCCTGCTCTGCCTGTACGACAGATAAAGCATCGTACCGTTGATCATCCGCATAGACGAAGAGAATATTCGGGCGATTCTGAGCAACAGAAGATCCGGACAGACAAGCCATCCCCATAAAAACAATGAACTGCTTCATACTTCCCCTTATCATCCATTTATTGGACCTGCTTCAGCCAGATATCAGCGAAGCGTTTCCCCATTTCCAACTGCCCCTTTGCATCGTAGTGAATGCGGTCCTTCTGTTTAGGCAGATCATCGGTTTCAATGAGAAACACATTGGGTATTTCTTTGACAGCCTTTTCCTGTGCGGCTCGGACATTTGAGATGAAGCGGAACTTGATACTCTTCTTATCATCATCCAGCATATCTGCAGGCGTGTTGACACGTCCCATCAAGAAGGGCAGCTTCGGATCCTTCAGATCACGCCGGAAGGCCTCGATGAGTGTTTTGAGGTTGTCAAAGTAATTGGGGCCCAGAGCAGGATACCGTGAATCACTCTCGCCTTGCATCCAAAGAATGGCGGTCAGCCTTACGTTCTTGCCGGCGATGGCTGCATGATACTGATCCAGCAATGTTTGATAGAGCGGACCTGCACTGCTATCATACTTCGACGCCAGCTTCTCCTTGTCCCATTTGGGCGCCCATCCCGCAAGCGACGTACCGCCCTTAGCATGCTTCACCAAGAGGAAATTCTGCTTCGGACGCGCCGCGGATAGCGCTTTTGAAAATCCGATCTCCGGACCGAAGGTGCTGCCACTGCCGATGATTTGAGTTTTTCCGCCGCTCAGCAAGACCACCCGCTGAGGCGGCTGCTTATATTCAGCAGGCACGTCAGCCAGTGGCGCATTTCCCGCCATATTGGATTGTCCGGCCAGCAGGACAACATCCGTTTTTTCTGCGCCACAGAGATTAGAAATTGCGCAAACCATCAACCATCCGAGTGTCCATTTATTCATCGGTTCCTTTCGTCTATTGTATATTGATCACGAGTGTCGTCAGCGAAACTGGGGGCGTTGTCGTAGTGAACTTATGCGGCCGTGCTGGCAGGGTGAAGGAGATGGGATCACAGTTCTCATTTCCAGAGGTGCGCCATGCCAGCAGGGATATTTTTTCCACAGGCACAGCCGCGAGGGCAGGAACATGAATCGTCCAGTCCTTCGGCGTGTCATCGCTGTTTAAAAGAGCAATCGCCAAGCGCTTTCCGTTGGGCGAAACCGCCGCGAGGCACTGCGCGTGATCAGTTGTTGCCAAGCGATACTGCTGACGGAAAAAGCGGGTGATCTGCATGCGCGCATAGTAGTTCTTATTCACTCGGAAATTTTCAGAACTGAACTTTCCTTGGAAGAGACACCACGTGTCATTCCACTCCTCCATCATCTGCCAATCGAGCCATGCAACCGGTTGCATGAGGCGCATATCATCAAAAAGTTTTTGCGTCAGGCGGAGGTTATTTTTCAGTCCGCTCTCTTTTCCCGTCGGACCTGTCTCCGACTGCCAGAACGGCTTTTTAAGAGTCGCTATTTTTTGACGGACACGTTCGCGCTCCTCTGCTGTCCCATGATAGGTGTGCGTGTTTAACTGGCGGATCTTGGGGAAGACGTCCCCCGCCTTCTCATACGCATCCAGAATTTTAAGAAAGTGACTCAGCGACGTCTCGTCAGAGGCGGCGATCTGCGTCCGCAAACCGCTTTTCAAAAGCTTTGCATGGAGGAGCCGGATGATGGCCGCCTGGGTTGACGGCTCAAAGTGGCACCCTTCCTGCGAGCCGAGGGCGTTCCAATACCCTGTCAGGGATTCGTTAAAGGGTTCGAGAGTGCGGAACTCGACACCATAGCTCTTCTTGTAATGCTTGCAGACCTCCAGCAGGTAATCGCAAAAGGGCTCATAGTATTCAGGCTTGAGATTATCTTGCGTGGCGGGGTTATTCCCTGCGGCACAGCCACTAAAGGTCATCCAATAGGGCGGGCTGTTCGCAAAGGCCTCCAGGATGAGATCCGGACGCTTCGCGCGGATTTTCAGCATAACCTTCCGCTGGCCGGCATCCGCGTTCCAGTTATACGGCGCAGATGCGGAAGCTTTGAAGCCCTCCATCTCCGCGCGCTTGCCTTTGCCCTTGACCATGTGTCCGCCGCTATGTGAGGGGTCGTCCCCGCCACCGATATTGTAGCGGAAAATATTCATGTTGAGCTTGTCCGGCGCGGTCAGACACTCCACCAGCTCATCAATCTTCTGTTCATCCTTCCACTTGCCCACCTCGCTCGCCCACCAGCAGAGCGAACTCCCCCACCCTTCAATCGTCTGAAGCGGCTTGGTACAATCCACGGTCACGCTTTGTGCGCCCTCTGCAAGAGCTGTGGCAAGCGACAAACTGAGCGTAACCATGGCGGAACCAAATTTCATGCCAGCATTTTAGCCTGCATTCTTCCGCTTGGCAATTCTCATTTTTTTAATTCGATCTTTACATTCGAGAGGAACCAGGTGCGACCCTTTTCATTATTGCCTTGATAGAAGAGGATGATGGTTCCGTCGTTGTCGACAAAGACACCGGGATGGCCGGATTCCGAGCTGTTCCATGTGCCAGGGGCACCATTCGGAATGAGCGGCTGGTCAGAGGTGCGCTTCCACGTCAAGCCGTCCGTGCTGGTGGCCAGTCCAATCATCTGTGGCGCATTGTTATACCCGCCGGCATAGAACATGTAAAAGGTGTCGCCGCGCTTGAGCACAGTCGGAGCTTCGATGCATTTGCCTTCCCAAGGCAGCTCCGGCTTGAGAATCGGGCCGTCCAGCGACAGCTCCTTCCAGCAGGACTTGCCATAGTTTGAAGCGAGTGGCGCAACTGCCTGGCCGATCTGCTGAATCTTTCCCGCAGGGTCGCGCGTCGCATACTGAAGCATCAGCTTGTCGTTGACCTCGAAGACTTCCGCATCAATCGCACGACAGTTCGACCATGCCGCCTTGGGTGAATAGACCGGATTCTCCGGGTTATCCGTAAAGGTGATGCCATCCTCGGAGGTCGCATGGCAGATTGCATCCGGGCTGACACCCGGCTTCTGATAGGTCTGATAGAAGAGATGGATCTTGCCCTTGATCCATTTGACACACGGCGCGGCTGAGCCGTCCTGTCCCACATTCAAATCAGCCACACGCTTCCAGTTCGTCAGATCCGTGCTCTCCGCGACCGCCATGCCCCACTTATTCGTTTTGCCAGCAGGCAGACGCTCTGCCGGGTAAGGGCTGACCGAGTAGTACATCAGATAACGGTCTTTCACGCGAATGACAGTAGGATCTTTTGCAAAGGGAATGGCCTCGCCTTTGCGCGACACATCCCCGAACTTCATCATGGGCTCACGCGGAATCACGCGCGCAACCGGATGCTCATCTGCTGCAGAGCTGAAAAGCGCCAGGCCGAGACTCATAGACATTGCAACGATTTTTGTATTGTTTATCATACTTCTTACCTACTTCAACAGTTTGGAACCACAAAACCCACATAAAACACAAAAACAAAGTGAGCTGGGCAGATCTTTTTGGAGTGCGGTGACAAGCAGAGCCGGAAGGCGAGCGCGGCACCGCTTTTCTTGGTTTCGCAAAAGCGGCGTCGCTCCGGCTGATGCCGGTTTGCCGCCGCACTCCAAATAAACTCTGTGCTCTCTGTGTCTCTGTGATAAAAAAGTTACCAGTCGGTTTGTTCCCGGGGATTCACTGCCAACTGCTACTGCCAACTGCCACTACGCCGCCCCCGGGCGGGGCGCTTACTGTTTGAAGCGGAAGACCGTCATGGACATGGGCTTCAGCGTCGTGGTAAAGAGCGTTCCTCCCGGGACATCGACGGTATCCGTGATCGGTGCGCAGCGCGTCGGATTGTCCAGGTCATTGACTGCGGCGCCTTCACCGGAGAGAACCGTGCGCTTAGCCTTCTGGGCTTGAAGTTTCTTGCCTCCGAAGTCGATCGTCAACGGCCGTTCAGAATCCGCAACAGAGATGCATTTGACAACGATCTCGCCAGCCTCTTGATCCAATCCAGAGACCGTGAAGAAGTCCGTCGCTGCGGCTGTCTCGATAACGACATCTTTAAAGAGCACCTCATTGTTGAGCCAGGCGCTCACCTTGCTTCCAGCAAGCACTATTTTGATATCATACCACTTCCCTGTTTCGATCTTCCCGTGCTTCCTGCCGCCCATGATATTGCCCTGTCCGGCTTCAATTGCATGGTCCGTATTCCCCCATCCCCCGAGGTTGAGATGGACATTTTGGCTGCCTTGATCCCGGAAGCGGATAATAAAGCCCTCTTCACCTGAGATTTTACGGGCTTTCAGGGTGAGTGTGTAATCAGACCAGGAGGGGTCCCCGATGCAGATTCCTGTATTGCTCTTGTCCGGAGCTGTCTGGAGCAATGCCCCATCCTTGACAAGCCACTTTCCCTCCTTGGTTTTCGACCACCCCTTCAACTCGGGCTTATAAGCATAGAGCGTCTCCGCGCCCTTTGTCACGTTGATATCTTTAAACTCGGCAACCGTGTTCCACGTCTGAATTCCGATGGAGCCCGCAGGCTTCATGGGCACAGCCTCTGCATTGCAGGAGGAGGGAATCAGCGTGGTCGGCAAGTGAGTGGCAAACAGTTTCTGAACATAGTAATTGGGGGTGCCGAAGGCCTTCACATTGTCATACCAGATGAGATCCGGTTTCCACTGGTCGTGATTGACCTTGCCAAACAGCGGCGCATAAGAGGTCATCGCGACGATATCCGAGTTCCGTTCAAAACCCGTCATCATCGCGCCTTCACAGAGCGCACTGTAGAGCGAGTTCGCGCGATTCGGCAGGTGGCAGGCATACTCACCCGCATAGACCTTGGGCCCCTTACGGTCAAAGGTGTCATAGCGTGTCGCACCGTTCAGCAGCCAATCGGCTTTCACGTAATAGTGTTCGTCAATCAAATCAGCCTTATGCTCGGTTAGAAATTTCCACGCCAAATCATAGCGCGGCCCGGAAGGTCCGGCTCCGGCAGAGGAGATGATTTTAATTTCAGGATGTTTCGCGCGAATGCCTCTGTCAATGACCAGGTAACGGTCCAGAAAGATCTGATCCCAGTTCTCATTCCCGACGCCGAGATATTTCAAGTTGAACGGTTTCGGATGGCCCATGTCGGCACGCACCTTGCCCCACTTCGTGTTCACATCGCCATTGGCGAACTCAATCAGATCCAAGGCGTTCTGGATAAAATAGCCCATCGAGTCCATGGGCGCCAGTTCCGCATTTGCGAACTGGCAGGTCATGCCAGCGGCCAGGATCGGCATCGGTTCACAGCCAATGTCTTCCGCCAATTGGAAGTATTCGAAATAGCCAAGGCCGTGGGTCTGCCAATATCCCCAGCGATTCCAATTGATCTCACGACGTTCGATCGGACCGACCGTACGCTTCCAGTCATACCAAGTACCGAAGTCCCCGCCCTCAATAACACATCCGCCCGGAAAGCGCATCACGCCTGGCTTCATCTCCTTGAGCAACTGGACCAAATCTTTGCGCAACCCGTTCTTCCGTCCAGCAAACGTGTCTTGCGGAAAGAGGGAGACCAACTCCATGTCAATGGTCCCCGGCTTATCCATGAGGATCGACAGAGAGGCATTTGCAACCGTTGCGTTCGGCTTCAAGACCGTCGCATACTTCTTCCACGCGGGCAGAACAAGATCGATGCCCTCCTTGTTAACAGGCGCAATCGAAAGTTCCTGATTGGAAACCGTATAGCTGGCCAACTCCTTGCCTTCCGCCTCCAGGACGATTCGGATGCAGCCTTTGTAGGACTCTAAAGCGCGCGCATAAAACGAAAGATCATATTTCTCGCCCTGCTTGACAGCGATGCCGCTATAGCCGCCATTCTTGACACCGCAGCCATCCCCTGCTCCGAAGGTCTCAATCCGCAAGTAAGTCGCGGTATTGGGATGTACAGGGCTTCCCTGTTGACGTGAAATGCGCGCCATAGCGCCGCCGCGATAGTCCTTTGACCAGCCTTCCAGATCCTTGGTCCGCCAGTCAAAGCCGCGATTGGCAACCAACTCAGGATAGAGCCCGCCATCAGCAGCGTAGTTGATGTCCTCGTAGAAGATGCCATAAAGGGTTTTGGGGATTTCGTGTCCCTTCTTCTCAAAGTTTAATTTAACCTCAACCGCTGAAGCGATTCCGGTGCATCCCATCATGCACGCTGCCAACCCCATCCATGAACGACCTGTTCTAAACATAACATTTCTCCTTTGCCGATTAACAAATTAACGTGTGTATAATAGCATAATGGACAAAATACAGTCGATTGTACTTTTTGCAATATGTATAGCACTTTTTGCAACTCGCTGGGGGCTTGGATGCAACATCAACTTCTTTGCCCACGGAACACACGGAAAAACACGGAATAATGAATCCCACCCAAATTTATACTTGCTCTATTTGTCAATAAACATAAAAATGTAACCATGAAAGAAAACGCCCCCACATTCACCACCCCACGATGACAAAGAGACGGAATAGAGTGGCATACGCAGGGGTCCTTTGCATTGTAATCGTCGCGGGTTTAATGTCACGCTCAAGCCTCGCCGCGCACCTGCCGACGTTTCTTTCAACATATGCCGGAGATACACTTTGGTCTCTCGCCCTCTTCTTGACAATCTGCATACTCTTCCCCGGCATACGGCTTGTTGTTGTCGTCCCCCTGACCATCGCCCTTTCGTTTTCAGTCGAGTTCAGTCAGCTCTACCAAGCCGAATGGATTAACGCGATCAGAAGCACCCGCATCGGTGCCCTCTTTCTGGGTGTCGGGTTCAAGTGGTCTGACCTGCCATGCTATACTGTGGGCTGCCTCATGGGCGCGACCGGAGAGGTTCTTGTATCACGCTACAAATAGAATCGGATCACGCGACTTTTGGAACGTCTGGCTGGAGATCGTCGATGCGCAATAAGACTGCACCGCCCACCTTCTCCGTTGTGACCAGGAAACGGATCTTCCGAGGCCCCTCAAACGTATCCAGATCCTGGCAGGCCGGGAGACGGATGCACGGGGCTCCTGTCTGGAAGGTCTTCGTAACGGAACTCCGGATCATGCAGCTCTTGCAGTGGAGCGTATGCCCGCACCCGCCCGGCTCGTGCGCATGCGAGCACTCGAAGACCTCGCCCGCCAACTGGCCGCCCATCTCCTTCGGGTTCTTTGACAAGAGTTTCTGGGCGAGCGCATTCGCCGTCACGACCCTGACGTTGCCGTCGACAACGACGACTGGCGCCTGCAGGGAATCCAGGAATTCGTCCATCCCCGTGCCCGCACCGGCCATGCATCTATCCAGGCATGTGCGGCAAATCCCATGCGATACGTATACTTCCGGTATATGCTGTTCGAGTGGCTCACCTAACTCAACACCGCATACGTAACAGACTTGCTTGATCATGGCTGACCCTCCTCTATACGGTTACAATCTTTAGATTTATTATCGCGCTTCGGAAATGAGGATGCAAGCGAAATGTTTTGATCGGGTGCCGTTCGGGCGCATTTCTGATTCATTGACTTTGGAGGGTCGTCCGGCAGCCGCCGGACTGACTGCGGCACGGGTGTAACCCATAGGTGTTAAGCTAAGAATGAATACTTTTTTCGCAAAAGCCGCGAAGAAGAGCGCAAATGTCACGCCCGCCTCACCCATGGATACATGGACGGCGGAGCGAACATTTGCGCGGAATCAACTCAATTTTCATCAGCAAAAAACTTGTTTTTTGCTGATGAAAATGGCAAGAGACATGACAACGGCAGTTGAATATGCTATGGTAATACAATCATTAACGCGTTTTGATTGTAATATGAAAACTACAATTGCTCTTCTCCTCGCTTTGTTCTCGCTACAAACCTTTGCTGATGGCTTTTATCCCAATGGCACACGCATGGTCTACGCAGGCTATTCAGGCGTCCCAGGCCGTGACCTGACCAATGGCTTTACCGTTGCCGGACCTGTTTATGGCGCACAGGATAAGTTTATGCAGCAGTGTATGGAGGCCGGATACCCGGTCATCCCGCAACTGAATAACAATCTGACCTTTAATGATAAGGCGACCAATAAGTACGTCGTCGTCGAACAGGATTTGCGTGCGCGCCTCATTGAGCAGATTGACCGCTACAAAGGGTATACGAACATTGTCTGGTGGTCTCTCACACCCGAAGAGTTGCGTCCCTGGCGGAAGGACGAGATGAAGTATCTGGATTTGTCCGTTCAGATGATCCGGGAACTCGACCCCATGAAGCGTCCGATCTTTATGTATCATCCGAATCATCGCGGAATCCCTGAACTGACGACCTTTGCCAAGTCCTTCGATGTGCTGGGCAAAGGCCGCTATGTCAACAGCTCCGGCAAGAAGCGCAGCCGCCAATGGGTGCGGCAGGGCGTGGAGGAGGAACTCGAAGCCATCCGTTTAAGCGGACGCACACATGTCATCGCCCTTGTCATGCCGGAGCTCTGCAAGGACCCTGATGATCCTGCCGAGGACCACGAGATCCGCTCCTGGGTTCGCCATGATGTCTATCTCGGCTTGTGCAGCGGCGCAAAGGGAGTGCTCCTCTGGTCGCTCTTTCCGCGAACAGCTGTCAAGCGCACGTGGAAGACCTGGTATGATGCCTACGCGGAATGCGGACGGGAGTTGAATGGCGAACAGCAACTGGCACTCCCCTTCCTGTTCGGCGAAGTCCGTTCGGATCTCAACATACAGCGCACTTCCAAACACAGCGATGAATTGACAACCGGCGGCGAAGTCGAGACCACCACCACCACAGACGCTGAACGTTTGCAACGCAAAGCAACTGTCCCCTCATGGACTGCACGCGAGTTGATGTACAACAACAAGCGCTTTGTCTTCATTGTCAACTCCGCCAACGAGCCCGCGACCTTTGAAATAACGGGCTGGAAATCGGATCATCGTGTAAAAGATCTCTTCACCCATGAAACACTCACCGTCCTTCCAAAAACCATCCAGATTCCGGCCTACGGCGTGATCGCATTTGTGGAGGATTCTCAACCCAAGAAAAGCGCAGCGGCCATCATCCCTCAACCCAATACGCTCACGACTCAGCCCGGAACCTTTGATTGGACAAATGCTCGCGCCATTCACTACCTTGATACTCCTGCTGCTAAAAAGGCCGCCCTTGTTTTTGCAAAGCACGTGTTCACCGCTACCGCTCGTCAGATTCCTGTCAGCCCCTTTGACGGACAGAACGTAAAAGGCGCAATCGTCCTGACTACACCCAAGCTGCCGTTGCCAGTAGAAGGTTATACACTCACCGTGACCCCAGAGAGCATCACCTGTACAGCCGGCGATTATGCAGGCTACTTTTATGCCTTGCAGACGTTGCTCCAGTTGCTCCCGGCGTCAGCCCCCTATCATGTCCCTTGCACAGAGATCTCGGACGCCCCGCGTTTCGCCTGGCGCGGATTGATGGTCGATGAGTCGCGCCACTTCTTTGGTGTGAAGAAGATCAAGCAGACGCTGGATATGATGGCGCTTCACAAAATGAACCGCTTTCATTGGCATTTGACCGACACCCCAGGCTGGCGCATCGAGATCAAGAAATATCCCAAGCTCACCTCCGTCGGCGGCATTGGAAACCAGTCCGAGCCGACAGCCCCGGCACAGTTTTATACACAGGACGAGATTCGTGATATGGTTGCGTATGCAGCTGAACGCGCGATTGTCATTGTTCCTGAAATCGACATGCCGGGACATGCGGACGCCATGAACAAAGCCTATCCCTCGTTTTCAGGAGGAGGCAATCAGAAGCTCCCTTTATTCACGATCAATCCTGGCAAGGAGGAGACCTACGCCTATCTGGGAGACATCCTGAAGGAGGTGGCTGAGCTCTTCCCGGGACAATGGATTCACTACGGCGGCGATGAAGTCCACTTTGCAAACAAGCAATGGGCAGACCTGCCGGAGGTCAAAGCTTTGATGGTCCGCGAGAAACTCCCGGACCTTGTGGCGGTTGAACGCTATTTCAATCGCCGGATGGCCAAGGTCATCCGCGATCTCGGGAAGGTCTGTGTTGGGTGGGACGAGATTGCCAACTCAGGACTCCCGACATCCGGCACGCTCATCGACTGGTGGCGCCATGACAAGCTTCCTGTGCTTGCCGATGCCTTGACGAAAGGCTTTGACGTGGTCCTCTGTCCGCGGCATCCCTGTTACTTTGATTTCGTCCAGCACGAGAGCCATAAAGATGGCCGCCGCTGGAATGGCTTCAACGACCTGAAGCGCGTCTATGACTTTGGCGACCTTGACGCACTCAAAGTCGCGCCCGACCGTGTGAAGCAGATTCAAGGCATGCAGGCGTGTCTCTGGACAGAAGTGGTCAAGACCCCCGAGCGCTTCGACTTCATGACCTATCCGAGACTCTCCGCCTTGGCGGAGACCTCCTGGACGCAGCCTGCCTCAAAGAACTATGAAGATTTTCTCGCTCGGCTCCCCGCAATGATGAAACGCTATCAAGCCGCGGGCATACACGCCTACGATCCACTTCTCAACTCACCTGAAATCCGCTTCAAGGCAAAGTCCGCAACCGAGTATATCGATCCGCCAACCCACTAACACCATGAAAGCAACACTCCGTTTTCTATTGGCTGTCATCCTCATGAGCACGACCACCCTCCATTCCGAGCAGACAAAGAAGCCCCTGAAGCCTCTTTTTATTTCGCATCGCGGCGAGTCGAAAGACGCTCCTGAAAACACCCTGGCAGCCTATCAACTCTCCCAGCAGCGCCACGCGGACGGCTTTGAACTGGACGCCATATTAACCTTGGACAGAAAAGAGATTTTCTGTTTCCATGACGACAACATGAAGCGCTGCACCGGCGTGGAGAAGAAGAGCCGCGAGGTCCAGTCCTGGGACGAGATTAAGGATTTCAACGCTGGCGCCTGGAAGAAAAAACCCGAATATGCCGACGCGAAGATTCCAACGCTCAAACAGGCGCTCGTGCTCGCGAGACCGGAGAGCTTGATCTTTATTCATGCCTACTTTAATACGAACGCGCTTCCGCGTTTCAAGGAGATCCTATCGGAGCTTCCGAACGTGACAAAAGAGAACGTGGTCGTCATCAGCTTTGACGGTTCTATTTTCAAAGGGGTCAAAGAGATATTGCCGGGGTGCAAGACCTACCTCTTAAGCTCCATGAAGATTGACAAAACGACAGGCACATTCAAAAAGACTGCGCAGCAACTCATTGAACAGGCCAAGAAGGACGGAGCAGATGGCATCAGCGTCGAAGGCGCCAAAGGACTGGATGCACCGTTTTTCACGGCCATCCAGAATGCCGGACTCTCCACGCATGTCTGGACGATTGATGACTTTGATGTCGCCAAACAGTTTGCCGACATGGGCGTCGACAGCATCACCAGTAACTGCGCCGCTAAGCTCATGAAGGCCTTTCGCAATACTCAGTAGAGCACAAACTTCAACATTTTTTCCTACCGAACACACGGAAAAGCACGGTATCTATAAAATATCGTGAACTCTTTGGAGTGCGGTGACAAGCAGAGCCGGAAGGCTGGCGCGGCACCGCTTTCTGGCCCGTCAACGAAAAGCGGTGTCGCACGGGATACCGTTTGCCGCCGCACTCCAAATTTTAGAATAGAACATCGAACATCCAACGCTCACCGTCCAACATTCATATATTTTCTTTGTGTTCTTTGAGTTCTTTGTGGTTAAAAACTAACCTGTCCGCCGTAGCTTTAGCGAAGGTGGAACACTGACCCCAAGTTAAAGACAAGCCCACCGCCCGCGAAGTGGGAACAAACGAAGGAGTAATTTCTCAAATTAAGAGTTAAAAGTTAAACGTTGAGAGTTAAAAGTTTAAAACGCTTAACGCTCAACGCCCAACTCTTAACGCTTAAGTTAAAAACAAGAAGTCCCCTCCATCGCCAGACGGAGGGGACTTACGTGTTTAAGTATCGCCAGAGCCATTAAAGAGCGGCGACCGTGGACGCGACCAGATCACCGACTTGGGTCGTGCCAAAGCCCATCTTACCAGCGGCCTGACTCTTCATCTTGGGCGTCGTTTCGAAGATAGCTTTCTCAACGGTCGCAGCAGCGGCGTGCTCGCCGAGCGTGTCAAGCATCATGCCCGCTGCGCCAATCGCAGCAATCGGGTTGATGACATTCAGCCCCGTGTACTTCGGTGCGGAACCGCCCATGGGCTCGAACATCGAAATGCCCGTCGGATTGATATTGCCGCCTGCTGCGACGCCGAGACCGCCCTGAATCATGGCGCCCAAGTCGGTAATGATATCGCCGAACAGATTTTCGGTGACGACCACGTCAAACCATTCAGGATTCTTGACGAACCACATATTGGCAGCATCCACATGGTTGTAATCGCGCTTGAGTTCCGGATACTCCGCCGCGCCCATCTCTTCAAAAGCGCGGAACCAGAGGTCGCCGCAGTAGGTCAGCACGTTGCGCTTATGAACCAGTGTGATCGGCTTCGCTGCATACTTCGGGTTTGTTGCATTACGCCGGCGCTTCAGGTCAAAAGCATACCGCAAGCAACGATCAACCGTGCGACGGTCGTAGACCATCACTTGCGTAGCGATCTCTTCTGATGTCCCTACACGCGTCGCGCCGCCGAGGCCTGTGTAGATGCCGCCGCTGTTCTCACGGACGACAACAAAGTCGATATCTTCCGGACCCTTGCCTTTGAGGGGTGTCTCGACGCCAGGGAAAAGTTTCACTGGACGGTGGTTGATGTACTGATCAAGAGCAAAACGCATCTTCAACAGAATTCCAAGTTCAAGGATACCAGGCTTCACGTCCGGATGTCCGATTGCACCCAGGAAAATAGCGTTGTACTTCTTCATCTCCTCGACAGCCGAATCAGGAAGCGTTTCCCCGGTTCTGAGATAACGCTCAGCACCGAAATCATAAGAGGTGAACTCCAGTTTGAAACCGAATTTGGCTGCTGCAGCCTGCACAACCTTTACGCCCTCGGCCGCGACTTCGGGGCCTGTACCGTCTCCGCCAATTAATGCAATCGAATATGTTTTCATGGACATGATGTTCATCTCTCCTCAAAGTAATTAAAACAGTTGATTAGAAATTCGCTTTCCGGGCGGCATGGACACACATCCGTAAAAACCAACCTAAAAGAGCGCGTTTAACGCGAAAAAGAATGCCAAAACAGGGGTAGCGAGTCAAGCGCAAACCCAGAAATGCTTTAGCGTCGCGTTGCACGCAGATCAAAATCATGCGCACCCGTGATTTCAACAGAGATGAAGTCGCCCGCTTTCGCCATGGGCTCCACGTGGCTGACAAACGTCTCGCCGTCCACTTCCGGTGCCTGACGCGCAAGTCGCGCGATCCACTCGCCCTTGACTTTTTTGCGCAGCAGAAGAGCAGTATCTTTCTTTCCCTTCAAGGCTGCCATCCGCTTTGTGGCGATCTTCTTTTGCAATGCCATGACAACCTGGCAACGCTCTTCAACGACTTCAGGATCTGGCGCGTCGCGATCAAACGCGGCGGTACCCTCTTCCGGCGAATAACCGAAGACGCCGAGGTGATCAAACTCCGAGGCCTGCAAAGTTTCGAGCAAGTGTTCGAAATGCGCCTCGGTCTCGCCGGGGAAACCGACGAGGCAGGTGGTGCGCAAGGTCACGCCTGGAATCGCCTGACGCAGACGCTGAGTCAGTCCGGTTGTGGCCTTGATGGCCGGCGAGCGATTCATGGACTTCAAGATGTCTGGATGCGAGTGCTGGATGGGCAAATCCAGATAGCGGCAGAGATGTTTCGCTGTATTAAAAAGCTCAATCAGCTCATCGGTCACACCCGCAGGATATCCGTATAAAATACGCAGCCAGAAGTCGCCCTCTATTTCATCGAGGCACTTGACCAGCTCAACAAGCTGCGGTTTCTTGGCGCGGTCCACGCCATACATCAAGGAGTCCTGCGAAATCAGATTCAGCTCCCGCACGCCTGCCGAGACCATGGTGGTGGCCTCTTTGACGATATCGCCCAGCTCGCGCGAACGGAAGGAGCCGCGGATCAGGGGAATCGCGCAATAGGCGCAGCGGTGATCGCAGCCGTCCGCGATTTTCAAATAGGAGAAGGGACCGCCTGTAAAGAGGAGCGTCGGATAAATAGGATTGTAGACCTTCTTGGCGTCACCCGCTTCAGCAATCACCCCCACCCGCTTGCCAGCGGCCACACGTGATACGACATCGCCAATCTGTTCGAGTTCATCAATGCCCAGGAAAGCATCAACATCCGGAAAGGCTTTCTTCAGGCGTGCACGATAGCGCTGCACCATGCACCCTGTGACGATGACAGCCTTGCAGGCCCCATTGGCCTTGTGCTCACAGGCGCTCAGGATGGCCTCTGCGGCCTCCTCCCGGGCAGCCTCAATAAAGGCGCAGGTGTTGACCAGGATGATGTCCGCCACCTCCGGCGAGGGTGCAAGCTTGATATGGCCGGCCTTTAAGTAGCCGGCCATCACCTGGGAATCCACCAAATTTTTAGAACACCCCAGGCTTATAAACCCAACGGACAGTGACATACCTTATTCCGCTTTGAATTGCTTGGTCTTGGGCTCTTTTCCACCCCAGAGCCCGACGTTCTCAGGCGTGACGAGATAAAGCGCAAACTCCTTGCCAAACTTATTTTTCATGCCGGGATGCTCCTCTGCGAATTTAGCAATGATTGCTTCATCCTTGCAGAGCGTTGCCTTGCCTGAAAAACGGATATACACTTTCCCGTCCCCTGCAACCGTTGAAAGCTCGACCGAGGAGTTAACCATCATCTGGGTGCTCATGCTCTTTTTCAGAGCAGTCGCAATTGCAAGCTTGTTATCGATGAGGCATGAAAAACGGACCGGACGCACACAGGGGCGATCACCATCGACTGTTGCCAAGTACAAAATATTGTTCGTCGCCATAAAAGAGGCCATTTCCTCCAGGTACGCATCCTTTTTCTCTTCCTTGACCAGCAGATAGCTCTGACCTGCCTTCTTTTCCTGAGCGATTCCCATGAGTGCACAAACAACCATTGCAACAAATGCCAACTTTTTCATAAAGATCTCCATTGTTTAAAAGGCTGTATATTAAACGGTTTCCCTAGGGAACACAAGCCCCTAGGAAGAAAAATGAAAATTCTAGTTTTGGGCAAGCGCCCCACCAGCAGAGCTGGAATAAATAAGAGTTAACTTGAGGAATACTGGAATATTGGAATGGTGGAATACTGAAATGCTGAGGAGACACCCTTTGGAGGGACGCGCTCTGTCGCGTCCGGCCACGACAAAGCGTGGCCCTCCAGAGGCGATATTGCCCATCATTCCAACATTCCCATATTCCAACATTCCAGTTTGAATTTATAGACTAGGCTTGCGGTAGGAGGCCCCTTTTTGCAATAATAAATGAACATTTTTAATACTAGAGGATTAATTGCGTGATAGACATTGATGACATACATGTACGGCTCTCGAAGCTGACAGGCGGTATCGCAGAGATGCGAGGCTATCTTGACATTGAAAACCGGCGGGAGCTGCTGGCTCAGCTTGAAGCCGAAGCAACCAAGCCGGAGTTTTGGAATGATCAGAATGCCGCCAAAGAAAACATCGCCAAGACAAACGCGCAACGTGCCTTTGTCCGCCCCTTTGATGCGCTTGTTCAGCTGCTCGAAGAGAGCGGACTCATGCTCGAACTGGTCGAGGCCGAGGCGGAAGGCGAACAGCGTCAGCAGGCTTTGGCTGAGATCGTCCATAGTTGCGACAAAGCGGATGTGCTCTGTTCGAAGTTGCGCTTGCAATCCCTGCTCGGTGCCAAGCTCGATTCCTGTAACGCCTTCGTCACGATCCACTCCGGCGCCGGCGGCACGGAATCGTGCGACTGGGCGGATATGCTCTTCCGCATGTATCGGATGTATTGCGAAGACAATGGCTTCACGATTGAAATTCTGGACGAACAGCCCGGTGAAGAAGCTGGCCTGAAATCGCTGACCATGCTGGTCTCCGGCCCTTATGCGTACGGGTACCTGAAGGCTGAACGCGGCGTCCACCGCCTGGTTCGCATCAGCCCCTTTGATGCCAACAAGCGCCGCCACACCTCGTTCTCCTCCCTCGATGTCGTTGCGGAACTCAACGAAGAGATTGACGTTGAGATCAAGGATGAGGATCTGCGCATCGACACCTATCGCTCTGGAGGCTCAGGCGGACAACACGTCAACAAGACCGACTCCGCTGTTCGCTTGACCCATGCGCCGACCGGCATTGTGGTGGCTGTGCAATCCGAACGCTCGCAGCACAAGAACAAATCCAAGGCGATGAGCATGTTGAAGGCCAAAATCTACGAGTATTACGAGGACCGTCAACGCAAGGAGATGGAACGCTTCTATGGCGACAAGGGCGAAATCGCCTGGGGCAGCCAGATCCGCTCCTACGTCTTTCAGCCCTATACCATGGTCAAAGACCATCGCACGGATGAACAGACCTCGAATGTGCAGGCCGTGATGGACGGCCATATCCAACCGTTTATTGAAGCTTATCTGAAACAGAATGCGATTAAGGCGTAAGCAAGAATGGAATAGTGGAATGGTGGAATACTGGAATATTGGGAGAGAAAACGGACTGCAATCTGGAGGGACGCGCTTTGTCGCGTCCGGCCACGACAGAGCGTGGCCCTCCAACGGCCTGCATCCCCCATCATTCCAACATTCCGTTATTCCAACATTCCAATGACACGACAGGATACTCACACATGAACTACGAACAAGCAAAAACACTTCTTGAAACCCGCGGGCAAGGACACCTCCTCAAATTTTGGGCGACGCTTGACGCGGCTGCGCAAAACAGCCTGCTCAAGCAGATCGAAGCCCTTGATTTTGCGAGCATCGAACGCATGAAGCAGATGCTCTCGTCAAAGGCCTCGACGGCCGCGCTCACGGATCCCTTGGCGCCTGAAGTGGTCGAGTTCACGCCTGCGACACACGCTGAAGCGTATGCAGCCGGTGAACAGGAACTCCGCGCCGGCAAGGTCGCTGTCCTGCTGGTCGCAGGCGGACAAGGATCGCGCCTCGGCTATGAAGGCCCCAAGGGCGCCTATAACATCGGCCCGCTGACGAACAGTCCCCTCTTCTATTTCCACACCCGCAAGATCCTTGCACTCAGCACGCGCTATAACACGCGCATCCCCTTCTACATCATGACGAGCGATGTGAATGATGCGGCCACGCAGGCCCACTTTGCGGAGCACAACTATTACGGGATGCCCAAAGAAGACGTGATCTTCTTCCAGCAGGGCGTATGGCCGGCATTGACTGCAGACGGGAAAATCATCCTTGACCAGCCCGGTCATATCTTCATGAGCCCGGACGGTCACGGCGGAACCGTCTCGGCTCTAGAAAAGAACGGCTGCCTGGCAGACATGCAGAAACGCGGCATCGCAACCATATTCTTCTTCCAGGTTGATAATCCAATCATTGACATCGCTGATCCTGCATTCATTGGTCTGCATATCTCTAAGAAGTCTGACTTTTCCCTCAAGCTTTGCGCTAAGCGCGATCCCAAGGAGGGCATGGGCGTGGTTGCCATCCGTGACGATCACTTTGAGATGATCGAGTATACGGAACTCACGGACGAACAGGCGAACCGCAAGACGGCGACGGGTGACCTCTATTTCAAATATGGGAGCCCGGCCATTCACATCTTCTCCTTTGACTTCCTCAAGCAGGAAGCCAATCGCAACATGCCCTTGCACATCGCCTTCAAGAAGATCCCGGTCTGCGCGGACGACGGCACCATCATCAAGCCGGAGAAGAGCAACGGCTACAAATTTGAGAAGTTCATTTTTGATGTCATGCCTGACGCAAAGACCGTTGTCAATCTCGCCTTTGACCGCGCGGACGAATTCTCACCCGTCAAGAATGCAGAGGGCAGTGACTCCCCGGCGACATGCAAGCACGACATGCAGGCCAAGTGGCGTCGCTGGCTCGCAACAAACGGGGTGACTGTTCCTGAAACAGTTCCAATTGAGATCGACCCTGTGTATGCACTCGACGCGTCTGATCTGAAAAAAGGCATCTTGTTAGGATAATTCACTATGGTCTATCGTTCGTACGGCAAGCGCGTCAAAGAAAAAATCTCTGCATTGGGCATGGGCACCATGCGACTCCCGACAGGCCCTGACGGCGAGGTCGTCGGGCCACAGGCCATCGAATTGATGGAGGCGGCCTTTGACGCAGGCATCAACTATGCCGACACCGCGTATCCCTACCATAACGGGACAAGCGAGGGGTTTCTGGCTGAAGCGCTGAACAATGGCTGGCGCGACAAAGTTTATATTGCAGACAAACTGCCGATCTGGGAAGTCACCGCGTATGCTGATCAGACCCCCTTATTTGAAACGCAGTTGAAGCGCCTTCAGACCGACCGGATTGATTTCTATTTGCTGCACACGCTGAACAAGAACTATTGGAAGACGGTTCAGAAGGCGGAATCCATCCGCTGGATCGATGAACTCAAGAAGAGCGGCCGCATCCGCTATGCCGGCTTCTCGTTCCATGATGACTTTGATCTATTCAAGACCATCATCGATGCCTACGACTGGGACTTTTGCCAGATCCAATATAACTACGCCTATCCGCAGACACAGGCCGGCATGCGCGGTCTGCAATATGCCGCATCCAAGGGCATCGGTGTCGCAATCATGGAGCCCCTGCTCGGCGGCTTCTTAAGCGATGCCAAGTTGCCTCCCCAAGCCAAGCACCTTTTTAATGACGCGGGCTTGGATCCGGTTGCCACAGCGTTGCGCTGGCTATGGAATCAGCCGGACGTGGGCACTGTTCTCAGTGGAATGAGTTCGCGGCAACAACTTGACGAGAATCTCAAGGCCGCGTCAACGTCCTCCATTGGCGGACTCTCTGCTGTTGAAAAAGCGACGCTCGAAAAGGTCTGCTCGGTCTTCCGTGACGAAGTCGAGATCCCCTGCACTGCATGCGGGTATTGCCTGAAGTATTGTCCTGTCGGCATCAACATCCCGGAAATGTTTGCCTTGTATACAGCGCATACGCTTGCACAAGGCGGAAATCGCTTACCCCAAATCCTGTATGAGTGCATGCAACCGAACGAAAGGGCAAGCGCCTGCATCAGATGTGAAAAATGTCTTTCGCACTGTCCTCAGCATCTCCCCATTCCGCTCCATCTGCTTTCAGTAGCACGAACATTTTCCCCAAAACCCATTGACACCCTTTAACCCGTGGCGTGTCATACGCCCTCGTTTTTTTTGAAATTAGCACAAAAGAGGAAGACTGAATGAAGACGTACAAAATCGCTGTTGTTCCAGGTGACGGCACGGGGCCTGAAGTGATTGGCGAAGGGTGCAAAGTTCTCGAGGCAGCCGCTCAGAAATTTGGCTTCACGCTTGAAAAAAAGACCTATGATTTAGGAGGCGCACGTTATCTGCGGACTGGCGAGACTGTCTCCGATGCCACGCTTGAGGAACTGCGCGGATTCCAGGCGATCTATCTCGGCGCGATTGGCCATACGGACATCAAGCCCGGCATCCTTGAAAAGGGCGTTCTCTTGAAGTTGCGTTTTGAACTCGACCAGTACATCAATTTGCGCCCTGTTAAACTCTATCCTGGCGTCGAGAGCCCCCTTAGGAATAAAGGCTCCAGGGAGATCGACTACTGCGTGATCCGTGAAAACAGTGGCGGCCTTTACACGGGTATTGGCGGCAGTTCTCGCAAGGGCACGAAGGATGAAGTCGTTGTCCAGCAGATGATGTATACTTACGACCAGGTCGAGCGCTGCCTGCGTTACGCCTTTGATTATGCACGTAAAAACGGCAAGAAGGCCCGTGGCATCGGCCCCAACAACACCCTGGCACTCGTCGGGAAATCAAACGTGCTGACCTTTATGTACGAACTCTGGAATCGCGTCTTTGATGAGATCGGCACGGAATATCCGGATGTGAAGCGCGAATATTATCATGTGGATGCGACCTGCCTCTATATGGTTTCGAGCCCGGAGATGTTTGACGTGATTGTCACGGAGAATATGTTCGGCGATATCATCACGGACCTTGCAGCGATTACGCAGGGCGGACTGGGTGTCGCCGCAGGCGGAAACATCAATCCTTTCGGCGTCAGCATGTTCGAGCCGATCGGCGGGACAGCGCCCATGTGGACCGGCAAGAACGCCATCAATCCGATCGCGGCGATTGGCGCTGCAGCCATGATGCTGACCGCACTGGGCGAAACAGCGGCGGGTGCAGCAATCGAGGCGGCTATCGCCAAAACCACACCGAAGATGAAGAGCCAACTCGCCAATCAGATGGGGTACACGACCACCCAGATCGGCGACCTGGTCGTTGCCGCGCTGTAAAAATCAGATGACATACACCAACTAAACGACGAGGTGGCTTATGAGCGAGGAAATCAATCAGAACCCTTCAGTTCCAGAGCATGATACGCCTTTCGTTCCACCACCGGATCTCGTTTATATCGGCGATCGCGAACAAACCCCTACCGTGGTTCGCGTCTTTGATTTTAAAACAGGCGATTTAAAGGAGGTGCGGTGTCAGACGTGCGCCGAGATGGAACCCTACCTCGGCTCAGAAGAACTGACATGGATTGACTGGGTTGGCTTGAAAGACATCCCCTTGTTAAGCGCCCTGAGTGATCGCCTCGGCATCCACCCGCTCCACGTTGAAGACTTGGTCCATATTGACCAGCATCCGAAGGTAGAGGATGCCGACAAATATACCATTGTCTTTTTACGCCGGCTGTACCGCCCAGATAAATACGCGGATCTCCAGAGCGACCAGATCTCGTTCATTATCACACCGGATGAACTCCTCACCATCCGCGAAACAGAGACGGGACTTTTTGATCCGGTCCGGGCCCGTCTGCGTAACAGCCGCGGGCGTATCCGTAACATGGGTTCCGACTACCTCGCCTACAGCCTGCTCGATGCCATCATCGACGGTTACTTTTTTGTTTTAGCGGAAATTGAAGAGCAGATCGAAGAGGTGCAGGATGAAATTCTCACGAAACCGCCAGACAACTCCATCATGGCGAGGCTTCATCGGATCAGGAGCGACTTACTGACCGCCCGCAAAAGCCTCTGGCCGCTTCGCGAAGCCGTGCTGGCGCTCGAACGTTCACCCTCCATCGGACCAGAAACCGAACCCTTTATTCGCAATGCGTATGACCATACCATCAAGTTGGCGGACTCTCTTGACTTCACCCGCGACTTGTTGAATGCCGCTTTGGAATGCCACATGACCTCCATCAACAACCGCATGAATGAAACCATGCGCCTGCTCACCGTGATCTCCGTCATCTTCATGCCCCTGACCTTCCTGGCAGGTGTCTATGGGATGAATTTCGAGTTCCTGCCTGAGATTAAATGGCGGTATGGCTATCTCTGGTTCTGGGGACTCATTATTTTGATTACTGCCATTTTAATCTATGCCTTCCGCAAACGTAAATGGCTCTGAGAAAGTAGCGGGAGCATCCTGCTCCCACAAAGTAACGGGAGCATCCTGCTCCCACAAAGTAGCGGGAGCATCCTGCTCCCACAAAGTAACGGGAGCATCCTGCTCCCGTGTTTGCTACCGGGAGCTGGAAGCTCCCGCTACTTTGACCGGATTATCGCGAATGTAACGACGGATGGCGCACATGGCAGGCTCATTGCGCACGATATGGTCGTAGGACTCGTGCAGCCAGAGCTGTCCCTGACGGTTGAGCCTCCGATTGATTTGATTAGCGGTGAAGGATTTCCAAGAGTGCAGAATATCGGTCAGCCCGTGTCCGGCCAGTGGCTTGACCAAGACATGGACATGATTGGCCATGACCACATATTCATCAAGGTCATAGCGCTGGCCCTGAAAATAACGAAAAGCTCCCTCGACGATTTCGGCATTCTGCGGATCGCGTAAGACGCAGGAGCCGCTGCCCGCATTCAGGAGATTTTCATAGCGTTCAGAGAACAGACGATGATATTCCGCCAGTTCCTCCCGTGAGAGATTGCTGAGATCGTGTTTCTTCCTCCACTGTTCGCGCTGTTGTCTCATCTCCTCAATGACGGCAACAGGCAGCGCATCGGCCAGCCGAAACGTGACGAAATACCAGACTGTGCCTTGTTCCCAGTGCGGCAGATTTCCGCCTGTCCGAATATCAATTTCCGTTAGGGGGTTGAAGTACTCCCACAACGTGCCAGCAGTACCGGGAGCATCCTGCTCCCGTTGTTGCCGGGAGCTGGAAGCTCCCGCTACTTTTCCTTTCATGCGCCACCCTCCTCCGTCTCCTGCTCACGCAAATTAGTGGGAGCATCCTGCTCCCACGTTTGCTGCCGGGAGCTGGAAGCTCCCGCTACGTTTTCTTTCATGCGACAACCTCCTGACCCCATGTTTTTAGTTGTAGAATGCCAGAATCTAATCCTATCTGTCAAGAATGTGACAGTCATTACCCCTAACTTTATTTCCAGATCAAAATTGGTATGGATTCTGCTTAAAATAGGCTGTTTTGCGATCTTGTTGGTCGCAATGTTGTTTTCATTTAACCTACTAAACAAGCGAGGATAACAGCATGCTGACTGTCAACAACCTCACGAAGAGCTTCGGCGTGATTCAAGCTGTAAAAGGCGTCTCTTTTACAGTGGAGAAAGGCGAAGTTCTGGGGTTTCTCGGGCCAAATGGCGCGGGAAAATCAACCACCATGCGAATGATCACCGGCTTTCTCCCGCCGACTTCGGGAACAGCTGTCATTTGCGGACACGATATTCAAACCGACCCGGTCGCAGCCAAGCGCTGCATCGGATACCTGCCGGAAAACGCGCCAAGTTATCACACAATGAGCGTGACAGATTTTCTCACCTTCATTGGCCGCATCCGTGGTTTCGAGGGCGCAGACCTGAACAAGAAGGTCGAAGCAGCCATCGAAAAGAGCCGCTTGGAATCCGTCAGGAAGCAGACGATTGAAACCCTCTCCAAGGGCTATCGCCAGCGCACCTGCTTTGCGCAGGCCATCCTGCATGATCCGCAGGTGCTGATCATGGATGAGCCCACGGACGGACTCGACCCGAACCAGAAGTTCGTGGTGCGCCAGATGATCAAGGAGATGTCCGCTGACAAGGCGATCATTGTCTCCACACATATCCTCGAGGAGGTCGATGCGGTCTGCACGCGCGCCATCGTGATTGCAAACGGCACAATCGTTGCGAACGGCACCCCTGCCGAATTGCGCGCCAAGGATCCGCAGGGACGTCTGGATGTGGTGTTCCGTAAACTGACCATGAAGGAGGCTTAAGCCATGTCGAACCTCAAAACCATTAACGCTATTTTTAAGCGCGAGTTCAAGTCCTATTTTGATTCCCCTGTCGCGTACGTCTTCCTGGTCGCCTTCCTCGTCCTGGTCGGCTTCCTGACCTTCGGCGTGGCGGCCTTCTACGAACGGCGTCAGGCCAACCTCATGCCCTTCTTTTTCTGGCATCCGTGGGTCTACCTGCTGTTGGTCCCTGCGGCCACCATGGGCCTCTGGGCTGAAGAACGTCGCACCGGCACCATCGAGCTTCTCTTGACACTGCCGGTGACGCTCGTCGAAGCCTTGGTCGGCAAGTTTCTGGCAGCTTGGGCCTTCATTGGTATCGCCCTTGCGCTGACCTTCCCGGTCGTGATCACTACGGCTTGGCTCGGCCATCCGGACTTCGGCGCGGTCTTCTGCGGTTACGTGGGATCGTTCTTCCTCTCTGGCGCCTGCGTGGCCATCGGTGTCTTCGCCTCGGCCCTCTCGCGCAGTCAGGTGATCGGCTTCGTGATCGCTCTGGCCATCTGCTTCTTCATGCTGATCATCGGCTTTGATCCGGTCATCAATGCTGTTGCGCAATGGGGCATCCATCCCAGCGTCGTCAACGCTGTTGCTGAGTGCAGCCTCATGCAGCATTTTGAGTCCATGCGTCGCGGCGTGATCGACTTCGCAGATATCGCCTACTATGTGGGTGTGATCACCTTCATGCTGGCTGCCGCGCATGTGGTCACTGACAATCGTAAAGCTAGTTAATAGGAGAATTTATATTATGGCAACGACTTCTTACAAACGTTTCACCACAGGCGCCTTGGGCTTGGCCTGCCTGCTGGTCATCACCGGGGCAATCTATGTCATTGTCTCCAACCTGCGCATCCGCGCGGACCTGACCGCTGAAAAGCTCTACACCCTCTCCACGGGTTCCCGTGAACTCCTGAGCAAGCTCCCCAAGGATGTGACGCTGAAATTTTATTTCAGCCGCAGCTCCGCAGAGATGCCCATGATGTTGAAAACCTACGCCGACCAAGTCTGCGATCTGCTCAAGGAGTATGAACTCGCCAGCGGCGGACGTCTCGTCCTGGAAGAGTATGACCCCAAGCCGGATTCAGACTCAGAAGAGTGGGCGCAGCGTTATGGTGTGGAGCCTCAGCAGACCTCCATGCTAGGTCAGCCCGTCTACTTCGGCCTTGTGGCGGTCAGCGGTGACAACCAGCAGGTGATGGCAGGTCTCAATCCGCGCACAGAGGCGACACTCGAATATGATGTTACACGCCTCATTACACGCGTCGCATGGCATGAGAAACCCGTCATCGGCGTGATGAGCAGCCTCAGCGTGCTGGGTCAGCCCATGAACCCCATGATGATGCAGCGCCAGCGTCAGAAGCCGGACCAAGGATGGATGGTCTTCCAGGAACTCAAGAAGGACTACACGGTCCGCGAAGTCGAGATGGAGACCGATGCGATTGCACCGGACATCACGACGCTTGTTGTGATCCATCCCAAGAATCTGGCGGATAAGACGCTCTTCGCCCTGGATCAATTTGTCCTGCGCGGCGGCCGTCTCATTGCGCTCGTCGATCCCTTCAGCATCGCGGACTTCTCTGCCAATCAGCAGCAGCAGAATCCCATGATGATGCAGATGGGCGGCGGCCAGGCAGGCCCCTCCACCTTGGGCAAGCTCTTCACAACATGGGGCGTCACCTTTGACACGACCAAGATTGTCGCCGACCTTTCAGCCTCCACAAAGTTGAATGCCGGCAATGGCCGCGGCGAGGATAATCCGGCCTTCCTCTCGCTGACCCCAGCAAACACGGCCAAGGACGATTTGCTGACCGCGCAGCTTTCACAAATCATGCTCCCCTTCTCCGGTTCTTTTGAGATCGCAGCGAACAAGGAGATCACGGTCACGCCCCTGCTCCGCTCCTCCAAGGACAACACCTGCCTGGTGGACCAGATGAACGCGCAGTTCGGCATGGGCGCCATGCGCGCGCAGTTGAAGCCGGACGGTGTGCAGCGTACACTCGCGGCACGTCTGCAGGGCAAGTTCACGAGCGCCTTCCCGAACGGTCTTGTTGAGGAAGGCTCGACCAACGCACCGATAAATGGGCTGACCTCCGGCAACGGCAATGTGATGCTCTTCGCAGATGCTGACTTTATTAACGACCAGTTCTGCGTCCAAGTCATGCAGTCCCTCTTCGGCAATGTCGCACAGCCGATCAACGACAATATGACGCTCTTCGGCAACACAGTCGAACAGCTCGCAGGCCGTCAGGAACTGATCGGCGTGCGTTCGCGCGGCAACTTCAACCGTCCCTTCACCAAGGTCGATCGCCTCGAAGCCACGGCCATGAAGAAGTGGCAAGTTGAGGAGGAGACCTTGCAACAGCGGCTCCAGGAGACGCAGCAGCGCCTCAGCGAGTTGCAGCAGCAGAAGAAGGGTACGGAGCGCATGATCCTCTCTCGCGAACAGCAAGCGGAGATCGAGCAGTTCCGTAAGACGCAGGCAGATACGCGCAAGCAGCTCAAGAATGTCCGCAAGAGCCTGAACCATGAGATTGAACTGCTCGGCTTGCAGTTGAAAGTCGTGAATATCGCACTCGTCCCGTTCCTCGTCATCTGCGTGGGAATCTGGCGCGGTGTCCAACGCAAAAAACAACGTTAATTTCTAAAGGAGTTACAGAAGATGACAGCGAAAAAAGTAACAACACTTGTCGTGACTGCCGTGGTACTGGGCGGACTTGCCTACTGGAGTTCCAACCTCGGCCGTATCAAGACCCCCTCCCTCGCCGGCAAGCCGGTTTTGAAATCCGTTGACCTGAGTCAGGTCGGACGGATCGAAGTGACCACGAATGGAAAGAAGAATCTCATCCTGAAAGGGACGGATGCGGGCTGGACCCTGGAGACGCTCTTCAACTATCCTGCGGACATCACCAAGATTCGCGCAAACTTGCTCAGCCTAACGGACCTGAAGATCGGGCAGGTCGAACGTAACAAGAAGATGGAGAATGCCATTCTGGTGGATCTGCAAAGCGCAGAAGGAAAGTCGTTGGCGATCCTCCGCCTCGGCGAGAAGCGCATGCGCGAAGCCACTGGCCAGATGGCCATGTATGGCGGCGGAGCGTTTCCGGATGGACGCTATGTGGCCACCGAAGGCGAGACCGTCTATCTCGTCAAGGAGACGCTGGACGCCTTTGATGGCGACCCCAAGAGCTGGACCGAGACACAAATCTCCTCGGTTCCGGGTTCAGAGGTGACGACTGCGGAGTTCAAGGTCAGCGGAGAGACGCTGAAACTGGAACGCAAGGACGGAAACTGGACCCTTGCAGGGCTCGGCGCGAAGGAAGAGATGGACACGTCCAAGCTCTACAGCATCGACTCCGCACTTAGCAGTCTTACCTTCAGCAGCATTGCTGATCCGGCCTTAACAGAAGAGCAGGGCGGCTTCACAACAGGTGTCGTCTACACGGCAACACTGAAGTCCGGTGAAGTCTATACGGCAAAGGTTGGAAACAGCGTGGGTGCTGACCGCTATTTCAAGGTGAGCGCACTCTTTACTCCGACGGGCACGAATGAGACTGAAAATGCTGCGCTCATAACAAAGATCGAACAGTTCAATGCCCATGCCGGCAAATGGACCTACCTGATTCCGTCAAGCAGCGCTGACAACTTCTCAAAACGCCGCGCCGACGTGGTCAAGCCCAAAGAGGAGCCGAAGCCCGCTACGGACGAGAAGAAAAGCGAGTAGCGGCGCCTTTCAGGCGCAGTGTCAATAAGTTTGGAAGTGTCAGTAAGTGTCAATAAGTCCGGGTTCGTCGCGTTACGAGCCCGGACTTCGTTGTGTTGACAAAAGGTTGAAGAGCCGTCCCGGCTCTTTGCGGGCAAGATGCCCGCGCTCCTTTCAGCAAGGGAGCGTGGCCGCCTGCCACGCCGTAGCTCTAGCGTAGGCGGGTCCCGGCCGCTTCTGCCTGCGGGCAGGATGCCCGCGCTCCTTTCAGAAGGGAGCGAGGCCGTCCCGGCCGCCAGCGGCGAGACGCCGCTGCCACCTTGTCTATCGATCTGAAAAATATCATCCTAAAAACCCTGTTCATCCTGTCAAAAAGATTGAATTGATCTTTTCGTGTTTTTCGTGTATTTCGTGGAAAAACTGTTGAATTTAGAGGCAGGAAAGCGGTACACTAATGCCTTTCAAAAAAAGGAAAGCATTTACCATGAGCTATGACAAGATCAAGATCCCAACCTTTGGTTCAAAAATTTCGATGGGCGCCAATGGCATCCTGAATGTTCCTGACCAGCCCGTGATCCCCTTCATTGAAGGCGACGGTATCGGCGCCGACATTACCAAGGCTGCCATGGTCGTCTGGAATGCGGCTGTCAAAGCAGCGTATGGCGACACACGCAAAATCGCCTGGATGGAAGTCTATGCCGGCGAGAAGGCCAATGACGTTTATGGTCCCAACACCTGGCTGCCCCGTGAGACACTCGATGCCTGCCGTGACTATGTCGTTTCCATCAAGGGTCCGCTCACCACGCCTGTCGGCGGCGGCATCCGTTCCATCAATGTCGCGATGCGTCAGGAACTCGACCTCTATGTCTGCTTGCGTCCTGTGCGCTGGTTCAAGGGCGTTCCGTCGCCTGTCAAGAAGCCTGAGCTGACAGACATGGTGATCTTCCGTGAAAACACCGAGGACATCTATGCCGGCATCGAATGGTTCAGCCAGACCGAGCAGGCTAAGAAGATCATTGACTTTTTGCAGAAGGAGATGGGCGTCACGAAAATCCGCTTCCCGAAAACATCCTCCATCGGGATCAAGCCTGTCTCCAGCGAAGGCTCCAAGCGTCTGATCCGCGCTGCCATGGAGTACACCATCGCGAATGACCGCCCCAGTCTGACCCTCGTCCACAAGGGCAACATCATGAAGTTCACCGAAGGCGGCTTCCGTGACTGGGGCTATGAACTCGCACGCGAGGAATATGGCGCAACGCTTATTGACAAGGGCCCCTGGTGCACCTTCAAGAATCCGAAGACCGGCCGTGACATCATTGTCAAGGACTGCATCGCGGATGCCTTCCTCCAGCAGATTCTCACACGTCCTGCTGACTACGATGTGATTGCGACGCTCAATCTCAACGGCGACTACATCTCTGACGCCCTGGCAGCGTGTGTCGGCGGCATCGGCATCGCCCCTGGCGGCAACATCAACTACACCACAGGCATCTCATGCTTCGAAGCCACGCATGGCACAGCGCCCAAGTATGCCAACCTCGACAAGGTCAATCCCGGCTCGCTCATCCTCTCCGGCGAGATGATGCTGCGCTACATGGGCTGGACCGAAGCCGCGGACAAGATCATCAGCGCCATGGATACCGTCATTGCCGCAAAGACCGTCACGTACGATTTTGCACGTCTGATGGACGGCGCAACCGAGGTCTCCTGCAGCGCCTTTGGCAAGGCCTTGGCTGACGCGATGTAAAACTTAAGCGTTAAGAGTTGGGCGTTGAGCGTTAAGCGTTACCTGTCCGCCGTAGCATATTCGCGGAGGTGGAACTCTCAACGTTTAACTTTTAATTTCTTAACTTGATTTGATTTAACCACAAAGAACACAAAGATCCCAAAGATCAACTTCTAAATACTTTATTTTCTAATATTAGGTGTATAACTCTTTCCTCTGTGTTCTATGCGTTCTTCCTGACCGCCGTAGCCTTGGCGTAGGCTGGTTGCGGTAAAATTTCTCAATCCTATCAATCCTGTCAAAAAACTCTGTGCTCTCTGTGCCTCTGTGAGAAAAAAGTTGCCAACAAATCGCAACTGCGCCTGCCGCCTTCACAAATACGACAAAAACGCATTGCCAATCAGGCGATAACGTGGCATTATTACAACAGTGTTTTTTAGTCCCCAACTGAGTTGGGACAAAGCACCTGTTCGACTCTCTGAGTCTGTGTTCCTCATATTTGGCAATACGAAAACGAGGTTCTATCATGCAAAACACGACACCACCCACCCCGAAGCCCCTGACAGACGAAGAGATCCTTGCCCGCATCCGTGCGCGACGAGAGGCTCAAGAAAAGAATGCGCCTGTCCGAATCCCCGGTTGGGTCGGGGGTCTTGTTTTTCTGGGCATTGCACTAGCAGGATGGTTCTGGTTTCAAGGACTTGGCGTAGCAGACATTCCTCTCTGTGTTGTCAACACGTCATCAGATCTACCCATGGAAATCCGGCTGGATGGCAAGTGGATCGGTTTGGCGCAGCGTATGACGAGCGAGGATCCTTCGAAAGCAATCATGGGCGTCCTCAAAATCGGAACGCACAAACTGGAAGCGCGTGATGCATTCAAAAAGGTGATCGCCGAGGATAGCTTTACCGTTACTGAAGGGGCCAATGGGTTTCTCTGGACGCCTCTGCCTGACCCTGGAGCGCGTTTTTTCTTTGATGTCGCGAATTACGGTTCTAACTCAGGAAGCGCCGGCAGCTTTCCGTTTGAAGGCTCCGAAGCGCTCCGCCCCTTCCCCAACTGGGTGACACAATGGTTCAAGGAGAATCCAAAGACCGTTGTCGTTCAGAAATGGGCAAAATCAGACTTCGAACGCGCCCTGCGTTTCACACGGAACGCGAAACCCTAGGCGGCACAGGAAGCGCCGGGGTATCAGAATTAAAGTCTGAATTCTAATCCTCAAAATCCTAGAATTTCCCCGCGCCGAAGCGAAGCTGTCGGAAATCCTGTCAAAAATGAAGTTGCAGACAGAAACAGCCCCAGAAATAACAATTTTGTAGGTTTTACATAAATTTCAAAAAAGTCCTGAAATGTGCTTGCTCCTTTAACCCAACTTATAATAAACTTCCCCGCAATTACGGCGTTCAATAGCTTGTATTACAGGGAGGAAGGTAATGAGGAAGAATCTACGTTGTGCATTGTTGGGTATTCTCAGTTTGTGTCTGTTGTCTTCAGGCGTGTTGGCCAGCGAAAGTGCAAGCCCGGTCATTACTGGTGCGCAGCAAGTGGCTCAATACAATTTTGCGATTCATATTCTGGCGATGCTACTGGTGGGTTTTGGCTTCCTGATGGTGTTCGTCAAGAAATACGGCTATAGCGCCACGACCGGCACCTACCTGGTTGTTGCAATCGGTCTTCCGCTCTACATTCTTTTGCGCGCGTCTGGCATTCTCTGTGCTGAACCCATTGAGCCCAGCACGATTAAGGCGCTGCTCTATGCTGAATTCGCTGTGGCCTCTGTATTGATTGCCATGGGGGCCGTACTCGGGCGTATGCGCGTCTTCCAATACGCGTTGCTGGCACTCTGCTTGATCCCTGCGTATCTGCTCAATGAGTGGCTGGTCTTGGATGGCGGACTGGGAGTCACCAAAGGCTTTGTAGATACTGCCGGGTCGATCATCATTCATGCGTTTGGCGCCTATTTCGGTATCGGGTTAACCTTGGCCCTGACCACCAGCAAGCAACGCGAACAGAGGATCGAAGCGGATGCCACCTCTGACCGTTTTGCCATGCTCGGCTCAATGGTCCTGTGGTTGTTCTGGCCCAGCTTCTGCAGCGCAATCGTCCCCCTGGATCAACTCCCGCAGACCATGATCAATACGGTGCTCTCGCTCTCAGGGGCGACCATCAGCACTTATCTGTTGAGCACGTTGCTGCGCAAAGGCAAGACCTCCTTTGCCGACATGGCAAATGCGGCGCTGGCGGGTGGCGTGGCGATCGGCGCAACATGCAACATTGTTCCGCCGGCAGTCGCTTTCGGGATTGGCTTGCTGGCTGGTGCCCTCTGCGTAATCGGGTATGTATTCATTCAGCCGGCTCTTGAAAAGCGTTTCAAAATCGTGGACACCTGCGGTGTTCACAATTTGCACGGCATGCCAGGCCTGCTGGGCGGATTGATTGTTCTCCTGGTCGTCCCTGGCATGGCTAAGGCTCAGCTCGCAGGCATCGCCTTTACCGTTGTTCTGGCCCTTGCTTGCGGTCTGCTCGCTGGCGTCTTAATCCGGTTTACCGGCACCACACGTTGGGCTTATGAGGACCAGGAAGATTTCGGCGGCGTAGAATAGACCACGCCTTATTGGTTCTTCACGGTTTGTGAAAATATGCTTTGAGTTTTAGCGCAAAAACCGCTAAATGAGCGCAAATGTCACGCCCGCCTCACCCGTGAATACACGGACGGCGGAGCGAACATTTGCGCTGAAAATGAATTTGATACTCCTGATAACAATCCCCGCCATTTTTTGGAGTAACAACTTTTCTCTTCCTCCGCGTGACTATCCATCCCGCCGTCCGTGTATTCACGGGTGAGGCGGATGAGATAGTCACGCAATATTTGCGGCTTTTGCGGTGAATTTTTCTACAAACCGTGAAGATCGAATTATTTGCGGCGCAAGGCGTTGATTTCGTCCTGGAGTTTCTTCGCGTCAGCTTCCGTTTTTTCAACGGAATCAGCACGGAAGGTCTTTCCGCGCGAATAGCCGATGTAAGGCATCCAGCCGTTTGCACGCATGCCGCGGCGTTTGGCGACGAGATTAAAGAGCGGATCCTTTTTAATGGTTGCGAGATCCTCCTCTGGAACGGTGACGCCAAGCCCCTTTAAAATCGTTTTGGCCATCAGGAGATGCCCTTCTTCTCCGGGATGGACCCGATCATTTGAAATAACGGTCTCCGGATGTTCGTTACGCACCTTGCGCATGGCGGTGTGCAGATCGATAACATAGACATCCGGGATTTTCAGCGTCTGCTGCCAGGCGCCATAGGACGCCAGCACGCCATCGTAAAAGGCCGCTGGATCATCCTTCTTGTAATCATAGAGCGGAGGTGTCACAAGGATAATCGTCTTCACGCCAGCGGCTTTGCAGCGCTGGATCAGATTGGAGTTGCCGCTCTTAAAGGCATTAAAGCGCGCATCCTCTAAGGGCTGATAAATGCCGCAATTCATGCCATAACAGGCGATCACGACTTCGGGCTTGACCTTTGCAAGAAGGCGGTCTAACCGCTCGAAGAGACAGGGACGCGCAAAGCCATGCTTGATGTGGCTCTCCTCGCTCAACCCCGACACCGTCTCGCTTGAAAGCCCGAGACTATAAATGTCAAAGTTCTTGGTGGGATAAAGACGATCCAGATAATAGGATACAAACGAGACATATCCCCCACCCTGCGTGATGCTGTCGCCGAGAACAGCAATCCGTTTTCCGTCAAGCATGTCAACCGTCTGCCCGAACACAGAAAACGACAACAAACAGAACATCATCATCATTATTTTCATACTATCCCTCCTTAATCATGCTTCATTGGAATATTGGAATGTTGGAATATTGGAAGAAGGCGTTATTGGGAGGGACGGCGGGTCGCCAGCCACTGGGGGAACAGGCATCTTGCCTGTTCGCTGAATGCACAGGCAAGATGCCTGTGCTCCCAGTATGGACACAACGAAGCGTGGTTCTCCCAGTTTCAAGTTTCCAGTTTCAACTTCCCATTTTCATCTTCGCCAGCGTATCATACGCCTGCTTAATCTGTGCAAATTTTTCAGCGGTCAACGCACGGATGTGCGGATCGAGATCCGCATGCTTATCCGGGTGATATTTCAAACTCAGGGTTCGATAGGTTTGTTTAATCTCGTCCATGGGCGCATCGTAAGCGACGCCGAGCACATCGCAGGCGGCTCGATACGATTGTTCAAGGGAGTTGGAGTGCCCCATAAACTGCGTGGCGATAAAGTGAGCCTCCTGTGGCGGTATCCCGGAAACATGCACAAAGTGGCAAATAAGCGCCTCCTCGCGTTTCGTCAGCGCGCCATCACACAAGGCAATATGCCAAAACCAGCGCAACGCCTCTTGCGACAATTCCGGATGCGGACGTACCATCGACGCCAAGCGCTCCACACCTCTGTCAATCCGTTCGGAGTCATCCACCATGAACATCAAAGACCGCATGTCCAAAAGAGAGCCCATCCGTGCATTGAAATCGCCAAGAATCGCACGGACGGCATCATCTTCCGCCTTCGAGTAGGCGCCATCGCAACAGGCGAGTTCATGGAATGAGCCGGCAATGAGCGCCATGAGGCGAATCGCCTCCTTCTTTTGGTCGACTGCATTTTTTTTATCGACCATAAAATGGCCGACTGTCGCACCAAAGACAGCACCCCAGGGTCCGAGGAACGAGCCAAGCCCGC
Source organism: uncultured bacterium (assembly GCA_942493055.1). Taxonomy (GTDB): domain Bacteria; phylum Verrucomicrobiota; class Kiritimatiellia; order RFP12; family UBA1067; genus CAIZQW01. The sequence goes on along the minus strand of OW818680.1, from coordinate 5,847,868 downwards.
CCCCGATCATTTTTCCTTGCCAGCTCATGTTGGATTATTTCGGAAGCAGAACCTCTGCGTTTTCGTTGAACTTGATCTTCTTGACTTCGCCGCCATTGATTTTGTACTCCACGAGCAAGACCTTCACCACATCTGGCACGGTATCACCAAACGCGCTGTTATACTCCTGGATCGACGACAAGCGCGTTCCTGCGAAAGTTGGAATAGCTTTCTGCGTCACATCCTTGCCGCGTGACTTGTCTGCAAGTCCATAAAACGCAGAGACAATCTCCACTTTGAGATCCTTCTCATCACCGATCTTCGAGCGTATCTGTTCCTGACGCAACTTCTTGACGCGCTCATTCGGATCAAACCGCTCCGGCCGGTTGGGCATCAGTTTCAGTGGCCCGCACAGCGCCATGGTGTCACCGTCTTGGCGCAGATTAAAGCGATTGATACGCGGTGCTGTCCCGATGCGCGGGCGAACCGGCATAATCCCGGTTTCAATTTGCGGGGACCAGGGGTCATACATAGCACGGATCTCTTCATCGCCCAGGAACGGGCCATTGCAGTCCACCCAGGCGATCAACCGCTCGCGATCAACGCCTGTGACCTTCACATCCTTATGCTCCCCACTGCAAGCCATGTGGATAAAGCGGCTGACAGCCGAGAAGGCGGAGTAAGGAGGCAGTGTTTCTAGATTCTTCGGATCCATCGAGGAGTAGCCCTCAACGATGAAGACTCCGGCGAGATTTTTGGGGACACCCTTTTCATTTTTCGCTTTTGCACCGCCCCAACCGCACGCGCCGTCCACCAGCGTATAGTACGGTTCAGCAAAGGGGCTGATATCTTCAGGGCGATCATAGACAGATGCCCACCAGCCATGGGTTGACGGACGGTATGTGGTATTGAACGCCTTCATCGCCCGTGAATCTTCCTTGGCATGGCACCGGGCGCAATGCTTATCAAGGACGGGCTGGACAAAGCGCTTATACCCGATGCTCTCCTCAGCACCCCATGACGGAGGGGTGAGTTTTGCGGCTCGCTTTGTCAATGCCTTTCCTTTACGCGCAAGGGCCGAGCCCTGAGAGGTGCGGGTCTGCATGCTGGTTTCATGACAGCCAAAGCATCCGCGATGTTCGCCTGGCATGCCGTTTGCAAAGCTGCGCATGACATGGATGGCACGGCCTTCCGCATCCAGCATCTGGAAGAAGATGGATTGTCCGGGCGGAATTTCAAAGTTCACACTGCCGTCGGATTCAATGGGGATCGTGCCGAGAATGCGCTTCACGCCATCGGCCTGGAACACGCTGATGGCGGGCCCGTCATGTTGAACCGTCTTGTTCCAAGTGGTGTACGTCTTGGGGTCCATCTGGATGACGCGCAAAAACTTCCCCTTCTCGCGCAAGATCGGGGGTGCGTTTTCAAACACGTCATTGCTATAGAACGTGGCCGGGGCAATGGGTTCCTGCTTGACCCCGGTCCCCTCTGTGATCTTGGGCCACTTCACCTTGTCCGCCATGACAGCCGGACGCACGCGCGTCTTAAACGGCATAGCATGGTAGGCATTGTAGGCTCCTTTATAGATCAACTCCTTGTTGCCATACACGTCCATGAGGTAGAGGCGGAAGGTCTGTTCGCGTCCGCCCTTGCCGCTGTAGAGGCGGCCCCCTTCACGAGCCGAGACGAGGAAGAGCTCTTCAGACAATGGATAGGGCGTCTTGTAGGCATAAAATTTACCTGCCGCATGATAATCGACATGAGGGGGCGGATCTGCAGGGCCGTTCCCCACTTCCGGCCATTGCGCATCGCGTGTAATGCGATAAAGCCCATCAGGATAGTTCAATCCCTTTTCAGGATCAATCATGCCAATCGAGCCGTCGAACCAGGCATGATGCCCGAGCCCAGTGAACAGCACCTTCTTGCTGCCCGGTATGGCACGCGCTTCGGTCAGGACATCGGGCCAGACGCTCTGGTTGCCCCAGAAAGCCTGAACCGCGCATCCATCTGGGTCCATGTACCATAAGCTTTGAACACGCCAGAGCGCCTTATCGGTATACTCCCAACGTGTAAAAAGCACACGGCCGTCATTCATCACCGAGGGCTGATATTCCGGTTCGCCGTTTGCAGATAGAATGTAGATGTTTTTGCCATCACCATCGCAACGCGCCATCGCAAACGAGTGCGTCATCGGCATGCAGCGCACATAGCTGTGCTGACGGCCTGTGCAGAAGACAAGCTTTCCGTCCGGCAGATAGGCTGGATCCAAATCATCATAATCGCCGCGGGTCAGTTGCGTAAAGCCCGTTCCATCCGCATTGCATTCAAACAGGTGGAAAGCCTTATCGCCGACCGGACGATAGCTGAAAACAATCTTTTTCGCATCGTACCCGAGGTCCGGCCGCCAATAACTTCCGTGCTGTTGCGGCAACAGATCAACGACCCCTTCATCCCCTGCTGTATAGGCCCTTGAAGCATCGACCTTCACGGTGATCAGCTTTCCGCCCTCCTCCGCCATAAAGCCATTGCGATGACGCGCCTCATGGCCCCATTCATCCGTTGCATCTCCTGGCTTGCCCAGGGGATAGGGATTGTCAATTAAGAGGATACGTTCGAAATCGAGGAGCGGGTTCTTGAGCATCACATTGCGTTTGAGACGGCGCACATCCACATAGAGGGCTTTTAAATCCTCTTCGCTGCTGCGTGTCGGCGCTTGCTTTTCAAGGGCCTCAAGTTTTTTGAGAACCTCCACAAAATCAACGCCCTTGGTGCGTGTAATCATATCTCGCGTGTAGCCGATCTCCTTGGCAATCGCTTCAGCAGAGACCTTGTTGTCACACTGGAACAGCCAGTCAGACTCCATCAGGTCCATTGACAGCCCCGTCAGCGCCGCACATGTTAACGAAACTCCCCATATAAACGTAACTCTTCTCATTCGACTCCCCTTTTTTTGAAAATGTTGTGTCAGTTTAAACAATACAGAGACACAGGTCAAGCCATGGGTTCATTTTTTGTTATCTCAAAAATATCTTTTTGTAAATGCGCAAAGGGTCTGGTATAGTTATTTCACATTATGAATCCGGTATTCAAACATTAATACAAAGGACACACTCATGAACAAGCTTCTCTTCGCAGCCATGGTTACGACCCTCAGCTTCTCAATGCTCACCGCCAAAGAGCCGCCACCTGAAACCGACATGAAGCCCATCTTCAACGGGAAAGATTTAACGGGCTGGGACGGCGACCCCAAATTCTGGAGCGTCAAGGATGGTGTGATTCACGGCGAAACAACCAAGGAGAACCCGGCAAAGGGAAACACCTTCCTGGTGTGGAAAGCCGGCGAGACCAAGGACTTTGAGCTGCGCCTCTCCTACCGCTGTTCCACCGCGAACAATTCAGGTATCCAGTATCGCTCAAAACCCGTCGGTGACACACCTCCTGCGAAATGGCAGATGAAGGGCTATCAGCATGAACTGCGCAACTCGGACACCCTTCCCAATGTGCCGGGATTCATCTATGACGAAAAGGGCAAGCGCGGCCGTATCTGTCTCGCCGGTGAAAAGGCAATCTGGAAAAAAGGCGAGCCCAAGAAGACTGTCCAGGAAACCATCGTTGATCAGGAAGCTTTCAAGAAGATCATGAAGGTCGACAACTGGAACGATATCGTCATCATCGCCAAGGGGAACCACATTCAGCATTTCTTGAACGGCACACTCATTCTCGACTTCACAGATGAGCATGAGAATGCATTCTTTGACGGCACCATGGCGATTCAACTCCACGCCGGAGCAGCTATGTGGACAGAGGTCAAGGATATCCGCATCAAAGCATTGAAGTAGTCGAAGCGTGTTGCAAGACGCGGGCTTGACTATAACGGGGAGTCAGGGTTCGGGGTTCAGGGTTCAGGATTGCCCACGGAATATACGGAAAAACACGGAAACAAAATGAGCTGTCGAGAGCTCTTTGGAGTGCGGTGACAAGCAGCGTCCGGCATCCGCCGGACGAGCGCGGCACCGCTTTTCTTGATCTCGCAAAAGCGGCGTCGCGCGGAATACCGCTTGCCGCACGCACTCCAAAAAGATTCATATTAGAAAACTAGGAGTCCTCACGCATGAAAAAGAGTTCCTTCATCACCTTCGTTTGCCTCACTGCCGCCATCACGAGCTTTGCCTTACCACGTCCACGCAACATCGTCATGATTCTTGCGGATGATCTGGGCTGGGGTGATGTGTCATGCTATGGCGCAAAGGCTGTTACGACGCCCCAGTGCGACCGGCTGGCTAAGGAGGGCATCCGCTTTTTAGACGGACACGCCTCTGCTGCAACCTGCACCCCTACCCGCTATGCCTTCATGACCGGCGAATACGCATGGCGTAAGCCCGGCACAGGGATTGCCACAGGCGATGCAGCCTTGCTCATTAACCCAGAGCGTGCGACGATTGCCTCCATGCTGAAAAAGGCCGGCTACACCACAGGCGCGATCGGCAAATGGCATCTGGGCCTCGGCCCAGGGCCAGGAAAGACAGACTGGAACAAAGAGATTGTTCCAGGACCGCGCGAAATCGGCTTTGACTACTCGTTCCTGATTCCTGCCACAGGCGACCGCACACCCTGCGTGTTTGTTGAGAATCAGCGCGTGGTCGGACTTGATCCCGCCGACCCCATTGAGGTCAGCTTTAAGCTCTCCGAGCCTAACTATCCCGGCGAGCTCGATGGCCGTGCAAACCGCGATCAACTGAAACTTGACTGGGATCACGGACATCATTTCGCGGTCATCAACGGCATCGGCCGCATCGGTTACATGAAGGGCGGCAAGAAGGCTCGATGGGTTGACGAGGACATTGCTGATACACTCGCTGCAAAAGGTGCAGCCTTTATTGAGCGCAACAAGGACAAGCCCTTCTTCCTCTACTTCGCGACGCATGACATTCATGTACCTCGCGTTCCCAATCCGCGCTTTGTCGGCAAGACAGGCATGGGCGCACGCGGAGACGCCATTCTTCAGTTTGACTTTCAGGTAGGTGCAATCCTTGATGCCCTTGACAAAAATGGCTTGGCAGACGATACCCTTGTGATCCTAAGCAGTGACAACGGCCCTGTACTTAACGATGGCTACAAAGATATGGCGGTTGAAAAGCTCGGCGAGCATCGTCCGTCATCCGATTGGCGCGGACACAAATATAGCGCGTATGAAGCCGGTACGCGCGTTCCCTACATCGTCCGCTGGCCCAAGCAGATCAAGGCAGGCGCTGAGAGCAAGTCGCTCGTCTGTTTGATCGACAGCTTTGCAACCTTTGCTTCCCTGACAGGTCAGAAGCTTGCACAGGAAGATGCACCTGACAGCTTCGATGTCTCCGCAGCGCTGCTTGATCCAACGGTCAAGGGACGTGACACCTTGATTGTCCAAGATCCGGGGATCTCCTTACGCGTGAACAACTGGAAATACATCCCGCCCAAAAAAGGGAAAAATGTGCTGAAAGGTTCGGAATCTGGATTGGTTGGCACTCCTGACGCAATTAGGCTAGGTCCTAGTGGCGACAATGGCGCATGCCAGGCGCCGCAATTGTACAACCTCGAGGACGATGCGCGTGAACGCAACAACCTTGCGGGCAAGTATCCAGAAAAGGTGAAAGACTTTCAGGCCATGATGGATAAAGCACGCGAGTCTGGTCGCACACGCTAGAATCTATTCCAGAATCCACTCGTAGAGGCCGCCCGAGACATTGGCTTTAAGCTTGATATTCAGCTTGAGCGCTTTAGTCGCGACCTTAGCGAATTCAATCGTGCTATCTGTTTTGTTGACCGTGCTGACAGGCTTCCACTCGCCTGCGGCGTTCTGATATAACAGCTCCCAGCTTTCAGGAACACGGCAACCGCCACCCCGCGTGGAGTCATCGAACCAGATGATTTTCGCCTTCGAAACTGCCACAGGTTTCTCGAAGGAGTACTGCACCCACTCAGCCGTTCCATTGTGGGGCCAGAAGTCGAAATTCGCAAAGCCGGCATCTGTCGGGTTTTGAGGAAAGACCTCATCGTTGACAACATCCGGACTCATGCCGCGCGTAAAGGAGACCGAGACCTTTGCCTCTGTGGCCACATTGTTCGGGTAGGCTGTTTCCGTTTTTGTTCCGTCCGAGAGCCAGACACGCATCGGGGTCATTGTCCGATTCGCCCAGTAGGCATAAGGGATGCCGCGCATCTTCTGGGAGCCCTCGCTGATTTCAAGTGTCATCACGCCGGTCAAGAGTTCAGGCTGATACACAGGCTTGAGCACGGCCTTTTCCGTAACCGTCCATTTGCGCCACGCACAATCAGCAGGCTGGTCAAGGCCTTCAAAGGCGAAGACAATGGGGCCCCGTTCGAAAGCCACTTGATTTTTAAGGAATTGTATTTTCTCATTCGCACGTACGCGTTGCGGCGTCATGGGAAGCGACAGCTCCACCTTGTCGCCATCCTTCCAGATGCGTTGAATGACCGCATAGTCTTGCTCAATCTTGCCCACTTTCAGGAGCTGGCCATTGACCTTGATTGACCATACAGGCAGCGCAGTTGCTTCGTAGCGATAGAGGTCAGACGGTAACGGCTGACCTCTGACCCACCCAGGAATGCGCAGGGCCAGCGCAAAGGCCTCCGGTTGACGCGCAGAAAGAGACAGCGTCACATTGCCCTCCCACGGATACTGCGTCTCCTGCGTGAATTTAATCCCCTTCCACGTCATTGTGCCGGAGTTGTAGAGATTCACATAGATCGTGTCGTCCTTGGTCGCGTAGGCATAATTACCCAGGGAGGCGATGGTCCGCATGATGTTCGGCGGACAGCAGGCGCAACCGAACCAAGGGGCGCGTCCTGCATGGCCATGATTGTTCTTGCTCTTGCCATCATACTCCAGCGTGTTGGGGTAGAAGAAGCGATCACCGGACAACGAGATCCCAGAGAATGAACCATTGTAGAGGGACCGTTCAAAGACATCCATGTACTTTCCGTCGCCTGTCAGGAGGAACATGCGATGCGTCCAGAAGAGAAAGCCTAACGCGGCACACGTTTCGTTATAGCAGGAGTTGGGGAGTTCATAGTCGTTTCCGTAGGCTTCCCCGGCACCCCGGGCCCCGCATCCGCCGGTCAGGTGGATCTTCTTGGCGACCACATTGTCCCACAGCGCAACGACGGCCTTCTTATAGGCTTGATCCCCCATGATCGCGGCGATATCCGCCATGCCGGCATACATGTAGTTTGCGCGCACGGCATGTCCGACCGCCTCTGTCTGTTCAATGACCGGCTTATGGTTTTGACTGTATTCGCCGCCCGCACCCCGATTGGCGAGCATCTGCTTCGCAAGCTTCAGCCAACGCTCATCACCCGTCTGACGATACAACTTCACCAACCCCATCTCTATGACTTGATGGCCGGGAGGGATGCGCGGTTCACCCGTTCCCAAATCCTTGTTCACGAGTTCAGCACTCTTGAGGGCAACATCCAGGGGCAACTTACTGCCTGTGGCTTGTATGTAAGCTGTCGCAAATTCGTAAAAATGGCCGAGATTATAAAGCTCATGACTTAAGGCCGGATCAAATTTCCAGCGGATGGGGTCGATCCATCCATGGACAGGCGTGTCCGGATGCATCGTGCGGAACGTGTAGAGATAGCCGTCAGCCTCCTGTGCTGCCGCAATGCGTCTGATCAAGCCCTCCGCCTTTGCGAGCATTAACGGATCGGGATTGGTCTGCAACGAATAGGCGACGCCCTCCAAGGCCTTGAACACATCCGAGTCATCGAAGGGATAGGTCGTGGCTGGCTTGGCTTGGAAGGTGGACTCCCCTGTTGCGCGACGTTTAATCACTTCAGCCGCAAGGTCAAAATTTTTCATGCGCCCTGATTTTTCGCACTGTTCCAAACCGAACGGTATCGTCACGACGCGATTGGTCGCCTGACGGGCGGCAAAGACGCCTTGCGTAAAGCGGACCTCCGTGAATGGCACAGGCTTAACCGGATAATCCGATGCGGCATTCAGAAAGACACAGAAGCCCAAGCAGACCCCTGAACAAACGAGTAATCCCTTCATCATCACTCCCCCTTTATTTAGGCAAGAAACGACTTGATCCCAGTAAAGATCATTTGGCTGGCAAGGGCAGCGAGAATAATGCCGGTAATCTTGCTGAAAACCGCAAGCTTAGACTTCCCCATCCACCGTTCGACTTCCGTCGCAATCAGCAGCAGAAAGCCCATGGCGAAACAGGCGACAAGAACGGCAACAGCGCCAGCAATTTTCTGGGTCATACTTGTGACATCCGCACCCATGACGAAGAGCACGCCGATCACCGCGGGACCGACAATGATGGGAAACGAAAAAGGCACGACAACTTGCTGGACATCGTCCTCCTCATCGCCTGACTTGCTCGGCGCCGCAGGAGAACCTTTCACCATTTCAACAGCAGTCAAAAAGAGCAACGCGCCGGCGCCGATGCGGAAGGCGTTGAGGGTGACACCGAAAATGGCAAAGATGAAGGAACCAAAAAAGTAAAAGGAGAGGCACAGCGTTGCAATCGTGAACATCGCTTTCATGGCAAAGGACTTACGCCGTGCACGATCAAACTCACGTGTGATCCCCAAAAAAAGGGAGACCGTCATAAAGGGGCAAAAGATGATAAACAGCTTAAAACCCGAATTCATCGCAAACTGTAAGGTCTCGTTCATTGTGCAGTCACTCCTAGTATCCCTTCAGGCCCTACGGGGGGGATATCCGCTTCTAAAACATGTTTTTTAGCCATAAACGGCAAGAAGAAAATACATAAAACACCCAGGATGGCATCAATCACGAAAATGGTGGGATAGCCCAGGCTCGTCACCCATTTGCCCTGCCACAGATTGGAGTAGGATATCACGAGATTGGCCAGCGCCATATAAGCTGTGAATTGGGTTGCGGCAACCTCTGGCTTGCAGACATCCATCATGAGAGCCGCTTTGGTCCCATACGTGAGTCCATGAAAGTACCCAAAAACAGTTCCCAATACAATAAAACTCCAGAAGAGAAACTGTGAGGGCTTTATCGCATCCGGCCCAGGCGTGACAGGGAATATCCAGTTCTCCCGCCAAAAAACATACGCGACAACCAATGTGATGAGCGAGGTCGACAAACAAAAGAGACCCAGCATCAGCCGTCGGTCAAACTTGTCAGCCAGCCATCCCCCGGTCACACAGCCTGCCGCACAAGCAACAGAGCCGATCAACGTCAAATTCGCTATGAGTCCGTCCGACATCCCCAATTCGACATTGAGATTGGTGGAGAGCGAACAGGTCAGCGCATACGCGCCAATCGGCAACATGACCACACACATGCCGGCAATCGACGAACGGGTCCCGAAGAAGGCCTTTAATGCTGTCATGATATAGGCCCGAACAGAAAGGACCAACGCCTGAGTGCGCGTGAAGCCTTCCGGAATGTCACTGACCAACGTGTGGTGGGGCTCACGAACACGCAGACTGATCAGACATGTCACGACCAGGATAGAGGCGATCGTCCAAATAAACGTTAGATTAAACGGCACGCCCAGGGCCATCAACCACAAGACGCAGGTGCCACCAACCGCTTGCCCGGCATACGCACCGGCAAACATCAGGCCATTGCCAATGCCCCGTTCATCTTCTTTTAATGTGCCGCAGGCCAAGGCGTCAATGGCAACATCTTGCGTAGCCGCAAAAATATTATGCAGGATCAGGACCATTGAGAGGAGCTTGATCTGCACGCCGCAGTCGATCGGCACCGCCAGCAAGAGCGTCAGACACATCATGACCTGCGTCAGCACAATCCATCCGCGCCGCCTCCCCAGGCGATTCGAGAAAAAGAGATCCACAACCGGACCGGATGCCCATTTAAAAGCCCAGGGCAGGTTAAACGCCGCAGCAAAGGCACCAATCGCCGCAGGTTCCACCCCCAACTTACGCATGTGCGTGATCATCGCGAGCTGGACAAAGCCTTGAGGAATTCCCTCCGTCATGTAGAGGAGGAAGAAGGTCGACAAGCGACCTCGCCGCGTGGCCACCACATTAAAGGAAGGCCTTAACCAGTTGATGATTAAACTTATTAAATGCGCCATGCTTAACTTAATCCTTTTCCAACCAATGCTTCCACCTCGTCGAGTTCATGCGGCGCAAGGCTCGTGAAACTCTCCACGCCTTGATCCGTAATCACAACCGTATCCTCGACACGCACATACAGCTCCTCTTCAGGAACCCACAGTTGCGGATCAAGTGCAAAAACAAGCCCTGGCTTGAATGGGGTGCTCTTGTCCGTATACGTTGAGCCATCGTGCACAGAGAGTCCTACCTGATGGGTCAAGGCCTTGTCAGAGGCGATCATGCGCTTGACAGCATCTCCGTAAATCGCTTTTGAGAAGGGATGCTTCTGGAGATAGGGCTCCATGCGCTGGGCTGCTTCCCGGAGCATCTCTGCCGGCAGCACACCTGGGCGCAAGACCTCCAGCAAGGTCTGGTGGTATTTAACAACAACGCTGTATAACTCGCGCTGAACAGACGAATACGTTCCGTTGACCGGCCACATGCGCCCGATATCATTCGTGTAGTTACAGAGATCCGGCGCATAATCCATGAGCACCCACTCGCCATTTTCCAATGTGCAATTGTTGCGATAGTAATGCATCATCCAGATGTTGCGCCCTGTCGCGATGATCGGACGGTAGCCAGCTCCACGGGCGCCATTCTCAATAAAGATTTTGTCCGCAATGGCGCCGAGTTGGTATTCGTACATCCCGGCTCGCGTCTGCTTCATGGCTTCAACAACCCCCATCGCGGAGAGTTGCCCCGTCTGGTGCATCACGCGGATTTCAGCGGCACTCTTATGCAGCCGCAGTGCAAAAAGAATGGCTGACAAATCGCGGAGTTCCACCCCGATGATGCGCTCTTTAAGCTTTGCCCTGAAAAAGGCTTCACGGGATTGGTGATTGACCCAGGGGTCATTGCCATTCAATTTCGCTTGATAGTGCAAGGTGTCCTGACAGGCCAATGCCCCTTCCGCCGGAGCATACGGCGTATAGACGAGCGATGCATGCTGTAGGTCCTCTTCCAAACACTCAAGGGCTCGGACATCCATGCACCCCGTAAGGGCCATGAGTTCGACACGATCCTCCGCACAGGGCTCCTTGCCCTCGATACTGGCCACACGCTCATCCCCATGGGGTAGATAAAGAATAGCCCCTCTACACCTGGCATCTAACACCAGATATGCCTGGGGAACCTCCACGCCGCACAGATAAAAGAAATCATTATTCTGCCGGAAGGTTTCAAAGCCTCCAACAGGCCCACCCCCTTGCACCACTGCAACGGCGGCGTTGCCGATAGCCTCGTAGACTTTCTCATGTCGCCTCTTAAATTCTGCGGCATCAAACCAGGTTTGGAAGTAAGAAAAGTGCATTTAAAAAGCCTCTTGCGCAGTACGCGCAATAATCTCTTCCTGCAGTTCCTTACTGAGGTCGCAGAAATAATCGCTGTAACCGGCCACACGTACAATTAAATCGCGGTGGAGTTCTGGCTGTCTCTGCGCTTCGCGTAATGTTTCCGCATCCACGACATTAAATTGAATGTGATGTCCGTCCATACGGAAGTAGGATCGCACCAACTGCGCAAGCTTGTCAATGCCCTCTTGTCCGCGCAAAGTGCCGGGCAGGAATTTCATATTCAGCAAGGTCCCGCCTGTCCGAAGCTGATCCATCTTCGCGGCAGAGGCAAGGACCGCAGTCGGCCCTTTGCGGTCAGCGCCTTGTACGGGCGAAATACCTTCCGAGACTGGTTGCTTGGCTTTACGGCCATCCGGTGTCGCGCAGAGGACTGCTCCAAAGTAAATGTGGCACGTGGTCGGAAGCATATCCACGTGATATTCTCCACCCCTGAGATTCGGACGTCCATCAATAGCGTTCAGCAGCGAATCAAAAACACGCCGCATTAAATCATCGGCCTCGTCATTGTCATTGCCATAACGCGGCGTCTTGTTCCAAAGCTTCAGCCGCAAAGCCTCCTGGTCTTCAAAATTGTTTTTGAGCGCCTCCAGCAATGCGGGCAGAGTTACCTCCTGCTTATCAAAAACGTGCGTCTTCAGTGCGGAGAGGCTGTCGGTAATCGTGCCGATACCCACGCACTGAATATAACTGGTGTTGTAACGCGCGCCGCCTGCATTATAGTCCATGCCCTTCTTGATGCAATCGTCGATCAGCACCGAGAGGAAGATGGCGGGCATTTCCGTCGCATACATCTTCTCGATGAACAGGTTGCCCTCCATCTTGATGTCCACGATATACTGCAACTGCTTCTCAAAAGCCTGATACACATCTTCGAACGACTGGAAGTTCTTAGGATCACCTGTTTGAAGACCGACTTGCTTGCCAGTGCGCATATCAACACCATTGTTCAGCGCAAGTTCGAAAATCTTCGGTGTATTCAGATAGCCGGTGAGCACGTAAGCTTCCTTGCCAAACGCCCCAGTTTCAACACACCCGCTTGTTCCGCCTTCACGCGCATCTTCAATTTTCTTGCCGACGCGCACCATCTGCTCGACAACGCCGTCGGCGTTGAACACGGACGGATAGCCATAGCCCTTGCGAATCACTTCGCAGGCCGCTTTTAAAAACTTGTCCGGGTTCTTGCGGCTCAATTGGATGTTCGATTGCGGCTGCAGCAGATGAATCGCGTCGATCACCTCTAACATCAGATAGGAGAGTTCGTTAACGCCATCTGAACCATTCTGCAGAATCCCTCCGACATTGATATTCGTGAAATCATTATACGTGCCACTCTCTGCAGCGGTCACTCCAACTTTGGGAGGTGCCGGATGATTGTTGAATTTAATCCAGAAGCAGCCGAGCAATTCACGCGCAAGCTCGCGCGTCAACACCCCTGACTCAAGATCTTTTTTGTAAAAGGGATAGAAGTAGCGATCAAGATGTCCGGGGTTCATCGCATCCCAGCCATTCAATTCCGTGATGGTTCCCAAATGCATGAACCAGTACATCTGAAGCGCTTCAAGGAAGGTCCGCGGCGCATGTTCCGGAACCCAGCGGCACGTCTCTGCGATTTGCAGGAGTTCCGCCTTGCGCTGCGCATTTGCCTCAGAGAGCGCCTTCTGTTCTGCCAAGTCAGCATGACGTCTGGCAAACGCCATGACTGCATCACAAGCAATGTACATGGCCTTGAGTTCTTCACGCTTGGGCGTGGCATCCTTGTCATGGATGAAATCGAGCGCCGCCAAAGCATCCGCAATATCCTTCTTGAAACCCGCAAGACCTTTGGTGTAAAACTTTCCGTCAAAGGTCGTATGGCCCGGCGCACGCTGTTCCATGAATTCAGTAAAAAGCCCTGCCCCATACGCATCGCGCCACCGCTGGGAGAGCCCCGCAAAGAGTTTGTCGCGCATGGTACGTCCACGCCAGAAGGGAATGACCTGCTCCCGATAGGTCTTGATATCTTCAGCCGTGGTGCGATAACTCGTCATCTTGCGCGAGCCGAGAATGCGGATGTCTTCTTCGCTATGGCATGTCAGCTCCGGATACGTGGACACTGCCTTTGGATAGGGACCCCGCTCAGCAACAATCAGCTCGCCCTCGCCTATAAAAATCGTCTGATTCGCATACAAATATTCAAAAGCCTTTGCGCGCATGACCGGCACCGAATATTTGCCGATGTTCTCCTGATAGTATTTTGTAATCAGAACAGCCCGTTCCGTCGACAATGTCGGTACGGCCTCAAAGCTCTCTTCTCTTAGTTTTGCAACACGTTCGTTCATCTTGGCTCCTTATTGAAACTCAGCGAAAGGCGTCAACACCGCGCAGCTTTAAAAAAGCAACCAGCTCATCCATGCGCGCTTCTGAGGGATCCTCTGTCCGCTCCAGTTTACAGGTCATTCCAAACCGCGCATACTTGGACATAGCCACATGATGATGCGGCAACAGCCGTATACGCGGAGCGTCCGTGAGCCCGCCAACGAACCGTGCAACACCTTCCAAATTCGAAACAGTATCCGTAATGCCAGGAATAATCGGCATACGAAGTTCAATGGGATATTTATTATTGCATAATTCCGTGAGGTTTTCAAGAATCCCGACATTCGAAACGCCTGTAAAGTTGATATGCTCCTGATGATCGATTAACTTGATGTCAAAAAGCAAGAGCTTCGCCAGAGCGGAGACCTCCAGAATGGTCTGCAACGGAGCAAAACCGCTCGTGTCAACGGCAGCATGAATATCCTCCAGCCGACAGCGGGCCAGCATCGCCTTTAAAAAAGCGGGTTGCATCAGGGGCTCGCCTCCTGAGAAGGTCACGCCGCCCCCTGACTCGTCAAACGCATAACGGTCCGGGATAATGCGCGCCATCAAGGCCTCTTCCGTGATGATTTCGCCCACGTGTATGCGCGCTTCAGCCGGGCACTCTGCGTTCGAACAGGCTTCACATTTCAGGCAAAGCTCAGGCTTGAAAAGGAAGTGGATCTCAGGCGACATACTTTCAGGATTATGGCACCAGACGCAACGCAAAGGACACCCCTTCATGAAAACCGTTGTCCGGATGCCGGGCCCGTCATGCAGCGAAAAGCGCTTGATATCAAAGAGGATTCCTGTCATTTCTGTTTTGTTCCCGTTATTATTGGAGGTGCTGCACAAAAAACGCCGCTCGTTTCTTAGCTGCCCAGGGCACTTCGCCCGAACCGTGTCCACCCCCTGGAATCACCACTAACTCAAAATCCTTGCCAGCTTTGATGAGCGCATCAGCCACCTGAAAGGTCGAAGAGGGATCCACATTGGTGTCGATCTCGCCGACCGTCAACATCAGCTTGCCCGTCAGCTTTGCCGCGTTATCACGGTTACTTTGCTCGACATAGTGCTTTCCAACAGGCCAGCCCATCCACTGTTCGTTCCACCACATCTTATCCATTCGATTGTCGTGGCACCCGCAGTCTGCTACGCCGACCTTATAGAACTCCCCATGGAAGAGCAACGCGCCCATTGTGTTCTGTCCGCCTGCTGAACCGCCATAGATACCCACACGCGAGAGGTCAATGCACGGATACTTTTTTGCCAATGCCTTCATCCAGGCAATACGGTCCGGAAAGCCCGCATCACCAATATTCATCCACGCCACATCATGGAACTTCTTGGACCGCCAGTTCGTCCCCATGCCATCGATGCTGACCACAATGAAACCTAAATTCGCGAAGGTCTGATTGCGGACACTCTGTCCCTCATTCCAGACTTTTGCAACATGCGCGTCTTGGGGGCCCGCATAAATGTTCTCAATGACCGGATACTTCTTGCCGGGATCAAAGGAGCGCGGACGGTAGAAGATGCCATAGATATCCGTCAGGCCGTCGCGGCCCTTCGCCACAAAGCGTTCCGGCACTGGATAATCGATTTTGGGCGCAACATGCTCAAACAGCATACAGACGCTCTTACCGGTTTCCCGATCACGAAGTTCAAACTGATAGGGCAAGTCCACACGTGACCAGGTGTCGATTAAATACTTTTTGTCGGGCGAGAGCTGAGCCGTATGGGAGCCATCCCCCTCGGTGAGCACTTTATAATTTGAACCATCCATATTGATTGAACAGTAATGTTGATAATACGGGTCCTGTCCCTTGATAACACCCAAGGCATAGAAATAGATCTTGCGTGACGTCCAGTCGACTTCTTCAACAGACCGGACCACCCACGTTCCCTTGGTGACCTGCGTCTTGACCTTGCCTGTCTTCCCATCATACAGGTAGAGGTGATTCCATCCATCGCGCTCAGACATCCAGAGATATTCATCGGCATTGGGATTTTGATTGATGTACTCTTTGCTTGAGTAACAGAAGAACGTCGGCGTCACCTCATCAATCACGGCGCGCACCGTGCCATTCGTTTCCAGCTCGACAAGTCGCGCCACCTGATGTCCACGCTGATTGTAGAGAAAACGGAATCCTGAACTGTCCTCATTCCACGCCCCGTGCTGAATGCTCCAGGGGTTTGGATATAACGCGTCAGATACCTGCAACGGTTTCCCTTCAGCTGTAAACAGGCATGGACGCTGGCGCTGGATCTCGTCCCCGGGCTTCAGATAATCAACCGTGATCACCTCGGGCTGCGCTTTATTCTTCGGCACAGAGTTGACGACTGTCAATTTCCGGTCGCCACCTGGACGTTCGCGCATGATCATGACATGCTTCAAGTCCGGAGACCATTCGACATGGTTGATGTATCCATTGGCCGGAGTCCCGTCCGTAGTAATCTGCTTCATCGCCCCATCTGCTTTATTTTTAAAGAAGACATTGCGGTCTTGGATGACCACCTCAATCAAGGATTGCTGAGCTGG
The DNA here is from genome assembly GCA_942493055.1 of uncultured bacterium. GTDB lineage: Bacteria > Verrucomicrobiota > Kiritimatiellia > RFP12 > UBA1067 > CAIZQW01. The sequence continues at coordinate 5,831,545 of OW818680.1, read as the reverse complement.
ACGTTTGTTATGCTTCTGATGATTCGCTTCGCGAGGTCTTTCCTGGAGTTTCTTTTCAGAGACTACAATCTGCTCTGCGCCCTCTTGCATGCGATAAGCAGCCCAGTCCTCTTTGCCGGAGCAGAGCAGGAAGACATGTCCAGCAAAGGTCGATTGATTAATCAGTCCGCCTGGCTTCATCGAACCATAAGGCTTGCGCTTTCCGTTCGAGTCCACCCAGAAGAGGTTCAAATCTTTACTGGAGGCGTTTGTAAAGGTCACGGACACGCGCACATCCGAGGAGCGATAACTTTTGCCAAGCGTCGTCATCTCAGGGCCTGCACCGTTCTCTGATTCGGAACACGCTATTACCTTGCCTGTTGACGCATCGAATCTCATCCGGGCTGATTTGCCGTTTTTCGCTGGCGTCTGGAAGAATCCCGTTGTGGGAGATTCCCATTCCAGTTGCAATTCGGACTGGAACGCAAAATCCTTCGGAATTAAAGCAGCTTTGCGCGCCGACTCATATCGTTCCGTAAAATTATCCACAGCAAGACACTGTCTATTATAAAGAGAGATCACCGCAACAATGCCTACAAGAAACAGACTATTCTTCATGGTTGAAATTATACTTGATTGATGGTTTGTTATTCAAGGCGCAACTTCCTATAAATATGTGAGCGCGGTCTGTCATTATTAAGGACACCGAAAAGGTGAAAAGGGTGTCCGATGAAAAAAGCGCTTCTGTCAAATGCGTGGACACCGTAATCTAAAGGGATGAAAACGATGTCTACTCTCACATTCAGGGACAACCTTGCGAAGTTCAAACAGCAATACGCCGCCATGCGGACAAAGACTGCGAAAGGGAAAACGCTGGATTCATTATGCCAGACATACGGCTGCTCTCGTAAATATCTGAACAAGCTATTGAAGGGGAAACGCGTATACCGCCCTCACAGGGGGCGCGGACCGAGCTATGGCGAGGAGGATAGAAAGCTGCTGGCCAGACTGTGGGCCGCCGCCGGACGGCCATGCCCGGAATATCTGAAGACCATGCTCGCGAGGACGGCATCCGACTATTCCGCCCTCGGGAATGAAGTCCGCGCGGACGCGCTGGGGAAGGTGCTGAAGATGAGCGTGTCCACCATCGCTCGATCCCTGAAGCGTGACGGCGTGGCCGGATATCGGCGGAACAAGGCTTCCGGGATGAACGCTTTGAAGTCTTCAATCCCCGAATGCCCCGGCAGCGAGCTGCCCGAGGACTCGGTCGGCACCTGCCAGGTGGACACGGTCTTCCTCTGCGGCGGAAACATGGCGGGGTCGTTCTTTTCAATCGGCAGCCTGACGGATGCGCTGACGCAATGGTTCGAATGCGCCCCGACGTGGAACCACGGGGGTGAAAACACGGCGCAGGCCATGCTTTCAATCGTCGGGAGGCTGCCCTTCGACATCCTCCACATGCACCCCGACAACGGTTCAGAGTTCATAAACTATATCTTCATCGGAAAACTTGCCGAGGCGGTCACGGGTTGCCGGATCAGCCGCTCGCGCGCCTACAGGAAGAACGACAACTGCAGGATAGAGCAGAAGAACGGCTCGGTCGTCCGCGAGTACTTTTCGGACATACGTTTTGACAGGATGGAGCAGTACGACGCGCTGAAGAAGGTCTGCATGGACATCGCCCTCTACACGAACCTGTTCCGCCCCTGCAAGAAGCTTGTGTCCAAGAGGCGGAAGGAAAGCAAAGGCGTCAGGTACATAAAAAAATACGACAAGCCCTCCACTCCTCTCGAACGGCTTCTGGCGGTGAAACCTTCCGATCCGCGGGTCCGCCGGTATCTGGACATGTATAGCAAGACAAACTCCATCACGCTGTACAAGTCCATCCAGAGCCAGCTAAGAAGGCTGGTGAGGGAGCTTCATTCAGTGGAGGGAGGCAGCGGAATACCGCAGCCTCCCTCCACTGAATCTGCGGCCCGCCCTCATAGCTCTTTCCACCGCCGTTCGGTGTCCAAGCATTTGACAGAAGCGGTATGCAACTAATCTTCCTTTCGGTGTCCTTCTCTATTGACAGAATACGTGAGCGTTATGTCCTTAACCGGTTCGGAAAACCGCCGCAATCACAATTGCCAGATTATAAACTGCGCTCCTATACACGGCGACATAAGTGAGCGCTCGCTTTGGAGCGGAACGCCTTCGCGTTCCGGCCGGCGCGGGAAGCCCCGCCGCTCCCAGACTGTCTAAAACTTATGTCGCTGTGTACCAAATCCCACGTGCATTCCTCTGTTTGTCGAAGGTCGGATTATCCACCGCTACTTATTTCACACCCGAATAGATCTGAAAATAGTCAATCTCGCCCTCAAAAAACTTGCCTGCTTCATTACGGCCCAATTTGCAGCGGTCGGCCATGACCATTTCCGGTTTGAAGCCGAAGTCTGTTTTTGAGTCAGCAATTTTGCCATCAACCTTCATCGTGGCAGACGAGTTGGCAATGGTGACTTCAATATCTTTCCACTTCCCTTTTTCAAGCGCGGGGCCAATCAATGTTTTAAAAGCCTTTCCAATACTGATTGCAAAGCAAAGCTTGCCATCACGAACTTCACCCAGCCGTATGGCATCCCCTGTCTTCGCATTTGCAAAATCGAGGATTGGCCCCTTACCACTGGCATTGGATTTCACACGCAATTTATAGGTCACCTTCTGGAAGTCAGCAACATCCTTGGGCAGTTCAACAAACGCGTTTTTTCCATCTAACAGAAGAGAACCGTTATCCATCTTAGCCCCTTGACACAGGTAGCCCCAGGTCACACCAAAGTCATCCACGGCCATCCACGGGTGAGCACTGTTAAACTGCATATCCAGATAGAGGCCTTTAAAATCATTCGTCACTTCGCCGGCATTCTGTCCGACACCCCAGCTCCAGGTAAACCATTTGCCGCCGGAAACCTTGTTAGCTTTTGCATACATCCCGTCAATCATCGGCGAACCTTTGTTTTCGCCAAAGCTTGCGGCCATACCCTTGACAACGGTCTGGTCCTGACAGAAGTTCGTCTCCTGGTGTCCGTTTTCAAGCACCTTCGCCTGATCACGGATCTGGGCGCGATTCGAGATCTTCGCGTTGTCCCGCACGCGGGCTTCACCGGATACAACCGCCTCACGCTCGACTAACGCATGTCCACTCACCACGGCCTGATCCTGAACCGTTGCATTGTTGATCACAGCAAAGTCAAGAATGCGCGCATGTCCCAAGACTTTGGAATTTCCCAGGACCAGTGCCTCTTTCCCGACATAGGCAGTTGGATCAACCGTTGCTGATTTCGCAACAAAGCCACCGCCATTCGGATGCGGCGCACCCTCCATGTTCGCAGGCTTTTCAAAAAGATTCGGCTGTGCGGGTTCACAGCCTGTTAACTGAACCTTGAAAGGAAAGGGTTCATACTCAAAGGAGCGGAAATCGCCCACCATATTGAGCGTCATGATGTTGGTCGGAATCGCCGCAACAACCAGATAAAGCTCCTTTGCGCCTTCCGGAATCGAGAAGCGCAGTTTTTTTTCAGGCAGTCCGATCTCACTGTACGTCGGCTTTTTCGCTGCGTCAACACTCACGATTCCAAAGCGCCAATCACCTCCGCGAGCCGGATTGACATACCCCGTCAGGAGAACCGAGACAGACTTCATATTGGGCTTCAGAATCAAGGGGCAGAGGTTCCATCCGAGTTGCAAGGGCGCCTGTGCCCGGGGCACACGATAGGTCTCTTCTTCATACGGGACGGGCTGCAGATACGCAAACGCAAAGCGCTTGATATCGGCCTGATCCCGCTCTGCATCCTTGAGATAGCGATTCTCCTTGGAGACCACCCCGTCATTGCCAAAAGGTGTGTTTCCCGGCTGTCCATGCGGGACCTCTTTGAACGTCTTGTAGTCCCAGGTGACATTGCGCATGGCCATCTTGATATACTCCTGAGCGAGGGATGTCTCCTTGTACGGATTCAAGCGCGAGAAGGTCAGGAAGGGATAGGGATTCTTCTCTTTCTCGTCCTTCGTGCCAATTGCACCGTCATACCAGAGCCTCGAAATAAACATGGGGCCGAATTCAGGGGCTTGCGCCAGATGCTCGAAGAAGAGACGATCATGATAGAAGTCTCGTCCATTGGCGGGCGGGAAGCAGGAGACACGCGTCACGCACGAAGGCGGCATCGTCTGATAAATCCCGTTGTAGGTCTGCGGGAAATTGGCATGCGCCTCCCAGAAATTGCCTTGAATACCGCCGCCTGTCTGCGCCTGAAATCCATGAACCAGTTCATGCGGATTCAGATGGCCTGCAAACTGGCAGGCCCAACCGAAGTCGTCATTACACCCCATCCAGCTTCCATCCGTATCTTGAATCGCATGGGTGTACTTGATGCCGTCCCCGCGCTTTTCAGTGCGGCGCGAGACATGGGAACTTCGCATCGCCAGACGCTCCGTGTACGTCCGTAACAGCAACTCGCCCCACACATACATGCCGGGCACACGCTTCTTATACTCCTCCAGTTCCCTAGGCTTCTCTTTCCATTGTTCAACACGCTTCTTATCCACTGCATGACGAAAACTGCCCTTTGTCTCCCGGACCATGTATTTCTCAACATCTTTGTCTGGTGCATACCAGTCATGCAACTCCGTTCCGAGCATTACACCGCCTGCAAAGTTGTGCAAAACCTGCTCCTCTGTCAGAGGCTTATCATGCAAGCGAAAAGCAATCACTTCGCCTTTAAATGAGGGGGCGTTTTCAGACGCGCCGCCCAGCACAGGCACGTGTCCGGATAAAATTGCGAATTGACGTCCCTTGCTGCCCAGTTTCTTTCCATTCAGATACCACATCTCTGCGATTTCAGAAGTGACCAGCGCCAGATGGACAGGCGTGGCCGACGGCTTAAAGCCCTCCGGGATCTTGAGGTTGCCTGATGACGTTTTCCCGTCAGGCGATTGCCAGCCAAGAATAACATCGCCTTGGGTTCCCTGCTCGCTGATGAACCAGACCTCGATCGCGTAAAGCGACTTTCCGGCGAGGGGTTCTTCAATGGCAAAGTTCCCTTTGATCGTCTGCTTGCCATTGAATTGCGCCACTTGCATCTCGCCCCGCTTGGCGGCATGCGGATAGCGGGCATCGCGCGTCTGCCAGGGGACATCAAACCCGAAGTTGCCGAAAGTTCCGCCAACAGGCGCAAATCGACTTCCTCCGGAGTAACCGCAATTAAACCAGTTCAAGATGGTATCTTTTTCATACGTCCGTGACATCATGAACTGTGTATGCAGGTCAATTGACAAACGGCCGGCAACGGCTAAGCTGCCAATCGCTTCGCCGGTGACAAGCGAGACCTGCTTTTCAATCTTCGCGAAGGAGAGTCCTGCCATCAGGACTGTCGCTATAACGATCACGTTCTTCATGCTGCCCCCTGTTTACTCCATCAGGTTCGCACGATAGGTGCGAATACCAAATACTGCCCCAATCTCGTTGCCCCCCGTAGCTTCAAAACGGACAGTCACTTTCTTCTTCCCCTTGACCAACTCAGGAGGCAACGAATAGGAGACATCAAAGAATTTCAACCCTTCACGACCAGGGATGACTTGGTCCCCAAGTTTTACGCCATCTGCGGAAATCGTAAAGGTGCGCTTCCGCCACTCGTCCTTGTAATAGGTGACGATCAGCGTCATGGGGTCCTTCTCGTCCACCGGCATGTCAAAGGAGAACCACTTCTTGCCTCTCCTGCATGCGCGGCCAGCAACACGGTCCGCCCAGGTCTCTTCACCTTGCTGGTTGTAGTCGCGCTCAGGCTGCATCTGCCCTGGCTGCGCAAAGCCAACTGTTGCAGCAACCAGTTTCGCGATGCGCTTCTGCTCAGCAACATACTGCTCTTCCTGCACTTTCCACTCCGCCTTTGTGAAGAAGTCCCAGTAAATCCCATACGTGCGATGCTGCAAGAGATAGAACGGCTTAAAGGTCACATCCTTTTTATGGCCGACACCCTCTGTCGTAAAGGTTCCGATTGCTTCCCCGGTGACAGGCTTTAACCAGTCTGCGACCGCAAGCTTGTTGTCGGTCACCATCACAGGTACGGCTCCGGGCTTCCATGACTCAAATTTGTTCTCCTCGCCAAGGTCGCCTGCCATCACCAGCGGACCCCACATCACGGCTGCACGATTCGGATTATCCGGCGTCGCTTCGAGGCGCAAGGTCTTCGGTAAAACCACCTCAACAACATCGCCATCCTTCCAGGTGCGCTTCATATTCAACCAATGGTCGGAAACAGCGGACGTCTCAGCATGCCCATTTATTTTCACACCGAAGCCATCCCCGACCCATTTCGGTTTACGGAGTGTGAAGGTAAACGTCTTAGGTTTGTCCATGTTGAATGTGAACAGGACCCGCTCGCCCATCGGGAAATCAGTCTTTTGTTGGAGGGTCACACCATTCGCTTTCCAGAGAGCCTTCGAATCTGCAAAAATGGTGACGATCAACTGATCGGCTGAGGCGTAGTAGATCCCGTCAGCATGCAGCGAATGACTTTCCATGCCGCTCCCTACGCAACAGGTAAAGGAGTGCAGCATGTCGCCATACTCACGTTGCACACCCCGCCCGACAGGCACCATGTAAGAGGTCTGCCCAGTCTTGAGCGAGATTGAAGAGAGAATGTGGTTATAGATCGCACGCTCATGGAAATCAGCATAGACCGCATCCGGGCTCAGCATAAAGAGACGGCGAGTCATCTTAAGCATATTGTACACGTTGCAGGTTTCACAGGTACGCCCATCCACGCGGTCGTTCAGCTTGTCCGGCTCGCCAAAATATTCATCTTTTCCATGGCCCCCTGTGGCATAGGAGTGATGCAAGGCGACACGCTCCCAGAAAAAGGAGGCGGCCGTATAGTCTGCAGGATCACCTGTTGAAAAATAACGCGCTAGGGACCCTTGCACCTTAGGAACCTGGGTGTTGCCGTGCTTGCCTGCCAAATCGTCCCTCTTCTGCTTGAGCGGATCAAGAATCAGATGATGTTCGAATTTGTACGATAGCTTCAGCCAGCGTTCATCGCCAGTATCCTTGTACAGGTCGACAAGCACTTCGTTCATGCCGCCGAATTCGGTGTTGAGCATCTTTTGGATCTGCTCGCTGTTCAAGTCCTTCAGGATGTTTTCACACCAGGCCGAAAAACCGATCTCAAGCTGAAGCGCCTTCTTGTTGCCTGCGAACCTGTAGGCATCGCGCAAGCCTGCATACATTTTGTGCAGCGTATAGAAGGGCGCCCATTGTCCATTGAGGTCAAAACCGCCTGAGCGGATCTCACCTTTAGCCACCTGCGCAAACATCTCCTGCCCGCCTTCGAGCGCGCCGAGATAGCCATTGCCATTCTTCTTCTGGACCTCCTCCAACTGATCAATGATATAATCAGCGCGCTCTTTAAAGCGGCTATCTCCCGTTGCGGCAACCATGATGCTGACAGCCGAGAGATAGTGTCCGCAAATATGGCCCGTCAGATTTCGTCCGTCGCCATCCCATCCATCATAGCCCTTCGCCTTAGGCTCCAACCCTGCACGTTTCCGCAGGAAGGCCAGCATACGATCAGGTTCTAATTGCAGCAGATACTCCGCGTTCTTGTCCTGTGCCTGTTTAAGCGGCCCAGCAGTCAAGCGCACATCTTCGAGCGGCAGGGGTGTGCAACGCGGAGATGGCGCAAGTGCTGAACATGTTGTGGCTAACATGAGGGATGAAAGGAGGACCATACAATTCATTCGACTTATTCCTCTTGCATGAAGGGGTAGGTGAAATCGGTTGGCGGTACGAAGGTTTCCTTGATGGTTCGCGGACTTGACCAGCGATAGAGATTGAGCATGCTCCCGGCCTTGTCATTCGTGCCGGATGCACGTGCTCCACCGAAGGGCTGCTGCCCCACGACTGCGCCGGTGGGCTTGTCATTGATGTAGAAGTTGCCCGCTGCATGGACCAACTTGCGCTCCATCAAGTGAATGGCCTGGCGATCCTGAGCAAAGGCAGCCCCTGTCAGTGCATACTTGGTTGAGGTATCGCAAATCTCAATCGTCTTCTCGAAATCCTTGTCGTCGTAAACAAATATCGTCAGCACAGGTGCAAAGATCTCTTCAACCATACTCTTGTAGTTTGGCTTCTTCGCCAGGATGACCGTCGGGTAGATAAACCATCCCTTTGAACCGTCATAGCCGCCACAGAGCAGTTCCGCATCCTTTGACTTCTTGGCATGCTCAATATACTTGACCGTATTCTTGAAAGAGGACTCGTCAATCACCGCGCCCATAAAGTTGCGGAAATCGCAGATGTCGCCCACTTTGATCTTGGCGATTTCAGCGAGCAGCCCTTTCTTGACTCTCGGCCAGAGACTCTTCGGAACATACGCGCGTGAAGCGGCCGAGCACTTCTGGCCCTGATATTCAAAGGAGCCTCGCACCATGGCACAGACCAGCGGATCAACATCGGCTGACTTATGTGCAAAGATAAAATCCTTGCCTCCTGTCTCGCCCACCAGACGCGGATAGGATTTATACGGCGTGATATTGTCGCCCGTCAACTTCCAGATCGCATTGAACACCTCGGTCGAGCCTGTGAAATGCACACCGGCCATATCGCGGCTCGTGAGCAGATACTGACTCATATCCCCACCGACGCAGGGGACAAAGTTGATGACCCCCGTCGGGATGCCCGCCTCTTCAAGAATTTTGAAGATGTAGTAGTTCGAAAGGACCGCGGTAGACGCCGGTTTCCAGACAATGGTATTTCCCATGATGGCGGGTGCTGTGCAGAGGTTGCCGCCAATGGAGGTGAAATTGAACGGGGAGATTGCAACGACAAAACCATCCAGGGGACGATGCTGCTGACGATTCCACATACCCTTTGCATTCTGAGGCTGATCTTTGTAAATTTCCTGCGCAAAGAAACAATTATAGCGGAAAAAGTCGGCCAGTTCGCAGACCGCATCAATTTCAGCTTGAAACGCTGTCTTGCTCTGGCCCAGCATGGTTGCCGCGTTAACCTTTGCACGGTAAGGGCCTGACAGCAATTCCGCAGCCTTTAAAAAGATGGATGCGCGGTGCTCCCAGTCGATATCCGCCCACTTCGCTTTTGCCTCCATGGCGGTACGTGCGGCCAACTCCAGCTCCTTCTTCCCCGCCACATAATATTTAGCGAGCACATGCTGATGGTCATGCGGCATGCGGACATATCTGACATTCGCCGTCCGATATTCCTTCCCGCCAATCACAATGGGAACATCAACAACGATCTTGGCTTGTCTCGCCAACTCAGCTTTAAGTTCGGCACGTTCCGGTGAACGGGGCGCATAATTCAATACCGGCTCATTGGTCGGTTTGGGTACTAAATAAAATCCATTGGCCATGGTAAACTCCTATTTGATCGTTTTTCACGTACAACCATTTTGAATCATTCCGAAACGAAATGTTCATTTAGTTGTAAATTGTATCATGTCATCTCTGGAAGTAAATGCAGTTTATGGTCAAAATAGCCTTATTTTGTGGCTCCAACGACTACTTTCTCATCCATACCCGCGAATTGCCACCGCGATTATGGCGCAAATAATAGGGTATGGCCTTGAAGGGCTTTCCATCCGCCATTTTGCCTTCGAGTACGGTTGTTCCCCCGAGCAGCGCGCCATCCCAGTTTGCTGTGATGGGGGCTGTCGCGTCAATCGCCTTGTTGATATCCTGCTCTTTGCTCTCAAACGTATAGACCAGCGGACCGCAGCGAAGCGCCACCCGGTCAGCACAGGCTTTCACGCGGGGATCAGCGACGATTTTTTGAACCGTCAGCGGAAGCTCAAAGGCGATGGTATCCCCTTTGTTCCACGTCCTGTCGATCGAGAGATACCCCTTCTCGATTTTCGAAGTTTTGAGTTCAGCCCCGTTGACCTTGAGATTGGCTAGGCCAGACACAGCCGGCTCGAGTGAGTAGAGATCGCTTGTCTTGTAATTCGGAACGCGAATATGTACCGCGAATTTAGCAGGTTGCGAAGGGGTCAACGTCAGCTTGACCTTGCCATCCTGCGGATATTCGGTCTCCTGGACAACTTTAACCCCGCCAGCGACCGTGGGGATGGTGAACGTTGAGCCGACGAAGAGATTGATATAGAGATTCTTTGCGTCTGCGTTATACATCCACGTGGGCAACTGGAAGAGAATACGCGGGATGTTTCCGACGCAACAGGGGCAGACATGCCAGGGATGACGCTTGCCGCCTCCATCCAAGCCGTTCGTGTAATAGAACGCCTTGCCGTCCAAGTCGATTGAACCGAGCAAGGCATTGTAGAGCGTCTCTTCGTACAGATCCACATACTTCGCATCGCGATAGAGACGGCTCAGCTTGTGCTGCATAAAAATGAGTCCGCAACTCGAGCACGATTCACAATAGGCATTGTGCGGCAGCGAGTAGTCATTGCCAAAGCCCTCGGTGGTCTCGCCGGAACCGACACCGCCCGTCACATAGTACTTGCGATTGATCATGTTGTCCCAGATCGAGAAAAACGCGCTGTAGTAGTTCAGGTCGTTGTTATCCATCGCGACATCCAGCATACCGGAGTAACCATAGACAGCACGCACCGCATGTCCGACAGCATTGTACTGCTTAATCCAGGGGAGATGCGCCTGAGCATATTCGTCCCCGCCGCCACGCGCATCGCAGGTAAATTTGACAAAGGCGCGATAGCTATCCCCTGCCCCTTTGCCTTCGACCTTGTCAACAAAATGCGCAAAGCGGGACATACTCTGCTCGATGCCCTCATGGCCGTCCCAATAGCTCTGTTTCGGCGGCGGCCCCAGATACTTGCAGAAGCAATCCGCCAGCCGCCTGGCAGCCTCATACAGGCGACGGTCCTTACCATTCGTCAAATTATAGTTCGCCATCGCAGCTTCCAAGTAATAGGCGGCTTGGTAACCTTCATGAGCCCAAAAATCTCTCCACCGGACATGCTTCTTCAACGTGACATACGTCTGGAGATAGCCATCTTTTTCCTGGGCGGCAATCGAGAGGTCGATCAACGCATTCAACTTTGCAAGCATCTCTTTCTGCGCAGCAAGCATGGCTTCATCCCCATTCGCATTGACCTGCTGCATGAGGCTCATACATTCCATGGTATTCCAGACGAAGGTATTCGCAAAGATCGGGCCCAACGGCACTCGGAATTCCTTGCCGGCCAACTTCTTGGCGCACTCTTCGATGCTGGTGATGTTACCTTCCGGCAAATCAGGCATGGCCAGTTTGTTGTATACAAAGGGCACCCAGTTCGCGACGAGCACACGCAGCCGGTCTTTCCAAAGCTTTCCAGTCACCGTATAGGGTCCTGTATAAACTTCTGGAAGTGCAGGCCCCATAGGAGGCCGGTCTACAACCTTGACGTTCAGCACGCTCTCGCCCGCCAGCTTTGAATCAGAGGCCGTCAACGTGAGTGTGTAGAGTCCTGTCTCACTGAAGGAAGCCGTTGTTTTCAGTTCAGCTTCGTTTTCAAACGTGACCTTGCCAGGTCCCTTGGTCTTGGACCATTTAACGGTCATCTTCGCATCTGTAGGTTTTCCGTCATCGCGTGCCTCCCCCATCAGGAAGGTCGGTGCATTGACAACAACCAACCGCTCGATTCCTGCTTTCGCGACCGGCGGGAAATTCGGAGTCTTGCCACTGTCAAAGACATTCCAGACCAAAACGCCCGTCGCTGCTTTGTCACGATCAAATTCAATACGCAACCGCGTTGTCGAAAGCTCGGCAAACTTCATCTCATTGAACTTGTCTTTCTCGACACCGACTTCAACGCCAGGAACAGATACAAAGTCCGTACCGTTCCAATATTTGAGCCGTGCTGCCTTGGGCACCCGAACCCCTCCACCATCATCGAACCAGTAAATACGCGATGCATTAATGAAAACAGGGAGCGGCCATTGGCATTCAATCCAGTGTTGGTCTCCAGGTCCGCTCCAATTGCTATAGGCTCCCTTGCTCTTGTTCCCTGAACGATCAGGCGTATACTCCTGAACAATGGCATCCAGCTTATCAAATGCCACGCAAAACGACGTCTCCAGCTTTGCCCCTGGTGTCAAGTTCAGTTGCTTCTCTTGCGCCATGGCCAGCAACTGAACTCCAGCCGCTAGTACGGTTATTAATCTCATCTGCTTCATTGCTATTCTCCTTATTCGTTATTTCGCGGAACCCCATTTGATCGTCTTCTTGGCTGTCATGCCCCAGGTGTCGTCCCACTTACGTTCTGCTACAATAAGCTCATCCCCCGTGATGCGGAAGACAAAAAAGCCGTGGGTGACCGGTCCGTTCTCTTTGGGCTTATCCTGACGGAAGTGCGGCGGATGATAGATATCCAGCCCTTGCCATTGGTAAATCTCGGGCTTGTGTGCATGTCCGTGAATGATGCCGATGACATTATAATTCTTGATCAACTCGTAATAGGCTGTACGCTCTTCGTCCTTCCACCAGTTCATGCTGTGGCTCTTGTCAAAGCCGAAGTGATGCATCAGCATGACAGGCCGGCCACTTGCCCCGACATGCTTCTGGAGGTCTTCTTCAAGGAAGGGAAGGCTGTTATCCGGGTCATACGGCCGCTTCTTGAGCCCCGGGCTGACCCCCAGGCAGACAAAGTGAATGTTATTCCAGTCCCAGGAGTAGTGGAGTCCATTGGTCGAGATAGCCGTGAGCCCGATGCGTGCCTTGTTGCGCTCGATAATCCCCTTGCGCACCAGGTCGCTGTCATGATTACCGAAGGATTCATAGACCGGGTACGTGAGCTTTCCATCCTTGCCGCTGAGTCCGTAGTCGCGGACAAACATCTCCCATTCAGGCTTTTTACCGCTTTGCGTTGAATCCCCGATATGAAGGACGCCAATCGGCGTGGCGACCTTCCCCCCGCCGAGCGCCGCAGGAAACTCCGCGCCCGGCAATTTATTCATCTTGTCCACTAATTTGGGAATCTCCTCGTCACCTCGCGGGCTCAGTCCGTAATGGGTATCTGAGACAACGAAAAATGTTAAATCCCCTGTGCTCTTCTCCGCCTGCGGCTCAGGCGCTGCAAGCGAAACAACGTTTAGCCACACGGTTGCGATGACAGACAGTGCCACAGCAGCTTTCATATACTCCCGGCGCGTCATGAAACGAATCATGGTGATCTCCCTCATTTATGGTTATTTATACATCGCTACATAAGTCCGCGCAGGTTTCGGAGCGGACCGCCTTCGCGTTCCGGCCGGCGCGGGAAGCCGCGCCGCTCCATGCTCGTCGGACACTTATGTCGCCATGTATAGAATGCTTACTTGGTTTTTGGAAAGGCTATCTTCTTCTTAAACGTCAGGGGGCCCCACTTACCTGAAGGAAGACATTGAGCTATCGTCAGGTGGTGCTCTCCTGTTTGTTCATCCTTCGAAATTCGGACCGCGAACGCACCCGCAGTCAGGAAATAATGATTATTCAAAACTGTAAAGCCGTTACATTCAGTGATGGATGCGCGCGACTGATGGCCATGTGTGATCAGGATGATGTTGTAATCTTTGATCACATCGAAATAAGCCCTCTTTTCTTCATCGGACCACCAGCCGTCGGTCGGCATGTAGTGATGCACCACGACCACGGGCTTTCTGCTGTCCCCCACATTTTTCTGAAGTTCATCGCGGAGAAAACCGAGGGATTCCAGCGGCGGTTGCCCCTTGCCTTTTTCGCGCGTGTGGCCGGGGAAGAGATTACATTCCACAAAGTGAATCCCATCCCATTCCCACGCATAGTGAAATCCATTTTCGGAGACCGCCACAAGATTGGATCGCGTCAGGTTGCGCTCTTTAATATACTTCTCGACCCGCCCGCCAAGATCATGGTTTCCGTATCCCTCATAAACGGGGAACTTAAGTCTTCCCTCGGTGCCAGTCATCCCGAAGTCCGCCTTCCAATTGGCCCATTGCGGTTTGACAATCGAGTCAGGAGACTGACCGCCATCAATCAGATCACCCGGGACGATGACGCCACGCGGTGTTGCAACAACGCCCCCGCCAACGGCATCCGGGTACTTTTTTCCAGGCAGGGCGTTCATCATATCAACGATGGCCGTCCGGTTGAGATTAGAGGATGCCCATTGCAAGTAGTGCGTGTCCGAGCACGTAAAGAATGTCAGGTCTATCGCCTGCGCACGGAACAACAGAAAAAGAACAATTGAAGCAGATAAAAATACTTTATTCATAATGCACCCCCCTTTTGATTCATAATTGTTAGAAGATTATCACGCCCCTGCAGGAAAGTAAATGCACGGACTGCTCATTTGCTAGTACTATTTGCTCACCTACTCCTTCGCCAGCATCAAGACGCTGAAGACGCCGCCGGCCGTGCTGCCAGGATGCGCCTGGAAGCGGATCGTGAGGCTGGACTTGCCTTCGGTGAGGTTTGCAGGAATGGCATAGTTTTCATCGAACGTCTCGCCCGGTTTCTTTCCATGTAACTTTTCCGTTTTGACCTTTTCCCCTTCTACCAGCACGTCGAAGTCATGCCCGCTCGCATCGCTGCCCCAGTAAGTTACCCGGAGTTCGTGGGGCTTGCCAGGCTTCACCGCAAGGGTCCACGCGAACCAGCCGTCTTTTGCCTGACGGCACTTGAGCCCCCCTTCCTCCCCAATCTTATGATGCTCGCCCGCGAGTTTGTGATCCCGCTCGTTCTGATCCTCGCCAGGATTCACGCGGTCCACCAATCGGGCTTCCAGCGCCTTGCGTGCTGCCATCTCCGCAGTATATTGCATCTCCTTCACGGCCCAGGCCTCTGGCGTGAAGGCGTCAAAGTAAACCATGTAGTGCCGTCCGCCATGCATCCGGAAGAAGGGCTCAAGGGTAATCCCCTCTTTCGTCTCCGCTCCTGGCAGACGGAAGATCTCGGCAGGCCCCGTAAAGTTGGAGACGCGATCCGCCAGCGGACGAAGGGCCTCGCACGCCTGCTCAGGCGTCCCGACCACAGCCGGAGGCAGTTGCTTGGGCGTCACCTGTGCGCATAGAACAAGCGGACCATTGAGAAACGCGAAGCGCTTCGGATTGTCCCGGAACCCTTCTGTGTGCAGATTAAACGGCATCACGATCTCCAGCGTATCGCCTGTCTTCCACGTGCGTTTCACAACTGCATAACTGCCGGGCTGACTCTCAATCGCCTGCTTTTCATTGTTCACCTTGATTTCAAAGCCGCTTCTTGCCCAGCTTGGATGACGCAGCTTCAGACTCAACTCAGTCGGTGCCGCACACGTGAAGAGCAAGCGCGTGCAGGGCTCATCCGGAAAGCGGGTCTCTTGTCTGACCAGCACGCCCTTCTCCCTCCAGTTCAACTCGGAGGCAATGAAGAGGTTTACAAACAGTGCATTTGCTGCATCGTGAAAATAGATGCTGTCCCCATACTTCGCATGGCTCTCGATGCCTGTTCCCGTGCAGCACCAAAAGGCATCCAGCTCGCCACCATACGTCTTGCGCATCCCTGAGCGTAGCGGCACATAGTAGCACATGCCACCTGTTACAGGGTCTTGCGAAGCGAGAATATGATTGTAGAGTGCGCGCTCGTAATAGTCTGCATAGTCTGCCCGGGGATTCCACATAAACAGATGGCGCGTGAGCTTGAGCATGTTGTGGGTGTTGCAGGTCTCGGTCGTGCACTCTCCGAAGGCTGTGGAGAGTTTCTCCTTGTGCGTAAAATATTCGCCGTCGCTATTTCCGCCGATCACATAGGAGCGCTCCTTGACCACAGTCTCCCAGAAGAAGAGGGCTGCCGTCTTCAGGCTCTCGTCCCCGGTCAGCTCGAACTCGCGCGCCGCTCCGATGAACTTCGGGATCTGTGTATTGGCATGCAGTCCCGTCAGTTTATCCTGCTTCTGCTTGGCAGGCCCCAATACAAGCTCGTGATTGAACCGCTTGGCAATCTCCAGATACTTCTTTTCTCCGGTCACGGCGTAGATCTTTGCGAGGACATCTGTCATGCCGCCATGTTCGCAGGTAAGCATCTTCTGCATCTGGACATCCGACAGCTTCGCGTTTCGCGCAATCAGCCAGTCTGCGTATTTTTTGCAACTCGCTAAGGCTTCCTGGTTACCAGTATGCACAGCCATATCCAGCAGCCCGGCATAGAGTTTATGCAACGTGTAGTAGGGTGCCCATACTTCCTTCTTGTTTTCGACACGGTCGAGGAACTCAAGCGGAAACGCGCTCAGATAGCCCTCTCCCAGTTTGGCTTGGCACTCGATAAGCCCCTTCACGACCGCATCCCCCTTTGTCTTAACAGCCTCATCCCCTGTGCTTGCGTACATCAGCGCACAGGCACTCAGGTAGTGCCCCACAAAGTGTCCGCGCAATTCACAATTCGGAGCCTCCCACCCGGCCAGAGGCTTTGAAGCGGAAGGGATGCCCGCGTTCACACGGAACACATGAAGCAGCCGGTCTGTATCAAGCGAGAGCAGATACTTGCGGTCAAGTTCCATCGCGTGTTTAAAGGGCCCCTCCAGCAAACGGACCTGCTCCAGCGGGAAGGCAAATGCCTGCATAGGGACAACGGGCTTCACCGTGTCAGCCTGCTCGGCTGAGACGTACCCCAGAAATAAAGCGGCTGTTATAAAGCTTGTTGTGCTGACGTTCATCTATTTCTCCTGCATTTTTTGTTCACGTGCGGCGGCCAGAATCTCTGCCTCTGTCCGAACATAGTCGTAGACCTTCAGCCGCGCCAAGGAACCTGAAAATTTGGTGCTCGCTCCAAGCGCAGTATTCCATGCCGCGCCCAAACACATCGGATAGCCCCCCACTGTATTGAGGGTCATAAATCCTTTGTCGTTGACTAACGCGCCATTCACGTAGACTTTGAAGTTGCCTCGGTATCCGCCCGTGAAGACGTACGCCACGTGGGTCCACTGGGGCGCTTTCGTCCAGAACCCCTCTTCCTTCCAGCCGACATTGCTGCCGGGCATGCCGCAGGTGAAGAAACCGGGACGCAGATCACGGTTCTTTTCATGGCCACTGCCGAAACTGAAATTGGCCGCGCAATTCATTCGCTCTTTATCGAACGCCTTCATCGCCACAGAGGGAGCCAGCCCCAAGACCGTTTCACATTCAGCCATGCCAGGATTCCTCACCCACATCTCGACTGTCAACGGATGATCTCCTGTCACTGATGTTGGCGTAAGCGTACTCGACTTGAAGACGCTAGCCTGTCCGTCAAACGTCACAGCTTTGCGCCCCTCCACCAATTCAGCTTGAGGCGGTTTGACTGTCGAACTCTCCTCAAGCACGAACACGCCACCGGCAGAGCCCCTATTTGGCCATTTTACAACAGGACCACTCGGCAATGCTGCTGCATCAAGGTCGAGCACGACTTCCTCCGATGTCTTAAAGCTCCACACCTTGCTGGCCACACTCGGCTTGCCTGAGGGAGTAAGCCGGTCGATACGCCAATAGTATCGCGTCCCGGGTTTCAAAAGCGGACAGCATTCACCCGATTTTTTGATTCCCTGATAAGCAGGACTTGAACGGTCCGCTGCGGCAACAACAGAGGCCTGGGTGCCGATATAGAGATCCGCCCGCGTATCCGAAGCTCCCGCGCCGATCTGCCAGGCCAGCGCAGGCTTGCGCGAGGCGACGACCTCAGACTCTGAGGCAGGTGCAGGAAGCGAGGGACGCATGCAGTCGCTGGCGACAATGCTCGTCCGAATCTGCTCCGGCGTGAGAACATCCTGATAGATCCGCACACCGGCCAGATGGCCCCGGAACCCGCTGCTCCAGCCACGGCCCGTCCACGCGCCGCCCAGAATCAGACGGTCTGAGCCCGCCCCTAGCATAGCGGCAGTGACAGACGGCACTTTCTGTCCATTGACATACGCGGTAGCCCCTGACTTGGTAAAGGTGATCGCTAGGTGACTCCACTGGCCTGGACGTAAAAGCTTAGCGGGCACGGACCACGTCCCCCATTGCAGAAGCATGGCTTGTTCCGCTCCTGCTTCAGGGAAGGCCCAGAGCTCCACAGTTCCCTCCGCTGGATTGGGGGCATTAAACGAACTGATGAGCCGGCTCTTTCCGTCAAACGTAATGGCGCGCGTCTGATTTGTCACCGTGACCAGCGGACGGCTTTCACCGGGCGCCTGCGCATCGTTGTGCAACTTGCCCCCCAGCATGCCGAGATTCACCCAGCTCCGCAACCAAGGCTTCTCTAAACTGGCTGGATAGAAAGACCATGTATCCTGATCATCCGCAGGCGACAATTGCGAGACATCGAGATTGACCAGCAACCGTTCGCCCACGATGGAAGGAGCAGGACGATAGGCTGGCGCCTCCCGCTGATATAACGCGTTAAGCTGAAGGGGATGCAAATCATAGTCATAGAGGCGCACATGCGCCAGCGCGCCTGCAAAGCTTTCACCGATCACGATGCGCGCCTTGGGGGACAAGGCGAGTTTGCATGTGGCTTTCCCATCGGGCTTGCCGTCCACATAGAGCCGCAGTTCTCCCGCACCCTCTTCAGCACCTCCGCCTGTATAGATCCAGAGGAGATGGTGCCATTGTCCAGGCTCAGGCTTATGCGTCCATTTTCCGCTGACGCCTCCTGGCAGTTGATACGCCTGCTCCGACGCGCCCCACAACAGCTTCACCTCCGTCGCACCTGGGGCCCCCCACGAGACGAGCGTCTGTTCCCCGGTGGCGGCACGTTCACGATAAGCCCAAGCCTCCACTGACCACGCGCGGTTCCCATCCAACGCATCCCACGTTGTCTTGTCCCACGCCAGCGACTCCTTGCCTGAGAAGGCCAGCGCCGGAACGCCTGCCACAGTGCGGAAGAACGGCTTGCCGGTCTGTGGCACGAAACATCCGCGCGTCCGTTCATAGAAGCGCCACCCCGCATTCGGCTTGAAAAAGTCCACGCCGCCGCTGTTGCCCCATTCGAGACACTGGCCGGCTGCATCGGTCTTGAGTCCACGACCTGGATGAAGGTCGATCAGCAAATCGCCAGGCCAATATGCGGAGAGAAGATGAAAGAGTTGCGGATCACTGCGACGCAACAGCTCCCTTGGACGGAGTTCACCTTCGTCCTGCGTCATGTCGTTGATCCACCACGAAGCCGCCACCGCGACATTCTCCCACATATTGAGTCCGCCATAATCCCCGATCCAGCGCCGCTCACGCCTTGACGTATCAAAGACCGTTCCGAGTCTCTGTCTGAAATCAGGCTCCATCTGTTCCGCGCCCTGCATGTGAAATTGATGGCCCATCTCATGGATGATAATAGCGCCTTCCCGCAAAATAGCCTCGCCCTCGCCATACGAACTGCAGGTGAAATGGCTCCAGCCCCAGCCGCGATTTTCCTTGCTGGCCAGATGGGTGGCGGCGCGGGAACCTTGAAGTGCCCGTACAAGATCCGGACGCTTGCCCAGAATTTTCTGGAACGCAAAACGTGTTGCACGCATGTGCACATCGTGATTGCCGGGCGGACTGATGATCGGATAACCGCCTGCTTCCATGAAGCGCGAATAGAAACCGTCCTGTTTCATCTCTTTCGGAAACGCCTCTGAGACCGGATTGTCAGCCTCCAGATCAAAGCGGGAGGTCGTAAAGGTCCAAGGCTCCGGGGCAACCGCTGTCTGCTTCGGCTCTGTCACCTGTTCCACCCGCCAATAGTAGGTCTGTCCGCTGTCCAGTTTCTCACGTTTCAGATCAATCGGTATATAGGCTTCATCTGTATAGGGCTTCAGCTTCAAACCTCCTGGACCGCCCTTGGCCACCTCGGCGCGGTCGGTTCCAAAGTGGAGCAGTTGGGAGAGGGCATCAGGGCTAGGCTTCCAGGAAAGACGGAGGAGCGTGGTCTGCACCTCCCGTGTGCCATCAGCGGGAACCGGCTGCGTCGCTTCAACTTTTGCACTGCTGCGCGCCACGGCTGTCTCATGGACGCTTGAGCCGTTTAAGCGGCGAAGCTCTGCTTCATTCAGCGCGCGATCAAAGACCTTGATGCCTGCTATCGCCCCTGTGTAGGGACGCGCTGGACGCGTCGCCCACTTCTTCCCCCACCACGCCTCCCAGGCGCAACCGATGAAGGCCAGATTGTTATCCAGCAGTTTGCGCGCAGGCTTGCGCACCAGCTTGACCGCAGTCTGCTCGCCATCAACAAAGAGCTTCAACTCCAAACGGTTCTTATCCTTCTCCGAAGGACGGACCACAAACGCCATCTGGTGCCATGCGTTGAGTTTCGGGAACCGTGCAGCAGGGATGACCATTTTATCGTCATACCACTGCATCGCCTCATAACATCCGTAACTGAAGTCCGGCGAGTCGAGTTCGCCGCAATCCTTCTCCCCCCAACAGAGAAAGGTCTCGCGATCCACCACCGGCCCTGTATTGCAGAGCCACGCGACCACGGTCATCTGCTCGTTACCAATCGCCTCGACAGGCATATAGAAATCGGATACCAGTGTTTCGTATTCCAGCGGCATCAGCCATGGCGCATGGGAAAAGACAACGGCCTTGCGTCCCTGGACCTGTTCCACGTTCGGAGGCTGGTTCATCACTAAAAAAGAGCCGTTGATGCGTCCCTTATTCTTCCATTGCGACAACGGGCCCTGCGGCAAGTCAGCAGCAGACAGGTCAATGAGCGCGCCCTCGCCAGGCATCACCTTCGGGGTCGTTGGAGCGGACGGGAACTTGGCCATGGCCCGCTGGATATAGGAGCCTGTCATGCCTTCGGCTGTGCCGGGCTGGTACTCCTTGACTGCCCCATCTGCTGCGCGCACCTGCACCATGCCCTTCTCGATCTTCACCAGCTTCCCAGTGAATTTAGGCTGACCTAAAAAATTCCACTCGCGCTCCTGGTTCGGATCAAACGGTTCTGCACAAGCCTGCCAGCAACCGCACAGGGCCAGCAGGCTCGCCACTAAAAGGACATTTCGCATGAATGACTCCAAATTTTATTGACCCAGGTAAAAATAGATGATGGACCCTTGGCTCTTGGATGGCACTGTGCAGGTCACGGTCAAGAGCGGACGGTTACTCAGCGTTGTCGCATCATCCGAGTGATAGATGGCGCCATTCGCATTCATGTAGCGGATATAGAGTCCGTAGTTGGGCGCTCCGCTCGCCCACGCTTGAACCAAGGAGGTGACATCAAACTCCGCAGCGCCCGTGACACTGACAGCCTTCGAGACCACAGGAGTTGACACATAGTCAACGCCTGGCGCTCCGCCGCCTGGATTAAGCGCAGGGCCTGTTGTACGCACGAAGGATCCGTTTCCAAAGGCGACACCGTTCGAGAGCTGTATCCAGGTTACCTGTCCCTCTATCCAGGGCTTCAACATTTGGTGGATTGTAAACGGAGTCGCCGCGGCTCCTGCATCACTAAATGTGAGCGTCAACTTAGCGGAGGTGATCGTTGCGCCAGGGGGAATCTGGCCAATCCCAGGCCCCATGATGTTGAAGTAGCCGATGAGCGACTGGAAGAGGAGGTTGTTCGAGGGGACATCCACGCGATACTCCTCCTCCAACTTCACGGTTGTCTCTGTGCCACGGTTCACAGTTGGTGCCCGTTCATCAATATATGTTGCAGCTGTATCCGAATAAGCGCCTCCATCGCCCTGACGGAAGCTCAGGTTGAGTGTCGTACTTGTCGGGGGCTGCGTCGGTTCCGTGCCTGTGGCTTTGAGAGAGAACCTGTAGGGATTCTCATCGCTATCGTTGCTGGCGATGCTGACCAGTCCGGTGCGCACGCCCAGCGCCCCGAGGTCGCAGATGATCTTGAAGGCGAGCGACGCGCCGGCCGCGATTGTCATGGCTGCGGGCTGCACCACGGTGAAGTCCGCGCTGTGCGCGCCCAGCACAGAGACTGGCGCACCTGAGAGCGTGAGCGCAGCCGTTCCTGAGTTCGTGATGGCAAACGTGTTGGTCACCGAGAGAGTCCCGCTCCAGAGGATCTGGCCGAAGTCTGTCCCCAGAGGCTGGCTCGACGTCGTGCTGCCATTAGCAATGGCACTGCCATTGCTGCCGAGCAATCCGATCTCCGGAGCCTGCGCCGGAGGCTCTCCCCCATTGCCGACGATGAGCGTGCCTGTACCATAAAGCCAGGGGAAGTCTCCGCCCGAGTAGGTCCCTGTAGCAAGAGGTGCCCCGTCGACAATCAGAGCCGCTAATGTCTGAGATACCCCGTCCACAATTTCCAAGGCGATGTTCGCCTGACTCACGAGCGCGAGCGTGGCGGTGGAGGCTATCGCATTGTTTGCGCTAAGGCGCAACCATAACCCGCGGCTTGCTCCGACACCCGAAAGCGAACAGGTCGTTGTACATCCTGTCCCATCCAGTGTGACATCCCCTGTGCCGAAGGCACCCGAGGAGAGTGCATTCAACTGGACGATGTTTTGTACGCCGTGACCAGCGCCGTAACTGATACGCGAGATGTGCTGGATGGTTGTTCCGCCTTGATAGGTGTTGGCCCCTGCTGATCCCAACTTGAAGAGGCGTGTCGCACTCGAGTCATTATTGGCGAGTGTCAGCGTCAGCCCGCCCGTACCTGAGATGGTCTTGCCTATTCGCCCAACGGTTGCCTCCTCCTGACGTGCCGCGCCCATCCGCAGATCCAAGTCGGAGTCCAACTGCATATCCACATACGCATCCACGCGAAGCGCCGCATAGCGGGTCTCGCGGCGATGGAGGTTGAGCACCGCTTCATCCGCCCCGGCATTGAAGATCAGCTTTCCGTTCCCCGCAAAGCGTGTCTCCTCCCCGGATTGACGCGCGGTGATCGAGCCCACGGTATAGGTAGCATCCACAGTGATTAGGGCGTTCGCAACATCGGTCCTGGGTTCGAGGCTCACCACAGCGTTCGTGCGGTTGGGCACGAGGCCGCCCTCCCAGGCGTTCATATCGCTCCACGTGAAATTACCGCTCCCTGTCGCATTGAACTCGCCGGTGCTGAAGAGCGCGTCATTCCACTTGTTGATCGGCCCGCTGCTGGACCACGTGGTGAAGGTCGAGCTGGTCTCCGCCCAGGAAGCGCCAAAGCTGTTGCTGGCAAAGAAGCGGTAGTAATACTGCTGCGCTTCGCTGAGCCCTGTGACAGCGGAAGAGACAGTCCCCTCATCGCAGAGGCCGAGCGTGATACTCCTGTCCCACGAGGTTGCATTTGTTCCGCCGTCGGATGTCCCGACGTAGACAGAGACTGTAGCAGGCGCTGATCCGGTCGAGACCAGGAAGCCGCCGAGGACGGCAGAGAGACGACTGAGAGAGGTCGGGCTCCCAGTCGTGATGGTCGGCCTGTCGCTCAAGGTCAGAAACGTCGCAGACGTTTCAGCCCAAGAGGACCCCAAGGCATTTGTGACAGTGCACCGGTAGTAATAGCGCGAATCAGCGGCGAGCCCGCTCACGGCAGCGCTGAACGCGCCGAGGGAGACACTGCCAACCGAGGCGACCTGCGCCCAAGCCAGCGTGTTCGTGCCGCCATCTGCAGGACCGTAGCAGATGAAGGCCGTGACCGGCGTGGTCTGCGTCAGGAGCAGGGCACCGTTGAGCCGCGCGCTCGTGCGCGTCAGTTCCGTGACACCCGCACCATTGTCAACAAGGGCAGCCGGACTCGTAACAAAGCTCGATGTCGCCGAAGCCCATACCGTCCCCATGCTGTTCGAGGCGCGACACCGGTAATAGATCGTCTGGCTGACACCCAAGCCCGTAATCGTTGCAGCGAACGAACCCACAGACTGGGTTCCTATCACGGCGGTCTGCGCCCAATTCAGTTCATTTGTCCCGCCATCTTGTGTGCCCCACTGAATCGTCACTGTTGTTGGTGCAGCTTCCGTAGCCTCGTAGGAGAGCAAGCCGGAGAGCACAGCCTGACCCGGGGCGCCATTTGTCGCAATCCCGTTGGCGATGACAGCCGGAAGTCCTGAGCTTTCATAGGAGAGATAGATCGGCTTGCTGTAACTGAGGCCCCATGTGCCATCCGGTTTCCGTTCCACGACATCCATCTTGTTCGACGTAATGTGCGCCGTAAAGAACCCTTCGCTGCTGGTTACTGTTTCCGAGACGGAGCCCAGAAAACTCATGTGCGGCGCATTGTAGACATCAATGCCGCGCCACTTGTAGATGGTGCAACTGTGCGTGTGGCCGTGGAAGATTCCGATCACATTGTACTTTTTAATGACCTCATAATAGGCGTCGCGCTCCGCCTCCGACCACCACTGGTTCGCATAGGCATCCAGCCCGAAGTGCTGGAAGAGTACGACTGCCCGTCCGCTGTTGCCGACCTGCGTGGCGAGATCGTCAATCAGGAACTCGAGGCTGCCGTGGGAGTTATAGGGATTCGTATTGACGCCGGGACGCACGCCCAGCGTGACAAAATGGACGTCGTTCCAGTCCCAAGAGCAGTGGAAGCCGTTTGTGGAGAGCGCTGTCAAGTGGGTACGCTGGGCATTCCGGGCTAAAATCCCCTTTCCGACAATGCTGTCGATGCCGCCGTCGTGATTGCCGTTGATCTCCGCCGTGACCGGATACTCCAGCAATTTTTCGCCGTACAAGCCATGGTCATCCAGATAATAGTTGTACTGCCACTGCTTGGCATCGTCCGCGGCATCGCCGCCGAAGACGACGCCTCTGGGCGTCTTCACCTGTCCGCCGATGGCGGCTGGATAAGGCGTGCCTGGAATAGCGTTCATGGCTTGAAGGCGGCGCTTGTTGGCGGTCAAGGTGATGTCTTCATAGTGGATGTCCGATTCAAACAGGAAGGTAATGTCATTGGGGTTCACGACATCCTTTGTGCGGAAGCTCCACACCTTTCCTTTAGAGAAGGGCTTGTTGCCATTATGCTGATCCACGCGCCAGAAATACTCTGTGCCGGGCTGCAGCGGGAGGAAGGCTGCGGGCACAGGCGCGTTGCTCACCGAGACTCCGAGGCCTGTGACTGTGGGCGTCGTCGCGTTCTCGACGGCGTTGGAACTTGTCGCGAAATAAAGATCCTGCGTGACGGTATACGCGCCTGTACGCCAGGAAAGCTGCGTGAGGC
The DNA here is from genome assembly GCA_942493055.1 of uncultured bacterium. GTDB lineage: Bacteria > Verrucomicrobiota > Kiritimatiellia > RFP12 > UBA1067 > CAIZQW01. The sequence continues at coordinate 5,806,536 of OW818680.1, read as the reverse complement.
TAGCCTCCACATTTTTTTGTCCGTTACGGGGGACGGGATTCCATGTCCGTCCCAGATCAGGAAAGGCGATGCTCTTGCTGTAGGTTGCGCTCCAGGCGTTCAGTCCGGCTGTTCGTGCAAGGACGAGTTGGTTGTCGGGTGTGATGCGCCCGACGTTCAGTGAGCCATTTTGACCGGAGACCGTGTAGCCTTGCCAGTTATAGGAGTACGGGGCACCCTGATGGCCATGAAGGATGAGAACAATATTGTAGCCATCCAGCTCTCGGGGATATGCCAATTTCTGCCGAGAGGGCCACCAGTCCGTCAGAAAATCATAATGATGCATGGTAATCACAGGACGTCCGCTGTCCCCCACGTTTGTGGCCAGATCCCACTTGAGGAATTCCAACGCATATTCCGGATTGTGCGCGGGACCATACGTGTTATCGTCCACCCAGGTGTCGCCAGGATACATGCCCAGCACGACAAAATGGACGCCTTCCCAGTCCCAGGAGTAGTGCAGTCCGTTGGTGGAGATGGCCGTGAGTCCGGGTCTGAGGGGATTGCGTGCGATGACATCCTTCTGGACAAAACGGGTCGCGCTCAGGTCGTGGTTTCCGAAACATTCAAAGACAGGATAGTCGCAGACGCCTTCGCCGTTGACGCCATAGTCAGCCTTCCAGTTCACCCATTGCGCGGAGCCCAGCGTAAGGTTGCCGCCATCATTGATCAGGTCGCCCAGTGCGAGCACGCCGCGGGCTGGCGCCACCACGCCCCCGCCCAACGCCGCTGGGTAGGTCGTGCCGGCTAAGGCATTGATCTGATAGACCCAGTTGGTCATCGGATCCGCGGCCCCGTAATGTGAATCGCCAAAACTGTAGAACGTCACGTCAGCCGCGTGAACAGCACTGGCCAGGCCAGAAAGTATGCACCCTGTCATGACCCATTTTTTCATTGTATGCCCAATCATGGATAAGCAAACCCTCTCCTGTCGTTTAAACAGGGCTGATAATTGATTTAGTGTTCTTTTCGACGACGCTGTCCAGCCAGACTCATATTACTTGAATGAGATCATGGTCCCTTTCGGAGGCGGCGGAGTGTGGGATACCACCAGACGTGGACGATCACTGAGTGTCGCCGCATCATCCGATTCAATCTTAATACCGTTGACATCAAGATATTGAAGAAAGAGCCCATAGTTCGGCGTACCGTTGGCCCAAGCCTGGACAACCGCAGTCACATCAATCTCTATTTTTCCTGCAGGATACAAAACTTTTGAAACGGCACTCGCCTCCACATAGTCCACGCCGGGTTCGCCGCCGCCGTCATCAATGGGGTCAGAAGGATCGGCCAAGAGGGCTGCCGCATTGTCCAGCGGATTGGTCGCGGAGTTGCCAAAAAGCGTGCTGCTGGTGAGTTTCGTCCAGGTGGCCTCATTTTCCACCCAGGGTTTAAGCATCCGATGGAAGGTGACAGGGATGGTGGCATTCCCGTCATCTGGAACCGTCAAGATCAGGGTCGCTGAGGAAACTGTCGATTCCGGGGCAATCTGCCCGTCAGACTTTCCGATGATATCTGGGAACGCAATCAGCCCTTGATAGAGTAGATGTGAACTGTCCCGATACTCCTCTTCCAGTTGTGCCTGTGTCGCACTGCCATAATTGGCGTTAGGATTACGCTCCTCTATCTGTGTGAAGGCCGTGCTGGAATAGGAACCTCCATCGCCCTGCTGGAAGCTGATCTGCGCGGGGATGCCTTTCGCCTGAACCTTGAAGGTGTAGGGCGTCCGAAGTACGTCGTTATTGGCAATAGCGACCAGCCCTGTCCGCACGCCTAGTGCACTCGGGTCACAGGCGATCTTGAAGCTCACCGACTGCCCGGGTTCGAGTGACGCGGCTGCCGGCTGGGTCACTGTGAAGTCAGCACTGTCCACGCCGGAGACCGTGATCGGCAACGTCAAGGTCAAGCTGGCAGTCCCCTTATTCGTGACGACAAAGGTACGTTCGGCAGAGAGCGCCCCGGTCCACAGAATCTCGCCGATATCCGTTCCGAGCGGTTCACTGATCACCGTAGTTCCATTGGTCACGACCAGCGTCCTGTTGCTGCTCAAAATGCTTATGACTGGAAGGGGCTCCGTCCCTGTCCCTTGAATCTTGAACGTGTAAGGATTCTCATTGCCATCGTTGTTTGCGATGCTGACAAGACCTGTGCGAACCCCTACCGCACTCGGATCAAAGGAGATGGAGAAGGTGGCAGCGGTATTCTGCTCAATCGACAACGAGGCGGGCTGCGTCACTGTGAAGTCAGCGCTGTGGCCGCCCAGGACTGTCACAGGTGCGCTCGGAAGCGTGAGCGTCGCCAACCCCGTATTCGTGATCGTGAAGGTGTGGCTCACTGGCGCGCCGTCAGCAGCCATCACGTCACCAAAGTCAGTGCCCAGCGGCGTGCTGATGATCGCACTTCCACTCGCGATCTCCGTGCTGGCATTGCTCCCCAGCACCACGATTTCAGGCTCCGGTGTGCCACCACTTCCTACAACCAGCGTGCCTGTGCCATAGAGCCAGTTAAATGAGCCGCCTGTATACGTCCCGTTAGCAACAGGCGAGCCGTCCACATTGACAGCCGCCAGGGTCTGCGTCGTGCCGGACACCAGTTCCAGCGCGATCCTGGTAGCGGTCACCAGGTTCAGGGTCGCCCCGCTGACGATCGCATCCGTGGCGCTCAGGCGCACCCACATGCCACGGCCGGTCGCGACACCTGTAAGATAGCACGTCGTGGTACAGCCAGCACCATCAATCGTTACATCGCCACTGCCGAAGGCTCCCGTCGATACAGCATTCAATTGGACGATGTTCTGCACATTATGAGTTGCTCCGTATGGGATTTGCGATATATGACGAATTGATGTCCCCCCTTGATAGGTGTTAGCTCCATTTGGGCCTAACTTAAATAGGCGAGTAGCAGTGGCATCAGAGTTCCCAAGCGTTAAGGTTAATGCCCCTGAACCGGAGATCGTCTTGCCAATCCGTCCGACCGTTGCCTCTTCTTGCCGTGCAACCCCAAAACGAATATCAAGGGCGGATTGAAGCTGGAGATCAACATCAATGTCACCGCGTAAATTCGTAAAGCGCGTTACATAGCTATTCACGTTAAAGACACTGGGATTTGAGCCATTATCAAAGACGATTTTTCCACTTCCAGTAAACTTGATGAGTTTGTTGGCGCTTCGAGCTGTCACCATCCCAGCAGTATAAATGTTATCGACGGTGACTGTACTGTCAACCGTCAGCCGTGGCTCCAGACTGACGCTCAGCCCAGCGCCGTTCGCAACGCCATTGGCATCCCAGGCACCCGGTGTGCTCCAGGTGAAACTGCCTGCGGGGGTGATCGTGTTCCTGTCAGCGTTATTGACCGCTCCGGAATTCCAAGCTGTCTGGGCCTGGGTTGAGCAAATCAAGACACCTAGAGAGATGACGATAGCTGCCATGAGCGGCGACACACGTTTCATGGCAAGCGTTCTTGCGCCTTTGGGCTGGCCATCCGTAGGTTTAGAGACCCCACACCAACACTTCACTATCGGCTTCATACTCAGTTCCTCCTGATTTGTCCTAACATTGCTAATAAAGGTACCACGACCTTGCCAAAATGTAAATGCACTCCATGCTCAAATGCTAGCACAATTTGCTCACATATAGCTTCTGGAGAAAGGCGTGCCTTTCCCGAATGGGGCTAAGATTAGCTTATTCGGTACTGACAAGAATGGCTTCAAGATAAGCAAGTTCGGGGGAATGGTTTGTCTGTCCCCTTGCCGTCTGGAATGGACGCGCCTTTTTCATGCGGGCAGGCGCCCAAGCTCCCTTCCCTTGCAGCCAGGACAGGAGCGCGGGCATCTTGCCCAATGTCACTAACTTTTCATGGTGCTTATCGTTTTTAACACATTCAGTTTCAAAAGCTTGTGGGGCTTATCTCGCGCAAACACCTGAGCTGCGTTTGACAGTAAGAACAGATCTTCGTGCGACCACTCAGTGGACGCACGCACGAGGTTAAAAGGGGAGGGCGGTCGAGTCAACGGCGCGCTCGGCGATCGCGCCCTACCATGCTTTGCGTCTGACTCGTGCAACGCATGGTAGGGACGGTTCGCCGACCTGTCCGCCGTAGCCGTTGGCGGAACCATCCGCAGGGCCTTGGAGGGCCACGCTCTGTCGTGGCCGCGGGAGTGAACGTGGCATGAAAGTGTAGCGAAAAGTTAGTGGCATTGGGCATCTTGCCCGCACAGAGCCGAGACGGCTCTGCCACCATATACCCCGGAAAGGTTGACGGGGACGTCGGCACGGATGACTGAAAGCATTGTCTGCCCCCCTATCAAGCCACCAACGAAACTCACGTCGCGTGCTGGATAACATCCATATTTTTAAGCAGCTCGATTTGCTCTCTCTCCTGTTCTTCGGAGAAGGAGCCTAAATATTGGCCATAAATATCCATCCAGAGGAGGAGACGGCGATAATCTTCTTCCGAAACCTTCTTCTCTTTCTTCAAATCCCGCAGATGTCGTGTCAAAGCGGCTTTAGTCGCGATGTTCTCTCCGGGGTTGGAGTATGGCATTGCGCGGTATTGATGTGAGACTAATGATGCGATAGAGGGGTTGCCCGCTTTGGTCAACTGCTGCCACGCCTTGTAGGGCTCTGCAGAAAAAGCAAACGTCTCCTTTTCCTTGCCGGTGTGACACGCGGCACAGGTGTTCTTCAGCACAGGGCAGACCAGACGGTCAAAGCGGAAGGGAGCGCTGCCTTCATATTCCGGCGCGATCTTGGAGGGGGCGCGCTGTGAGGCCAGCGTGGTCTTTAACGCAGGCTGCTGAGCAGCATGACGCTCTTCGTGACAGCCATTGCAGGAGAGGACGTTTCCGGGCTGCAGATAGGTCGCGCTCCGCATGGTCTGAACAACACGCCCTTCTGCGTTGAGCGCCTGGAAGAAGAGGGTCATATTAGAAGGGGCCTCAAAGTAGGCGGAGCCGTCCTTCTCAACCGGCACCTTCCCGAGCACGCACTTGCCTGGATCATCCCGTGTGAGGCCGAGCTCTGGAAAGTTCATCCGCGGATGGGTCTTCGGCGGCACGCCGACAATTCGCAGGTGTGTGATCTTTTCGCCCTCAGGATATTTCTGACGGCTGTTGTAGACGTCTGTCAGCATAAAGGTCCCCTTCAAAGGGGCATCCTTCGGCAACTGGCTCTGAATAATCGGCGGCACAGGACGCGGCCGCACGGGTATCGGATGCTGAACTTGAAACTGCTCGTCCGCACAGAGCAACTCCAGATTGCCATGCACGTCGTAATAGTATACGCCCATGCCATTGCCGGGGCTCTGCTGGAAATGCGAATACAGCCCCTCCCAACTCCAGGCCGTCAGAAAGGTCGTTTCCGACAAAGGCCAGGGAGATGCATAATAGTGCGTGAGATAACGCTTTTCGTGAGGCTTCGTCTCCGTCTCCGGGAAGGGCACCTCGGGTGTCAGGCGTGTCATCGGCTCCGGGCCATCCTCACCCTTTGACGGATCCAGCAACACCAAGCTCCCGCCTGTATTCGCATGATGGGCACCTCCCGTAAAGACAAACTTCCGCGAATTCGGAACAGAAACAGCTTCAAAGACAGTGTTCGGACTCTCCGTGTAATTACCAAAGACATGTGACGGACTCGTCCCGTCCGGATTCATGCTCCACAATTTCATATACGGCTGATTACTGCGATCCACATAATCCCAGCGCGCGTAGATAATACGTCCGTCATTGGCAACCGCCGGCGTCCACTCAAACATTTCAAACGGCGAAATGGTCTTCATATCCGTCCCATCCGCAGCCATCGTGTGCAGCGTGTAGACCGCCACCGGCCGTTTTGTATCACCCCCGCAACGCACATAGGACTCGGGCAGCTCCTTGTCTTTGAGCGTCGCATCCACGTGCTTCTGCGTGTATTGGATGGCATGTCCGCGTCGTGTTGAGAGAAAAACAATGCGGCCGTCCGGCAAGTAGCGTCCGTCAAAGTCATTATACTTACCGCTTGTCAGTTGTTTTAATCCGGAACCGTCCACATTCATTTCGAACAGGTGATAATAGGAATCCTCCGGCATATTCGGCTTATCAATCTTGTTCGGATTTTCAGCAAGGTTTTTATAAAACTTGCAATAGGCAAAGAGGATGCGCTTCCCGTCATACGAGAGCGTCGGACGCTGAAAGCAGCCTGGGGCAAAGGAAGAGGTGAGGCAGGTCTCTTGAGGTGATCCGCTCTTGAAGTCCTCTAAGCTATAGATCCCACCGCCGGGACGCGACCACCAGCCGTAATATTGATCAGACATGTGATTGATCCAGCCGGGCTCAACAAGCTTGGTGACAATCAGCTTATCAAAATCCAACAAGGGATTCGCCATGCATAGCTCGCGAATCGCAGTACGTACCCCGAAATAATAGCGCTTCCATGCTTCTTTTTCATCCGTTGCCGGCACAACTAATGAAGCCAGTGCAGCTTCAAATTTTTGTGAAGCCTGTCCTGTAGCTGATTTCTCTTTCCCCAATAATGCAAACTCTTTTGCCAAAGCCTGGCCGCGCTCTATCTCCTTTTTTACGGCGTTTTTTAATAACTCAACCGGGATGTCTTTTACAGTATCCGCTGCGGGCTTTGACCATTGAGACACGCTCGACTGTGTCGCAGGTCGTTTGAGCGCCACATTGGCATCACTCCCCACAGCAAAGACTTGCACCTCATTCAAATGGAAATAGGTTTTGCCTGGCAACTGGAGACGGATGAAGCGTGCTTCTTTTCCAACACAGGGGATGGTGAGCGCAGTTTCTCCCGTACCAAAGGATTTTCCGCTGTTCTTAAAAATTTCATAGCCTGTTTTTCCGTCCACCGAAACCGACAGTTTCACATGAGCCGCACGTTCCGGGAAGGCATCCCCTCGATTGTGGAGAATGACGCGGTCAATTTTCCGGACCTCGCCCAAGTCTACTTGCCACCAGGGGTTGTCTTCCAACTGCGTATGAAACCCCCAGGGCTCATCCGTCTTGCCATCAACAGCATGCGAGGCATCCTGTGCAGGCGTGACAACCGCTCCAGGCTTCTCAGCAGCCCCGAAACGCTTTCCCAACTGCCGCATCCAGTCGCGTTCGAGCATCTCACGCGCACTATTTGACCAGCAAGAAGTTGAAAAAAACAAAACAGACCACCAAATGAGTTGCTTAATCACAGTAATTTTCCTCATCTATGAAACAGGGTTCCATTCTTTAACCGCTAGCATAATCTAAAATATTCACCGCAAAGAACACAAGGCGCGCAAAGATCAACTTCTAAATGCTTTGTTCTCGTTATCAGGGACACATCTCTTTCCTCTGTGTTCTTTGCGTTCTTTGCGATAAAAAAAGCCCCATCCATTCGTTAACTTCGTTCAATACATCGGAATCGGGACGATCTCGCCTGCGGCCTGCTTGTCAATCTCTGCCTCATGTCCAAAATAGGTGCAATTGGAATCGAGCCAGATGATCAGGCGACGCCACTCGTCGTCTGTGAGTTTGACCTCATGGTGTCCCTTGCGGAGCATCTGGTAGAGCTTTGATCCGCGTGCGCCAAACTTTCCGGGCTCCGTGTAGGACTGGGTGAAAGAGGCGCTATCATAGAACATGACATAAGGTTTCAACTGATTGAACGATGTGTAGAATTTGTGAGCATTCTTTGCCCAGTCGCCCTTGGACAAGTCAGGAGTCTTTTTGCCTTCCGCGCGTTTCTGATTATGGCAGGTCACGCAATTCTTCTCCAGGATCGGCTGCACAAGCCTCGGGTAATTGAAGGGGTTCGTTCCGTCGCCTTCAGGCGTGATGGCAGATGGCTTGCGCTTCATGGCCGTGGGCTGAATGCGAGGGGGCTGGGAACCCACGCGCTGGTCGTGGCATCCATTGCACATGAGTGTTTCGCCGGGGAAGGTATAGGTGATGCTGCGCATCCCCTGCACGGCAGAGCCGTCTTCTCCCAGCGCATGTAAAAAGATGGGCGCCCCTACTGGAACTTCGAAGAAGGCGCTGCCATCGGGGTCAACAGGAACAGTGCCCAAGCAGAGGCGCGTGGGTTTCTGATCCCCCATGCCCATGCGCGGATTATTGGCGATCGGGGTGGTCTTGGGAAGGACCTGCCAGACGCGCAGCGCGGTGATTTTTGTATCCGCCGGGAAGGGGCGGCGCGAATTATAGACATTCATCAGACCGACCTTCGCCATTTTCGGAAGCTTGTCTGCGGGAATCGGTGTTGGCTTTGATCCGTCGGGATGCGGGGGCAACCCCACCAAGGTGCCGTGCTGTAGCACGGGCGGACGTTTACGCGCTATCAACGGCATTGGATCCAGGCAGGAGATCTGCGGATTACGATAGATCAGCACACGATTGCCAAAGACATCCAGCAACGTAATCCCATAATTGCGCTTGATATCCACAATCTCGCCATACTGGGCATTGGCATAGCCATCATAAACACAGAGCAGATATTTTTCAGAAAGAGGCCAGGGCGACGCATAAGCGCCCGATGCCTTTGTGATATAGAACTCGGATTCAGGGAAGAGCTGATCCGGTGTCACGCGCTTAATCTGCGCCATCGCATCATCATCCGGGATACGCGGATCAATCCAGACCAGCGACCCGCGTGACTCGGTGTGATGTCCCGCTGCCAACCCCACATAGCAGGGTGAATCAGGAATCGCCCGTACATTCATGATCATGTGAGGTGCTGTTCGCTCCGAGACATGGGTGTTTCCGTTGATGGCACGGGAGTCGCGTCCATCCGGGTAGGTGATCCAGGGATGGTGCGCCTGGTTGAAGCCGCGGTCCACATAGTCCCAGCGCGTATAGACGATCATGCCTGCCTGATCGACACTGGGCAGCCACTCATTGGTTTCATGCGGACTGAAACGCACGATGTCCGTACCATCATCATACATGGAGTGCAACGTAAAGCTCGGCACGGGACGTCCATGGCAACGGCCATATCCGCCGCGACGCTCTGTGATAAACACGATGCGTCCATTGGGCAGCCAGGTGGGGAAGAGGTCATTGACCTCCCCGTCGGTAACCATGCGCAAGTCAGTTCCGTCGCTGTTGACAGAAAAGACGTGGAAGCAGTTCTTCTCATCCCATTTCCGAACAGGGCCGATGCCGTCTGTATAGCTGAAGAGGATGCGCTTGCCATCAAAGGATACATCCGGACGCAAGAAGCCGCCATCCCCGAGCTTCTCGCCCTTCATGCGTCCATTCTGAATGACACTGCTCTCCAGAAGATTGACAACCTTCTGGTCTTTGCTAAAGGGCTTCTCAAGGGCAAACAGTCCGTTCCCCTTAACTTCACCGAGGCGCGTCGCATGGAACCCGAAATATTGATCGCACATGTGCGTTCCATAACGGAACTCATCCGCTCTGAGCGCTTCCCGCGTAATGAAGAGCAATCTATCGATCTTTGCTAAAATCGGATTCTTGAGTGCGATTTCGCGGCAGAGCTCATCTGCGCGCAAATACGCCTCGATGCGCATATCCGTCGCAGTCAGCGGCAGTTCCTTGCACACTTTTTCAAGATCAACAAGGCGTGCCTCGCATGCAGAGAGATTCACAGCCCCTTTCAAATCATCATAGAGTGCACGGAGACGACGTACGCGCACATCCAGAGGGTCACGATCGCTTTTCCAGATTGTGGCTTGATTGTTCAAGGCTTGCGTCGCGCGCGTCTCTTTATCCGTCACACCTCCATGAGCGCGGGGTGGCGTCGTGATTTCGCGTTGCAGCATCATGTATTCTTTCATCGCAAAGGAGTCCCCGTGCTTAGAAAGGGTCTCCTCTAATCGCTTCTTGGCCTCCAAGTCCGGCAGGGATTCCAGCCGGAACGCACGAAGCATGGCATCCGGAGGGGGGGCTGCATAGACAATAAACTGTATGGAACTTGCGGCGGGGTTACCCTGTGATGTCCCTGAATTATCCAAGGCTACGCCCGCCTTAAACGATTCCGTTCCCTCTGGAAGCGCATACATCAAGATGCCGGGCGAATGGATGCCGATGCCATTCAGGTAGGTGCGGTCCTCGACCTTGAGCGGGCTTCCAGCAACACTCTTATTCTTATTGATCGCCCCCCACCCGGTCTCTCCGTGAATGTAGTTCAGCTCCGTTAGTTTCTTTTCGCCAAAAGACCCGATGAGACGCGGCTCAAGGAGGTCCGTATGGTCACACCCATAACCGTTTCCTCCGTCGGTTACTATGAGGGCCATGATCTTGGCACCACGCACATCCGCCTCGACCTCGATCTTATGCCCCGGAGTCTTGACTGTCACCATTGGACTCACAAACCGCACGGCAGCGGCATCGCCCAGCTTGCCCACCTCCTCCAGTGACAACTCCTTCTGTGCAACGGCAACGCTTGAAAGCAAGCAACTGTTCAGCCCAATTAAAAAAACGACCATCCGACTATTCATGTTTTCCCCTATTACATTTATAAAACGTCTTTTTATTTTACCTGTTTTCTTGTTGCATACAATCCTAAAAATGGATTTATTCGCGTTATTAAACAGGAACCGCACCGGAGAGCCTCCCCGGTGCGGTCTTGTCACTCTAAAATCGACCTTAATAGATCATAATCTTGAGTCCCATCGTCGTCAGATTCTCACCTGTGTCAACTGGCATTTCTGATCATTACTAGCGGAGAAATATCTTCGTGCCAAAAGGTGGAGGGAAGGGAACTCCGGTAATTCCAAATTTGACAGCCAGATTCGCTTGCAGGGTCTGACGCGTTCTGTCATCAAGCGCTGTCTTGTAAACATAGACGTCACCAATATTACCGTTGAAGGCTGACCAGCCGTCCCACGCGTTGCGCCCGACTGTGATCTTATCGAACGTTCCATGCCACTTCAGCGAGGAGTAGTTTGCGCCGCTGGAATACGTCCACTTCGACTCCCCGTTCGCAAACAACTCAACATTGCCGTTCGGCTGAACCACAAGCGAGAGGATGGTCTTTTGTCCGTCTGGAATGTTATACCCTGTATTTCGCTGGTTATAACCCCTGGTGCAGACAATGACTTCACCCGTACCCTTCTTGGTTGCAAGAAACAACTCTCCGTAAAAGATATCAACGATCTCACCCCGTGGCTCACCGATAAAGGTCTTATACTCAGGTTTGACAACAGCAACAATCGTCACCCCCTCAGCCAGCATGCCGGATACAAACGTTCCAACATTAAATCCGTCTCCACGGGCATGAATAGTCGGCGATACCTGGTCATTGTAGTTTGCAACAACATTCTTTTCCCACGTGATGCCATCAATAACCTGGACCGTGGGACCCAGCAAGGGAGCACCGTTATTATAAGTGGTATAGGCTGAAAAACCCTCCCAGGTGTTAATGCGGGCACCGTCCGCAATGGCACTTAAATGATCGGTGTTCATCGAGAACAAGACCGCCCAGTTCGGATTCGCAGTCAGCGCAATGTCCGGAAGCGTTACTGGCGTGGAGGCGACTGTGAACGTCGCATCAGCCGGTGTGAAGTAGTGCAGTTCACTCGCCGTCGTATACCAATTGCCGGGAGGCAGCAACATGGAAAAGTTACCTGCGGCGTCGACTGTATTGGTCATAAAGGTCGGGTTGACCGAGGCGTTCGCACTTATCTTGAAATAGACCTTTGCACCTATAACTCCAGACGAACCGTCCGTGACCTTGCCGTATACAAGCTGCTTGGGCAACTGTTCAAAGGTGGCCATGATCGTATGATTGGTGGTTACATTGAAAAACGTGTAACTCCCACTGTTGACGGCCCCCGGGTTGCTCACCTCATCCACAAGCACATCTAAAATCCTGTATCCTAAAGACGGCGCGATGGCAAACACGGGATTGTCACCTTCATCAACTGTCAATACACCGCCGGTACCGCTTGGACTGATCGTCCCCCCTGCTCCGCTTGTTATAGTGATCGTATGCTTAGGAGTCGCTACCAAAGCTGTAACCTCTCCGGCAGTAAGAGCGCCAGCAAAGATTCTCAGAGAAGAGATCGCGCCATTGAAGCGCCAATACTGGTCTTCGCCTCGTACATCATGCCACGTCCTGCCTCCAACCATCATCAACCCACCAGGGTTGATGCTCAGCGTTCGAGGAGTCGTCCGGTCGAAAGCGCCATCCACATAGATGATTTCATTTGTGCCATCAAAGGTTATCGTGACATTATGCCATGCTCCGGCGCTGGGCACGGCTTGGAAACCGCTGTCATTGCCCCAGTGAATATAGGCCATGTTTATATAATAGCAAAATATCGCTGACTGCCCGTTTTCGTAAGATCCGCCGGCCCATTGCATGTAGGAGTTTTCGCCACCCGGCTGTGTGGCGCTTCTGTAAATAGTCGTAGAAATAGTCCAAGGATTATTGCCAGAAAGAGCCGTTGGCGCAGGGAGGGTTGACGCAAGCGTTCGTCGCGAAGAACCAGATGAATCCGGCTGTATGAAATTGACAGCCTTTTTGCCCGCAACCATAGCTACTTCCGGCCCGAACCCTCCAGTGAATTTATTAAACGTTCCACCGAGTGTTCCGGTATTGGGCCAAGCCGCCAAGTCCGTGCCGAGGGCCAGACCTGAAGCATCTAGAACGATAAGCGGATCTGTCGCTGCAAAAGCTGATGTCAACAACGAGAGAACCAGCAGCAGACTGGCTGCTGAAAGAATCATTTTCTTCGACTGCATGCCTACTCCTCCTTGTATCGCTGAAAGAGACCGTCGGGTACAATCAACTTGAACCATTCATATATTCTCAACTTTGAAAGTCTGCAGGACGGATACCCCCCCACAAACGATGTTTCAATAATAGCAAGACAAAGCAAGAAAGTAAATGCACTCTTTGCTCAATCATTAGCACTTTTTGCTCTTTTATTTATTGGCTTTTGTGCGCAGAGCATCCTCATACGTGGGCACACGACGATAGTCGGGATGTGTTGCAAAGACCGCTTTATTGCGGCGATACCAGTAGCTGCCATAGTATTGGCAATTTGTGTCAATCCAGTTTGTCACGCGTAGGCGCTCTTCTGGCGTGATCTTCTTGGCAACTTCAGCATGTTTCGAAACAAGTCCTTTATGATCTTGGGCGCGTGTCGGACAACCGATTATTCCGGAGAGCAAAGCTGTTGTGGAACCGAGCGAGTAGGCCGGCAAATAATGTACATTGCCTGTCTTGGGATGGTTTTCACCGATCACCAAACCCAAAACTTCGCGATCCAGACGCGGCTCTTTTCGCCGCTCCGGCACAAGGGCTTCATACGAGACGCTGAACATGCGAGTCCGTTCCCCTGACAAGCTCATCCCTGCCTTCGGTTTCTTGTCGGAGTGGCAACTCACGCAATGCTTATCCAGGACCGGCTGGACATCGGTTTCGTAGTGCAACGGACGTCCGCCCTGCTTCTCACCGGGTTGGGGTCCCGGCATGGATGGGCTTCGTTTAAAGGCAAGGGGCTGCCCCTTATTCGCAGCTTCACTCCCCCTGAATCGCGTCGCATCCTCGGGTGTCTCATGGCAACCAATGCAGGCACGCGATTCGCCCGGCATGTAATTCACAAAGGTGCGCTCTGTTTGAACAGCCATATAGTGCTCATCCAAGACCTGAAAGAAGACGTTGCCTGTTGCGGGAACAAGAAAGTTCGCTGAACCATCCGCTTCAACCGGAACAATCCCATGTTGCACCTTCAGTCCCAGCGCCGTATCTTTGGAGACGCAGATATGCTGCTGGTCGTAATCCTCCGGGAACATCGCCGTCTTGCCATTCGGTAACGTCGCACGAGCCGTTTGAGCAGCCCATGGCCGCCCCATCTGCTCCAGCACGCGTATATATTTGATGGCCCCTGGGGCAACGCCCGCGAGTCCGTGATAGACATTTTGCACCATACACTGTGCGAGGTTTTTCGCGGCCAGCTCCTTGTTCCTCGGCGAGGCGAGCACCGGCGGCACCTTACGAGGAACAAGCGGGACTGCCCGCCAGCAGGAGATCTCAGGATCGCGGTAGAGGAGTGTGGTATCGCCCTTGTCATTGAGCAGATAGAGTCCGTAGCCATTGGCTTGATTGGCCGGTCCTTCATCCGTGGGTTTATAGGAGACCAAAAAACAATCCATCGCCAACGGATAGGGCTCGGAGAAGAGCGGGCCGAGTCCGTGTCCGTTTCCGCGCCATTTGCCTGTCTCGGTATCCATAAATTCCCAGCCGCCTTCCCCCCGAACATCCACCTGCGGCGTCATGTAGGTCATGGGCTCGCGGGTACGAATATTTTTGCTCATATCGAGGCGAATGATTGTGCCAAAGTTGTTTTGCGGATAGTGGGGAACCCCGCACAACACATATTGATTCGGCGCACCGGGTATCACACGTCCCATATTGAGGGTCGGCGGAAGGGCGATATCATTCCCATATACTTCACTGGATGCTGTCCCGTCCGGACGCATCGCCCAGAGGCATTTCACACTGACCGCCCCCTTGTCCACATATTCCCAGCGCGTATAGAGGATGCGTCCGTCCGGCATGATGGAGGGCATGGTTTCACTGACCGAACTGCGGCTTAACTGCTGGATGTTCTTGCCGTCGGCATCCATGCGGTGAAGAACCGTTGTCGTAAAATTATCCGGCGTATCGCACAAAATGCCAAACTGGCAACGCGTGGAGACAAACGCAATGCCACCATCAGGAAGATAGCACGGTTGCAGGTCGTCCGTGCCATGATGATACCCCGTGCTATATTTTTTAACGAGTTCCGCTTCATCCGCTTGCGGGAATGTCAACTGACGAAGCCCTGTCCCATCCACATTCACTTCATAGAGGCGATAACCTTGCTCTGGGTGTTTCTTCCAGGCAAAGACAATACGCTTCGCATCGTATGAGACATCAAAACGTTCAAAGACACCCCTCTCCAGCCCTGTCACAACCTCACGCACATGTCCTGTCTCAACATCCAACACACAGATATTCCCTCCCGGCAGCCAGGCACTATTGATATACTCTGTGTAGTAGTGATTCGCCGTATAGGTGTTTCGTTTGACAAAGACAACGTGCTTGACGCCCTTCTCCAGCAGCATTTTCTTCGACGTCTTTAACTCAGCCGTGTGATCAACAGGTGGCGGAAGCGCTTCCGCAAGCGTATAGGACTCCGCCTCCAGACGCACCTCCTCAGCAGTCATCAGCTTTTCCTCTATCTTCACGTCGGCCAAAAAACCGTTGAAGAAGCGTGAGCGTCCCTCCCATGAGCCGATGAAGTGTCGTTTATTAAAGTTAATCTGCGGTGTATGCTCAATCTTGCACTGCTTGGTCTTGTTGCCATTCTTGTAGAAGGTCAGTGTCTTGCTGAGACCATCAAAGACGATCCCCACATGTACATATGCAGGCTTGCCAGCGGGCACCAGGATACGCGTGCGCACATCATGACCTTCGCCCTCCACGTTTAAGCCATTGAGGCTAAACTGTATCGTTTGTTCATCCAAGTAAAGCAGATGCAGCGCCCCCTCTTCCCAGCCATTGCACGAAAGAATCGAGGTCAACCCCTCCTGCCCCTTCTTGGGACGGATCAGAAAGCGAATAGACACCTGGTCGATTTTCTTTTTGGGAAGAGACAGCTCTTTTGTTCCTTCGCCTTCCCCATTGAAAGAGAGCTCCTTCAACTCTGCTGACTGCACCATCAGTGACGCAAGGAGCGCCAGGCAATAAGCGATGTAATAACATTTCATGCAATACGTTCCAATCCCATTTAATAATAATCTTGATGAGCATAGCTCACTTGCATTCTGTGGTCAAGGGGGAATAGGAGTGGCTTGCAATCCTGATAACGTCTGTGTATTATAAAAAAATGAATTGTCTATGCCTCACAAAACCGTGCATTCGACACCTTCTATTGATGGGACTCATGGCTCTTTCCGGATATGCTTCTGATGCACGGACAGTCGGTCCTGTCCCCCAGGAATGGGGTCTCGATCCTTTTTACACAAAGGCCATACAGGCCGACATCACGCGTATCACGGCCTCTGACGCGGTCTGCGACGCAGCGCTCATCAACATGGCGAAGGTCGTTGAGACGATGCTCTCGAAGATTAAAACGAATCATCCTTCGATTCACAACATGCTGAAGGAGAAGCAGCATCGGCTTTCGATCATCGGAAAGGAGCAAAATACGCTGGACCTGCCCGAATATCGCCATTTGAGCAAAAAGGGCTTTGGCTGGACGCGCGGACTGGGAGGGACCATAAGCTGTCCGCTCAGTTCATGCGGTGAGGAGAATGCCCTGCACCTCGGCAAGCCGGAGGATCGCTATGGCGAAGAAAACATTGGCGTTCATGAGTTTGCCCATGGCATTTTCAACATCGGCATCCAGTTCGGAGATCCTGGACTGTTTCAGAAGATAAAAGATACCTTCAAGCGTGCACGCGCAAAAGGGCTCTGGGACAAAACATACGGGGGATCTAATTTCGATGAATATTTCTCCATCTGCACACAGTGCTGGTTCAGCGTCATGGTCGCAACCCCTGACGGAAAGCCGAATGGCATTAAAAACCACGTTTACTCCCGTGAAACTTTAAAAGATTACGACCCCGACATGTATGCGATCATGGAGTCGCTCTATACGACAAACGCGCTTCCAGCGCCTTGGAACCGGACATTTAAATAAATTCACTTCTGGACACGCTTGTGCGTCTTCCGTCGATACTTCAAGGGCGAGAGATGCGAATGTTTTGTAAATATTCGCGTGAAATAGTTTGCGGAAGAGAAGCCCACTTGTTCTGCGATTTCCTTCATATCCAGGGCTGTATTTTCGAGCAGCAGCGCGGCCTTGCGCACACGCTCCTCGATGAGGAAGCTTTGGAGGGACTCGCCATATTTAGCCTTAAACAAGCGCCGCAACGTGCTATAGCCCATGCCAAAATCACGCGCCAGCTTCACAAAATCGATGTTTTCCGCACTGTGTACATAGATGTGGTAGCGCAACATGCCGATCTGCTCCTGGTTCCGATCCGTACTGCTTTTCAGCATGCTCAGTTCAAGGACACGTCCAAGAATGTGCAGGATGTGGCCCCCTGTTGAAAAGGGATTCATGAGCGGTCGCTCCCGGATATCCACAATGAACGATTGCAATGCGCCTTCAAACTCGATTGTCTCGGAGAGCTTTCTAACGGGATGCTCTGTAATAAAGGGCTTCCCGATCCACTGCGAGGGAAGTGAGCCCTGAAACTCAATCCAATATTCAGTCCATCCTTTTTCACGGGTTGGCTGATAGAGGTGCTTTACATTCGGCTCCAGCAAGAGGCACTGACCGCTCTTCAAATGTTGACTTTTCCGGCCCTCGATCGTGACCGTTCCGTCGCCTTTTGAAATGTAGAGCAAGATAAAACTGTTTCGTTTAACAAAATGTCCCTGCTTGACCATGCCCTCACGTGAGGTGCCTTTTGCAGGATAGACTTGACCGGGAGCAACAACAGCGCACCCACAACTAATTAAATAAAACCCCCAGTCCAACTGTTGCTTGGATGCCTTCAAATAGTGTTGCTGATTCATGATTATCCGTTTTTTAGCAGTGTTAGCGTCAAGCGACGAAGATCCATAACCGTCCCCCCCGGCACCGTTAACGCACGCAGCGTCAATGGACCGGCTCCCTTTTGAAGATGGATCACCCCCATCTTCATATTTCGAAAGGGCTTCATCTTGGATTCCGCTTTCGGACGCGGAAGGGTATCTTGGTTCACATTGAGTGGCGGATCCCATGCTTCGGCAAGCTTCATTGTTAACCTGGCTTCATTCAGCGACAGCTCAATAAGCGCCCCAACAGCTGACGCTGGACACGTATAGTCTAGTGTCACCTCGTAATCCCCTTCCAGTTGCACATCCACATTCCACACCAACCGGTCATCTGCTGATGTCCAGTTGACAAAGTAGGAGCTGTTGGGGGCACTTGAACTGCGCCTGATGCCTCCAACAGGTTCACCATCACGAGCCGGGAGCATCGTCACTGGAAAAACTTCATGTCCAATATCAATCTTACGCGGATCAACGGTACGCTTATCCGCTTTATCCAGGCGCGTTGAAGTAACCTTTGCTTCCCAGTCGTGTAACGCGTCAGCAAGCCGCTTTGCTACTCCGGGTTGCTCGCCTGCAATGTTTTTCGTCTGCCCTCTATCCGCTTGGATATCATAGAGCTCCTTTGTGTTCCCCCGATACTGTTGTGTACGGACACTCGCATGATTACCCCACGCTGAGAAGATCATCCGGTCCGGCCATGTCACGGACGCCCCAAAAACAAGCGAGGAGAGATCCCTGCCGTCCAACGGCTTATCTCCCACACGCTGAACCTCAGCCAGACTGAGCAACGTCGGCAGCAGGTCAATCGCACCGCTAATGGCCTCTATTGATTGTCCACTCTTCACCTTAGCAGGCCAGCGCAAATAGCAGATGGAGCGCAGTCCGCCCTCGTCAACACTGCCCTTCCGTCCCTTCATAACGCCATTCCAACGACCGGAGTTGGGGCCGTTATCGGAGAAATAGATGACAATGGTGTTATCGGCAATCTTGAGCTCCTCCACGGTTTTTAAGATACGTCCGACATTCCAATCCTGGTTTTCAACCATCGCAAGCGCGCACCTCGTAAAGTCAGCCTGCTCGTCGCCCCCTGGCTTTTGCTGATTGAGCGTCTTGTTTTTGAAGCGCGCCCAGTAGGGTTCAGGGACCGACCATGGGGAGTGTGGCGTTGTAAAAGGAACATAGCAGAAAAACGGGGTGTCTTTATTTTTTTTAATGAACCGGATGGCCTCCTCCGTGCAGACATCGACGATATAGCCCTTCGCGCGTTCCATGCGGCCATTGCGTTCTAGCGGCGGGTCAACATATTCGCCCCAATGACCTGCTGTGTATCCATAGAATTCATCAAAGCCTCGCGCACACGGGTGGTAGGGATATTGACTGCCATTATGCCATTTACCAAACGCACCGGTGGCAAATCCGGCTGCTTTAAACGAATCTGCAAGGGTCCGCTCGTCAAGATTCAAGCGCTCGGCCCCCAGCGAGACGCCATGCACACCTGTCCTCAAATAGTAGCGTCCAGTCAGAAATTCAGCGCGCGTCGGGGAGCATACTGAGCAGACATAGAAATTCTCGAAACGAACCCCCTTCTCAGCGATGGAGTCAATCTGCGGCGTCTCTACGTTGAGGTTGCCGCTGGAACGATAATCGCCCCAGCCCGCATCATCGGCCAACATGACAATCACGTTCGGACGCGCATGGGCAATCAACCAACAGGGAAGCATCACTAAAGCTATATTGATAAGCGTATTCCTCACAAGTGACCTCTCATTCATACCCGTCCCCACGGGCTGCGGGCCTGCCTATAACGTGAAGAGTTTTTCAACTAATTAAACGAATTAAGCTAATTCCAATTCGTTCCATTCGTTTAATTCTTTGATAAAAAGATACCCCTCGGTATACTCCAGCTCCGCTGGCGGCGGGCTTACCGATAACACTGAATCCGGTTCTGGAGGGGCAGGATCAACAGTCCGTCAGCAGCAGCAACCGTGACAGGCGCACTCGGCAAGCGTGTATGGAACAAAACCTCTTTATTTCGTCCGGCCTTTAGGATCCAGAACTCGCCTCGTTCGGTTCCCACATAGACCTTGCCATCTGCGACCAGCGCATTCGCATAACAGACTGTCGATGTGAGGTCGTGCGTCCAAAGGGTGTTGCCTGTCTTCGCATCAAAGGCATGAAGCGTATCCGCTTGATCCGGCAGGTAAATGACGCCATCCTGGACAGCTACAGTTGCCAGTGTGCGGTTGACCTTTTCCGTACGCCAGACCACGGAGCCTGTCTCTGCATCAAAGCAGGTCAGGCAGGAAGCGCCTAACCCATAAACAGGACTCTGGCCTGTTGCAATGAAGAGATGTCCATCCGAGAAAACAGGCGTCCCGATTGCTTCGCTGGGTCCATCCTGACGTTTATTCTGCCAGGTGGAATAGATCATTTTTTCGCCTTGCTCATTCACGCGGAAGTGCTTGGGGTTACAATCCGACTGCCACACTTTTTTCAAATGTTGCACCCGTCCATCCGTTGACCGTTTCGGCAGTTCAAAGGCGTAGAGGATTCCATCGCCCCCCGTAAAGAAAATAAGTTTACGCCCCTTAACTTCACCCACGGAAGGGGAGGACCAGTTGCCGTGCAGAATATTCTGCCCCATCTCCGCTTCCGCATCACGTGCAATGAGGGCCCCGGTCTCTGCATCAAGCACAATGAGGGCTGGAGCTTCAGGAGCAAGCGGCTGCTGATGGCGGCGGTCTGTCCCGTTTGACGTGCAGACCAAGAGCATCCCGTCAACGAGTTGAATCGTGCTGCCACAGGTGTCATGCACCAACACGCCACATTCTTTGCGGAAATCAAAACGCCAAACGATATCGCCATCCTGCGGTGTCAGCGTGACACGGTCAGGGAGCCCCATATAGGCGTGCTCATCGAGAAAAGGGGCCGCATTCCCATCTGCTTGGCCTTTGCGATCCAGGCAGAGGACGTCTCCGCGGTTTCCCACCAGGTAGATGCGATCACCGCAGACTACAGGCCCGGAACAGATGCCGCACTTCCAGTGGTCAAAATAGTTGGGGGCCGTGGTTCCATCCGCCACACGCGGAACAGGCAAGGTCCAGTCCGGCTTCCCCGTCTTTAGATCGAGGCAGACAACAGCGCCTCCGCCACTCGGCTGATAGCCATCCCGCTGGACGCCCATATCATTCACGCCCAGGATGATTTTGTCCCGATCTATCGTCGGGATGGAGTATTGGTGGGTCCCCAGGCGGACCTCCCAGAGCAGATTGGACACCGTCACCTCGGCGGGCAAGTTGCGTGCGGACGAGATGCTGTTGGGTGAAAGGCCACTGCCCCACCTGACTTCTGCCTGCAGGCAGAGAGACGTCAAGATGCACAGGGAAGAGACCATTCGCATATTATTTTGCCCGTGGCTTTGAAATTTCAGCAGACAGACGATTCATCACTTCCAGATCAAACTTCGTCAGTCCATCTTTATGCATCTTCACTTCGCTCAGCGTCTCGCGCGCCTTTTCAATATTGCCACGGCGATGCTGGATGCGCGCCAGGGTAATCTTGATGCGGAAATCTTCCTTGTACAAGGACAATGCCTTGTTGACAGCGCTTTCAGCCTCCTCGAGGTTTCGATTCGCCTCTAAAAGAACGCAGCCCAATGTCTCCCATGCCACATAAAGATCCGGATTACGCTTAATCGATTCACGCGCAAAGCGTTCCGCATCGTCCAACTTCCGGATACGGCGCAGGACTTCAGCCAAGTCGTTCAGGGCCGCTGAGCTGGGGTTCGCCTCAACGCTGCGACGCAGGAAGTCCTCGGCTTCACCATACTCGCCCTCCTGCAAGCGCAGCGAGCCCATCACATAGTTGGCCAGCGCATGTTTACGATTGGTGCGAAGGACTTGACGGGCATGTAGTTCAGCAGCTGACTGATCGTTCATTTCGATATCCAGCTGGAGAATCATGTCCTTGACGCCTGTAATATCAGGACGCAACAAAGATGCACGAATAAAGGACTCGCGCGCCACACGCAGAAAACTCTTCCCTTTTTTCATCGCAATTTGCGCACGGGTAATCTGGATGAAGTAATTATCAGCTGTTCCAGCAATGTTCTCCATGCGGGAAAGGATGACCTTTTCAACCTCCTCCATTTGGTTCTGCTGAATCTGCAAGAGGGCCAACATGGCCCAGGCCTGAAGATTTTTCGGCTGGAGGTCTGTGGCTTCCTGCAACGCAAGACGGGCATTCGGCAGGTCATTGTTCATCAAATGGATCGTTGCCCATTCGACGCCGAGGGTGCCACGTTTGTCATCGCCTTTGGTCGCCTTTTCCAGCCAACTCCTGGCCTTTTCAAGCGCACCTTCCTGCACCGCCAAGCGTGCCAACCCTAGCATGGCGGCACGGTTGCCGGGATCGTTTGTGATCATGTCTTGATAGACGGACGCCGTCTTCTGCTTATCATCTGAAAGCGCATAAATCGCTGCCAACGCACTGAGTGCAGTATTTTTTTCGGAATCAGGCAACAGCCGGATGGCACGATCGATACCTGCCAGCGCAGCGCCGGTCTGCCCCGACAACGCCCAGTTCCAGCCTTGGCGCACAAAGAGTTGCGGATTGCGCACATAACCATAGTAACGGGAAAGCGACCAGAGCGGGTACTGCGTCTTCAGCCCATTAATGAAGTCACGCATTTCGCGTTCAATCTGTCCCTTGTTTGCAAGCGTCACGTCTGAACCGCGGCTCGCCATTTCGAAACGGTTAAACAGGGCTGAAATATTCTCGGGGTCGATGGTCTTGCTCACATAGTTGTACACCGTGAACGCATCCTTCTCATTCTTCAAATCCTCCATCAAAACACCCAGATTATTGGCGACAAACCCCATGTGGCGTGTCAAATGCTTACGCATGCGGATAGCGGGATCCAAGATATCCTTATTTGACGAACGTTTGCCGATACCCAGTTCCGGTTCCATGCGTTTCCAGAAAGCCATGTAATCATTTAAAAGGTTCTTACCGTCAATTGTTGCAATATCGCGGCAACCGCTGAAGAAGAAATAATCGGGAACAGGCGTCAGCCCGGTCGTATACCAGAAGTCGGGAACACTGAAGACAACGATCTTTTTTTCGATCTCTTTGTCCAGGGCGAACCAGTCCTGAATAAAGGGCAGCACCCCCAACTCCAAGGTGCTCTTCATGCGCTGCTGATCTGCCCCTGAAAAGAGCTTTTTATCTTCAGCCAGCTTCCAGAGGGATTTCAAATAATAGCGGCTCATGTCCTTTTGCAGGCAGACCAGATTAAACTCTTGTTTGCGCTGCTTGGCCATGATTTGCAGATGCGTATCGAGGGTGCCGTCTGTGACAAACCAGGTGCGCGTCCCCATCCGGTCAAGAATCTCCTTCGCACACAGGTCGGCGAAGGTTCCGCGCCTCGGATTAGCGCATTCGAAGGCATTCAGCAACGACGCGACCACCACAATCAACACAAAGGGGTAGGCAATCAAAATGCCGAGCCACTCCCCCATTTTCTTGACTTTGGCCGTGGATTCCTTGCCGGCTTTCTGACGCTTCACTTTCAACAGCAGGTACCAGTACGCAAAGAGATAGCCAGCCGTCATTGCCAACAACGCGTATGCGCAAACTGGCAAGCGGCCATAAGGCTTCAAGATTTGCCAAGGCGAGAACACGGCGTTGGCCAGTCCAAGGATGACCATCATCGAGAGCGTCAAGTGGAGCAGATACTGGCTCATTGTACGCTCGTTGTTTAAGGCGCGGAAGGAGGCCATGAGCGCTGCGAGCCACGGCACAAACCCCGTCAGCAACAAAATCATCCAGCCGACACGCGGCAGCCCAGAGAGAAGCTGCCGGGCATGCATGCGCGCCATGCGGATCATCACATCCGTCACGCCGGTTATCTCCAGTGCCTCGACGTCTGCTGTGACGCAGAAGTTACGGGCGACATAGTACCACGTAGCAGACATCACGACGAGAATTCCAACCGCCACCCAGACAATGTTCGAAATCCGGTGCTGACGACGCAACATGGCATAGAGGGCAAAAGCGATCAGGAAGGGCATTGCGGGAACGAACAGCACGGATTCCACGGCACCAACCCCTGAAATGATAATAAACAGCAGCAGCAAAAGTTTGCTCTGGTATGATCTGTACCATTCCAGCGTCTGAACAGCCAACAGCAACAACAGGAGATCAAAACTTTGATACTGAAGACGAGTAGCCGCCTGCCAGACCGGTGCTGAGAAGAGAAAGGTAACAGCTGCCACCACACCTGCAAATCGCGCGACATAGGGTGCGTAATCCAACGAATATTCTTCAGTAATAATGTCGTTAATAAAGAACGAGACCACGCGGAAGATCAGCATCACTGAAAGGACTGTGCAAAGGACACTTATAAAGTTCAAACGGACGGGCAAGGAGAGAAACGAAAGGTCTCCGACCCACTTCACAATTGCCCCCCAAACCGGATGCGCAGGGATTTCGAGAGGCTCCAAGCCGGTATACGTCGCAATCAACCAAGCCGACTCTCCTGGGAAGACACCTTTTGAGAGTGTTAAGCTGTAGACGACAAGGGCAAGCAACCCCACAGCCAACATCAAAAATATGTTGATTCCCTTAATACCCTTCGATTGTATCTGCATGTCCATACTGAACACTCTCCGTAATTTAAAAAAAGTTAAAAAAATGGTACTCCATTTTCACAGTTTTCACAAGTACTATATGGGCTCAAAGGAGATTTTAATCATGGCCGTAGTTCAGGGTCCCAGCGTCCGTCAAAGGTCCAGTTCGCGGTAAGTTGCTCGACGGGGAGAGGACTATTGTCCCTTGTCCAAGAAAAGGGTGGCCCCTCAAGATTGCGGCACTTCAAGAAGTAGATCCGCTCCCCCCACTGTAGCACCGGCTTTTTATCCGCATACGCATACTGGATCGGCACATCCTTTATTTTCTGCTTGAGCACGCAATTGACCAGATAGAAGCAATGGTCTTTATGATAACGTCCCAGCACGGAGGGCACGCTTGACTCAAATGTTGAATCGCGAATGACGAACTTCTGCTTCGGATCGCCGGAACCATCGTGCCACAGATGCGCATAAGCCGCACCTTCAAAACGGCACCGGGTAACATAACACCAGCCGCGCGGGCACACATAGTCAACCCCTCGGCTTCGGAAATGGCAGTCCGCATGATAGTACATGCCTGCTTCCCTATTCCACAGGCTGAGGGTGTCGCTTCCATCGGAATAGACGTTGCACTGCGTAATGATCACACGCGTCGAGCGACCAAAAACGGCAAACTGGTGATCAACGGTGTTCTCGATCGTTGAACCATAGTTATTGTAAATGGTCAGGCCGTTCAGTGTGCAGTCATTGGCACGGGGCGATAGATTCACGGTTGCACACCCCCACCGGATGTCTGCGTTCTCTTTTGATCGCTTAAATTCTTTTTCCCAGACGCGCCAAAGAACTGGACAGACAATCTGTGTCGTCTCCCGGTTTTCACCTTCCAGCTTAATAAAGGGTTTATCAATAAAGACCTTTTCCCGATAAACACCTTTTCGAATCCGAATGACGTAGGGTTTTGCCGACTGCTCAGGCGCCTGCTTCAGCGCTTCGCCAATGGTCCTGAAATCCCCCTCCCCTCCCTGAGACACAATGATATCCTGTCCGAAGCTAACCATGGCAGCGCTCATAAAACTGACAAAAACAGCTATTCTCATAGGCATCAAAATACCCCATTTGACCTTTTTCATCAAGGCTGTTTTCAATTCTGACCCTTTATGGCTTGTATGCATGGTCACTTTAATTTATAGTACTTTGTCTTTTTATTTACCTCATTAGACTCGCCTCGGGCATCACCATGTTCACGATCACAAAAACGATATTCATGTTAAAGACCTTAGGGTTCATGGCCAGTATTCTCTTGTTATTAGCCTCGAGCAGCCGGGCTGATATCTGGATATCGGAGTTTTGCGCAGACAACACAGGCGACTTCCTCACCGCTGACGGAGAGGAGGAGGACTGGATTGAATTGCAGAATACCGGCCCCTCAGAGGTGGATATAGGTGGTTGGCATCTGACCGACAATCCTTCTGACCGGACCAAATGGTCATTTCCGTTGGGGACGACCCTTGCTTCGAATGGTTTCTTGATCGTCTTTGCAGATGGGGCGGCTGTTGCCCAAACCAATGGCGAATTGCATGCAAACTTCAGTCTCTCAAAGGAGGGTGAATATCTCGGGCTCTTCCTCCCGGATGGCGAAACCGTCGTGGATGCATATGCACCGGCCTTCCCCGTTCAATTCGAAGGTCTCTCGTATGGCCGCATCAGGCGAGAGATTGAACTCGTCGGAGTCGGGACCCCCATGCGCTATCGCATTCCAAATGCCGAGGGGTCTGAGCCTTGGATGAATGGCACAGGTGCGCTCGGATTTTGTAGCCTGAGTAACACCGCGTTTACAATAAAGTATTACGAGATGACGGCCAGTATGGCCAACATCGACGTTGCGGAAGCCAAAGTGGCGAATAGCGCAAACTGGAAGACTGACCGTGTCTATCCTGTCACGACAAACGCGACGATTGTCGAGTTCCATGAAGGGGGAGGCACAGGTTCATTTACCACGAACGCTCTTTTCCCTGCTCACACAGCCGGACAAGATAAGAGCAATTTCGCGCTTGTCGCCGAGGCGTCCATCTATATCCCTGAAGCGGGGCAATGGACCTTCTGTGTGGCAAGCGATGACGGGTTCCGTCTGCGGATCGCAGGGCATGGGGTCACATTTGTCTCCGAGTTTTCCACGCCGCGCGGAATCGCGAACACCCTGGCCACATTCGCCTTTCCTGTTGCTGGTGTTTACAGCTTAAGCCTTGTCTATTTCGAAAACGGCGGGGGGGCCGGCGTTGAGCTTTCTGCGGCACAAGGTTATCAGGAGGAGTTTTCACTTCCGACCTTTAAGCTGGTGGGCGATCCCGCCGGCGGTATCCTGCATGCAAGTTCCTTTGGCTCTTTCATTGACACAAATGTCGAAGCTGTCATGCGAAACATCAATTCGCGCGTGGATGCTCAATGGGACTTCACCTTTGACAATGCCCCTGTCGAAGGCGATGCCTTCACACTTTTCCTCCGACACATGGACGGGGTCGTCGCCTCCATCAATGGCACTGTTTTAGGCACCCAAAACGTCCCGGTGCCGCTCGAATGGAATAGCGTCGCAACCGCTCAACGCCCAGCAACAAACGCCCTTCTCTGGGCCACTTATGATGTCCCGGCAGCCTGCCTTGTCCCCGGCACAAACATCCTGGGCATCACGGTTTTAAATGATGCCCTATCCGATCATGAGCTCTTTCTCCAGCCACGTCTGCTCTGGCAGCCCGCTACACGCTTCCCGGGTTATTTCAAAACGCCCACGCCTCGCGCTGCGAATGAACTGAACTATACAGCGCCGACACCTTCCGTCACGTCCAGCGAGCCGCGAGGGTACAAGACCGCCCCCTTTGACGTCACCTTGTCATGCCCCTCAGCACCTGAAGCCACAATCCGTTATACGCTCAATGGCAGCGCGCCGACTGCAAGCTCCCCCATGTACACCTGCCCCCTCACCATCACAAATTCGACTCTGCTCCGCGCAGCCGTCGTCGACCCCAACACGGTGCGCCAACAGGTCTACACCGTGTCTTGGTTTTTCCTCGACGACATCCTTAAGCAGGGCACCGCGACACCGCCTGGCTGGCCAGCGAACCTCGCGGTCAATAGTCACAAAATGGAATACGGCATGCGTACAGACATCGTGGCGAACGATGGAGTCCGCCTGCGCAAAGGCATGACGAATTCCATCCCCTCGCTTTCGATTGTGACTGACCTTTCCAATCTCTTCAACCCCACAACCGGCATCTATGTCAATCCAGCAAACGACGGCATTGCGTGGGAACGCCCGGTTTCCGTTGAACTGATCGACCCTGTTCGCGGCAGCGATCATGAATTTTGTATTGACGCCGGCCTCCGTATTCGGGGTGCCTTCAGCAGAAGTCCGACCAACCCCAAACATTCGTTCCGGCTCTTCTTCCGCTCGGAATACGGTGAAAGTAAGTTGCGCTTCCCCCTCTTTGATAACGAAGGTGCATCGGAGTTCGACAAGGTCGACCTGCGCACCTCCCAGAATTACTCCTGGGCGTTTCAGAATGACAATAAAGAGACCTTTATCCGCGAGACTTTTTCGCGCGATTCCCAGCGCGATATGGGGATGCCGTATACGCGAAGCCGCTATTACCACCTCTATCTCAACGGCCAGTACTGGGGACTCTACCAGACGCAGGAAAGAAGCGAGGCAGACTATGCCGCAACGTATCTCGGTGGAAAAGCAGATGACTGGGACTGCCTCAAAACAACCCAGCCTGGCTACAACACAACCGCCTCCGATGGCACCTTTGACGCCTTCCATGCATTCCATAGCCTCGCCATCACACAGGGTTTCGCAGGCGCCAACAGTAACAACTACTGGAGAGTCCGCGGCCTTAATCCAGATGGCTCTGCCAATCCAAGCTTTCCCGATTACCTCGATGTCGACAATCTGATCGTCTACATGCTGATCGCTTATTACGTGGGGGATTCCGACTCTCCGGTCTCGACCTTCATGAATCCGAACCGTCCCAATAATATGTATGCGCTCTTTAACCGCCTCAACCCCGGCGGCTTCAGCTGGTATCGGCATGACGCTGAACACTCTTTGGGTGCACGCGATGGCTATGGAGTGACCTACGACGGGACCTCCCTCGGCTCAACTTTAACGACACAGGTGGACTTCAACCCAGCCACACTCCATCTCAGTCTCTGCCAGCACCCGGACTACCGGACACGCGTCGGCGATTTAATCTATAAGCATCTCCAGGGGAACGGGGCATTGACTCCGACAAACGCGCAGCTGCGCTTCTTAAGCCGCATGAAAGAGCTCGACCTGGCCATCATCGGAGAGTCTGCTCGCTGGGGACGCGGACGCACCCGCGATGCAACGTGGCTCCCGGCCTGCAATGCCGTTGTCACCCAGTATCTTCCCTTCCGTTGTGATAATGTGATCAGCCAGTTTGTCAGCCGTGGCTGGTATCCATCGCTGGGAGCTCCGCGCTGTAATACCAACAATGCCATCGTGCCCGTTGGTTATACCGCCAGCATCACGGGGAACTCCTCTTACTATTATACCGTGGATGGCTCTGACCCACGGCTTCCTGGAGGTGGAATTAACCCATCTGCACAGTATGTCGGCGTCCCCTCCCAAGAACCTCAGCTATTTGTCCCTTTAAAAGCACAGTGGCGTTACTTCGATCTTGGCACTGCCCCGACCAACATTGCCGGGCGTGCATGGACAGAGGTCGGCTATGCTGACGCAAGCTGGTCCTCGGGCGCTGCGACACTCGGCTTTGCAGGCTCTGCACCGACGGCGCCTGTTGCGACAACAACCCGCCGATATGTCACCGGCACAAGCGGCACGCAGGTCATAACGACCTATTTCAGACGCACCTTTGAACTCGCCGCCACAAACCGTATGACACTCCTCGACATGACGATGATGCGCGATGACGGCATTATTATTTACCTGAACGGGACAGAGATCTTTCAGGAATATATGCCTGTCGGACCGGCCGGGTATTCAACATTCTCGTCCGTTACTGTCGGGAACGCAGACCAGACAAACCTCCTTGCACGGACAGTCTCCATTACAAATCTCTTGCGCTTAGGCTCCAATACCGTCGCGGTCGAGGTACACCAATGCAACGCAGCAAGCTCGGACCTCTATTTCGACTTGGCCCTATCGACTACGCCCGATGCTGGTCTTCCGTACACATCCCTTTCAATTACCAGCAACACCACGTTGCGGGCACGCTCCTTTGACGGCAACACGTGGAGCCCCCTTGAGGAGAGCGTCTTGACAACCTATCGCCCGCCCCCGGATTATTCGAGCCTGCGGATCACCGAGCTCATGTATGCACCCCTCGGAGGAGATGCGTACGCATGGCTTGAACTTCGGAATAACGGGCTCTCCCCTTTAGACTTGACCGGCATACGCTTTGCCAATGGCATCACACATACATTCGCGCCACTTGACCTGGCTCCCCATGCACGCCTTGTCCTTGCAAAGAATCCAGAGACCTTTGCTACGCGCCATTCAACAAGCAATATGACCCTCATCGCCTGGACAAGCGGCAACCTTTCCCGGAGCGGTGAAAAACTTTCGCTGGTCACCCCCGCATCCAGCAACATCTTGGCCTTTACTTACGCGGCAAGCTGGTATCCGGAAACCGTCGACTCAGGCTATTCCCTTGTCGCAGTTGATCTGGCAGCGCCTGAGCCACAATGGAGCACCTCGCAGCAATGGCGTCCCAGTTATAATCACTTTGGCTCGCCCGGAACCCTGGATTCGCCGATGTTCACCTCCGCGAGCATCACCCAGGAACGATTCATGCTGCTCAGCACACGCGGGTTAGAAGGGACCCTAGCGCTTTGGTTCTCAGAGGATCTCAATGGCTGGGCGCCCTGCGACGCAGATGTCTGGTCACGCGAGGGTGATACGCTGACGATCGATCTTCAGCATCCATCCCTGCCAGGGACGCTTCGCGGCTTCTTCCAAATACGCCTGCAGGATTAATCATCCAGTATCGTACGGAGCCGATAGAAGTAAGTCGGCTCCACTGACGGGCCAGCCTCTTCATCACGGATGGTCAGCAGTGTGCCATCCCACGCCCACATAAACGGAGAATGCGTGCGGGAATTAAAGAGTACGCGCGACCAACTTCCCGTCAGACTTGGCTTGCCCTCGACCTGATAGGTCAAATCCAGCTTCCCTGCATCAAAGCGGAACCGATAGGTCGGCACCCCCTCTTCAATTGCAAATTGAGGGGTCTGGTTTGTCACAACATCGGTTCGCTTCATGTTGAATGCGTAGCGGAAGAGATTGGGTATTTGCGCACCATTTGCGAGTGCAAGCGGCCCCGAGATTTCAGGGAGCAGTTGCTCTTCCGGCAAGAAGTTGCCTTGCTTCCATTCATTGTAGTCAATGGGATCCCCTGACGCGCGGACTTCCATCACGTAGCCAAGCCGAACCCCCTCTGCGAAATCAGCTATCTCAGGAACCGAAGTCACCTTCAAAGCAAGCCCACCGCTGTAGGTCGAATAGGTTCTGCCCGCAAAGTGATAACTCCCGTTCACATCCGGCTCATAGAAGCGGATTACGGCATTGGTCAGGAACTGCCTCAAGGTATCCCCCTGAGCAACAAAATAGCCGCCGCGCAGGGTGTCCCCGGAAAGAAGCGCTTTATCCAAGCAGATATCAATCACTGAATTCGAAAGACTGTGCTGGATGGAGTCCACCTTTAATAGCCCATTACCACACGTGGTCGCCGTTGAATAGGAGGGCGCAGCTGCTGCAAAAGCAAAGGCGTAGTTCAGCCCGACTGACGATGACGCGGTGAGTATTTCCTTGTCCAGCGCAACCGTGCCGCTGCCCTGAATCGACCCCGCCTTGCCAGAGCCGCAAAGGGTTGCCCCGGCTTCGACAAGCAGCGGCATCACAAGCTGACCATGAACAGTCACGGTTCCATTGCTGAGGATGGCCGATCCCGCGTAGTTCGTACTGGAAGCAAAGAGTATTAAGTTGCCCTCCCCTGTCTTAATGAAACTCCCGGTTCGTGAGAGCGGCCCGAGTCCCGTCAATGTCCCGGTAAGCGCAAGCGTGCTCGACGCCCCTTCGACATGGATGACGGAAGGCCCCAGAAAAACAACTGGGCTCGTCATAGAGGCATACTCATCTGACTCCGTTGGCTGAAAACGGAGCGCGCCTTCGCGCCCAAGATTGGGCACCTCCGGGAGTGTTCCTCCTCGCCCACCCCCTCGCAGACGCAGCGTCACGCCGAGGGCATAGCTGCCGCCCTCCACCAGGCGTATCTGCCCGCCGGGGTTGACCTGCAGAAGCGTGCTATTCTCAGGTTCCGAATCAGCTTTCACCTGAAGCACACCCATGCTGATCAGTGTTGTCCCCGTGTAGCTCTTGCCTGCGCCAGTAAAGGTCGCCACGCCCACGCCATCTTTGATAATGCCGCCGCTCCCGCTCCATGTTTTCCTCATCCGTAACGCACCATACTGGGACTCCCCTGTCGGATGATTTACTGTTAGCCTGAGCGTTTGGGGCAGGAGAACCCCGGAATCCAGGTCGAACTCCGCATACCCCGACCCCGTCCCATTGACAATGACATTCGGATTTCCAGTGATAACGCGAAACGTCAAAGGTGTGTCGCTGTTTTCATCCTCAAGGCGAATGCGCGTCGACCCCTCGCCAAAATTTAAAATAAGCGTGCTGTTCGTCACGGGTGCCGCCAGCTTGACCTCTCGATTTTTGTTCGCGAGCTGATTGATTTGCGCAGAGCTGCCGACTCCATTCGGATAAGAAAGAGGTGAAGTACTCCAATGCGCATTCACGTTCCAATCTGCTTCAGAGGCCGTAGCAATGAAGGTTGGATAGAGGAGCGGAACAGTAAAGGCAGCCTCCTGGAGCGGACTCCAATCCGAACCATTGCAAAGGACGCGCGCTTTGACCGTCGCGCTCTCCCGTAGCCGGAAAGGCCCTGTATAAAGCGCACCGCTGATGGCTCCGCCCGGGGCGCGCGGATCAAGACCGTTCGTCGTAAAATAAATGGACCCCGTGAGATTCAGATTGGTGATTGAAATCCAAGTATTGGTCGTAATATCTCCGCCATGCTGGCTGAACTCGGGTGCAAGAGTATTCGTGATCCAAAGCCCCTGTCCGATCAACTGGTCAAAAAACACCGTTCGCCGCGTCGCATTGGCAATCCACGTGTTGTGAAACGTTTCATTGAGATACGAGGTTGTCGTCTCCTTCATAATCGGATTGATCTGGTCGCGCAGCATATAAAAATTCTGACTCATGCTTTGCTGTGTCAGGGCCCCTGTCTTGAAGAGCTGTTTCTGCACCCGATCCGCAAAGCGCAAGCGAAATTCAGGGGAGACTTTCAACAAGGTATAAATGGCAGGTATATATTTGTCCGTTGTCGTCTTAGCATCCGTAATGGTCAAATCGGTGGTGAACGTGTTGTAATCCGTGGTGCGTGTAAACGCTCCCTCGGCATCCCACACATAAAAACGCCACCGGCCTGCATCTGTGCGCTCGCGGGAGGCAATCCAGTTATTATTGGGCCAGTCCCATGTGCCGGCAAACGCATTGACCATAATATAATCAATATAGTTATCCACATCCAAAAAGTCGTGAACACCCAGATAAGCAGTAACCGTCGACAACGTGTTTGTTCTCAAATATTTGAACATCGCATTCCAATGGATCGGATCGCCGCTGGCAAATTCATTGCGCTGCTGCACATCCCAGTCAGCCGTACTGTTGTAGTATTGCTGCATGAAGGCCTCTCTCACCCGTTCCGTGAAATTGTAGTAGCCTTTCCATATCCCGTTGATATAAACAGACGCAAAGAGCCCCATTGCACTCACTTGTCCTGTTCCTCGATAAATGCGGCGCAGCAACTCATCACGAATAAAAGGATTGGACACGTCGTTGTGCCCCGCGCGAAGACGGATATCTTCATACACACTGATTTTGCTGTCAGGGAAAAGAGGATATTCAATCTGCGCATCCCCGAGCTCGGATCGGAAAAAGAGATTAAAAGAAGGCTTTAGTAAAGCATCATTATACGCAAAAGAGGTCGTGGCCGCTCGTGTCAATTTATACCGCGGCCGGGTATAGGGGCTGCCTGCAATCCGTATCCCAAGATCCGTTCGAAAGGGCGAGCCATTTGTAGGATAATATTCAAACGAGACCGGCCTTTCAGAGCAGCGCCCGCGCAAGGAGGGGATATTAAAGGCTGCCGGATCCCCAGTTCCGGACCAGACACCCCCTGGATAGGCCCCTCCTTTGATCGACATGATTCCCTCTGGATTGAGGAGAGAAGGTATGCCATTGGTTCCATAGAAAGCAAGACCTGGATCGCCAATAAACGAAAGCGCGGGTATTGTTTTTTTCGCTGCGGATTGCGACAGCAGATAGGTGTACGAAAGAATTGGGGAGGAAATCGAGTTGGATTTCACGCAGCAGGCGCGAAGAATGGTTGTTGCGGAGAGTGTTAGCGGCGTTGTATAGACCAGTCCATTCGTCTCCGAGGGTTCACTGCCGTTAACGGTATAGCGGATCGCAGAGGTTGAGTCAGGAGCGCTAAGTTGGAGCGTGGTCGGCGGATCATATAATCCTCCTGCCTGGCTGAAAACCGGGGCTTGAAGAATGGCCGCATACCATGTCCCCGTGTTTGCAAAGCCTGGCGTCGCCCGATCAGAGTAAGCGAACTGCCCCGTCGAACCTCGGGAATACGAGTAAAACGCGCTTTGCACTGGGAACTGAGGAGAGAGCTCACTCTTTAAATATCCATAAGCGTCATAGAGCCCCAGATACTCTCCCTCCACACTCAGCTTGAAGTTCGTATGCAAATAGGTCGCCCCATTCGTCGGGCCGATGTCATACCCCGTCGCCATCACAACGAGATAGCCACCTGCGGGGATACGGGTGTTCGGAGGAAAAGACCATTTCTGCCATTCCGCTTCGTCATCCGTCAGCTTCCAGCCTGACAGATCAACTTCTTGAGGTCCAGCGTTATAGAGTTCGATCCAATCCCCTTCCGAATCAGGCGTATCAAAATCCATTTCGTTGTCGGTTTCATCATCTTGAACAAAAGGCTCGCTGATTCCTACAAAATATCGGACCTCATCTCCGGGAAGGACGAGGACTCTTCCTCCTGAACCCGTCATCACGAGGGTTACCCGTCCAATCATATCGGAACTGGTGAGCGAACTGTTATGCACTTGTATACTGACCACATTATCTCCTGAAACAAGCCAATCCTTTGCAGAACCAATAGAAACGACCTCTTCAGCATTTGTCGTGGCCCCATCCCCATTTGCATTATGTGTTGAGAGTGCGGCGGCATTAAAGGGCGTAATGGTATTCGCTGTTCCCACATTACGGCGGACAGCTTCACGCCCATTGATATAGACAATAATCCCGTCATCGTAATCAATCGTCACTTGAAGCGCGTTTGTACTTTGGGTTTCCGCTGGTGTGGCCGAGAACAGGGACCGCACATAGAGAGAGAGGGCCTTGTTGTATACCTCGCTTGTAAGGTTGGTTCCTAGCCCGTAAAAGGGCGCGTTCCTGTCGCATCCGATCGGCCCGAGGGACTCTGGCCACCATGAGTCATTGAACGTACGCGAAGCCCATGTGACCAGTGATGCGTTTGTATCGGAGATCATTCCATAATCGATCAC
Source organism: uncultured bacterium (assembly GCA_942493055.1). Classification (GTDB taxonomy): domain Bacteria; phylum Verrucomicrobiota; class Kiritimatiellia; order RFP12; family UBA1067; genus CAIZQW01. The sequence continues at coordinate 5,771,639 of OW818680.1, read as the reverse complement.
GCCACCGGAAGGCTCCATACTGCCAACAAAATAACGCCATGAGCCGTTAGAGGCGACGAGTAGTTCGGGGATGCTTTCTGCAAGCAGGAGATCGGCTTGAATGATAAAGCTTTCAGCTCCTGTTCCTGTTATTGCATAGTTGTGCGTCTGGATAGAAAGCGTATTTGTACCCGTTGCCAGCAGGAGATTAGCACTCCCCAGATTGATGATCTCGACGGAGGAATTGGCATTCACATTAAATGAGGGCTGGTCACGGTAGGCATACATCCCAGGATTGCCCATGTTACGACGGGCGACTTCTTGACCGTTCAGAAAAGCAACAAAACCATCATTATAGCGGAGCGCAAGTTGAAGCTGATTGGTTGAACTGGCCTGGAGCGATGAAACATCAAACCGCTTCCGGATATAGAGGGAGGGCGTCTTATTTTGCATCTGCAATGACGTGTTGACACCCCACGTAACACCCGGAAATGTACCGAAGCCGAATGGGCCATTTCCCATCTTCCACAACGTGTCATTATAGGCCGGGCTAGTCCATTGCTCGGCAAGGCCAAGACGGGGATACCCGGGTTGCGTGCGCTGCAATAACCTGTCCGAGTTCGCAGCTACCATTTCATTAATGATAACCTGCCCCTGTGCAAAATAAGCAAGCCCCGAGACGATCATACAAGCGTACGCATACACACACCCGCGCTTCGCGTGGTTTGAGACCGTTGCCGTATGAACCGTTGCGTTTCTCATGCTCGACACACTTTCCACGGTTCCAGTGTTTAGTTGCTTGATGCCATTCCCCCTTGACTACTGGGGTAAGACTTCAAGTTTAAAGAACCGCTTATCCTTTGCGGGAGAGGCCGCCGGTAGCCGCACATCAAAATGCCAGGTGCGCGCATCCAGGATGTTGGTCGTTGCGCGCGGATCGAGATCAACCCCCATCACCGCATTGCTCCAGAGGATGGGCATTTCCAAGCTGGGGGTGATCTTTAAGGTATAGCTTACATCCGTAAACGTATTGTTGAGACGGGTATAACCCACCCACAAAAGGTTACTGTAAGTGTTGATGGTGAGGGAAGCCCGGGCAAGCCGCTCCTCATCACTGAGGAGACCATCACGATTCATGCCAAAGGCATAGAGCTGGAAGTTGCTCATGCCGGCATACCCTGAGGGCGCTTCAGGTGCAGCATCAACGCCGCCCAGCACCTGCGCTTCCAGGTAGTTGTCAACCTGCCAGCGCTCATACCCTGTCGTCGGGCAAGCATTTGACGTAGCAGGACGGAAGCGCGCAGTCAACACAAGCGGCACAGCGCCTACAAACAGACTCGGGCTCGGATTCGTAACAGCCGTCCCCACCCAGCCATCAAAGAGATACCCGGCATCCGGAATCGCCTGCACAGGCACTGCAAGGCTTTGGAAGAAGGTTCCCGTCCAGACTGCGCGGTTGGTCACGCCCTCCGTGCCATTCGTCAGCGATAGCCCATTGACAAGAAAGCGCCCCCCCACGCCCGCCGGATTCGCATTGCGCACCGTGATCGACCCTGTGCCGCCTAAACCAAACTTCGCATCCAGGTGTTCAAACGTCTTGGCATGCCGCACGGCAGTATACTGAAGGAGCGTGGTATCCACCTCTTGCTGCCATTGCTCCTTCGTATAGGTACGGCCCCACCGGCGAAAGTGCTTTTCAATGTCATTCTGAATGGCGTTGGCCGCTTGCGTGATAATCTGTGACATGCGCTCAGGCCTGAAGGTCGTATTCAGTACATTCGCATAGCGCTTAATAAAGTAATCCCTGAAATCTTCATTCGACCAAAGCTGGTTAATCAGAAATCCCGGTTCCCGCTTTCCTGTCATGTCACTGCCCGACAAGTAGGTGAACATGTTAAAGTTGGTCCCCTTCTCGCCCGCCATATCAAGGTCATACATCAGCCAGCGCCAGCGGGTATCCCCATACTTGCCACACGTGGCGACTTGATTCGTGTGCGCTCTCCAGAAGTCACAATTATTGATCGGCCAATCCGTGTTTCCAAAAAAGCTCTCCGCGATGATGTAATCCGCGTGATTCGTCACGTCAACCCAATTTTGGACCATGCTGTAGTTTGACGATGAACTCAGCGGATTCGCATCGATCCATTCGAGCAACGCTTCATACTCCTCATCGCTACTCGTATTTCCGTCCACACGGATAATCTGGACATTCTCCTCTTCAATCGGATCCTCTTCATGCATCAAGATATCAATATTATCCGGATCAAGTCCATACCGGGTTGCAAAGTAATGCTTGTCCACGCTTTCACGCAGATTCTGGATCCCCCAGTACTCGCCATTGATATACACGGAGGCCGGACGGTACGCCAGCATCGCCAGGTCAAGGCTCTTGACAATCCGGTGAAAGACGGCGTCTTTCATCATGGTCGCAATCCCGTTGGTGGTCGCGCTCATCCCATACCAGTCATTTCCGCTGTTGCGCAAAAGGAAGCGCTTATACGTCGAGGCTGTCTCATCGGGGAAAAGTTTATAGTTGATCGCATCCACACCATACTCGCTAAGCCGTGAAATTAAATAAAGTGTCTTTTGGGGAAGCGAACGTGTCCCGCCGCCATACATCGAGATGCCCATGCTGTTGGTGAACGCCATGGTTGTCCGATTGGTCTCCAGGAGTTCAACCTGAACCGGCCGTTCCCAGGAGACGCCATTACTGTCCTGATGATAGTTTGCATAGGGCTTACCCCATTTGTTATCACCATACCCCACGGGGGAGTCCGCGTACTCCTTGCCGGGAACATACATGCCGGAAACAAAACCAAAGAGGTTATTCGTATCTGTTGTGACCGAGACGATCGGCAGCACACGATTGGTAAATTGATTGCCGATAAAATAGGTCCCCCGCCTTTCAGGGGAACAGAAGGAGAGTGTCGCACTATCCACCGCAATCGTCCGCAGGACAACCGCTTTTGCAACCGTACCGATCGGCGCCTGCCATCCGGCGGACGGGACATTGTTGGTAATCTCAACAGGGTTGGTGCGAAGCCATGAAAGGCCCGAAGAGACAGCGGAAGCTGCGTTCATAGCAATTGGATTGCCACTGTTCACATAGGTGGTGGAATTCCACGGATCACTCCCGTCCAACGTATAATAGATCCGATATCCCACAGACGGTGTACTCAACGTTATGTTAGTATTGTTCTGATAAAATCCCGGCGCCACTGAAAAACGAGGCAGTTGATTCGTCAATGTGGGTTGATATTTCTGGGTATAGGTCGCGTTCGGCAACCCTGGCGTCGGCTTCGCATATATCTTATAAGTCCCCTTCACCCCGTCAGCAGCCAGACCATACGAGCGGTTTTCGCCAGGTTCGGAAGGAGGCTTTGCAAACTCATGTATGTTGTTAAGCACGGAGTCAAAAAGGTGCACTTTTTCACCCGTCTTGCTCAAGCCAAACTGGCCATGCGCAACAGGAACCTGATCATGAACCAACGCCGTAACCTGCATGTCCATAATGAAGTCAGTGCTCAATACTGAGGCTTGATGGACTTCGACAGCTATGAGATTGCTCCCCTTAACCAAGCCATTGGTCGGCAGCAAAAATGTTGTCCACTCTGTCGGCGGGACAGGGATGTTCGCCAAGGTCGTATAGGCGATTGCTCCCAAAGGCATGATGTTTCGCAAGACTTCGACACCATTTAAATACATGACCAAGCCGTCATTGATGCGGGCCGTCACCACCAGCCCCGTGACCACCGACGGATTGATGAGATTGAAGGTTTTTCGAAAATAGGCCGTCGGATAACGGTTCGCCGGGTTTCCGCCATAGCCGAGGACGGTTGCGCAATCCATATTCAGCGTGGCATCGTTGTAACCGAAAGGGGCCATGCCGCTTGACCACGTCGTGTCATTAAAGGCAGCAGTCATCCATGTTGATACAGGGGCGCTGGAGGGCGCGGAGAATTTCCAGGTCGCATTTTCGGGAATCACCGCAATATCCGGAGCCGTGACCCAGGTCGTATAGTTGGAGGTCGCAACCCCTGTCAAGACAACCAGATAGCCGCCTTCAGGAATCGTATAGTCTGGTAGACGCAGACCATTGCCCGTCCCGAGCGGAGGCGCATGCACAAAGGGGCTCTCATCATCCAACCCGTAATTAAAGATGTTCACACTTCCGGACCCTGAATTGTAGAGTTCAATCCAGTCAGGCGCAGCACCGTTTTCATCCCGAAGCACAGAATTGTCATAACAAACTTCGTTAATGACAAGCGCAGCCCTTCCCAAACACGCTGAAAGCAGTAAAGCTATGAAAATAAATGCCCGTTTCGCAACCATAACCCATCTCCCTCTAATACAATAGGAGAAATTATGACTTATTTAGGCTAGAATAACGAGTAAAAAGTGAATCAGCGATTATTCTATTTTTTGGCGGTTGCCGGAGCTGACGCACGCTTTGCGAGCACAACGCCCTTGCCGCGCCGGAAGTGGTGCACAAGCGGACGGTGAGCCGGACAGACATACGCGCACGAACCGCATTCCACACAATCCATCAGCCCGATCTGCTCCGCGCTTGCGACATCCTCAGCCTCGATAAACTGACTCAGCTCAGACGGAATAAGCCGCATGGGACAGGCCTCGACACACCGCCCACACGAAATACAGGCCTGAGAAGTATAGTTCGCGACGCGTGCCTGGGTCAGACACAACAGGCCCGAGGAGGTTTTCGTGGTCGGAATGTCCAAGCCGCTCACCGCAAAGCCCATCATCGGCCCCCCGGATATGACCTTCATCGCATGGCCCAGCATCCCCCCGCACGCAGCAATCAGGGTTTGATATTGCGTGCCGCACGGCACCCAGAGATTGGAGGGATTCTCAATCGCATCACCTGTGACGGTAATGGCACGATAGGTTAAGGGCTGCCCCTTCATGACAGCTTCGTAAACCGCATACGCCGTACTGACATTTTCAACGACACATCCCACATCCATCGGAAGCCCGCCACGCGGGACTTGACGCCCTGTCACAGAGAAGATTTGCTGCTTTTCAGCCCCCTGCGGGTAACTCGTCTTTAAAACAGATACCGCCACATCACCCGCCATCTGCTTCAAGGCCGATTCCATGGCTTGAATCGCATCTGGCTTATTATCCTCAATCGCGATCCGAACGGTTTTTGCCCCTAGAATATTGCGCAAAATCTCGATCCCGATGTGAATCTCCTGGGCATGCTCCAACATCATCCGGTGGTCAGCCGTCAGATAAGGCTCACATTCAGCACCGTTAATGATCAGCGTGTCGATCTTCTTCCCGGGCGGTGGCGACATCTTGACCCCCGTAGGAAAGCCAGCGCCGCCCATGCCCACCACGCCCGCTTCCTTGATCCGTGCGACCATGGCCTTTTCGTCGGCGCCCTGCCACTCTTTGAACGGCTCATAAAACTCGACTTCGTCACTGCCATCGGGCTCAATAATCACCGCCGGGGAGAGACGGCCAGCAGCCGTCGGAACAGAGACAAGCGCGGAGATCTTGCCCGCCACCGGCGCATGTACCGGCGCCGAAATATTGCCATTCTGCTCACCGATCAGCTGGTTGCGTTTCACCTGATCCCCTTGCTTGACCAGAGTTTTCGCAGCAGCACCCAGATGCTGCTGCATGGAGACAAACAGATGGTCAGGGGTCGGAATCGACCGGAGGGCGCAGCCGGCTGTCACCTCTTTGAAGTACTGCGGATGGATTCCGCCCTTAAACGTGAACGTCGAGTTTTCAGTCTTCATTTTTTAGTATCGTTCCAAATAGTCAACAGGCCCACCTCAACCCTATGCCGAGCGAATGCATTTCCCCGGACACTTGGCAATTAACTCCGGGTTGTTCAGCTCTTTCGTGTAATCCACCTTGGCCAAGAAGCCATCCATAACAATCGCATCCCCCGCAAGCTTGGTACAGATCCGGCAACCGATGCAGCCGGTCCCACAGACTTTTTTAACAACCGGCCCTTTCTCCGGCGAACTGCACAAGACGTGGATCTCCGCCTTGAAGGGAACCAGTTTAATCAACTTCCGGGGACAGGTGGCCACGCATTTGCCGCAGGAAATGCAGAGTTGCTTATTCACTTTGGCAATCCCTTTTTCAAGCCGGATCGCCTGTACCGGACACGCCCGAACGCAGGAGGCATAGCCGAGGCAACCGTATGTGCATCCCTTGTCGCCGCCAGCCGTTGCTTGCGCTGCCGCACACTCCGCAATCCCGTTATAGTAGGAGCGACGCACAGCCTCTGTAAAATCGCCACAACACAGCACCAGCGCCACCCTACGCTCGACCCCAGTTCCCGGGTCCCTCCCAAGTACCGCCCCGATCGCCTTTGCGCCATCACTGCCAGCCGGAGCACACATATTGAGTTCCGCGCCAGCTTTCACAATCGCACGGGCGTAATCGGCGCAGCCGGCATAGCCGCAACCGCCGCAGTTTGCCCCTGGCAGACATCCCGCAACCTTGGAAATAAGCGGATCTTCAGGGACTGTTAGAAATTTGTCGGCGACAGCCAATGCGGCCGCACTGACAAGTCCTACCCCGCCGATACACAATGTTGATGTTGTAATTGGATCCATAAAAAAAATAAGTCACGTGTTAAAAAAAGGCGCAGGTTGCTACTTCACTAACCCGCTGAACCCCATGAAGGCAAGACTCAACAAGCCTGCCGTCACCAATGAAATGGCCACACCTTTAAAGCAACGGGGCGGATCAGCTCGGTCTATCTTTTCGCGAAGCCCTGTGAAAATCAGGAGGGCAAACGCAAACCCGACCGACGCCGCAAAACCAAAGACAACGGATTTAATGAAGCCGTTGCCATCCTTCATGTTGATGACCGCCACACCGAGAACAGCGCAATTGGTCGTAATCAACGGCAGGTAAATACCCAAAGCCGCATGAAGCGGTGGCGCAAAGCGCTTCATCACAATATCAATCAACTGAACCAACGCTGCAATCACTAAGATGAAGGCCAGGGTCTGCAAAAACTTTTCAAGCCCCAACGGTTCCAACAGATACTTCTGAAACGCCCAGGTAACAGCCGAGGCAATGGTGATCACAAAAATAACCGCACCCGACATGCCCATGGCCGTGGGTATCGACTTGGAGACGCCCAAAAAGGGACAAATACCCAAAAACCGGCTCAACACAAAATTATTCACCAGAATCGCACTCACGAGCAAAATGAAATACTCCATACAATAGCTCCCTTTTCGCCAATTTGAAGGTATCAGTGTACAGAAAATCGCCGCCGCTATCAAGACTAGCTTGGACTCAATTTTGGAATTGCTAAAGGGGCCCTACTTCTATACGATGATAGCCATACAAAGGATTCGTTATGACACCTCGTGAAAATCTATTAAGCCTTTACCGTCGCCAAGGCTATCAAGACGTACCCATTGGCTTTCATTTGTGCCCTTCGCTTGTCGCAGAGTTCAACAGCCGCTACCCGGACGCAAAAGGCGATTATCTGAAGCAGTTTGGAGCCCCCTACCGCATCATCTATGACCCAGGATTCGCGTGGAACTTTGATGAGGTGTTCCGTATCCCCTATCGAGCGGCCACGGATTGGAGCCGGTTTTACCCCAATGGCTTTACCCATGAGGTTAAGTTTGATGGCTGGGGCGTCGCCCATGAAGCAGCCCCCGGCGCACATCACATGACGCGCATGCATCATCCGCTCACACACGCTACGCGCGTCGAAGACCTCGCCAATTATCCATGGCCGGATTTTGAACATCTTGACTTTTCATACCTGAAGCCGAAAGTCGACGCGATCCATGCGGATGGCCTTGCCGTCTTTGTCTGGGCAGAGTGCACGATCTGGGAGACAGCATGGTATCTCCGCAGCATGGATAATCTCTTCGTCGACATGGGGTGCGAGGATCCCATGGCCGCCTATCTGCTGGACAAGGTGTGCGACCTTGCCTGCCTCAGGGCTCGTCACTTCGCGGAAGCGGGCGTCGATATTCTTGGCCTCGGGGATGATATCGGCATGCAACACACCATCATGATGTCCACATCCATGTACCAAGAATGGCTCAAACCGCGCCTGCAACGCGTCATCCAGGCTGCCCGCGCAGTCAATCCCGACATCCTCATCAGCTACCATTCCTGCGGCTTCATCGAGCCCTTTATCAACGACCTCATTGACGTCGGCGTGGACATCCTAAACCCCGTCCAGCCCGAGTGCATGGACTTTAAAGAAATTCATGCAAAGTATGGCGACCGTCTCTCCTTCAATGGCACCCTCGGCACCCAGCAACTCATGCCGCTCGGCACCCCGGAACAGGTGCGTGACGAGGTCCAACGAAATCTCTCCCTCGCAGGCCCCAAAGGCGGACTCTTCTGCTGCCCCACCCACATGCTCGAACCCGAAGTCCCCTGGGCTAACATCGAAGCCTACATAAACGCCTGTCGGACGTTCAAAACTGTAACTTGATTGGGTGGAACCACAAAACCCACAAAATGTCACAAAAAACATGAGATCGAGAGATCTTTTTGGAGTGCGGTGACAAGCAGCGTCGGCAGACGCGCGCGGCACCGCTTTTCTGGGTTTCGCAAAAGCGGTGTCGCGCGGAATACCGCTTGCCACCGCACTCCAAAAAATACTCGCGCTATTCGGATGCTAGCCTCTGATTCCCAACTTATTGACACTTACTGACACTTCTAAGACTTATTGACACTTCTCCACGGGGCATATTATTTCTTTGCCTTCGCTTTTGGCTTCGGATTATTTTTCTGGTTGATGCCGCCCGGGCCCCAGTCCTCATTCTTGACGGACGAGCCAAGAAAGACAGGATCGATCATCTGCTTGTTCCGTTCTTCAAGGTTTTTTGATAGCTGGGCAGTTATTTCGGGATTCGCCTTTGCCACATCCGTGGTTTCTCCAATGTCTGTAACCACATCATATAACTCCACATCCCCTTCCGTCGGCTTGACCAATTTCCATTTCCCCTCGCGAAGCGCCATACCGCCCCTTTTACCCTGCAAACGCCAAAAGATGGTTTTGTGCGGAGACGCCTTGCTCTCCCCGGCCAAGAAGGGAATGAGATTCACACTGTCATAGATCTTGTCTGTCGGCATGGGAACGCCCGCACACCCCAAGGAGGTTGCAAAGACATCCAAGGATGAAACCGGCTGGTCATAGCGCTTTCCTGCAGGCAGCTTGCCAGGCCAGCTCACCAGGAAGGGCACACGGATACCGCCTTCGTAGACCGATCCCTTCCCCGCACGCAACACTCCGTTCGAGGCTGCATTATGAACAGCGCCCCCGTTGTCCGAAAAGAAGAAGACCAACGTATTCTCCTGCTGTCCGCTTGCCGCCAGTGCGTCCATCACCTTTCCAATCGCATCATCCATCAAACTGACTTGCGCCAGATAACGCCGGCGATTCACCTCCGTCACCGCTTCAAACTGCTTCTCGCGCTCCATGGTCGGCTGGTGCGGGGTGTGCGGCGCATTAAAGGCCACGTAGAGAAACCAGGGGTTCTCCTTATTGCGCGTGATGAAGGCCGCGCTCTCACGTCCAAGCACCCCTGTCAGATGCTCGTTCTCAACCCCAGGGACCGGCTCGCCGTTACGGGTCAGGGCCAGCGTGTATTGGCGTCCTGTCGGCGTCCAATCCTTATAGGCATGACCGCCCCCAATAAAACCAAAGCATTCGTCAAAGCCGCGCTTCCAGGGCACGAACTGAGGGGCAGACCCCAAATGCCACTTCCCCACCCATCCCGTGCGATAGCCGCCCTCCTTCATGAATTGAGGCAGCAACCGTTCCGTCATGGGCAAGCCCTCCTTGTCATCGAGTGGGTCATAGACCGGATTGCACTCGTGTCCGAACCGCTGCTGCTGACGGCCGGTCAACAGCCCTGCGCGCGACGGAGAGCAGAACGGATGTGAGATATACCCGCTTGTGCAACGCATGCCTGACTTCGCAAGCGCATCCAGATGGGGCGTCGGCACATCCTTGCCCCCCTGAACACCGACATCAGCATACCCATGGTCATCGCTCACCATCACCAATATATTCGGCCTCTTCTCGGCCATCAGCGATAACGTCAGCAGCACATTCAGGAACAGCATCCATTGTCTCATGATTCACTCCATTCTCTTGGGGATTTGAACTTAAGCCATTCATAATAATGCCTACGTCTTCAAATCACAAACCTAAAACAGGAAAAAGCACAATAGATGGCGAGATCTTTTTGGAGTGCGGTGACAAGCAGCGTCGGAAGACGAGCGCGGCACCGCTTTTCTTGGTCTCGCAAAAGCGGTGTCGCGCGGAATACCGCTTGCCACCGCACTCCAAAATGACAGCCGTCCACCAAGTTTCAAGTTTCCAGTTACAAAACCCCCACAAGCCGCTCCATTTAAGCTGCCCTCACATATCAAATTCTTTCATGAAGAATTTTCATATACTATACTTTCCCCAATTGTGATAAAGTAATTACGTATCAATAAAGGGAGGACTTCATCATGGCAAAATTCAAGATTGCAATCAACATGGAGTTTGTCAGAAGCTCAGACAAGAGTTTCGAGGCAGGCGTTCAGATCGCTTCTGATTTAGGGTACAAGTATGTCGAACCCATGGTGCATACCGGATGGGAACTGCTCAGCGAAGTCAACTACTTCCACTCCTATTCCATGGAGAACGACAATCTCCTGATGAAAGAGATCTGTGATAAATATGGCGTAAAGGTCGCCAGCTTGAGCGCGCATAGCCCATTGATGAAGCCCGAAGCAGCCATACCGCGCCTCACACGCGCCATCGAATTGGCTGATGCCTGCGGCGCCCGTTTCGTCAATACCGATGAGATGATCAAGCCTGAATGGATGAATGATGACTTCGCACATGAGATGATGAAATATACACTCCTGCGTGCATCCCAAGTCGCCGCGCGCCACAAGGTCACGATCTGCATTGAACCGCATGGCGTTTATACCAAGACGGCCCGAGGACTCTTAAAGATTGTCAACCTGGTGAAGTCCCCGTGGATACACATCAACTGGGACACCGGCAACTCCTACCTCGCAGGCGTGGAAGATCCGTACAAGGGACTTGAAGCAGTCCGTGACCACGTCTATCACGTCCACGCCAAGGATATCTCCATGAGCCAAGTGAAAGAAGAGCGAGGCAAAGTCACCGGCACACCCGTCGGCTGTGCCTGCGGCGAAGGCGTTATCGACTGGGAACACATTTTGCGCATTCTCAAACCCCTCGACCGCGAAATCTTCCTCAGTGTTGAATGCGGCACGATCGACCAGGGCAACAGAAGCCTGACCTTCCTGACAAAATTGCTAAGGAAATAGCCATGAATCGTAGACACTTCTTGAAATCCGTCATCGCAGCAGGCGCTGCGCCAACCTTCATTCCTGCTGGCATTTTACGCGCACAGGATGGCAAACCGACCCCCTCCAACCGTGTGACCTTCGCGCTCATTGGCAGCGGGAGCATGGGCAATGGCGGACTCGGCAATGTATTGGCAAATCCCGACGCGCAGGTCATTGCGGCCTGCGACGTGTTCAAGAGCAGACGTGAGAAAACCGCAAAGCGGGTGGATGACCACTATAAGACCACTGGATGCGCCGCAGTTGGCGATTTCCGGGAACTCGTCGCCCGCAACGACCTGGACTGCGTTGAAATTGCCACAGGCGATTACTGGCACATCCCGATCGCGCTTGCCGCCGCACGCGCAGGCAAGGACATGTATGTCGAAAAGCCGCTCGGCATCTCGCTTGACTGGGCGTATGTGCTGCGCAAGGAGATCAATGACCGCAAACGCATCTTCCAGCATGGCACTTGGCAACGCTCAAGTGCTCACTTTCGAAAAGCGTGCGAGATGGTCAGCAATGGCGTGATCGGCAAAGTCCAACGCGTCGAAGCATGGACACATGGAATGGCCAGTGACGTCGGCGGAATTTTCAATGAAGGCAGCAAGCTTCGCAAACTCCATGTGGATGGACTCAACGGTGCGCCTGTGCCAGCAGAGCTGGATTACAACATGTTCCTCGGTCCAGCCCCTGCTAAACCCTTTACTGCTGTACGCGCCATGAATCACGCAATATTCCACAGTTCTGATTATGCACTGGGGTTCATCGCTGGCTGGGGCATTCATGCGGTTGACATCGCACAGTGGGCTTTAGGCATGGACCACTCCGCGCCCGTCAGCTACAAAGGCACAGGACGCCTCCCGGACATCTTCGGCCTTTTTGACACGCTGGCCACATGGGATGTCCAGTGCACCTACGAAAACGGAATCGAGATGCACTTCATGGATGCCTTCACGGCCAAGCCCGTCATCGAGAAGTACCGCCCCTATTGTGACCATGGCACAACCTTCTTCGGCGAAAAAGGTTGGATCAGCGTTGACCGCGCAGCCGTCTATGCGAGCGAGAAGGAGTGGAAGGCCTGGAAGACCTTTGATCTCGGCCCCAGCGCAAAGAAGCTCTATGAGAGCAAGAATCAATGGGGCAACTTCATCGATTGCGTCAAGACGCGCAAGCCCACCATCAACCCGATCGAGTCTGCCATTAACGGCGATGTCATCTGCCACTTATCCGACATGGCTGTCCGCACCGGACGCGAAATCAAGTGGGACCCCAAGTCTGAAAAAATAGTTGCCGACAACGAGGCGCAACTGCTGCTTTCTAAAACACCCCGCGCCCCATGGAAGATCGAAGCCTGAGGGTTAACCTAAACTGGAATGATGGAATATGGGAATATTGGAATGATGGGGGAACTGAATACTGCTTCTGGGAGGGTCGCACGCTGTGCGACTGGCGCAGAGGCCTGCGCCACTCCCGAGGGGTGTCTGCTTCCAGCCTGTCCGCGGTCTTGTCCGCCGGAGCCTTGGCGTAGGTGGATATTCCAAGATTCCACTATTCCATAATTCCATCTCTCAAAGGAACATAACATGACTACACGTGCACATACACTTATAGGTTCGCTCATACTTCTGCTCACCGCATCCCTCTGCCACGCCGCATGGGACAAAAACGATGATTCGCTTGCGTATCAGCTCGATGGCAAGGATGTCTGGCGCCTGAACTACTCCCAGACAAACGATACAAAGCCCCATTTCTCAATACTCGGCCCTGTCGCAGGCCCGAATCTCGTCTGCACGAAACCCAAAGATCATGTCTGGCATCATGGACTCTGGTTCTCCTGGAAGTTCATCAACGGCCTCAACTACTGGGAGGAGAAGAACGGCAAGTCAGAGGGCAAGACAGCCTGGACTAAACCCGCCATCCAGACAAAAGAGGACGGCTCCGCAACAATCCAGTTCGCCATCCAATACGGCGACGTGCTTAAAGAGGCCCGGACCATCAGCATCTCCACACCAGACAAAGAGGGCGGCTATACCCTTGACTGGGCCATGACCTTCACCGCAACTGCCGATGCCAAGCTCGACCGCTATATGCCGTGGGGCGGTTACGGAGGCATGTCCGCGCGTTTGAACCAGTCGTTCACCAACATGCAACCCCTGACCGCACAAGGGCTAGCGGAACTCAAGGGCGGCAAGGCGCATGTGGACGCGAAGGCCGCAGAGATGGGCGGAACCATCGATGGACAGGATTGCGGCATGGCCATGGTCGCAGAGGGAACCTGGTATCTGATCTGCCAGCCGACGCCAAACAGGTTCTTCTTTTTCAACGATGCGGTCCTCTACAAAAACCCGAAGGAGTTAAAGGCTGGCGACAGCTTCTCCCTCCGCTACCGCATTTACGTCCACAAAGGCCGCTGGTCCGCCGACAAACTGAAGACTCTCGCGCAATAAGGCGTGTCAAAACTTCACCTGGAATATTGGAATATGGGAATGATGGAATGACGGGGAAAGACGAATACTGGCTCCGGGAGGGTCGCACGCTGTGCGACTGGCGCAGAGGCCTGCGCCGCTTCCGGCTGGGGAGGGCGGTCCGCCGTCCCTCCCGAGGTTGTCTGCTTCCAGTATTCCACCATTCCAATATTCCCTCCCCCCCCCCCCCCTACTGTCCGCTCACGATGCGCATGATGGCAAGCGCAACCCCCGAAAGGCTCTCGCCGGCGATGATGCCGGAGGCGCAGATGATGAGAAAGCGCGAAGACCAACTGGGCACGACCTTTTCCAAAAGAGTCGCGAGCGTGGCACCAATAAAGATCGAAATGCCATTGAAGGCCGGAATGACGAACCCCAAACCCACGCTCGTCGGGCTCGGCACCCATGTGCGATATTTTTTCGGCAGCACCTTTTCTAATACCGCCAATACAATACCTGCGATTCCGCCAATCCACATGCCTGCGACAGCCCCTTGGGGCAACGCCTTTAAGCCTGTCATAAACAGTTCAGCGACAGCCTTCCATGCCGCCACGCTCGGGGCCGGCCACTGTTCCGTGAGCAATTCCGTGGCCGGATTCTTGATGAGAATCAGATAACCGGCTGAGCCGATCAGCGCACCCGCCAGCGCGCCAAACGTCTGGGCAATCACCAAGAGGCGCGGCGGCGTACCGATCATGGTGCCTGTCTTGAGGTCGTGCATCATGTCCGCGCATTGACTCGCGGCGCCTCCGGTCACGCAGGCGGACATCAAGTTCGCGGCTGGCTGGGCCGGAGCCAGAACCGCAAAAATGAGTTGCGTCACCTTGCCCATCGCGCCCACCGGCGTGATATTGGCCTCGCCGGAAACACGCGTGGCGACCAAGGCAAGAACGAAAGTCATCAATACACCCAGTGTCGCAACCCACGCCGCAATATTGAAGAAGAGCACCTGAAGCGTGACCGACAACACAGTCACAACCAACAGGGCCAGCATGAAATATTTTCGAGGCATAATCACCTCATCTTTCGCCACCACCTCCTTCGCTGATTTCCCGGGAGAGAAAGCAGCCAGGACCGAGCGCCAGGAAAAGGCAAAGGAGGTCAGCGCGGAAAAGACCATGAGCGAGACGCCCGGCCAGAGCAGCCACTTGAGCCCTGCCACATACCAGAGCTGGTCTGCGCCACGGGGCCCAGGCGGGACCCAGCCACTGTTTAAGGCCAGCGGTGCAAGCCAGAACCAGGCGGCCATCGACCCCAGAAAGAGCGAGGCCCCTACGCGCGGTCCGACCAGCATCCCGACACCGTACATCATCAAGGTCGGCTCAAAACTAAAACCCAGGTTGGCCCCTGTCAGCCCCGATACGCCGCTCTTTGCCAAAGCCCCCTCCGGACGGGCAGCCAGCGACCAGGGCATGGCCACGCGTTTCAGCGTATAGAAGTGCTCGATTAGCTTCACGACAGCAGCGGCCAAAGCTGTGCCCATCAGCATCCAGAGTCGTGACGCAGCCTGGTTTCCCTTGGCATAAATCTCCTCCAGCGTCTTCCCGGTTGCCACGCCCCCCGGGAAGGGCAGCTTATCCACCTCGATCATCTGCTTGCGCAGCCCGACCGCGACCAGAATGCCGACCAGGCAGACCGAAAAGAGCCAAATGACCAATGCGCCCCAACTCAGGGTCTGTCCGGTCAAGATCGTCAGCGCGGGAATCGGCGCCACGAGTCCGGCTGACGAGATGGCCGCAGCAGAAGAGGCCGCCGTGTGATTCATATTATTTTCATAAATCGAGAATTCGGTTCCGCCAAAGATCAGGCGCACCACCTTCCAGAAGCCAAACCCCATCAGCGCGGCAGTGACTGAAACACCCATGCCCCAGCCCACTTTCAAGCCGATATAAATATTGCAGAGCGCCAGCACACCGCCAAGCGTCATGCCTGTCAGGATCGCGCGCAGCGTCAGCCGAATCGGTGTTTCCGAAGAAAAGCGGGCATAATAGGATTCTTGTTCAGCCATGGTCTTTTTCCTTTTTCTGGCAGTTTGTCAAAAATGGTTGAAAAACGCAATTCCGATTTTCAACGTTCTTTCTCCAATGGCCTGACAAAGCAAAAATCCCCAACCCGCAGTTGCGGGTTGGGGATGAAGACTGGTGGAGGCGGGGAGAGTCGAACTCCCGTCCGAAACAGTGTAGCCTCAGTTTCTACGCGTGTGTTCTGCCATTAAGTCTCGTCTATAGGAATGCCGACAGACAGGCTCACCTATAGACCAGTATCCACGATTCGTCAAGCACGGGCGTCCGGTCACACGACCCCCGGCAGGACCTGCTAGTCATCGCATCCCCGCTCAGCAGATATCGGCGGTTCAGCGTCGGGCTTAAATTAAGCCGCGAGAGCGAAGTTATCGTTCGCAGTTATTGTTTTGATTGATGTTTTACGAGGCCAACAATCATCCTCGACGCGCCACTAAGTTTCCACTTGTCCCGTCGAAACCAGTCGCCCCCTAAAAGAGAACACCAGTATCGCTCAGATGGCCGAAAATGTAAAGGAGAAATATTTTTTCCTGATGAAAATTGAGTTAATTCCGCGCAAATGTTCGCTCCGCCGTCCGTGTATCCACGGGTGAGGCGGGCGTGACATTTGCGCTCTTCTTCGCGGCTTTTGCGAAAAAATATTCATTCTTAGGTTAACACCTATGCCCTTCAGCCGTTTGTGCACCCTTTGCAAATCTTGAGGACCGCAGGCGTAAATTGGCCGTCCTTGATGTTGTCAGGCCAGAAGGGCCACGTCGCGCACTGCCGGGGTTTGGCTGCATGGACCTTACAGCCCTTCTTTTCCTCGAAGAACACACAGTGGCCCTTCACAAAATTCAGGACCACGCCATGCGTCAGCTTTTTGGTGAAACGCGCGCGGAACTCCTTGAGCGCGAGACTCAGTTGCCTGGCCATCCGCTGAATATCCTTCGGGGTCACGTAGATATATTGATACCTGCCATGCTGATGGCAGCAGTATCCGCATTGTTGACATTCAAAATTCATTTTGAAATGTTATCGTTTCGAGCTTCAGCAGTCAAGCGTTGAACAGCCTGCCGATGACTTCCTTGGAATGCTGGAATATCCTCCTTCGCGATGCCTTCCACCTTCGCCAAGGCTACGGCGGATAAAACGGCGGACAGGTGGGAATGTTGGAATGTCAGGGGGGGGGGCAGGAGACGGAATACCGGCTCTGGGCAGGATTTTTCTCGTTTGGAGTTCCGCCTTTAGGCGGTCTTGCTCTCAAATTAAGCGTTAAAAGTTGGGCGTTGGGCGTTAAGCGTTCAAAACATTTAACCTTCAACTCTCAACTTTCAAATTTGTCCCGACCTCCATTCCTGAATTGCAACCCCTACACGTTTCCGATATTCTTAAGATATTCATAACAGAGGAGCACCTCATGCAGTCAAAGGAAATAGTCGATCGCGCCCAGGGATGCCTCATGGGGCAACTTGCCGGTGATGCGCTTGGAAGCCTGGTGGAGTTCCAATCCCCCGAGGCGATCCTCCGCGCATATCCTCATGGCGTTCGGAAGATGGCTCAGGGCGGCACCTGGGACACCCTGGCCGGACAACCCACTGACGATTCTGAACTGGCGCTGCTCTTAGCCCGCATGCTTGTGAAGCAGGGCACGTTCGATCAAGGACATGCACGTGAAGCGTATCTGTTCTGGCTTCACTCCACCCCTTTTGACTGCGGCGCAACAACAGCCGCGGGCTTAAAAGGATTCCCGAACGCGTTGAGCCAAGCCAACGGAGCCCTGATGCGCATCAGTCCGCTGGGCATATTCGGAACCAACTATCATCTGCAGCAGGTTGCGGAATGGGCCCGACAGGATGCCGCCATCACCCATCCCAACACAATATGCCAGCAAGCCAATGCCCTCTTTGCCATGGCTCTTTCCCACGCGATTAAAACGAACCCCACGCCTCATGACCTCTACCAGAAGATCGTGACATGGGCAGAAGAGCAGGCTGTGGATGAAGCATTACTGAATGTGATCAAGCAAGCCGCAGAAGCTCCGCCTGTTGACTATGTCTATCATCAGGGCTGGGTGTTGATTGCCTTCCATAACGCACTCTGGCAACTGCTCCATGCGCCGAACCTGGAGGAAGGGGTTGTTGACACGATCATGCACGGCGGCGACACCGACACCAATGCGGCCATTTGCGGCGCATTATTGGGGGCAGTCTACGGCTTGGAGGCTGTTCCCCTCCAGTGGGTCACAGCCGTTCTCGGGTGCCGTCCCAAAATTGGAACGCCCGGCGTGTATCGTCCGCGCCCCGAGTGCTTCTGGCCCGTGGACGCCCTCGACCTGTCCGCACGTCTTGTGGGCCAATCCGATGTTTGACAAAAAAACCTTAATTCGTAAACGTAAAAGCCAGAAACAAAGAAACCCCATTAACCAAAGGGTTTAACGGGGTTTCAGGGCAAAAAAAATGGTGGCAAGGGTCGGGATCGAACCGACGACACGCGAATTTTCAGTCCGCTGCTCTACCAACTGAGCTACCTCGCCACTTCGTGAATCGGATGATTCAGAAAAAGTTCGTGTAATTTACCTAATTCGACGCAGGAAGTCAATGCTGTAAAATAAAAATCTTTTATCGGCTATTTACGGCTTGTCGAAAATTTCACCGCAAAAGCCGCAAAAAGATTGCACGGCTATCTCATCCGCCTCACCCGTGAATACACGGACGGCGGAATGGATAGCCGCGCAGATAAATACTGATTTCATATCCATCAGCGAAAAACAAGTTTTTCGCTGATGGATATGAGGGCTTACTCCGCGCAAATGGTCGCTCCGCCGTCCATGTATCCATGGGTGAGGCGGGCTGAATGGAACCCGTGCGGGTCCGCCGGGCCCCTATTTGCGCTCTTCTTCGCGGCTTTTGCGAAAAAGTATTCTTAGCTAACCACCTATTGGTCTCACCCGTGCTTCATGGGACGGAAGCGGACGCGGGTCGGACGGTCGGCGGCGTCGCCGAGTAACTTCCTCCGCTGCTCGTGGTAGTCAGCATAGTTGCCTTCAAACCACGTCACCTTGGAGTCACCTTCGAACGCCAGGATATGGGTCGCAATACGGTCCAGGAACCAGCGGTCATGGCTGATCACCATGACACACCCGCCAAAATTTGAAATGCCTTCTTCGAGGGATCGCAAGGTGGCGACATCCAAATCGTTTGAAGGTTCGTCAAGGAGTAACAGATTGCCACCGCTGCGCAGCAACTTCGCCAGATGCACGCGGTTGCGTTCGCCGCCGGACAGCACCCCTACCCGCTTTTGCTGCTCAGCCCCCTTGAAGTTGAAGCGGCTGCAATAGGCGCGTCCGTTCATCTGCGTGGTGCCTGCCAGCATCACAAACTCAGAGCCCCCGGTGATCTCCTCGTATGTCGTGTGGTTCGGATCCAGTGCATCGCGCATCTGATCGACATGGGAGAGCACAACCGTCGGCCCGATTGTGAGTGTCCCTGAGAGCGGCTTGAGTTCGCCTGTCATCATTTTAAAGAGCGTGGTCTTGCCGGCACCGTTTCCACCGATCACGCCGACGATGCCGCCGCGCGGCAAGTCGAAGTTCATATCCTCGAAGAGGAGATTATCGCCAAAGCCCATGGAGACCTTGTCAGCCTTGACCACGAGGTCGCCCAGACGCGGACCCGCCGGGATCTGAATACTCAATTCATCTTCGCGCGTGTTGACCTGCTGGCCGGCCAGCTCTTCGTAGCGGCGCACACGTGCGATATTCTTGGCACGACGCCCCATGGGATTCGTCCGCACCCACGCCAATTCATTTTCGATGAGCTTGCGGCGCGACTCCGCCTGCTTGGCTTCGCGCATCATCGCATCTTGCTTCTGCTGCAACCAGGCTTCGTAATTGCCTTTGTACGGATAGGCACGCCCATTATCCAGTTCGAGAATCCACTCCGTCACATTCGTCAGGAAGTAGCGGTCATGCGTCACCACAATGAGGGTGCCTTTGAAATTTTTCAGATACGTTTCGAGCCAGGCCACGGACTCCGCGTCCAGATGGTTGGTCGGTTCGTCAAGGAGCAGCACATCCGGATTGGAGATGAGCAGCCGGCAGAGCGCCACACGACGACGCTCACCGCCCGAAAGCGGCGCGACAGGCGCATCTGAGGGAGGCAGACGCAGGGCCTCCATGGCCAGTTCGATGTGATGGTCAAGGCTCCAGAGGTCGTTATGGTCAATCGTATCCTGGAGCTTGCCAAGCTCGTCGTTCAGCTTCTCCGATTCCGCATCGCTCAAATCGTTGCCCAGCAACTCGCAAATCTCATCATATCGCGCCATGATGGCCTTCGAACCTGCGACGCCCTCTTCCACGCACTGGATCACGGTCTTTGTCATGTCAAGGTCGGGTTCCTGTGACAAGTAGCCGACCTTGGTGCCCTTGGCGATCTGGCATTCGCCCATGTACTCCTTGTCGATCCCGGCAAGAATCTTGAGGAGCGACGACTTGCCGGAGCCATTGGCGCCAATCACGCCAATATGAGCCCCATGGTAAAAGGAGAGATAGACCTCTTCCAGAATGGTCTTCTTCTCATGTTGTTTCGTGACATTGATCAAACTAAAAGCATATTCACCAGCCATAGAAATTCCCTTGTCCTGTTCGGTTGTCCGCGATGCGGCTTTTTTTCGGGTTAGAACAATCTCATATTTGCCCAAAGAGGTCAAGCCCCATAGGTGTTAAGCAAAAAATGAAATACTTTTCCGCAAAAACCGCTACAAGAGCGTCCGGCGGCTGCCGGATCACGCCCGCCTCACCCATGAATACATGGACGGCGGAGCGAACATTTGCGCGGAATCAACTCAATTTTCATCAGCAAAAAACTTGTTTTTTGCTGATGAAAATGAAATCAGTATTCATCTGCGCGGCTATCCATTCCGCCGTCCGTGTATCCACGGGTGAGGCGGATTAATGGAACCCGTGCGGGTCCGCCGGGCCCCTATAGCCGACAATCTCTTAGCGGCTTTTGCGATAAAATCTTTACTTACAAAGTAACGTTAACCGAATAGGGATGCGCAAAAGACGGATTGCCGGCTTGTCACCTCCCCTGCCCCATGATAAACTAATTCTATGGATATGTCCCTCATACTACTTGTTTCGGTCAACGCGCGCTACAGTCACGCCTCGTATGCGATACGGACGTTGCGTGCTAATCTCGGCGCGCTTGCCTCCGTCACCTCCTATCTTGAAACCGATCTGGATATTACGCCGCTTCAGCTGGCCGAGCAGATTGCACAGCGCAAGCCCCGTATCGTCGGCTTCTCTGTTTACCTCTGGAACCGCCTGCTCGTCGAGGCAACCGTGCGCATCCTTCATCTGACAGACCCCGGGATCGTCTGTGTCGCAGGCGGACCGGAACTCGTTGAAAATGCAGAGGCACCCGGTGTAAAGCTCTGGGATGTGAAGATCTTCGGCGAAGGGGAAAACACGTTTCGAAAAGCCTGTGAAGCCGTTTTAGCGAACGACCCCCTGGTGCCTCAGCCTGAGACCTTACAGTACTTCCATGCCGTTCCCGAAGACCTCGCGCGACTCGCCCTGCCCTACGACGAGTACAGCGACATCGACATTGCGCAGCGCACCATTTATGCCGAGACTTCACGGGGATGCCCCTACTCCTGCTCGTATTGTACCTCGAATGGCACCAAGCTGCGGCTCTTTCCTTTGACCACCTTGCTACCCGCCTTTGACAAACTCTGGCAGAGGGGGGTGCGAAAGTTCAAGTTTCTGGATCGCACGTTCAATGCGCCGGTCGAACATGCCTGCGCAATACTGGATTTCTTTCTTCCCCGTGTCACGCCTGGCACCTGCCTCCATTTTGAGATCAACCCCGATCATTTGCATCCCGATGTCTTCACGCGGATGGCTGCCTATCCCAAAGGCGCGTTACACCTTGAAGTCGGGCTTCAGACCCTCAACCCGGATGTCGCGCAGCGCATCGGCCGGAGCAACAACACTGCGCACGCGCTAGAGAACCTTCGCAAGCTCTGCCAGGAGACCGGGGCTGTTGTCCATGCGGATTTGATTTTCGGGTTGCCAGGTGAGGATGAAGCGTCCTTTGCCAAAGGATTCAATACCGTTGTTGAAACCTGCCATGCGCCCGAGATTCAAGTCAATTGGCTCAAGGGACTTCCGGGCACGCGGATCGTCCGCGAGGCGGCGCAGTTCAATCTCGCCTTCAGCGCAGAACCGCCTTACGAACTGCTGCACTCGGATGTCATGGATTTCCAGACGCTCTGCAGTATCCAGCGGTTTGCCCGTTGCTGGGAGCTGGTCCACAATCGCGGCCGCTTCCCCAAGGAGGTCGAGGCCCTGCATACCGCGATTGCGCCGGACTATTACAACGGCTACAGGACACTCACGCAGCGCATCTTCAACGATGAGGGCAAGTTCTACGCCATCAGCACCGCGCGGCTGCAAGGCTATTTGCACGAGCATCTGGCGTGCCTGTAACTTCAATTCTTTTTTAACCACAAAGAACACAAAGATCTCAAAGATCAACTTCTAAATGTTTTGCTTTCTGATCAGGGTGTGAATCTCTTTTCTCTGAGTTCTATGCGTTCTTCTTGACCGCCGTAGCCTTGGCGTAGGCTGGTTGCGGTAAAAATTCTCCATCCGCGTCAATCCGCGCAATCCGTAGCTAAAGGTTACTCCTCTTGTTTGTTCCTGCATGGCGGGCGGGGGGCCTGTAACTTCAAAAGCTTGGAACCACAAAACCCACAAAAAGCACAAAAATTTGTACATCTCCTCTTCGTCTCATTACTTAATCTCTATACTTTGTCTCGCCTAGATTAAGTAACGCGATTAGGTAAGGAGATTAAGAAGTGATCGCTGGCCATTACTCTTCGAGGGAGTCGGCCACAGGACGCCATTTGGGGCGATGGCCGAAGAGGACGGTGCCGAGGCGGAGCCAGGTGGCGCCCTCTTCGACGGCGACGCGATAATCATTGCTCATGCCCATGGAGAGACGGGGCAGGCCGACGCCATAGTCGCGTTCCCATTTATCGCGTAGGTCACGCAGCTTGGCAAAGACCGGGCGGGCCATCTCCGGGTCCGGACAGAAGGGCGCCATGGTCATCAGTCCGGCCCAGGTGATATTCCGGCAGCCCATGAGATAGTCAATAACTTCGGGTGCCGCTTCCGGACGCATTCCATCCTTGCTGGCCTCACCTGACACATTGATTTCAAGAAGGATCTGAGGACGCTGCCCTGCCTCCTCTGCGACGCGCTCGATCTGCTCCGCAAGGCGCAGCGAATCAACGGAGTGAATCACGGAGAAGAGTTCAAGTGCCGGACGGACCTTGTTTCGCTGCAAATGGCCGATCAGATGCCACTCCGCCTGGCTCACGCTCTCGGGAATCTTAGCGGCGGCCTCCTGCACCTTGTTTTCACCAAAGATGCGAAGCCCGGCATCCCAGGCTTCGCGCACGACATCCGGTCCGTGCGTCTTTGTCACGCCGATCACCTCAACCTCGTCAACACGCCGGCCGGCTTTTGCGCAGGCTTCCGCGATCACTGACTGTACTTTTGCATACGTTTCAACAACAGACAGGGGTTCATCCATAAAGAAATCCTTTCGCTCCAAAAACAATTACCCTGTACAATACCCTTTTCACTCAAACGGCTCAATTTAATTTATTCGTTAAGTTTAAACGCTTAACGCTCAACGCCAAACGCTTAACGCTCAAGTTACAACCTGAAAAGCGGTGCCGCGCGCGTCTTACGACGCTGCTTGTCACCGCACTCCAAATAGTCCTCGCCATCTATTGTGTTTTTTCGTGTCTTCTCGTGTTTTTCGTGTCAAATACGTGAACCTTTATGAACGACCGCCTGAAGGCGGAACTCCAAACCAGAGACCGACTGCACAAGCCCATTCGGAGTGCGGTCTGGCAGACGGGGGACGGAATCTTAAGAGGATTTCAAGAGATCATTTGGATTGTCTCCCGGACTAAAACCACCTATACTGAAACGCATGAATTTTAAGAGATACCCCTACGTGTTTATGCTGGCCGGTCTGCTTGTGCTCGGGACAGGCTGCGGCTCGAAGCAGCGGACTGCGCGTTGCCAGTGGTTTACCATGGGCACGGTTGCCGCGGTTCAAGCCTCCACGCAGAGCGACGCCGAACGAGCACGAGAGTGCGTGCAACCTGTTTTCGATGACGTCAATCGCCTCTTTTCGACCTGGCAGACGAACACGGAGATCTCCGCCATCAACCGTGCCGCAGGAACAGATAAGCCATACGCACTTTCCCCCGACGTGAAGATTGTCATCGCCACTGCGCTCACCGTCTCACAGGCGAGCGAGGGCGCCTTTAATCCGCTGGTGGGGTCCCTCATGGCTGTATGGGGGTTTGGAAAAGGCGGCACACCGTCTGAGCCGCCGTCCCCTGATGCGCTCCAGCATGCGACCCTCTTGGCTGACTGGCGCCTCATTCAATTCAATGGTGAGCGATCGCCTGCCACGCTCTATTTGCCGAGACAGGGGATGAAACTCGATCTGGGCGCAATTGCCAAGGGATATGCTGTTGATGTCGCCTTTGACAAGCTCATACAAGCGGGACATACCAACATCCTCATTGACTTAGGGGGCAATCTGCGGGCCATCGGCGAGGCTACGCCAGGGCGTGGCGGGTGGCGCACGGGGATACGGGACCCCTTTAACGAAGGGAGTTGCGTCGCCCAGTTCCTGATGACAAACGGACAGGCGGTCGCAACATCCGGCAACTACGAGCGCTTTGTTGAGATCAGAGGCGTCCGCTATGCACACATCATGGATGCCCGGACCGGAAAACCTGTCACTGGGATGGCAGGCGTCACAGTCATTGCCCCGACAGCCATGTTAGCGGATGTCCTGTCAACGACACTCTTTGTCTTAGGGCCTGAGAAGGGACTGGCGCTTCTCAAAAGCTATCCGGATTGCGAAGCCATCTGGATACCCGACACCCCCGAGCAACTGACACTCCTCTGCACGTCCGCTATCGCCAAACGGTTGACGCCGATGGGTCCTGATCCGTTAAACATCAAAGTGTTATAATAGCTTCTTTTTACTTGGCGGTCTTAACAGGGACCGTCGGGGTCAGGCCCTTCATATCCGTCCAGAGCGTTCCTGGCCCGGCATGAAGAATCTTGATACTCAGCCCCTCGTTCAGGTTATCGACAAAGGTCAAGTCTGCCAGCGTTGAGGAGTCCTTGAAGACTGCAACGCGCAGCTTGTCACCCAGTGCCCGTTCATTGTCAACGACGAAGCCAGCCTGCACTTTCGCCTCACCCTGCACTTGCGTAATTTGCGCCTGCATGACAGCCTTCAGCAGATTCAACTCAGCCGCTTTCAACGTTGCGGAAGCGTTAATCGAGGCGACCTCGTTCTTGGTCTTAGCCGCTGTTGTAGCGACCAACATTTCCGTCTCCTGGTCCACCTGCTTCTTGAGCTGCTCGACCATGGCGGTCTCCGTGTTCAGCTCCGCCTGTTTACGCGCCGTGTCCTGACGCGCCTTATTGGTCAGATCCTGCTCCTTGGCGACACTCGCGGACTGGATCGGCATCAGAATGTCATTCGGCACTTCAACATGGCGGATAATCGCATTGTGGATCAGGATATGCTTCTCCTTGAGCACACGGATCAGTTCGGTCGTCAATTCATTCTGGAACAACTGGCGGCCTTCGCCATCAATAAAGTCACGCGCTTTGTAGCTGGAGCCTTTGATGCGGGAGATGGAGAGGATCTGCGGCAGCAGAATCTTCTCAACAACTGCCGGCAAGTCACCATAGAGCATGTAGATGCGCGAGATATTCTCCGGCAGCAGTTCGAACTCGACGGTCATATCGAGCAGGATCTGGAAGCCGTCACGCGACGGGAACTCCACAAAGCGTGAAATACCAAAGGCGGCAGACTCGGGAATGACCGCCTGTGGCACCTGCTGGCCAGCAAACGGATCAGCCCCTTGCTGCGCTGCGTTTTGCCGGGCTTGCGCGGGGGGCTGCACATTGCGTCCACGCGCGCTAGACAGGGAAGACTTCGGTTTCGACTCCATTTGTTGATCCGTCTGCCAGGCCTGGTTTGCAACAAACCCGCTATCCTTGTTCTTTTCAAGGTATTCATTACGTTTGGCCTGTTGCGCCCGCATCGCATTCATCTGCAGCGATTGAAGTTCGCCTCCGTTTTCAGAGCTGATCTGGCTCTTGGTAATCACCACGCTTCCCGAACGCCCCAGGATGGAGACCTGGTTCATGCCAATTTCAAGGATATCCACTTGATAGGCGCGCGGATTGATATAATAGAGACCGGGCTGCAGCACGTTCTGCATGACCCCCTGCTGGCCAGGTCCGGCAAATTGCCCCAGCGGCACGGACTGGCCTGTCTGCGAGGTCACGACACCCACATAGCCGATGGGAATATTCATCGCATCGAGCTGGGTCACCTCATAGCCCTGCGTATTTAAGCGATAGGTGCCCGGGCCCAGAACATCCTTCCAGATACCCTTTCCGTTTTCATCCGCAGAGAGGATCTCGCCGGGCGGCAACTCTTTGCCGACCTTTGCCGTGACCACCCCCACTTTACCGACAGGGATATTCACCACGGGGACGACCACCCAGGAGTAGTTGATGGGATTCAGGAAGTGGCGCCCTTCGGGCAAGGGATCACGTTGAACGCCTTTTTCGCCTGGCGCTGCCAAAATCTCATTTACCGGCAGATCCTTACCCACCTTGGCTGTGACAATCGCCATATAACCCGGTTCGACCTGAATGCGGCAGAAAAACCACATAAAGAAAAAAATCATTCCACACATCGCAGCCACCAACACCAAACCTGCCGTTATAATGCTCTTCATGGCGTCACCTCCTTCTTGACAGCTTCCTTCTTGATCTCGGGGATAGACTGGAGGGGCAAACCAAAGAGGCCGCCACCCTCATCCGTTGTCAGGATACTCTCTAAACGGGGGGCTGTCTTCTCATACAGTTTCGCCCGGATATAATCTGCCTCGTTTTTATAGACCGTCACCTGCTGACGAAGCACATCGGCCGAGGCCTTGTTCTGCGTCTCGACAACCTTGCGTTCCGCCTCC
Organism: uncultured bacterium; assembly: GCA_942493055.1. Taxonomy (GTDB): domain Bacteria; phylum Verrucomicrobiota; class Kiritimatiellia; order RFP12; family UBA1067; genus CAIZQW01. The sequence continues at coordinate 5,744,743 of OW818680.1, read as the reverse complement.
GCCATCTTCAAGAGCGCCTCAGCATCCGCCTTGGCGGTTTCCAGTCCGATCTTCGCAACTTCCAGTTCCGTTTGCGCGGCAACCGTCTTTTCCATCTTCTGCTGTTCGGCTGTAATGGTCTGGCGGATACGGTCTGTTTCAGCGGAGACGGTCATGCGATTCTGCTCCGCAAGCGCCTTTTGCTTTCCGAGTTGGCCCAAGGACTTCGCCTGGACAATCTGCTGTTCAATCATCTTGGCTTCCTGTGCTGCAAGTTCGCGGTCACGAACAACCGAGGCGATCTGCTGGGGCACGATGATATCACGCACCAAGACCGAGTTGATCGATATGCCCCAGGGCTGGCAAACCGTCTGCAAATATTTTTCAAGGTTATTCTGGAACGCCTGGCGCGACTCGCCAACAATAAAGTCAGTCGCGTTCTTCTTGCTGCCTTCCAAGCGCGAGAAGCCACGTGCACTCGGCAAGATCAGCTTCTGCATAATGTCGTCCATGTCGCCCACCTCATGCGTCAACTGGGCCACCTTCTCCACATTCAAGTTGAACTCCAGCGTCCCCTCGACCGTAATGGGGAAGCCATCCAGCGTCAAAAAGGAGATGGCATCCGCACCGCTCAACTCAAAGCGCTGACTCTGAATGTTCACGATCGAGACCGCAAACAAATAGGGATTCATACGATGCGTCCCCTCTTTCAAGACCTCCCGCTGCACGCCCTTTTCGTCCTTCGTGACGAGAAAGCTCTTGGCGACCGTACCCGTCTTTGAAGTACTCGACAGGATGTCCGTCCCGCACAGGGCCGTGACAACGCCGACATGTCCCGGCGCGATCTTGATATCATTGAACTGCTTCAGCTCATACGCATACGGATTGACACGGTGTTTGCCTGTGCCGAGTACCTCGCGCACAATACCCTTGAACGAGTCATCCGTTGCAATGATTTTCCCGCCTGGCAAATTCTTGCCGAATTTACGCGTCAGCACGCCAAATTTACCGGCTGGAATATCGGTCGCAGGAACAATGAACCAATCCCATACATAAGGATTGTAGAAAAAGCGCCCTTCCGGCAGTACGGCGAGTTGAACACCCTTATACTCCAAGGAGGGAGCGATGACCTGGTCCACAGGAAGATTCTTTCCCGTCTTCTTCACAAGGAGGGCCATCTTTCCGTTATCGGGTTCGATGCGCCACCCATACCACCACCACAAGGACCCCCCGAGCAGGCCGAAAACAAGTAAAATGGGCAGCAGGGCTGCGAGTACCACTGTATTGGGCAATTGTCGACTGTTTGTCTGTTCCGCAGCCGTTCGCGCCGACGGATTAAAACCTCTTTTTTCAAACATAAAAAAACCTCCTGATGAGTCAATAGCATATAGAAGAGAATCCCTGTAAAGCAAGCTAAAATGGGAGCTGGAAAAAAAACTGTTCGATTTTCAAACAAATGCATGACAAGCCCCTCCCTTTTTGGTTTAATTTAGGCGCTCGTTTCATAAAAAAAGTTTTTTATGAGGATTGAATAATTAATCGGGGTAAGGTATGCATGTTATTGTTTGCGTAAAGCAAGTTCCGGATACGACGAATGTACGTATCAATCCGGAGACGAATACGCTGATTCGCGAGGGCGTTGAAAGCATCATCAATCCGTATGATGAATACGCATTGGAGGAAGCGCTGAAGTTGAAAGATAAGCATGGCGCGCGTGTCACCGTGATTACCATGGGACCGCCACAGGCGGATGTTGTGCTGCGGGAAGCGATGGCGCGCGGTGCGGATGACGGCGTCTTATTGACTGACCGTGCCTTCGCAGGCGCAGACACGTGGGCCACCTCCTACGCGCTCGCGCAGGCCATTAAGAAGATCAACCCCAAGCCTGATATCGTATTTTTCGGTAAGCAGGCGATTGACGGCGATACCGCGCAGGTAGGCCCCGGCGTCTCCGAGTTTTTAGACTGCACGTTGGTCACGTATGTTCAAGCGCTCGAAGTGAACGGCGACACCTTTACCGTTGAGATGCACATGGACGAAGGCACGGAAGTCATCCAAGGCAAGCTGCCCGCGGTGATGACTGTTGTGAAAGAGGCGACAACGCCCCGTTTCTCAAGCCTGAGCGGCTGGATGAATGCCAAGCGGACCGAGATTCCGAAATGGGGCGCCAAGGATGTCGGAGCAGACCCTGCCCTCTGCGGCCTGAACGGCTCCCCGACCAAGGTTGTTAAGATTTTTGCACCGCCTGTGAAGACTGGCGGCATGCGCATGGACGGACGCGAGGAACCCTCGGCCGCGGTTGAGGCGATTATCAAGTTGCTGCAGGACAAGGGGGTTGCCTAAACCATGAGTGACACACCCATTATTATTGACGTGGTCCTCTGTAAGGGCTGCAAGAAGTGCATCACGGCTTGTCCGTTCGACGCCCTGGAGATGCAAGGCAAGCTTGCGGTCCTGAAAGCAGCAGAGTGTCGTGCCTGTAACGCCTGCGTCAAGGTCTGCCCCTTCAAGGCGATCTCCAGTGCACCTGAAAAGGAAGAAACGTCACGCACAGGGCTTGCGGCCTTTAAAGATATCTGGGTCTTTGCGGAACAACACGAGGGCAAGGTCCAGGAAGTCGCCTACGAATTGCTCTCCACCGGCCGCCGCCTGGCCAAGGAGCGCGGCTGTGAACTCGCGGCTGTCGTACTCGGCCACAACATCAAAGACTCCGCCTCCCATCTGATTGCAGCAGGCGCGGACCGGGTTTACATTGTCGACCAGCCTGAACTCGCGGCCTACGAAGCGGATGTCTATACCGACGCCCTTCATCAACTGGTAGCCAAATACAAGCCTGAAGTCATCCTTGCGGGCGCAACCGCGATCGGACGGGCCTTCATCGCAAAAGTCGCGGTCCGTGCCCACACCGGACTGACAGCGGACTGCACAGCGCTCTCGATCGACAAGGAGACCTGTTTGTTGCACCAGACGCGTCCAGCCTTTGGCGGAAACATCATGGCGACCATCATGACGCCCAACCACCGCCCCCAGATGGCGACGGTCCGTCCAAAAGTTTTCAAGATGGCAGTGCCGGATTCGAAGCGTACAGGCGAAACCCTTATTGAAGCCCTGAAGCTGATTCCTGCTCACACGAAGATCATCAAGTCCGAGCACAATATCAACACCTTGAACATCGCGGAAGCCGAGATCATCGTAGGGGGCGGCCGCGGGCTCAAGAAGGCGGAGAACATGGATTTGCTCGTCAAACTCGCCAAGCTCGTCGGCGGCGTCGTGGGCGTCTCCCGTGCCTGCGTTGATGCAGGGTGGACGACCGCCGCCCGTCAGGTCGGTCAGACCGGCAAGACCGTCTGCCCGAAGATTTATATCGCCATCGGCATCTCCGGCGCAATCCAGCACTTGGAAGGCATGCGCGCCTCCGATACGATTATCGCCATCAACTCCGACCCGAACGCCCCCATCTTTGGCGTGGCGGACCTCGGCATCGTGGGAGACTTGTTTGAGATCGTTCCCAAGCTGATTGAAGCGCTTGAGGCGAAGCAATAGACTACCGGATAAGGAATTTTCGTTATGGCAAAAAAGATTCAAACTGATATTTTGTGCGTAGGAGCTGGCATCGCCTCATTGTCGACTGCCCTCTCACTCTTGCGCACGCTAAAGGCGCAAGGCAAAAAGTTGCCCCGCGTCACGATTGTTGAGAAGAGCCGCAGCGTGGGCAACCACATCCTCTCCGGTGCCGTGATCGACCCGGAGGGCTTCGAGGGGTTGCTGACCCCGGAAGAGATCGTAAAGATGCCGATTGAGGCGCGGGTAAGCAAGGAGTCGTTCCACATGCTCTTCACAAAGACCGCGTCCATGAAGATCCCCTGGGTGCCGCCCATGATGCAGGCGCATGGATTTCCAGTCGGCTCCCTGACCAAGCTCACCCAGTATTTCGCACAGCTCTGCGAAAAAGAGGGGGCAGAAGTCTATACCAGCTTTGCTGTGACCGAGCTGATCGAAGACGCAAAAGGACGTATCATTGGCGCGCGGACTGGCGCAAAGGGGATTGACCGGGACGGCAAGGCCAAAGGCAACCATCTCCCCTGCGAAGAGATTTTCGCCAAGACCGTGGTCCTGGGCGAGGGCGCTTGCGGCATCCTGACGGAGAATCTGATTAAAAGCAAGAGCTTGTACAGTCTGCGGGGCGAGCAATCGTATGCGCTCGGCATCAAGGAGGTCATCGACGTGCCGGCCAACGAAGAGCGCGTCGGCGAGATCGACCACACCTTCGGCTATCCGGCTGACTGGTCAACCTATGGCGGCGGCTTCGTCTACCACGTCTCCCCGACGCAAGTCATGATTTGTTATGCGTATGCTTTAGACTATGCCGATCCTGCGAAAGATCCGCATGCCCTCTTCCGCCTGTTCAAGGCCCATCCCTCCGTAGCCGAGCACATCGCCGGCGGCAAATCCGTGGCTTATGGCGCCAAGGTCATCCCTGAAGGCGGCTACTATTCCGTGCCGGAAATGGTCGCCGACGGCGCCCTGATCGTGGGCGACGGGGCGGGACTGGTGGACACACTTCGCATCAAAGGTGTGCACATCGCTATGCAGTCCGGCGTGGCGGCAGCCCAGACATTGGCCGACTGCTGGAACGCCAATGATTTTTCTTTTGAGGCCCTCAAGCCCTACAGTAAACGCCTCAAAGCCACCTCCGGATGGAAGCAGCTCAAGCGCGTGAAAAACGTTCGCGCGCCCTTCTCCACGTTCCTTGGCTTAGGCGTCATGAGTGCTGGATTAGCATGGGCGACGCAGGGGTTGCTCCCCTTCTGGATGGTCCGGATGGCACCTGACCATGAAGAGCTGAAGCCCCTCAAAGGAGCCAAGCTGCCCCCTGCTGAACCGCTGCTGGCCAGCCCGACCTCCCCCGACCGTTTGACCGATGTTTTCATGTCTGGCACGATTCATGATGAAGATCAGCCATGCCACCTGAAGATTTTGGACCGGGAGACCTGCCGTGTATGCCTACAGAAGTATGGGGCCCCCTGTCAACGTTTCTGCCCCGCTGAAGTCTATCGCCTGGAAGAGGGACATATCCATGTGGACTTCTCCAACTGCCTGCACTGTAAGACTTGTCAGATTAAGGACCCGTTTTTGAATATTGAGTGGACCTTCCCCCAGGGCGGCGACGGACCACGTTACACCCGGATGTAAAAAAAAGGAAAAACAAACACCGTAAGGGTGCCCCCAGTGGGTACCCGCTAGGAGAAAAAACCATGAACACTTCATTCAACCGCAGAACATTCCTCAAAGGAAGCGCAGCAGCAGCGACCTTCCTGCCGACCTTCAACATCCTGAGCCAGGCTGATAAAAATACCATCGGCCCCAAGGATGATGATATCAAGGTCGCTGTCATTGGCTACGGCGCAGAAGGCCAGATCCTGACTGATGCTGCCATGAAGATTCCTGGAGTGCGCTTTACAGCCGTCTGCGACATTTGGCCGTACCACCAGAAGAAAGCCAAAGGTATCCTCAAGGCCATGGGCCACACGGTCAACGTCTATGAAGATTACCGTGAAATGCTCGACAAGGATGGCAGCAACTTTGATGCCGTCATCATTGCGACACCGGACTGGATGCACGCGGAGCACACCTGCGCCTGTTTGCGCGCGGGCAAGCACGTCTATTGCGAAAAGGAGATGTCCAACCAGCTCGCCAAAGCCAAGGATATGGTGCTCTGCCAGCGCGAGACCGGCAAGATTCTTCAGATCGGCCATCAGCGCCGTTCGAATCCGCGCTACATGCACGCCTTCAATCGCGTGATCCGTGAGTCAAACATGTTGGGCCGTGTCACCCATGCATATGCCCAGTGGAACCGCTCCGTTGCGCCCTTTATCAAGAACAGCGCGAAACTTGACATTCCGACAGAGACACTCCAGAAGTACGGCTATGAAAATATGGAGCAGTACTATAACTGGCGTTGGTTCTCCAAGTACGGCGGCGGCCCGATGGTCGACCTCGGTTCCCACCAGATCGATCTCTTCTTCTGGGTCTGGGACTGCCAGCCGATCTCCGTGACAGCCATTGGCGGCAATGACTACTATAATCGCCAGATGAATGATAACGTCATGGCCATGTACGAATTCAAGACAAAAGAGGGCAAGATCAACCGGGCCTATTATCAAGTGCTCACCACCTCCAGCCGAGGCGGCTTCTACGAGCAGTTCATGGGTGAAAACGGCTCCTTGACCATCTCCGAAATCGCAGCTCGAGGAAATACTGTCCAGCGTGAAGTCCGTGCCGGCGGCCCCCTGGAGTCTGACTGGGCTGCCTTTGCAAAGCAGGGGCTCGTTATTCAACCCAAAAAAGGCGTTTCATTGGAAGTGACATCCAACGTGGCCATTGATGCCCGTATGACCGTTGCAGCCGATGGATGGCCCATGCCGGTCGATCTGCTCAAGCCAGCGCACATGCCGCACTTGGAAAACTTCTTCTTTGCTGTTCGTAAAAACAAGCCTGAAGCGCTCAACTGCCCGGCGTTACTCGCCTACGAGTCTGCGGTGGCGGTGTTGGCAGCGAATGAGTCCGTGGCACAGCGCAAGACCATCACCTTCAAAGCGGAAGATTTCCACGTATAAGCATTTTGGAACCGGCCATGTCTGACGTGTCTGACTCGTCTGACTTGTCTGACACGTCAGACAGATAGGATCTAACTCATGAAAAACATACTCTTCTCCCTCCTCGCCCTTGCAGCGGGCTCGACCTTTGCAGTGGTCGAATCACACTACGATGGCGGGCGCGTTATTCCGGTACACCGTCTTGCACTGAACGACGAGTTCGGTGATGCGATCGTGCCGGGAACACAAAACGTGCTTCCCGTCAGCACGCGCAAGACCTGCGGCCAGTGCCACGACTACGACACCATCGCAGGCGGCTGGCACTTTAACATGTCTCGTACCAACGGTGTTTGTGGACGTCCGTCGGAACCCTGGTTCTTGATCGACCCTGTCAGCGGCTCACAGATCCCGATGGGCTTGCGCGACTGGCCGAGGCTCTACAAGCCCTCGGAGATCGGCATGTCCAACTGGCAGTGGACCCACACCTTTGGACGACACATGCCGGGCGGCGATGTCTCAGACCCCGAAGATCTCTACGCCGAGGGCGGACCCCATGCCCGCTGGGAAGTCTCTGGCACGCTTGAAATCAACTGCTTCGCCTGCCACAGTGTTGACAAGGCGTATGACCACAGCGAATGGGCGCGCCTGATCACCCGGCAGAACTTCCGCTGGTCTGCGACCGGCGCACTAGGTCTTGGTGAGGTGCTCGGCATGGGTGAACGCGTCAAGGACTACTGGGGCGTCCTGCGCGGCCTCAACCGCGATGACTCTTCCTACGCTGTTCCGCCACATATCGTCTATGACAAGAGCAAGTTTGATGTCAAAAACCGCACCGTGTTGGAAGTGAGCAAGCCACGCAATGAGAACTGCCTCAACTGCCACTCCACCACGCAAGCAGGAATGGAAGGACACGACATTGACGGCGATGTGCATCTGCGCGCAGGCATGACCTGCACAGACTGCCATGCGAATGGTCTGAACCACTCCATCGCCCGTGGCTATCTCGGCGATACCACCGGCAAGATGGACATGACCCGCGCAACAGCAAGCTGCGCAGGCTGCCACCTCGGCGGCAAGGGCGCAAAGACCGGACGTTTCGGAGCCCCCATGCCCAAACATGTCGGCATCCCGGTCACCCACTTTGACAAACTGAGTTGCACCGCTTGCCACTCTGGTGTCACGGAGAATGGCAACCTTGCACAAGTACGCACGTCACGGGCCAATCGCATGGGCGTTTATGGCCGTGCACGCTGGGTCACAGCACAGCCCTTTATCATGGAGCCTGTCTTTATCCGAAACGATGCAGGCAAAATCGAGCCTCGTCGCATGGTATGGCCGGCCTACTGGGCAACAGGAACGAATGACAAGCTCACCCCCATCGCCCCTGACAAGGTGATGGAGGCTGCAAAGGACCTTCTCTCCGTCCGCGAACAGGTTGGCGAAGTATTGGCGATCTTGGCTACCGATCCCAATATTCCTGGCACGCCTATCCTGGTATCCAAGGGTCATGCCTACAAGAAAAATGTCGATGGTCTGGCTGTACCGGCTGGCAACGTGAGTGTGGCAGATGGCTACTGGTATCAAGGCAAGACCAACATCGTGACAACGATGCCGAGCTTTGACTGGGAAGCAGATGTGTCCAAGCTGAAGGAAGCAGAGATTCCTGTGTTTGAAGCCAACAAGACTTTGCTGAAAAACCTGCTCCAGACACTCGATGCGTCTCCGCTCGCTTCCACAAAGGGTTTTGGAGCCTTGTCGTTGAGAGGCAAACTCTACTACCGAGGGGGCGAAGGCGATGCAGTGATTGCAACCAACTCCACGCTCCCTGCGGACAAGATTGTCATCGGCTGGTACAAGGAGGGCAAGTTTGAGTCACTCCTGAGCGACTTTGTTATCCAAAATGCAACAGGACTTGCTGGGACCGATTACTCTGTTACAGAAGAGATGGTCGCAGCAGGATTGAAGCGCCTGAACGCAGCCGGCGTGAAGGATGCCGTCTATGTCGCGCATGGGCAGGTCTGGTCGCTCACACAAGGGGGCAGCCTGGATGCCAAGGAAGACAAGCGGGCAGAAGCTGTCTCCTGGTCCTTCGGACATGACGTTCGCAGTGCACGCATGGCGCGGGGTGCAAAGCCGGCCAAGTGCGCAGATTGCCATACCGTTGATTCCAAGTTCTTCTTTGCGAATGTCGAGTCCACAGGACCGCTGCTGACGACGCACAAACTCGTGAAGGCGCAAATCGCATACATGGGCTTATCCAGCAGCTATAACAAGCTCTTTGGCTCAACCTTCCTGATGCGCCCGCTCTTCAAGATCTTCCTCTGGATCGTCTTTGCCTTTGTCGTGATGGTTTCGATTGCCTTTGTCGCAGCAGCCATCCCCGCCTTGTTGAAAGGCGAAGAGCATTATGAGGCCCGGCACACCAAGATGCAAGACCTGCTGGCATGGATCGACATGGGCGCGGCTTTCGGCATCGCCTTGGCAAGCGCCTACCTCACCCTCTCGGGGCTTCTGGGATGGTTCTTCCATCTGATGACAGGCTACGTCCTGGTCTTCCACATGGTCGCGGGCGGACTCTTCGCCATGTGCTTGATCCTGCTGATCTGGTTCAGGGGCTCCAAGCGCATTTCGAATGGGAAGCGCAATACGGTTTGGATGATCATGTTGATCTTCGGCATCTTGGTCGTCTTTACGGCCGTGGCTCCGATGATGACCTGGTTTGGCACCGAGTGGCAATGGATCCTGCTCAAGGCACACCGCTGTGTCACCCTCTGCTTTGTGGCGATCTGCACCTGGATGCTCATCACGGGTGGACGGAAGGAATAATTGCTTCGTGTTTTAGCGCAAAAACCGCTATTGGAGCGCAAATGTCACGCCCGCCTCACCCGTGAATACACGGACGGCGGAGCGAACATTTGCGCTGAAAATGAATTTGATACTGCTGATAACAGTAACCTCCTTTTTTCCTTGATCACACCTTTCATCTTACTCCGCGTGGCTATCCATTCCGCCGTCCGTGTATTCACGGGTGAGGCGGATGAGATAGCCACGCACCATTTGCGGCTTTTGCGGTGAGATTTTCGACTAACCGTGAAGAGCCATAATCTCGACCATGAATTCCAACGTAAAAAAATATCAACACAAAGCCATGTCGACCATCTTTGAGCTGATGGTCGTAGAGGCTGATGAAAAGCTGGCCTATAGCGCAGCTCACAAGATATTCGAACGGATTGACCGGCTGGAGATGCTCCTCAGCCGGTTTCTTGATGTCAGCGAGGTGGCGCTCATCAGTCGCCTCAAACCCGGCGAGACCTATCGGGTCGCACCTGAAATGATGGAGTTGCTCTTGATCTCCACGCAAGTCTGTGCTGCAACAAATGGCGTCTTTGATGTGACGGTCGGAACTGTCATGGATAAACTCCGTGAGGTCAACCACCGTTGGAAGGGGCTGACTGACGATGAACTCAACGCCGCCTTTGCCACCTGCGGCATGAATCGACTGATCATTGACAAGGACAACTATCTGGTCGCTGTCACCCCTGATCGCAACGGGGAACCGACACCACTCGAACTCGACTTCGGCGCTATTGGAAAAGGCTATGCTCTTGACTTGGCATGCGACATGCTAATAGATGATTGGGATTTAAAGGATTTTCTGATTCATGGAGGAACGAGCTCGGTTTTAGCCCGAGGTTCGATGGGAGATGGCGAAAAAGGTTGGCCCGTAGGTGTCGGCGGCGACTGGAAGGTGCGTACAGGACTGGACAGTTTGAGACTTCAAGACGCAGCCATCAGCGGATCTGGATTTGACGAGAAGGGGGAGCACGTCGTGGATGTAAGACGAGGTATGGCGGCAGTGCAGCATGCAGGATCATGGTCGTACGCCCCCACAGCAGCACTGGCGGATGCGCTCTCCACGTCCTTCCTCGGAATGTCGTGGAGTGAGATCAAGTCCTGTTGTGACAAGCTGCCCGGATGCGGAGCGCTTGTAGCCAGGGACCAGCCTTTGTGGATGGACAAGATACGGTCTCCTGTTCAAAAATTCCGTTTTGCGGATATTTAAAGTCAACAACGAACACGCTTCGCGAGAAGCAGACAAGGGGGGGGAACCAATGAACCTCAAAACACTGACAATCGCGGCACTTGCTACAGGCCTCGTCATTGCTGTGGCCGCAGAGGAGAAGGTCACGCTCAAGATCGACCTTCCCAAACCATGCTTCGGAGGCACGACGAAGGACATCCGAACCCCGAACATGGAACCTTCTCGCAACGGCAAAGATCGTGATCCGATTAAAGTCCCTGCCGGTACGAAGCTGCTCTCCAAAGATTGCAAGGTCACCTCCAGTCAAGCAGAGCCCCTCATGGGCGAATTCGCGCTTGTAACAGACGGCGACAAGGAGCATGACTTGGCGGCCGTCCTCGAACTCGGGCCAAACGTCCAGTGGGTCCAACTCGACCTTGCGAACGAAAAGGTGATCTACGCAGCCTGCATCTGGCACTATCACGGTGAAGAAGTACGCGTCTATCGTGATGTCGTCTGCCAAGTCTCCAACGACCCGGATTTTATCAATGACGTACATACCGTCTTCAACAACGACCACGACAACTCCTCCAAGCTAGGTGCCGGCAAGGATAAGGAGTACGTGGAAGATAACAAGGGCCGCCCGTTCGCGATCAACGGCGTCAAGGGCCGTTACCTCCGTTTCTATAGCCGTGGCAACACCTCGAACGAGATGAACCACTATACAGAAATCGAAGTTTTCGGAAAAGACCTGCCATGAGCGGCATAAGCACCGATTTTAGGGCAGTTCTGACTGGACAAACGCCACGCACCTATGACATAATTTAGCCTCAAATTTACAACAACCAACACGCTTCGTGAGAAGCAGACAAGGAGAGACCCCATGAACCTCAAAACACTGACACTGGTAGCACTTGCCACAGGCGTGGCCATTGCTGCTGTAGCACAAGAGAAAGTCAACCTCAAAGTCGAAGTTCCGAAGCCCTGCTTCACCGGTACCCCGAAGGATATCCGCTCCCCGAACTTGGAACCCGCGCGCGGCGGAAAAGATCGTGACCCGATCCAAGTTCCGACAGGCACCAAGCTGCTCTCCAAGGGTTGCAAGGTCACTTCGAGTGATGCAGAGCCCATCATCGGCGAACTCGCCTTCGTAACAGACGGCGACAAGGAGCATGATGCAGCGACCTACGTCGAACTCGGGCCGAACACCCAATGGGTCCAGATCGACCTGGGCAAAGAAAAAGAAATCTACGCAGGCTGCATTTGGCACTATCATGGTGAAGCACGCGTCTATCGCGATGTCGTCTGCCAGATCTCCAATGATCCGGACTTCATCGATGGCGTGCAGACCGTCTTCAACAACGACCACGACAACTCCTCCAAGCTCGGCGCGGGCAAGGAAAAGGAATATGTGGAAGACAATAAGGGCCGCCCCTTCGCAGTCAATGGCGTCAAGGGCCGCTACTTCCGTTTCTATAGCCGTGGAAACACCTCGAATGAGATGAACCACTATACGGAAATCGAAGTCTTCGGAAAAGACCTGTAATTTCGTAGTCAGCAACGCATGTCGTATGAACAGGGCTTCGGAAACGAAGCCCTGTTTTTTTATTTACTCTTTCACTTTAACTTCATTTTTTGTATTGCAATCTAAAATCCGTTTAGTTATCATTCAGAAAATTAATCAAAACGTTGATTCGTTTTAGGGGGCTTAATGAACAGGGGAATTCAGCATTACATCACACGATCGCACATGTCAACCGCGCGCGTTTTTAGTTTATTAATCATTCATTTAACTTTCGTAAATTATTCAATTGCCGCGCTGACTGATCAAGCGCAAAACCCACGGACCGCATTATTGAAGGATGTCACGGCCATTGAGTCGAGCGGCATTCCTGGTGTTCTCCTGTGCGAAGGCGGAAACTCCACGCCCCTGGTCATGGGGAAGCTTGGAAAAGCTGCGATGCCAGTCGCGGTGGCGGCACAGTATGAAAAGGGACGCGTCGTCGCGCTGGGGCACCCGGACTTCTATTCCGCATCCTCCTTTAAAAAAGGCGACACCGGTACCTTCATGCGAAATGCCTTTCAATGGACACTGCAAGGCAAGACAACCGTACTCGTCTTCAAGAATACCGCCCTCCTCCCGGCCCTGCAAGCGCTGCTCGGGGCAGATATAAAGGTCGCTGAACTTAAAGAGTGGTCGCAACTCTCAAGCACGACCGGGGCTTTGGTCGGCTATGCTGAAGATATTCCTGAAAAGGAGCTCGAGCCTGTGCGCGCCTACCTGAAGCAAGGCGGAGGCTTCATGACATCCGCGATTGGCTGGGGATGGATGATGGCCAGCAAAAAAACGGTCAAGGGCGAGAGCCGTTTCAACCGTCTATTGAATCCCGCAGGTCTTTACGTCGCAGACGGCTTGCTGGATCGGACATCCGATGCGGGTTTCGCTGTTCAGACGATCCCTGCTGGCGCAACCGTCTTGGAGGCGCTTGACATTGTCGCCTCCCCAGAGGCCAGCAAAGCGAGCTTCGCGCAAGCAGGTGCGACGCTCTGCGCGATCAAGACGCTCTTGGATGACAACGACACCTCCGCGATTGGCAAACGCCTCGCCGCGCTCATGAAGTCTGAAGCTGCAAACAAGGTGCCCACAACAAAAAATCCAATCAAGGAAGCCGACATTGCCGCGCGTTTAAAAATCATCGACTTCCAAAGCGCCTGGCAGAGCAAGCCCCTTCAGCAGTGGAAAGCCTCACCTGCTGCAACCTCCTATCCCGGCACTGTTGACAAGAGCATCCCGCGCGAGGCCAGGAGACTCTCCATCAACATGGATGTCCCGAAATGGCACAGCACAGGCCTCTTTGCTTCCGCTGGAGAGCCTGTGACGATTACTCTCCAGCCCGGCTCGGAAAAGAAGAAGCTCAGACTCCGTATTGGCTCGACGACATGCGACAACACCCGCCACGGACAATGGTCGCGCGCACCCAAGGTCGATATCGAAATCCCTCTCACGAACCTCACGACCATAGCCTCATCGCCCTTCGGCGGACTTGTGTACGTAGTTGTCCCCGACTCTGTGCAAGGCGATGAACGCGCAATCGATGTCACCATCCGCGGTGCCTGCAAGGCCGCATGGTTCAAAGTCGGACGGGATTCACTTGCCGCATGGGCCACGATAACAAACGCCCCTGCCCCTTATGGTGAGATTGAAAGCAATAAGATCATCCTGACCGTCCCCCGCAGCCAGTTCGCGGCCATTGCCGACCCTGTCGCCTTGATGAAGTTCTGGGACGACGTTGCGGACCTCGATGCTAAACTGACCGCGCTCCCAACGACACGTCGCACTGCGGAGCGTCTTGTCGGAGACGACCAGCTTTGCGCGGGCTGGATGCATGCAGGCTACCCCATCATGATTCCGAATGTAACCACCAAGGACCTCGTCAACCTCGAAGGGCTGAAAGCAAAGGGGGACTGGGGATTTTTCCATGAGATCGGCCACAACCACCAGAATGGCGACTGGACCTTTGAAGGAACCGGGGAGGTGACCGTCAACTTCTTCACGCTCTACTGCATGGAGAAGATGTGCGGCCTGACCCCGCGTCAAACGCGCATGAAGAACGAAGCCACACGCAGCTATACAACATGGCTCAGCAACAACAAGCCGTATGACACCTGGAAGCGCGACCCGTTCCTTGCCTTAGAGATGTTTGTCCGCATCCAGCAAGCTTATGGCTGGGAAGCTTTTGAGAAGCTCTTTGCCGAGTACCGGCTTATACCGGGGAGCGAGCGTCCCAAGAACGATCTGCAAAAGCGCGATCAATGGTGTACACGTCTCTCCAAAGTGACGGGCGAAAACATGGCCTCCATCTTTGATTCCTGGAATATTCCAATTAGCGAAGAAGCGCGAAAAACCTGCGCCACGTATCCGGCTCCAAAGGATGCGCGTGTCTTTGCAAAATAACCAGCACACTTATCAGTATCGCCATGAAACGCGATATGTTACATTTTTTGTTCATTTTTCAATTTTTATTAACGACAAACTGATGGAATAATGATACTATTCAAAAAGTCATTTATCCGCTAAAAGCAACCAAACAAAAGGAGCAGAGACAATGAATTCACGTAGAGACTTCCTATTCGGTTCCGCATGTGCCGGACTTGGAGCAGCAGCGATTGCCACGCAAACAGCCGCCTGTGCGACGATCACTTCAGGAACCAGCAAGAGCGTCATGGGCCTCAAGACAAAGCCACTCCCTGTGATCAAGGTGGGCGTTGTAGGACTGGGTCAGCGCGGACCGGGTGCTGTCGACCGCCTATCGAAAATTGAGGGGGTCGAAATTGTTGCAGTCTGTGACTTGATCAAAGATCGCGCCGAAGGGCAAAAAAACAAGCTGGTCAAAGCCGGCAAGCGTGAGCCCAAGGTTTTTGGCGGCACGCAGGAGAGCTGGAAGGCGATGGTTGACATGGAAGAGATCAACCTGATTTACAACTGCACACCGTGGCACTGGCACACCCCTATTTCGGTCTACGCCATGAAGGCCGGCAAGCATGCAGTTTCTGAAATTCCTGCGGCGCTGACAGTCGATGAATGCTGGGAACTCGTGGAGACCTCGGAGAAGACGCAGCAGCATTACATGATGCTGGAAAACTGCTGTTACGGCGAAAGCGAAATGCTCGCCCTCATGCTCTGCCGTCAAAACGTCCTGGGAACACTCGTTCATGGCGAAGGTGCATACATCCATGATTTGCGCGCCTTAAAGTTCAGCAAGAGTGGCTATCAGGGCATGTGGCGTCTGGAATACAGCAAGAACCACACAGGCTGCCCCTATCCGATGCACGGGCTGGGCCCGATCGCCCAGTACATGGATATCAACCGGGGCGACAAGTTTGAATTTCTGACCTCCATCAGTTCCAATCAATTCGGCATGTCTGAATATGCAAAAGAAAAGATCGGCAAGGACAGTCCTGAAGCCTTGCAGCCCTACAAGCTCGGAGATATGAGCACGACCATTATCAAAACCTTCAAAGGCCGGACGATCATGGTGCAACATGACACCACCAGTCCGCGCCCCTACAGCCGCATCAACACGATTTCAGGGACAAAGGGTATTCTTGCCGATTATCCGTTGCGGATCGCCCTTGAACCCAAGGCCCACGGGTGGATGGATGAAAAGCAACTGGCTGAGGTCAAGGAGAAGTATACCCATCCGTTGTGGAAGAAGAGCGGCGACTTCGCCAAGAAGGTTGGCGGACATGGCGGCATGGACTTCCTGATGGATCTGCGCCTCTGTTACTGCTTGCAGAACGGTCTTCCGTTGGACATGGATGTCTATGACGCAGCAGCCTGGAGTTGCCTGCTCGAACTCACAGAACGCTCAACCTTGAAGCGCGGCGCAACAATGGACATTCCTGATTTCACACGCGGCGCCTGGAAAACAGCTCAGCCGCTCGGAATTGTCACGGTATAACCTATTAAATCGGTACACATGAAGCATATTATCAGACAATTCCAGATTCTGGGCGACTTTATCTCAAGTGAGCGTTATGGTTCCGGACATATTAACGAGACCTACAAGGTGGTCATTAATATGTCTGGACAACCTGTTTTGTACTTAGTGCAACGCATCAACCATAACGTCTTCAAGAACCCCGCTCTCGTGCAGGAGAATATCCTGCGCGTCACGCGGCATGTCGCATCCAAACTCGATATCAATGACACAGATGCCAGCCGCAAGACGCTGACGCTCGTGCCGACTCTTGACAATAAGCCGGTCTATCATGACCCGGACGGCAACTGGTGGCGCATCTACCTCTTCATCACAAAGGCACAGACGTACGATGTTATCAAGAACGAGGAGCAAGCGTATCTCGTGGGCAAGGCTTATGCAGATTTCCAGAACCTACTGGCAGACCTGCCGGCCCCCCGACTGAACGAGACCATCCCCTATTTTCACAATACCGTCAAGCGCTACGAGGCCTTTCAATCTGCCTTGCAGGCTGATGCCTTTAATCGCGCCAAGGATGTGAAGCCGGAAATCGCATTTCTCGAAAAGCGCGCTTCGCAATGCTCGCGACTGATTGACCTCCAGGCCAAGGGCGAAATCCCTGAGCGCATCACCCATAATGACACCAAGCTCAACAATGTGATGCTCGACGATGCGACAGGCCAGGGTATCTGCGTGATTGACCTCGACACCGTGATGCCCGGACTTGCGCACTATGATTTTGGTGACATGTGCCGCTCCGGTACTGCCGCAACTCCCGAAGATGAGCAGGATCTGTCCAAGGTCAGAAGCCGCTTGGACATGTTCAAGGCCATTGCCAACGGCTATTGCTCGGCAGCGAAGTTCCTGACCAAACCCGAGCAAGCCGAACTCGCGTTCTCGGCACGTCTGATTACCATGACGATTGCGATACGCTTCCTGACGGACTACCTCTCCGGAGACACCTATTTCCGCACCTCGCGCCCCGGCCAGAACCTTGACCGCTGCCGCGTCCAGCAGAAGATGGTGGCGAGCATGGAGGAGCAATCCGACGAAATGGAAAAAATCGTGCAGGAGGCGTTGGCTAACGCCTAGTTCATTAGTGCGTTAGTTAAGAAGAAGAAGAAAAAAACCGCCTGTAGGCGGTTTTTTTTTGCTTGTCTCACTATCGCGCTAACGAACTAATGAACTAACAAACTTCTTCTACTTCTACTTCAGATCATTGAACATCTGGAACGCCTCAGCAGGCTTCATGCCCTTATGCACGACCGCGCCGATGGCCTGGATGATGGCAGCAGGATTTTCGGACTGGAAGACATTGCGTCCCATGTCCACGCCGGAAGCACCGCTCTGAATGGCCATATAGGCTAATTCAAGCGCTTCGAGTTCCGGGAGCTTCTTGCCCCCCGCGATCACGATCGGAACGGAGCAACAGGCCACGACCTTTTCAAACCCTTCGGTATAATAGGTCTTCACGATATTGGCGCCGTTCTCCGAGCAGACGCGAGCCGCAAGGCCGAAATAACGCGCATCGCGCGCCATATCCTTGCCAACGGCCGTGACGCCCATGACAGGCATACCATACGCCTGTGCAGCATCGACCGTCCGGTAGAGGTTTGCCACCGTTTCCGCTTCGCATGTCTTATCGCCGACGCCGACCATGACTGCCATGGCTGAGGCATTCAAAGCAACCGCGCTCTGCACCCCCATCACAACGTTGTGATTCATCTCCGTGAGAATGGTCGAGCCAGCATCTGCACGCAGGCAGACCGGCTTGCGCAAGGTTGTCGGGACCAGCGAGTTCAAGACACCGCGTGTACACATCAGACAGTCCGCATACTTCATCAGCGGGGTGATGGTGAGATCAATGCGTTCAAGACCGGAGGTCGGCCCCATGAGAAAGCCATGGTCAAACGCCAGCATCACGCTATTGCCTGTCTTTGGATTGAAGATACGGCTCAAGCGGTCCTTCATGCCCCAGTTCAGGTTTGCGGAACCCTTGAGAAAATACTTTTCATTCTTCTGTTCGACGCCAATGCCATACTCCTTGCCGTCACGAATATCATCTAAGTCTGCCATAATCTCGTTTTCCTTTTCTCTTAAAACGCCTTTGCGAAAGCCGCAAAGATACATGCCATTGAAGCGGAACCTGCATCGACAGGTCCGATTGATCGTTCACCCAGATTTTTTGCACGGCCGTATTTGGCACGCATGGCGCGTGTCGCCTCGGAACCATTCTTGGCCCCTTCAGCGCCAGCCTTGAACATCGCGGCAGCACCTTGTCCTGCAGCAGCGACAAGCGCATCCGTAGCAGGAATCAACGCATCCATGAGCGTCTTATCCCCGACCCGCGCCTTGGTGGTAAAGCCGATCTCATCCAAGCCACCCTTAAAGAGCGCAGCGAGAGCGGAGTCATCCAATTCCGTTGCCGTGTCGGGCGCGGCATCGCTCATGCCCTGCAACCAGGAGCCGTAGAGCGTGCTGGTGGACCCGCAGGCCTCATTCTGGAGGGCCTCACTGAGCGCCTTCAGATAAGACTTGAAGCAGGCCGCATCAATCACCTTGTCCATGGCATTAAAAGCCGTGACAATCGCGGTGCCATGATCGCCGTCACCGCCTGAGGCAGCATCCAATTCTGAATAATACTTTTCACCCGTGCGGATATCCGCCCCGGCAGCAACGACCATCTCTTTAAACTTTTGTATCGTGAGCATAATTTTAGTTGGGGGTTTCGCATATGCGAAACCCCCATTCTCCTCATTTAACATCTCTTAAGCAACCGTTGTCCAGTATGGGCTATTCGCCTTTGCCTGCATCAGCTCGACATGGTCAGCATCCAGCTTGCAGAGGATCATCTGGAAGCCCGCCATCTCTTGCACGGTCAGCAGTTCATCACAGATCCCGGGGACTGAGGCAATCCCGTTATCCGCGAGAACCGCAGTGGCTTTACGATAGACCAGGAACATCTCCATCAGGGTCGTGGCTCCCACGCCATTGACGATCAGCATGGTCTTGTCGCCAGCCTTCACACCCGTGGCCTTCATCAGCGGGGCGATCATCTTCGCTGCGGTTTCATCCGCCGTCAGGATCTTGCTACGTCCGCCGCCGGCTTCGCCATGCTGCCCCATACCGATTTCCATTTCGTCTTCGGGGAGGACTGCAATCACGCCGCCATTCTGCGGGTGCGTGCACCCGGTCATCGCGACAGCCAAGGTGGCCATCTGCTTGTTAAAACGCTGGCCGATCTCATAGACCTCGTCGAGTGTCTTGCCCTGCTCTGCAGCAGCGCCAATGACCTTATACAGCGGAATGCAGCCGCCGAGGCCGCGCTTCTCTTCCGGATCAATATCGATGCCGGCGCTGATGTCTTCCTGCGTCACGATCTCCATGACCTTGATGCCTTCCTTCTGCGCATCACGGAGCGCCTTGCTTGCGCTCATACGGTCGCCCGCATGGTTCAGCGTGACGAGGATGATACCTGCCTCGCGCTTGAACATGCGAAGGGCTTCCAACAGTTTCGGCGCACCCGGAGCTGCAAAGATATCGCCCGCGACGCTTGCGTCGAGCATGCCTTCGCCCACAAAACCGCTAATCGCGGGTTCATGTCCTGTTCCGCCCAGCGATACGATCGCGACTTTGCTCTGGCACTTCGGCGTTGCGCGAACGACAATCTTCTCATTCACGAGCTTGACCTTGTTGCTGTAGCATGCGGTCATGCCTTCCAGCAGTTCCTTGGTGATATTCGCCGGATCATTTAAAAATTTCTTCATGGCCATAGTGTTCTCTCCTTTTTTCTGTTGCTTAACCTATTTGTATGAATTCAATTGCAGTACCTTCATCATAGACAAAGGCAATTTTCATCCCCGGACCTGGTTCGCAAATCGGCCACAGGATGCTCTTTCCCTTCACAGCTTCCTCGATATTGTCAACGGTGAAGGCGATATGCACGGTATCTTGAATCGCCGCCGCCATGGGGCAGTCGGGCTCAAAATAGACGAACTCGATTTGATACGGATTCTTGCTGGGGTCCGTATACCAGACCTTCAACGAATCGGCATACATCATGCCTTCCATCTTTTCGAATACCGGGTAGCCTACGTGATGAAGTTTCATCGTCTTGTTCCTCGCTTTTTTTCGGTTGATTGCTTACGGTTTGGCGCCAGGAACGCTGAAACGCAGCCCTGCACCGTCATGATAGGTCGCGTATTCGGAGACAATCGCGCCTTCCGGTCCCGCCATCATGAAGTGCCAGCTTTCAGCCTTCGGCATATCATGGCAACGGCCATCCGCAACCCACTTTTCAACATGCACGCTCTTCAGATAAGGGATCTGCAACTTCGAAAGCTTCGCCTTTGCCTCAGGATACTTGTCGAGATTGGGTTCGCCGATCTCGCTGAAACCATAGACATATCCGTAACGGACCTGCCAGGACTCTTCCTTCGCCTGAATGGTGTTCCCTTTTTCATCTTTCGTCACCAAGTGACGATGCTCAGGGATGCTCTGGTTCGGCAGCAGGTAGATTTCATGTCCCAGATAACCCGTCGGCGCCTTGGTGTTCACCCAGAATACACCGCCCATACCAAATGCCTCAAAATCACCCTTGTTAAAATCGAGGGGCCAGAAATACCCTTCATCCTTGACCAATGCCTCATAGATCGGCACATTGAAACGGGTCATCATAGCAAAATAGGCTTTTTTTGCCTTAGCAGAATCGAACTTCCCGTCTTTATAATAGACAGACTTATTCATGTTCTCCCCTTCGCCTTTTTTTGTTTTGGCGCCTGACGACATACACCCCGTCATCAGCGTTGCAGCTAAGCAAGCCAGCAGCGCACCCGACATCACTTCGTTGTTCATTTTGACTCCTTCTGGTTTTTACTCGTTCAAGGTGTTGATTCGTGCACCCTGTTACACGTTAAAAAACAGGTAAAAAAATAGCACACATCCCTGTAAAAGTAAACGCTCAAAATTAAAAAGCAGAACGATTTGGGCTGGAAAAGTGGAGAGGTGTTATGCTAATGTAAAAGTACATATTAATGTTGTGACATTTTATTCATCCCTTCCGCATGAAAAAAATTCCCAATAGAGATTCTTTTTTGAGCTTGCTTCGTTGTCGAGGCGAGTTAATTGTCCTTCTTATTTCGCTCGCCCTCTGGCTGATTCCAACGACACGGCTCGTGATATGGAAACTGGCAGAGTCCAACCTTTTCCTCGTGGAACGAACCTTTTTCGAAGGCTCCTTTTTCACCCTTGGCGGCCCGTTAGACTATCTCGCGCGAGCCCTGACAACCTTTTTAGCGTCGGGCTGGACAGCGATGCCCAGCATTGCACTCACCTGGTGCCTTCTGACTGCCCTGACCACAACGATTTCACAGATCAAAGGCCACTGGTTCTGGCTAAATGCTCTTCCCGGCTTCATGATCCTGACCCTCGCTGCGCACATGGGGTTCGGCATCTGGGTGACGCAGTTTCCCCACCTCATCTTTCAAATCATGCTGGGCATGCTCATCGTACTCCTGTGTTACTGGGGCACGCGGAGCAGAAGTGTCGCCTATACGCTGGTGCCGGTTGTCCCTCTCTATCTTGCCTGCGGCGGGTGGTCGTTTCTCTATGCGCTGCTGGTGATGCTCAGCCGGACGTTGCCAACACCAGAGGAGTCCCCTGCCTGCGAAGTTCCGGAACAGAAACCCGCTTCTTGCACAAGGCCGCCCAGTGATACGCGCAGGCGTCGCCTCCACCTCCTCCTGGCACTCTTGCCCGTGCTGCTTGTCTTGATCCTCCCCTACGCCCTGATCCGCCTTGATCTCCTCCCCCTCTCCCCCCTGCTTGCGTACATGCCGCATGTCCTTCTATTTAAGGGCCAGAACTGGACATGGAACCTGCTCTTCATGCTTGCGATTTTCTCAGTCATCCTCATCGCCTTTATCAGGCCCCTGCTCCCTGGACGGCGCTGGATCAGCCTGCTGACCGCTGCATGCACATTAGGACTCTTTCTTGTCGTTGCCGAGAAAAACCCCAGGCTCGGCATGCTCCTCGCCATGGAGAAGGCCACCAAGGAGGCCCATTGGCGCGAGATACTCTCCATTGGCAAGGAGACTGAGCGTCCACATCGCATGATGGCTGCCTACCGTATACTCGCCCTCTACAAGACAGACCGTATCGCTGATGATCTTTTTATGTATCCGGTTCAGACCTCCCACCAGAAGACCTCTGTGGATACGATAAAATTAAATGGCCCGCTTCTCCTGTACGAGTACGGACTCGTCCTGAACGCCCGAAAAGCGCTCATGGAGGATGTCGTCGACTATGGCTATTCGGCTGAACGGCTTCGCCTGCTAGGGATGATCTCCTGTGTCACGCTGGAGTTGGGAGCAGCCTATGCTTATTTTGAGAAGCTTTCACACCAGCCCTTTTACAGAAAGGAAGCGGAGCACTGGTTACACGTCCTTCAAGGCGACGAAAAGCCTCCACGCGATCTGGAGCATGTCGCCTCCCTGTACACCGCCTTCAAGAAAGCACACCCGCAAATAGCCATGGGGCCCAGCCACAGACTTGAGGAGGACATTTACACCTCTTATCAAACCCTGAAGGACTGTCCGCCCAGTATGGCTGTTTTTTACCTGATGATCACCTTGCTCGAGAAAACCCCGAACAAACTGGCCCTGAACCTTGACACCTTAAAACACCTGCAAAAAAAAAACGAACTCCCCCTGGCCTTGCAGGAGGGCTTGCTTTTCCACCTTGCGACCACGTCAAGCCAAGCTAAACGTGAGGAACTCGACTATGCCTCGCTCGGCATCTCCACGCAAACCCTGGAACGCTGGAACGCCTTCCTCACCCTTCATGAAAAACTGGCCGCTTCCCCGAAACAACTCCAGCCTGTCATGTGCCAGACCTTTGGAAAGACCTATTGGTATTACCACATCTTCATTCCGTAACATGAAAACGTCATACGCTTTTTTCAGCCTTTCTTTTCTCACTCTTGTCAGTATCTGCGGCTGCTCCGCGGAGTGGCCGGACGCGGCATCCTCGCATGAGCGCGCGCGGCTCTGGCCCGATTATACCGATCTCGTGATTCCGCACAACATTGCCCCATTAAACTGTGAACTCAAGAACACCGGAGAGGCCTGCCGCTTCAAACTCGCCTCCTTTGACGGGAAGGACGTGTATGCAGGCTCGGGCAAGACCCTCGCGTTCCCACTTAAGAGATGGCGTTCGATTCTCGAGGCCAGCAAAGGCCAGCACGTGACCCTGGACATCGCTGTGCAACGCAACGGTGAATGGGTTAAGCTCTTGACAACAACCAACCATGTGGCCAGCGACCCGATTGATCCGGCACTTGTCTATCGGCTGATCCCACCCAGCTACGAACGTTTTCAAACCCTCCGGATTTGCCAGCGCGACTTAACCTGTTTTGATGAGCGTACGCTCTATTCGAACCAGCAGGTTTCAAACGAGCAGTGTGTCAACTGCCACACATTCCAAAATTATGATGGCCGTTCTTTCGCCTTTCATACCCGTCTGCACCAAGGCGGCACCATTATCTTTCGGGAGGGAAAGAAGCCCCTGAAGGTGGATCTGAAGTGCGACAATCTCTATTCAAGCGGCGCCTATCCAGCCTGGCATCCGGTTGACAACAACCTCTTTGCCTTTTCAGTAAACAAGACGCGTCAGACCTTTTACATGACCCACAACAACAAGATCGAAGTCCTCGACAGCCAGTCAGGGCTCATCCTCTATGACGCCGCAAAAAACCAGGTCTCCCCCATTCTGCTCTCTGATAATTTTTTCGCAACCTTCCCTGCATGGTCGCCAGACGGCAAGACGCTCTATTATACCCTGGCCGAGATGAACAACCTGCCGCCTGTATCCGAAGAGACAAACCGCCTGAACGAAGTCGCCCTGCAATCGACAAACATGTTCTATCATCTCGTCTGCCGCGCGTTCGACAAGGACACCAAGAGCTTTGGTGTTCAACGCCTCTTGATCAATGCCCAAAAATCGCGCGCCTCCATCTCCTTCCCCAGCGTCTCCCCGGAGGGCACCTACCTCATGATGACAGTCCTTGGCTTTGCTAACTTTCCGATTTGGCACAAGGAGTCTGATCTCTGGCTCTACAACATCAAAACGCAGGAATCACGAGCCCTCACTGAAGTCAACAGCCATGAGGCCGACAGCTACCATGCCTGGGGCAGCAACGGCCGGTGGTTTGTCTTTGGCACGCGGCGCGACGATGGCATCCACACACGGCCCTACATTGCCTATTTCAACCCGGCCTCTGGAAAAGCAGGAAAACCGTTCATTGTTCCCCAGCGCGATCCTCGTTTTTACAAAGAGAATTTCGACTCCTTTAACAGACCCGAACTGCTGAAGGTCACTGTCCCCTACTCCCCTGAGGAGATCCGCCAAGCCGTGCTTCAACCCGCTGTAAAAGCCACGTTTAAATAAGACGTCACGCGGCTTGTCTGTAACTTCAAAAGAATTGCCTTATTGCGTGATTGCCTTATTGCCTTATTGAAGATTCAAAATTCAAAGTTCGATGTTCGATGTTGAATGTTCGATGTTCGTATTCATTCGTGCCTTTCGCGTCATTCGGATGCTAAAAAAGTTACCAGTCAGTTTATTCCCAGGGCCTGTCCGCCGTCTTGTCCGCCGTAGGCATCACGAAGGCGGAAGCTTTAGCGAAGACGTACTCGCGTAGGCAGATGCCTCTTTGAGAAAACGAGTCATCTTGTCTCTCAAATATTGGATGTGAGAAACTATTGCCCATCGATATTTTTCTTAATCAAACAGCGGGTAATTATTCACAAGATTTTGTAAACAAACAAGATACATCATCCATTATCCTTGTTCTTAAATCTTTGGCACACGCGATGCTTCTTTATAGGCAGCTCAATGAGAGTGATATCACAAACATCAGGAAAGGAGAGATCACCATGAGAGCCTATATGAACAGTAATCATAATCCTTGGAGTATGTTTGACGAGTTGACCGGAACATTCCCTTATGACTGGCTGAACCTGGCACTTCGTGAACAGAAAGACCCCTTTCCACGCGTCACCGCGCGTGAGAATGAACAGGGACTCATTCTTGAAGCGGAAGTGCCGGGCATTGGCCCAGAGGCACTGGATGTCTCCGTGGATAGCAACATCCTGACCATCAAGGGCGAGAAGGCGCTAGCAGACGGCGCGAAGCAGCCGTTCGAACGGATCTTCACGATCCCTATGAGGTTAGAGCCGGAAAAAATGACAGCGACAATCAAACATGGGCTGTTGACCGTGAACATCCCGAAACGCGAAGAGTCCAAGCCCCGTCGCATCGAGATTACGGCAGCGTAAGCGGGCGTGGAAATATAAACAAAAGGCTGCGGGAATTTCCCGCAGCCTTTTGCTTTTCAATTAATCTTGCTGACGCATGCGCTGCAATATGATATTCTTTCCAGCAATTTTTATGGTTGGCTGAACGTTTATTCGTCACAACAATACAGAGCATAAAGGGGAACTCAGGAAATGGAATCATCACGTTCGAATATCATGGCATTTCTCGCTGTCGGCGTATTATTTGGGCAGGCAGCATTTGCTCAGAACGAAGCGGTTGTGACAGAGACGAATCCTGCGCTGAAAGCCGACTGGCTCTTCCAGTGCGACAACGCACCCACGGCTGAAAAAGTCAAACTGGAAATCGGATATGCACGGGACATGGCCAAGCGGATAGCTCCGGTGGATTGTGCCGCTGAACTGGCCGAGTTGAACAACCTTGAAAAGTCCACTTCAACGGATGCTCAAGCAACCTATCTGGCAATCCGGAAAATTAAACGCGCGATCGCCTTCAAGAATCCGTTGATTGATTTTAAGCAGGTCCTCCTCATTGACAACCCCTATCCCAAAGGCGTGCCGGGCGATGCCACGGATGAGTGGAGCCATGAAGCCCGCCACCGCAATGGCTTCATGCGTCAGATGGGCGGACGCATGCTGCTCGTCGGGCTCACACCCGGCGACGAGCCGGTTGATCTCATGAAGGGACGCACCGGCAGCTTCTGGCGTCCGGACCTCTCGTACGACGCAAAGAAGATCGTCTTCAGCTTCTGCCCCGAAACCTCCCGCTCATTCCATCTCTATGAGATCAACACAGACGGGACAGGCTTCCAGCAGCTCACCAAAGGTGACTATGACGATCTCGATCCGATCTATAACCCCGATGGCAAAATCACCTTCTGCACCAGCCGTCAGCACAGCTATGTGCGCTGCATGCCCATGACTCACTCCTTCGCCATGGCACGCTGCGACGGCGACGGGAAGAACATCTACATCCTCTCCGCCAATGGCGAACCGGAATACCTGCCCTCTGTCTTAAACGATGGCAAGATCATGTTCACCCGCTGGGAATACACGGACAAGGCGCTCTGGCGCATCCAGAGTCTGTGGACCATGGACCCTGACGGGTGCAGCGTGCAGACCCTCTGGGGCAGCCAGAGCGTCTGGCCTGACGTACTGACCGAAGCGCGCGCCATTCCCAACAGCTCAAAAATATTTTTTACAGGCTTAGGGCATCATCATTGGTGGGATGGCTCCATCGGCATCGTTGATCCGACAAAAGGCCTCAATTATCCCGACGGTCTTTTGCGCATCACGCGCGATGTCGCCTGGGCAGAGGTGGGGAATGGCCCGGCTGATCCAGCGCCGCATGTCGACTATCACAATGCAGGCAAGTTCTATGCCTACAAAACCCCCTATCCGCTCTCTGAAGATTACTTCCTCGTTTCCGCCCGTGAAGGCAGCGCGCTCGGCAGCGGCGAGAAGGGGCGCACAGACACCTTCCGCCTTTACCTCATGGATGTCTGGGGCAACCGCGAACTGATCTACAAAGGCCAATACAACGCCTTCCATGCGCTGCCCTTCAAGCCGCGCACAAGACCCCCGGCCATTGCGGACAAGGTGAAATGGCCCAAGATCGGCGCAGGCGAACAAGCCAAGAACGCCGTCTTCTATAGCAATGACGTCTTTGCAAATGCGCCGGCTGTCCTCCGGGAAAAGGGCAAGTTCCTCCGTGTCCTTCAAATGGACCCCAAGACCTATACAACCTGGTACAAGACGGTCCAGCATGACGGCCCTGCTGTGAGCGTGTTCCAGGCGGATGGCGTCAAGCGCATCCTCGGAACCATTCCGATTGAAGCCGACGGCAGCGTCAACTTTGAAGTCCCCCCGGGCGAATCCCTCTTCTTCCAGATGCTGGATGCCGAAGGCCGTTGCATCTATGTCATGCGCAGCTTTGCAAACGGCATGCCGGGCGAACTCCGAGGCTGTTTCGGCTGTCACGAAACGAGCATGAAGAATCGCGGCATCCAGTCCACAGCCTCCTATCGCAAAGGCAAGGCGCTTCAAAATGAACCCTTGAAACTCAAGGAGCCGTCCTGGGGTGCCAACACCAGCGTCGGCTATAAGCGCTTCGTACAAACCGTACTGGACAAGCATTGCGGCTCCTGCCATCAGAAGGAGGGTACAAAGGCTTACCAGAAACTCAACCTCACCTATCGCTTCGGCGGCAAGCCTTGGCGCAATTGGGTCTATGACCGTCCAGGCGACCAGACGCCCTTCTGCGAACCCTATCTGACCCTTGTGAGCGGAGACTGCCGTTGGGGCAGCCTGAAGGAGATGGATGAACGGGGCGTTCCGCGCAATCTGGCCGGTGTCTTTATCGTGGAAGGGTATAATAAGAATGATCCCAAGAGCGTCGAGACGCTCCCACCCTATTCTGCCTTCTCGGCGGTCAGTCAGCTCATTCAAATCGCCTCCAGTGGCAAGCACCATGATGTGAAGGTGACAGGCGAGGAACTGGAACGCCTGATCGCCTGGGTGGACTGCAACGGCCCCTTCCTGGGCGAGGAAGAGATCCGCCAGCAGTACGATCCATCAGGCCCGGCGATCGAGAATGTGCCGCCCGTGCGCCCGCGCATCGCAACCGCACCACACATCGACCGCTTCAACCTCCGCCAGGATGGCGACTCCATGGCGCTTTGCGGTCCGCTCAAGCTCCAGCCTGACCGCGAGCCAAACTTCGACCCGAACAAAGCGTTTGCAGGAACACGCCTCACAGAGGATGAGCGGAATATGTTGAACGAGAATCTGAAGATTGAGCTGCTCAGCGCAAACTTCGGTGCAGGAAAGAAAAAGGCCAACGTCCTGCCCAAACTCAAAGAGTACTTCACGGGCGTCCGTCTGATCAAACTGCCCAAGGCATACAACAAGACGTTTGGCGATCCCGCGCCCCAAGAGAAAAAGACATTGGTGATCACGTACACCATCAATGGCGGCGAAGCCAAGCGAATCGCCTTCAGAGAAAATTCACCCATCATACTGGAAAAATAGGAGAAACCATGAACATGTCACGCATCGTATTCATGCGCACGCTTATGTGCGCCATTGTCGGCACCGGACTCTCGACCTGCGCAGCCACGAAGGCAGCGAAACCTGAAGCAGGGTCAACGGCAGAGAAAAAGAAAGCAAAGACAGAATGGGCGACCATGACCCCTGACCCTTCGCTGCCGAACGTGTTGATATTGGGCGACTCCATCTCCATCGGCTACACCCTTGAGGTCCGGAAACTGCTCGCCGGCAAAGCCAACGTCTTCCGTCCCATGAAGGGGAACGGCCCCGAGAACTGCTCCGGCACAATCGCAGGCGTTCAAAACATTGACCGCTGGCTGGAAGGCCAGAAGTGGGCTGTGATCCACTTCAACTGGGGGTTACACGATATCAAGCATGTGTCCAAGGATAATCCGAACGTCGTGTCGAGCAAGGCTGAGGACCCTGTGCAGGCTACCGTCGAGCTCTATACCAAGAACATGGAGACGATTGTTAAAAAGTTGCAGGCAACAGGTGCAAAGCTCATTTTTGCGACAACCACACCGGTCACCCCAGGCACAACCAATCCCTTGCGCGAAACAACAGCGCCCGGCGTTTATAATGCAGTTGCATTAAAGGTCATGAAGGAGAACAATGTCGCTGTCAACGACCTCTACACCTTCTGTCTGCCACAACTGGAGACGATTCAACTCCCCAAGAACGTCCACTTCAAGCCTGAAGGCTCAACCGCCCTCGCCAAGGAGGTCGTTCAGAAGATCACGGAAGCTTTGGAAAAGGGGAAGAAGTAGGGCCCAGGAATTACCGCTTCGCTTTCGGCATTCGCCGAATGGTTTCCGCTTCGCTCCAACGAGCCTTATTGCCTTATTAAAAATTCGACGTTGGATGTTCGATGTTGAATGTTCGATGTTCGACTTTAGAGAAGGGATTCAACAAGAATGAAATCACTGACATTCGTAGCAGCACTTACATGTGCCCTCGCAACATCCCTGCAGGCCGCGCAGAAAAACGTCCTGATGATCTGTGTGGATGACTTAAAGCCTCTCCTGGGCTGTTATGGCGCACCGATCATTAAGACGCCCAACATGGATCGTCTGGCAGCACGCGGCGTGCTCTTCGAGCGCGCCTTCTGCAATCAGGCGGTCTGCGCACCCTCACGCAATGCACTCATGACAGGGTTGCGCCCCTCCACCATCGGCATTTACGACCTTGGAACCAACTTCCGGAAATCCGTGCCTGAGGCTGTCACTGTTGCTCAGTATTTCATGAAGCATGGCTACGAGGCCCACGCGCTTGGCAAGATCATGCACGTCGGACATGGCAATGGAGAGGACGTGGCATCTTGGAGTGTTGCACCCTGGAAACCCAAAGCACCGCAATATCAGCTCAAAGAGAGCACCAGCAATACACGTCCCTCTGCCCAGGGTCCGCGAGGGCCCACCACGGAGTGCGCGGATGTATCGGACAGTACGTATGCGGACGGTCTAATCGCAGATGAAGCCATTGCACGTTTAAAAGCATTTAAGCAGAATCCTGAAAAACCCTTTTTCTTGGGCGTCGGATTCATGAAACCGCATCTTCCCTTTGTCGCTCCCAAAAAATATTGGGATCTCTATCCACGCGATGTATTCCCGCTGCCTGAATTGAAGACACCCCCCATCGGCGCACCCGAACTTGCTCCAACAACCTGGGGTGAAATGCGACAATACAGTGACATTCCAAATGTCGGCCCCCTCGATGATGCCAAGACACGCCTCCTCATCCATGGCTACCATGCAGCCGCCAGTTACATGGATGCCCAGCTCGGACGCGTGCTTGATGCCCTCGATGAAACGGGCTTGGCAAAGGACACCATCATCCTCTTCTGGGGCGACCACGGCTGGCATCTCGGCGATCACGGCATGTGGTGCAAGCATACGAACTACGAGCAAGCCGCACGCATCCCGCTGATCGTCTGCGCCCCTGGCATTGCCAAGGCAGGCGTCAAGACCGGCTCACTTGCCGAGACTGTGGACATCTATCCGTCCTTGTGCGAACTGGCAGGCCTGCCAGCGCCCCAAGGCCTTGACGGTTCGAGCTTTGTCGCGGCGCTCAAAGATCCTACCGCCAAGACGAAAGAGGCTGTCTTTCATGTCTATCCGCGTGCCAGGCTGATGGGCCGCGCCGTCCGCAGCGAGCAATACCGGCTCGTCGAGTGGAAAGAGATCGGTGCCGCCCCTGACACGGCGGTTTTCGAGCTCTACGATTACGTGGCCGATCCAGCAGAGAGCAAGAACCTCGCAAAAGAGAAACCCGATGTGGTCACCCAGTTGCGGGCCATCCTCGCCAAGCAACCCGAAGCCAAGCCCCAAATCCGCGATGACACGGCAACCTCTAAAAAAGCGGGCCGGACTGGCGAGAAGCAAGCGAACGCCGGAAAGTCCAAGCAGGATCGTGCAGCCATGTTCACCAAGCGTGACAAGAACAGCGATGGCCACTTGACGCAGGAAGAGTTTCTGGACGGACAGCCTGATCCGCTCGAAGCGCCCAAACGCTTTCCCCTCTTCGATTCCAACAAAGACGGAAAATTGTCGAGCGAGGAATTTATAAAAGGCGGAAGACCGTAGATCTCATGCCTCGGAGGCTTATGAAAAAAATACTCTTTGCTGGACTGATGCTGACCTCACTCGCGCAGGCAGCCACGAAACCGAATATCATTTTTATTCTCGCCGATGATCTGGGCTACACGGACCTCGCCTGTTTCGGGAGCAAGTATTACGAAACGCCCAACTTGGACCGCATGGCATCCCAAGGCATGAAATTCACACAAGGCTATACCTGCGGAGCCAACTGCCAGCCTACGCGCGCAGCCCTCATGAGTGGACAATACGGTGCACGCACAGGTGTCTACACCGTCGGCGGCATCGAACGCTTCCCCTGGCGTACGCGTCCGATCAAACCTGTCGAGAACGTGCAGCAATTGCCCTTGGACAAAATAACCCTCGCCCAGTCCATGAAACAAGCTGGCTACAAGACCGCCCTCTTTGGCAAGTGGCATCTGGGCGACAACGGTGAGCATCACCCGAGCAAGCGAGGCTTCGACGAAGCCATCACCTCCATGGGGCTGCATTATCAATTCAAGACTGCACCGGAACAGACAATCTCGAAGGAGACCTATCTTGCTGACTACCTGACGGACAAGGCCGTCGACTTTATCCAGCGCAATAAAGAGAATCCATTCTTTCTCTGTTTGCACCATTTTGGCGTCCATTCGCCTTATCAAGCGAAAGAGAACTGGATCAACCATTTCAAACCTAAAGCAGCGGCGGGCGGTCATCATGACCCAACATATGCGGCCATGATCGCCAGCGTGGACGAGAGCGTGGGACGCGTCCTCTCCCTGCTCGAGGAACTCAAACTGAGCGAGAATACCCTCGTCGTCTTCTGCAGTGACAATGGCGGTGTCGGCGGCTACAAACGGGCCGGCTTGGACAAGACGGATGGCATCACGGATAATGCTCCCTTGCGCGGCGGAAAAGGCATGTACTACGAAGGCGGCATCCGCGTGCCTTATATTTTCCTTTGGAAAGGGAAGATCGAACCCGGCAAAGTGTGCGAGGAGCCCATCAACAGCGTAGACCTCTACCCCACACTCCTTGATATTGCAGGCTCAACGCCACCGGCTAATTATACGCTCGACGGCACCAGCTATCTAAACCTTTTAACCAGTAAACCCGCTGAGAAACGGAAACCCCTCTTCTGGCATTTTCCAGGCTATCTTGGAGAACGCTCAACGGCGTGCAGCGTAATCCGCAACAACGACTGGAAACTGCGCGAGTGCCTGGAGACTGGCAAACTGGAACTCTACAACCTGAGGGACGATGTTGGCGAGTCCAAGGACTTAGCTACAGCGCAACCCGAGAAGGCCAAAGAGTTGCATATGCAACTCTGCGCGTGGCGTAAAGAGATCAAAGCACCCATGCCCACGCCGAACACCCCATCTGAAAAAGAAGAGACCAACCAGAAGGCCGCCAAGCAGAAAAAAGGCGGCAAGAAGAAAAACCGTTAAGCAGGAAAGACCCCATTCATGAAGCATCTATTTTTCTCCCTTTTACTCTCCGCCTCTTTCGCACACGCAGTTACGTTTCCGCCTGGAGGCGAGCCTGTCATCGCAAAAAACGCTTTGGGATCCTTGCCCAAGAAGAGCGATTCCAAATTCGGAACCCGTGCGCTCATACCCGTCACCGGGGAGCCCTTCACACAAGCTGTTCAAGCTGAAATATCCGTTGTCCCTCCGCAGAAGTGGGACGAGCATATTCGTTTTCGCACGACGTGCGCCCTCAACAAGCAGGATGTGGTCTTTCTCCGTTTCTTCGCCCGCGGCCATGCGCAGAAAGACGAAAGCGGCCTTGCGCGCATATCCGTGGTCATCGAGAAAAATGGACAGCCCTTTACCAAGGAACTCTTCCAGGAGGTCGACCTTTCAAGGGAATGGAAGGAATATTATTTTCCAGTCCGGATCGACAACAACTCCCCAGCAGACGGCGCTTTGATCGGCTTCAACTTAGGATACCGCATCCAGACCGTTGAAATTGCTGATTTTGAAGTGCTCTCCTTTGGAACCAAGGTCGATTATCGCACCCTGCCACGCATGCGCATCACCTACCCCGGCTCCGAACCCAACGCGCCCTGGCGCATCGAGGCGAACAAGCGTATCGAGCAGTTCCGCAAAGGCGACCTCTCTGTCGTCGTAAAAGACAGCACTGGCAAACGTCTGCCGAATGCGACGGTCAAGGTCACTCAGATACGCCAAGCGTTTGGGTGGGGCTCAGCTGTCACCGTGCGAAATATTTTACGACAGGATGACACGGGTGAGCAGTATCGCAAAATCATTGCGGACAACTTTTCACGCGTCGTCTTTGAGAACGACCTCAAGTGGCAGAGCTGGGATAATCCAAGACATCATGCCGACATTCTGAAAGCCACGCAATGGTTGCGTGATCATAACATTGAAATACGCGGACATTGCCTGGTCTGGCCCTCCTGGAAAAATACGCCACGGGATCTCGTGAACCTGAAGGACGATCCTGCTGCGCTCCGCAAGCGAATCAACGAGCACATCACGAATGAAGTCGCCACAATGTGCGGCAAAGTTGTGGACTGGGATGTGATCAACGAACCCTACGACAACCACGATGTGATGAACATTTTGGGCAATGACGAGATGATCCAATGGTTTAAACTTGCACGGGCGTATGAGCCAAAAGCTAACCTCTACCTGAACGACTACTCCATTCTCTCCTCAGGCGGCATGGATTTCAGGCATCAAGACCATTTTGAGAAGACCCTGCGCTTCTTGAAGGACAACGGCGCACCTATCAACGGGCTTGGGATGCAGGGCCATTTCGGCGGGGCTGCAACGCCGCCGGAACGCATGCTGAGCATCCTCGACCGATTTGCAAAAATCGGACTCAGTATCTCTGTCACCGAGCACGACATTGACACTGAGGATGAACAATTCCAAGCTGACTTCACCCGTGATTTTCTGATCACGACCTTCAGCCATCCTGCTGTCGTCGCCGTCCTGTCATGGGGCTTCTGGGAAGGCTCACACTGGAGACCCAATGCCGCCTACTACCGCAGGGATTGGTCGATCAAGCCTGCGGGACAAGTCTGGATGGATCTCGTGCGGAAGCAATGGCGGACGGATCTCGAAGGCAAGACCGATAGCACAGGTGCCTTTAAAACGCGCGGCTTCCTGGGCGACTACACCATCACCGTCAACCACAATGGCAAGACGATCACAAAGACGGCCAGCTTGCCTGCTGCTTTGGAGATTTGCGTCCCTTAATCTCCATCCGGAGTGAATGTTGATTTTCGGGTGTCAGGGTTCAGTTTTTACCGCAAAGAACACAAGGATCGCAAAGATCAACTTCTAAATGCTTTTTTGTGTGTTCAGGGTACATCTCTTTTCTCTGTGTTCTATGCGTCCTTTGCGGTAAAAATATTCCCAACGGCCTGCTGCCACTAAATTTTCTTCTCCGTGCCTCTGTGCCTCCGTGTGAAAAATCAGATTGCTTTATTTCGAGTTATTCTCGTCCAGCCAAGGCATCCAGTTTTCCGTTCTGGGCATCCTGTTCAAACTGTTTGTCCCACGCATTTGAATCGTACTCATCAAACCAAGTGCGAAAAGAATTAAGCTCGTTCAATGGCAAGTCCTGAACTGCTTTTTCTATTTCTTGAACTGTTGTCATGGTGATAAGATAAATCTTTTGCCCCTATGAAAACAAGTTTGTTTTTGGGAGTGCGGTTTCAAGGGTTATTCTGCGCGACACCGCTTTCGCGTTGTGCAGACGGGAAAGCGGTACCGCTCTATTCCGGCGGCTGCCGAACGCGAACAAACTGCCTGGCAACTTTAAGCTACGGATTGCGCGGATTGACGCGGATTGCTGTTTTGAATTCTCATTCTCAGAATCCTGTCGATCCATTCAAAAAACTGAAGCGGAATTTTTTTCGTGCTTTTAGTGTGTTTCGTGGGGAAACGAATTGAAGTTCAGTGCATGTCAATCGAGAGCTATAAAGCGTCTCAGAAATGCCGTCACCTCATCGGGGTGTGACATAGACAGTGCATGCCCTGCGCCAGGGACGACAGTGTCGGGCTTTGTATTCTTGACTGGCAAAACGAGATCGTTACCGCCATGAATTTGAAATACGGGCGTGCTTCCAATGTTTTCAGCACCTGGCCACTCGATCACCGCGCGACAGGCCCAGCGAAGAAATGAAGCATCTGAGTCTGACATCTGCTTCACTAATGCAGTCAAGTGGCTTTTAGAAGAGCAACCACTTGATAGTAAGGCTACTTTACTCAGAAGGGTGGCCACCTCAAAAGGCAGCGCGTCTGCCACGTACGACATTTTCTTTAACGTCTTGAAGGCACTCGGAAATTCTTTGGGCGAGCGCACACTGCCGATCAGGAAACAGGCCTTCACATCCAGATGCTGAATCATTTCCAAAGCAATGAACCCACCGAACGATGCACCTCCGATATAGCAGGGTCTTCCGGGATCAATTGTCTTGGCAAGTCGCATGGAATAGGAGGCGAGTGATTCTTTCGGCAACGGATCAATCCAAATCGGAACCGTGATTTGAGGCAAAGACTCTATCTGCTTCGCAAATACACGAGCATCAGCCCCCATGCCCGACAGCAATATAATGGGTGTCGCTGAGATCATTTTTCTACAACAACACTTTCCGCACGGAGCGGTGTAGAGAAGGTCACATACGCGGACAAGAGGCAGAGGGTGCCATAAGCTCCAATAAAATCAGCAAACAGTGTGGTGGCGGCATCAACAAGCCAATGATCCAGTGCAGGGATGAATATCGAGGGAAGCACCACACAGCCCATCAGGATAATCATGATCGTACCGAAGGCCACACCCAGTAAAAAGAGCTTCCAGACGCGACCTCTTGTCACTTCAAAACTCCTGCGCATGGCCGTAGGTCCCGAAACATGCTCGCAGACCGCTATTGACTCAACAAGGGACAGACGGATCATCAGATAGAGCCCTGGGGCGAACAGGAGAAGACAGCCAAGGATGATAGCCACCCCAGACAGAAAGCGTGTCCACCACATCCTGCCCCATGAAGTTGCACCCGTACTCATTGCACTTCGAAAGGATGAACGTTCTCCTAAACTGGCTTTATACCCGACGGCAATAATGGCAGCGGTTGCAATAATGCCTATGAAATTGTCGAGGAAGCGAGACAACTTGAAGGACTTTCGAAAGTCGTCTGGATCAAAGACAAAGTAGTCCATGTAGCTGCTCAGCAGGTCGATTGGCAAGCAGACGGCGAGTATCACCGCCGCTATGACACCGAAGTTGCTTTTATACACGTTCCAAGCATCTTTGAGTATTGCTCTAGTCATAGTTTAGACCGTGTGAAGTAGCTTTGATTGTATGCTAATTGCAATTTTTAGATTTCTTGAACTGTTGTCATGTTGATAATATAAACCTTTTAATACTCGGAAAACAAGATCACTTTTTAAATGCTGCACACTTGACAGCAAACACACGTCCTGATAAAGTAAGTAAGTATTTACTTACTAACTAGCACAGCAAAAGGCATCACTTCGCCAAAAAAGAGAGTTCGAATATGGGAAGACCAGCAAAGAAAAAGGGAGACATAGAGTCAGCCGCACTCGCGTTGTTTGCGCGTCACGGGCTGGCGAATGTGTCGATCAAGGAAATTTCAGTCGCAGCCGGCGTAACCGAAGGGGCCTTGTATCGTCATTATGTCAGCAAGAATGCATTAGCCAAAGCGCTGTTTATTCGTGAGGTCGAACAGTTTTCGTCCGGGCTGACCGAAGCAATGTGCATTGATGCCACTTGGCAGGCGCGTCTGCGTGAAGCTGTTCGTTTCATTTATGATTACTATCGGGCGCACCAAATCGGCTATGCTTTTATGATTTTAAACTATCACGATTTTCGCGAAGAAGATTTAGTCGGCAAGGAACACAATCCAAGCGATATCGTCATTCAGGGTCTAGGATCGATGTTAGGGGGCGATGCTAATCGGCTGGTATTGCGAGCAGCCATGTTAATGGGCGCGGTATCCCAACCCATTATTATGCATTATTACGGTCGTTTGCCAATATGGCCATCGGCTTATGCAGATGAGGTTGGGGATCTGGCGGTGAAAATGCTGGAGTCTGCTCCAACGATAAAGGAGAAGAAAAGATGAGCTTGCTGAAACGTCTACTCGACTTTATTTTTTATTATGTACAGACCATGCGTCTTTATTACGGCTTTGTGACGGGAATTGGTGGCTGGCTTGGGCTGTCGTTTTACATTTTTCTTTATCCGCAGAACTGTAGCCTATGGCATCAGGCTGGAATTCTCGGGGTCATGTTTTTAGCATGGGGTGTTAATCAGGTGGTCAATGATTGGCTTGGTTTGCCCGAAGACCGGGTCAATGCGCCTAATCGTCCGATGGTAACCGGGAAATTACCCGTTGTGCCAGCTCTGGTCGTAACAGCAATTCTCTTGAGCGCGGCACTGGGGCTGTCGTGGTATTGGAGTCCACTAGCTGCGGGAGTACTGGTGGCGGGCGTTGTGATGAATGTTATCTATGAGTATAGTAAGGCGTGGTCTCTACTCGGCAATGTCGTATTTGGCGTGATGATGGCACTGTGTCCCGTGTATGGCTTTTTAGCTGCTGGCGAATATTCGCAACCCCTATTTACTTCTAACCGGATTTGCGGCTTATTTTTAGTTGCTTTGATGAATGGGTTAATGACCTATTACACCTATTTCAAGGACTACGAAGGCGACCGTGCTGCCGGGCGGCGAACCTTTATTGTGCGCCGAGGATTGCATGTTGCAAAGCGGGTTGGGTTGGTCGCCGCGTTTGCGGTCATTGCCAGTCAGATGTTGTTTATTGCCAAGGGGTGGTTATCCTGGTCCGATATCCTCTACCCTAAAGAGTTTATATTCTGCACGGCGGTAGCGTTGTTCCTGCAACTATGGACTGGCGTAAGATTCTTCATCCATCCATCGGGAGACCGCACGTATTTCAGTTTAGGCATCAATATTCAGGCTTGCGTTGCTGGTCAAATAGTACTGATTGCCATTTTTAACGGAACGCTAGCGCTGTTTCTGTTGTCGGGTTCACTCTTACTGATTCAGTTTCTATTTAGTTTGCACGAAGACGCTAAGGCGTGATGAGAGGAGATGCATAATGAAAAAATGGTTGCTCTATACGCGGATTGCACTGGATGTGACAAGGCACTATTGTTTTAGAGTATCACCGTTCCGCTCAGGGAGACTCCTGAAAGGTGCAGCCCTGATGCTGTGGACGTTCCGCCATTTTCGCCCAATCCAAAAAGACGGCACCTGGAAAATACAACTGTATTATCCCGCATGGCCGACACCTGCCTTTTTTCATGCGCTAGATGCTAAATTTCTAAAAGCTAAACCAGGTCCAGCAACGGTTGTGATGTCGATGACTAAGGCCTGTCGCTATAAATGCCCACACTGTTATCAGCGGCGTGATGCTGGCAGCGATTTGCCTGAAGATAAATTAATAGAAACTGCGCATAAGATGCGCGAAGCAGGTGTGGCGATGTTCAACGTTGAGGGTGGCGAGCCGATGTTGAGATTTGATCGACTCATCAGGTTGTTGCAGAGCTTAGATACACGCTCGGAAGTATGGGTCAACATTACCGGTGACCTGTTTGATTTGGATCATGCGATTGAAATGCATAAAGCTGGAGCTTATGGCGTGATGATTTCGCTACATTCGGCATCCAAGCAGGCGCACGATGCTTTTTGTGGAGTAGACGGTGCGTTTGAAAATGCGCAAAGAGCTGTGAAGTTCTCTCGGGCCGCAGGCCTCATGGTTGCTCTAAACAGTATGGTAGCAGAAGCTGAATTGCGCAAATCGGGGTTAGATGATTTGATGGAGCTGGCATTGCAATGGCAGTGTGACTTTGTGCAACTGATTCATCCGAAGGCCGCTGGTCAGTGGATTGGAAACAAAACGGGGATGCAAACAGACCCTGAACTTTTACACGAGCTGGAAATTGCCTGTGAAAAATACAATGGGGATACAAAGCGCAACTGGCCGTGTTTATCAGCGCAAGTTTATGAAGAACGGGCGGCAGCGCTGGGGTGTACCGCAGGAGGCATCGACCGCTTTTATGTGAATGCAACAGGTGAAGTACAGCCTTGTGAATTTCTAAATCTATCCTTTGGCAATGTCAGCACTGAATCTTTTGAAGTGATTTTTGCACGGATGCGCGATGTGTTTGCTGTTCCTTGCGAAGATTGGATGTGTTGTACTCAGGCCGCCACGATCGCACAGCTCATCCAGGACGAAGGTATCAGTGAAACTCCCATACCATGGGAACATACTCAAAAATTGGTCGCCTCTTGGAATCGTGGTAAGCCAACGAAACTCTATCGTAAATTAGGAGTTTATCCGCAATGATATTGGTTAAAAATCCAAGTTCACGCAATGGCCGCGGTCAGCGCTTATGGAAGGACTGGGAGCACGGTCTAGCTGTCGCCGGATGCCACTTGCGTACTATGGAAACGAATGGCATAAACGACGTAGAGCGCATCAGTGAAGTTGCTGCCCATGAGACGCTGGTGGCGGTTGGCGGCGACGGCACGATCAATACCGTGATCAATGGTGCCATGGTTGGACGGGCAGATGCAGTCGGAGTTCTTTATGCGGGGACAAGTCCAGATTTTTGTCGCTTTCACCAGATACCCTGTGAACCCGTGGCTGCGCTCGCGGTGCTGCAAGCAAACAAGCAGCGCAAAATCGACTTATTGCGCGTCACTTATGCGACCGTGGATGGCACGGCTACGTCAGCGTGGGCTGGGTGTAGTTGTAATGTTGGGGTAGGCGCTGAAACCGCGCGAGTATCCAATCGGTTGCGGCGTTATGTGGGTGATTTTGGCGGAACACTCAGCGGGGTGATCAGTGCATTGCTGAAGCATCGGTCATTGGCCATAGACGTGAATGTCGATGGTGTGCCGCATGCGTATGAAAAAGTCGATCACTTGATTGTATGTAAAAATCCATGGATTGCTTCTGGCATTCAACTCGGTCTCGACATTTTACCCGATGATGGTCGAATGGCGGTAGTCATTGTTCATCAGCGCGGGCTAATGAGTATGTTAAAACTGCTCCACGCCCTGTATCGGGGAACAATGACTCAGTGTTCTAAAGTTGATGTGCTCTGGGGACATCGTGTAGAAGTCACCAGTGCGCATCGCTGCGAAGTGGAGTTTGACGGCGACCCTCAAGGCTGGTTGCCCCTGCGGGTTGAGCTGGCGCCCAAGGCGCTCAGCTTAATTACTGATCTTGAATTACGCGAGGACCGTGATGAATGAAGTAAACATTATTAAAGCAATGCTAGCGAAATTCGATCGCTCACATGCGCAACTCAATGCCCCCTTTGCAGCGGATGCCGAACTGGTCAACTGGGGCGCGTGTTGCTTGGGCGGGGATATTCTGGGTATCTCGATGGATGAATTCAGCGCTGAAGACGGCTTTGGCGCGGCAACACCCGAACGGATAGGCCACAATGTTGCGGTCGCAACTATTTCCGATTTGTATGCATCGGGTGTAACCCCTCAGTTTTTCCTGCAATCGGTTACCTTGCCAGAAAGCAACGCAGAGGATTTTGCGACTGGTCTCGCGCAGGGAGTGGCAGAGGTGCTCCGTACCTGCAACTGTTTTCTGCTGGGGGGTGATGCAGGACAGGCCGAGCATTGGCGTTATGTAGGCGTGGCATTTGGTTCGGCGCGCAAAGCACAGCCACTCACGAGGCAGTTGCCGTGCGCAGGCAACTATGATTTATGGGCAACTGGCTATTTTGGCGATGCCAACGCCGCAGTGTTTGCGGGGTTGCCAGCACCGGCTTTTGAGTTGCGTAACCTGCAGGCAGCTGCCATCCGCGACAGAGCGGCAGCGGCCATTGACAGCAGTGACGGTTTTATGCTTTCGATGTGGCAACTGAGTCAGCTTAATCCGACCTTCCGGTTTGAAGTTGATTTGACGGCCGTGTTAATGGATGATGCAGCTGCACAATTTGCTACCCGCAATGGTTTTAATCCACACGCGCTCCTTTGGGGGGGCGCAGGCGAATACGAACTAATTTTTGCGCTGCCTGAGGGGGTCATGTTAGAACTTCCGGACACGACACGAATCGGGCATGTTGAAGCTGGTAGCGGATTGCATGTGCGCACGGGGAGTCATGTAAAGGAAGTTATTCAAGCCCCCCCCTGCCCGCGTCAGTTTGCTCAGCGCAACCACTATATTGCCGCGGTCCTTGCTGCACTGGAGGCTGTTCAATGAATATGAACCTTTTTTCGCGCTGGGAACTGGATAAGCTGAGTGTTGCCAATCGACTGGTCAGATCGGCAACCTATGAAGGACTGGGAACAGCAGAAGGCTATCCCACTCCTGCGCTGGGCGAATTGTATGCAACTCTAGCAGCCAGTGGAGTGGGACTGCTGATTAGCGGTTTTGTAGCCATCTCGCAACAAGGCCGGGCAATGCATCCAGGGCAATGCAGTATTGCTGTCGATTCCCTGATAGCACCGTGGCGTAAAATTACGGGCGTCGCTAAATCCGCGAATCCGCACGTTAAGCTGGTGATGCAAGTGGCGCATGCAGGAAGACAAACGCGCTCAACAATAACAAAAAATAGAGTGGTCGGAGCTTCTTCGTGCGTCTGCTCCTATTTCCGGCAGCGGGTAAAGGCATTAACGGCTGCTGAAATTGAGGCAATTATCGGTGATTTTGCTTTGGCTGCACAGCGCGCCAAAGGTGCTGGCTTCGATGCGGTACAAATTCATGCCGCCCACGGATATTTGGTGCATCAGTTTTTGTCACCGCATACCAACAACCGCAACGATAAATGGGGGGATAGAGGTCTTTTTCTGCAAGCAGTTGTTGAGGCCGTCAAGCAAACATGTGGAGAAGATTATCCAGTTTTACTCAAAATAAGCGGGGCAGATGATTTTGGCTTTTCTGAGCAGCAGGCTATTGCGGCCATTAAGCGCTTGGGACAGATGGTGAGTGCTGTTGAAGTCAGTTACGGCACAATGGAGCGACCGCTGAATATTATTCGCGGCGGATTCCCCGTTGCAGACATTTTAAAAATCAATCCGTTTTTAAATCGTATCCCGAGATTGCTGCGCCCCTGGCTAGGAAGCAAACTTTTACAGGAGCAGCGCAAGGCACAAATTCCCTTCAGTCCTAATTACAATGCACAGCGTGCGGCGCGGATTGCTCACGAAGTTACGGTCCCGGTTTTTGCAGTTGGCGGGGTGCGAAATGTACAAGATATTCGCTGGCAGATGGAGCAATTGGGCTTGCCCGTAATATCATTGTGTCGCCCTTTTTTAGCTGACCCACAGTTGGCTCTGAAGCTGGCATCAGATGAGAACTGGCAATCACCCTGTATCAGTTGTAACCGTTGCGCAGTTAGTTGTGATGCAAGTGGCCAGATCATCTGCAACTATCTGAATGACCAAAAAGAAAGGGTACGTGCATGAAAGTATTTGAAAACTTTATAGGTCGTGGTGGAGATATTTTTGTCAAGGCAGAGGCCTTTCACGATGCTGTGTGCGCTGGGGAATTGCCACTGAAACCGACTCTGGGACATCGAATTCAAGGTGCGGTGGACACTGTCAGCAGATTAAGTAACGCTTCAGGCGAACAAGAGGTTTTGATGTTTGGCTCGAATTCATATTTGAATTTAACCAACCATCCACAGGTTGTTTGTGCGGCAAAAGAGGCCTGCGAGCGTTATGGCTTCGGTGCGGGAGCCGTCTCGCTTTACGCTGGCATGACCGATTTGCATCGAGCATTAGAACTGCGCATAGCACGATTTTATCAAACCGAAGACGCGATTGTGTTGCCCAGTGGCTACGGCTCAAATGTTGGTTTAATTG
This sequence comes from uncultured bacterium, assembly GCA_942493055.1. Classification (GTDB taxonomy): domain Bacteria; phylum Verrucomicrobiota; class Kiritimatiellia; order RFP12; family UBA1067; genus CAIZQW01. The sequence goes on along the minus strand of OW818680.1, from coordinate 5,701,858 downwards.
CAGCATTGTGCCAGCCTGGCGATGTCGTCATCAATGATGCATTCAATCATGCATCCATTTTCGATGGCTGCAAACTTTCTGGCGCGGAGGTAAAAATTTATCCACATGCAAACATGGCTGGGTTAGAGCGCATTTTAGCGAGAATTCCAGATTCCGTTAAAGGCCGTCTGATTGTAACGGACGGAGTCTTTTCGATGCATGGAGATATTGCTCCTCTGGATCAGATTAGCGCTCTGGCGCAGCGCTATGGTGCGCGGGTCATGGTTGATGATGCGCACGGAATTGGCGTAGTGGGACCCTCTGGCCGTGGCAGTGCCGAGGTTTTCGGACTAACTCATCAGATTGATTTGCATGCGGGAGTGCTGAGTAAAGCACCGGGAGGGCTGGGTGGCTTTTGTGCGGGCAAGAATGCAGTCATCAACTACTTGCGTTATTATACACGCAGCTACTTTTTCTCAACAGCGCTGCCTGCCTCCGTGGTCGCGGGATTGATAAAAGTATTCAAATTGCTTCAGGATGACCGCGCGGGTCGCCAACAATTGATGAACAATGTTGCGTATTTAAAGCAGGGTTTGAGTCAGCTTGGCTTCACAATTGGCAACTCTGCATCGGGTATAGTGCCGGTTGTTATTGGCCATGAGGACAAACTGATTGCCTTGCACCAAGGATTGTACGCGAAGGGGCTTTATTGCAATATTGTTACTTACCCGGCTGTCAGACGCAAAGAATGTCGCTTGCGCTTGTGTGTGATGTCCTCGATGAAACGCGAGCAACTCGACAGAGCTATTCACATTTTTGCCTCTGAAGGTGAACGCTTGGGTTTAATCCAAACAACGCAGGCCCTTTAGTATTATGAAACCGCAACAACACGAAGTTCTTATTACAGGGGGATCAGGGTTTATCGGATTTGAAACAGTGCGATTGTTTATTGAGCGCGGCTGGTTTGTCCGGGCTTGGACACACCGGTGCTGTCGTTTTGAATTGAGTGAGTATGAACAGCAAGGCAAGCTGGACATTTTAAGCGGCGACCTTGCTGATGCGAACGCATTAAGCCGGGCTTTTGCCGGGAAACCATTGCCCGAGGCTGTTGTTCACTGTGCGGGGTTCGCCTCTGATATTGGGAGCGAGCGTCATTTCCAGCGCGCCAATTTCGAATCGGTCAAGGTGCTGGCTGATTGGGTTGCTCAAACAAACATCAAACGTCTGGTTTTTGTGTCAACGACAGATGTTTACGGCTTACGGGATTTTTCAGGGGAGACTGAAGATGAGTTGAGCTTCGATCCGTCCCCCTGGAACTTTTACCCGCGCTATAAAATTTTGGCGGAGGAAATGCTCCGAGAGCGCCTGCCCCAAGAACAGTGGTCCATCATACGTCCAGCAGCTGTCTGGGGCAGCGGCGACCGCACCTTGACCCCTCGCTTTCGTGATTTTCTGAGTTGGTCACCATGGATTGTACACTTCGGTGGTTGGCGCGGACAAAATCGTTGGCCATTGGCTCATGTGCGTAATGTGGCGTTGTGTTGTTTTCTAGCAGCTACGCGTGCAGAAGCATCAGGATGCGCTACCCAGGTTGTTGATAGTCGCCAGCTCTCCATTGATGCGTTTTACCGTGCGGTGGGTGCGACTTACTTCCCTGCGCGCCATTATCGCAGTATGACCTTGCCGTTGTGGTTAGGGAAACTGCTAGGCTGGAGTGTATCGGCAATTTCCAACATGCTTAATCTGGAGCATGCTTTCATTGATCCTTCACTGTACGCAGTGTATTCGGTCAGTTGCCATCTTGATTTTTCTAATCGCAGGATGTTGGAGCTTTTTGCCAAGGCTGGCGAAACAGAATATGTTGGCAATTTTTCAACAGAGCTGATAAATGCAAAATGAAGTGCGGCTGCGAAAAGCGCTTGCATCATGTCCTGCGTGATGAGCCCCCATATAACAGCGAATAGTGCAGATGTGCCAGCAAGGCCGATCAGCCACCACTTCCATTTAGGCCCATTTGTTCTATGAATTGGCATCACCATTCAATAAATCCCTTATTGGCCATACCTGTTGGATCCTTGAACAGCGCCATACCTGTCTTCATCCAAGTTCAATATTTTTCATAAGCTGGATTTCACAGTGTTGATCCATTCGGCTTCTTGACAAACCACGTGGATGCGAGCGCATCACTCTTGAAGAACGTCAACAGCATTTCCGCCACTTTTCGGCGCCCGCTCTCGCTGGGATGGGTGCCGTCGCCGCCCAAGTCCTTTCGTTCCCAGACTAAGCCGTCGCTCTTGCGCGGCGTGGTTCCGTCTGCCCAGAGATAGGGTCCCCACAGGAGCAAAGGCGCTTTGATTGCGCCGCTTGCGTCGTCGTATCGGAGATCCGGTTCACCTTTGATCTGGTCCTGAATCAGCCAACGGGCAGCAAAGGCTCCCTCGTAGGCATAAGGCTCCGGATTCAGTTGAGACCCCGCATAGCCACCGTAGATACGGCTGCCAAGATAGGCAATACGAACGTTGGGGAAGTGAGTTTGGGCATTGTGCAAGACGGCCAAGGTGTCCTTCTGGAGTTTTCGGCCATGTTCGCGGAGGTCTCCACGGGGGCCCTTATTCGCGAGCTTGATCCAGATGACCTGAACCTGTTTTTTGCTGACCTTCGCCTGTTCCAGCCTTCGCCCGGCTTCCGCCCATGCACGTGCGTCAGGATCGACCCATTCCGCCATGGCCTGACCGCCCTGAGCGCAGTCCACAATGGCTACATGTGGCGATTTTACGGGGTCCTTATCGGCAATTTGTTTGAAGAGCGAGTATTCCTGTGTCGCATTGGACATACTGATCGAAACCAACCCGATCAGGCCATCCTTGGACGGCTTGCCATCCGCATTAAGTGGAACGATCTTCTCCGTCTGCTTTTTGGCCGCCACCAGGTGTGCAGGCGGCGGTTCATTCTTGCCATTGCCGTAGAGCCCGCCGTCCTCTCCCTTGTATCGATCGGTTGCTGTCATCTCTGTGAGCGGTTTTCCGGTTGTCCCCGCAGCCTCAAAAGCCAGGAGCTTCTCTCCCATCAGCAACAGGGCAAAAGCGACAAACATGAAAAAAATGCGCAGCACACTCTTCTTACACAGCACGGGGACACGAATAGCTTTCATGGCTTCATCCTTTCTGCAGAACCAATGTGTAGAGTCTACATCAATAAGGGGTATAGTGCAACACCACACAAACATGACAACATCGTCATTTTAAAAGCGTTGTATCTGTCATCATGATGGTGTTTAATAAAGTAAAGCAAACATCAAATGGAGATTCACCATGAAACGAACGACCTATTTTTCACTCTTTATGGCTACCAGCATCGGCTTGAGCATGACCTTACAAGCAGCTCAATCGCTCTCCTATCCCATCGTTGAGACCGGGCAGGAGGGGATTGGCTTAAAGGCGACGTACAAGGACAACCAAGATGGAACGATCACCGACCTCTCTACGGGATTGATGTGGGTGAAGGATCGCGGGGAGCGGATGCCGTGGAATGATGCCGTCGCTGGAGCGAAGAGCTGCAAAGCCGGCAACTACTCCGACTGGCGCATGCCCACAATCAAGGAGCTCTATTCCCTCATCCTCTTCACAGGAAATGACGGACTTGGATTTAACACATACGAAGGCTTCATCCCCTATATCAACACCAACTTTTTCGGGTTCATCTATGGCAACATCAGCAAAGGTGAGCGCGTGATCGATTGCCAGGACTGGTCGTCAAATGTGTATCTCGGACCTGATTTTCGTGGAGGGCGGAAAATCTTTGGAGTCAATTTTGCAGACGGCCGCATTAAAGGATACTCAGACACATCACCGCGCGGCGGCATGCCCATGAAATTGTATGCGCGCTATGTGCGCGGCAATCCAAAGTACGGAAAGAATGACTTCGTCAGCAATCCCAACGGCACCATCACGGACAAAGCCACAGGACTCATATGGGCGAAGGAGGACAGCAAGAAGGGATTGAACTTCGCAGAAGCAGAAGCGTGGATAAAGGAGCTTAACGCAAAAAAACACCTCGGCTTTTCAGATTGGCGTTTGCCGACCTGCAAGGAGCTTCACAGCATTGTGGACTACACGCGCTCGCCCACTGCAACAAAATCTGCGGCGATCAACGCGCTTTTCTCTGTGAGCACCATCACGAATGAAGCCGGGGAGAAGGACTACCCCTGTTATTGGACCTCCACGGCGCACGGGACCGTGCCGCGTCCAGGCCCCGCTGGGAACGCGGGCATCTACATCGCATTCGGACGCGCCATGGGATTCATGTTCGGACAGTGGACAGACGTCCACGGTGCGGGCGCTCAGCGCAGCGACCCCAGGAGCGGCGATCCGGACAACTTCCCGCAAGGCCGCGGCCCCCAAGGCGATGCTGTTCGCATTTTTAATCATGTTCGCCCCTTGCGTTCGCTCTCAAACTAACCGAGCGAGATAGATTTTTTACCGCAAGGAACGCAGAGAACTCAGAGAAAGAAATATTCAAACCGACGGACACGTTACCGACTCATGAATTGACTGACAATGTCCTCAACGCCGTTGGCGACGGTTCCATGATTCTTTCCGGGAAGTTCATGAAATTCAACATACGGATGTTTAAGCGCTTTCAAGCTGGCGGACATTAGTTCGTTTTCTTCGACCCGGCAGGGCCACTCGATCTTGCGGTCTCCCGTAATGATGCAGATTGGAGGAAGATTCGACGAACAGTAGTAGAGCGGCGCTTCGGGCGTGATCAGCGGACGGTATTGCTCGCCTTCATAGCTCAGCATCTTCTTGACATTGAAATGCGTCGTAACCTGCGCACTGATCGGAATGAGACCTGCCAGGTCATTCGGTGAGAGTCCATGCGGCTTCAACCAGCGCGGGTCCATGCCGACCATGGCCGTCAAATAGCCGCCTGCGGAGTGTCCGCTCACAAAAATTTTCTTCGGATCGCCTCCATACTCCTGTGCATGCTGGCACGTCCAGGCGACGGCTGCAGCCGCATCTTCAACAAAGGCAGGATAGGTTGCTTGGGGTGAGAGGCGATAGCCTGCTGTCACGATGACAATGGCTTCGCGGTTCACCTTGGGAAAATGACGGTTGCCGCCGGTCAATCCGCCACCGTGAAAAAAGATCAGTACCGGCAGATTCGTTGCGCCCTGCGGCGAGGAGACATCGACTTTGCACCGTTCCATACGATAGGTATCATTGGTGGAGGCGATATAGGCGATGTTTGTGACAACAGAAACCGCACTGAACGAGTCGAGCACGCCTCTTGCCTGCTGGCATTTCCCTGCGAACAACGCGCGTGAGGCGCGTTCCAGACGATTGCTGGCAGTCGCATCCCTCGCATATTTCTTTCGGGCCTCGTAGAGGCGCGCGGGCAGTTCCAGATCCTCTTCACGATAATCGAGACGGGGGGTGTGCGACCGCTGGAGCAGTTCAAGATAGTGATAGCCCATTTTCCGCGTCGGTTCAACCGCGGTTCCCTCACCATAATCGTTCCAAGTCACGACTTGAATGATCGGCGATGGCCCTTTTAATGCAAGATTGAACGTCTCCTCAAAGGTCTTGCCTCCCTGCGCGTCAATCGTGCCATAGCTCTTCGGATAGATGTCACGGAAGGAAGGGAAAACGACGGCCAGATAGTTTGTCCGTGTTTGGAGGTCCAGGAGATACTTCATCCACGTTTCGTGCGCAATCTCCTTGCCCCCCTCCACAGGCGGCCAGCCGAATGCGCCGTCCATGCCCTTATGGAGCGCATGAGGCAAGCCGTAGAGAAGTGGGCGCTTGGCGAGGTTCGTGGTTACCTGCTTCCACTGAGGCTCTAAGAAGTACTGAGGCCCAAATATGGGAAGAATGGGACGTCCGTCAAGGGTGACATACGCAGCATCGGAAAAACAGTGACGGTCGAGCCATTGCATGTCTTTCCCGGATTCCGCAAGCGCCGCTTCCACTTGGATATGCTTATTCTCGACCTTATGTTTGATGCTCTGGTCTTCATAACAGATCGCGAACTTGAGCCCCGCCTTTTTGACATACTTGATCAGGTGCTGGGTGTTACGATGGAGCATGCCGTAGTCCCAGAAATCTGATACGCCGTACCAGTCGACGATCACGCCATCGATGCCCGCCAATTTCATCTGGAGCACATGACACTCCAATGCGTCAGGGTCATTGGAGTCATACGGCCCCATCAACGGATAATCATGCGAGGCGATCTCCCGTTGTCCATTTTTTTCACCTTTATCAGGATCAAAACGGTTCATGGTCCAATGATAACCCCATGCGCCACTAATCTCCTTCGTGGCATACCAAGGCATGTAATGGACCAAGATTATTTTATTCGTTTCCTGAGCACGAAGGCTCAATGAGAAGAGAATGATGCAAAATAGTTTCAATGGCAAGCTCATAATGAGTTGTGATAATATGTCATTGTTCAGCAGATGTCAACGCTCTCTCTTGGTTATATCGTTTCATGCTTAAACTCCATTTCTCCATTATTTTGTTGGGGTTGACAGGCGTTATCGGAAAATACGTCCAGATTTCGCCTGCAACCATTGTGTTTGCGCGGACAGCTGTGGCTGTCTTGATCTTGCTGGCCATCATCAAATTTAAGGGCCTCCCATGGCCTTCCTGGAAGAGCTTCTGGAGTTCCTTTCCGGTCGGGCTGCTCTTGGCAGTCCATTGGATGACCTTTTTTCACTCCATTCAAGTGTCCTCTGTTGCCATTGGTCTACTCTCGTTCTCAACCTATCCCGTCTTTGTCGCTATCTTGGAACCCCTCTTTAACCGGACGCGGTTCAGGCTTCACGATCTTCTCTTTGCTGGCTTCGCATTTGTCGGACTCCTCGTCGTCTTGCAGGATGATCCCTCTGGACATGCTGTATTTGCCGGGGTGCTCTGGGGCATCCTCGCCGGGTTTACCTGTGCACTGCTGACTATTTGGAACAAGCATCGCGTCCGTCACGAAGACCCCATCAACATGGGAATGCTTCAAAACTTCTGGGCGGCCGTGGTATCGCTGCCCTTTGCGCCTGCATTGGTTGAAGCGCGCATGATTGATTTGGGGTTGCTCATCTGTCTTGGCGCCTTCTGCACAGCCTTGGCCCATTACCTCTTTATCGCGGCCCTCAAGAGCGTGCGTGCGCAAGTCGCCAGCATTGCAGTCGGACTGGAGCCGTTCTACGGAATTCTGTTTGCTACACTCCTTTTGCATGAGTGGCCAACGGCCTGGGAAATAGGCGGCGGGCTGATCATCCTGTCCGCCGTCTTCCTCTCTGCATGGGTATCCCAGAAGGAACCGGCTGGAGCATAAGCACATAAAGGTATCTGAAACATAAAATTGTACTTCCTTCTCATCATGCTCCTTGGTAATATATTAGAAATATTAGTTAAGTGAATTATCTTTTCGGGGATTGAAGCAAGATTAGTGTGTAGAAAGGATGTGTATTATGAACAATACTAGCCCAAAAGCTACGTTCTGTGTGTTTGACTATATTTGCGACAACGACGGCGCAACCATCCGGCATGTGCTGCCGAGAAGGCCCTTGGGCGATTTCACTGTGCCAAGCACATTAGGCGGCATGCCTGTTACCGTCCTCGGCAAAGGGTTGTTCAGTGGCGTCAAATCCTTAACCAGCGTCATTGTACCTGACAGTGTCACAACGATTGAAGATGGCGTCTTTTCAAAATGCATCAACTTGAAAAGCGTCAACTTGCCAAAAGTTTTAGCAAAAATAGGCGGGTTCACCTTCTCAGAGTGTGCATCTCTCAAACATCTCTCACTCCCTAAAGGGTTACCGGCGATTCCCGAGTTCACCTTCTCAAAATGCAAGTTGCTAGAAGAGATCATCATTCCGGACGGTGTCACCGCCATCGAGGAATCCGCGTTTTCAAATTGCCGATCCCTCCGGTCCGTACATATTCCACCCTCCGTTATTTCGATTGGCGCGAGTGCCTTCGCCTATTGCAAAAATCTCTCGGACATTTCGATTCCCCAAGAGACCATCTACATCGGGAACATGGCGTTTGCCAACTGCAAATCGCTAAAAAAAATAACGCTTCCGGAAACAATCACCCTCATCGGTACACACGTTTTTGCCGGATGCTCTGCGCTAAAGGACCTAAAAATGCCAGAACGCTTCAGCCATCTCTCCGATGACCTCTCCATCAACTTGGAGATGGAGGATGCGCTCGGAGTCGACTAGGTTAATCTTTCCCTCTTCCAGTGATACCCATTTGGGTTTTTCACTAGCCTACAGGATGTTGCACACCAATCATACATTCTAAAAATAATCTTCCTGTTTTCCCTTGCACTACAGTCAAAGTGAAATCGTTACCGAGCACAAAAATAATACTTCCATTATCTATTTCTATTTGGTATATATACAACTGTAATAAATTTGAGATTTGATGCAGGGCCGTACTTTATATATTAATAGCAGATAGAAAGGAAGGTTTTTATGTCTGACATTAAGAGCGAAAGTAGCGGCCCCTGTATCTATGAATACACATACGACAATGCCTGCGCAACGATTAGACGCGTCATACCTGTTGACCGACTAGCCGATGTCATCATCCCTAAAATTTTGGGCGGCGTGCCAGTGAAAACCCTCGGCGATGATTTATTTTCCGGTCTTAAATCACTCATCCGAATCACTTTCCCTAACACGATTACAACGATTGAGGGGGGGGCTTTCGCCAAATGTACGGGACTGAAAGCGGTTAAGCTTCCCAGCGGATTACGAAAGATTGATGACTTCACCTTTGCTGGGTGTTCAGCACTCAGAAGCATCAGCCTCCCTCAAGGGTTATTAGCCATTAGCGAATACGCCTTTTCCGGGTGCAAAGCGCTGGAATCGATCATCATTCCAGAAGGCGTTACGGTCATTGAGGAAGCTGCCTTTTCAAAATGCATTTCACTCCGGTCGGTTCTCATACCATCGACCGTGATCTCCATTGGCCCCAACGCCTTTTCCTCGTGTAGAATGCTTAGTGATATCTCCATCCCCCCCAATGTGATATTCCTGGGGGACAAGGCATTTTCGAATTGCAAATCCCTCGCGAGCATGACCATACCGGAAAACGTCACCTTCATCGGCAGTTACGTCTTTGCCGGGTGTTCGTCCCTCACAAACCTATACGTTCCAGAACGTTTCGCGAGCCTCGTGGACGACCTGACGTGCGACATTGAGATGGAAGACGATCTGGAGGTCGACCTGGATGTCGGCTAACACACGTGCTCGACAGCAAGCCCCAACAAGGCCCCCAGCTTATCAATTTTGGAGGCAAGGTGTCCCACACCGATGGCGCAGTGATGCGCGGGACCAGCCTTGCTCCAGCTATTCATAAAAGCCTTTGCTCCAATCGAAAACCGATAGCGGCTATTGGTGTTACCGATCATCAGCACGGGGCCAGGAACAGACTCACCTTCAGCAAGCAAAAGCACCAGCTTGCCATCGCCCCGCTGAACCACGGAGAGCAATGTCACCGGCCCATGCTTCACCGTCATCTGAATGGAGAGTCCCTTGCCAGGTTTGCCGTGATACACCGGGACGGGGACCAGGCCGACACGACCTTCCGCGATCGCAAAATGGGCTGGCCCATCATGCCCGAGATAGACCACATCATCCTTAAAATCGCTCAGGTAGAATTCCGAGAAGGAGCCCCCTGCCCCAAACAAATCCATAATCTTCATGGCCTGGGCATTCTTCACTTCACACTCGCCCGCAACAGGCACGTTTGCACCGGTCAACAGTGTGGTACCTGCAATGACCGAGGTTACGATGTTCTCATACGCGTTTCCGGAATGCCCTTCATAGTAATACGCCATGGAGCCCAACTGATGCTTCTTTACAAGCGAGTCTAAGGCGACTGAGGTGCGCGCAGCTCGTTCCAGTTCGGACTTCTCGCATTCAGCCGAAATATCAAACTTCTTCTTGAACTCCGCCAGCTTTGCGGCAACGGCCTTTTTCGTCACCGCTTCACGCAGGGCATGGAGTTCGCACATCTCCAAGAGTTCGACATGCGTGCCAAAGACAGTGGACTGCTGCGTCAGATCGCTGTAGACATCCAACATGCCGCAATAATAGTGCCCCAGTACGCCCATGCGATTTTCGCGAAGGCCCACACGGACCCGCGCCGCCTCTGTCCATTCACGGATTTCACGCCAGACCTCCGGATCCTGTAAATAGCCTGTGACCAAATGATAATCAATGCCGGCGCGATTGAACACGCACGCGATCTCCGGCGCACTGCACGACTGGCAATGCTCGAGCCAGACGCCTGTCATATAACCGCGGTCCCCCAACGCATTGAATTTTGCATAATCCAGTTGCGCGACCGGCTGAATATTCAGCACCACAACAGGCAGTCCAGCCTCCTGTACAACCGGCAGAACCGTTGAAGAGAGCGCATAAGTCGAAATAAAAAGAAAGACGACCTCTGCCCCCTCGGCACGGAACTTCTTGCCCGCCTCGCGCGCCTTCAGTGGATTGTCGACTAATCCGCCATCCACAATCGTCGCTCCATACGATTCAATCTCCTTGCAGATCTGCGCATGGTAGCCCAACAAATTCTTCTTGAGCCCTTTGAACTGTCCCCAATAGGTGTCCAGCCCAATACTGAAAAAACCGACTTTAAACGTGCTTTGCATACTCTAAACATCCTTTCATGTTGCGTATTTAATCAGAAACTAAATTTTGACGCCATAAAATTCGGTTGCGTCTTGACTTTTTGACGGAGGAAGCGTTAAATAGTGCTCATAAATGAAAGGTCTAATTATATGGCAATGAAATTTGATTTCGGAACAGAGATGAGCAACGGGTTTAATCTTTTCAAGGAGAACATGTGGCCTTTGGTCCTCACATCCCTCGTGGCCTCTTTGCTCTCAGCCTTTTCCTGTGGTATCATTGCAGGTCCCATGACTGTAGGCCTCTTCTTGATCATCCGACGTTTCCTGAAGAAGGAGCAGCCCTCACCTGAGGTGGGCGATCTATTTAAGGGTTTCCCGTTCTTCCTCAATTCATTTCTTTTAATTTTGCTGTTTATCCTTGTCTCTGTGCTCCTCTCCTTTGTTCCTGTGCTCGGACAGTTGGTGAGCTTCTTCCTGGGAGCGTTCCTTTGGTGGGGCCTGATGTTCATCGCCTATGAAAATCTCTCCGTGGGCGATACGATTACAAAGCTGATCAATGAAACAAAGGGTGGCGACTTCTTCCTCCACCTGCTCTTTGCGGTCGTGGCAGGGTTGATCTCGAGCGCAGGTGTCCTCGTATGCTGCGTGGGCATGTTCTTTACCATGCCGATCGCTTACTGCATGATGGTCTGCTGCTATGAGGCCTCTTATGGGAAGTCCTCTCCTGCTCAGCCTCTCGATCCGAGCGTCTTCCTGAACCAGTAAACAGGATTGCCGCCGCAACCTTTTGATCATGAAATTATCCTGGGTTCAACTCCCTCGGCCTCGTACCTTTTTTTTTGCACTGGGTTCGCTTTGCATCATTGGAGGATGCATTTTGTTGTGCCAGCTTCTCGGGGTCACGCTCTGTCCGTTGCGGCGTTATACAGGCATCCCTTGCTTCACCTGCGGAAGCACCCGCGCGATTTTAGCCCTCGTGACCGGCGACATCACAACTGCATTCTTGACGCAACCGCTTGTCATTTCGCTCATTTGCATGCTTGCGCCCATTCTCCTTTTCAACATCTGCGCCGCCCTGCTGAAAAAGCGGATGCTCCTCCTTTCGCTCTCCCGCACGGAGAAAACAGTTCTTTTCGTTAGTTTGACTGTTGCAACCCTTATCAACTGGCTCTACCTCCTGTCCACGCAGTAACTTTTACTCAGCCATTGAGTTTGCGGACGGAATCCGATATCATACCGCCCTATTACTTTGAACAAAAAAGGATTTTCCGTAATGAAAGTGCAAGAAGCTATCTCTGTTCTGAATGCCGAACTGATTATCGGAGGAGATGGATTATTTAAAGATGTCAAACATGTCATCGCCTCTGACCTCATGAGCGACGTCCTCCTGGTGGACGAAGATGACATGCTATTGCTCACCTCGCTTGCGAGCGATCAAGTGCTGCGCACAGCACAGATTGTCGGAGCTGTCGCCGTGATCGTCGTCAACGGCAAGTCGTTGCCCTCGACCATGAAGCAGGTGGCCACGGACCTGGGCATGACGCTTGCCGTCGCGAAGCATTCAAAATTTGACACCTGCATTGCCATCCACCGCTGCATGTCCAACTAATGGAAAACGCATCCTCCCAGCCAATACCCACGCCTCCCATGCCCGAAGAGACACTTGGCAAGACCTTGCCCGTGGATGTTCGGCATCAGCCGCTCGTTCTCCTCGAACTGATTCAGCGGCTGAAAGTCCGTGACGTCATGACGCGTGAGGTCGTCTGCGTGGAGCGGGTTACGCCCCTTTGGGAAGCCCAGCGCCTGATGAAAGAGAAGCACATCAGCGGCATCCCTGTTGTCGAAGAGGGCAGGCTTTTCGGGCTGGTGAGCATTGATGATATGATTCGCGCCATCGAAGGGGGATACATTGCTCAACCCTGCGGCCACTACATGACGACCAAACTGGTTGTCCTGGAAGACGACATGCCGCTCTCCTTTGCCATCCAGTATTTTGAACGTTTCCATTTCGGACGTTTCCCTGTACTGAGCCGGGAACGCGCCTTTGTTGGAATCATCTGCCAGCGCGACATCAACCGCGCCTTGCTGGTCGAGCTGAGCGTTGAGCTCAACCGCATGGAACGCTTTGCCTCGAAGAGCAGCCAGCAGGAGACTGATACAAACTCCTATATGCTGCGCGAGTTCCCCGTATCAAAGTATGATTTTGAAAATGCTGGAAAGGCGGCTAACGCCATCAAGGCCGCCATGCTTGAGCGCAAGTTTCCGCCGAAGCTCGTCCGCCGTGTCGCGGTTGCAGCCTACGAACTTGAAATTAATCTTTGCGTGCATTCGGACGGCGGCGTACTCACCTGGCAAATCGGGAATGGGCGCTCTGAAATCGTGGCCCAGGATAAAGGCCCCGGCATCCCGGATGTGGCCTGGGCGTGCCGTGACGGGACCTCAACCGCCAACGAGTGGATCCGCTCCCTGGGCTTTGGCGCCGGCCTCGGACTGGTCAATGTCAAGCGCGTCTCAGACGAATTCGAAATCATCTCGGAAATGGGCATCGGTACGACAGTGCGGTCCGTTGTGAATATCAGCGCAGCACAGGAGAAACAGGAGTAACACATGCGCTTATCAGCTTTTATCGAGGCCACAGGCGTTGAAATCATCTCTGCCCCCAATCCATCAGCGGAACTCACGGCGGGATATACCTCCGACCTCCTGAGCGATGTCATCGCACACTGCCCTGAAGACTCCGTACTCATTACCGTCCAGAACCATAAGAATACGGTTGCGGTCTGTACACTGGTCGGCGCTGTTGCTATTCTGGTGGCCCATCAACGCGACATCCCGGCGGATATGCTTGAAGCCGCAACTGCTGAGCAGGTCGCCGTGCTGCGCACCCCGCTGGATCAATTCCATGCGACCTGCACCGTCGTAAACGTGCTCAACAACAGATGAACTCGTCAGTGTAACTTTAGAACTTTAGCACTCTCGAACTTTAGAACTTCTCATGCAATACCGCTTTGACCTCCACCTCCACTCCTGTCTCTCGCCCTGCGGGGATTTAGAATGCTCGCCCGCTGCGATTGTCAAGACTGCCAAGCGCGCAGGCCTGAATGGCTTGATGCTTTCAGATCACAACACCTCGCGGAATTGTCCGGCATTTGCAGAGGCCTGCAGACGGGAAAACGTGGAATGCCTGTTCGGCATGGAGATCTGCACCGCGGAAGAGCTCCACGCACTAGCTGTTTTCGACACGCTTGCGCAAGCCCAGCAGATGACCGACCTCATCTATGCGGCCCTTCCCAAACGCGTCAATCAGCCAGAGGTCTTTGGCGACCAACCCGTGGTCAATGCGGATGATGAAATCGAAGAGATGGAGTGGCGCTTGCTGAGCGCCCCCTGCTCCCTCAGTGTATCGGAGGTGGGAACCCTGATCCATGAACGCTGCGGCCTTTTCATTGCCTCGCATATCGACCGTCCCGTCTTCAGTGTTTTTTCACAGTTGGGTGCCATCTCCGGCAGCGAGGGCTTTGATGCCGTGGAGTTGACCCGTCATGCAGCAAAGTCAGACTGGAACGATAAAATTCATGGCCTGCCTATCCTGCGCTCCTCGGATGCGCACCTGTTAGCAACCATCGGACGCATCTGGAACGAGGCTGAGATGCCGGCGTTTCGCGTGGAGCACCTGAAAAGCGCTCTGTTAAACCATCGGGTTATGAATCCGTGAAACGCGAAAAAAAATGAATGTGTATTTGCTTTCTGACTTGGCAATCGATAATCAATGTGCGATACTATATGCTCCTTTTTTTTAACCCTTCCAGCTTTGCTTACGGTACGAGGCTGGATTTAATGTGGAGGTGAAAATCCGTGAGTAATGCCTCAAAACCGGCAGAAGGTCTTCAGACGCTAACGCCTGAACTTAAAGCTTTTATCGCCGAATGGAAATCAAAGCCAGGAAATCTGATCATGGTCCTGCATCGTGTGCAGCAGACCTTTGGGTTTATTCCTCGCGAGGTGGCCTTTGAAGTCGCCGAGCTGCTGGATACGCCACTGGCAAAAATATACGGTGTGATTACGTTCTACAACTTCTTCAAAATGAAGAAGCCCGGACGTCACAACATTCAAGTCTGCATGGGAACAGCGTGTTACCTCAGGGGCGGCGAAGACATCATCCAGGAGCTGCAAGGCATTTTGGGTGTGGGGCTGAACACGGTGACCCCCGACGGTGAATTTTCGGTTGAAGCTGTCCGCTGCCTGGGATGCTGCGGTCTCGCGCCGGTTCTCGTCGTAAACGGGGAAGTCTTTGGCAAGGTCCAGACAAAAGACTTGCAGGGACTCGTACAAACAATCCGCACACAGGCGACGAAGGAGTAAGCTGTGCACGCAACTGTCTGCGATATTATCGCCGACCTCGTTCAGAATTCGATTGAGGCGGGTGCATCGCAGGTGACATTGGAGGTCAGTACCGATCCAGATAAAATGGGCATCTGTATCACAGACAACGGCAAGGGCATGGATGAGACGACACTGAAGCGGGCTGTTGAGCCTTTTTACAGTGAACCCGGCAAACATGACCACCGTCGCGTCGGACTGGGGTTACCCTTGCTGATTCAGACCGCGGAAGCGGCGGGCGGCAACGTGGACATCCAATCCAAACCCGGAAAAGGCACAACCGTGCGTTTCCATTTTGACGCGAAGCACTGGGATACACCGCCGCTGGGAAACCTGCCACAGACAGTTTTAGGACTGATGACCTTCAGGAGCACGTGCAATTTGATTTTGAAGCGAAAGACGCCAGCAGATAATTATGAGGTTTCACGCAACGACTTAGTCGAAGCGCTGGGAAACATGGAAGAAGCAGGCACACTTGTTTTGGCAAAGGCATACCTCGAGTCACAGGAAAATGATTTAGGTCACTCCGAAGATAAGAGTGATCAACTTTAAAAAAGGAAGATTAGAAATGGCTAAGTTAACGTTAGACACTTTGCGCAAGTTGCGCGAAGAGCAGCAAAAGGCGATGGTGAAGCGCGACCCTTCAAACAAGGACGTACACGTCATCGTCGGCATGGGCACATGCGGTATTGCGGCGGGTGCGAAGGACGCCTTTAGCGCAATCATCGATGAACTCGACGCCAAGGGCATCACAAACGTGCTGGTCCGTCAAACCGGATGCATGGGCTTGTGCCACTCCGAACCCACCGTTGAAGTCATCGTCCCGGGAATGCCCGTGGTGATTTACGGAAACGTCACCAAGGATGTTGCAAAACAGATCGTCCAAGAGCACCTCCTCGGCAAGAAATTGCTGGACAATCATATTTGTGACAAGCCCGCAATGGACATCATTCATAAGTAAACAGGAAAAAATCCAATGGCTTATAAACATTTCATTTTGGTTTGCGGCGGTACCGCCTGTGAATCTAACAAAGGTGTCGCCCTCTTCAGCGCACTCAAGAGTGCGGTCGAAACGCATAAACTGGTAAACGATGTTCAGGTCGTACGCACGGGCTGTCTCGGCTTCTGTGAAAAGGGCCCGATTGTCAAGGTTCTGCCTCAGGACACGTTCTATGTGGACGTGAAGCCTGAAGACGCCGAGGCGATTGTCAAGGAGCACATCGTCAAGGGACGCGTCGTTGAACGCCTCCTCTACGATAAGAATCAGAGCAAGACGAATGTGAGCATCGAGGGGATCGACTTCTATCAGAAGCAGTTCCGCATCGTGCTGCGCAACTGCGGCGTGATTGATCCGGACAAGATTGACGAATACATCGCACGCGACGGCTACAAGGCGCTCGAAAAGGCGCTCTTCGAAATGAAGCCGGATGAGGTCACAGCCGAAGTCCTGAAGTCGGGCCTCCGCGGACGCGGCGGCGCAGGTTTCCCCACGGGCAAGAAGTGGCAGTTCGCAGCCATGCAGCCCGCTGGACAGAAGTATATGATCTGTAATGCCGACGAAGGCGATCCGGGCGCCTATATGGATCGTTCCACACTCGAAGGCGACCCCCACTCGGTTCTTGAAGCTATGGCCATCGCAGGTTACGCCATCGGGGCCAATAAGGGCTACATCTACATCCGCGCGGAATATCCGCTCGCCATCGAACGCCTGGAAACCGCCATTGCTCAGGCGATGGAATATGGCCTGCTCGGCGAAAACATTCTCGGCAGCTCCTTCTCGTTCACCATCGAAATCCGCCTCGGCGCGGGCGCGTTCGTGTGCGGCGAAGAGACCGCCTTGATCGCCTCCATCGAAGGCAAGCGCGGCATGCCGACGCCCCGTCCCCCCTTCCCTGCTGTCAAGGGCCTGTGGGGCCGTCCGACAGTCATCAACAATGTCGAGACCCTGGCGAACATCCCTGTCATCCTCCTCAAGGGGAGCGAGTGGTTCAGCAAGATTGGAACCCATGGCTCCAAGGGAACGAAGGTTTTCGCGCTCACGGGTAAGATCAACAACTCCGGACTGATCGAAGTCCCGATGGGAACCACCCTGCGTGAAATCATCTTCGACATCGGCGGCGGCATCCGCGATGGAAAGAAGTTTAAAGCAGCGCAGACCGGCGGCCCCTCGGGCGGCATGATCCCTCCCCAGTTCCTTGACGTGCCCATCGATTACGACAACCTGGCCAAGATCGGCTCGATCATGGGCTCGGGCGGCTTGATCGTCATGGACGAAGATGACTGCATCCCGGATATCGCGAAGTTCTATCTCGACTTCACGGTGGACGAGTCCTGCGGAAAGTGCGCGCCTTGCCGTATCGGCGGTCGCAAACTCTTAAACTACCTGGACAAGATCTGCAAAGGCGAAGGCACGCATCTGGATATCCAGAACATGCAGGAGATCAGCGAGTCCATGTGCCGTGCATCCCTCTGCGGTCTCGGCCAGACAGCATCGAATCCGGTCACCTCCAGCTTACGCTACTTCTTTGATGAATACAAAGAGCATATCGACGAGAAGAAGTGCCGCGCCGGCAAGTGCAAGAACCTGCTCTCTTACACCATCATCGCTGGGAAGTGCGTCGGCTGCACAGCCTGCGCACGCGTCTGCCCGGTAAATGCAATCTCAGGCGAACGCAAGCAACTGCATGTCATCGATGACAATAAGTGTATCAAGTGCGGTCAGTGCTTCGAAGTCTGTAAGTTCCAGGCTGTCACTCGCGCGTAACTTAGGAAAGGTTTGATTATTATGGCTAACATGCTTCAACTTGAAATTAATGGTCTCCCGGTCGAAGTCCCCGCCGGAACCACCATCCTGAATGCCGCGAAGGCTGTTCAGGTTAAAATACCGACGCTCTGTTTTCACCCGGATCTGCCGGCATGGGCTGCGTGCGGTATTTGTGTTGTCCGTCAGGCTGGCTCGCCGAAGCTTCTCCGTGCCTGCTGCACGGAGGTGACTCCCGGCATGAAGATCACGACGCACGATTCTGACATTGTGCGCGTCCGTCGCACGGTCCTGGAACTCATCCTCGCGAACCATCCGAACGACTGCCTCCAGTGCCCGCGCAACAACAACTGTGAATTGCAGAAAATCGCAGCCGACTTCGGTATCCGGGAGATTCCCTTCCCCACGGATGTTCCGTCCATCCCGGTTGACAGCTCGACACAATCGGTCGTGCTCAACCCGGAAAAGTGTATCAAGTGCGGCCGCTGCACGCTGGTCTGCCAAGGTATGCAGGATGTCTGGGCCTTGGAATTTATCGGCCGTGGCGAAAAGACCCGCATCGCCCCAGCGGCGGATGTCACGCTCAATGAGTCGCCGTGTATCAAGTGCGGCCAGTGTTCCGCGCACTGCCCTGTCGGCGCGATCTATGAGTACGACCAAACACGCAAGGTGTGGGATGCGCTCCGCGATCCAGACAAGTATTGCGTCGTCCAGATCGCTCCGGCTGTCCGCGTCGCCATCGGCGAGGCCTTCGGCAAGGATCCGGGCACGTTGATGACCGGCGAGACCTACGCTGGCCTGCGCCGCCTGGGCTTCAAGGCCGTGTTCGATACGAACTACTCGGCTGACGTCACGATCATGGAGGAGGGCAGTGAATTCATCGAGCGCTTCACCAAGAACGGCGCGCTGCCGCTGATCACCTCGTGCTGCCCGGCTTGGACAGACTGGATGGAGAAGTATGCCCCTGATTTCATTGACAACTTCTCCTCGGCGAAGTCACCCCAGCAGATGCTCGGCGTGCTCTCCAAAACCTATTATGCGGAAAAGATGGGCATTGATCCTGCAAAGATCTATATGGTCTCCATCATGCCGTGTACAGCAAAGAAGTACGAGATTTCGCGTAGCGACAACATGTTCGCCAGCGGATATCAGGACATCGATGTGGTGCTGACGACCCGTGAACTCGCCCGCATGTTCAAGAGCTCGGGCATCGACTTCGTGAAGCTCGCCCCGGAAGGCGCTGACAACATTCTGGGCTCCTACACCGGTGCTGGAACGATCTTCGGTGTCACAGGCGGCGTGATGGAGGCAGCGCTTCGTACCGCCTACTGTCTGATCACTGGCGATGCCCAGCCTCCGGCCATCAACTTCGAGATGACCCGCGGCATGAAGGGCGTCAAGGAGGCGGAGATCGACATCAAGGGCGCCAAGGTCAAGATCGCGATCGCCCACCAGATGGGCAACGTGGAACAGGTGCTCAACTCCATCCGCGAAGACCGTGCAGCAGGCCGCAAACCGCGTTATGACTTCATCGAAGTCATGGCATGCCGCGGCGGCTGTATCGGCGGCGGCGGACAGCCCACGGGCGCAACGGACGAAGTCCGCAAGTTGCGCACAGCCGGCATCTACACGGATGACGAGAAGAGCAAGCTGCGCATGTCGCACCTCAACCCGGATGTCCAGAAGCTGTACGCTGACTTCCTCGGCAAGCCGCTGAGCGAGAAGGCCCACCACCTCCTGCACAACCACTATCACCAGAAGAAGATTTACGCCAAGTAACCCCATCTGCGATATGGATTAAAAAAAGGCCTGTGGTTCGCCACAGGCCTTTTTTTTTCATCTGACTGACTTGTGTGTTGTATTTAGGCTACTGTTTCAGTATACTATTGACTTCTTTTTTAACAACTGGAGGTAACACGCATGAGTTGTCCGTATCCATGCTCGCATGAAGTCGAGCAAATGTGCTGCGTCGCGAAGGGCGCCAAGCACGGTCCGGCTCCCGTCCCTGAAGAGGGCAAGTGGGTGCAGGTAAAGCAAGTCACAGACATTTCCGGCCTGACGCACGGCGTTGGCTGGTGTGCACCGCAACAGGGCGCTTGCAAGCTGACCCTGAACGTCAAGGATGGTGTGATTCAAGAATCGCTGATCGAGACGATCGGCTGCTCGGGCATGACCCATTCGGCTGCTATGGCCGCTGAAGTCCTGCCGGGCAAGACCATTCTCGAAGCCTTGAACACCGACCTGGTTTGCGACGCGATCAACACCGCGATGCGCGAACTCTTCCTGCAGATCGCATACGGCCGTACGCAGAGCGCCTTCTCCGAAGGCGGACTTCCGATTGGCGCGGGTCTCGAAGACCTCGGCAAGGGACTCCGCAGTCAGATCGGCACCATGTACAGCACCGCTGAGAAGGGTGTGCGCTACTTGGAGATGGCTGAAGGTTATGTCAAGCGCCTCGCGCTCGACAAGAACGACGAAGTCATCGGCTATGAATTCATCCGACTCGGCCAGTTCCTCGAACTGATCAAGAAGGGGACGGACCCCAAGGAAGCCCTCGACAAGTGTACCGCCTCGTACGGTCGCTTCACGAAGGAAGACGGCGCCGTGAAGTACATCGACCCCCGGCATGAATAATCGCAGGGGCAGCCGCAAGGTTGCCCGAAAGGAGAAATGATTTTATGGCATCGCAATTATTTGAAAGTTATTCTCGCCGTATCAAGCAGATCAATGCGGTCTGCAAGAAGTACGGCATCAAGGACCTCCAGGACGCGCGCAAAATGTGCGTCGACAAAGGCTTTGATCCCTACGAGATTTGCACCTCCATCCAGAACATCTGCTTTGAAAACGCAAAGTGGGCTTATGTATTGGGCGCAGCAATCGCACTGAAGAAGGGCTGCAAGAAGGCCGCTGAAGCTGCTGAAGCGATTGGCGAAGGCTTGCAGGCATTCTGTATTCCCGGCTCCGTGGCGGACGACCGCAGCGTGGGCATCGGGCATGGCAACCTCGCAGCCATGTTGCTCCGCGAAGAGACCAAATGCTTCTGCTTCCTCGCAGGTCACGAATCCTTCGCTGCTGCTGAAGGCGCGATCGGCATCGCGATGAAAGCGAACAAGGTCCGCAAGAGCCCGTTGCAGGTCATCCTGAACGGTCTTGGAAAAGACGCCGCCTACATCATCAGCCGCATCAATGGCTTCACGCACTGTGAGACCGAATTCAACTATAAGACGGGCAAGGTCAAGGTCTCCAAGAAGACCGCCTTCTCCAAGGGACCCCGCGCAAACGTCCGCTGTTATGGCGCTGATGACGTGCGCGAAGGTGTTGCGATCATGTGGCTCGAAGGGGTGGATGTTTCCATTACCGGCAACTCCACCAATCCGACCCGCTTCCAGCACCCGGTTGCAGGCACCTACAAGAAGGAGTGCATCGAGAAGGGCAAGAAGTTCTTCTCCGTCGCTTCCGGCGGCGGAACAGGACGCACGCTGCATCCTGACAACATGGGCGCTGGTCCGGCCTCTTACGGCATGACCGACACCATGGGGCGCATGCATTCCGACGCACAGTTCGCAGGATCCAGCTCGGTTCCCGCACACGTCGAAATGATGGGCTTCCTCGGCATGGGCAACAACCCGATGGTTGGCGCGACCGTGGCCGTGGCCGTCTCCATCGAAGAGAACAGCAAGAAGTAGGCGTTCCGACGTTTACGTTCTTATTCAGAGTCTCACACGTTGCAACGTGTGGGACTCTTTTTTTTCATAGCCGTCTTCGGGGTATTGTACGCGACTGCCCTGCCCCTTTACGCTGTGCCATCCGCTGTGGAGACGCGACCGCCGTTGCGCCAGATCAGGCCGGGAAAATTTGTGGAGCTGTAGGCAGTGAGCAGATGCCGCCATACGGGCGCGAGTGAGACGATGTCGCTACGCCAGAGGTCGCGGTGCACGGCGGCGCAGGCTTCGGGGCTGGCGAGGACGGCTTGCAAATCCGTTCTCGCGATGCCGTCGATTCCGCGTGCGAGAATTTCGCGCGAGATGGCTGTGAGGTCAGCGGTCTCTTTGTCCGCTGCGTGCTTTTGCGTCGCGAGCATCGAGAGATGGAGCGCGTGGGCGTAGGGATCAAGCAGCGTGAAAGCGACGGGCGACGGGCCGGCGCGGCTGAGGCGTTCGGTGAAATAGGTGACGGCGGCGTCGAGCGCGAAGACTTCGGGCGGCGGTTTGGTTTCCTCGGGCGTCAGAAGAACTTTGTGTTTACGCAGCCACTGGCCCACGGCGGTCGATGAGAGAAATATGCTGACCGGAATGGAGAGGACCAGCGGCGCGAGTATCGGCAGCATCAACCGGAAGAAGGAAGGGTTGACGGCATAGGCGAGCGTGCTCCAGATTACGCCGATGGCGGTGATCCAGCCGTGCGAGAGCGTAGCATCGCGCAAACTGAGGCGCTGGCTGGGTGCGCGGTTCTGCCCGGCCCAGGCGCTTTTGCGTCCGAGAAACAGAGAGACGATAATGGCGCTGACCCACATCATCAAAAGCGGCGAGAGCGCGGCGAAGACAAAGAGCGCGAACACCGCTCCTACGGCGGCGCGGCCCAGCCCGCCGAAGGCTCGGCGACGGTCAGGATTGGAGGCGAGTGTGAGCAGGCTGAAGACGACCGGCGACAGCAGCAGGAGTAACAACAGCGCGAGAAGAATCGCGCCGTGAACCTTGAGCGAAAGCTGATTAAACGGCCCCAAGCCCGAGCCGATGACGAGCGAGAGATTCGAGTCCTCGAACTGGACGACGACGAGCGTGCTGATGATGAGATATGAAAGCCACAGGATCGAATTCGTGTAGGTCAGGAGGCCGCGCAACAAATGCTGGCGGCTGGGGCGCGGCAGATCGCGCGAGAAGAGCAGCCAGACATTTTGCATGTTGCCCTGACACCACCGGCGGTGGCGGCGGACGCTCTCGGGAAACGTCGCAGGCGATTCTTCGTAGGAGCCTTCTATGTCATCGGCGATGTTGACTTCGAAACCGGCACGCCGCATCAACGCGGCTTCCACCACATCGTGGCTGTAGATTTGTCCGCCGAGCGGCTCGCGCCACGGCAAACGCGGCAGGCGGCAGTTCGCCATGAACGCTGAAACGCGGATGATGGCGTTGTGGCCATAATAATATCCGTCGCGGGGATTCAGGTAGCGCACGCCGGCAGAAAGAAGTGTTCCACAGAGCCGCCCCATGAACTGCTCCATGCGTCCCATCAATGTTTCGGCGCGGACGATGGTGGTATGTGTCTGGATGATCCCCGCGTTCGGATTGTTCTCCATACGGCGCACGAGTTCGAGCAGCGCCGGACCGGTCATGATGCTGTCGGCATCGAAGATCACCATATAGCGAAAGGCTTCGCCCCACTGCTCCAGAAACGCGCTGATGTTTCCGCTCTTCATGCCGGTGTTGAGCAGCCGGTGGCGATAGTGGATGCGATCAAAGCCGCCGCATTCCTGAGCCAGAACGAACCATGCCGACTCCTCCTGGCACCAGCGCGCCGGATCGCGGGAATCGCTGAGCAGACAAAAATCGAAGGCGTCAAGACCGCTGCTCCGCTTGAGCGAATCATAGATGACGCGCACGCCGGCCGCGACGCGCGCGATGTCTTCGTCGCATACCGGAAAAAGCAGCGCTGTGCGCGGAAGCTGTCGTAGAACAGCGGGCGCTGGAACGGGCTGCGCGGTGTCGCACGGTCGCGCGCGCAGCGCGATGTACCCATAAAGTGCGTAGCAAAACATCAGGCTGATCATGCCGAACAGCATCGCGTGCATGAGCAGGATTACATACTTCAATCCGTAGAGTTGCGTGCGCCAGAGAAAATCGGCGAAGGCGTATGTGTCGAAGCCCCAGACGGAAAAGAAAACAGCAGCAAAGACGACGTGTCGCAAGGTGCCAGTCCGGTTTGGCGGCACCCGCTTGTCCGGTGCGCAAAGGGAACTATTTTGTTTAGCATCCACGATCCGACTCCTCCTCACCGCGCGAAATAGAACAACAGCGCAAGCAGCGCCGCAACCAGTGCGAACACCAGCAACGCACGGATTCGTCGTACGCCATCCAGCCACCACAACGTGCCTTCCGCGAGTCGCGAAAATTCGCCGAGATCAAGATCCGGACCTAGCACGCGCCCATCGCGAACGGGCGGCATGGACGACAACGAACTTCCCCGCATCGCAGCGACAAATTCATCCGGGCTGGGCGGACGCGACATCACTGCATCGGGCCACAAGTCGAACGCTCCACAGCGCAGCAACGCGAGTTTTCCGCGCACGGAAATGTCTTCCGAAGCGTTCCCGCCGTTTCCCATCACTTCGCGAAACCAGGAATCCACCTCACGCTCAATTTCAAGTACAGCGTCAGCCGGCGTCAACCCGCCGAGCGAATGACCGTTCGCCACGTTGTCAAGAATGCGCCGGACTTCGTTGTGTAATTGAAAGCGCCGAGCAACGCCGAGTGCATTTAAAAACGCTTCGGCTCGGCGGTACACGTCATCCCATTCCGCCGGGGCGATACCCTCTGGTGGAATTGCTGAGGAAGACGGAAGCGTAGCTGGAATCAATCCACCCATCCGTAGCTCCAAGTCTCCGTGAGCGGAGCGCTTTCGTATTCCAGATGAGCTTCTATATCAACATGCGGATGCGAGCGCGGAAGCTTGAATTGCAAAATAAGCCGCCACGTGTCGTTATACGGATTCTTCATCAGGATCTGGTTGTGGATAAGCGTCCACGGCGCTGTGCTCACGAACGCTTTCACCTGCGCCACAGACGGCAACTCGGCCAGGCGCTTGCTCTTGAAATCCACGACGAACTCGCGCAGTTCGGGATGATACAGCGCAAGTCCGGTTCGCGTCGCAACCACGCGTCCAAGCGTGGACGCGTCGTCATCGTCAAAATGTAGCGTGTAGTTGAACGAATAGGGCACGCCCGGAACCGGCATCTTCTCCGGTTCCCAGAACGCAACCACATTGTCTTCCGCCTCGCTCTTTGCCTCGAATTCGTAAAGCACCACCTTGCCCGCACCCCAGTCGCCCGGCTCAACCCACGCGCTCGTGCGCCGGTGGTATCCGGCGAACATGTCCTGATAATTTTCGAAAGCCCTGTCCCGCTGCAAAAGTCCGAATGCCACCGGCGACTTGAACGGAAATGCGCGCACGCTCCGGCCCGGCGGATGCACCAGCGGGCGCCAGATACGCGCTTCGGCATGCTTGATAACCAGCCCGTCCGAATCGTGAACCTCCAGCCGGTAATCCGACGGCCTCTGAAATGAATTTTCGCCGAACGCGAACATGGACGAAAACGGCGTGAGGCCGAACTGGAGCGGCGTTTTGCGGAAGAAGAGCGTTGCGCGGATATCCGCATGGATCGAATCAGTTGGCTGCAGGGTGAAGGCATACGCGCCGGTCACGCTTGGCCCGTCGAGTAGCGCATAAACCACAAGCGAGACCACCTGCGTGGCCGGCTTGCCCAGCCAGAATTCTCGGAACGACGGAAATTCTTCCGGCTGCGACGAGACCGTGTTGATCGCGATGCCGCGTGATGAAAGCCCGTAACCGCGATCGCGGCCTCTTGAACGAAAATAGCTTGATCCCTGAAACACTGCGATTTCCTCGAACCGCCCCGGCTCATGCAGCGGCGTAAGCACGCGAAAGCCTGCGTAGCCGAGCGACGACGAAACGTTGCGCCTCAGCCCCGTGTTGCCATAGGAAAACAAATCGGGGCTGAACGGAATCACCTGCTCATGGCTTTCCGTGAATTCGTGGATGACTACGGCGTGCGTGAAAACGTTGCCGGGGTGAAAAAACTCGATTCGAAACGGCGACCCGCCGTCTCGCCACAGCGCCTTCAGCGGATCGAACTGGATATTCTGATACTGCTCGTATGTCAGCTGGCGCAACGCTTTCGGCACCTCGCCCCACCTGTCGTCATACGGCTTTTTCGCCAGTTCTTTCGCCAGCCCCAGCACATAATCGAAATCAACGACGCGCGAGTCCAACGCGGCCGCCGACAGCGCCGCCAGCATTGCCATTGCCACCACCCTTTTCTTCCACCACATCGCAATTCCTCCTGAAGTTTGTCCGTTAAAAATGCAGTCACAGCTCTGGCTTGCATGGTGGTCATTATATCGCAGACACGCATGGCGGTGGAGATAGGAATATATCCCATAGCCCGTACCCGATGCACCGTATAAAATGGTTTTTTCTGCTCGCCTGCTGTCAGGTGTCCATGATAGAGTGATGCCACTATTCAGGGGGTTATTTTATGGCACGCATTTCTCTTCTTCTCTTTCTTCTGTTCACAGGTTATACGGTTCAAGCTGCGAAGCAACCCAATATTCTGGTTATTCTGACCGATGATATGGGATACTCCGATCTCGGGTGCATGGGCGGCGAGATCCAGACGCCGAATCTGGATGCGCTCGCTGCGGGCGGGACACGCTTCACACAGTTCTACAACACCGCGCGCTGCTGTCCCACACGCGCGAGTCTGCTCACCGGGCTCCATCCGCATGCCGCTGGCATGGGCCACATGGGGGAGAAGACTGCGCACGAAGGCTATACAGGGTCGATTCACACGCAATGCGTCACAATCGCGGAAGCGATCAAGCCTGCGGGCTACCGGACATACGCCGTGGGCAAGTGGCATGTGACCCATCCCTACGGTCCAAACGGTCCGACCACGCATTATCCGTTGCAGCGCGGCTTCGACAAATATTACGGTACCATCACCGGTGCAGGCAGTTATTACGACCCGACCACGCTCTGCAGAGGCAACACCTTTATCACGGTTGAAAATGACCCTGAATATAAACCGGCCTCGTTCTATTACACAGACGCCTTGACAGATAACGCCATCCGCTTTCTCCAGCAGCATCGCACAGAATCAACGGATAAGCCCTTCTTCATGTATCTGGCCTACACGGCGGCCCATTGGCCGTTGCATGCAAAGCCAGCGGATATCGCCAAGTACAAGGGCACGTACGATCCGGGGTACGACGCGGTCCGTCAGGCGCGTGAAGCCCGGATGCGCAAGCTGGGCTTGCTGAGCCCGCACTGGAAGCGAACGCCGACTGTCGGCAACTGGGAGACGGTCCAGGACAAGGCCTGGGAAGCGCGCTGCATGGAAACCTACGCAGCGATGGTCGATTGTATGGATCAGGGCGTCGGACGCATCGTCGCAGATCTGAAAGCCAGCGGCCAGCTTGACAATACGCTCATCCTCTATTTGCAGGACAACGGCGCCTGCGCAGAGACCATCGGACGAAAGGCGAGTCCGGCGCCAAAGAATCTTGCTCCGCGTGACAAGGACTGGCTCCAACCCAAAATCTGGCCCCCCATGCAGACTCGCGATGGCCGCGCGGTCCGATCAGGTCCGGATGTCCTGGCTGGCGCAGACGACACGTACCTCAGCTATGGCGAGGCCTGGGCCAACGTCAGCAACACACCCTACCGGGAATACAAGCATTGGGTTCACGAGGGCGGCATCGCGACACCCTTGATTGCGCATTGGCCTGAGGGCATGAAGTCAGCCACGAAAGGACGCCTCGTGGCTGAGCCAGGGCAATTGCCGGATATCATGGCCACCTGCCTTGATATTGCGGGCGCAACGTATCCCCAAACGTATAACGGGAGCGCCATTCATCCCATGGCGGGCAAGAGCCTGAAGCCGCTCCTGATCGCTGATAACGTCAAACTGGAAGAACGTCTGCTCTTCTGGGAGCACGAAGGCAACCGCGCGGTGCGGGAAGGGAAGTGGAAGCTCGTGGCCAAGGGTCCCGCTGCGGCCTGGGAACTTTATGACATGGAAGAGGACCGTACGGAACTGAATGATCGTGCAGCGCTGGATCCGAAGCGCGTCAAGCGCATGTCGGTAGCCTGGGAAAAGTGGGCTCTTGAAAACAAGGTGTTGCCGTGGCCGTGGAAGCCGGCGTATGCAGGCACTCCATAACACCTAGTTCATCTCTGCGCCCATATCGAGCGTATCGAGATCAACTTCGCCAGTATAGACGAACTTGACCGGACCTGTGAGCGTCAGGCCTGTGCACTTGCCATGCCGCCAATCGCCATCAATAATCAACTCGTAGCCGATTGAAGTCTTCACTTTGGTTGGCAAGGTAAAATTAGCGGTTTCCACGGCAATCACACAACACGCGACTGCACCGGTCCCGCAGGCTCCGGACTCCGCTTCAACACCGCGCTCGTAGGTGCGCATGGTCATACGGTTCGGCGGACGGAAGGTGACAAAGTCGACATTGACCCCATCGGGCGCAAAAGCAGGATGCATCCGCAATTGACGTCCCAGAGTCACGACATCCACCGTGCTCACATTGGGCACTGGCACCACGAAATGAGGAACGCCCGTATTCAGGAAATGTCCCTTGATGGTCTCGGCACCCACATTGACTTCAACGGCATAGCTTTTCTTAGCAGGTTCCGGCATCCACACACAGACATTACTGCCACTGATCTGCGCATCGACCAAACCACAGAGGGTCTCCATGGTCAACGCCTTTCCACTCACGCCAATCGAATGGGCAAATGCAGCAGCGCAACGCGCACCATTCCCGCACATGTCGACCTCCGTGCCATCCGGATTCAAGAAGCGCATTCTGAAATCGGCCTTGTCGGAACGTTGAACCAGGATAATTCCTTCACACCCGACACCGACACGACGACCCGCCAAGGACGCCATGACAAAGTGATCTTCCCAGGGGACCTGCCCATCACGGTCGTCAATGAGGATAAAGTCATTGCCCGCACCATGCATTTTGGTAAATTTGATTTTCATGCCGCAACTCCCTAAGGTGCCATTCCAAATATACGCATCATACGGACACGTAAGTCACCTTCCGTCTCCAAGGGCAAATCGCCACTGCCGACGGTATCAATCAAATCAACAAGAATATTGATGGCCTCTTCAAAGACAACGTTATCATCTTCCTTCGACTTCTTGGGCTTTTCGGCATCCTCTTCTGCAAGTTCTTCCTCTTCTATCTTTCGGATTTCCTTTTCCGTCTCCATCTGTTTACGCCGCGCACTCATTTCAAGCGAAACCTCCTTGCGCTCGTAAAGATCTTTGACATGCCGCACTAACGCGCAATACTTAGTATATCTTTGATTATGGGCCAGGCGCTCTGCTGACTTACGCCTCAGGTCAGGAACGAACTTTGCCATATCCGAAACAGGGATATACGATGCTGCATCAATCTGGCTGCAGGGCAAGGCGCCCGGCAACTTGTCTTCGCCAATGTCGAGCCCTTCGAGCAAGGACGGGATCACGATATCAGACGCTACGCCCTTAATCTGCGTGGAGGCACCATTGATGCGATAGAAACTGGCTGTTGTCAGTTTAATCGAGCCGAATTTCTCATTGCCGAGCGGCATCACGGTCTGAACCGTCCCCTTGCCATGCGACTGAGTATCCCCGACAATCACGGCGCGTCCATAGTCCTGCAAGGCGCCCGCGACGATTTCCGAAGCCGAGGCCGAGGCGCGATTAATCAGAATGATCATGGGTTTACGAAAGGCGATTGTCGGATCAGCATTGGGGACCGCAAGCGCAGCAACCTGGCTGATCTCACGCACTTGGACAGCCGGCCCGCTACGCACAAACAACCCCGTCAGCGTAATGGCTTCACGCAGGGATCCGCCTCCGTTGTTTCGCAAATCGAGAATCAACCCTGAAACACCCTCCGTGTTCAAACGGGCGAGAATATGCGCAATGTCCATGGTCGCGCTTCGAAAACCAGACTGTCCAGGACGCTTATCCATCGTGCCATAGAATGCAGGCAACTTGACAACGCCCAAACTCATTTTTGTACCCAGCTTAGATGTGGCCCGTACCACGCGTGATGTTGCAGCCTGCTCCTCAAGCTTCACATCATCGCGGATCAAGTCGACGAGTTTGGTTGTTGTGCCGCTCGGATCTGACACCGGAATGATCCGCAAAACAACCTTGGTCCCCTTTTTGCCACGAATCTTGCGAACTGCCTTGGTCAGCGGCATGTGCATGACATCTTCGATCGGACCGTTCCCCTGCCCTACGCCAATAATCTTATCACCTGCCATCAAGTGTATATCCCGCGTATCGCGTCCTGCGGGTCCGCCTGCCATGACTTCCATGATCTTAATCAGGCCGTCTTCGCTTCTCAGCACAGCGCCAATGCCGCACAAGCTCAAATTCATATCAATATCAAAGTCTTCCTTACGCATCGGAGACATATAGTCAGAATGCGGATCATAAGACATGGCCACTGAACTCAGGCAACGCTGGAGGACCATTTCCTCGTCCATATCCTGAAAGATCGTCAGATACTGCTTATAGCGCCGACCGATCATAACTTCTGGCGACTCGATGACATTCGTCACTGAACCCCCATGATAACCATTTGTGGTTGCCGCGACTCCATTCGTCAGAGGGCTTTCAACAAGCGGCTTGGCTGCTGCAAGAGCCTGTTTATTAGATGCCGCAGCCTTATCCATCTCCCGCCCGATGAGCGTTACGAGGACTTCGTTCTTAACCCGCTTGCGCCAGAGCTCGTTCTGTTCCTCAAGCGTCGCAGGCCAAGGCTCGTCTTTGCGCTTCCAGGTATACATCTCGTTTTCCGTGAAGGTAAACCCCTTGGACAATTGATTGGTCACATAGACATACCGTTCCTCCATCCGTTCAAGAAAACGCTCATGGACCTGATAGGCAAAATTCACATCGCCCGACTTAATCACGATGGCCAGATTCGTCTCCATCACGCTAAACTCACGGATATCCTGCTGGAGGAAATAACTGTGATCCGGATCAAAGGAGTTCACGAAGTTCGTCCAGGATCGACGCGACAAGGCCTCATCCACAGGAAATTGCAGCAAGTGCATGGACGGCAAGACGCGCATGACCTTCTTAGCAATCTCCCCATAATACGCCTGGGGTTCGAGCGGTTTTGCCAGCCCATTCGTTTCGGCATTCAATCCAAGACTGAAGCTGGTGAATAGCGCTACTACAAGGCCTCTACGAAAAGTGTTTCTCATGCTTTTTTTTGCTCCATCATTTTGACGATGCGCTCACAGTCATCTGTCGAAACGCATTCCGGTTGCCCCAGAATAAAGGCCGTCAACTCAGACGCGTTACAGATTGCAACGCCATCCACAACGAGATAGCCCTGTTCAAGCGTATTACTTGCAAAACAGACGACAGCCGTGCACGCCAAGGCGGACGAGACGTGCCTGGCACAAAACGCTTCCACCAGCGATGCTGATTTCTTCGCCTGTTCAATCGGCGGACGACTCGGATCAACCCCGTTGACCAGCAACGCGCCATCCTGACACGTAACCCGCCCCCCCCAACACTTGGTCTCAATCACAAAGATGCCGCGCGGCCCGACCACGACATGGTCAATCGTCTCCCCGCGCGCGCAGGTAAAATCATGAAACAGATGATACCCGGCTGGCAGTTCCTCCAGAAGGAACGCGACGCGCTCTTCGCCACGGGCGCCTTTGAAGAAGGCATTGACATGCCTCAGTCCATCGCGCACATTCCAAAAGAGGAGCGCCCCCACCACGAGAAGCCCGATGCCCACAAAGAAAGGCGGAATCCGGGGTGCGGCAAGTCCCAACAGGAGACCCGCTAAAAAAATGACGCCCATCAACGGCAGGAAGGCGCGTAAAACGCCGCGTGCCCGAGCCTGCTCACCCGGGACACCATGCACCGTCGCTCTGTTTTTAGCCGCATCCATTTGTTGGTAAGCCCTCGCTCCTGAGCACAGGTTAAATGTCCAGGTTCCTCACATTCAGCGCATTGGTTTCAATAAACTTACGGCGCGGCTCAACTTCATCGCCCATCAAGAGCGTAAAGATCGCATCGGCTCGCACGGCATCGTCGAGGGTCACCCGTAACATTCTGCGCTTGGCAGGATCCATGGTTGTCTCAAACAACTGTTCGGCCTTCATTTCGCCAAGACCTTTGTAACGTTGAATCGTCAACCCTTTGCGGCCACGCTCGCGAACGAGGTTGAGCAATGTGGGCAAGGAAGTTACAGGCACATCGTCGCCATCTTCCTTCAGGAAGACGACCGGCTCTTCCCCGCCTAGATAGTGCTGCACATCAAACCCGAAGCCGTTCAGGGTGTCGATTTCCTTCTTGAGCAGTCCAGCCCTGAAGAGTTCAAGCCAGCGGAACGGCATCTGGTGAGTGGCATAATAGCCCTGGACTTGCGTCTCAGCCAAATCAATGGGGTGGCCAAGGACAGCCTCTGCAGCTTCGCGCGCTTGGGCAAGATCAGCGTCCGTATAGGAAAATGTAAACTTGGCCTCTTCGCCTGTCCCCACGATGGTCACATAGCGCGGGATCTCGCCTGTCCCGGGCTTGCGCATCTTCAGCAAGTCTGCGACAACAATCCCGCGGCGCGTCACACCATTCAGCGTGGTCTCGATCTCGGCGAGGAGTTCCAGAAGCGTGCGTAACTCGGCTGCCGCGAAATCACGGCCATCGGCACGCCGAACCGCCATGTCGTCCGCGCCCAGGAAGAGCAACTTACGCGTGAGCTGGTCATCACTCTCAATGTATTCCTCGCGTTGCTTACGCGCAATCTTGTACAAGGGCGGCTGCGCCAGATAGATGTAGCCGTTCTCCAGCAGTTTGGGCATCTGACGGAAGAAGAAGGTCAGGAGCAGCGTACGAATATGCGCGCCGTCGACGTCCGCATCGGTCATGATGATAATCTTGTGGTAGCGTACCTTGGCAATATCAAATTCATCCGCGCCAAAACCGGCACCGATCGCCGTGATCATCGTGCGAATTTCGTTGTTGTTCAAAATCTTGTCGATGCGGGCCTTCTCGACGTTCAGCACTTTGCCGCGCAAGGGCAGGATCGCTTGCGTCTCGCGATTTCGGCCTTGCTTGGCCGAGCCGCCGGCGGAGTCACCTTCGACGAGGAAGAGCTCGCACTTGCAAGGATCGCGCTCGGAACAGTCTGCCAATTTACCCGGAAGCGCCAAGCCGTCCAGCACGCCTTTGCGGCGCGTCAGATCACGCGCCTTGCGTGCGGCAATACGCGCACGCGCAGCCAACACAGCCTTATCCATCACCTTGCGCGCAATGCTCGGCTTCTCGCCAAAGAACGTGCCCAACTGATCATTCACAATTTGAGCGACAATACCTTCGACATCGCTGTTGCCCAGCTTCGTCTTTGTTTGGCCTTCAAACTGAGGCTGGGGAATCTTCACGGAAATAACAGCGGTAATGCCTTCACGGATGTCATCCCCTGTCAAGGCCTCCTCATTGCTCTTCTGAAGTCCATTGTCGATGATGTACTTGTTCACCGTGCGCGTCAACGCCGAACGGAACCCCGAAAGATGCGTGCCGCCTTCAATCGTATTGATGTTGTTGCAGTAGCTATACTCGATCTCATTATAGGCCTCAGTATACTGCATCGCGATTTCGCACTCGATCGCATCTTTCTTTCCCACCAGATAGATGACCTCTTCATGCACCGGCGTCTTGTTTTTATTCAAGTAATGAATATACTCGACAATACCGCCGTTAAAGAGGAAGGATTCATCACGCGGCGTTTCGCTTTCCAAATCCTGGAAGCGAATCGAGACGCCCCGGTTTAAGAAGGCCAACTCACGCAAACGGTTTGCAAGAATATCCCACTTGAATGCGTGACACGTAAAGATCGAATGATCCGGATAGAAGGTCACCTTGGTCCCGGTGCCATGGGTGTCGCCCACAATTTCCAACTGCGTAACAGGCTCACCCTTTTCAAAGCGCTGCCGATAAATCTTGCTGTTGCGGCGGACCTCTACGACCATCCACTCGCTCAACGCGTTCACGCAGGAGACGCCCACGCCATGCAACCCGCCCGAGACCTTGTAATTCGACCCGTCAAATTTACCGCCTGCGTGCAAGGTCGTGAGCACGACTTCAAGTGCCGGACGCCCTTCTGTCGGATGCATGTCCACAGGAATGCCGCGGCCATTGTCCACCACGGACAACGAACCGTCCGGATTAATCGTCACATCGATATGCGTGCAATAACCAGCCAGCGCTTCATCGATGGAGTTATCAACGACCTCGTAAACCAAGTGATGATAACCGCGTTCTGCCGTGTCGCCAATATACATGGCTGGACGTTTCCGAACAGCCTCCATGCCTTCAAGGACAGTGATGTTTGCAGCCGTGTAATTGCCGTTCGGCGGATCCTGCTGCACTGGATTTTCGGTAGCGTTTTGAGGTTCGTCAGACATAACTTTTCCGTGTTAAAAAATAAAGGTAAAAGTATAGCCGAAACGAGCCAAGTAAACAAGCCAGAACGCGCCTCTTTTGCGGGTATTTATTTGGTTCAAAACGCTCAACACTAAAGTGTGTCTCCATAGGAGACGGTGTCTTCGTGACAGCTATTGCCTCTGGCCGTGCGAATGCTTGCTGCAAATATACGAATGAGTTCTTCTGTTTCGCTCAGAAGTTCTAAAACAGGCTTTGTTTCTGACAAAAGCGGTACGCGCTGGATAAGCAACAGCCAGCGTCTGGACTCCCTCAACTCTTTGTGGCAAATACCCAGTTTGTGAATAAAGTCATTACGCGACTCCGCGCCCTCGGCCTCTCCGTGGTTGGGTAACGCCGCTGTGCCAGAGCGAAGCAGTTGGCCTGCCACATGGTTGCCAGCCCGCGTATTCGGCAACTTCTCAACCAATCGCACGACCTGCACCGCATACTCTAGCAATCGTTCCTCTAAATCGTATGTCCGTTCTGGCATTTTTTCTCCTCTTTACTTAAGCGTTAAGAGTTAAACGTTGGGAGTTAAGCGTTAAAATTCAAATTTCTAAACGCTCAACGCTCAAGTAAAGAGCACGTATTCACTTAAGCGTTCAGAGTTAAGCGTTGGACGTTAAACGTTAATTCTCCCTCATTCGTCAAACGTAGATTCGCCATGCCAGGCTTCGGCTGGCTTGACAACCAGTTGGCCGGCTTGAATACGCTGGCGGACAGCCTCGAAAAGGAGGATGGTTGTGGCGGCTGACACATTCAGGGAATCCGCCAGCCCGAACATCGGGATGCGCACGCGCAAATCCGCTGCCTTCATCCACTTCTCCGTAAGCCCGTATTGCTCGGTTCCAACGGCAATCGCGACATTCCCCGTCAGCTTGACATCGGAATGGAGCTGCTCCGTGTGGGGCGTGGTCGCCAGGATGCAGAAGCCGCGCTCCCGCAGGTAGGCGATCGCCTCGTCGCTCTCCGCTTCAACAACTGGAAGCGAAAAGAGCGTGCCTGTGGAAGCACGGACGACATTGGGGTTGTGGATGTCGGTACAACGGTCACAGACGATCACCGCATGGACACCCGCCGCGTCAGCCGAGCGCAGAATCGTGCCCAGATTACCCGGCTTTTCAATCGCCTCTGCCACCACGACCAGCGCATGCGCCGGCAACTGCAAATCGGAGAGCTTACGGCTGCATTGCGGACCGACAATCAAAAGCCCTTCAGGACGCTCGCGATAGGCCATCTTCTCGAAGACGGCCGGTGAACACGCATAGAGCTCCGCCCCGCGTTCCTGGCATTGGCGGACAATTTCCGGTTCATTGAGATTCTTGAGATAGAGTTCCTCGCAGAAGAAGAGCATCTCCGGCTGATAGTGATTGTCCAACGCCCGCTTACACTCGCGATAGCCCTCAATCAGCATCTGTCCAGCTTCATCACGATGCGACCGTTGGCGAAGCTTGACCACATGCTTCACCTTCGGATTCGCCAACGATGTCAGTTGCTGCACCATAGTATTCATCCCAGAGGGTTGCAAAATAAGGCAATAACGCAATCAGGCAATAACGCAATCAGGCAATAACGCAATTCTCCTCAGCGTGCTGACGCACGACGCTGCTGACGCGTCAGGGACGAGTCGGGCGGCAGAACACCATCCGTGGGATGCTGCTCATGCGCGACTTTACGCCGCATCATGAGCATCTGAACAATCGAGAGCACCTGGCTCACAGTCCAGTACAAGGATAATGCGGAGGGGAAGCTGTAGAACATGAAGAGCATCATGACCGGCATCATCACCAGCATCATCTTCTGTTGCGCTGGATCGCCAGCAGAGGGCGTCAGGTAGGTCTGCAAGGCCATGGTGCCAGCCATCAGAATCGGCAGGATATTGAGTGCCCCGATGAAGGGGATCATGCCGAGGAAGAGATTTTCAGGCTCGCTCAAATCTGCCATCCAGAGGAAGGGCGCATAGCGCAACTCCACAGCACTGCGCAGCACTGTAAACAAGGCAATGAATATCGGAATCTGAATCAGCATCGGCAAGCAACTCGAGAGCGGATTGACCTTGTTCTCTTTGTAGCAGGCCCAGGTCTCCTGCTGCACCTTGGTCGGATTATCTTTGAACTTGGCTTGAATCTCTTTGAGCTTGGGCTGGAGCTCCTGCATCTTCTTCATGCTCATGGTGCTCTTGTGGGTCAAGGGCCAGAAGATGATACGCACCAGGAAGGTCAGCAGAATAATGGCAACGCCATAGTTTGGAATCAGCGAATGGAAGAAATTGAGTGTGGGGAGCAACAATTCACAGAACCACCAGAAGAAGCCGAACTCCATCACATCCTGCATCTTGTTTCCCATGCTTCTTAACAGTGACAGTTTCTTCGGTCCGATAAACAAGGTGTAATTGCGCGTCAGCGTCTCCCCTTTATCCAACTCACGGCCAGCAAAGACCACACTCGCCGTCAGCGACTTCAGGGCATACGACTGGTGACTCATATCACGTACCGTCTTCAGCACGAACCCGCTATTGGTTTCGCTTGAGGATAGCGCACTGACAAAGAAGCGTGATTTGATGGCAACCCATTTTGAAGCCTCCACCACCGGTATGACGCTACGCTCCGGCATGCCGGCTGCGGATGCAGCCCCTCCGCATCCCCCCACACTTCCGCCAACCAGATAGGTCTTCGTCAGCTTCTCCGAGCCCCAGTGCTTCACTTTTGCCTTGTCAGCAGCAGGAAAGGAGTCAACGGATAAAATTTCGTTCTGCGATTGACCTTTCGCCATCACACCGATACTGATTTCATTCGTCCCGATCAGGACCTTCTCGGCACTCAGATTCTTGACGGTGTCGACAACAGCGATCTGGTAGTCCTTCAGTAACTCAATGCGGCGTGTCACTTCCAGATTCTGCGCCGTCACGGTTGTCAGCGTCACCACACGGCCGGAATCATCCTTCTTAATCTGATAGGCCGCGTTCGGCGGAAGTCCGGGAAGGCCTTCGAGTTGCAGCGCAGGCGCGGCAGCATAGTCCAAGACGACGGCGGGGTTGGACTCGCTCTTCTTTCCAGGCTTTTCTGCAAACTGGCTCAATTCCACCCGTTTCAGGGACGCGCCATGCGAAGAAATGGAAAGACGCACATCATCCGTCGTTAATTCGACGACCTCTTCAGGCGCGGTGGGCGTAAGCACTGCGGCTACCGGTGCGATGGGCGCAGCGGGAGCAGGCGTTGTGAGCGGTATAACAGCGGTCTCAACAGCATTCGATGCCGCCGCAGCTTGCTGACGCGCTTCAGCCTGCTGCTGAGCGACAATTTTCGCCTGCTTCGCTTGCTGGGTCTGACTGTAAAACAGCCAGCCGACCAGCATCAACCCCAACAAACCTGCAATCAGTTTCTCTTGTTTATTCATAAATCCTTTTGTCCGTTATGTGTGGTTCTTTTTTCCGACGGAGGCGGAACCGGATCATAACCGGAGGGGCCGAATGGGCGGCACCTGCAGAGTCTACAGACCGTCAGCCACAGTCCTTTCACGAAACCGTGCGTCCGCAAGGCCTCAATGCAATAGGTCGAACAGGTCGGCTCAAAGCGGCAACAGGGACCAATCAGCGGCGAGATGAGCACTTTATAGATGCGAACAATAAAAATCAAAATCCAGCAGGCACCTGCACTAAAAGAAGAGAGCACAGCCTTCATTTTAAAGCCACTCACTACACATGAGCCATCGGTTGCCATAGATTGGCCCGCTTAGCTACGCGCTCAAAATCACGCATCACATCAGCCGACGTTTTTCCGCTGATTCCAGAGCGCGCAATCAAAATAAGATGCACCCCCGGAATCAGGCACGCGCACGTCAACCGAAAAGCTTCACGCATCAGCCGTTTCGCACGATTACGGTCTACCGCACGCCGAAACGTCCGCTTAGAAACAATAACGCCGACCTTGCGGTCGGCATTGGCTGAAAAAGCCACCCAAACAGCTATCGTTTGCCCATAGAGGGATCGCTTTTGCGCAAACACAGCTTTATACTGTGCAGAGACAAGGCGATTCAAACGAAGCGGCTTGGGCATCGTTTCTATTGTCCGAGTCGCATCAACCATGACGCCCTCGGTCACGTGATTACACCTGCGTCAAACGCAGACGCCCCTTACGCCGACGGGCGTTCAAAACCTTACGCCCTCCCTTGGTCGCCATACGTGCGCGAAAACCGATCTTACGGACGCGCTTCAACTTCGAAGGATGCCATGTCATCTTCATACTGCAATGTTCCTACCTTTCTCGTCAAAAAATGAGCTTTATAATATAGCATAAGACATGCCGATGGTCAACCTGCCATTTGCAGTTCCAGCAACTTTTTTGCGATTATTTTTCACGGGGGGGTACCCGACTACTCCTTTGAGCCAAAGCAGAAGAGGTCGCTAAACGTGCGAATATAGAGCTTCCCATCCATAACAACAGGGGTGGCGCAAGCGCCGGATGGAAGTTCACTTGTCACAATAGTGCCTTTTTCACGGCCGACCGGGATCACATGGCCCTTGCCCTTCCGGTCAAAGAGGTAGATTTTGCCATTAGCCAGTAAGGGGGATGAGTAAAACGGGGCATCAAAGTTGTGGTCCCACAGGATCTTACCTGTCAAAGCGTCATACGCGCGGAAGAGTCCACTGTCACTGACCGCATACAAGACGCCTTCAGAATAGAGGGGCGACGGCACGTAGCCGACCTTTGCATCCGTCTTCCAGATCACATGCGAGGCGGTCACATCCCCTGTCCCGTCCGCACGGATCGCCAGCATCTCGCGTTGCGGATACCCGCCCGTCGCATAGATCATATCCCCGTTTACCGCAGGTGTCGCGACACAGAAGGTCGCAGGGCCATTACATTCCCAGATCAACTCCCCGGTGGCCGCAGAGTATCCGCGCGTCGTTTCACCCCCCACTTGAAGAATCTGGTCTTTCCCCTTGATGGTCGCAATCATCGGCGTGCCGTAACTCTGCTTGACCTTCCTGAGCTCTCTGCGATAAATAACATCGCCAGTCGCACGATTCAGGGCCACCAACCAGCTTCCAGGTTGCCCCTCAACCGCCATGATCAGGGCGGATTTGTAGAGAATCGGCGAGGTCGAAATACCCCAGGCGCAAAAATAGTTGGCAATCCACTTCTTCCAGACAATCTTGCCGTTCAAGTCGGTCGCCAACATGCCGAGCTTCTCGCCATTTTCATACGTGACAAAAAGACGTTCACCATCACAGGCAACCGTTGACGAGGCATAATTGTTGTCCTTGTGAGGTTTTGACCAGGAACCGGAGTATAGCTCAACCTTCCAGACCTGCTGCCCGGTTTTTTTGTCCAGTGCAATCAGGAAAAGGTTTGTGGCACTCGCCGTTCCTTCCCCTGTGGTTAAATAAATGCGGTCTTTGTAAAGGATCGGCGTCGAATGTCCGGCGCCAGGAATCGGTGTACGCCAGAGCAGATTTTTTGCCTCGCCCCATTCCGTCGGCGCATCCTTCTTGGTGCGCACGACATTGTCGCGCGTCGGACCGCGCCACCACGGCCAATCCGTCTCTGCGAATTTCATTTCCGGCAGTGCTTCCTGCCAGCCTGGCTTGGCTTCAACAAGGGGAAATAGATCCGCCTCAGCGCGTACCGTCAGCGAACTTAAAACAAAGCCAAAGAAAACAATACCGAATCCCCTCATAATAACCTCCCCTTTCATGCATGTAATGGCCATAGAATAGCGAAAACCATAAGCCAACTCAAGCAGGAATGAGGCTGTTTCTTGGGGATGCGCGGTTATCTCTTACGATTTAAAAAGAAGCCAGTTGATTTTTCTCGGACATTATCTGTATACTCAACTCCAATGAATCTTTTCCAGATGATCGAAGCAACTGCAAAACGAGGAGCTGAGGGGCTCACGCCGGAAGCCCGTGAGAGTCTGGCGGACACCCTCCGGAGTCGTTGCGCGCCGGACGGGGGCTACACGGATTTAAACGGGGCCCGCTCTGACCCTTATTATTCTCTCTTTGCCTGGCTTGCATTGCGTGCGCTCACCCACACATCACCAACTTCCATCGAGCGTTACTTTGCGACGTGTCAGACGAAAAGCAGCATCGACCGTTTCTGCAAAGCCTTTGTCAGCCTCCAGTGCATGTCCGCATTTAAACGAAGGTTCCGTTGCCTCTCTTTTCTCCTGCGTCATCCCCCCCATGATCCGTACGCTCTTTTTTTAACGGGCCTGCTCCTCTGCATATCCTTTCCCGGTCTCGCACCTCTCCTTTTCTCTCTGGCTCGGTTCACGAACACGCACGCCCTTTCAACATCGCGACTGGCCGCACAGCTCGCGACAAACCCGCACGCCTCAAACGCCCCGTTCATACGCGAAAAGCTGCTGCGCCGTCATTCGGAAACAGGAGGCTTCAGCTCCGCAGACAATACCCCGCCTGATCTGCTGGCGACTGCAGTTGCCCGTTTTGTACTCGCAGACCAAGCCGAGGGACGCTCACAAGACCTGCTTTTTACTGAGGCCTGCTGGTGCCCGGACAATCTGTTTTCAGCCATACCTGGCTTACCGCAAGGCGACGTTGAACACACCTATTATGCGCTTCTCGTGCTCGGCACCTGCCGAACATAACTATTTTAGCCATTACGCGCTTTTTGATTCCCAACAGAAATACAGAAGAGCTATACTAAAAACCATGAACAAAAAAGAACTTAAGATTTTCATCTGCGCTGGCGAAGTCAGCGGCGAAATGCATGGTGCTTTGCTGATGAAGGCGCTGCGGAGAGCCGCGCAGGTGCCGATTCATTTTAGAGGCTTCGGCGGTGACACGATGCGCGCCGAGGGCGCCGAGATCCTCTACCATACCGACGATACTGCCGCCATCGGCATCACCCCTGTCCTCATGAAGCTCCCCTTCTTCATGCGCATGGCTAAGCACCTGAAGCAAGACATGCTCGCCTGGAAACCCGACCTTGTCATCACCATTGACTACACAGGAATGAACCTGAGGCTGGCAAAATTCGCGCATGACCATGGACTCAAAACATGCCACTATGCCTGTCCTCAAGTCTGGGCCTGGCATCGGGACCGCATACCGAAAATTGCAGAATATCTGGATCAGCTCCTCTGCTTCTTCCCGTTTGAACCCGACCTTTTCAAGGAGACCCGCCTGCGCCCGATATTCATTGGCCATCCGCTTGTAGACGAAGTCGCACGCACCTTTGCAGAGCCACGCCCCTCATTGCCGTGGAAAGGAAAGCAACACATTGCTCTCCTGCCTGGAAGTCGTAAAAGCGAAATCACGCACTTATTGCCACGCATGATGGAAGCGGCTGTATTGCTGGAAGGCAAACTTGCGGGAGACTGCTCTTTTATTATTCCGACGCCCACGATCAAGATGCGGGCGTTCGCAGAAAAGCTCGCTGCATCTCTGCCGCGTCTTCCCGAGAACCTGACCTTTGTCGATGGCCAGGCGCGCCACGTGCTCCTGCAA
Organism: uncultured bacterium; assembly: GCA_942493055.1. GTDB lineage: Bacteria > Verrucomicrobiota > Kiritimatiellia > RFP12 > UBA1067 > CAIZQW01. Next base: position 5,660,350 of record OW818680.1, on the reverse strand, counting down.
GCGCATACCGCGATCGTGGCATCCGGGACTGCGACCCTGGAAGCCTGCATGATGAAGTGCCCCACGGTCCTCGTCTATGCATCAAACGCTTTTACAGCCTTTATTGCCCGGCGGATCATCACAGGTATCAAGCATCTGGGACTGGCTAACATTGTTGCCGGACGCGAAGTCATGCCCGAATTGCTCCAGGAGGATTTCACACCGGAACGCGCGGCAGCTCTGCTGCATGGCTACCTCACGGATGAAACGCTCAGGACCGCGACCGTCCAAGCATACGAAGAGACAGCTCGAATGCTCGGGGAAGGCAACGCTGTGTCCCGCGCAGCAGATGCCATTCTTAAACTTCTATGACTTCACTGGAATAATGGAATACGGGAATGTTGGAATGATGGGAAAGCCGGAGACCGGCTCTGGGAGGGGCACGCGTCTGCGTGCCTTGGACGAGCAGACGCTCGTCCCTCCCGAGAGGGGCCTCTTCCAGGCACGTTTTACTTTGTGACGAGACCGAGCCACTGCTGGATGATCGGCGAGAACTTCAGGATCATCGGCGTGAAGACAATCGACACCATGCTCATCAGCTTGATCAAGATGTTCAGGGACGGACCGCAGGTATCCTTGCACGGATCACCCACTGTATCGCCGGTCACAGCCGCGCCATGCACGGGATTCTTGGTTCCATCCGGAAGCCTCTTGCCGCCATAATTACCCTTTTCAATATGCTTCTTGGCATTGTCCCAGGCGCCACCCGCGTTATTCAGCATGCACGCGAGAGCAAAGCCGGTTGTCAAACCACCGGCCAACAACCCCATGATCCCGGAAATACCGAGAATCATCCCTGTTGCAACCGGTACAATAATTGCAATCAATGAGGGCAACAGCATTTCGCGCTGAGCACCCTTGGTCGAGATCTCGACGCAACGCGCATAGTCGGGCTTATCAGTGCCCTTCATGATGCCTGGTTTTTCCTTGAATTGGCGACGGACCTCTTCCACCATCGCACCAGCCGCACGACCGACTGCCTTCATGGTCATGGCGCAGAAGACAAAGGCCATCATCCCACCAATAAACATTCCGCACAGCATCAATGGATTCAGAATGCTGAGATTGAGATACTTCACGAAGAAGACCAGCTTATCCGTCGCCGCATGGTAAGCATTCATATCAAACACAACCTGCCCCTGTTCAGCCAGCTTACGCATCCAGACATCGACTTCCTGAATTTCAGCCGCCAGCAACGCCATCGCCGTCAACGCAGCCGAACCGATCGCAAAGCCCTTGCCGGTTGCAGCAGTCGTATTGCCCAACATATCCAAGTTGTCCGTACGCTCGCGGACATGGGGCGGCAGATGCGACATTTCCGCATTTCCGCCAGCATTGTCAGCGATCGGGCCATACGCATCCGTCGCCAGCGTAATTCCGAGCGTCGCCAACATGCCGACCGCAGCAAAGGCGATACCGTAAAGTCCAGCCATCGTGTCATGAAATCCACCCGTCAATCCGAAGGCTGTCAAAATGGCCAACACAATGACCACGACAGGAACCATGGAGGACATCATCCCCACGGCCATTCCCTCGATAATGACTGTTGCCGCACCCATGTTCGCTTGCTTGGCGACACTCTTCGTCGGCGCATATTCATCTGACGTGTAATACTCGGTCGAGTAGCCAATGATCACGCCTGCAATCAAGCCTGCAACGACAGCACCGCAAATGCCCCACGTGATAATATTGAACCAAGCCAATACCGCCGCAGCAACAACGATCAGCGCGGAGCTTCCCCAGGTACCCAGACGCAACGCCTTGAGCAAGGTCATCATGCTGGCCTTGTCGTCGTTACAACGGACGGCGTACATACCGGCAATTGAGAGCACAATGCCAATACCTGAAATAATCATCGGAGCAATCACGGCATTCACACCGCAGAACGTCCCCGCCACGATCGGCAAGCAGGCACCCAGCGCAGCCGTGGAGAGAATCGCGCCGCAATAGGATTCATACAGATCCGCGCCCATGCCTGCCACATCGCCCACATTGTCGCCCACGTTGTCCGCAATCGTTGCGGGATTGCGAGGATCATCTTCCGGGATGCCTGATTCCACTTTGCCGACCAGATCAGCTCCGACATCCGCAGCCTTCGTGTAGATACCGCCGCCGACGCGCGCAAAGAGCGCCTGTGTCGAAGCACCCATGCCAAAGGTCAGCATGGTGGTCGTGATTTCGATCAGCTTTGACGCCGGATTCATATTCGGCGAAACCAGCCATACATGGCCTGTGATATGTCCGAATCCCGCCTTCATGTGTTCCGCGGTATAAACAAGGCGATCCAGAATCCAGTACCAGATTGAGATGTCGAGGAGGCCAAAGCCCACCACGACCAACCCCATCACAGCACCTGATCGGAAAGCGACCTGAAGTCCGCGATTCAGACTTTCGCTCGCGCCCTGCGCCGTTCGCGAAGAGGCCTTCGTGGCAGTATTCATGCCAAGGTAGCCGCAAAGCCCCGAGAAGAAACCACCCGTCAGAAATGCCACGGGGACAAACGGGTTTTGGACACCCATAAGCGCCAAAATAGAAAAAATGACCACCAGAACTGCGAACACCATTCCCACGCGGGAGTATTGCTGACGGAGATAGGCCATCGCGCCTTCGCGCACATATCCTGCGATTTCAACCATACGAGCATTACCGGGATTGGCCTTGACCATCGCCCGATAGAAGACATACGCCATGATCAATGCCAAGACTGCTCCGATTGGAGCAATAGCCCAGACCGGCGGCGTTCCAGAAACAACAGCAGTCGCCTGCTCCACTCCTTGCGCATGGGCCATGCCCGCCATGGACAGACCGGATACGATAGCACCCAACACCCGCATAGACATAACTTTATTCCTTATTTTTTTCACGATTTCTGCATCTCATTTCAAGCCTTTTCTAAGGCCTGGCCTGATACGCAAAAAAAAATCGGTCATTTATTTTGGCATAAAGGGGCTGATTTGTCAATAGGTCGGAATGAAAAAAAAAGCCTTTGAAACACGCGCGCAATGTGATTAACTGTAAACCTATTTAAGAGGAGTTATCGTATGATGTTTGACCCGCGTTTCCTACTGATGATTGCACCTGCTCTGCTTTTAGCTGTTATTGCTCAATTACTCGTGAAGTTCACCTTTAACAAGTATTCAAAAATCCGCAGCTATTCAGGGATGACCGGCGCCCAGGCTGCAGAACGCATGATGCGCAGCAATGGTATTTATGATGTGCAGGTTGAGGAGACCTCCGGATTCCTTTCCGACCACTACGATCCATCCAAGAAAGTCCTGCGCCTCTCGCCGGATGTCTATCGCTCAAATTCACTGGCAGCTGTCGGCATCGCCTGTCATGAAGCTGGACATGCCATGCAGCATGCCCAGGGTTATTTCCCTCTTGTCGTACGCACCACGCTCGTCCCTGTAACCATGATCAGCAGCCAGTTAGCCTATATTGTCTTTTTTATTGGCCTGATCTTGCAGATTAAACCCGTCCTCTTCGTCGGGGTTGGCATGTTTGCCTGCGCCTTTATATTTGCGATCATCACACTGCCTGTCGAGTGGGATGCCAGTGCACGCGCTAAACAGCACATGCTCACCGCTGGAATCGTGTCGCCCACGCAGGAAAGCGATGCCGGGAAGGTATTGAACGCCGCTTTTCTGACCTATTTGGCCGGAGCTGTTGCCGCGCTCATGACCTTGCTCTATTATCTCATAAGGGCCGGACTACTCGGAGACAATCGCCGCCGGTAGTCTACATCATCCCCATATACCCCATCTGCCGAAGAAGCGGGGCATTAGACATCCATTGTTTTTCAACTTTGACCCAGAGTTCGAGTTTCACTTTCACGCCAAAAATCTCTGAAAGCTCTGGCTCGGCGCATTGACGGACATATTTGAGGTTCTGCCCCTTGGGCCCGATCACGATACCCTTCTGCGAGTCACGGTTCACAAAGAGCGTCACCGTCACAGCCCACACATCACGCACCTCATCTATCTGATCAACACGCACCCCCAGTTCATGGGGCAACTCTTGGTGCAGACGCGCCAAAAACTTTTCTCGTACAACATCAGCGATCGCCAGTTTGCGCGGATAGTCTGTCACGATATCTTCTGGGAAAAGGTAGTCCGCGCACGGCAATGCCAAGGCAAACAGGCGATCAATGACATCGACTGCGCCGGCAACATGGATCGCGGACGCAGAAATCCAGCTCACTTCGCGTGTCTGCCCCTTCTCGGTCAAGATCGTCTGCCACAACTCCTTGAATTCGCGTTCGTAGAAGGGCTTGATGTCGTTCTTGTTCAACACAAAGACCACGGGTTGATCCATCGCTAAGACGCGCCGCATCCAGCCGTCGTCCTCAAGCTGAGGCCTGACGCTGGCATCAAACACGATCATTAAAATATCCACACCCGCCGAAGCCTGGCGTGCCATCCGGTTCAACAGCGTCCCCAAGGCACCTTCCGCCTTATGCAGACCGGGCGTATCCAGGAAGACCAGTTGTCCACGGCCCTCCGTCAAAATCCCCCGGATTGTATTGCGGGTGGTCTGTTCAACAGGGCTGACAATGCTGATCTTCTCACCGACCATGCGATTCAGCAGTGTTGACTTGCCCGAATTGGTCCGCCCGACAATACCCACCACTGCGCACCGCTTGGAGTCAAGGCCCTCCTGGTTGGGGGTTTCACTCATGAACAGGTACCCCCGTTTCCGGAGCGTCCAAAGCCAAAGTAATAATTTTGCCCCGTGGCATCTAGCACCGCATGCCACAGATCACTGCTTAACCCGACCTTCTGCCGCTCAATCGTCGCCAGCTTGATGGGGACCAGCGTATACCAGTCAGCCTGATTACCCACAACACAATTCGTACGTCCAGCCATGGCCGCATGGACTGCACTGCGCGCCAACATATAACATTTGATCGCATCTGTTCCCCGCGCTGGCACACTGCGGATGGTATAGCTGGGATCAAAATACTTTACAGACCCTTCACGCCCTGTCTTCTTCAAGTGTTGCGCGATACGTTGCTTCAAATATTCACCGATATCCTTCTTCAGCACATTTCCGGAAGCATCCTTCTCTTCGGTGTCACTCTTGACGTGCCGCTGTCCAGCGCCCTCCGCGACAACGAGTACGGCATGATCCTTGCCCGAATCAAAGCGGCGATCCAACGCCGCCAATAAACCATTCGGTCCTTCAATTTCAAAATCCATCTCAGGAATGAGGCAAATGTTGACAACCGGATTCGCCAGGGCCGCATACGACGCGATGAAGCCTGAATCACGCCCCATCAGCTTCACAAGCCCCACGCCATTAAAGGTTCCCTTTGCTTCGGTATGCGCGGCCTGGATGATGGTCGTCGCCTCAGCAACTGCCGTTTCAAAGCCGAAACTGCGTCCAACAAAGTAGAGGTCATTGTCAATGGTTTTCGGGATGCCAACCACACTGATAAAGAGATTACGTCGCTTGCACTCGTCCGCGACATCCCGTGCGCACCGCAAGGAGCCGTCGCCACCGATACAGAACAGCAGATTGATATTCATCCGCGAGAGCGAATCGACAATCATCCCCGTATCCTGTTGACCCCGTGACGAGCCCAGCATGGTCCCGCCGTTTTCATGAATCGTATCTACGGAATCATTGTCCAGCAAGATCGGCTCATAATTATGGACGGGGTTGAGGCCGGCATACCCATAGCGAATGCCGTATATATTCTTAATGTTATAGTCACAGGTCAAGATCTCAACCAGCCCTTTAATCACATTGTTAAGTCCGGGGCAGAGACCGCCCGCCGTAACGATCGCCACACGGCTCCAGGACGGTGAATGGAAAATCTTCCCATGAGGGCCTGCCCGCTCAAAGGACGGGGTCATTCCTAAACGCTCACTTAAGAACTTCAAGATCCGGGTATTCTCGGAAATCAAGATACGGTCATCATCTTTGATGAAATCCCGATTCCGGACGGGCGACTCGATTTTGCATTCCCCCAGACGATCGACATCCAGTGAATACTCAGAGGGGTTTGAAAGCAATTTATCAAGAACAGGCATAGCGACACTCCTTGTGGGACCTAAAACCGAGTAGTATACGCATAATTTTGAATATCGTCAATTGACAGTATCCATAAATTATGGTTTAATGTGCGGACTTTTTTGCAATTGGACCATAGCTCAGTTGGTAGAGCATAACACTTTTAATGTTGGGGTCGCGGGTTCGAGTCCCGCTGGTCCAACCATTTTCAAAAAATCAAAAAACCGCGCAACACATTAGGTTGCTCGGTTTTTTACTTTTTAGATCAGGAAACGCTTACTTTGTAGCGTTTTTGCAGTCCTTGGCCGCTTCCCCGCCTTTTTTACCTTTGCCCTTTTCACCATGACGCTTCTGGTGTTGCTCCATCATCTTCTTCTCAAAGGCAGCCGGGTCCTTTTCCTTCAGCGCGACGAGCTCCTTATAGAGAGCCTCATCCTTGGTTTTGATGCGCTCAAGAGCCTTTGTCGTGTGCTCCGCCTTCTGCTCTGCTGTCATTTCCTTCTTTGCCGGCTCTGCTCCTGCAGCGCCCTTCCCCTTGCCTTCCTTGGCAAAAGCGCCAGTTGCCAATGTTGCAACCATCGCTAAAACAATCAATGAATACTTCATCTTGATGACTCCTTGTTTAATATAAGAGGACCAAATAAGCCCTTCCGTTGTGATAAACGTGCCTTTCACCTCTTTATTGCGCACCGCTCTCATAATTTTAAGTTCCCCCCTCCAAAAAAAGGTTCTTCACGGTTTGTGGAAAACGTTAACTGAATGGCCAAGCGTCTGAGAAAATAGGCAACTCGTAAATGCTTTTCGCTAAGAGCGCTATAAGGTGCTTGCACGGAAAGCCCCCGCAAATGGCGGAATACCGCCGGGGCTTATCTCGTGCAAGCACCTGAGCCGTCTCAAAAGATGCCGGGTGAAGGACGAGCTGTGCCCTCCGTGTATTCACGGACTTGCGAGGGCACGCCGTCCTTCACCCAAATTGCGCCCTTTGCGTAAAACATCTACTAACCAGTAAATTTTTCGACAAACGTGAAGAGTCCAAAAAAAAAGGCAAACCCTCGACAAACACCTTGCCAGGATGGAGGAGTTTTGGCAAACTAACACTCCTCTTTTGGCCAGAGTGGTGAAATGGCAGACACACCGGACTTAAAATCCGGAGAGGGGTTATTCCCTCGTATGGGTTCGAGTCCCATCTCTGGCACCAATTTATAGGAATTTCATACGTGCAGCTGTTTTGCGCAGGGTTTCTGCCACAGCGGGGTTCATTCCCTTTGGAACGTATGCCACCTTTTCCGGCGAAATGCCGAACAGTTCGCCAAACCAGACACACCCTGCAAGATAACACCCCTCCTGGCTGGCATGAGAACGGTCTTTTGCGTTCCAGAGGTCAATTTCCGGATTCGCCAAGAGCGATGCGGTAAAGGTCTCGCCTGATTTCAACATCCGCAGGCCGCCGAAATGGCGGGCGAGATCAGCATAGCACGTGACCAAGCCGGCATTCATCTGCTGACGTGTCAACTTAAAGCCCTCTAAGCGCTTGCAATCCGGACCATAGGCCCACGTCTGATGAATCAGGATCTCCGCCCCCGGCGCATTCGTTTTAATACAGGCAAACACCTGATCGGCAAACGGCTGGTAACTCTCTGGACGAAAACTGCTATGGCTGACCTGCTGGATGGTGACCACATCCCACTTCTCTTTCTGCAGCAGTTCTTTCAGTGAATATTTCGTTTGATACGGCTTAAGTTTGGGGTCCGCTTCACACCCTTTGATGAGCTGGGCATGTTTTTCGAAAGAACAACCCCCAATATTGGCTTTAGAAATCTCGATTCTACATCCTGATACAGAGCCAGCGATCTCCTTCAAGAACCCACAGGCATTGTCAGCAAAGCTGTTGCCGATGGTCAGCACTTTCACGGTTTTAACATCCTCCGCCACAAGTGACGCAGGGGCAATTATCAGAGCGGCTGAAGCCATTAACAAGAATTGTTTATAAGAACTCATTTTAGATCAGATCCTTCATTGTTTTAACAGGTATGTCAGTTGTGGTAATCATTTTTAATGGGGCGCTCCGGGTCTGGTCAAACTGATACCCGGCTTGGGTATCCAGCGGCCAGACAATTGGTGCCAGGCAGAGCACCGCCGCCTTGAAGCCTTGAACCGTTGCCGCCCGATTGCCGGTATGCGATGAGTTATCCGCCTCGTTTTCAATCACAAACGGACGGTCAAAGCCTTTCTGCATCAGGTTCTTGAGAAACGCGTACCAGTCCATGCTGTCGCACCCGCCAAACCCCGGCAGCATGGGCTCATAATGATGGCGGTCCCAATCATGAGCAGGTATGGGAACCCCTGCCCTTTGAGCCAGTTCAGGGTTCACGTGTTGCATAGGATAGAGCGCGCCCCAGTGGACACGTCCAGCACTGTTCAGCTTGCGGGTGCCCTTCACATGGACTCTGCGGATGCGGGAGAGGTCGCTGGCATTGATGACATCTACCGGGTCGATATTCTGCCACACGTCATGAGACGGGTCATAGGTCTCTCCATGTGAGGCACTGGGAATCAATGTGTACATCAGCTTCCGTGCAGCCAATGTCGCAGGCAGGTTATTATAGGTCGTCGGCGCGGTTGCCGGACGCCACCCCTCCATGGGGCAATTTTCGTAGGCAAGGGTGACACCCAAATCCTCAGCATACTTCACAATCGGAGCGAACACACGGACGTACGCTTCCAGATTCTTTTCAAAACCCCCATCCTGGCATCCCAGTTCGTGATTATACCCCACGAACGTGCCCACAATCACATCATTCGCATCGCCGCCCAGCAGATGTGCGATACGGATCAATTTCAAAATGTGGTTCTGATTGTTGACTCTTTCCGCAGGATCGCCACCAATCAGATTTTCATACGCGCCGATAGAGAAACGCAATCCTCTCTGATTGCAGATGTCGATGACGCGCGTGGCATCGTCAACACCGAAACTTTCATAATCCAGATGCGTGGCCACATGATCACGCCGAGAACCATCCCGGCGAAACACACACAGTTCCATGCCCTGCGCATTGATCTCCTTGGCGATGTCAGTCAGTTCCTGAAAGGAACATTTCGACAGTGCGGATGTCATCATCCAGATCGGGTTATTCATCGTTCAATCCTCTCTTCTTTAATTCCCTTTTTCACTTCACGACATTCACCTTTACACCAAACACGCCCCCGACAGGCCCTCGCTTCTTGCCCTGGAAGCGCACATTGAGATTCTGCTGCCCTGTCAGTGCTTCAGCCGGCAAAACATACTCCACGTCAAAGAACGCTTTACCCTGCTTTCCTTCCAGTTTCTGTTCAGCAACACAGACGCCGTTCACCAATACATCAAAGATACGATTCGTATCCGCCCCCCAGTAGGTGGCTGTCAATTTCATCTTCTGGCTTGGAGCAATCTTTAGAACATAGGTGAACCATCCGTCCGGCTGTGCATCGCGATACGCGCGTCGGTTCCAGTTTCCGCTGCCCGATTTTTCAGACGTCATGTCATGTAACTTCTCAGAGGATACATTTCCTGGCAAAACGCTGTCCAGGCAATCCTTGGGTTCAGCAGTCGCCACACGCAGGGGTTTCCACGTCGCCGCTTCCGCCTCCGTCAGATAGGGGAAATAAACTGCGTAGCGTTGATCATGCGTCTCATAGACCGGCTTGAAAACAGCCTTCCCTGCCGTAAACGTGAGCGTCTTCGCATCAGCACAGGTGAGCGCACACTCCGTCAAGAGGGGCGGCACATCGACAGCCGGATGCTTGTAAGCCAACCGCGTATCGCCTGAGATGCGTTCTGAAGGCACATCCTCTTTTCCAAGCTGATAGGCCAATAGAACAGGGCCATAGAACGCACTGACGATCTTTGGATTGTCGCGTGAAGGAACGATGCTCAGTTTAGGTTTCAACCGCAGCTTGATGCTATCCCCGTCTTTAAAGGTCCGCGTCATTGTATAATACCCGTCTTCAACAGAATATGGGTTCTCTGAATCTGTCCAATGCGGTTTACGTAACTTCAGTGTCACAGGTTCTGGCGACGCCTTCACCACAGTCAAGGCGACCTCGTCTTGATAGGGAACACAGCCCTCTTGCCGGATAACCATTCCTTTCCATTTCAGTTCAGACGGTATATAGAGATTCACATAGAGCGATTGTCCATCTTCAAAATAGATGCCTTCATTGAAACGGGCTGTGTATTCCAAGCCGCTTCCAGCGCAGCATTCCGTTGCTTGAATATACACCTTGAAGTCACCATACATCGGATGAAAATAGGTGACTCGACCGCTCACCGGATCGATCACGGAGAGAATATGATTATACAGGGCCTGCTCAACATAAGAGGCATATTCGGGGTTTGGACGCTGCTCGAAGAGGGAGCAGGAGAGCTTGATCATGTTGTGCGTGTTGCAACTTTCAGCGGTCTCAACCGGGAAGATACGTTCTTCCAGAATTGACGGTGCCGCTTCCGCACCCCGCTTGTCGATCCATTCGTTCACGGAGAAGCCTCCATTGGCGAACGAGCGTTCAATCACGATCTGATGCCAGAAGAAATCAGAGGCTTTCAATAATTCCGCATCCTGGGTCACGGCTGCTTCATGGGCCATACCCAGTGCAATGGCGGCGTGGGTGTTGCCATGCAAACATTCCAGTTTATCTTCTCCATTTATCAAGGGACCCACGAAAGGTTTACGAAAGAAGAGCCGCGCCAGCCTCGAATATCGGCGATCCCCTGTCACCTTGGCCAATTCTGCCAGTGAGTCCGAAAAAGCACCATGCTCTGTATGCGGATTGCGGGATTTTGTCGTATCCAGCATCTTCTCCAGTGTCGCATCATTCAATGCTGCCATGCGCTGTTCACAGCGATCCGCCATCTTTTTAGCCATCTCCAAGGCTTGCTTGTTCCCCAGATAATGATACGCATCCAGCAGACCTGCAAGCGTCTTATGCAGAACATAATAGCGAACGGCGATACCTTCAGCATTTCCCCCCGTCCCTTCGTAATGGTCCATCGACGCTTCAGTGAAGGCCGCCAAATGACCTGTGGCGACCTTATCCTGGCACTCCGCCAAACCCTGAATAAGCGCCTCTGCCTTATTTTTGAAGCTCTCGTCGCCTGTCGCCACATACATGCGGGATGCCGCGGAAAGATAATGTCCCGCAAAATGGCCCCGGATGAACCCATCTTCCCAGCCGCCATAACTTTTCACACCCGCGGGCTGAGGCAGCCCGGCAGCTTTACGATAATTGAACAGCAAACGATCCGGCTCCAACTCACCGACATAACCCAGTCGATGCAACTCCTGCCGCTGCTTGAAAGGCGAATCCAGCAGACGCACATGCGAAGCATCGATCATCTCAATTCCAAACCCAAAACGTGCGATCATCACCATTCCCAAGATAACAGACAAAACTCTGACCTTGATATTCCTTTTCATTTCAAAACCTTTTTGAACATCTCGACGCTTTCAGGAGAGATCGTCCCCTCTTGAGTAATTTCAAAGTTAAAAATAAGGACGTTATGATAAGCCTTAAAATCCTGAATCATCTGACGAATGTTTTCAACGGAGAACTGCCAGCCCGAAATGGGCTGGCCACCCCGCATATAGATCCAGTCGGACTCGAAAACCAGGGTCGAGCAGGACTGCAACCCTTCATGCGAGCCAGAGGGGTAACGCCCGTTTCCGTGACGCGTCAGAAGCGCTCCAGTGCCGGAGGGAGAGCGGTTGCCCTCCCCGAGATACAAATCGTGGAATTCGGTCGGAGATGGCAGTTCCCACGAATTAAACCCGACGAGACGTTTCGGATTGCCCGCACGCGCCGCCTGCAAGAGGCATTTCCAGGGCGCGCTGCGGTAATAGTAGTTCACGGTTCCATCATCAAACCACCAGCCTGCCAAACCGTCGCCATAGCGGAGACCGATCTCTGAGATGATCTTGCGCCAGTTCTCAAAGACCTGAGTCGTGTCTGTCTTCCAGAAGCCGCTCGCCTCCAGCCATCGTGGATCCCCTACTGAGCCAATGTGATAATAAAGCATCACCTTGATATTGTATTTTCTGAGTTCGGCGATCAGATCCGCAACCAAATCACGCGATGCCGTACATCCAGGCAGGAGACTATCCAGTGCTTTATTGGGCCCTGGAAAACGCATCTCGGCATGCGAGGTGGTCAGGACAACAAAGCCCACACCGCAGTCACGCATCTGCTGCGCAAAGCTCTTCACATCAAAATCCTGAACAGCCTGCGCATACGGTTTCTGCGCGCCGCTGCGAGGCTGCGTCTGGCTGGTCCAATGGACCATGGCTCCATGCCCTGCCTGCTGAAGCCACGTCGTATCCGCACGCATCTGCTTCGCCTCCGCGTGCAAGCCGTTTTTTATACACGGGCGCACGAGTTCGACAGACAAAACCTCCAGATTGATTTTTGAACCTGGCTCCTTGGGTCTGAACTGAAGAATGACCGTCTGTTCACCCTGACTCAAGGTAATCGTCTTCAGAAAAGAGAGGCGCTCCCATTGGTGGGCCGACTGCCCCAACTGCATCTCCATACCTGTTGAAGCTCCTTGAATTGCAAAGGAGGCAACCGCATCTGCGTCCTGTAACCGTGCTAGAAGGTTGACATGATAGTCGCCTGCAACAGGCACGTTGATTTTCCAAGCGACGGAAAACTGTTCATTCGTCCACTGCCGCAAATGAAACTTTCCATGGCCGCCAGCCTGAAACGCTTGAAGTCCTGTCGAATAGCTTCCGTCCACAGCCATCAGCACGGTGTAGTCGTCTGACTTCACCACACCATCAGGCACAAATCGCGCAGAGAGGGGAAGAGCAACACTTAGGAATAGGCTCGTGAGCACGATCAGCGTTTTCATACTTATTAAAATTACTTCTTAGGTGTGCCTAACAGATGCGGCTCAACTTTCAGCACCTCTGCTGGAGGCAGCGGAGGAAAGGGTGCATGGGGCTCAGTTTGATACCAGTAGGCCACTGACGCCACATCATCCTTGAGCGGCAGGTAGCGTCCGGACTTGTCCGCCATCCAACCCAGCGTCTGAATCGTCACCTTCAGATCCTGCTGAAACCGCACTGGATCAACCACATGCCACCGATAGAGGCCGAACCTCTGTCCCGGTTGATAGACCACATCCGGCGGCAGAACCTGAGCCAGCCCCGCGTATGGAGTACTGAATGTCTGGTATTTCTTGGTCTCCTGGTTCTCAAAGTTATACGAGCCGCAGAAGTAATCCTCCGTGCCTGTGCCACAGATCGTCGGGAAGGTCTTGTCCCCGTCCATAAAGAATTTGATCTCCCCCTCTCCCCACCACCCCGGACTACGGACCTCCCATGCCAGATAAGTCCCCACATACTGACCGCTTCCCTTGACGCCGTCTAGAATTGTCACCTCTGGCTTGTCGCCCACCTGCGGCACACGCCTGAACTGGGCATGGAAGGTGCCGGTATCTTCAGGGACATCCGTAAGTGTGTAATTGATCTGATAGTAGAGCCGCATCGGCTTATCGTCTAGATTCTCGAGCGTCACCTTCGCCCCCTTGTGGAAGGGCATCACCCAGTAGCAGTTGAAGGCGCTGCCGGGATTCACGCAAACGGGCAAGGAACTGATCTGACAATACTTGCCCCAGCCGCATGCGAAAAAGTCGCCGAGCGGAACTTCCACAGATGGGTCCTTCTCCCCATCCCAGTAAAAACGCAAAATATTGAAACGCGTCTTGTCAAGAGGTGCAGGCGTCATCCATATCTGCTGAATCGCACCGGAGCCACTGATCTCACCCAATGTGACAATGCCTCTTGCAGGTACAGCAATGAAGGGAGAGACCTTCCAGCCCTGTCCGAGATCACGCGCCGCATGCTTTGCCGGCCCGTTCGTGGACATCCCGGCCATACCCTTCTCACCTGTAAAATTCTCCGGACTGATCGAGCGCGTCTGTGCCTCCGACAACATTCCCAAGTTACCAAGATGCATCTCAAGTCCATTGAACTTCGACACCTTGGGAGCCTGGCACGCCGTCACCAGGATAAGTCCCATCATCAAGCAGATTGCTAAATTTCTCATGTCCGTACGCTACCCTTCCCTTTAAATGATAAGTCAAAATTCTAACACACCCCAACGGTTCAGGCAACGACAGATTATATGCGACAAACGTCCGATAAGGGGACAGACAATATGGGATAGTCCGACAAAGTGACAGACAATATATAACACGCGACAAAGGGACAGACAATATAGGATAAGTAAGTGAAGGAGGATCAAAAATTAGATTGTCTTTGCTTTTATATCTGGATATGCAGGGGAAGCAAGGCAAGCCCAGGGAAAAGGCACGCATTAGGAGTGAAAATCCCTATTTAAAGAGAAAAGTCGAGATGCGCGGAAATGGAATCACCAACACCGCTTACAACACGTGAACGATATGCTGTCAATTATCGGCTATGCTCGGAGCGGGACACAGACCGGTTCAACCCGAAGGTCGCGCGCGATACAGAAACCTTCGGCCAAGCAGAAGCGCATCCTACGCGCGCCTGTCTTTCGTTTAGCGCCAAAATGGGCGCGATTTCTGTCGAAGACGGCCTCCACAAAATTTTTGCTGCCAAATGCCAGGCCGTCCCTGAAGTAGCGGACACGGCAGCGCAGGAGGTCTGGCAGCGCCATGCGACCGCCACGGTCAATCACCGCACGGGTATCCTCCGCAGAAAACCCGACGCGCTGAAGCCTTCCGCCTTCATCTCGACGTTCCTCTCCATGGATATATAGGTAGGCGCGATAGGCTGCAGCAGTGCCAGCCCATGATCCATCCTGTGCTTGCTGGCTAATGGACTGGACGGCGCGGAGTCCTTGCCTCGCGGTGGCAGAACCACCGCACGCCTCGCCATACCCGCTCCAACGGTAGTCCGCAGGATCCTTTACGATCCCTGCGCGCACAGGATTGAGGTCGATGTAGGCCGCGATTGTGGAGAGCGCACGGCTTTCACCCTCAACCAGGATGCTGGCATAGCGCCCCTCCCAGAGCGTCCCTGTCCGCTTATGGCGCTGGTTGTAGCAGATGGAGTAGCGCTGCTTTAGAAGTTTCATGAAGGGGCTGACATCGCCCATTCGCCGGCGGAGCTGCTCCTGTTCCCGCTCGACAAGCACGTCGAGGCCGCCCTTACGCCAGCCCTCCCAGCATTCCCTTCGCAGATTCGCCTCCGCCACGCCATAGAGCACCGCGATGCGCCTAAGTAGCTCAGCGTCATCAAGCACGGGTTGCACCGGCACGTCGAGCAGGACGTGGAAGTGGTTCGAGAGGATCGCGTAGGTGAGCACATTCACACCAGAGAAAGCCGCCGCCTTGCGCAGGATATGCCGAAATATCTCCCGCTCCCCCTCGTCCATCTTGAAACTCCTGTCCACGATCCGGCTCGTGACATGATAACACCCGATCCCGTTTTCCGCCTTTATTCGCGCCTTTCGCATAAGAAACTCCTTCCATTTTCGGACAAATTGTCTGTCCCTTTGTTATAAGAACGACATAAGATTATCAGATTCAGCATGGCAATATGTCGCCTTCAAGGCGACATTTACAATTCAGATAGTCTGTCCCTTTATCGGGTTGTTGCTTGCTATTGTGTATAAATATGTGCCACTATTTACACATGGTTAGTTTTGGATTTAAGTAAAAGAGCACTCTATTACTGAACATGCTATCGAGAGATGGAGATAAGTCCGAAATCCATTATTACGGACAGAAGACAAATACTGGCAGAAACTCAACATAAGCCCTAGGGAGGAGACTCCATGAACCTGTATATTGCATCTGGTGTCATCGCAAGCTGCATCCTGAGCTCAGGCTGTGTCTATCTCGGACATCGCGCACGAGATTTCAGCGACATTGTCACGTTATCTGCCGAGACCAAAAAGATCAGCTGTGTCGTACGGTGGGGGTGCCCCTTTGGAATTTCCGTTGCACAGGGTCGGGGGTACGGATTGCGCGAGGGGTATATGGGCAGTTACGAGTATACGGAACGCGTATTCTTTATGCCTCCCTATGGAGGAGCGTTTGAGTTGGACTTTACCCCTGCAAACAACTATCGAAAAAAGGGGTATTTGATTAGATCTCTATGCCCTGACGATGAATTCTGGTCCCAGTCCCTGAGTTTCCAAGCGAGTATCGGGGTCTACTATGGTGTGCGTGCAGGACTCAATATGAATGAGGCCTTGGATTTTGTACTGGGATGGACCACGCTGGATATCATGAGAGACGACAGATTAGCAACAACCAATGCGGTACACATTACGACAGCTAAAAATACAACCACATCTTTTCCACAGTTGGAAACAAGCGCCCCGCCAGCGGAGCTGGAATAAACGAAGGCGTAACTTTTTTCCCGCAGAGGCGCTGAGGCGCAGAGGATGTGTTTCATTCCCCTCTATGACTACTTTGGTTCCGCATTTACCAGCGTTGACAGCGCCTTACCTAGAAGCTCATACCCTGCAGCATTCGGATGGAGACCGTCTGAGAAAAGCTTATCATTGAACGAGCCATCCAAATTGCGGAATAGGTTGCCAAAATTCATCACATCAATGTAGGGCCGTGGATGCAAATGTGTTTGAAGAAGATGATTTACCTTCTCAAGGTTTCCCATCTGCATATCCTGGTCTTTTCGTGGCAGAATCCCCAGGAGAACGATGCGTGCCTCCGGCACCTTCTCATGTATCTTCCGGCATACGGCATCGATACCCGACAGAATATCCTCCGTCGTATCAACCCCCAGATTGTTGGTGCCGATTGCCACAACAACCGCTTTGGGCTTAATATTTTCCAACTCGCCATGCTCTATTCGCCACAACACATTCTCAGTCCGGTCCCAGCCGAACCCGAGATTAGCCACGACGCGATCACCGAAGGCGAGCTTCCAACCCTCAGGACTCCGCACAAAGGGCGCAATCGGCTGTCCCGCCCAGTAGTGCGTAATGGAATCGCCGATCATGACGATCTCCGGCGGATTCTTTTTGATTTGATCGATTACGAGCTGATGGCGCGTGGCCCAGTCGTAATTGGCTTTGTCTCGATTCTGGGTGACAGCAGTGGTCGTACGGATGACGGGCAAAGGGTTCTCTGGCGCATAGAGCCTCACGGACGCGGCTTGGCTCATTGAAACAACGCCTGCCGAATCGCCCTTTCCGCCGCCACTCCACGGTTCGACGTGAGCCTTAGTCCGCAAAACCCATTTTGTTCCGACGTTTACCTTGGGGACATCCAGTGTGTACTGGTGATCAATATGCTGCGCGCCCGCAGTGGCTGCATGGACATCGCGCGCGACGACAGCAGTATCGGCAAGCAGTTCGACCGCTTCTATCATCAGCGCATCCGCACCCTTCTTGTAGTTGTACGTGACAACCCACTTGCCCGGTGCGAGAATTTCGGACACTGGCAAGTCGAATGACGTGCCCTGCTTGAACGCAGGATTCGGCATCCATGTGCCAACTTGGAAATGCGCCTTCTCCGTCCAGTAATTGACACCCAGAGCATCCAGACGAAGCAGGTGCTTATCAAGGCGTTGCTGGAACTGGCTGAAGTCCTTCGGTGTTGGCGCACACCAGGCGATCTCAGCCAATGCGCAGAGACGTGGAAATGCAAAAAGATCAAGACGTTCCAAAGTCTCCGTCGCGCAGGACCAGAGATTCGCCTGCGTACCGAGTATATGTTTGGTTTCTACAGCCGTGAGTGTATTGGGCACAGGATCGTATTGATACACTTCCTGTAGCGTTTCGACAGAGCCTCCGAACCCTGGCGGATGCTGCGGCGATGAGGATTGACGGTGATCAAAATAGAGCGGCTTACCAGGTGACATCACCGCATCGTGACCAGCCTTTGCAGCCTTGATTCCCCCCGAAGTTCCGCGCCAACTCATGACCGTTGCTGCCGGGGTAAGTCCCCCTTCGAGTATCTCATCCCAGCCAATCATTTTACGTCCGTGTGCTGTGAGAAACGTTTCGATCCGTCCCATGAAATAGGCCTGTAGCTTGTGCCCATTGGCCAGTTGCTTAGCCTTCATCATCGTCTGGCACTCGGCACAACCACTCCAATACTTCATGTCGACTTCATCGCCACCGACATGAATGTAGGTGCTTGGAAAAATGTCCATGACTTCCGTCAACACGGCTTCCAACATCTTAAAAGTCTCATCCTTGCCTGCGCACAACACATTATTGCCGGGCACATTCGGGAACCTCGTGGCGCGCATGGGAAAATCAAAGAAGTGGTCAACCTCGGTCTTGACCCCGCCACACGCAAGATTCGGATAAGCCGCAAGCGCGGCACGCGAATGCCCGGGCATTTCGATTTCAGGCAGCACGGTAATGTGCAGTTTAGCTGCGTAAGCGACGATGTCACGCATCTCCTGTTGCGTGTAGAAGCCGCCATAGCGTCCAATAGGCGGTTGCTCGCGCCAGGCACCGACTTGCGTGAGCAAGGGATATTTCTTACTCTCAAAACGCCAGCCATGATCATCCACCAGATGCCAGTGAAAGACGTTGAGCTTGTGCATCGCCAGCAGATCAAGATAGCGCTTGATCTCTTCCACTGTCTGAAAATGACGCGACGAATCGAGCATGAATCCGCGCCAGACAAACCGCGGCGCGTCACGAATGAATACGCACGGCAGCGAGCCGTCCGCCACGCGCAACTGTTTCAGCGTCTGCTGCGCATAGAACGTGCCCGCATCAGTTGACGAGCGGATCAACGCACCTGCTGTCGTGATTTCAAGCTCATACCCTTCCGCAGGAAGCCCATCAATATGCACCACACGTGGAACAGCTTCTTTGCTTAAGGCCCCTGCCCGCCACTCCACGTGCACGGGGGCTGGGATGAGTGCCGGAGCCTCTCCCGCTGAAACAGTGCAAGCAACCATGAGAACTGTTAAAATAAGAAGATCTGCTTTCATATTGTTTTAAACTTTCTCGTTTACGCTTTTTGATCGTACCTACGTTAGTTCAATACCGCCAGTGCGACGCGCAACACCTCGACAGCCTCTTTCTGGCGAGAGACAATGACGTAAAGATATCCATCGTGAATCATGGTGTGCGGATAGCCATACTCACCGCCTTTGGCAGTTCCTGACTTGCGCCGTTCGTAATGTGTCTCGCCAAGGATAAAGTGCTTATCAAACGTTACGCCATCGCGCGCGAGCGACAAGACTAGTGGTGTACGTCCGCCTCCGATTGGATTGCCGACGTAGTAGAACTGGCCATCCGGCAAACGGCCAAAGTGGAATTTTGCATTTGTATCGCTAAACTCGGTCTCGACAGGCGTGGACCATGTTGAGCCATTGTCGCGGCTCTCTGTGAGCCACAAGCGATACGAGAATGGCTTGCCCGTATTTCGCAACGGCATGTGCAGCACACCATCATCGGTCTGGAAGAAGGAACCTTCGCACAGTGCCGCGCTCCAGCCTTGTTTCTTGGCCACGTCCCAAAAAGAAGCCGGATCGTCTTTGATTGCCGCGGCCATGCTCGGCGGATATATCCCGGTCATGTGCCACCCCGTCAGACCAGTCGGGTCATCAGCATACGGGAACGAGATATTGCCAGCGATGATGAGACGTCCTGATGCCGTGCGCTGCGGACCATGATTCGGATTGACAGGGACTCCCATCTCGCGAATCGTACTCCAGTGCTCACCATCGATAGTCGTGACGGCTTGCAGGTGCGTCGTCTCTTTTTTGGGTCCATAGTTACCGAAGTAAGCAACGAGTGTATTGTCATACTGATGGAAACCAGCAGACGTCAGCACCCGTTCAACGCCTTGTTCGTCCTTGACCGAATCCACGAGCGGACGCGGAACAGTCCAATTGTTAAAGTCAAGGGACGTCGCCATCAACACACGCTGCCCCTCTCTGTCCTCGTGTTCCCGCCCATTTGACCAGATCGCATAGAACCGGCCTTTGAAAAACGTAATACTCTGATGGTGTGAGTAGGTCCATTCATTGGTGGGTTGATAGATCAAGACGCCTTCGACTTTGGGACGCATGACATTCGGCAAAGCCACAGGCTTATTGTTCTTCCACTCCGCATTGTTCGTCAAGGGATGACGCGCCAATGGTTCAGAGGCGTATAGCGAAGCGAACGAGGCAAGTAACAAAACAGAAAGAATCAGAGAGGTGATTGCATTTCTCATATTCAGTCCTTCTTCACTTGGATATCGAGTCAACAGTGACAGAACTAACCTGATACCAGCCGTCCTTCTCTGGCGCATCCATCGCCAGTTTGAGCGACGGACGCTGATTGGCTGGAACGGTTATCGCGACAGCAAGGGTGTATGTCCCTGACGGCACGCTGGGTATCCGCATTGTCGAGGTGATCTCTTGTTCGCCTGGCAACCAGTCGCGCGGGTCAGCATCGGCGATAACTGTAGCGACTGCTTGCCCGGCTGCATTCCTCAATACAATCTGAAGCTTATACGGACGATACAGTTTTCCGACGCCGACATTGGCCCATTTCATCTTTATATTCAGCGCACGTTCTGGCAATACCGTTTTCTCATGCGCGATTTCACGCAAGACAAACCGGTAGCCCGCCAGACGCGCAAGCTTCTCCAGCTGCGCCATGGCCTCAGGTGGAACGTTCCCGATGTTGTCATTGATCATGCTCACATGGTTGCTCACCATGAAGTTTACCGCTGCATCAAAAGACCAGTTTTTTGATTTCAAGTAGTCGTAGTTGCCAAACCATTCAAAAACAACAGGCGCTTTCTTCCAGACATTTCCCATGTCGGGTATATTGGCGTATTTCTTGGAACCGATCCAGTTCTGCTCATGCCAGGGGGAGCCTACACCGTCACGCCGAAGTCCTGCGCCATAGCCCAATGCATAACTCAGCCCTTCCTGATCATCCGTCATAAAGACCAGTTGCGTTTTGCGGAAGGCTTGCACATACATATCCACAATCTGCTTGCGGACAGCAAGGGGGGCCGGATGCTTGGTGTGCCACTCACCCCAGATGCCGTACGAGCCGATATCGAGAAACTCCATATTCGGATGACCATCATATCGCTTTCCTAAGGCAGCG
This sequence comes from uncultured bacterium, assembly GCA_942493055.1. Lineage (GTDB taxonomy): Bacteria > Verrucomicrobiota > Kiritimatiellia > RFP12 > UBA1067 > CAIZQW01. Next base: position 5,639,227 of record OW818680.1, on the reverse strand, counting down.
ATAAACGCGCTGTGCTCAGCAAGATAAATCGGATCAGCGTATTCCGGTTCAATGCGCGTGATAGCCTTACCACCCGACGTTGGATCGCCACCGCCTACGTTATATTCATACCCTTTGCACCCCAAATCAAAGAGCCATTTCGGAGAGGAGTAATAACCGCTCGAATGGGCACTGGCTGTCATGACCCTCAAGGACAGGCTTCCGCCTGTCTTTTGAAGACGCTCCAGTCGGTCATCAATAGGCTTCCAGTTATACGTGCCCTTTTCAGGTTCAATATCCACCCAGTTAAAGCGATAATATTCGACAGATCCGTGAAAGCGTCTCCCCATCCATCCTTGCCCCGGATTACTAAAAAGAGTATCCACTTCTTTAAAGCATGTTTTCTGGATATCCCCGGCTGCGTGCAGTGCCGCCAGAGGCGTCCCAAGCAGAGCGATGAAAGGAAGCATAAAGGTCAATCTAATAAAAGCCATAGTGGTTATCCCTTTTGAGGTTGAAAGCATCTCAAGCACAAACTTATTTGGGAATCATACTGGAAAAGCAGTCGGGTTTCAAGCCCGGCAATTCGAATTATGGGTACGACCATTACCGGTGATCCCGGAATAATCTGCCGACACCTTTTTAGCATCCGAATGTCGCGAACCGCACGAATGAAAATGTTTTTCGCGAAGATCGCTATGAGAGGTGCTTGCACGGAAAGCCCCCGCGAGTGGCTGAATACAGCCGGGGCTTATCTCGTGCAAGCACCCGAGTGTCACGCATTGACTCTGGGTGAAGGACGAGCTGTGCCGACGGCGTATTCGCCGATTGCGTAGGCACGCCGTCCTTCACCCCAATAGCGTTCTTTGCGAAAAGTATTCAAGAATTGAAGTTGAAGTTATAGGCAAGAAAGCTATATCATCTCCATATTCAAATCGGAGATTTACATGAACGCATCGAAACTGCCAATTATTATAGCTACTGTCCTATTTATGGGAGGCGCGATCACAGGCTGTTCACCTGAGAAACGTTCTGAGGAGCAGCGGTCTGCAGCGATCATGCAATCTTTTCTGGCCCCGTACCAAGGGAAGGTGCTTCTGCTGCTGATGGGGAGAGAGGGGTGTCCGGGGACGGCCAAGGCGACTGAATTTCTGCACACTTACGCAGCTACGAAACCAGAAACCGTAGCGATTCTAAGACTCGATGTTCCCTTAGCGGGCGAGGACCTTGAACTTTCAGAGGAGTGGGAGCATCCCTATCCGCGCAACGTGGACACCGGACGACGGATTGCTGATGCGCTTGATTTCTTCTTTTATCCCACGTTTTATGTCTTCGGTCCAGATGGCGTGCAGCGCTATTCAGGTGGATGCGATCCTGCTAAACTTGACTCGATGATCAAAGAGATTCTGGCGGAGCTACCGGGCCAACCGAAGAAAAGCTACAACCTGCCCATGCCCAAGGCGGGAGATACCGCACCTGCTTTTACAGGAACAGACCTGAAGGGCCAGAGCGTCACATTGACAAGCCTGAAGGGGCCCAAAGCCACACTTTTAGTGTTCGCCCAAACAAGCTGCTCGTACACGATCGATGCGTTTCCATCGGTTCAGCAGGTTGCAAACGTCTTCCGCAAGCACGCTGTCGCTTTCGTTGTCATCAACACTGCGGAAGACCTGGAGACCATCCAACCCATTTACGCCAAGTCGCTTTCCAACATCCCGGTGGTCTGGGATAAGGGCGGAGCTATCAGCAAGCAATACGGCGTTGACGTGTCTCCCTTCTTCTTCCTGCTGGATCAAAACAACAAGGTGGTCAAACGCGGCTCCTTTAAAGCTCAGGCGGTGACAGGAGCATTGAACACGTTATTGAACCGTTCTGTTGCTGCACCGCGCCCTGCTTCAAAGGAGGCTGGCTGACGATAACCTACCTGACTGTCCGTGTGACAGTCCCAGATAAATATTGATGCCGTCACAACCGTGAAAGACGCAGTTTACTGAAAACGGATCATCGTACCGCCGATGTAAAACAGCTCATAGAGCCGACCTGACACAGCGCATGTCCATGTTTGCGGCACGCCTAGGACAGAGGCCGATGGCATTGTGATTGTTTTTCCTTCCGGCACAGAGACCAGTGTATAGCGTCCGGTGCTGATCCGTTCTGCGGCACTTCGCAAGGTCAGCGTCACAGAGCTCAGATTAACACTGTCCGCAAAGGTCAGGTGGTCATCAATGCCGCCGGTCGCAGTTACAAAATCCATATTGATCTTTGCGCCTGAGCCGAGTGTGGTCGCTGGCAGATTCAAGGTCCCGTTCGGCTCAATCGTGCCGGCCGTGGTCAAGGTTGCGTTCTGAATAATCCCGGCACCCTCCACGTTACGAGCCGTGAGCGTCTTTCCATTCAAATCCAAGGTTCCGCCCTCGATCTTATAGTCAAAAGGAGAGGAGCCTCCGACATTTTGCAAGGTGAGCGTGTTGGATCCCATCTTGACGATCTGATCCGAACTGGAACCTGTTGTAATTGTGTTTGGAAAGGAGACATTGTCCGAGCGATTAAAGGTCAGTTTTTTATTAGCTGTTGCGTTCATCGCAACCGAGCTAGCACCCAGCGTCCCAGCTGCTCCGTTCGACCCGACGGCGATCTCGCCTGCATTAAAGATCGTGGATCCTGTATAAGTATTGGCACCGGAGAGAATGAGTCTGCCCGCATTCTGCTTTACATATTCCGTGATATTCGTAGGGGTGCTGTCTTTGATGATTCCCTTCACCCAAATCTCGCCTTTAGCATTGAAATAGATTCGGCGGCTCGGCCCACTGGCTCCGACATAGCCGTTTTGGATTGTTCCTTCAAGTATGAGCATGCTATTGGTTTCCGCTTCAAAGACAGCGCCAAAACCGCCCGACATTGAAATACTAACGTTGCCTTTGAACGTATTTGTTCCCCGGAGATTCTGAATGTGAGGGTAGGTCTGGGAAGACGGGAATGAGCCGAAACTATTATTAAATACATTGTTGCCAGGCACATTCACCACAAGCGTTCCTGTGTTGTCGCCGCGCTTATTAAAGCGGAGCCAGCCAGTCCCTAACGAGGCCTTCTGGTTAATCTGGAGATAACCTGAGCCTCCATCCGGCAACTCTGTTTCGCCAGTATAGGTGTTGAGACCCGAGAAAACTAGACGGCCAAGGCCTGTCTTTACAAGCCTCGTGGAAGCACCGGAAATAATGCTTTCAATGATTACCTCATTCCCGGAGCTAACACTATTGGTCGATGAAGCAGGACACTGTAGTGTGCCGCCTGCCAGGGTATAGTTCCCTTCAAACGTCAAGCTCCCAACTTGCTTAACGCCTGTCAGCGTGATGGACTTTCTCGTTGCAGCATCAGGGAAGGTAATAGCTTCGCCTGCTGCGGGCTGGCTATTGCTCTGCCAGTTTGAATCCGTCTCCCAACTGTTGTCTGTGGTCCCCGTCCATACTGCAGCAAACAGTTTTCCTGCGGCCAGAAAAGACATCAACGTTAAAAGTAGATTATACGACCTTCTCATGTGACTCCTCATTTCATATCCATAGAAGCCCTGCTCTGGGCCTTTTTAAAGACCGTAGTATGCCAGATGTGCAGCGTGCTGTCTTGTCGGGTAAACTACGTACGAGGCGGAGGAGCCGTCCAATCCCTACTCAAAATAGTTACCTGCGAATTTTTTGCGCTGATCAGGCTTTTTGGCGATAAAGCGGGTATCGCCCAGATCGAGTTTTTTAATGTGCCGTGCATAGACGGCCCAAGCGGGCAAGTTCACGAACATGGAGAATTCCGGATACTTCGCCGGTTCTTCAGGGACATTGAGTTCAGCGCGAGAATTGGGATTGCCCCCTGGAAATATAAAGGTGCACCCGCGCAGTGTCACATCCTCGATCAACTTATCCGGCACACCCGAGATGACAATCGGCAGAACATCCTTCGCACGGATGGGCGGGCCTTCGATCTCGAATCCCGCATCAGGTTTTTTATCCGCTATTTCAGCATGGAGGCGATTAATTTGTATCCCTTTAATGCTTCCTCCTGTATTGCTCCGCGAGCCCAAGCGGACAAAGAGTCCATTGCCCACATTTCGGGCCCGTACATCCGAAACAACAACATCCGAGATGTCGCTGCCGTCCACACTCTCAATCGCAATGGCAGAACGAAAGGTATCATAGATCTCAATATTTTCAATGCGGATATTCCGGAACACCCCTGCCGACGCTGTCCCGAATTTAATGGCGCTCCCACTGGAGCGAATGGTGCAGTCCCGAATAATGATATTCTCGTTTATCCCCGCCAAGGAGTGGGATTTCAGGCAGATACTGTCGTCTGCTGAATCAACAAAGCAATTTTGCACCCGCACGTCGCTTGTATCACACAAATCAAGCCCATCATTGTTCCAGAAGCCGCGTCCAATAATCCTGACACCCTCAATCTTGACCCCCTTGCAATAGTGATAGGTGTTCATCCAACAGGCACCGTTGCGCATTTCAATTCCTTTCACCACCACATTGGTGCAGCCATGGAAGGAGAGCAGGTGCGGCCGTTCACGCTCGTCGGGTCTCGGATGAACAGGTGGCGCCTTAAACCAGCTCACACGGTCAAACTGGTTGGATAGCGCCATACCCTGCATGATATCCCAGACCAGCGCGCGGCCGCGTCCGTCAATGATGCCCTTGCCGCAGACAGTCACATTCGTAGCCCCTACTGCACCGATGAAGGCCCTGAAACGCTTCAAGGAGTAGTCCGCACGGTTTGTTGAGGCCAACACAAGCGCGCCTTCAGCGAGTTCAAGGGTCACATTACTTTTGAGTTGCAGTTGTCCGATTACGTATGTTCCCTGATCAAGCCGGACCACACCGCCCCCCTGTTGCGACGCGGCATTGATGCGGGCCTGAAGCGCGCGCGTCTCTTCTGTTGCAAAGGCAGGGAGCGCCAAGGAGGCACTCGCGCAAGCGTATAAAAAATAGCCGAGTTTAAGACTCCCTGTAAATTTCAGGATACTGCATTCTCCTTGCTGTGTCATCGGCTCACTCCACGTCTGCTTGATGAAAATTACTTTTCATCATTGCAGATTATTTGATTTTTGTCATGTCGGTCAAACTACGGACAACTCTTAGCGATTATCGGTCATATATTTGGCAATGGCCTGTGACCGTGAATGGACATGCAATTTTCGATAGATACGCTCCACATAAGTCGTAACAGTCCGATACTCCACGCAGAGCTGGTCCGAAATTTCTTTATACAGCAAACCGTGGGAGAGCAACTCCAAGACCTCTTTTTCGCGTGACGAGAGCTGATAGTCCTCCTCCTCAGATTTTGTTTTTTGGATTGTCGGCGGATGCTGTTGAAAGAGCTGAACAACGCGACGGGCAATGCTGCTGCTCATCGGAGCCCCCCCGCTGTAGACATCATGAATCGCCGCCAAAAACTGCTTGGCCCGTATAGGCTTGAGCAGATATCCATGTGCCCCGCCTGTCAGCGCATTAAAAATCGCCTGCGTATCCGAAAGAACCGTCAGCATCAAAAATTGTGCCTGCGGCAGTCGTGGCGAAATGCGCTGGATCAGGGAGACGCCATCCATCCCTGGCAGGTTAATATCGACGACTACGACTTTGGGCGTGAGGCTCAGCAGTTGAGGCTCCGCTTCCTCCGCACTACCAAAAGCACCGACGCAACAACAGTCTGCATCCCCCGCCAGAAAGTCTAGCAAGCCCAACCTTATTTTCTGGTCATCTTCCACAAGCGCAACAGTAATCATACTCATAAACTCACTTTCAGTGTCACGGATGTCCCTTGACCAGGCGCCGAAACAATGTCACACGACCCACCAGCCTCCTTCATCCGCTGCCTGAGATTATTCACGCCATTATGTGAACCTGGCAACGTCTGATGGGCTTGGGGATCAAACCCCTTCCCATTATCAGAAAAGACGATCGTCAAGGACCTATCGTCCAACTCTATTTTGAACAGGACTTCGGTGGCCTCGGCATGACGAACAATATTACACAGGATCTCCCGAGAACAACAGAAGAGATGGTGTCTGACCGACGAGGCCAGGGAGCGGGCAGAACGTGTCATGGGCACATGGGAGCGCAAGGCTATACCTGCAACGCGGAGGTATTCATCGACATAATCCCCTAAATATGCAATCAGGCTTTCGACCGTGTCATTGACGGGATTGACCGCCCAGACGATCTCATTCAGGGAGCGCGCCAGCCGTTGCGCTGTTGTGAAGACATCCTCCAGTCGAGCCGACAGTTTTTCGCTGTCATTTCGTTGTTGCAGGGCGAGTTCTGAGTAGATCCCCATCTGCGTCAAGCCTGCGCCCAAGTCGTCGTGCAGATCCCTGGCGATACGCGTCTTCTCAGCCTCAATGAGGCGCTGGCGCTCTGATTGCTCCAGCCGTCGGCGCCAGCGTGTCCGCAGGATGACAACAAGGACACCTCCGATCAGGAAGGCACTGCCGATGACACAGAAGACGATGAACCCTGTCTGCTTCCAGAGGACTACAGGAATCTCAAACGGTATGGATAAGCTGGTCTGGGGCACTGGTAATTTTGTCAGTGGGTGAACGCCTCGGACCTCGAAGCCATATCGTCCAGACGCAAGGCGATCATACGCAATTTCACTGGTCATGCAACTGCCGATGTCGTGCATCTGGCGCCACGCAATGCGCATGGTCTTGCCTTCGTATTGACTGATGCTAAACGTCATACGCTTGCGCCAATCGGAATAACCGATGACGCTGTTATCGAAAATGGCCAGCATGCCATTGGTGACCCCGTTCTCAACACGTGAAACCCACCGGGACATCTCGTTGCGCAACCCCCCTGGCAACCAACCGTCCTCCACTGGATTCGAGCGATCAAAGCTATTGAAATAGAGCTGTTCGCCAGTTTCTTCAAGGATGATGTTCACCTCATCCAGCAGGATTGTTCCCAGAATAGCGCTGATGCCTGAAACCAGTTGGAACTCAAAATACTTTCCTTTACCCGGCACGCTGACGCGCTCGACATGTTCGACACACGGGGATGTTTCCCAGCTTGCTTGCCAACCTGCGCTTTGTCCCTCCGGATAAAAGCTTTGGATATCCATCAAGCTGCTTCGCTCATCCAGCCAGCGCAGATTGATGCTCATGGGGCCATTCAGCTCTTTCCAGACATCATCGACACCGACGAGCCTATATTGGATTCGGAGCCCTTGCCGCTTCGCCCCTGAGCCTACGCGGATCTTCCAACGTATCTGCGCCACATTCGGTGAAACGCGCAACATCTCAGGCACGGACACAAGCTCAACCTCGTGTCCATTGACCGTCATTTGGTCAATCGACAAGAAATCATTCCGGATGGCTGCTTCAGCGACAGTCCCCAGCACCATGAGTGTCAGCATCATCTTTTTCATACGGTTGCTAGGTTATCGTTTTTTGAGTTCAAATGACAAGGATTTAATAAAAAGAGAACGCAGATCAATAACTCGCTGTCGCGTCCGCAAAAAAATAGCTCCCGCGAAAGTTACGTCTTGAGTATTTTAGTTCCGAGCGCTAGAATTAAAAATTGAAATTTGCGAGAGTTAGTATATGGAGGACAAGTGAATGAGTGCAAAACATGAAGTCGTGTTCTATTGTTGGCGATGCGGGCAGAAGTTGGCGGTGCCAGACACCTTGCAGGGGAAGCCCTTGAGTTGCCCTGCGTGCGAATGTCATCTGACGGTTCCGTCGGAGGAGGCCGTTACCAAGAGAAGAATCCCCATGCCGCTTGTGGATCCGCTTGTCGCGACTGTAAACGACCTGACCTTCAACTGCGAGCACTGCAACTGGGAAATCATTATGGACAAGCGGGGCGCAGGGATGATCGTTCCTTGCCCGGGGTGCGGCGAACTGATCGAGGTGCCTCAGCCACCCGAGGAAGCCCCGGAACTCATACAGGAGGAGGAAGAGGTCAGTCCTCCGCCTACCGGTCTCGTTTAAACGATACGCGTAATGCGCGTCGCTAATCCGCATCACATACGTATTAAAAAGGCGGGTGCTGGACATTTTATCCAGCACCCGCCTACGGGTATGTTTATATGTAAAACGCGGTGATTATCTCACATTAGATCGCTTCTGTCTTGTCGGTTAAACTACGTACACGCAATCGCTGGGCACCCGTTGAACATTTTTCCTTGTTTTTCCATGGACAAAAGGTCATATTTCATGTACTTTTTTAAGAAAGCTATGAAACAGGTTGACACGACCAACCCGCAGGCGCATCGCCATTCACGCAGTTTGCTGAGCAATCCGCAGACCGAGCGGACTTTCATTCAAGCAACAGGATTCCGGATTCACATCCTGGGGCTGTATCACACACGCTTTGATTTGGAGTGGAGCTCCAACGGCAAACGCGAGTGTGATTATCTGCATCACATTGACCTCTCGCTCTCGGGCGAACGAGAAGTCATCCATGGCTCCAGATCTGTGCCTGTGCAGCCGGGCAACGCCTATTTCTTCCCAGGCAACACGCCGGTGGAACGCCGGTGCACAAAACCCGGCACCGTGCTCTATTTGTCGTTCCGTTGCGAGTGGCTCCCGGGCGTTGATCCGCTGATGGACTGGGAAGAGCGTACACCGACTAAAATCGGGAAGTTTAATGTACAGGACTGGAAGCCTCTGATCACGGGCAACGACTGTAATGATGTCAACCTCCTCCTGAAATTACAAGCGCAGGTCTATCGTTGGATGGCGGATATCCTCCCGCCCATGGGCACCCTGATCAGTAATCATCTCGAAACACACGCGCGCTTTATCAAGGTTTTTGATGCGATTGAGGAGAAGCTGGGCGCAAACCTGCGTATTGCAGAACTGGCTAAGTTGCATGGATCCAGCATCCATGCATTCTCCATGCTCTTTTCAGAACACACGGGGGTCACCCCCAAGGAGTACCTGAACCGCCGCCTCAACCAGGAGTCGATCCAACTCGTCATAGGCACAGACCTGAAAATCAAGGAAATTGCTGAACGCCTTCATTTCACCGACGAGTTTTACTTCAGCCGCTTCTTCCAAAAGCTCAATGGGGTTTCACCCTCCAAATACCGTAACCGCTTCTACGCATAAGGACTTATTATGACCATTGCTAAGACTGTTATTCTGCTGATTTTATCAAATGTGTTTATGACCTTTGCCTGGTATGCGCACCTGAAGAATTTGCGCACAGCCCCGCTGATCACCGCCATTTTGATTAGCTGGGGGATTGCGTTTTTCGAGTATATGATACAGGTGCCGGCTAACCGGATCGGATATACATCATTAACCCTGCCCCAGCTCAAAATCATGCAGGAGATTATCACGCTGACCGTATTTATTCCCTTTGCCCTGTTCTATATGAAGTCCTCCTTGAACTGGAACCACCTCTTTGCCGCGTTCTGCCTGCTGGGAGCCGTCTACTTTACGTTCAAGCCTCAATAAATTCACCCATTTTCAAGAACCAGCCCCATTACGCTTGCGCAGTCACCCTTTCTTCGGTAATATATGGGCAATTTCAAAGGTTTTTGAATTCATCTTTTTAACCATACAAAAAACGGCAAGAGGATATTTTATGTTACGTGGCGTTTATTTCGTTTTATGCCTGATTGCTTTGGGTCTTTGCGGCTGCGGCTCCCGTTCGGGCTTGAGTGCAGCAAAGAGCGGCACAGAGGCGTTCAAGGATGGACTCTATGAAAAGGCTGTCGAACACTTGACCTACGCGACAAGCCGTATCACCAATTCTCCTGAACTGTATTATAACCTTGGCGTCGCCCACATGGAGCTCGGCAATACCGCACAAGCCCAAGCCTCCTTTGCCGCAGCACTTAAATTGCAGCCAGACTACAGCGACGCCCTCGCCTGCATCGGGCAAATAGAGCTCCAGCAAGACAACCTGCTGCCGGCATCAGAGTCACTGGACAAGGCGCTTGCCTTTTCAACCTCGGCGGACGCAAAGGCGCGAATCCTGACCACGCTGGGTCTTGTCGAAGCCCGGCGCAAGCGCTTTGATCTTTCACGGTTGTACTACTTGCGTGCAATCAAGGAAAACCGGAAACATGAACCAGCCTATTACAATTTGGCAACCCTCTACCGTGACGACTACAAGCTGTACGAAGAAGCCTTGGATAATTTTGAACTCTTTGTCCGCATCACCAACCCCAAGGACCGCCACTTTGAAAAGGCGACCAGCAACATCAAGCGTCTCAAGACGAACCTTGAACGGACACGCGCCAATGAGCCAGACGTCATCCGGCGTGATTCGCCCAAGGCAGCCAAGCTCCTTCAAGAGGGCGTGACCGCCTACTCCCAGAAGCAGTATGCCAAGGCCATCAAATCTTACAAGGACGCCATGGAAGCCGACCCCCTCACCTTCAGCGCAGCGTATGGGCTTGGCAAGGTTTATCAGCAGCAAGGCCTCCGCACGGAAGCGCGCGGCGCCTTCAAACGCGCAGCCGAGATCAATCCGAACAACCAGGACTGCTATTGCCAGGCGGCTGACTTATCCATCCAGTTGCGGCAATACGGTGAGGCTGTTAAAATGCTCGATAAGGCCATTGCGCGTAGCCCGTTCAACCCGGCCTCGGCAAAACTCATGGCCAGATTACGCTATTCGGAAGGCCATTACCCAGAAGCGCGCCTCTACGGCGAATTCTACTTGTCGCTGATTACAGCCAAGGAGCCTGGAAGGGCGGAATACGAAAAATGGGTCAACATGCTTCCTAAAAAATAGACCCCCAGCGGGGCGCTTGTCATCAAAACGGGAGGTGTTCACAAATGAGCAGCATCTTTAGCGTCATCAGAGATTTCGGCATCATCGACAGTGTCGCGATCGTCATCATGATCTTCTTTGTCGTGCGCGGCTTTCGACAAGGCGCCTCCGGTGAAATAGGATCCGTCTTGGCTTGGCTGATCACGGCCGCCTTCTTTTTCTTTGGCTTTGCTTTTGTCATGCAGGAGGTCATGTCCTTCAGCTTTCTACAGAAGAACCCCAGTGCCGCCCACTTTATGGCCTTCATCATCACCTTGTTCGTCTCCATCGCCATCTTCTTTGTGTTGCGCAAACTACTTACGGACTCGATCGGCATGACTATTCCGACGCCCTTCAATGAAATTCTGGGCACCTTCTTTGGCGTCTTGAAATCGATCCTGTTGATCGCCTTCCTCTGTGTTTGCGGCACGTTCAATCCTGGTAAAGGGGACTCCCACGCTTACTTGAGGGATTCCGCAACCGTCAAGTTGCTGCATCCGATCATCTCAAAAGTCACCCAACGTTAGCCCCGCCGCCGCGATCCCTTAAACATGCAAACCCACTCTACAGAGGTCTTCAATCAACGCAACCCATCTTTTGACAACCGCCTGAGGCCGACTCGGTTTGATGATTTTGTGGGGCAACAAAAGGTTCGTGACCGTCTGCTGCTTGCTGTTGAGGCCGCCCGGCAACGTAAGGAGGCGCTTGACCATGTCCTGCTCTCCGGCCCTCCAGGGCTTGGCAAGACAACACTGGCCTTTATCATCGGCGAAGCCATGGGCGTGCAGGTTAAGACAACGTCTGGGCCGGTGATTGACAAGCCCGGCGACCTGGCAGGCCTCTTGACCAGCCTCGCGCCAGGAGACATTATCTTTATCGATGAAATCCATCGCCTGCAGCGAACGGTCGAGGAGTATCTCTATTCCGCGATGGAGGATTTTGTCATCGACATCATGATCGACCAGGGGCCCAACGCGCGTTCCGTACGCCTTGAGCTGCCTCGTTTTACACTGATCGGGGCAACGACCCGCAGCGGCCTCATCTCCTCGCCCTTGCGCTCACGGTTCGGCATCACCAACCGGCTGGATTATTATCATGCGGATGAGCTCAGCAAGATTGTCGAACGTTCCGCCGGAAAGCTGGAGGTCAGCATTGAGCTGGAAGGCGCGCACGAGATTGCCTCGCGCGCACGGGGCACGCCGCGCATTGCCAACAATCTCCTGCGCCGGGTGCGCGACTTCGCACAAGTCCGGGCCAATAATCATATCACGCGCGATGTCGCAGCCGAGGCGCTCTCTCTGCTGGAGATCGATCCGCGCGGACTCGACGAGATGGATATCCGCATCCTGGAAACCCTTGTCCACAAATTCAATGGCGGCCCTGTCGGACTCGGCACCATCGCTGTCTCCGTCGGTGAAGAGCCGGACACCATTGAGGAAGTCTATGAGCCCTTCCTGATCCAGGAAGGCTATCTTGAGCGCACACCAAAAGGCCGTGTCGCGACTCAAGCGTGCTATACGCGCCTCGGGCTCTCGTCCCCTGCCCGTGTCGGCGAATTGCCCTTATGACAGGGGGCAGTAGGCAGTAGCAGTTGGCAGTAATCAGTGGCCAGTGGACGAAGGAGAAGAAAATGAAATTGTTAATCGTATTTACACTAGTACTTGCGACAGCGCATTCGCTTGTTGCTTTTGAAACCGAAAAGTATATCGACAAGGATTTTCCGGTTTACATGGAAGAGGCTACCAAGACCAACAAACTCCTCTTCGTCTCCATCGGACGGGAAGCCTGCGGCAACTGCATCAAGTTTTACAACTACATCAAGAAGGGCGAGTTGAAACTTGACGAAAGCAAATTCATCTATCTCAAACTCGACATTGATAACTATGACCACCAGAACTACTTCTTCTCGTACTTCCCCGTCATGGGCAATATCCTTCCCTTCGTCGGCGTCGTAAACGGAAAAGGCATTGCCTTCGGCGAGCCACGCACCGGCTTCGGCACCCCCGAAGACTATCAGGAGTTCATCAAGAAGGCACTTGAGGCGGAAAAAGAGTGGATTGAAAAGCAGAAGAAACAGGCCGAGGAGGAAGCCCAGCTAAAAGCCGCCCAGGCGGCACGGAAAAAGGCTGAAAAGTGACGCTGATACCGTGCAGGCGTTTTAAATTAAGCGTTAAGCGTTGGGCGTTGAGCGTTAAGCGTTCAAATTGTTTTTGCCCACGGAAAACACGGAAAAGCACGGAAACCCGAGATATGGCGAGGACTTTTTGGAGTGCGGTGACAAGCAGCGTCGGAAGACGCGCGCGGCACCGCTTTTATTGCCTTCAACGTGGCACGTTTTTCACACAGATAGTTGCCCCGTACGAAGCGGGTAGTCGGCTCAAACTTTAGACCTTCCCCAGTATCATCAGCTTTCCTATACCCCTTCGGCAATAATCCGTATATATCCTTCTTCATGTGCTTGTCCATAAGTGAAAAGTTCATATTTCCGAAAAGAAGGTCTGCTGTACCTGAAAGGCCCCTCACGTACAGTGTAATGAATATAAATCATTTTGTCATAAACTTCAACTTTGTCCAATACAATCGTCATTTTCCGTATAATCAATAGATTCTTTTTACTTTCAACCTGCAACAAACTACAGAAGTCAGCTGCTGTAATCGCGGTATGAAGCTGCAATTTTGATATTTCTTGCTTGATCATGTCTAGCTGCTTTTGACTGACGCGTCTGCCGCTTAATGACATTAACTGGCAATTAAGATCCGCTATCCTATGATAAGCACTGCTGCATTGGGTGGACTGATCCATTCCAATGTATAATACTGAAACTGCTGCCAGAATCGTTACGATCAACACAATGTATTTCAACATTTTAGAACGCAATTTCATAAAAACCTATATTTTAATGAATCTGGCAGTTTAAACCCAGTAGGGACATCATGTTGGATATTGATTATCCAGAGATCTTCTCTTCGTCTCATTACTTCATCTCTTTACTTTGTCTCACATAGATTAAGTAGCGAGATTAAGTAATGAGATTAAGTAATGAGATTAAGTATGGAATGTCCTCTGCGCCTCTGCGAGAAAAACACGCCCTACACGCTTTTAATCACCGGGCTCGGCGTCTGATTATAGACTTTCGAGCCAGGCGGCACGGAGTGGATGAGCCAGACGTTACCGCCGATCACGGAATCATGTCCGATGATGGTATCGCCGCCAAGAATCGTCGCGCCTGCATAGATCACGACGCGATCTTCTACATCCGGATGGCGCTTGACCCCCTTGACCAGTGCGCCGGTATCATCTTTTGCAAAGCTGAGTGCGCCGAGCGTCACGCCCTGATAGAGTTTGACACGCTTGCCAATTCGGCATGTCTCGCCGATCACCACGCCTGTGCCATGGTCAATGAAGAAGCCGGAGCCGATCGTTGCCCCTGGATGAATATCAATCCCAGTCCTGGAGTGAGCATGCTCGCTCATGACACGCGGAATCAGATGAACCCCCTGTTGATACAGCAGATGGGCAATACGATGCACGGTAATGGCATAGAGCCCGGGGTAGCTCATCACGATTTCCATGGTCGAACGCGCCGCTGGATCCCCCTCATACGCGGCCTGGATGTCCTCCTGCAACATATTGCGAATACCTGGCAGCCCATCCATCAGCGCCGTCACAGACTGACGTGCCTTCTCCTTGCAATCTCCGCACTGGATGCATTTCACCTTATTGCAGGCGTACTCAAACGACCTGTGGGTCTGATCATACAGCTCTTCCACAATCTCCTGAAGCGTCTCCTTCAAGTGATGGTGGCAACTTTCATGCGAAACAGGGCCAGTCCCATGGCAGCCCGGATAGAGCACGGCCAAGAGTTTCTCCAGGACGTCAATCACGGCGGCAGTCCCGGGCAAGTTCACATCCCGCTCTGTATTTGCGACCGTGCATCCGCAACACGGCGATAATGCGATTGCCACGTTCTCTAAATTTGTAACCAGCCAACTATTCATAGTGCACCTCGACCTTCACTTAACCGATGATTTTCGTTTGACACGGGCAATAACCTTTGACGCCCCCAAATTGCTGAACCCCAACCCAATCAGGGCTCGCCCGATTGATGAGTTTGCCTGGCATATCACGTCCTGGACAATGATGCCCTCTTCTTCACACAAGGCCATAAAGTCCTTGAGCGTGAACAAATGAATATTCGGCGTATTGTACCACTCATACGGGATCTGCTTGCCCTTGGGCATGCGCCCGCCGAATAACAGTTGGAAGCGGACATCCATGCAGGCAAAATTCGGAAAGGTGATGACCGCTTCGCGCGCAACACGTAAAATCTGCTGAATCAGCTCCCTGGGACGCTTTATGGTTTGCAATGTTTCACTGAGGATCACGCGATCATAACTGTCATCGGGGATGATAGCGAGCCCGTCATCGACATCTTCCAGAATCACGTCGCACCCGGTCCCGATGGCATGGATCACGTCCTCGACATTAATCTCCACACCGTTTCCACTCACGTTCCGGCGCTCTTTCAAAATCGTCAGCAACGAGCCATCGCCACAACCTAAGTCCAAGACACGTCCCTCTTGCGGGATCAGTTCGACGACCTGCTGGTAATGATCCGACTGGCTTTTCTGCGGTGTCGCGCGTTGCGCCATCTCCTCCGGCGAGGCCAGGAACGCGTGAATGATGCGCTTCAAATCGCTGATATGCGTCAAGAAAGCGTCGTGGCCCGCATCGGTATCCAGATGACAGTAGGAGACGCGCTTGTGCTGTTTAACCAGCGCGGTGACAATCTCTTCAGACTGGCACGGCATAAAGAGCCAGTCCCCGCTCAGGGAGACGACCAGGACGCGCGATGCAAGCTTCTCAAAGGCCTTTTCCAGCGAGCCATATTGCTCCGCCATGTCATACTCGTCCATGGCCAGGGTGATATGCAAGTAGGAATTCGCATCAAAGCGGCGAATGAACTTCTCGCCCTGATGCTGAAGATAACTTTCGACCTGAAAATAGGTCCTGAATATTTCATCCCGCTTCTGCTTGAACTCGTCGCCTGCCACGAGCCAGTCCGACCGTTTTTCACGGCCAAACTTCTCATCCATCAATCCCTGGGACAGGTAGGTGATGTGCGCCAATTTACGCGCGCTCGATAGGCCGCTGTGGGGTTGCTGCTCGTTCTCGTAGTAATCGCCCTTGTTCCAGTTCGGATCATCTGTAATGGCATGGCGTCCGACAATGTCAAAGGCCAGCGCCTGTGAGTTGAGACTGGCTGCAGAGGCAATCACCATGGCCCGGTCCACCTCATTCGAATAGCGGACCGCCCACTCCATCACCTGCATCCCGCCGAAGCTGCCACCGATGATGCCGGCTAGACGCGTAATGCCCAACTGCCGCAACAAGAGGCGATGCACCTCAACAATATCGCCCACCGTCATTTTAGGAAAGTCCGAGCCATACGGCTTACCGGTCACCGGAGAAAGCGAGCCCGGCCCAGTCGTGCCTTTGCATCCGCCAAGGATATTGGCGCAGATCACCTGATACCGGTCTGTATCAATGCCCTTGCCGGAGCCGATCATCCCCTCCCACCAGCCATCCGGCTCGGCTTCACCCGGGCGTATCCCTGCCACATGCGCATCGCCGGTCAGAGCATGGCAGACAAAAATCACATTGCTGTTGTCGTCCGTCAAGAGACCACAACGCTCATACGCCACGGTAATTGAGTGCAACACCCCGCCCTTTTCAAGTTTAAACCCTTCAGGGGGCAATGTCAGCGTCAATGACTGCGGAAAAACAACTCCAACTGTCTTCTCAAATGTCATGTCAGTGTCTTTAATAGGTGAACCGGCCCATCACGGCCATCTGCAAAAAAAAAATGAGTTACTAGTTTATCATTCCTGCCCCCCAAGACGCAAACCCTGATTTTTTTGTTTTTTTTGAAAAATAAAAAATCACCCTCGTGACAACCCCACACCTTTTGTGCTATTATACACAATTCACATGAGCAAGAAGCCCACACAATTTGATTTTTGGTATGCCGTGCATAACACGGAAATTATACTGCCCCCCAAACGTCATCTGGAAACGTTCGGGAATACGATGATCAACTATACGCTCGTTTCCGAGTTGATGGATGATCCGAGCAAGGTTCGCATCCGCGAAGGACGTATGCAGGCATCCCGGCCACAGATTATCACACCCTCCGCTTATGCTGAAACCGAACTGAAAGGTTTTGGCGAGGAGGCGGCGCGGTATATCGACTGGCTGCGCGAGAATGAGGACAATGTCCGGATTCTGCAGTATGGATATTCCTTGAAGCAGGACACGTTCAGCGAGCAGATCGTCACGGACAATATGGTGGCCGTCCTGGAGCGCGTCAGAAACGAGGTCGCTGCAAAAAACGACCCCTTCTCAGCTGTTGTCAAGGGCGTGGATGCGCCGTGGGATGTCTGTTTGATCCGCCTCTTCTGGCTGGTCATGCACGCCTCTGCCCCGCTGAACATCCGGGAATTAGAGGATCACCGCATGTTTGAGTTGAAGGACGGCATTCCCATGGGCATCCGCGATGAGATTGAAAAAGGCTTTCACGCAGCCGCACGCGATGCAAGCCTTGTGAAGTCCCTTGGCAAATTCTTGCAGGATCACGGCGTATTCGAACAATACCAGGACCGATTTTTTAGCCTCGTAAAACGTGGATAGAACCGGCAACCCTGTGCGGTTGCCCTCTGGAGAACAATAATGACCATCACTGAAAAAATTCTAGCCCGGGAATCCGGTGCCTCGATTGTGCAGCCCGGCGACAACATCTGGGTCAATGCGGGTATCCTCCTCACACATGATGTCTGCGGGCCAGGGACCATCGGCATCTTCCAACAGGAATTCGGCAAGGACGCCAAAGTCTTCGACCCCGAGAAGATTGTCATCCTGCCCGACCATTATATTTATACAGCAGACGTCAAGGCGCATCGCAACATCGATACGCTCCGCGCGTTTGTGAAGGAACAGCACCTCCCCTATTTCTATGACCCGGGTACCCCGAGTTACTGCGGCGTCTGTCATGTCGCCTTGCCTGAACTCGGCCATGTCCGTCCAGGCGAGACGATCTTCGGAACAGACTCGCACACCTGCACGCATGGCGCGCTGGGCGCCTTTTCAACCGGTATCGGCAACACGGATGCCGGCTTCATCATGGGCGCAGGCAAACTGCTGCTCAAGGTCCCGCCGACGATCCGCTTCGTACTGGATGGAAAGATGCCGGCTTATCTGTCGGCCAAGGATCTGATCCTTCACATCATCGGAGACATCGGTGTGGACGGCGCAACCTATTGCGCAATGGAATTCACAGGGTCTGCCATCGAGTCGCTGAGCATTGAAGAGCGTTGCACCATCTGCAACATGGCTGTCGAAGCCGGCGCAAAGAACGGCATCATCGCCCCTGACCAGAAGACCTTTGACTTTGTAAACGCGCGCACCAAGAAGCCCTACGAACCGCTCTACAGCGATGCGGACGCACAGGTGCAGGCGGAATATCGTTACGATGTCTCCAAGCTTGAACCCGTGGTCGCAAAGCCCCACCTGCCGGACAACAAGGCCCTGGCTCGCGACTGCCGCGATGTCAAGGTGACACAGGTCTATATCGGCTCCTGCACCGGCGGAAAGCTGGAAGACTTCATCATGGCCGCGCAGCTCTTGAAGGGCCGCAAGGTCGCGATCAAGACCTTGATCGTGCCGGCGACACGTCACGTGGAGCAAGGCTTGGTGGACACCAAGATCGACGGCCAGAGCTTGCGTGAGATCTTCGAGGCAGCCGGCGTCGAGCCGATTGCACCGCCCTCCTGCGCAGCGTGCCTGGGCGGACCGATTGACACCTTTGGCCGCACACACGGAAACGAAGTCGTGGTGAGCACAACGAACCGCAACTTCATCGGCCGTATGGGCTCGAAGGACTCGCAGATTTACCTGGCGTCGCCTTACACCGCCGCAGCAACAGCTATCAAGGGCTTCATCACTGACCCGCGGGATCTGTAACGATGACAGGCTGAGCAGCCACTTAAGGAGTAATTTTAACATGTCAAAAGCAAAACTCATCCGCGGGCCAGTCTATGTGCTCGAAGATAACATCGACACCGACTTGCTCATCCCGGCCTGTTACCTCAACTTGGTTCCGACCATTCCCGAGGAGTACAAGAAACTGGGTTCGTATGCGCTGGCCGGTCTGCCGGACACCTTCCCGAAGTTTGCCTCCAACCCCGATGGCAGCACCCCCTATCCGATCGTGATCGGCGGGCGCAACTTCGGGTGCGGTTCCTCGCGCGAACACGCTCCGATCGCACTCGGTGCAGCCGGAGCAAGCGCTGTGGTCGCACAGAGCTACGCCCGTATCTTCTTCCGCAACTGCGTGGCGACAGGCGAAGTCTTTCCGCTGGAATCCGAAACGCGCCTCTGCACGGAATTCAAGACCGGCGATGAGGCAGAAGTGAATATCGAAACCAACAGCATCACGCGCCTCTCGGACGGTAAAGTCTTTTCGCTGAAGCCGATTGGCGCTGTCGCTCCTGTCATCGAAGCAGGCGGCATGTTCGCCTACGCCCGTGCCATTGGAATGATCAAAAAGTAAGGCTCTTCACGATTTTCACCGCAAAAGCCGCAAATGTTGCGTGGCTATCTCATCCGCCTCACCCGTGAATACACGGACGGCGGAATGGATAGCCCCGCGGAGGAAGAGAAAGATGTTGGTCCATGAGAGAATGGTGGTTTCTGTTATCAAAGGAGTCAAATTCAAATTCCGCGCAAATGTTCGCTCCGCCGTCCGTGTATTCACGGGTGAGGCGGGCGTGACATTTGCGCTCTTTTAGCGGTTTTTGCGGTAAAACACGAAGCATTTTTTTCCACAAACCGTGAAGAACCAAAAGTAAACTATGAGAACAACTAAAGTCATTGCAATCGCGAATCAGAAGGGCGGGGTCGGCAAGACCACGACCGTGGTCAACTTGGCCGCAGCGCTGTCAGAGATGAAGAAGACCGTGCTGGTCATCGACCTTGACCCGCAGGCCAATGCGACAAGCGGACTCGGCTTGCAGCGTCAGCCCGACAGCAGTCTCTATGCCGTGCTCTCAGGCACCAAGGACATCGCGGACATCATCCAGCCGACTCCGTTTGAAGGCATCAACATCATTCCCTCCGAACTCGACCTGGCAGGCGCGGAACTTGAAATTGCACGTCAGGATAACCATCTGGTGGTCGTCCGCAACCTGCTGGACCGTGTTTTAGAGGCCGGCGTATTTGACTATGTCCTGATGGA
Organism: uncultured bacterium; assembly: GCA_942493055.1. GTDB lineage: Bacteria > Verrucomicrobiota > Kiritimatiellia > RFP12 > UBA1067 > CAIZQW01. The sequence goes on along the minus strand of OW818680.1, from coordinate 5,619,195 downwards.
CTGCCCGCCCTCGCTCGGCATCCTGATGACCTCGTCGCTCGCTGCGGCAGACAGCATCATCGTCACCATGCAATGCGAGTATTATGCTATGGAAGGCCTCAGCGTCATCACCTCCATCATCAACCAGTTGCGCGACAACGGGGTGAACCCGACGCTGCAGCTGGAGGGCATCCTGATGACCATGTTCGATGCGCGCACGCGCCTGGCTGCTGATGTCGTCCATGAGGTGCGGACCCACTTCACCGATATTGTTTATCAGACCGTGATCCCCCGCAATGTACGCATCAGCGAAGCGCCGAGCTTTGGAAAGCCGGTGATCTTCTTTGATCCGACGAGCAAGGGCGCGGAAGCCTATCGCACATTTGCAAAGGAATTCGTCCAACGTCACGTCAACGCTTAATGCTATGAACACGATATGGAAAACACGTCTCGTGACTTTCCGCCCAGTGATCATCCTCTCTGCATTACTGCTCATCGCAGGCCTCGGCGGCGGGCGTGTGTTAAATCGCATGACCGCCCCCCTCACCACGCGAAACCATGCCTATTTAGACACCGCGATCCGTGACACGACTCAGCTCATGATTCCTGTCGGCGTCGCAAAAGCTGCCGCCGACATGATCGAGGGGTCCACCATCCAGTTTGAGGCGGGTATTGTCGTCACCAAGGGCGGCATGACCGTCGAGGCGGGGGACCTGATGCAACCGATGCTCGAATGCATCAATATCGCCTGGAAAGTCCTTCTGGCGAGCGCCGTGTTTCTGATTTCCGTCAAGTGTGTCGTGAGCGGCTTCCCGGAACTGCTGCAGCCGTTTTGTATCGCCTTTCTCGCCTGCTATCTCCTCGACAGCGTGCTTGCACTGCTGAAGCTGAATAACAATCAACTCTTCCGCCATGTGCTCCGGCGCATCGGGGGCATCCTCTTTCTCGCCTGGATCTTTCTAGTCGCCCTATTGCCCTTGACGCTTGCAGGGACCGCCTACCTGGCAGACCGGACTACCTCGCACATGCAAGCTGACATAGACAAGACCTTTAGCAACATCAGTCGCGTGTTTAACATGGATGGCTTTTCCACTGCAGCAGAGATATCCGACAAGGCAAACTTCTTAAAGTATAAACTGGCCGAGATTTCACGCTTCGCCAAGGAAGAGCTTCCAACAGTCATCGTCGCCATCTGCCAGCTCGTCGCCATTAAAGTGCTCAGCGGTGTCGTCTATCCGCTGGTGATGCTCGCCTTCCTCGTCTGGCTCGTCCGTGGCTGCCTCTATCCCGCACTGGCCGCAGGCGCCAGGAAGCAGGGGGCAGAGGTCAGGATTCAGGAGCTAGGGGACAGTAATCAGTAATCAGTGATCAGTCTCAGTCACCTCTTCAACGATTTGATGGGGTGCACTCTTTGTACCTGTTTGCCGCGCTTTTTGAAGAGCCTCCAACATTTCAATCTTTCTCCTTTTGGAAAACCCCGAATCTTTTGTATATGTTTGATAAACTTTAAACGGTTTAAAAGCATAAGCAGCCGATGCTTTGCCAATAAAAGTTCTAAATCCGCTTATTTTCCAAATTCGATATTTTGTAGGTCCAAGGCGTGCATCTAACCAACGGGATACTTCGGTTTCCTGAGTAGCCGTATGCACGGGCACAAAGAAAATGCGATCCACTATTTTTTCACGCCCTGTAAGATCGCAGCCATAATATGATCGTATCCAGGCTGCATTCATAAGCAGAAACAGAAAAAAAAGGATGAGACCAATTTTAGTCTTCACATATTGATCGCCAAGAATATCTGAAAAACTCACCATGTTGCTTTCGATTATACGCATTTAGGCATAGCATAAACAAGCCGCAAGTTATGAGTGGAGGATTGGAATGGTGGAATAATAGTATAGCGGCGATGGGGAGAGGCACACGTCTGCGTGCCTAGGACATCGGCGAGCCGTTGACAGTGATGGTCGTTCGGGCGGTTCGGCATCCGCCTACGCGAATACGTCTTCCCCCTTCGCCAAGGCTACGGCGGACAAGACGGCGGACAGGCGGCCTCACCCTCCAACTCACAGGCATGGTGCCAGCAAGCAGGAGACGGAGAGCAGTAATGCAAATTTACTTCAGAGCTTTAGAAGCTCTCGCTCCTCGCTTTGCCCCGTAACTAATCCCACGTTCCTTGACTCCGAAGCCAATCCGTTTAGACGGTAGCTCTGGCAGTGGAGACTCCGGAGGATTGATAATATCCATGAACCGGCTTAGGATGTCCACGATCGCCATGTCATGGGTGTCGAGACGAGCCTTGACCTCCGACTCAAGCTTGGACAGCTTGCGGGCAAGTTCCCGCGTGTCATTCAACGTGACCCGCATCGCCACAAATGCCCGCACCACGAATACGCTCATCTGAACAGCCTTCGAACTGCTCAAGACTGTCGCTGCCATGATTGCGCCGTGCTCGGTGAAGACATTGGGTAGAAATCGCGGGTCGCGGTGTTTCTGCGAACCGGTCACAATTTGTGACCGGTTGCCCTCTGAACGTGCGGTCACAATTTGTGACCACATCTCTCCAACCTCTTGCGGTGTAAGCTGAAACATAAAATCAGAGGGGAACTTTTCTTTGTTCCGCTTGACCGCCTGGTTCAGCGCTTTGGTGGCCACACCGTAGATCCGAGCCAGGGCGGCATCCAATATAACTTTTTGGCCTCGGACGGTTACAATATGCCCGCCTATCCCTTCGACCGCATAACTCAGTTGCTCGTTGCACATGATGTCATCTCCTTAACGACCCAAAAATAACTGACCCTTTACATTCACATATTCAATATTGCCGCAAGAATAGACGATTCCTAGGAGCGTGTCAAAGGATTTCTTGTATACACGAAATAGACTCCTGAAACTCATTTATTTTTGATATGCACGAAATATTTCACAACCTTTCGGCTAGAGCAACCCCGGAAATCAAGGTGTCGAGGAAATCAAGAAGTCAGTGTTCAGTGCGATATTTCGATTTGCTTGCTTAAGAGTCCCGCATCTCATCAAGAGCGGAGCAGGCTCTGATCCATTGTCTTCGGCGAGCCGTTGACAGTGCCGGCAATCCGTGATCAGGGCAGAAAAAACATAACACCAACCGCCAGCAGCCAGAGCAGATTGAGGCAGAGTCCGATGATGCAATATTTGCGCGGGATCTCTTTTTTAATGAGACCCACGATCGCGATAATCAGGCCAGCCGGGATGAGGAAGAACATCGCGAGTGCACACGGCATCGCAAAGGGGTTCCCTCAACCACCCAACGTACCGGTCACCTGCAAGATGATGAATGCAGCAAGCGCTCCGCCAAACATCTTTATACTTGTTTTACCGTGTTCCATAGTATTACTTCTTCGATGCCACTTCGAACAACTTGTGTTCAACACTGTCCAACAACGCCTGCCAGGATGCTTCGATGATGTTTTCAGAAACACCGACCGTGCCCCATTGTGTTTTTCCGTCTCCTGACTCAATCACCACGCGCGTCATGGCGCGGGTCGCCAGCTTGGGATCAAGAATACGGACTCGATAGTCCGTCAATATGATGTCCGCAATCTCCGGATAGAAGCGCGTCAACGCGGCGCGTAAAGCGGCGTTGAGGGCATCAACAGGTCCGTGGCCTTCACCGGCCGTGAGCTCTGTCTCGTCCCCGACCTTGACTTTGATTGTCGCCTCTGAAATACAGGGCTCTTCGCGTCCACGCTTTTCAACGATCACGCGGAAGCCTTCAAGTTCAAAGAAGGGCTTGTGCTTATTCAGCACTTTTTGCAGCAAAATTTTGAAGGAGCCGTCTGCGGATTCATACGAGAAGCCTTTATGTTCACGCACCTTGAGTTCTTCCAGTACGGCTCGCGAAGCTTCCTTTGAAATGCCGGAGACATCAATGCCCAGCTCCTGTGCCTTCATCAGCACATTCGAGGCGCCGGACAACTCCGAAATCAGGACATGACGCTGGTTGCCGACCTGCTCCGGCGCAATGTGCTCAAACGTCATCGTGTTCTTCTGCACGGCATTCACATGCATGCCCGCCTTATGGCTGAAGGCCGTGCTGCCCACATAGGGCTGACGCGCATCCACACGCTGATTTGCCAGGTCATCGGTGATCAGGGAGACCTCCCGCAGGCGGCGCAAGTTCTTCTCGCCGACACACACATACCCCATCTTCAACTCCAAAGAGGGGATGATGCTCACGAGATTCGCATTGCCCGTACGCTCGCCATAGCCATTGATCGTCCCTTGCACCTGCCGCGCACCTGCGCGCACGGCTTCAATGGAGTTCGCCACTGCCAAGCCGCCGTCGTTATGCACATGAATGCCGACTTCCGCCTTGGGGAACGCCTTGCGGACCGCCTTTGTAATTGCATACACTTCATGGGGCAGACAGCCCCCGTTCGTATCGCAGAGCACAACACTGCAGGCCCCTTCGCGCAAGGCAGCCCCGAGCGCCTTCAGCGCATAGCCAGCATCAGCCTTGTAGCCATCAAAGAAATGCTCAGCATCAAAAAAGACGTTGCGTCCGGAGGCTTTCAGGAACCCGACCGTGTCCGCAATCATCTGGAGGTTGTTCTTGCCGGTCGTCTTAAGCACATCCGTCACATGCAGCAACCATGATTTGCCATAGATGGTGACCCACTCCGTATCAGCCATCAGCAAGCCTTGAAGCTGGGGGTCACTCTTGGCATCGAGATCCGCGCGGCGCGTACTTCCAAAGGCGACGATACGCGCAGCGGCAAGCTGCTCCTTTTTGATATCCTTGAAAAACTTTTGGTCGCGCGGATTCGATCCCGCAAAACCGCCTTCAATATAGTCTACACCAAATTCATCCATCATTTTGGCAAAGCGAACCTTGCCGGAGTCTGAAAACGAGACCCCCTCCCCCTGCGCGCCATCGCGCAAGGTCGTATCATAGATGTAGACTTTTTTATTCATCATTATTTCCCAAAGAACGCCTGATACAATGCCTTGACCGCAGTGACACGGTCAGCAGACTTCACACCGAACATCATGCTGATTTCCGAAGAGCCTTGGTTCATCATCTCAATGTTCACGTTTGCTGCTGCAAGTGCGTTTGTCGCCTTGGAGGCCATGCCGACCGTGTAGTAAAGTCCTTCGCCGACAACCATAACGAGTGCGTAGCCGCGCTCAATCTGGACATTGTCCGGCGAGAGGTCCTTGAAAATACGCGCCCGGACGCGTGCTTCGCACTCTGCCGTGAAATTACGGTCCCGGAAGACGACAGACACATTGTCAATACCTGAGGGCATGTGCTCATACGAAACGCCCTCTTCTTCAAGAATCTGAAGCAGTTTGCGTCCGAAGCCCACTTCGCGGTTCATCATATACTTGTCGATGAAGATATTGCAGAAGCCGTCACCGCTGGCGATTCCGACGACGCCCGCGGTCTGCGCTTCACGCGTCTTGACAATCATTGTGCCAGGCTCTGAGGGACGGTTGGTGTTGCGCACATTGATGGGAATGCCCGCCTTGACCGCCGGGATGACCGCCTCATCATGGAAGACCCCGAAGCCTGCATACGCCAGTTCGCGCATTTCGCGGTAGGTCATCTCCTTGATGCCTTCCTTCACCTCAGGCACCAGGCGCGGATCAACGGGGTAGACAGAGTCCACATCCGTGAAGTTTTCATACACCTCCGCTTGCACTGCGGCTGCAAGGATTGAACCGGTGATATCTGAACCGCCACGCGGGAAGGTCGCAACCTGGCCCGCCTTCGTATAACCAAAGAACCCGGGGAAAACCACCAGCTCGTCGCGATTGGAGAGCGTATGCTTCAACAGCGGATAGGACTCCTCCAGCAACTGCGCATTGCCAAAATCCTCGGTTAAGAACATGCCGGCTTCATGGGGATTGACATAGATGGCTTTTGCACCACGCGCCTGAAAGGCCTGGGCAACAATTTTGGCTGCATTATCCTCGCCAGCCGCCTTCATGCAGTCCATGAACATGCCCTGGTGCGACGTATCGCCCTTCACACGCGACCGCAAGTCTTTTTCAATTTCAGCAACAATGCCGGGGGCAAGCTTCAACTCACGCTGGATTTCAGCATAGCGTTCAACAATCGCCTTCAGGGTCTTTTCATGACACTTGTTCGCCAAGACCTCGTTTGCGCACTGGATCAGCATATCCGTGACCTTCGTGTCCTCCTTGTTCCGCTTACCCGGGGCAGAGACGACAACGATCTTACGGTCAGGATCCGAAAGAACAATATCCACGATCTTATTCACCTGCGTTGCATCAGCAACAGACGACCCGCCAAACTTACATACCTTCATCTTCTTCTCTTTCCTCATGGACGGCCCTTAGGCGCCGCCCGACTTATGATTAGATCATACGCAAACGAACAGGCATCTCACTTACGACACCTGCATCAAAAATCTCCTTGAGCGCACAGTCGATCTCGGAGGCCTTCGCATCATGCGTCAGCATCACAACAGGCACATGCCCCATATCGCTGCTTTCCGGGTGTTCCTGCTGTGTCGCAGCGAGGATGCTGACGCCATGACGTCCCAGCGTGGTCGTCATCAAGCCCAGCGAACCGGCCTTGTCCAGAACCATCAACCGGATATAGTACTTGCTGGTGATATCCGATGCCGCACGCATGACAAACTTGCCTTCATTGGCCACATTCACGCCGCGTCCATACCGGGGTTGTCCGGACAGGATATTACGGGCCACATCGCCAATATCACCAATCACCGTGCTGGCCGTGGGCTCACGTCCCGCGCCGCGGCCGTAGTACAGCGTATCGCCACTCAAATCACCGCGCACCATGGCTGCATTGAAGACCTGACTGACCGAGGCCAGCATGTGGGTCAATGGCACCAGGGTCGGGCTCACGCGCACTTCAACCTGCTTGCCATCGCGCTTAATAACGGCCAGCAATTTAATGCGGTAGCCAAATCCGGCGGCGAATTTGACATCCATGCTGTTCAGATTCCGGATGCCCTCGACCAGAACCGCATCCATGGGCACATGGAACCCATACGCGAGCGAGGCCAGGATGATCGCCTTATGCGCCGTGTCATAGCCATCAATATCCAAGCTCGGATTCGCCTCCGCATATCCTGCGCGTTGCGCGTCTGCGAGCACCTCTTCAAAAGCGAGCCCTTCGTGTTCCATGCGTGTCAGGATATAATTGCAGGTCCCATTCAGAATGCCATGGATGCTCTGGATCTCATTGCCGGCCAAACCTTCACGCAGCACGCGAATGATCGGGATACCGCCTCCCACACTGGCACCGAAATAGATGTCCACACCATTCTTTGCAGCCACACCAAAAATTTCATCGCCATATTCAGCCAAAAGCTTCTTATTCGCCGTCACAACGGACTTGCCGGCATTCAACGCAGCCAACACAAGGGTCTTGGCAATCCCGGTGCCACCGATCAACTCCACAATGATGTCGATCGTCTTGTCCTCGATCATCGACATGGCATCTGTGGTCAGCAGGGATCGATCCACAGCAATGCCGCGGTCCGTCGTAATATCAAGGTCCGCGATACGCCTCAGGACGACTTCAACGCCCAAGCGTTCCGCCATGGTTTTGCGGTTCCGGATCAGTCCATCCGCAACGCCGGCTCCGACGGTCCCAAAGCCCAATATTCCAACACCAATTTGTTTCATCTCGTTCAAGCCTTCCTTTTCAGAAATTAGGTCATATAACATACCGAATTTAAAGGGGTTATACAAGTCTGCAAACAACTGGACATCTAATTTCTGAATAACAGCTTTCCAAATGCAAAAAAAAATGCTTAACTATGGTTTTAATAAAATTTGGAAAGGACAACGTTTAACTGCATGAAACAGCTTCTCACCTCTTTGCTCATCTGCCTTTTGGCTTCCGCAACCGGTTTTTCAGCCACCTCCACGAAGAAAACAACAAAGAAAAAGAGTTCGCCGGCAAAAGTAGCTGCTCCTGCCGCCCCTCAGAAAGTAAAAGGGTGTATCTCCAAAAATCCCTATATTGGTGCGATCGTGATTGACGCGGATTCCGGAGCCGTCTTATTCGAAGAGAACGCTGATGCAATTTGTTATCCTGCCAGCACACTCAAGATGATGACCCTTCTGGTCATCGAGGAAAAGATTGCGGATGGAAGCGTCAAGTTAACGGACCCTGTCAAGGTCTCTGTCAAGGCCTGTAAAACAGGGGGCACACAAGTCTGGCTTGATCCGAAAGAGACGTTCAGCGTTCAAGAGTTGCTCTATGCCTTAATGATTAAATCTGCCAATGACGCGGCGGTTGCCTTAGCAGAACATGTCTCGGGCACAACGGAAGCCTTCTGCGAACTCATGAATGCGCGGGCCAAGGCACTGGGCTTGACCCATTCACATTTCATTACGCCAAATGGCTTAACCACCAGCGTGAATAACGAGCATGACAAATCAACCGCACGGGATATGGTTAAGATTGGACGTGAGCTCTGCAAGTATCCGGATATCTTTGCCTATACATCGGCCGTTGAACGTAAATTTCGAGAAGGCGCCGAACACGAAGTGATCATGACAACACACAATCCGTTTTTGAAGGACAAAGTCGATGGCTGCGATGGTTTCAAGACAGGCTATACCGGAATCGCCGGCTACTCGATCATTGTCACGTGCAAGCGTAATAACAGGCGTATCATTATTGCAGTCATGGGTAGTGAAGACCGACTGAAGCGTGACGCGAAAGCCAAGGAGCTCTTGAACAAGGCCCTCGCCGGCACCCCTGCAACCCCTGCCACCCCCACCTCGCCTGCAACCAACACCGGGAGAACAGCGCCCTCGAAACCCGCAGCCATCCCCCCGCCCCCTCCCCACTAACAAACTATTCTCTTGCAAAAGCTATGGCGGACGCGACAGAGCGCGTCCCTCCAGTATAAAGAAAGCCATTCGGTATGAGCATACACTTACAACGTGTCGTACAGTTCCTGGATCGCACGCTCCAGAATCAGGCTTTTACCGATTCTTCTAACAATGGGCTTCAAATTGCTAACCGGGGGACGGTCACCTCCGTCGCTGTTGGCGTTGATGCCAGCCTGCGCTTTCTTCAGGCAGCGCATGAACACGGCGCAGACTTTGTCATCTGCCACCATGGCTTAAGCTGGGCCGACTCCCTCAAGCGCATTACAGAGTTGAATTACGAGCTGGTTGCCTTCGCCATCACCCACAACATCGCAGTCTATGCCTCCCATCTCCCCCTGGATGCCCATCCGCTCTATGGCAACAATGCACAACTGGCCAAGCTGTTGAAGCTGAAAAACGTCGAGCCTGCCTTCTCCTATCACGGGAATACGATTGGTGTGACCGGGACTTTGCCCAGGGCCATGGCGTTCACGGACTTCTGTGCGCTGGTCAAACAGCACCTTGCCTGCGAGTCTCGGGCACTGGATTTCGGACCGAAACGGGTCCAGAAGATCGGAATCGTCTCCGGCGGCGGCTCAGATATGATCGCTGAGGCAAAAGCGCTGGGCGTCGACGCCTTCCTGACCGGCGAGCCGAGTCTGCAAGGCTACACCCTGGCTGAAAATCTCAAGATGAACGCTGTCTTTGCCGGCCACTACGCCACGGAACTGACAGGCGTCCGCGCACTGGCCAACCTGGTGACGCGCAAATTCCGCGTGCCGTCAACCGTTATTGATTTCAATATTGCTTACTAGGAGACTCGCTATGAAACTATGGCATCTGCTTCCGTTTACCCTGCTCGCGGGGCTGCTGATCGGCCGTTGGCTTCCGAATGAAGAGACACGCGTCGAATCAGCCGTCCGGATGGAAGTGACGACTCAGAAAAACACCGATGCGCTGAACAATATCACGCGCATGGTTCAAATTCCGGACAAAGCCTCCAAGCCCCGCAAACGCGCGCCAGCCGTGACCAACCAGCCGCCTGAGGGCGCCACGAACGCCATCAGCCTCGACCTGACGAGCACAAACGAGCCTGCAGGGCACAGACACCGCGAGCGCATGTCGCCTGAAGACCTGCGCGCACGCATCGACGAAGCCAAGGAACTCTGGCGGACACGCGCGGAACTCGCACGGGCACAGATGATTGATAAGCTCGGACTAACAACCGTTGAGCAACAAACCGCTTTTGACAACGCCATCAACACGATGAATCAAACCATGTTCGACACCATGAAGGGGCTCGCAACCGAAGTCAAAAACTCACCGGAGATGACAACCGAACAGAGCATCCGTGTCGTCGCCCAGATGACCTCCGCAATGACCACAGCTTATGATTCGCTCTTCCAGGCTGTCCCGCAAGACAAGCAATCCGAGGTCGGCAAAATGCAGATGACAGATTTCATCGACCCGAATGTGATTGAACCCCTGACCGAGGTGCAGGACAAGTTCCAAAACATGCGCCCGCCCTTTGCACGTTAAAGCAAGAGAACTTCAATGACACAATTCATACATGTTTGGCGAATGACCTGCTACGAGTGGTTTGACGCACTGCGCAGCCGCCGCGCGCTCGTGGCCTTGCTGCTCTACATGGCCACCTCTGTGGGCACCATGTACTGGTCCATCAGCCTGCTTCAGAAAGTTGAAAAGGAACTCGCCTCTGTCTTGCTCTTGCCCGCCTCTGAAAACCCGGGCGCCATCGCCACGACGCTTTGGAAGTCCAAGCCTTTTCAGGGCATCATGCGCCAGGTCTCCAAAAGCAACAAGGTCTTTGACGACATCCAAGGCAAGAATCCAGTCGAACTGATTTACGCCTGGCTCTCCTTCTTCTACATGCCCCTGCTGGTGGTCCTCATTGCCGCCAATCGCATCCCGGAGGAGATGGGGTCCGGGGCCGTGCGCTATATTGCCTTCCGCACATCGCGCGGTGCCTGGGTGCTCGGAAAGTTTTTCGGGCAGATATCGCTGATTGCCTTGGCGGTCATCATCAGCGGCGTCTGCGCGTATGCAGTTGCCCGTTTCCGTCTCGGACGCTATGCGCCGATCGAGCTGATCTGGAATATGGCGTTCTGGGCTGTACGCGCCTGGCTCTACTCCTTCCCCTTTGTCGGACTGATCATGGGGCTCTCCCTCTTCACAAAGTCAGCGAGCAAATCAACCATCTTTGGGATCCTCTCGCTGGTCGGACTCGCCATTATCACAGGGGTGACAACCTTCTTCAGCAATGGGATTGGCTGGCGCGTGATTCTGCCCTACATTGCCGCGCTCTTTCCAGCCAACTACGAGATGCTCCTCTGGAGAAGCAGCGCTCAGCCGCTCATCACAGGTTCCGTCTTTTTGATCACGCTCGGCTTCACCTATCTCGGCATCGGCTACTATTTCTTCCAGAAACGCGACCTTTAATCATGATAACCGCACTCGAAGTTTCCAATCTTGTCAAATGCTACGGCAAGCGCCGCGCCTTGGACGGCCTGACGCTCCGCATCCCGCGCTATAGCGTCACCGGACTCGTCGGCTCGAATGGTGCAGGCAAAACAACGCTGATGATGACGGTCGCCGGATTTCTCAAGCCCACCTCCGGCACGGTCAACCTGCTGGGCAACGGCCCCTTTGACGCGGATGTCCATGGAGGACGCTTTGCAATCCTGCCACAGGACTCCGAACTGCCGCTCACAAGCTGTCCGCTGGAACTGCTGACGCACTACGGCCGTCTACAGGGCCTCTCCTTGCAAGCCGCCCAGAAATCCGCCTCCGCCATGATGGAAGCTGTCAACCTGGGCGACCGGGTGAACTCCCCGATCCGCTCGCTCTCGCATGGCATGCGCAAGCGCATCATGGCAGCGCAATGCTTCATCGGGAACCCGGAGATCATTCTCCTCGACGAACCGCTTAACGGACTTGATCCGCGCGAGGCCGCACGCATGCGCGCCTTCATTGCCAAGCGGCGGACTGAGCAGACCATCGTCATCAGTTCGCACAACCTGAACGATATTGAGCAGCTCTGCGACCATGTCGCCTTCATCGAGCACGGCAAGACCGTACGCTTCGGCCCTGTCGACAATATCACACGCAAAGCCAGCATCCTGGTCTACCAGCTCGCAGGCCCGCCCATTGACCTCGCCATCCTTGAACAAGCGCTTGGCGAAGGAGGAACCCTGGCCTTCAATCCGCAGACGAACACCCTCACCTGCCACTATGCAGAGCAGACTATCCCCGCAACTGAACTGAACAAACGCATGGTGCCCCTACTCCTCTCCCAATGCGGACTCCTGACCATCACTCAAGGCAGCTCACTCGAAGAAGAGTATTTGAAGCAGACGGTGTAAAGGGATAATGCGCGAATTCTCGAACAAACACGCGCCGAGGACGAGTGTATGCACGATGTCCGAACGCTCGTTTGAGGCCAGCGAAGCTGGAGCGAGGAGCGGTATTCCGCGATGGAGCGGCAATGCGCGAATTCTCGAATTGATTTATTAGCGCTTCGCTTTCGGCATTCGATGAATGGTCGAACTGGATGATTTCATTTATCACAAGGAGCGATTATGAAAGAGTTTTATACATGTCTTGCCCTTTGCCTAACAGCACTCTCATTCATCAGCATTGCTCAGACTGTTGACAAGACCACCCCCCTACTGCGCGCCCATGCGCACAATGATTATGAGCATACCCGTCCGTTGCTGGATGCGCTGGATCAAGGGTTCTGCAGCGTTGAGGCTGATGTCTGGCTTGTGGAGGGGCAATTGCTGGTGGCGCATGAACTCAAGGCGGTGCAGAAGGAACGGACATTGCAGAAGCTCTATTTAGATCCGCTGCTGGAACGTGTGAGAGCGAATGGCGGACGCGTGTATAGCAACGGTCCGATGGTCACGCTCTTCATTGACTTCAAATCCGAGGCCACAAACACCTATCACACGTTGACAACGATGCTCAAGCCTTATGAGAAAATGCTGACCACGTTTTATGCAGACCGGACAGAAACAAACGCAGTGATGATTATCATTTCCGGGAATCGCCCCCGTGCATTAATGGAGGCAGAAAAGGTCAGACACGTCTCCTACGACGGACGTCTTGACGATTTGAAAAGCCCGGCATCGCCCCATCTCATACCCATGATCAGCGACAACTGGGGAAAGCATTATAAGTGGCGGGGCAAAGGGCCCCTCCCCGAGCAGGAGAAGGAGAAACTGAAGGCGCTCGTTGCCCAGGCGCATGCACAGGCTAGACGCATACGTTTCTGGAACGCTCCGGATTCCCCTGCAGGCTGGGCTGTAATGCTGGAGGCTGGCGTGGATTTGATCAACACCGACAATCTGACGGGGCTGCATGATTTCTTGCTCACCAACAACGTCAGCAAAGTACGGTTATAAATTGTTGAAGTTTTGGCTTCAACAATGCGGGTGGTGTCTCATTTTGGAATGCGGTGACAAGCCGGTCCGGCAGTCGCCGGAACGGAGCGGCACCGCTTTCCGGCCCGTGCAATGCGAAAGCGGTGTCGCGTGGAATACCACTTGCCACCGCACTCCAAAATTTGACGGCTTCTATAGACGTGCGAGAAATAAGCATAAAGACTGACAACGTATTTTACCATACGAGGAGCAATAACAATGAAGACATCAAGACGCAAGTTCATGATGAATAGTGCGGTGCTGGGGGTCGCAGGATGTGCAGCCTCGGCGATAGCTGAGGAGGCCGCATCTGTAGGCGAAATCGCGTACAAACTGGTTCCCATTGGGAAGGTTGAGGTTAAGGACGGAGCGGCAAGTGTGCGCCTCTTTGAACCGTATGTGGAAGGCCTGCTCGGACTCGACCAGTGGTCGCACGTTCAGGTCATCTACTGGTTTGACAAAAACGATACGCCTGAGAAACGCAAGACCCTGCGCGTTCATCCGCGCGGGAACAAGGAAAATCCGCTCACCGGCGTTTTCGCATGCCGCTCACCGTTCCGCCCGAATCTCATCGCGCTAAGCGTCTGCCGCATCAAGAGCGTGGCAGGCAACCTCGTGCAACTCGACGCGATAGACGCCTTCGATGGCACGCCTGTCCTGGATCTTAAACCATACACTCCGGCAGATGCGCCGTCCCAAACCCTGAAAGTTCCTGATTGGGCCCGCCGCGGACCAGGGAACACGAACAAGTAGAGTCAGGGACAGAACGGGGGCGCAATTTCGATTTGTCTGTAATACACCAGTCCGGCGAGCTGTGATAAAAGAACTATTAACACAATGAAATTTAGTAATTGTGAAACGCGATGCCGCAGACTTCTCATGTGTCAGGCAGTCGATCCGCCTACGCGAATACGCCTCCGGCGGACAGGTCGGCTCGCCGAAGTCTCGCCCTCCATCATACGCCCGGCAAACGCCATGCCCATGAGCTGGAGGGTGAGGCTGTGCCGAACCGCCCTAACAACTGGCACTGTCAACGTCTCGACGAAGATCATGCTCAGAGCCTGCAACGATCCCAATGATATGAGGCATTCTTCTGTTAGCAAACAAAAATGCATATGCGCACCTACGTATTCTGTCAATAGAGAAGGACACCGAAAGGAAGATTAGTTGCATACCGCTTCTGTCAAATGCTTGGACACCGAACGGCGGTGGAAAGAGCTATGAGGGCGGGCCGCAGATTCAGTGGAGGGAGGCTGCGGTATTCCGCTGCCTCCCTCCACTGAATGAAGCTCCCTCACCAGCCTTCTTAGCTGGCTCTGGATGGACTTGTACAGCGTGATGGAGTTTGTCTTGCTATACATGTCCAGATACCGGCGGACCCGCGGATCGGAAGGTTTCACCGCCAGAAGCCGTTCGAGAGGAGTGGATGGCTTGTCGTATTTTTTTATGTACCTGACGCCTTTGCTTTCCTTCCGCCTCTTGGACACAAGCTTCTTGCAGGGGCGGAACAGGTTCGTGTAGAGGGCGATGTCCATGCAGACCTTCTTCAGCGCGTCGTACTGCTCCATCCTGTCAAAACGTATGTCCGAAAAGTACTCGCGGACGACTGAGCCGTTCTTCTGCTCTATCCTGCAGTTGTCGTTCTTCCTGTAGGCACGCGAGCGGCTGATCCGGCAGCCCGTGACCGCCTCGGCAAGTTTTCCGATGAAGATATAGTTGATGAACTCTGAGCCGTTGTCGGGGTGCATGTGGAGGATGTCGAAGGGCAGCCTCCCGACGATTGAAAGCATGGCCTGCGCCGTGTTTTCACCCCCGTGGTTCCACGTCGGGGCGCATTCGAACCATTGCGTCAGCGCATCCGTCAGGCTGCCGATTGAAAAGAACGACCCCGCCATGTTTCCGCCGCAGAGGAAGACCGTGTCCACCTGGCAGGTGCCGACCGAGTCCTCGGGCAGCTCGCTGCCGGGGCATTCGGGGATTGAAGACTTCAAGGCGTTCATCCCGGAAGCCTTGTTCCTCCGATATCCGGCCACGCCGTCACGCTTCAGGGATCGTCCGATGGTGGACACGCTCATCCTCAGCACCTTCCCCAGCGCATCCGCGCGAACTTCATTCCCGAGGGCGCAATAGTCGGATGCCGTCCTTGCGAGCATGGTCTTCAGATATTCCGGGCATGGCCGTCCGGCGGCGGCCCACAGTCTGCCCAGCAGCTTTCTATCCTCCTCGCCGTAGCTCGGCCCGCGCCCCCTGTGAGGGCGGTATACGCGTTTCCCCCTCAATAGCTTGTTCAAGTATTTACGGGAGCACCCGTATGTCTGGCATAATGAATCCAGCGTTTTCCCTTTCGCAGTCTTTGTCCGCATGGCGGCGTATTGCTGTTTGAACTTCGCAAGGTTGTCCCTGAATGTGAGAGTAGACATCGTTTTCATCCCTTTAGATTACGGTGTCCACGCATTTGACAGAAGCGCTTTTTTCATCGGACACCCTTTTCACCTTTTCGGTGTCCTTAATAATGACAGACCGCGCCTACCGTAAAAGCGGTCGTTTTTTTTCTTGTCCCGTGTCGCTAGACCTGTCATACTTTTTCAAATTATGGGACCGTGTTTTTTAAACAAAACACTAAAAACAGGAGAACGAACAGATGACACGCTTAAGTCAAAGAATATCGGCAGTTGCAGGATGCAGCATGCTCGCATTGATCGGGCTCTTCTCAGGAGGCTGTGCAATCGGCACGACCCAACTGGTCATGTCGCATGGCCAACTTGCGGCAGTCCCTCAAACACGCCAGGGCGACATCCTCGTCCGCCCCTTTGTTGATAAGCGAGAGCATACGCAGTATATCGGCAACAAGCGCAATGGCTTTGGCATGGTCCTGGGACATGTCGGTACGCAACCGGGAGTAAAGATCGACGAGTTGCTGACGCAATATTTTATTGATGCTCTGAAGCAAGCAGGCTATAACGCGTTCCTTGAAAAGCCTGCCCTGGCCGGTGCGCCGACACCTCAACTGAAGTGCGATGCCATTGTTGAGGGCGAGGTCGTCACGTTCTGGATGGACCTCTACATGATGGTGTGGCATCAGGTCGATGTGAAAGTGAAGGCGCTTAATCCCGCAACTCAAGCGGTTGTCTGGGAGCGACACATACAAGGTTCAGAGAAGCGAACACTGTGGGTCGGTGCAACGGGTGAATTCGAGCGGATCGTCAGGGAAGCAATGACCAAAGCGCTTGATCGTGCCGCTCAGGAATTCGCATCGGATGACTTCTATAACCGTGCGATAAAAAAGCAACCCTAACCTTGAAGTTATGGAGAAACTAATGACGAACATACCGACCATAGAAAAGTGCCCTGAATGCGGCTCCCCTCTTGAATCGGGTTATGTGCTGGTTCCGTCTTTCGGAATCTGCTGGACCCTCGACCCAGACGCGAAGTGGGTGTTTGGCTCGAAGATGGAAAAACTCCACAAGGACTCCTGGGGATTCCATAAGCTATCTAAAGACAAGCTCCCAGCAAAGCGGTGCAGCAACTGCAAACTCGTCGTCTTCAGGTACACAGCGGAACCCAAACAAGAAGAGCCCAAGCGCACAGAGGAATAAATACATGAACATGATCAATTGCTGGGCGCTTGTGTTGCTCAGTGCAGTCAGTGTATCAGGATGCAAGACACCCGCAGCAACAACCAACAACGTCATCCCGCAAACAAGCCAGATCGCGACGAAGAGCGTGGATGTGACAGTATATGATCCTCTAATCGCTTTATCCAAAGGTGCGGCGAAGGTCACAGACCTCGATGTCGTGGACAGTCAGCGGAAGAGAACCATCCCGATCCGCATCTACTTGCCGGA
This sequence comes from uncultured bacterium, assembly GCA_942493055.1. Classification (GTDB taxonomy): domain Bacteria; phylum Verrucomicrobiota; class Kiritimatiellia; order RFP12; family UBA1067; genus CAIZQW01. The sequence goes on along the minus strand of OW818680.1, from coordinate 5,602,067 downwards.
AACCGCATCGCCTGTGCCAGTCATTCTCTTCAGCCATGGACTGGGCGGTTCACGCGAAGGGAGCGCCTTCCTTGGAAAGCACTGGGCTTCTCGCGGTTATGTGGCCGTGTTTCTCCAGCATCCAGGCAGTGATACCTCCGTCTGGAAAGACAAACCTGGGAATCAACGTATGGATGCTATGCGAGGGGCGGCCAGTGGACAAAACTTTCTGGATCGCGTCAAAGACGTCCCCGCTGTATTGGATCAACTTGAACGATGGAACACGGAAACAGGACATGCGCTGGCCGGCAAACTCAATCTCAAAAAGGTCGGCATGTCCGGCCACTCCTTCGGCGCCGTGACCACACAGGCTGTCAGCGGACAGACGATCATAGGAGACAAAGCCCCGTTTACAGACCCTCGCATCGCTGCTGCGGTTATCATGAGCCCCAGCAGCCCGAGGCGTGGAACCGCTCAATCTGCCTTTGGAAAAGTCTCCCTTCCGTGGATGCTCATGACCGGGACAAAAGACATATCCCCCATCGGCGATATCGATGTGGCCTCCCGCCTTGCCGTGTTTCCCGCCCTCCCAACAGGCAGCAAATATGAACTGGTTCTCGATGAGGCTGAACACTCGGTCTTCACAGAGCGCGCCCTGCCCGGTGATAAGCACGCGCGCAACCCCAACCATCATCGCTCCATTCTTGCGCTCAGCACAGCCTTCTGGGACGCCTATCTGCTCAATAACACCTCCGCAAAAACCTGGCTTGAAGGAGACGGCCCAAAGAAGGTGCTGGAGAGCAAAGATAAATGGCAGACAAAATAGCCTCAACGTCGAGTCTTTGAGATAATAGGTTCTCTCTATTTAATCGAGGAGACTTTGATTACAGTGCCGGAGTCAACACTTTTCACTGCCAGTTCGCCGGTGATGTAAAGGCTTGATGTGTCCCACACGAGACCCTCGCCAAGATCGGGCAGCGAGATCGAGCTAAACCCACCGGTAAAGGCTCCGTCAAAGAGGTCGAACCGGTCGCCCGTCTTCGGTGTGAAGCCGCCGTAGAGCCTGATTTCGAGCAGTCCGTCAAGGCGCAGCGTGCCGCGGCTGACGAGTCGGTCGTATTCGCTGCCAGCCGTTGTGCCGCCGAGTTCCATGACCAGTGAGCCGCCACCGCTGAATGTCACGTCCCCGTTAAACAGAACCTGGGCCGGGCTGTCCCCCGGCTCGTAGCCTGCCTTGAAGGTGACAAGCCCTGACCCCGGGAAATTCGCCGCGCCATGGACGAGCCCGTAGAAGGTCACCGCCCCGGCGACCTGGATTTCCGATCCAGCAGGGGAATTGACGCTCCCGTACACCTTGACATCGACGAGGTTAAGCTTGTTAAAATTCACGAGCGCATAGGTACCCGAGCCAGAGAAGTTGAGCGTCGCGTTGATGGCGTTGATCTCGGCACCTGTGGTGTTGGCGACACTGTTTGTGGCGGAGACAGTGGTACCGATCACATTGACGCAGCCACCGTTCAGGAGAACGCCATAGGATGAGAACCCGCCCAGCACCGTCAGTGCGCCTCCCGCTTCAATACTGGTCTTTCCGCTGCAGGTCAGAGAAGTTCCAGAGCCGACCTCAAAGTTCCCATCACCCTTCACTAGGATTTTGGTGGCCGTTGTCGATCCAGAAGCGATTCGGATTGCGCCGTCGCTCTCCGCAGTCAGGCCTGCAGCATCAGGCATGTTGCCGTCCACAATCAGAGTGCCGCCGCTGGCCCGAAAGGTCTTACCGAAGGTCTGTTGTTGGTATGTACTCGGGAATGTCTCGGCCGGCAGGGATCCGCTGGTGAGGACGAGGGACTGTCCGCCGGGGACTACCACTTCTTTCACAAGCAGGTCCGTGACACCGTTAGCATCGCCATAGAAGTTATATCCGGTGCTATCGACCATACCCAAGTGATCCTGTCCATAGTAGAAGCTTGCAATTTCGGTGCTCACGCGTCCGCCGCCGCCACCCGCAGCATCGAACACCTCGTCCCCCCCGTAGGCGCCGCTAACCTCGACAGCACCTGCGGTGTTGACACGTCCGCCCTTCAGGATGATGCCGCCCCCGCTACCGCCCCCGCCGTAGGCTGGATAGACATCCGGCGGTTCTGGGGGCGGATATCGCTCGCCATTGGCCCTAATCGAAGCACTGGCGGGCAGCGACAAAGTCCCTGTCGCCACGAATTCCACCGCGCCTCCGCCTTTGCCGCCGTCGGTACAGTTCTTTGTGACCGGGCCTTCGTTGCAACCGCCACCGCCGCCGCTGCCGGCCTCGAGCGCCACCGCCAGATCGCCGTAGGGCTCGCCTGGCGCAGCTGTGTAATCAGAGCCATAACCGGGGCTTCCCCGACCGCCGAAACTCCCGCCGCCGCCATTTCCAAACGAGCTGTTGCCTGGGCCGGCATAGCCCCCTTCGCCGCCGCCGGGGCCACTGCCGTACGAAGCAGGATCTCCAGAATAGGATCGAGCGCCTCCCAGCCCACCGCCCGCCGTAACAATGACATTGCTGCCGAAAACAATATTGCCGCGGCTCAAAACAGCCGCCGGGAGTGCACCCTGGATCGTTAGCGTATTGGTGGAACTGATCGTGAACTGCGAGAAACAGAAAACCGCTAGATTCGTGGCACCGCCGCTCTGGGAGATCACCTGCCCGTTCCACCCGGCTACCGGAACGCCGCCCACCAGCACCTTCAATTGCGTGGTGTCGATGATCACGTCTTGTGTCGCTGTCAACGATCCGAGGACGGGGTAGTTCGCCGGGTTCAGTGCTGCAGCCGACACCTTGTTCATGAGGCATACAACAAGTAATGTCATGGATAGAAATCTCCGATTAAATGGAAGAGCAAAAAAACCATGAACACTCTTATTTATGTCAGAATAATACCAGAAAAAAGAGATAGAGGAATGATTCTTTGACATATTACATTCGCTCCTTTCTGATGTGACCATTCATTAATACATTAAGTCTTGTTAACCAACACGGATCTAAATGCATTTATATTATACTCGTTTTGGATAAGCTGGACAAGGCTCAATTTTGGCACATATTTTGGCTTGTTTTATATCCTTAATCATGACACCATTTCAGTCGTTATGAAATGAGGCCATAAGTATTATTAAGGCCAGACATCTTGGTGTTAGCCCTTAAGGAGAACTGATGAAAAAGAGACACAGTATCCATGTTTTTTTTGCCGTTGTGATCGCGCTGACAACCAGTTATCTCCTGGCAGCAGATGCACCTCAATACCGCCGACTCTCCGTGAAGGAGTATCGCGACAAGATGAAGGCAGGGTGGATCGGCCAGATCGCTGGCGTCTCCTGGGCTGCGCCGACTGAGTTCAAGTACCGCGACACGATCATGCCCGAGCGCGCCATGCCGAAGTGGCAGCCGCGCATGATCAATGACGCCTTCGGGCAGGACGACCTTTACGTCGAGATGACCTTCCTGCGCACGATGGAGCAGTATGGCCTCGACTGCACGATCCGTCAGGCAGGTATCGACTTTGCCAACAGCGGCTACCCGCTCTGGTGCGCCAATGATGCAGGACGCAAGAATCTCCGCAAGGGTATCGCGCCCCCGGACTCCAGCCACCCGAAATTCAACAAATGTCCCAATGACATCGACTACCAGATCGAAGCTGATTTCTCGGGACTCATCGCCCCTGGCATGCCCAACTTCGTCAACACTCTGGGCGAGAAGTTCGGACGCTTGATGAACTACGGGGACGGCATGTATGCCGGACAGTTCATGGGGGCCTTGTACGCAGAAGCTTTTTTTGAGAAGGACATCGTCAAGGTTGTCGAAGCCGGCCTCAAAGCCATCCCTGCTGAGAGCCAATATGCCGAGATGGTGCGCGACCTGCTGAAGTGGTCGAAGGAGGTCCCCTCGTGGGAGGCGTGCTGGCAACTCTGCCAGGACAAGTACCGCAAAAACCCCGAGTATCAGAAAGCATCTAATGGCGGGATCGACTGCAAGATCAACGGCGCATACGTCCTCATGGGGCTCCTCTACGGCAAGGGGGATCTCGACCAGACTATCATCATCTCCTGCAGATGCGGACAGGACTCCGACTGCAACCCCTCAAGCGCCGCAGGCGTCCTCTTCACCACAACCGGCTTCGCCAACCTTCCTGAACGGTTCTCGAAAGAACTGAACGAAAAGCCCCTCTTCAGCCACACGGCCTACAACGTCCCGGGGCTCCTCAATGTCTGCGAAAGCTTAGCCCGCCAAGCGATCAAGAAAGAAGGGGGCATGGTCGAGAAGGATGCGAGCGGCGATGAGGTCTTTGTCATCCCTGTAAAGCCCGCGAAGCCCAGTACCCTGGAATTGAGCTGGGCGCCAGGCCCCATCGCAAACAGCACTTTCACGGAGGCAGAGATGTCCCAGATCACTGCAACCGCAACTTCTGATACGATTAGGAAAGCTTTCGATAAATTCGCTCCGGGCTGGACCATCGCGGACTGCGGAACGGAGATGAGTCCCGGCCTCCGAGCCGAAGCGCTCGGACGCACAAACGTCTTTGTCACGCACCCGCTCGACCAGAATAGCGCCTGCGTCTTAAGCCGGAAGATGGATATTCCAGCTGGCAAGATGACAACGCTTAAGCTCGCCGTCGGCCACGACCCGAAAGGGGACTGGCAACTGCTCGTGCGGGCTGACATGCAAGAACTCCTTCGCAAAAAGATCGGGAAGTCCACCTGCTCCAACGGCTGGCTTGAGGTGACTGTCGACCTCTCGGAGTACGCAGGCAAGAGCGTCCTCATCGAACTCTTCAACAAGCCCACAGGCTGGTCGTGGGAAGCGGGTTATTGGTCTGAGATTTCCACGACGTCTGCCGCGCTTGACGCCTCGCAGGTTCCCGGCGTGATCGTTGATCACTCCCCTAAACTATCTGGTAAATATATCGGCTCGCCCAGCATCGCCATCCTACCCAATGGTGACTATGTGGCGTCACACGATTTTTTCGGTCCCCGCGCAAACAGTCGGACTAATGCGACATCTGTGGTCTTCTCCTCCGCAGACAAGGGCTTGAGTTGGCGCAAGATCGCCACGATCACGCCTCTTTTCTGGGGCAAACTGTTCGTGCACAAAGACGCGCTCTATATCCTGGGGACACGCCACGAGTACGGGGATATGCTGATCCGCCGTTCCACGGACAATGGAAAAACGTGGACAGCACCGAGCGATGCAGCAACAGGTCTCCTGCGTAAGGGGACTTTCCATTGCGCCCCGTGTCAGACCCTGCTGCATAACAACCGCCTCTGGCGCTCCATGGAGGTCTTCACTGGCGGACCCTGGGGTAATTTTGAAGCCATGGTGATCTCCGCACCTGTAGATGCAGACCTGCTGAATGCGGACAACTGGTCCTTCAGCGAGCGCCTGCCCAAGAATCCAGCGTTCAGTTGGCTGGAGGGGGCGGTCCTGCTGGCCCCGGACAACACGATCGTCAACATGCTGCGGACCAATGGAAGCGGAGATGATAAAGCCGCCATCGTGCATGTTGCGGAGGATGGCAAAACGCTCTCGTTCAATCCTGCAACAGATGTCATCGACATGCCTGGCGGCGGCGTGAAATTCACGATCCGCTTTGACAAGACGACGTCACGCTACTGGTCGATCGTCAATAAGCAGACCAACCCTAAAGCCTTCAGAAATAATCTTCTACTGGTCTCTTCAACAGATCTGAAAGCGTGGCGGACCGAAGCCACGTTACAGAATCATGCCGACAGTAGCGTGCACGCGTGGCAGTATATCGACTGGCAATTCGAAGGCAATGACATTATTTATCTCAGCCGCACAGCCTTTGATGACGGTCTCGGCGGAGCGCACCGGGCACATGACGCCAACTTTTTAACCTTTCACCGGGTCGCCAATTTCCGCCAGCCTTAATGCCCTTGTACCAGTACCAGTTGGCAGTACCAGTCGGCAGTACCAGTTGGCAGTACCAGTCGGCAGTATCAGTTGGCAGTACCAGTCGGCAGTACCAGTTGGCAGTACCAATTGGCAGTGAGACCCCGGGAATAAACGGACTGGTAACTTTTTTAGCATCGAATAGCGCGAACCACGCGAATAAATAGAATGTTTTACGCGAAGATCGCTATGAGAGGTGCTTGCACGGAAAGCCCCCGCAAGTGTCTGAATACCCACCTTCGCCAAGGCTACGGCGGGCATGCAGCCGGGGCTTATCTCGTGCAAGCACCCGAGTGTCACGCATCGACTCTGGGTGAAGGACGAGCTATGCCGTCGGCGTATTCGCCGAATGCGTAGGACAACAAGTAGGCGCAGAGCACAAGCGTATCCGCGCCGTGCGAACGCTCACTTGAAGCCCGTCCGGCAACCGCCGGACGGGAGCGATGAGCGCAAGCGAAAGAGCGGCACTCCGTCCTTCACCCAAATAGCGATCTTTGCGAAAAAGTATTCAAGAATGAAAGTTCAAGTTACAGACAAACGGTATTCAGCGCGAGACAGCTTTGGCGATAATGAAAAAAGCGGTGTCGCGTCCGGCCCTCAGGCCTCGGCTTGCCACCGCACTCCAAGACGTCTCGTACGAGACGTAACCCGATTTCAAATGTTTCGTGGAGAAAGAAAATTCTTGGAGTTGAAAAATCAGATGGAACAGGACAACAAGAAGTTCTATACTGATGTTTCATTGACAACGAACAGGTGATTTCATTCAGAGCGTAAGGAGTATCTATGGCCAAGAATATTTCAGAGGAACGGCAGATGGCGTACTATCTCGGCGGTGGGCTGATGGTGATCGGCGGGCTGTTGTTCTTCTCCGTCTTCATCACCGGGGCTATGAACTTTGGCAACTTTAACAACTTCGAGGCGAACGCCCGCTCCAGCATATTTCGAGCTTTGGGCGGCATGGCCCTCTTGATCATCGGCGGGTTCATCCGCGGGATTGGCGCAAAAGGACTCGCGGGGTCCGGGGTTGTACTCGACCCTAACAAGGCGCGGGACGAACTCGAACCCTACAGTCGCATGGCCGGAGGCATGGTCAAGGACGCCATGGACGAGGCCGACATCCACATCAACGGCAAACCCGAACGCGTCGTCATGATCAAATGCCCTGGCTGCAGCACCTTGAATACAGAGGACTCCACGTTCTGCAAGGCTTGCGGACGAAAGCTGTAGAGATCTTGGGGCTTGCAAAATTCAGCCATTTTTGAGATGATATCAATTTCAACAGAAAAGGAATGAAAAATGAAAGTGTTAGTGACGGGCGGAGCAGGCTTTATCGGAAGCCATACATGCATTGAACTCCTGAATAATGGACATAAAGTCCTCGTCGTAGACAATTTGTGCAACAGTTCAGAAGAAAGCCTGAAACGTGTAAAACAAATCACGGGCAAAACGCTCACCTTCCTGGAAGCGGACACGCGTGACCGCGTTGCCATGGATGCCATTTTCAAGGCGGAAGGTCCGATTGACGCGGTCATTCATTTCGCAGCCTTGAAGGCGGTCGGCGAATCCACACGCCTGCCGCTCAAGTATTACGAGAACAATATCACAGGCACGATCAATCTCTGCGAAGTGATGGAGGCCAACAACTGCCACAATCTGGTCTTCAGCTCCTCTGCGACGGTCTATGGCGATCCCATCTCCGTGCCGATCCGCGAAAACTTCCCGACGCCCGGGGCGACCAATCCATATGGCTGGACCAAGCTCATGATGGAGCAGATTTTCCGTGACCTCCAGAAAGCCAATCCGGCTTGGAACATTATTATCCTGCGCTACTTCAATCCAATCGGCGCCCATGAAAGCGGACGGATCGGCGAAGACCCTGCGGGCATTCCGAACAACCTGCTTCCCTTCGTGGCACAGGTGGCGGTCGGCCGCCTTCCGAGCCTCAATGTTTACGGCAATGACTATCCGACGCCTGACGGCACAGGGATCCGTGATTATATTCACGTCGTGGATCTGGCAATCGGCCACTTGAAAGCCATTGACAAGCTCGCTTCAAAACCCGGACTGGCGGTCTATAACCTGGGCACCGGCAAGGGCTACAGCGTATTGGATGTGGTCAAGGCCTTCGAAGCGGCATCCGGACGCAAGGTCCCCTACACGCTCCAGCCGCGCCGCCCCGGCGACATCGCTGAATGCTGGGCAGATCCCGCGAAGGCGAAAGCTGAGCTGGGCTGGGTCGCCACGCGCGACCTCAAGACCATGTGCGAAGACGCCTGGCGGTGGCAGTCGCAGAATCCGAACGGATTCAAGGGATAAGAAGTTCTAAAGTTCGAGAGTGCTTAAGTTCCAAAGTTTTGAAACTGGAAACTTGAAACTTGGGGTTGCTGACTGCCAAGAGGCACCCTGGACGTCGTTTTGACTGGATATTCACCCAACTAATTTTCTGCGGGCACCGCATGTTTACGCGTGACGGGGGAGGCCTTCCTTTAGTATACTTATTTAAATTTTTTATCCCTGAAAAGCGGGATTGAAAGAATGCTGAAAGGATTTTATGGAAAAGCAGGAACCCAAACGTCGCTCACGTGTCCGCCGCGTTGAAATGAGCGTTGACTCTCTTAAGCAAGACTTTGAACGTCATCTTCGCTACACACTCGCGAAGACGGAGGACAATGCGACTGAGCGGGACCAATATACGGCCTTTGCGCTTTGTGTCCGCGACCGCATCGTCGAACGGTGGATCGAGACGCAGGGGAAATACCGCAGTGATAATGTGAAGCGCGTCTATTATCTCTCGCTCGAATTTTTGATTGGCCGTCTCCTGGGCAACAACGTCATCAACCTGAAGATGGACCCCATCTGCCGCGAGGCGCTGGAAGAGGACGGTCTTGACTGGAATTCGCTCCGTGACTTCGAAGTAGACGCCGGCCTTGGCAATGGCGGCCTCGGACGTCTGGCCGCCTGTTTCATGGACTCGCTCTCCACCCTCGAACTTCCCGGTATGGGCTATGGGATTCGCTATGACTATGGCATCTTCCGTCAGAAGATAATCGATGGCCAGCAGGTCGAAGAGCCGGATCATTGGTTGAAGGATGGATATCCCTGGGAGATCGCGCGTCCTGAGCACACGCAGACCGTCCATTTCGGAGGACGCGTGGAGTGCACATCGAACGCCAATCGCAGCGAATGGAACTGGGTTGAAACCGAACGCGTGCTCGGCGTACCGTATGACCTGCCGGTCGTCGGTTTCAAGAACTCGGTCAACACACTGCGCTTGTGGTCTGCAAAGGCGGACGATGAGTTCCAGCTCGACGAATTCAACAAGGGCTCGTATGTGGATGCCGTGCAGGACAAGGTGCTGGCTGAGAACCTGACCAAGGTGCTCTATCCAAACGACAATGTGCTGGCCGGCAAGGAACTGCGCCTGCGTCAGCAGTACTTCTTTGTGTCGTGTTCGTTACAGGACATCCTGCGCCGGTTCCGTCTGACCAACAAGGACTGGAACGACCTTCCTGAAAAGGCCTTCATCCATCTGAACGAAACCCATCCTGCGCTCATCATCCCTGAACTGATGCGCCTGCTCGTGGACCATGAGGATATCCCGTGGGATACAGCCTGGGAGATCACACGCAAATGCACAGGCTACACCAACCACACCATCCTGCCTGAAGCGCTTGAAACCTGGAGCGTCTCGCTGATGGAGCGGCTGCTCCCGCGTCACATGCAGATCATTTACGAGATCAATGCGCGCTTCCTGCGTCAGGTCGCCTCGCTCTATCCGGATGACATGGACCGCCTCGCCCGCATGAGCATCATTGATGAACGTGGCGGACGCTCTGTGCGCATGGCTAACCTGGCCATCATCGGCTCCTGCGCCGTCAACGGCGTGGCAGCGCTCCACACGGAAATCCTGAAGAACACCCTCTTCAAGGATTTCTACGAGATGTATCCGTCACACTTCTCCAACAAGACCAACGGGATCACGCAACGCCGCTGGCTGCTGAAGGCGAACCCGAAGCTGGCTGCATTATGCACCGAAGCTATCGGTCCCAAATGGATTACGGACCTGGACGCGTTGCGCGGCCTTGAAAAGTATGCCACCGACCGGTCTTTCCTTTCGCAATTCCGTAAGATCAAGCAGGCAAACAAGGACGCGCTCTCCTCGTACATCTTCAACCAGTTGGGTATCCGTGTCTCGCCGGAATCAATTTTCGATGTGCAGGTCAAGCGTTTGCATGAGTACAAGCGCCAACTGCTGCTCGTGCTGTATATCATCATCCTCTACAACCGCCTGATCACCAATCCGAACCTTGACCTCTATCCGAGAACCTTCATCTTCTCGGCCAAGGCCGCGCCGGGTTATTGGATGGCGAAACTTATTATCCGCCTCATCCATGGCGTCGCTGAGGTGGTCAATACCAGTCCCCGCGTAAAAGAGCGCTTGAATGTGGTCTTTATGCCGGACTATCGCGTCTCCCTCGCGGAACGGATTATTCCTGCGGCAAACATCAGCGAGCAGATCTCGCTGGCGGGAACCGAAGCCTCCGGCACCGGCAACATGAAGCTGATGCTCAACGGCGCGTTGACCCTGGGCACCATGGACGGCGCCAACGTTGAAATCTTTGAAGAGGTCGGCGAAGACAACATCTTCATCTTCGGCTTGCGCACGAACGAGGTCGCCAAATTGCGTCCGACCTACAACTCCCGTGAGCTCTACGAAAACGATCCGGAGATCAAGCGCGCGATCAACATGATCCGCCGTAACGTCTTCTCGCTCATGAATCCCGGCATCTTTGAACCGATCATTCGCAACTTGCTGGACTTTAATGACCACTACATGCTGCTGGCGGATTTGCGCAGCTACATGGAGACCCAGGAGAAGATTGACAAGCTCTACCGTCAGCCCTACAAATGGGATGCGAAGGCCCTCATGAACGTGGCGCGGTCAGGCAAGTTCTCGTCTGACCGGACCATTCTTGAGTACGCCAAGGATATCTGGCATATTGACCCCGTTACCATTGCTTAATCAACATGACTGTCAAATTCAAGAAGAAACATCCGGAAGCCACCATTCCTGCGTACGCCCATCCTGGCGACGCAGGCATGGACGTCTGCTCCTGCGCCTCGCTGACGATCCAGCCCGGCGCGCGCGCGTTGGTCCCCACAGGGCTCGTCATGGAGCTTCCGGAGGGCACTGAAGCGCAGATGCGGCCACGCAGCGGCCTTGCCATTAAGAACGGCATCACCCTGCTGAATACGCCAGGCACGATCGACGAGGGCTACCGTGGCGAGATCGGCATCATCCTGATCAACCTGGGGCAGGAGCCCTTTGAGATCCGTCCGGGCATGCGCATCGCACAGATGGTCATCGCGCCCGTGCTGCGCGTCGCAGTCGAAGAGGTCGTGGACGTGTCAGACACCACCCGCGGCACCGGCGGCTTCGGCTCGACTGGCCTGTAGCGTTCACTGGAAGGAACGATACGATGTCTATTTGGCCTACACGGAACTATTTCCTCGGTATTGCTGTTTCGGCTTCAACAATGGCGGGGGCTGCTTTTGCGCAGCAAGACGTGTCCAGATATAACGTCATCTGGAACTCGCCCAGCAAAGACGCCTCGGAGACGATGCCGATCGGCAATGGCGACATGGGCGCGAATGTCTATGCGATTGAAGACGGGGACCTCTTCCTGCTGCTGGCCAAAAACGATGCGCTCAACTTCTGCGGCGATGTCATCAAGACTGGACGTGCTAAAATTTCGATTTTTCCGAATCCGTTCGCAAAAGGAAAGCCCTTCCGGCAGACGCTGGATCTTATGACCGGCAGTATCCTGATCGAGGCGGACGGTGTCACGATACGCATTTGGGCGGATGCGAATAGTAATGTCTGCCATGTCGAGATTCAAGCGCCCTGGGACCTGATGGTCACCGTGAAACCTGATCTGTGGAAACGCATTATCTCCTGTAATCACTTTGACCGCGTCAATTCGCAGACTGTTCCTTCTGAGATCCCTCAAGACATCATGATTGATCGCCCCAGCAAGCTGCTGTGGTATTACACGGTAGGAGATCACAGCATCCTGCCGATGGATCTGAAGGAGTATGAAGTCGAACACCTCGCAGAGCAATTCCCTGACCCGTTCCGCTTCAACACCTTTGGCCATTTGATCGAGATAGCGCCCACGCACGGAACATCCCTGACGCATGACGGCGGCTATGTCCTTGGCGGAAACGGCAAGCGCTTTGACATCCGTATTCATGCGCTGAAGATGCAGACGCCCACACCGGACCCTGAATGGTCAAACGCCATCGAGAATCAAGCGCGGATGGTCGGCAACACCCCGACAACGTGGAAGGCGCATTGCGCCTGGTGGAAGGAGTTCTGGGAGCGGAGCTGGATTGCGGCCTCAGACACGTCGCTTCCAAGCGAAGACCGTGAACGTTTGATGGGCGACGCTGAAAACGCTGTGAAGCGCATGGAAAAAGATGGGGCAGCACTGGTCTCGCAATCCTACAACGTGTTCCGCTTCCTGATGGCTTGCCAAAGCCGCGGGACCGTACAGACCAAATTTAACGGCGGGATCTTTACCCAGCAACTTAAACTTCCGGCTGCTAAGGATGGAAAGCCGCCGCGCCCTTATGCAGAGCCGCTGAAAGACAGCACTTACCTGACGAACGAAGATGACCGCCTCTGGGGCCGTCGTTTCACCTTCCAGAATCAACGCCTGCTCTATTGGCCGCTGTTTATGAGCGGCGATACGGAACTACTCGATGTATTCATGGAACACTATACTCATCTGCTGCCCATGCGCAAGGCCATCACCCAAAAATGGTTCGGCCATGAAGGCGCTTATTATCGGGAGAACGTCGGCCTCTCAGGCGATGACAGGGACCATGACAACGCCATCCGTCCGCCCAAGACAAAACCCGGTGAGAAATATAACGGCCACTGGCACGACTATTATTTTACCTGTGGACTTGAGACCATTGCCATGATGGTTGAGTATGTTCGATACACCGAGAATGCGGATGTGAAGAAAGAGTTTACGGAGCAAAAACTACTCCCCTTTGCACGCGAGGTCCTCCTCTTCTTTGACAAGCATTATGCGCGCGATGAAAAGGGAAAGCTTCGGCTCGACCCGGCCCAGGTGCTCGAATCCTACTGGGTTGCTGTTAACCCGGCCCCCGACATTGCCGGCTTGCGCTTTTGCCTTCAGGAACTCCTGGCCATGAAGATCGGCACGCCAAGCGATCAAGCCACCTGGGCGGCGCTTCTCAAGCAGATTCCAGATGTCCCCATGCGGGAGGTGGAGGGAAAACAGGTCATTGCTCCTGCAGAACAATTTGCAACCCAGAAAAATTCGGAAATCGGAGAGCTTTATCCCGTCTTCCCCTTTAGCTTGTTTGGCTTGGCACAGGGGTCTCAAGACCTGGTTGACCGGACACTCCGGAACTACACCAACAAGGGCGCCCTGCGCAACGTCTGCTGGGCACAGCAGGAGATCCATTGGGCGCTAGCCGGAAACGCAGAGGAGGCCTCCAAGAACCTGGTTGACCGCTTCCGCATCACGACACCGATGTGCCGCTTCCCGCTCTTCGGCAGGGAAGGTCCGGACTCCTGTCCTGACTTTGACCATTTCGGCGCTGGCTCGATTGCCTTCCAGCGCATGCTCGTGCAAGAAGAGCGGGAATGGCAGACAGCAGGAGCGCCAGGAAAGATCTATCTCTTCCCTGCCTGGCCCACCCATTGGGATGTGGACTTCAAACTGCACATCTCCAACGGCGGCATTGTGACAGGACGCGTTAAAAACGGGAAGCTCGAACAGTGGGACGTTACGCCGGCTTCGCGGAAAAAAGATGTCATCCTGAAGCCGCTGTGGCAACGCGCTTCCTAGATACTTCGAGTCGGGTTACACCACATAGGTGTTAAGTTAAGAATGAATACTTTTTCGCAAAAGCCGCGAAGAAGAGCGCAAATGTCACGCCCGCCTCACCCATGGATACATGGACGGCGGAGCGAACATTTGCGCGAAAAATATCAAATATCCATCAGCGAAAAACTTGTTTTTCGCTGATGGATATGGAATCAGTATTCATCTGCGCGGCTATCCATTCCGCCGTCCGTGTATTCACGGGTGAGGCGGATGAGATAGCCGCGCAATCTTTTCGCGGTTTTTGCGTTAAACTCTTTACTTACAAACCGTTGTATATTCCTGCTTTGCTGGCGGAACGCTTACGAAATATCCTTCAGTTCCCAGCCCTTGCGCATATAGGGCTTCACAAACTCATTGGCCTTCTCGTTGTTGGTGAAGCGCATTTTTGCGCTGTCCCACAAGAGCTTCTGGTTCGGGAAGCGCCAGCAAATCGTGCCGAGCAGCAGCCATTCCGTAAACGGGCCGGCAATCGTGAAATCAGAGCAGGTTGCGCTCTTATCCTTCAAGGCCGTCAGCCATTGCTTATGGTGTCCGGGGGAACGGGCGAGGACCTCTGCAGGCTTCTTATAGTCCTTCATCGCGGATTCTGGTACGAGCCGCACGCTCTCGCCGCGACCGCCTGTAGCCATGTATCCCTTCGAGCCGATGAAGAGTTCATTGAAGCCCTTCATATCCGCATCCGTCAAGTCTTTAGGACGTGCCCATTGGCCAGCCATCTTGCCTTCGTACCAGTAAATGGTGACTGGCGGCATCTTGCCGGATGGAACAAACTTATTCACGCGCTCTGGGAATTCGAAGCGACAGGCATAGTGCGGGAAGGTGACAGGATTCACACCCTCAACGGCAATGCACTCCACGCTGGTCGGCGCACCGAGCTGCAAGCCCCAGTTAGACGGCCCTAAGATGTGCACACCCCAGTCGCCCACCATCTGTGTGCCGTAATCCAGGAAGCCGCGCCAATTGACTGGATGGATCTTCTTGCTGAAGCCACGTTCAGGAGCGCGGCCCGTCCAGACATCCCAATTGAGCGTCTCCGGAACAGGCTCAGCAGCAGGCCATTCCTTGATGTCGCGTGCAAAGCCGCCGCCGCTGAAGGCGTGGACCTCTTTGACATCGCCAATCATTCCGCTCCAGATCGACTCGCAGGCGATGCGCGTGGCGGTTGATGAATAGCCTTGGTTGCCCATTTGCGTCACAACCTTGAACTTCTTTGCAGCGTTCGCCAAGAGGCGGGCCTCCCACACCGTGGGGGTCAGCGGTTTCTGGCAGTAGACGCCCAGTCCGCGCTCCATGGCCCAATACGCAACAGTCGCGTGCATGTGATCCGGAATCGTAATCGTGATGCCATCCAGATTCTTGTACTCCTTGTCCAGCATCTGACGGAAATCGTTATACTTTTTTGCTGACGGGAACGCTTCAGCCGCCTTGTTCAAATGGTTCGCATCCACATCACACAGGGCGTATGTGTTTTCACCCTGCACACTCCTCACATCTGAAAGCCCCTGCATACCGCCGACGCCGACAGAGCCGATATTCAACTTCTCGCTTGGGGGCACCTGTCCAGAGCGTGCAATGACATGTCGCGGAACAATCATAAAGGCCGTACTGGCCGCCATGGCTCCACCTAAAAATCCGCGCCTGTTCACGTTTAACTTTTGAGTCTCTTGCTTTTTCATCTGTGATTCCTCCGTTATTTTTTCCCGATACAATAAAGTGCCTTGAACGTCCGCAGCAGAAGCTGCCCGTCATGCGCCACAGGCGAAGCGTACATGTTCTCACCCATGACATTGGTTGCGACGAGTTCCATCTTCGGACTCGCCTTCACAATACGAACAATGCCGTCATCAGCGGCAAAATAGATCAACCCGTCCGCAGTCAATAAAGGCGATGAGTGATGAATCGCCACATCTTTCATCTGCCAGACCGGTTCGCCGGTGGCAGCCTTCCAGCAGTTCAATGACTTGGGCGTCGGCGAGAAGAAGTAGAAGCAGTCGCCTGAACTGACGGCCGAGGCAATCCACGGACCATCTTTGCTCTTCCACACTATTTTCGAACCCGTGACATTCCCCTGTCCGTCCGGCTTGATGCCCAAGGGGATCTTCTTGTCCCAACTGCTGGAGCCCAACAGAATCCCGCTGGCCTCATTATAAACAGGCGTGCAGATAAACTCCTTGGACGGCCCCTCCACGGTCCAGAGTTCCTTGCCGTCTTTCGGATCGTAGCTGGTGATGCTTTCATTACCCTGGATCACCATCTGCACCTTACCTGCCATCTCCTTCACGTAGGGCGGACTGAAGGTCTGTCCGGGCTTATCGGACTTCTTCATCCACAACGTAGCGCCCGTCTTTTTGTCCAGTGCGAGAATTTCACCATTGACCTTGCTGCAGCACGAGATCAGGATGCGATCCTGCCAGAGGACATGCGTGGTGGCAAACCCCCAGTCGCTCTTAAAGGTCGTGGGCATCTTCTTCCACTTCAGGTTGCCCGCGAAATCATAAGCCGCAACAACGACCGTTTCCGTTCCTTCCAAAAAGGAGACATAAACCAATTCTCCATCCGTTGCGGGTGTGGTGGATGCATAGCTGTTCTCTTTGTGCTTCTTCTCAAGAGGCGATGTGACCACGGTCTTCTGCCAGAGGATTTTTCCATCCTTCCGGTTGAGGCAGAGCAAGCTGCGATTCTGGGAATCTTCAAGCGCGGTCGTGAGAAATATTTTGTCTTCCCAGACAATCGGCGTCGAGTGTCCCAAGCCTGGAATTTCTGTTTTCCAAGCCACGTTCTCAGTGGCGCTCCATTTCGTGGGCAGATTCTTTTCCAGCGTGCTGCCATCTCCACGCGCACCACGCCATCCTGGAACATGCTCGGCCATAACCGTCAGTGCCCCTGCTACAGCAAGAGCTAAAACACCATAATCAATACTTCTGTTTTTCATTTGTTCACCTTCTCCTTCAAGTCGATCTGCTCGCGCACCCAGCACGCCCCGCATTGGCAATTCTTTGAAGAACCCCGCCCGCACGTGCCGTTCACATCTTGAAAGGACAAGGGCTCAATGCAGGCAAGAATCTGCTGCCGCCACGCGATGAAAGCCGGGTCCTTCCGGTCCTTGAAAACAATCGGCGCTTGCCCCCATCCCCCTGCTTCGATTGCCAGGGGAGCCAGGATCGCACGGCTCTGCTCTGGATCGGCAATATTGATCAGGGCTTCCGTCGGTTGCGTCCCCCAGTCACGTTTGATCACACCTGGAAGCGCCGCACGCAACGCCTGAATCTGAGACGCTATCACCTGCCGGTCTTCTGCGCGATTAAAGGAGTAATCCCCAGCAAAGGGCGCATTCAAATCAAGCCATGTGATGAGTTGCTCCATTTCGAGCGGCGTCAGCTTGACAGTGTTGTGGCCCTTTTCAAGCATCTGGACGAACCGTCCCGCATGCGCATAAAAATCATACGGTTTACTGGTGACATTTTCACCCATGTAGGGGATCATCGAAACCAGCTTCGGAATGGCAATCAGATTGTGATACGCCTCTGAGGCTCGGACCTTTTTTGCGCCAGGCCATGTCAGCACCACATGCGGATCACCCTTGCTGACCACGGTATAGACATGGTTTGAGGGGACACTCAGGAGGGAGAACTGTTTCTTCTCCGCGTTCAAGCCATGACACCCGATGCAATGACGATCCAAAATCGGCTGTACACTGCGGGAAAAGCTGAAGCCATTGTCATAGGTGTTCCATGCAGGGGGTGTGATGGGGTGTACTTTCCGGTTTGCAGAACTGCCTTCAACAGGAGAGGATGAGTTCCCCTTGGGTTCATGACACCCAATGCAACTGGCTACTTCACCTGGCTGAAGATAGACGGCAGTACGCATGGTCATGACCGCCATACCCTTTGCATCCAGCAATTGGAACTGCAAGGTCTTTTCACACGGCGCATAAAATGTCGCGCTGCCCTTTTCATCCACAGGCACTGTTCCCAGCACGCGCCGCGGCAACTCAAAGATGTATTTGCTGTTGGGGTTATGCTTTTGACTGGCCTGATCCAGAATCTCCAAGATCCGAATCGACTTCACTGTGCCGCGCTTAATAGCCCCTTGCATATCGAAGCGATTCTGGTAAACATCGTGCACAGAGAAGATTCCGACCTTCTTGCCGGGCACAACAGCTTGCACGCGCGTAGCCGGTATCGGGCGCGGCTGCACTGGGAGCGGAGAGCACGCATCAAATTTTTCATCCCTGAAAATCAGCTCCCGGCCACCCAAGGTGTCCACCAACCAAATCGAGAAGGGCTCGTCATTTTTCTCCTTCCCTGAAACAAGGAATAGCTGTTCTGTCAAAGGATACGCCATGATCGCCGTTCGCAAACGTCGATCCGCTGGCATGGTTGCTTTTTCAGGCTGATCCTTCAGATTGTATGGGAGACCAAAGGGATAAACACCGTTTGCATCCGGCTTCCACTCCACGTTTTTCGTGAAGAAGGAACCGCTCTGTTGTTCCGGGAAGGGGATTTCAGGTGTCACCATCGTGAGGGGCTTCAAGCCATCCTCCCCCTTTTCTGTGTCCACAAGAATGATCGTGCCATTCACCATGCCATGGTGGGCATTCGCAGTGGCGACCAGCTTCTGGCTGCCGGGAATCGGACGGCCCTGATTAATGAGGTTGGGATCGATCGTATTGTTGCCATAGACATGCTGCGTGCCGGTGCCATCGGTGTTGATGGACCAGAGTCCGTGCAACATTTGCAGATTGCGTTGCACATACTCCCAGCGCGTATAGACAAGCCGTCCATCCGGCATCACGGTCGGATCATACTCATTGAGTTCACCATACGAAAGCGCGCGCAGATTGCCACCATCGGCATCGCACCGATGCAACACAAAGGCCGGATTGTAACGTTCGTTATTCACGCAGCGACAGGTCGTCATCACCCGCGTCGAGGTGAAGGCAAAGCCGCCATCCGGCAAATAACAGGGATCATAATCTTCAATGAAGAGCGTCTTGCGTCCGAAGCGGCGCGTCATCGGATCACGAGGCGTCCCTGTCACCTGCCGCAAGCCCTTGCCATCAATGCCTATGTCCCAGATAAAATAATTTTTGTCCGTCACCTTCCCCGTCTCGGGAAAATAGGAAAACGCGACCCGCTTGCCATCAAACGAGAGATCCGGATGGAAGATCGCCCCTGGCGGCAGCCGATCCCGTGTCAGATAATCGAGTTTCGGATTCTTCTTCCAATCCTTCAGCAGGACAACGCCCGGCACAGGCGCAGCATGATTCGCCCCCAGATAGCTGTCCACCATGTGGCCGTCAAAGGTCTGTCCGAGATTAGGATACCCCTTGACCAGCTTGAACACCTGAAGATTGAAGAGCAGATCATCAAACTTCAAGGCCGGGTGACACATGATAATTTCACGCCGCACCTGACGGATCTCATTGAGCTTTTCCGTTGTGGGCGCTGCGCGATACGCGTCAATCAACGTCTGAAGCTTTTGTTGTTGCTCTGGAAGCGGCATAGACTTCTGGACCAGCGCCAGCGTCTGCTCAGCCAACGCAATGACACCCTTTGTGTCTTGCGCATTGAGCAGCGCGCAATGAGAGACAGCCAGGACACCGAGAATTATGACAGAACCCTTCATTTTATTTTTTTTCTCTTCTTGCCTTCTGGCCTTTTCCTGGCCACAACTTTCTCCACCTCGTTCGTAACGCTGGCCGGATCCCCCTTCAAGAGCCAGGTCCCTCCGGGCTTATTCAGGCCTGCCAGCCTGACCCAGCACTGACCGCAGGAACAGCCCCTCGCATAACCGCAGGTGCCATTGATGTGAGGCGCGGGATAATCAAACATAGCGCGTACCAAAGCTGTCATCTCTTTAAACGCCGGATCGTCTCTATCCTTATAGCCGTTTGCGATCTGCCCCCAGCCACCTTGAGCAACAGGCAGTGGAGCCAGCAAAATACGGCTCTTCTCCGGGGCAGGCGCATTGACCAGTGCGCCAAGCGGCTCTTTTGCAAGCTTATCGCCAAAACGTGCTGTGACAGCCTCCCTGAATTTCTTCTCGTTTTCCCGCAGGAAGGAAAATTGTTCCGTCCGGTTTTGGTAGAAGGTCCCGCCATATTGGGCATTCACGTCAAGCCAGTTAATGAAGTGCTGAAACTCGTCACGTTTAATATCCAGTCCTGGCGTCTTTTTCTCCACATGAGCCTTCGTGTATTTCTCAATGAAGCTGCCGCCCAGGGCATAATAATCCATGGGACGGCTGATGCTGTTCTGCTCGCCGCCGGACTTGGCTTTCAAGCCGATTGTCTTGGTATACGCCAGCAAGGCCTCATACGGTCTTGAAAAATTATTTCTCACGGTCGGATCGGGGATGAGGTTCATCTTCGCGGTCGCCTTGCCGCCGTCAAGTCCGTGACACCGGATGCAGTGTTTGTCAAGCACAGGCTGGACATGCTTCGGGAAGCTGATGCCTTCGCCATCCGCCTGGTCGGGCACAGGGATCAGCTCGCGGGGTGCGCGGGTCAGCAGATTCTGAGAGGGCGTCAGCGAGGTGCCGGGCTGCTCATGGCACCCGACACAGCCGCGGCGCTCGCCCGGATGCAAGTAGTGGAAGGAGCGCTCGGTCATGACCGCCATAAAGTTTTCATCCAGTGCCTGAATTTGAAGCGGCACGCCGGAGGGCACGCGGACAGAGACCGAGCCATCCGGGTCAACCGGAACAATACCCAGGATACGCTTCGGAGCGCCATTGGGCACGTCGCGGCTGATGGTCGCACGCTGGGTAATGGACTTCACATAGATCTGATTGAAGCGGAGATACTTGACCTGTCCATCCGCCAACTTATTGTCCGGGTCGTTGCGCGTCAGATTGACATTTTGGATCATGTAGATGCCAGGCTCTTTTTCGTATCCCGTCTTTTTTCCGGCCTCGGGCAACTGGTCTGGCAGAATGGCGGGTGCCTTACGCGAAACAATGGGTTGCGGTGAAAAGGCGCCAGCCGAGAAATCCATGTAAATGATTTCACGTCCCCCCATGTCATCGACCAGTGAGATCACATACGGCGACGGCGGTGGATTTTGCCCCTGTTTATGGACCTGGACAGGCGAATAGGTCGAAATAAAAAGGTTCTCCGTGATGGGGAGGGGCGTGTTGTATTGACCATGCGTCCTATAGCCAGTCTCGTATGACTCGCCATACAGAATCTCTGGCGTGATACGCGTCACAACATTTGTTCCATTCTCGCCGATTGTCGGGTCCAGGCGGATGATACTGCCGGCATGATTGTTGTGATGCCCCATGCCGTTTGCAAGCACCTTCAGCGAATCCGGGATCGCTTTGGCCTCTGAAATCATGTAGGGGTAGATCGTGTCGTTCCCATAGAAATGGGAGATCATGGAACCGTCCGGACGCTTCCACCAGAGCTTGTGAAACTGCATCTCGTGGCGGTCCACATACTCCCACCGGGTAAAAAGGATGCGTCCGTCATGGAGGACGCTCGGGGTTGTCTCATTCTCGATCCCGTAGGACAACTGCTTGATGTTCGCGCCATTTTTATCACACTTGTAGAGCATCAAGGCAGGGGTGTAACGACCGCCATGGCAGCGTCCGAAGTTTTGCGAACGCGTCGAGACAAAGACGATCTCGCCATTGGGCAAATAGCAGGGATCGCCATCTTCGATCATCACGGTCTCGCGATTCTCCCACGTCTCCATCTTGTCGGCGGCGGTCCCCGTCAATTGCCGCACCGAGGAGCCGTCTACAGCGGCCTCGTAGAGGAAGAATCGGCGGTACTCCTTTTTAGCGGGCTTATCGTGATCAGCGAAGGCAAAGACAAAACGTGTCGCGTCATAGGACAGCATGGGCTTTTGGTACGCACCCTGCGGCATCTTATCCGTCAGCAGGATCTTTGTCTTAGGGTTCCCGCTCTTCCAGTCTGTGACAATCGCAGGGCCATCCCCTACTCGGCTGTGCCGTCCCAGGTATTGATCGCAGTTATGCGGATAGAGCGTGGGCGGGTTACGATTGATCAGGAAGGAGTCGAACTGCAAGGCCGGATGGAGCAGGAGTATCTTTTTTCGCAGGGCCGCAACCTTTTGAAACAGGCGTGTTCCTTGGGGAGTCGCTGTTTTTTCTTGAACCCGCAACTCCGTCTCCAGCGTCGTGATCTCCTTGACCAGTGACTCGGGCACTTGACCGCCATCCTTCTTCACCAAGTCAACCGTACGTCTGGCCAGATCAATACGTTCTTGCGTACGCGCGACATAGAACCACTCACGCACATCATTCACGGGCGTACTCGGTATCGGCTTGCGAATGCAGAAACCATTTGTCTTGATAGCATCAGGAATCCACTTCCAGTATTGCTGTACAAGATCAAAGGCGATCCTGGGCTTCCAAACCTCACTGTCCCAAATCTTAAAGGCGCGTTCGCGCTCAAGTTCCTGCAGCATCTCAGGTGAACCGCAGATGCGCAGGATGTTATCATCGATCCAGTTTTTATCCTTGTCCGTCTCCAACAAAGTCTTCCACCACAGCGGATTGGACGTATACTCTTTGGCTGGCTCAACAGTTGCTGCAAGGCCCCCCGCAACATAAAGCGCACATGCGCAACACGCGACAATGGAAACCTTCATCTTGTTGCCCTCTCCCTTTGAACACATGAATGAAATCCCCCGAGTTCATCCAATAATTTAATGGGTTTAACTATAGCATAATCCATAAGGTAAATCATTAAGGTATTTTACTAAACAGCGACTTGCAGGCACTCACGCGATCACTGGCAGCTTCAATCCGCTCGCACCACATCGTTTGTAAATCATGAGGACTCCCTATCGTGCTGCAAGGGCTGCATCAATCTCGTTGAAGTTGACCGGCCAGACAGAGACGGCCTCTGCCTTACCTTTCAAAGTCACCATGGCCAAAGCCTCTCCCCAGAGCTTCTTCGGAAGGTGGATGCAGGAGTCGTATCCGATCACCACATCTTTCCCCAAGTTTTTGGATTCACTCTCGAAACGGAAGGCCATGTTCACAGAATCGCCCAGCGCCGTGTACTCCCGATACCCTGAGCCCCCCAAGTTACCCAACACCGCGCGACCTGTATTGATGCCGACGCCCACCCGGAACGGAAAGGGAAGGCCGGGATAGAGCGCATTGATCTGCGCGCTGATCTCATTCAGCTCCTTTGCGACATTCAAGGCATTGAGGACACTTCCCTTCACATCTTTCCGTCCGTCAATGGTCCAGCGCACCATGATTGCGTCACCAATAAATTTATCAATAGTCCCTGCATGATCTTCAATCACCTGCGTCGCCATCTTGAACCACTTGGCCATGATCTGCGACAGCTGGTTGGTCGGCAGCTTCTCGCTCATTGCCGTATAATTCCGGATGTCACACACTAAGATCGTGATTTCTGTCGTCATTTCAGCGACTGAAATGATGGTCATCTCCGCCACCCCGTCCTCTTCGGCGCCCTCCCCTAAAGCTGGTGCATGCACAAGAGGCGTGTGGAAGACCAACTGGCAATCTTCGATGGTAATGGCATCGCCATCCTTGAGTAACATCGGCACAACGATCCGCTGACCATTGAGCAGGGTCCCGTTCGTGCTACCAATATCAATCAGGTAATATTCGCCAGGCTGAAGCATGCGGATCATCGCATGGTTGCGGGAGACTTTGGGATGCGGAATGACAATTTCATTAGGGGGCACCCGGCCAATCGTCAGAACCGAAGCGCAGGAGATCTCCCGTGCCTCCGTTCCTCTATTAAACGACAGCTTTGCCACCATACTGTGTTCCTCTTGAGACTACCGAACAATATCAATACCGCTGATCGAGCCATAAGCGATTGGATCATGAAGATGCCAAACAACCTGGCCCTCTGCATCAAATTCAACCACCTGCCAGCCGGTTTTGCTGTCATTGGCGCCATGGCCTGTCCAGTTGGCAACCATGACATTGCCATTTTCCTGTTGGAAAAGACCGCCATAAAAATGATTCTTCAAGCCATCTGGCTGTTGCGCCTGGAAGGTCTTCAGCACCTGTCCGTCATCTGAATACGCGAACAGAGCCTCTGCATAACCGCCACCGACCCAGAGCCCGCCAGCCTTGCGCGGAATAGCCTTGTACGCATTGCGTCCGCGAGGCAATTTGTAAGCTTGCACGATCGTTCCCTTTTCAGAGCCTTCAGGCGCCAGGGTGCAGCGCGCCACACCGTCATTGTGGGCCAGCAAGACTTCGCCGGACTTCAACACGGTCATCATGCGGAGGTTGCGCAGTGTGTCATAGACGGAACGTGACATCAGCTTACGATCAGCGGCATACCGATAGACAACCACAGCATCCTTGGCTGGCTCCCCGGCCTTTTGATTGGTGCCTGCCAAAAAACCGCCGTCCGGCAAATCGCAAACGGTTGTCAGGCCGCCCAGCTTTTTGTCAGAGAAGGTATCCACATCCTTGCGCTCCTTCAAGTCGATCACCGTAAAACTGTTTCCATGCACATAGCGGTATTTGTTTTCCGCCACACGCTTCATGTCCCAGACCGGACGATTCGCCTTCACCGAAAAGTTATTATTGGTATTGAACTGGTCCAGATAATGGACAAAACCCCGCGACTCATCGCCCATCACAAGAATATGACGGATGGGGTCTGCCGAAAAAGCAGCGGTTGCAACAACGAGAGAAAGAGCGGCGAGGACGAGGGGAGCTTTCATGGCGTCTAAATTCCTTTCAAAACAGGATTAATGATGGTGAAAGTATGACACACATCCCCGCTCTTTACAAGTGTATCCTCTTGCTCTTGACCTAAAAAAAGCGTAAACTACAGCGTAAGTTTCTAAGAACACCAAGGATCGCGCGCCCATGAAAATCGATCGCCTACTCTTTCGCACCGGCATTCCTATTATCGACAATCAGCATGAAGCTTACATTGATCTTTTGGACGAACTTTTCGCCATAGGACAGGAAACGCCACGGGACAGGACTAAAATCGAAAATGCCATAAGGAAGGCTTTCGCTTACGGCATTGAACACTTCGACGCAGAAGAGATGCTCATGCAGTCGATTAGTTATCCGGCACTTCACGCACATCGCACAAAACATAATGAGTTTCGTGAAGAGGTCGAGCGGATCGCCTTTTCAGGCCAGTTCCTGTCAGATGACGACCTCTGGAAAAATGTAAACACCTGGATGATCCAATGGTTTTGCGAACAGACGCAAGTCTACGATAAGGCCTTGGCATCCTTTTTAAAGACCCGCGCCACTTCACGTCCTTAGCGTAACCAAATGGGATTTCAAGAGGACTCTGGCCTTCGAAATTTGTTCTTCGTCTCCTAACAGCACCACGCCATCTCCCACGGACAACCGCTCATCAGCAGTCGGATTTACGATCATCCGTCCGTTGCGTTCGATTCCGATCACGCTGGCACCTGTCCGCACCCGCAAGTTAATCTCCCGAATTGATCGTCCCAAGACCTCATCCGCCTCACCCATGAGTACGCGTTGCGTATGGATATCTAATAATGCAGCCGCCGGATCAGCGAGTGAAACTTCAATCTCTTTCGTCAAAACGCCCTTGAGCGTTTGCAACGATTGTTCGCCCAGATAACGGATGCGTCTCCACCCCAACAAGCCGACGAGCAAGAGTGTCAACCCCACGACCCCCTTGGCCCATAACTGTTCGGGCATGATGGTGCCACTCAGCATGACTGTCTCCACGAATAACGCAATAAGACCTACAACCGAAAACAATAATCCGTTAAACCGCCGGAAAGACTCCGCCCACGAGGTTTCCTTTATTTTTGCTGGGATCAGCGCATCCACCACAGAACCGCCCAGTGCACGGGAACGGAAAAAAAGGAAGATTGCGATCGGCAAGGTCAGCAGACAGGCCATCCCCCACAACACCGTCTTTTTGTTTGTCTCAAGATGAACCGAAAACTTTGAATAATTATGCTCCGCCAACATATCCGCCGCAATGAAAACAACCGCCACAAGCGCCAAATGCAACACCACAAGGGTCACGTTGAACCGGATATCCCTCGTCACGTCACCCGTAGGCGATGCATGACGGAGACGCTCTACCCAGTTGATATGTGTCTCCAGATACCCTTTCCAACGTGCCGGTAATCGCGCCTCCACCCAATCTGAAAAAGGGTCTGATGCTTTCAAAAGAAAAGGGTTCAGCACCGTCGTCAGCAAGGATACCCCCACCGCAATCTGGTAGAGGGAGCTGTCCACCGCTTTCATGGTCACGCCGATCAACGCCACCAGGTAGGCGAATTCGCCGATTTGCGCCAGTCCGATGCCAGTCTGGATCGCGTTCTTGAGATCTTGCCCCGTCAGCAGCGAACCCATTGTGCAGTTGAAGCTCTTTCCAAGGATCACCAGCAGCGTAATCCCCACGATAGCCTGCCAGTGCATCAACATCTGCCACGGATCAATCAGCAATCCGATCGTCACGAAGAATATGGCGCTGAACATCGTCCTCAACGGCAGGCACTGTTGGTGGATCCGTTTTAGCGACTCCGATTCCGCCCCCATCACACCGACAAGGAAGGCACCCAGTGCCAAACTGTAGCTCAGTTTGTCGGCGATGAAAGAGACCAGGAAGCAAAAGCCCAGCATGGTCAGCAGGAGCGACTCGTCGTCCTTCAGCTTAGCCACCCAATCCATAACCCGAGGAACGAGCAACAACCCAATCACGGTCACCCCCGTCAGGAAGAGCAGCAGCCCTCCCATGCTATACGCAACTTCTCCCACACGCATGGTCCCTGTCGTGACAAGCCCCGTCAGCAACGCAATGACACCGATGCACATAATATCCTCAGTGATCGTAATGCCAAAAATGTACTTCGTAAACCTCCGTCCACCCCATCCCATCTCATGGATGGTCTTTGCCAAGAGTGTCGTGGCCGAGTCACTGATCGCAGCACCGAGAAACAAGCTCTGCAGTGAACCCCAGCCCAAAATTCGCGTGCCGACAAGATGACCGGCCCAGATCATCACCACCATGTCCAAGAGCGCCGTCGGGAAGATTACATGGCTCACTTTTCTCAGCTTTCTAACACTAAACTCAAGCCCCATCGAAAACATCAAAAACACAATACCGATCTGTCCAAGCACCTCGATGTTACCCTGATTGATGACAAAGGAACCGCCGAACGTATACTTGCCAATAAGTGTACCGGCCAAAATATAGCCAATGACCTTCGGCCATCCCAGCCGGGCAAAGAGTGCCGACACAAGACCCGTTGCCACAAGAATAACCGCAAGATCCTGAAAGAATATTTTTGTGTCCATGCTACACCTCTATCGTCAATCACATCTTATGCGGATAGTCAGCTTCACGTCCATAGCGGCGCCTCCACTGTTCATAGACGTCCTGTCCCTCCGTTCTCCACTTCAGCGGGCGGTCGCTGTTTCTGGCGTCACCACAAAAAGCGAGGTCACAGGCGCGAGTTTAAGATGCAGTCGGGTGACAGGCTGTCCATGGTCAAGTTGGTGTGTGACTTCCGCCGGCGTTTTTTCGCCTGTATGCGGGTTCCACAGGTGAGGAGTGAACTTGCCGCGCAAACGAACAAAGGTATCCACTGCGTCATCACTGGAGTTAGCAAAGTAGTAGATATCGCGCCCCTCTTTCTGTTTGTGCAGATACGACAGGACGCCGTTGCCGCTGCTGACGCGCAGGCTCGGATCAAAGGCCACATCCGGGACTGGGAGGGCATCGTCGAGTATGGCGCGAAGCGTCCCCACCGAAGGACGCGGTGCGAAATAGGCCTTGCCGCCCTTTTTGTGGGTGTTGGCATGAAACGGCGCCACGCCATATTCTACATCGGAATAGTGCACACCCGGCATCCCTTGAAAACGACCGTTGACTTTTTTGTGCGGGATCAGCTGCCTCGTGGCGGGACGGAACTGCCACATATAATAATTGTTGTCATCCACTGCGCGGAAGACGAGTCCGGCCACACCCTCCCGCGTCATGATATCGGCTTCGAAAGCGTAATCGGTCCACTGCTCCCCTTCGCGACTGCGGATGGATTGATTTTCAGTCACGTTCGCTTCACCAGCCCGCAACGTGGTGTTGCTGGCGTTGATCCATTGATCAAGCCCGTTGCGGAAGGCGTCACTGAACATGACGTTGTTGTCACGCGAGAAGACCTTCACGTTGGCAAAGGTCGCGCTTTCGTGGTCAGCCTCACGAAAACCGATGCGCCCCTGCTTGAAGGACGGATCGGTACGTGTGTCCGCCAGGATGCCATTGACAAAGGTCTTAATCGTCTCCTGTGCGACTTCGATGCGAATGTGAAGCGGTGGCGCAGGCTGATTCGTCGGAACCTTGCCGAACATTTCTGCGATGGCGGACTGCACGTCGGCATCATGGCCGAACTCGGCGGACTTTTCAGGCAGGCGCGTCGTCGCAATCACCTTGCCGCCGTGGTCATAGAAATCCTTGATCGCTTTCAGGCTTGCCCACGGGATCACCTCTCCGCCAGGGATGATGAGGACTTGATACTCCTGCCAGTTGGTCGCGTTGGTCAAGCGGAGGAGCGCGCCTTGCCGCTTGCATTGAGCGGCAAGCGCGTCCGGATGCAGGAAGGTGAAGTCGCGCCGAACCTGACAGGTGAGCACATCGCTGAGGCGTTGATAATCAGCCTCAGGCGGTATAAATTTGCCCCAGCGCATATTATCCGCCAGGCTGAAGTTGTAATAGGCCTCCAAGGTGGCGATGGGATAGAGCATGGCGATATCCACCACGGGCCGCCCCGCCTCAAGCAGGAGACAACTCCGTGCCGCCCATGTACTGTAATCAGGCAGCGCAGGCAGGAGCTTTGCACTGAGATGCGAGATGAGCGGCGGGATCCTCACGTTCGCCTGGTCTAGCCACATGCCGTGCGGGATCACCCGATTGACTCCGCGGGCGAAGAGTTCCATGCCCGTCCGATAGAGCATCGCGGCATCAAAACTTTTCTCGGCGTAGGCGCCATACGCTTCAGCAGCAACCAAAGGGCGGTCATAGAGTGTCGCTGCCGAACTGATGAGCTTAAAACCGGAGCGGCCGTGGCCATGATAAAAGATCGCGTCCATCAACGGGATGTCCACATGGCGGTAGAACTTGAACGTGTCGCAATGCATATCGACGGGACACGGATCATAGTTGCCCGGCGGATGGCCCGAACTTTGAATCTTATGCGCGCGGCACCAATCGCCGACGCGTGCGGGATACCCCTCGGCTAGCAGCTCGGCGCGGAAGTCGAAGAGCGCAACACGCGCCGCTGCAGTATCCGGCCCGATGTCCCCCCAAAGCGCGGGATAGAGGGAGACTGGACTGAAGCCATATTTCTTTTGAAATTTCTCATTGAACCCTGGCGTCCACGGCCGTGTTTGGGAGTAGAATCCGACATCGTCAAAGAAATTACGTTGGATGGTCGTGCCGAAATGCTCCGGGAAGCGTTTAAGATAGGCGTCATACGTGAGCGTGATAAATGTGTCCACCGCATCAGCGCTCATAAAGTCAACCAGCCGATTGCCTGATTTCACACAGGTGAAGAGCATGATCTTCCAAGCGCCCTCCGGCACCTTCCACAACACGCGATTGCCAGAAACAGAAGCGGTGATATCAACCCGTTGCCATGTCTGCGTGTTCATGGCCACCACCCCCATGAGCGCTCCCTCGGGCAACGCTCTGGAATAGTCAGCCGGTCCTTGAACCAGCTCTTCCACCAGGTCGAGGCGTTTCATTGTGCTTTCAGGAAAAAGCTCCTTCATCTTGTTGCCGGCTGAACCGCTGGGGAAACCGGTGTCGTCATAAAAGATGACCTCCATTCCCAATTTGCGCGACGTGCTCAGAATGTCACCATAGCGGGCAAAGTAGTCATCACTCAAATACTTCGGCTGTGTGTTTCCCACAGGCAGTACAGCCACGCCGCTGAACCCGCTCTTGTCACGCGAGTCACGCAGTTGCGCCTCGATCTCCGCCGTTGTCAGTGTACCGTTGATATGCCAAAGCGGCATCGGGCGCAACGCTGCTGGCGGATCTTTGAAATCGACCCCCTTATCCGCCCGACTATCCTCACTCCATACGCCAGACAGAATGAACACAAGCAAAAGCCGTTTAAACCCCATCATGATTCCCCCGCCTTTCAGTTACACATGACCTGCTCTTCAGAGCTGTTTCGTTTTCCCCTGAGCTCTTACTTTTTTTCGCTCCAAAAATGTTGATCGAGCACAAATGTGTGCGCCTCCTCCTTTTGTCCAGGATTGGCGATCACAACCCTGAGCTTGGGCGTGTCACGTGCCGGGGTTTCGATGATCCACGAGGAGAGTGTGGCTCCGTTTTTCCCGGTCCGCCAGAGGCTGTTATCCGGTCCTGCCTGCTGATCTCTGCTGATCTTCGAAAACGAGTCGCTCGTGTGAGGAGCAACCTCTGCTTTCAGCAACTGCGTGATCCGGTCCAAACGCGTGGTACTGCTGACTCCGATCTTCGTGTTGAACGACGCGAGCTTCTCGTCCAGAAAGTGATTCGTGTGAACAGCACTTCCACTCGTGACTGTCTTGATGGCGTATTGGCCCTCCAGCCCGACTTCCACGACCAAGATCTTTGTCGCATCGGAGATCATGATGAACATGGCCCGCGTATGGGGGAAGATCGCGTCCTTCTTGGCCAACACCTCGTCACAGCTCGCATAGCCGGCGAGCAGTTTGCTGAGGACCGCATGCTTGCCCGGCTGGTTGTCCCGCTTGCTCTGCGGAATACTGCTTGCCGACGCAGTAACGACTGTCAGCCCCTTCTCGTTCACACCCTCCTTGATGCCAGGCTCGGTGCCGCCCACGGCATAGAGTCCGAAGTACGCATAGCCTTTCCCCGTGCGGTTCATTTTGAGCACTTGCGTATGGTCAGGTTTCCAGTCGCGGTTTTTGGAAAGGATGGTCCCGCCAGCGGCGTTGGTGTACACCACACCCCAGAGCGTACAGGCTTTGAGATTAAAGGCACACATTCCGAACACGGACAGACACACGAGCCAGATGCGGCCGCACTGAATGGATTTGCAATTCCTCATGGGGTTTCAGCAGCCTTTTCCCGGATCATGACGAGGAGCATCTTGAAACGCTTCTCCGCTCGCAACGCGTGGGGCACGCCAGCAGGCATGATCACCATCTCGCCTGTCTTGGCCACAACGGGGCTTCCCCCGATCACCAATGTCGCTTCTCCATCCACAACCAGTACCGTGGCATCGTAGGGCGAAGTATGTTCGCTCAACCCCTGCCCTTGATCAAACGAGAAGAGCGTCAGCGTACCAGCCTTCTTGTCGAGTACTGTTTTGCTCACCACCGAGCCGCTCGCATAATCCACGAACCCGGCCATGTCGATTGTTTTTCCCCGCACATCATTGACTATCGTGTCCATTGAATTCTCCTGTTTTGATAGGTTACTTCTCAATCCCCGCCTTCGAGAAATCGAAGGGTTTAAATCCGATTTTCTTGCAGGCTTCCTCCGACTTGAAGCGGAAATCACGTGCGCCGGGATTGACGAAGAGCGGATCACAGACAACGCCTTCCTTGTCTTTTCCAGTCGCCTGCCACTCGGCAAAGGTTTTGCCCCTGAAGAGCGGCGCGCCAGCTTCGCAGAACCAGATGTTCTTCTCCCAGATGATATTGACCTTTTCCGTATTGTAGCGCTCAAAGGCGTCCCGGGGCTTGTCCCAGTAGACGATGTTGCCGGTGAACGATAACGACAGATGCTTCTCCACGCGCGTTGCAGCTATCTGATCCTTGCGGCTAAAGGCGAAGATATTATTGCGGACTGTATTCTCCTTGCCATAGTGCTGATGGAAGCCGCCGTCCTTCACATTGTACACGAGATTGTTTTCAATCAGCAGACCTTCTGATCCTTCATCCGGATAGATTCCCCATCCGCCGTATGTAAACGAATCAATGTTACGGAATACATTGTTGATGATGCGCGTGCCGGTCTGTGTCCCCAGCGTATAAATTCCACCCATATCCCCCAGCGCGGCCTGACCGATGTTTTCCACCAGATTATAGGAGATCTCATTTCTGAAGCTCTTGCCATGGTACCCCCAGCACCAGCCGACGGATATGCCTGTATAGTAGTGATCAGCGATGTGATTGTGCGTCAGCGTGTTGTCGGTGCCTTCGCCGATCCAAACCGCTGTTGACGAAGCATGGAAACGTCCGCCACGTGTCAATGAACAGTTCTTTATCACATTGAAGGCACTGTTCTTCTTGTTTGGGAAGTCGCAGAGCCTGACAGAGCCCGCGCCAGTGTCATCAATAAAGCAGCGTTCAATCCGATTACTGTGCGAGTTGCCCCGTACCCAGAGTCCATATTCCCCCGTGTTCTGAATGCGGCAATTTTCAAACAGACACGACGTGATGTTATCGGCTACAATCAGTGCTTCGGTGTTGCCGGCTGCCTGGCACGGTTCAAACTGCGTGGGTCCCGGCTTTGAAAGATCGCCCCCCAGCAGGCTGGGCAAGCCACCGTTCTTCATCTCCTTCTCCCGGCGCGGGGTGTCAGAGACGCCAAACTGTACGCCACTGAAAGTAACGTTCACGCACCCATCCATCTTGACGAGTTGCACCATGCCATTACGGGGGGCCTGGACAACAGCCTTCTTCATATCCTCGCCCGAGCGTGGACGATAGTAGACTTTGCCTTCCTGTTTTGAAAGGAACCACTCGCCGGGGTCTGTAAATGCTGAACGCACATTTTCAACATAATAGAGCGAATTGTTCCGCCATGGATTCCAAGGCTTCCATTGGCCACCAGCCATTTTCACCGTATTGTTTGCAGCGTCATAATCCAAGATGATCCGCCGCGTGGTGTCCCAGTTGTGGTGGACGACAAGCGCGGCATAGCGGAGTTCTTCTTTTGAAACCTTGGCCAGCACATCGAGTTCCCCTGGCTTGGCAATGACATATTGTTCAATGACGACAGACTTATTCGCGTTGGTTGTGATAACCTGCTTTACTGCTTGCGGAACCAGATAATCTTTTCGCGTCTCGCCAAACCTCCAGTCAGTCTGTGTCTTTGGACAGCGGGCACGTATGGCGCGCACATTGTTCACAAACAGTTGTTCAAAATAGATTGTTCCCTCTTTAACTCCGGGAACTTCCGCTGACCAGACGCCTGCACCGTCAGCCTTCCAGTTCTGAATGCGGAAGCCGCCTGTGATGGCGACATCACTGGACGCGGACTTGTACACCGTATCCTTGTCTTCAGAGCCCAGAAGGAATGTCGAGGAGCGCTCATGCCTTCCTGCTTTGAGCAAGACCGTCCAGACCTGCTTATCGCCCGCCTTCCGTTTGTCACGGATCACGTCACGCGCCTTTTCAAGGGTTGCAAAGGGTGCCCTTTGCGACCCCGCGTTCGTATCCGCCCCGTCCGGCGCTACATAGATTTCCTGTTTAGCTGAAAAAGAGAACCATGAAAGAATTCCGACTGACGCAAGTACTATAGTTTTCATCTTGGCATCATACACTTTGCAGAGCGTTTACGTCAATCTACTTTCCCAATGACGATTTAATTTTCATCTGCTAGAATAGCGTCCGATTCCAACATTCCAATGAAGTCATAAGCAGGAGGAGAGGACGATGAAAAATTTCCGGAAAGAGATCTTTGTTGAGTATCCGCGGCGGCGGGGGTTCCTGAACATCACACCGCAAGTCAATGAGTGCCTGCGCGAAAGCGGAATCAAGGAAGGACTGCTTTTGTGCAATGCCATGCACATCACGGCAAGCGTCTTTATCAACGACAACGAATCAGGATTGCATCACGATTTTGAAACGTGGCTGGAAGCGCTTGCCCCTTTCAATCCAGACCCTGATCACTATTTTCACAACCGCACGGGGGAGGACAATGCAGACGCGCACTTGAAACGCCAGATTATGGGGCGTGAAGTCGTTGTCGCCGTCACCAACGGGCGACTGGATTTCGGAACGTGGGAGCAGATATTTTATGGCGAATTTGACGGTCTGCGCCGCAAGCGCATCCTGGTCAAGATCATCGGGGAGTAAAACAGAAGCGCAGTCGCGTGGCAAGCGACTGCGCTTCTTTCATAGCCCTGAGCGGCTTTACCGCATGCGGTTCACGAGACGGAATTGGCCCTTATACTGCAAGGCGAGCTTTTCAAGGAAGTGACGCCCCTCTTTATCGATCTGATACCCGATGCAATGGAGCTTGGGCATCTTCAGCCCCTTCTGGACATAGACATCTTTGTAGATCAGGTCAATGTGCTGACAGAAGTCAGACAACGTCCAAAAGCCTACCTCTGGCATGCCGGGGGGATGCGGTGCGGGTCCCACATCACGAACTTCATGCCAATATCCAGGGCGCGCAGGTGCGCCGGGGTCACCTTGGTCAGGCTGCTGACCTTCCTTGAGACCCCGCTGCTTGGAAGGCGGACGAGGCGGACGTGCAGGTTGGTCAGGAACCCAGACCCTGCGAGCCGGAGCATTCGCCGCGGCTGCACGATGCGCGGCAATGGCATCAGCATTGGCTTTGTACCAGTCCTCCACGCGGGCCCGGTGGCTGGCGACCTGCGCATCGCTCAACCCTTTTTTGACCTGAGGCAAACCATCACTGATAATCAGGATGGTGTCTGCTCCTTGTCCCATGGCTGCTGCGATCGCAAGATCGAGGCGTGTCGTACCGCCCTGCCCCTTCAAGCCGCTTGCAATACCCGTAAAGTTACCGGAATCAAGCCCGAAATGTCCTTCAATGTTAAACGGTTCCATGAAGCGCTTTGCTTTTGTCCGGTTCTCAGGCGTTGAATACATCATCTTGTCGCCCTCGAGAATTGAGCACCCGTCCGCAAAAGCAATCACATTGAAGAGCGTGCCGTCCTTAATCGCGTCGATCACTTCATTGACGCGCTGTTTCACACGCAAGAATCCGGCGACGCCTCCGCGTTCGTCTTCGACCATACTGACCGACACGTCCACACACACGGCAATGCGTTCGCCGGTGGCCTTAATACCGAAGAAGTTGACCTGTGATACGCCCTGCCCGAAGCCGGAGGTCCCATAGCCGGTTCCAAGTCCAACCCCCATCCCCACGCCAGTGACAGCTTTGAACTTGGGCTGGAAGGTTGTCGTGACCAGTTTAGGATCGACTTTAATATCTGGCAAGGTCACATTTGAAGGCCGTGCGGACACCATGCGTGGCACAACCTGAGGCCGGCTGGAACTGCGCTGCTTCTGC
Source organism: uncultured bacterium (assembly GCA_942493055.1). Taxonomy (GTDB): domain Bacteria; phylum Verrucomicrobiota; class Kiritimatiellia; order RFP12; family UBA1067; genus CAIZQW01. Next base: position 5,567,005 of record OW818680.1, on the reverse strand, counting down.
TGGACTTTAACCTTGAGTTCGACTTTGCGGGGCTCATACGTCTGCACAGGCGGGGGCGCTTCAAAGACGACCTCTTCTTTAATCATGGAAGTGACGAGGACAATGCCGCCGAAGATTAAACCACCCAACAAGTGGATGCACAGGCTGATGAACAACACAACACGCAACATACGTTGACGTTTTGCGCCATCCCCCTCCGGATTAAACCATTTTACTACTTTGCTCTTGAAACTCATAAAGCCCCCAGTCTATTATTCAGCTCCACCGGCAAAAGAGACATCTTTCAACTTGGCGGCCGCGCAGGCATTCATCACATCCACAACCCGCTGATGCGGGGTTTCGTTATCTGCCATGATCGTAATCAGCGCTTTGTTTCCGGTTCCTTCGGTACTCAAACGGTAACGCGTGAGCGTTGCAACCAGTTCCGGCAGCTCGGGCGACTTCGCATTGTCAAACGAACGATCATTCAGATAGACTTCTCCATCCTTGCGCACTTCAATCATCTGCTCGTCAGGCATTTCAACTGTCGTAGGCTGCGCAAGCATGCCAGGCAACCGAATGCTTAAATCTGCCTCCGGGATGATGAGTGTACACGTACAGATAAAGTAAATGAGCAGCAGGAAGGTCATGTCAATCAAGGGTGCCATGTCCAATTCCGGCTCACCGTGCTCTGGAAGTTTCACTTTCATTCTTTACCTTCTGCTCCTGGTGCAAACACACCGAAAATAAAGTTTCCAACCCCTGCCTCGGCCATTGCATGCATGACAGACTTGACTTCCTTATGCGGTGTATGCTTGTCCGCACGCAAATAGACATTCATCGCCGGATCGACTTTCACACGTTCAGCGACCATCTTCTTCAACTGGTCAATGGTCACCGGTTCCTGTCCGCTAAAGAGTTTGCCATCTTTCAGGATGTTGACGGTCCAACGGTCAGGTCTGTCTTTGGGAATCACACCCTTGTTCGCAACAGGAATATCGAGATTCATACTCTTATGCGCGCTGAGATGTGAGGCCGTCATGAAGAAGATGATGAGCAAAAACACCATATCAATCATCGGTGCCATCTGCACTTTCGTCTCTTCTTTTTCTTCCATCGGTATACGCATCACATACCTCGTTTGTTTAGGCCGTCCTAATTCCGGGTTAACCCCTTATGCCTGAGGCTGAACTTCTGGCTCCGCCTGAATCGCGGTCGCCACAACACCCTTCTTCACCGCCACATTCACCTGATGCGCATAATTACCTAGCAGACGGGAAATATGAGCGACATTACTCACAAATTTCCCCTTAAAGTAGAAGTAAGCGAACATGCAGGGAATAGCCACGATCAAGCCCGCAGCCGTCGTAATCATGGCTTCGCCGATGTTTGCAGCCAGTTTCTCCGGGGAGCCCATGGCGCCCATACCGATCTTGTCGAAGGCGCCGATCATGCCGGTCACCGTTCCCAGAAGCCCTAACATCGGGGCGATCTGTGATACCAGTGAAAGGTGCCCCAAAGGCTTCTGCCACTCATTGGTCTCTTCGATCGAGGCCTCTTCCATCGCCTTCTCAAAGGATGCCACATCCATATCCTCGCTGTTGCTGAGTCGTGTGAGGCCGGCTTTCATAATCGAGGTCAGCATACAGGGCGCATTGTTACATACCAGATTCGCCGAATGGAAATCCAAGGCGTCAATCGCATTGCTCAAATTAACCTGGACATCCAGACGTGCCATTTTCATCAGCCTATACTGGATACCACAATAGACGGCGAGTCCGATGCCCGCAACGGAACAAAGACCGATTGGCCACATGACGGGTCCGCCTACCTTCCACAAATCCCACAAGGACTTTCCCCCTTGTTGCGCCGCTGCCGCAGCGGGTGCGGCCGTTCCGCCTGTCTGCGCCTGTACTACAAAAGCGACTGCTGTCAGCAACACCATCATCATCACAAGCTTACCCTGATTCTTTGCGTTCATCCTACTTTCTCCTTACTCGTTTCGTTAAGCGTATTGAGCGTCTACTGCGATGCACCGTAACGTTATTTTTTCGTGTCCGTTGTCGGTGCCTTTGCTGGTTCTTCTTTTTTGGCGCGGGCCTTGATCAGCTCCTCTGCCAGTTTGTTGATATCCTCTGTAACATTGAAAAAGACGTTTTCCAGGGGGGCCTTCTCCTTGTCAAGCGTTTGCTTAGCATCGATGATTTTCGTCAACTCCGCCAGCGCGTCAGTCGACCAGTCCGTTCCTGTGAAAATCACGGCTACTTCATAAAAGATATCCCGCGCACGGTGGAAGCGTCCCAGCTTCTGATAACAGACCGCAGAGAGCATCAAAGCATCTGGAAAGGTCTCAACATCCTTGTTAGCCAAGATGACCGACTTGCAGGCAGCTTCGAGCGCCTCGCGGATTTTGCCTTTGATAAAATGGATCTCGCCCCGGACAAGCCAGTAGTTGCCATAAGAGACATCTTCGGTTTCGGGTTCATCGACGGTCTCATAATCCGCAATCGCCTCTTCGATCTTGTTCTGCTTGATCAGCGCACGGCACCCCTTTAAAACAGCAACGCGTCCGTAGGGTGTCCACTCGGCGCGCCCCGCATTCTTGAAAATCGAATAGGCTGCCTCATACTGCCGATGTGAACGCGAGACCGTATTGCTGTCTGAAGCAGCGCGCATTTCACGGGCCGCTGAGTTGACCATATACATCGCCAGATCCATGGACAAGTCAAACCCATTGTTATCAGGAATGTCCAGATAGGGCACTGCGGGGCGGATGGCGGGCGTCATGACACGCACAGCCGAAGCCCAGTCGCTATTCTGCAAGGCCGTAGCAACAGCCAGGCGGTCATACTCCATCTCAAACTCACAGCGTATGATTTGCGCCTTATCGATCTGGATAGCTATCGCCCCTGGCTGGGTGCCCTGCATCAAGATCATATTCTCTTGGCGGCCCAAAAGCGTCATCTCGTAATGGAGCGGCTCGACATCCTTATTCGGTGACCGTACCAAGAGGTCGGCCTTCACAGGCGACAAGTTACCGAAGCGATGCTTAGGGAAATTGATGGCCGGCCCCGCCGTGGGCGGAGCAACAGGCGCGGGTTTGGGCCCGCCAATCAGTTGCGCATGGACAGCCCCAGACAACAAACTAAACACTAAAAAGGTTGTGCGTATCACGCTCATGACCCTTTACCCTCCAACTTGTCACGCAATTTGAGAGCCTTCTCGTATTCCGGGAGCGCCTTGAATGCGTCCTGAGCCAAAAACTCCTTCAACGTCTCCTTCGCCTTTTGCTCCAGGAAGAGCTGTGTCAGGCACTCCGCCCGGCGGAGGTAGGCCTTGGCTGTCCAAGCACGATAGTTGTTGTACATGACATAAATACGTTCATAATAAGCAGTCGCCTTGAGCACATCCTTCTTCGCTTCCGCACAGAGTCCAAGGCCATACAAGGCTTCCGGCCAGCTTGCGCGCCACGCCTTAACGCCCAAGACCGCATCAAAGCACTGCTGGGCTTGGTCCATCTTCTTCTGGTCGCGATAAATACCCCCCAACAGCAAGAGCGCTTCAGCAGCGTCCCCGGTGGTGGCATAGACGTTCTTGATGATCAACAGATGCTCTTCGGCCTTTTTGATAAGCTCATTTGCAGCGGTTGTCGAGGCCGCCTCTTTCGCTTTTTCAAGAGCTTGCTTGGCAATAAACATCCGCGCATCCAGTGCGATATCCGTCTCCGGATAGTCCGTGATAATCCGTTCCGCAGTCATGTTGGCCATCAGCGTCAGATTTTGCGCCAGCGCACTGTCGAGCATGACTTCCATGACATTCGGACTTGCGTAGTCGAGATTATCTTCATTCAAAAGGTTCTGTCGGATCTTGCCCGCTGCAACAGGCGTAAGGCCTGGCTTAAACAGCAGAATACGCTGATAGCGCAGCCGGAGCACATGATCCTTATCAGCAATCGCCTTGTCCCAATTATTGGCCATTTGCGTCCAGGCCTCTTTCACGTCATTCGTGGTCATACGTTTGGTCGTTGCGATCCACTCGTCAAGAATCAGGTCTACGCCCATGGCCTTGCGGTCCTTCCCGAAACGTTCGACCGCCTGCTTGTAAAAGTTCAGCGCCCCCACTTGATCGCCTAAATTGAAGAGGGACTTTCCTGACCAGAAGGTTGCCAGGGGGATATTGGACCCCTCCCGGTTGCGCGACATGTAACTTTCAAAATGAGCAATCACCTCTTTGAACTTTTCAGCGTCATAGAGGATCTGCCCCGCCTGGAACGCCGCGTGATTATAGTATTCAATGTTAATGAGGTCATCCGGTGCTTTCAAGGCTTCCTGATAGTACTTCACCGCATCCAGTCCACGCCCGTCCGTACCTGCGATATCGCCCCGGACCATCTGCGCCTCGAAACGGAGAGAGCCCTCTGGATACTTTGCAAGGAAGGCCACAAGCTGCTTTTCGGCTTCGTCATACTTGCCCAGCGCGTAGTTGCAGACTGCCTGGCGATAGGAGCTGTCCTCCACATACTTGGACTCCGACAGTTTAATCACCTGCGCAAACTCCTGCTCTGCGCCTTGGAAGTCGCCGGGGAACATCAGAGACATCGCGGTCCAATAGATCGCGGCATCAATCTGCTCCCACTCCGGGAAGCGTGTGCGCAGTTCACGTAGACGCGTCACGGCCTTTTCAAACTGCTCCTCCATGAAATGAGCGTATCCGAGCAAAAAGAGACACTCGGCTGCCATTTGATGCTTCGGGCTGACCCGCAACACTTCATCCAGGAACGGGATCAGCGCAAGCCAGTTCTTTTGCTGCGCATACACCTGCGCCGTCATCATCGTGATCTCATCGTAGTAAGTGCCTGCCGGATACTTATCCATATACTGCCGTGCAAGGATAAAGAACTTATCACGCGTGTCAAAGTTTGAGGAACAGATAAAGGCCAAATACAGGCTCTCTTCGGCACGCTCCTTATTGGGCGTTATTTCATGCATATGCAGGAATGCTTCACACCCCTCATGATAGCGAAGCGCATCCATATAACTCCGGGAAATGCGATAAAAGAGGTCTTCGTCGTAATTCTTAACCTCCGCTAACACCTTCAGATCCCCTTCGGTATCCCCGATCCACTCCATAATGCGCATCAGGCGGCGCGGATCAGTCTTGGCGCGTTTTTCATATTCTGCCAGTTTTTTGAGCCGTTCAAGATACGCCTCTGCCCGGCGTTGCACCTCTTCATACGGGAATACGAGACGGAAAATCCACAAGGCCTCACGATACCGTTCATCACCAAAAAGAGCATCCCCCGCTTCCAACGCCGAAAGATTGAAGGCGATGGAGTGGGACGCCAAAGAATCCTTTTGCAAAATATAGGGAATGACCGGATACAACCTGTCCAAGGTCATGGTCTTGAGGAAGGAGGTCGCGAGCAATGTCGCAGCGCGGCTGCGCCGCAAACTGTCAGGGGCATAACGGAACGACTGGTAGAGCGGTTCGCGCGCAGCAGCCCAGTCATCCATGGTCAGATAGCAACGGGCAATACTCGCATAGACATCCGTCTTGATATCTGCGGAATACTCGTATCGGTTGAGCGCCTCCTGATAAGCCTTGATCGCCTCCTTGGCTTTTGAAGAAAAACGAAGCGCATCCGCAATATAGACGGCTGCGATGGGTGCTCGCGGTCCGCCCGGATACTTTTTCCGGTAGGTGACAAACGCCTCTTGGGCCTTTGGAAATTGCGCGGTCAGGAAGTAGCAAATACCGAGATTGTAGTAGATGCTCTCCATCTCCATGTGGCCCGTGGAGGTTTTCACATCCTTCAAGGTCTCAATCAGGGCCAGAAGATCAGGTATTGCAGACTCATATTCGCCAAGAGCCAGCTTTCGGAGGACGTCCGCGCGAATCTCACGCATCGTACTCTGAATTTGTCCAGGAGCCTCGGTCACAAGACAAAAGGACACGCCCGCCAACACAATGGCCAACAGGCACTTTTTCATTCTTCTAAAACGTATCGCTGGAATCACGAAAGACTCCTATCGGTAAAAAACTGTCTTAATTTTTTATCTAACTTCTAGATAAAAACACACTCCATAATTAAGCGGATACGTTACTAAGTTTTAGGAATAGAAGCAACCTCAAAAACAAAAAAAGTGATGAATGCTGTTAATCGCTGATTATTTCCGATTCTCGGAGGGAGCGCCGCCGCCACGCCGACCGCTAAACCCACCGCCCCACATGCTGCGTGACGAGGTGTTGTCGTAGATCGACTGGATCTGGTCTGCGAACTGCTGTGCCTGGTCCCCGGTATAGCCTAAGCTCTTGCCAGTCGATTCCAGGAGCGTCTTACGTTCCTCTTGATACAGCTCCTCCATCGAATGCCCCAAGTCATGCATCTCTTTGCGCGCTTCAGAGGACATCTCGCCCTTGCCATCCATCATGGCTGCCGTCAGTTCACTCATCCGGCTGGAAGCTGCAACCAGCTTATCATGATTCGCACGTTGCGCAGCATTCATCTGCCGCGCATCGACGGAGGCCAGAAAATCGGTGCGCGCAGTGGCGCGCTGCTGTATCTGCTGCTTGAATGCTTCACGCTGGGCTGCGATCTCAGCCTGTTGCTCGGGCGTCAGAACCGACTTGACCAAGTCACGGACCTTGTCGGCATCACTCTTCTCCGGCCCATCCGCCTTGACAATTTTGGGTTCCCTGGGTTCGCGTCCGGTAGCGTCCTTGCCGCCATCAGCCAACTGACGCTTCAACTCCTCAATTTGACGCTTAGCCTCGTATAAGGCCTGCTCATCCACCACCTTGACAATACGTTCTGGCTTAACCACCGTCGCTTCAACCGGGACTTCCGGCGGCGGCGCCGTCAGAACCATCCAGCCAAATGAACCACCCGCACCCATAACAAGGCCTGCAATGAGACCCAAGCCTAACATGACAAACTTATTTTGCATTGAAAAAAACTCCTTATGACTTAGGTGAACGGCTATCCTCAAAAAAAATTGCCAAAAAAATAGAAAAATTTGGGCTCTTCGAACATTTTAGTGGGTAATAACAGGTGAAAGCAGGTGTAGGGTTTGATATTCTTTACTCATGGAAACAAACAAGCACTACGAACTACTATTGGGATTGGATAAAAATTGGGAAGTGAATCAAGTCGATCTGAGCGTTCAGGAACTGCGAGTTGATATTCACGTTAAGTACATTGGCAAGGAGGCAGCGTGCCCGGAATGCGGCAAGGAGTGCAGCCTGTATGATCATTCGCCCGAGCGTCAATGGAGGCATCTGGACACGATGCAGTTTCTGACGACCATACATGCCTCAGTCCCGCGTATTTCGTGTGAAACTCACAAGGTGAGGACCATCGCGGCCCCCTGGGCGGGGAAGCACTCAAGGTTCACGCTACTCTTCGAGGCATTCGCGATCAAAGTCATCGAGGGGGCAAGGTCAATATCCGACACACAGAAGATCCTACGGCTGGGATGGAAGCAGATACAGACGATCATGGCGTCCGCCGTCGAAAGAGGGATGGAGCGTCGTGAGGCCGACGAAATCGCCTGGGTGGGTATGGATGAGAAATCGTTCAGGAAGGGGCACAGGTATATAAGCGTCATGAGCGACATAGACGGACGGCGCATCCTGGAGGTTGTCGAGGGGAGAAGCTCGGAGGTCGCGGAGAAGCTGATTACGGAAGGGCTGAATCCGTTTCAGAGGGAGATGGTCTGCGGTGTCGCCATGGACATGTCCGCCCCGTATGAGGCCGCAGTGAAGGCCCGGCTGCCAAATGCCGACATCATCTTTGACAAGTTCCATATCGTAAGACATCTTGCGGATGCGGTCGACTCCGTGCGCAAGGCGGAGCACGCCCGGCTGCAGAAGAAAGGTGACGACAGGCTCAAGAAGACAAAGTATCTATGGCTCAAGGGTTTTGAAAGCATGAGCGACGAGGCCAAGGCGAAGCTCGAGGATTTACGGCGGCAGTCGCTGGATGTCGCGAAAGCCTGGCACGTCAAAAACATGTTCACTGACTTCTGGACAAGGCGGGACAAGGACTTTGCGAGGAGATTCTTTGACTTCTGGTATAACGAGGCCTTGTCGGTGAAGCTTCGCCCGATGAGAAAAGTGGCGGAGATGCTCAAACGCCACCTTGAGAATATCGTAACTTATTTCGACTGTTACATCACCAATGCGATAACGGAAGGCTTTAACAGCAAGATACAGGCGATCAAGGCAAATGCAAGAGGGTTTAGAAACTTCTCAAATTACCGAACGTCCATCCTGTTCTTTTGTGGAAGACTTAGCCTCTACCCATAAAAATGTTCGAAGAACCAAAATTTGCCACTTCCCAACTTACCCTGGCCGCCGTAGCCCTATTGGCGAAGGTGGCTGACACTTATTGACACTTCCCAACTTACTGACACTTATTGACACTTCCCAACTTATTGACACTTCCCAACTTATTGACACTTCCCAACATGCTGGCACTTCCCAACGTGCTGACACTTACTGGCACTTCCCAACTTACCCTGGCCGCCGTAGTCCTTTTGGCGAAGGTGGCTGACACTTCTTAGACTCTCCATAGCCATTCCCATTAAGGCCTGTGTGAGCAGGGCAGCTGTGAAGTCCGCATGATGAAGCCCCTTGATCGGCGCAAACTCGACAATGTCGCACCCGACAATCCGATGCGCCGACGCCACCTTGCGCAAAATCCGGATCACGTCATACCAGAATAGGCCGCCGATCACGGGCGTCCCTGTCGCGGGCATGACTGAGGGGTCCAGCCCGTCCACATCAAAGGTCACAAAGACCTCTTTGGGGAATCCTTTGGGTATAAAATCGCTCGGCATGTGCCCGTCCGCAATGTCCAGCCCGTCATACGCCGTGATGGTCTTCTTGTGCTTGGCTCGGTAGTCCCGCTCCTCCTGAGAGACGGCCCGCGTCGCGATTTGCAGCAAGGGGAACCCCAGTTCATGGACGCGCCGCATCACGCAGGCGTGCGATAGGCCGGTCTCTTCGTATTCGTTCCGCAAATCCGCATGGGCGTCAAAGTGGATGAAGCCGATCTTCCTTCCTGCCGCATGGAACGCCCGTGCCGCACCCAGCGTGACGGTGTGCTCGCCCCCGAGCAACACCGGGACCGCCCCGCACGTCAACGCTTTTGCCACCCCCGCTTCGATCGCGGCAACCCATGCCTCAGGCTTTTTCGAGGACACCTTGATCGGCTTCTGGGTGTGGATGCCCCAATCTCCTGGACGATACTCATAGATATCAGCTTCCAACTGCTGCGAGGCCTCAATAATGGCCTCCGGCCCTTTGCACGTCCCACCCCCATACGACACACTCAGCTCCATCGGCGCTGAAATGACATGGAACCCCGCCTCTTCAGCCGCGGCCGGCTTAAACTCTGACTCTAAAAAATGCTTCATTCTGCCCCCCTCTTTTAAAAGGGCATACTTTACCACACCCGCCGCGCGAATCGCAAGGAAGGACAGAGTTCCCCGTCAATCCGTCCTCACCCCCTGCCCTGCTTCCGCTGCCAGAGCAGCCAGATCGTGATGCTCTTGCCGTCGATCATCTCGCCTGAATCAATCGCGGCATTGATCTCGTCCGCGCTCATGATGACAGGCTCCAGATTCTCATCAAAGTCCGGACGCTGTTCCATGGGCTCTTGCGCAATCTTGGCAAAGAAGAGATGATGCCGCTCTTCGCTATACCCCGGACACGGCACCGTCACGCCCATAGGCTCCAAGGCGAGCACGGGGTATCCACTCTCCTCTTCCATCTCGCGGCGGGCACACGCCTCAGGCTTTTCGCCCTCTTCAAGGCCGCCTGCAACAAACTCCAGCAGTGTCTCTTCAATGGACTTACGGTACTGACGCACAAGCACGAACTTCCCGTCCGGCCGCTGCCCCAGAATCACGGCAGCGCCGCGGTGCCGGATAATCTCGCGCGTCGACTTCCGTCCATTGGGCATGACAATGGAGGCCACATCAATCGTCAGTGCTCGCCCTGTAAAAGCGCGCTTCGTCTCCGTGGTCACTTCAGTCAAATCCTTAAGGTTTTTCATTATTTTAACTCCGCACGGTGAAGGATTACAGGACCTAATAGGCCCGAGGCCATCAGGGCTGACCCCGGATTGGTCAGTTTTCGAACATTGGTGCGCGTCACGCGCTTGTCCTGCGGCAAATCCTTGTCCCCCACCAGACGGTTATACCAGAAATTCGTCACCTGAATTTCAATCTCATTCGTACCCGGCTGAAGCGCCTCGGTGATGTCCACACGGAAGGGCGGGGTCCACGTCATGCCGCACGCCTTTCCATTCACCTTGACCTCTGCCAACTCCCGGACACTGTTCAGGTCGACAGTGATCTTCGATTTGAAACTGGAAACTGGAAACTGGAAACTTTTCCGGTACACCGCCGTGCCGCTGTAAAATTTAATGCCCGGGTCAGCGTGAGCCGACCAATCAACCAGTTCCGGGAAGGTCACGGGATTCGCCGGACCTGCCCACTTCGGATCAAAGGAGACTTGCCAGGCCCCTGTCAACGCCATGAACGGCTTCAGCTCTGGCTGTGCTACGGCGTTGCTCTCCCCCCCGCCCTTCCAAACGACGACCCATGATCCGCACGGTCCGAAAGCCAAGTTCATGGAACTGCCTCCTTCGCTCTTCTCATGCGCAACTGCCCGACGTTCGCCGCTGACAGGGTCCCAGAGCTCTGCACCCTTGCCCTTCACGCGGAAAGTCACCTTCGTATTCACAGCATTGGTTGAACGGTTGGCCAGGAAGTAAATATCCGAGTCGCCATCCACGCGATGGATAAAGTCGAAGGACTCCGTCCGCTCTGCCGGAATCTGATAAGTCACGTCAGGCCCGACTCCCAATGCCTTCAATGTTTCAACCGCGCTCTTGCCTGTCACGAGCTTGCCGCCGCTCCACAATTCGTCCGTGATACGCTTCAGCTCAGCATCCGATGATTGATAATCCTTAAGCCCGAATGTCTTCACAGGCTTTGCCTGCGCAACGACAGTCGCACCTTCGGCGACCAGCGCGCGCACCTTCTTCATCACTTCCAAGGAGATGATCTCGTGCGGAGAGAGCACCAGAATGCGGTAGCGCACCCCGTCAGGCGTCACAAGCTGTCCGTCCTTTACGCTGATGCGTGTCAGGAGCGCCTCCGCATCAATCACATCGTAATCATAGCCCGGCAGGACTTTGGTCGGATCCTTACGCTTGTGCTGGGTGAAATTCGGAACGTGACTTCCGTAGTAATACAGGACATCCGCAGAAGACTTGCCGCGCTGCATCAGTGCGTGGCAGCGGTTGAAATAGGCGAAGATGGGACCGGACTGTTTCCACCAGGTCACCAGCGGATTCAGATGCGTGCCTGCAAAATATTGCTGTCCCGGAATGCCTTCCGATGCGGGCGAACAGACAAAGGCATGCCAGACCAGCAGGTTAAGGCCTTCGCAGATGGCCTTGTCAAAGGAGGGCTTCAAGTTGTCCCAGAGCGTCTCCTGCCAGTGCGGCCCGATCGTCGTGAACCCTTCAGCCAAAACCAGCTTGCGCCCATTCACATGCGCCGCGCTCGCAGGCTGCTTCACAAAGTAACGGTTGTCATCCCCCATGCGGTGACGCCACGACGTGGCCCAAAACTCGCTCATGGGCGCATCGTTGAAGCCCAGACACTGCTGCGCATCAATCGGCACAGAGTGAGGCCCGCCGCTCTCCGGATGAATCAGCATGCCATGGCGCTGTGCACCCTCCTTGAAAAGCCGGAAGTGGTTGTCCATTGCCAAGTCGCCCATGGTCCGACGGAAGTCGTGGAGGAAGCGGTTGCTCTCATCGCGGCTGTTCACAATCTTGCCGGCGATGACCGGCAGCCAGGGAAACAGATCATAGCCGCGACGCTTCAAAAATGCTTCGCGCAAGGTCGGTGTCCAGTTCGCCACCTCAACTTCCCAGCTGTCGGTGTGTAAGTAGCGCAGACTCTTGTAGGGCTTTGCATCCGCCATCAGCGGTTCAACCACCAGATCCCAGTAGCGCTTGAATGCCCCTGCATCAAAGGGATCCAGCGCATAGCCCTCCCATCCTTGGCTACACGTTGACACACGGTTATGGTCGTTGAGCGTGAACCCGATGCGCAAAATTGTCCAGTTGCCCGCAGGCGCATCCCATGCCAAGAGGCCGTCAGCCATCTTCCCTGTCAGATCCACGACCTCCGAGGCCATGCACTGTTGCTCGCCGGGCTTTGCAGCGTCCTCTTCAAAGAGAGGGGATGAGTCGGGAGCTGAAAAGGGACGCAACGAACTCAACAAGGCCTTCTGTCCCTGATTCTTGAGTTGCGCCATTGACTGCCCTTTGCCCGAAGGATAGGCCCAGTCCTTTCCTGCGACACTAAAATTCATGACTTGAACTGTGCGAGACGCACTCGGATGCATATTGTCATAAGCGGCCGTGATCATCAGGCGGACATACTTTGCTCGGACAGGATCAAAGGAGAGTTTTACGTCATCGCCATCGTTGGCAGTAAAAGGCTTCACAGAACGGAAGGTCACGCCGTCTTCAGAGACGCAGACGTTGCCCTTCTTGGGGGCATATCCCTTGCGGCCTTTGAAGGTCAGCGCAGAGACCATCTCTGGCTTATCAAAGGTCACACCAATCCACTGGGGTTTCTTCTCAGTCGGACCATCCCCTGGATTTTGCCCGTCGGAGACCCAGAAATTGTCAGGGCTGTTGTCAATCGCCTGCTCTGCCGAATGCGCCGCCTGCGAGGAGGAGGCTGCGAGCGTCCCGGACACGCTTGGGGCTGCCGCTCCTTCTCCCGCTCGATAGGCTAAGACAAAAAGGTCGCGATAGAAATTCTCCTTGGCTTTGGGTTGCGCCAGCTTGCAGGAGATGCGCTTTCCGCCTTCACTCCGGGTCTCTGTCCAAACCAGCTTCTTCGGGGCATCCTCGGCTTTCACACTGGGGCCGCCCAGATTCCAGCCGCTCTGGATATTCAGGCTCATCTCCAATCCCAGACGATCAGCCTCCTTCAGCGTATACCGATAGAGCTCACGCCAATTGTCCGACATAAAGACCGGCCCTTGGGGGGCGCGCGCATTGCCCTCCTGCGATGAACCGTCCGCATCGCAGATCAGCGCACCGCCAAACCCCTTGGCCTTCATCTCCTCAAGGTCGCGGGTGATGGCCGCCTTGTCGACGTTCCCGTTGATCCACCACCAATAGGCGCGCAACCGCGCATCCCGCGGCGGATTCGCCCAGTCTTCTTCAATCGTCGTATTCCCGACACAAACGGACGTCAGCAGCAGACCCGCGAGTAACCATTTCATGCGTAACCTCATTTAGTGATCTTAAAAGTGCCTAGATTGTATTCTTTTTATGCAGCGCAAAAAAGCCAAAAATTAAATCGCGAGGATAGATTGATTGCGTTGACTGGGTGAACTTCTTAAGACTTACTGACACTTCCCAACTTATTGACACTTACTGACACTTCCCATTACGGGTTCGACAGGGGCCGTTCGTCCATGTTACACTAATGCGCATTACTTTTATGATTATCCCTCCCCTCGTACAACAGAAACTAGCAGCCCTTCCGGACAAGCCCGGATGTTACATGATGCGTGACCGCAAGGGCACCATCATTTATGTCGGCAAGGCACTCTCGTTGCGCAAGCGTGTCACAAGTTACTTCAGGGAGTCCACCCTGCGCAAGGCACCCCCCAAGTTGCGCAGCTTGGTGAACAGCATCGAAGATATTGAAACCGTCACAGTCAATGGCGATGCCGAGGCGTTACTGACAGAGAGCAACCTCATCAAGACCTATCGTCCACGCTATAATGTGCTCATGCGTGACGACAAGCAATATGCCTCGCTTCGGGCAGATCCCAACGAGCCCTTCCCCCGGATCACCACCTGCCGGATCATCCGCAATGATCAAGCGATCTATTTCGGCCCCTTCCCCTCAGACTCTGTCCTCCGCACCGTTCTCGATTTTACTGAAAAACGGTTTGGCTTGCGGAAGTGCACCCCGATCCATCCGGACGCCGACACCTATCAGCACTGCATCAACGACATCGTGCGTTTCTGCTCAGCACCCTGCGTGAGCCGCATCTCACCCGAGGACTACCGGGCCCGCTTTGACGACGCCTGCGCCTTCCTGCGGGGCGAGCGCATGGGGATCATCAAGGAACTCAAGGAAGAGATGCAAGTGGCTGCGCAAGGACAAGACTTTGAGAAGGCGGCGATCCTCCGCGACACCTGGCTCGCCTTGGAAGAGATCATGAAGCGCAGAAGAGGCATCTTCACCAAGGCCCCTGATCTGCGCGCCGCAGATGCGCGCAAAGGCATCCAAGAGCTTCAAGAGCTGATCGGGCTGCCCAACGTGCCCAAGCTCATTGAGGGATACGACATTTCAAACCTCTTCGGCACCCACTCCGTCGCAAGCATGGTGGTGGCCTGCGAGGGGATCCCTGACCCGCGCTTCTATCGTCACTTCAAGATTAAGACGGTCGAGGGCGCGGATGATCCGCGTTCCATTGCGGAAGTGGTGAAACGGCGCTATACCCGCGTGCGGGATGAGGGCAAACCCCTACCCGGCCTGATCCTGATTGACGGCGGCATCACGCAACTGCGCGCCGCACGCGAAGCCCTCGCGGAGATCGGAATGGAAGCGATTCCCAGCGTGGGCATCGCCAAGCAATTTGAAGAGATTGTGGTGGATGACGGACGCGAGCCCATACGCCTGCCGCTGGACTCGCAAGCCCTGCGCGTTTTAATGCGGCTCCGCGATGAAGCCCACCGGTTTGCGCTGACCTATCATCGCTGGCTCCGCAACCGCACCATCCGCGAATCCGCGCTGGATGCAATCCCCGGCATCGGCCCCGCAAAAAAGACCGCGCTCCTCAAGCACTTCAAATCCATCTATCGCCTCTCGCGTGCGACACTCGAAGAGATCGAAAAGGTGACCGGCATCGACCACTCCCTCGCCGAAGCCATTTTCCGGGTGCTTGCCCATGACTAGGGGACAGACATCCATTTGCTTCGTCTCCCTACTTAATCTAAGTACTTAATCTCCCACCTTCATACTTTCCCCTAGCTTCAGGATCGAAACGGAACAAGAAGACAAAGTAATGAGATTAAGATTGAGGACGCAAAGACCTGAAGACACCAAGACTCAAAAAATAAACAATCCTAAAAATCCTGTTCTTCCTGTCAAAAAAGAAGCTCGCACCTAGACAGGTTCCCCTCTATTCCTTTCGATGTAAACCCATCGGCAAAGATAGACTGCAAGCATGCAGAAGGCAAGCCACACACCAAGGAAGATCAGTACAACAACATCAACAAAAGCGCTAAATCGACCATTTCGAATCTGATAATAGATGCCGAGCAAGATCGGATAGCTCAGAAACAAGAGGGGTAGGATGAGAGCACCCCAAGCGGTGACGACAAATAGCCACGTTTTTTTCCACTCTTTTCTGGATACGGCGAACGCAAACCAAGGCAAGACAATCCATGCCCCAGCAGAGTAAAGAAGTCCGAGCAATCGCCTCGTTGTCATGCCCATGGCGGCGACATAATGGAGTAACAGGCAGGTTGGAATCAACAAGAGCGTCAAGGTGAGAACGGTGCTGATGGTTGCAAAGAGGATAAAGATGCCTTGTTGCCAAAACGAAGACGACGAGAAACGCATGCGAGCAAGAACAAGTGATGCTGATGACAAAAAAGCGGTTATCGAGAACAAGTAGAGATACTTTCCAATGGTCGGCTGATCAAAACAGGTTCCCGCCTGTCGAATATCGAAATACCCTTTTAAAAATTCCCCGCTGATGATGAAATGATATCTTTTAAGCGAAAAGAATGGTTTGATCGCATAGTCCCACTGCCCATGAATCAGAAAGACAAACAGGCTGAGAGTTAGCAGCAGCAAAAAAGCCATTACGATGTTTCGTTGCAGGAGTTTCATGTCAGTCAACATTTGGGGTTTCATACATCACCATGTTGAAAATGGTAGGGCTCGTTCGCCGAACGAGCCGCGGACGGTTCGGCGAACCGTCCCTACCATACGCGCTACGCGCTACCCGCTTCGCACGAGCCATCTGTCAGATCCGAAGGAGGTAGGGCGAACCGTCCCGGTGAGCCGCTTATTCGCGTGGTTCGCGCTATTCGATGCTAAAAAAGTTACCCTTCGGCTTGTTCCCGGGGTCTCACTGCAGACTGCCACCCTGGCCGCCGTAGCCTTGGCGAAGGAGGCTGCCGACTGCCACTGCGCCGCCCCAGTCGGCGGGCTTGTCTCTGCGCTCTTTGCGTTCCCTGCGGTAAAATCATCCCCTTCCATTCGTTAAATTCGTTTAATTCGTTGAAAAAGACACCCCTACTTCCTCGTAGGCGTTCCATACCAATCCACATTGCGGGTGGCATACATCACGATGCCCAGGGCGGCGAAGAGACCGATGGTGCCGAGCAGCAAGGCATAGTCTTGAAGTTGAAGCGTGGTATACAGGAAGGCGAAGATGACCACGAGTTCCAACGCGATCAGCAGCGCGCGTTTGGCTCCCTTCAGCACAGACGCGCTGTAGAGGGTGATCAACGCACCCGAACTGACAGCTCCGATGAGATAGGACAAGCCGAACGATAGCAACTCCGAGAGCGCGAGCAACAGCATATAAAAGAGACAGAGCGCGACACCGACGAGGATGTACTGTAACGGATGGATACGAAGTTTGCCGAGCGTCTCAAAGAGGAAGAAACCTGTGAAGATCATCACGATAAAGAGGATGCCATATTTGACCGCCCGCTCAATCAGACGATAGCTGTCCACCGGCGTGTAGAGATCAACGCCAAAACCTGATTTCTTAATCGCAGCGCCATCCACATCCCGCTCCTCTTCCGAGCCCGCCAGCCAGGACTGCGGATAGCCGCGGCCATAGTAAGCGACCTTCCACTCTGCCGTAAAGCCGCTTTCGGATATTTTGCGCTCAACAGGCGGGAACAGCCCTTGAAAATTCGGATCAGGCCACTTCGATTCGACCGTCGCTGTGGTCTGTAACCCAAGCGGAGCAACCCTGACGCCCCCGCTGCCTTTCAAGCCAATTGAAAGCTCGAAGGGAACATTGCTTGTATTTGCAGCATCCTTCCAGAGATCGATCGGCAGCTTTGCACGAAGCGTATTCGCGAAGCCAAGGCTGCTGTTCCCGGGCTGCATCGGCAATTTCTTGTCGCCAAATTGAATATTGAGTTCATTGGTCACGCCGCGCAAATCGCTGACTGCAAAGACGACCGTAGCCTCATCCCAGAGGACGGCCTTATCTTCGATTTTCCACTCTTGGAAATTCGGACGCGCAAACGTTCCCTTGAACTCAAAGTCGCCGCGATACAAGACAGCCTTATAAATGCCGCGGTAACGCTCGGAGGGAACAAGCGAACACTTCACATCATAATCAGCCGGCAGGAACCAGGCATGCCGCTTCACAACAGTCGGCACATCCGTCTTCACCAGCTTGCCATCTACAAAGATCTCTTTTCGGGTCACAATCGTCTTCTCATACGGAACCTGCAAGAGCGGACCCGCCACAAACTGGTCACTGCCCCACGTCTCCGTGATTTCACTCACCGCCTGATTCCTGGTGGTTAAGCGCTCTCTCAGGCGAGACTCAAACAAGCTAAGCGGAATAAGCAATAGAAGGATGAGGAAGCCAATCACGCCAATTTTGACCATAGTGGCCATCTTACTCCAGAAACTCCCTTCAGCAGAGAGCGGGTTGTGATGCGGTTCCGGGGGCTGCTGGAGGACGGGCGGCAGTTGACTCGGGTCTTGCTCAGATGTATTCATGGTGTTTACCTCGTTTAGGGGTGATTGGAAAAACAAACAGGTTTTATGCCGGGTTTAAAATTCCCGCAGCATTTAGTAGTGAAGAGGGCTTACGCTCTGTAGTCATCGCTTGCTGCGCGCGTTTGAGCACTTCTGAAAGTGCCACAAGATACTCATCAAAACGCTTCAGCCCTTTTTCTGTAAGGGCAACTGTTGTACGTGGCTTCACGCCGACAAAGGTCTTCTTAACGCGAACAATGCCAGCCTCCTGCAACGCCTTCAGGTGACGGCTCAAATTTCCATCGGTCAGCCCGCTAGACGATTTGAGATCATTAAAGGACATGGGACCTGTTGCTGCGCAAAGGGTCGAGAGAATCGCCATCCGATTCGGCTCGTGGAACAACCGCTCTAACTGGGGCAGTTCTTCATTATTAAACGGACTCATCAGTACCTCCTTCTTGAATCATTACATTGCTTCTTAAAATCCAGCCGCCAACCATCTCCCCTGCGAAGAAGATCGCTCCCATCGGCAAGGGATTCAAAAATGAAATCTGCGGCAACAACAGGCAGCACGCGCCCGCCACCTGATAATAAAGCCCGACAAAAAGAATGCCTCTCGGCAAGGAGTGGCGATAGCCCATGTGCGCAAGGCCAAAAAAGCACATCCAATTGCCAAAGAGAAGATCATAATCCCCTCTCAAGACTAACGCGATGGTGAATATGCCGCCAAGCGCTAGCGCAGGGAAGAGCTCCAGCGTCGGCAGAAGCACCTGCCAGCGACGCGAGCCAAAATGATTTTTAAAAAACCACAAAGCAAGAAAGCCATAATTCAACGCAAGGGCTGCGGCAAGTACGACACCCCATCCTGCAAGCTGAAATTCCATTCTTTGAAGCGCTGGCACGCGAGCGAGGAGAACTGCACCTACGAGCGCGACGATCCCGCCCAGCATGCGCGCCGTGCCGGAATAGCCGGCAAAACGCCGGCGCTCAAGAATTAAGCTGCGGAGCTGGTTAACCTGTCCAAGTGCATCATGTATGTGGTTCGCAATCATCCTTTTCCTCCTGTTGAACGCCACCAGTATGACACAATCGAAAGTACTTTGCAATGCAAAGTTATTTGTTTTTTTGATGCCTTGCCTGTAACTTGGCCATTTTGTCCCACTTAAGCCATGTTGAAAATGGTAGGGCTCGTTCGCCGAACGAGCCGCGGACGGTTCGGCGAACCGTCCCTACCATACTTCATTCGTGTCTTTCGCGTCATTCGGATGCTATCCGTTCACCACTCCGTTTGTCCCTTGACCCCCGCTGTCTACTGGCCTATTCTTTTGCTTCAGTCGTCTGCGTAACAGGACCCCCACCCCGGGTTGTTAGCATGCTATAGACTGTTTTACCGATAGGCGCCAAGAAGAAAAAGAGCGCTATTGTAAAAAGCGTCAGACCTGCAGCCACCCAAGCCGCATCCCCTCCGAGGCGCCTAACCTTTGTTTCAACGATGAGCGCAATATCCGTTAGCAGAAAGAGCGGGAGTCCACATCCGATTATAATAATTAAATGGTCGATATCCATGCAGACAAGAACAATAGAGCCCGCAAGCAAAACAAAGACCATGTAGAAACTCCATGGCTTTATCTTTAACGACACAAATTTGACGAAAGTTACGATTAATGAAACGACGCCGACAAGTCCGCTCAGTATCCAAACCGCTGTTCCGCAGTCAGGCACTTTGACATAACCCCCCATCAACCATTCACCGATCTGCCACATTTTCTTAACCTCAACTAATTTATGCTAAATATATTAACAAAACAAAGCATCAACTGTCATTACCAAATTATCAACCTTTTTTGTTATTCCTTTCCAAGGGGTGTTCGATATATACTATGAACAACCATGAGTAAATTTCAACCACGCGATTACACGGTCACTGAAGAGATCTCCCACAGCGCCATCCATGCGATCGGCAGCCATCTCGGGGCTGCCATGCTCGCCTTGATGGTTGTCTTCGGTGCGCAAAGCGGAACGCAGGTACTGTGGAAGGTCGTCAGCGCTACGGTGTTCGGCTTATCCATCATCCTGCTCTACACCGTTTCCTCAGTCTATCATGCCTTGCCGCATCATCGTGCCAAGCAAGTCATGGAGATCTTCGACCATATTGCAATCTATCTCCTCATCGCCGGAACCTATACGCCCTTCACGCTCGTCACACTGCGTGAAACCAGTCCTGTCATCGCCTGGACCATCTTCGGGATAGTCTGGGGGGTGGCGCTCATCGGAAGCATCAACAAAATCTCCAACACGGGTAAATGGCGTAAGCTCTCCACGCTCGCTTACATCCTCATGGGGTGGATCGTTGTCATCGCCATCAAGCCGCTCATCGCGGCGATGCCATTAGGCGGCCTTCTGTTGCTATTAGCCGGCGGCTTGCTCTACACGCTCGGCACGATATTCTACCTCTGGCGGATCATGCCCTACCACCACGCGGTCTGGCACCTCTTCGTCTTAGGCGGAACAATCTGCCACTATCTCTGCGTGCAGCTCTATGTGATGATGAGATAATGAACTATTCAAATAAGTACCCCTGCGCTATTGAAGACGCAGGTATCGATAGCTCCCTGAAGCTCCTCGTTCTCGCCCCTCACCCGGACGATTTTGATGCCATTGGCGTAACCTTGAAATTCCTTTTCAGCAACGGGAATCCGCTGGAAGTTGCTGTCGCGTATACAGGCAGTGGCGTGGAAGATTGCTATCGTCCCGGACTGACACTGGAAACGATGGCTCAACTGAGAGAACACGAGCAACGGAACAGTCTACGCTTCTTCGGTCTGCCTGAGAATTGCCTGACATTCCTCCGCCTGGAAAATGATGCCAGTGATCAACTGGTCGAGAGCGAACATAATCTGGGGATACTGGAATCGATCATCGTGCAGAAAGCGCCGGACATTATTTTCCTTCCGCACGGGAACGACACCAACAGCGCCCACAGGGCCATGTACGCCATGGTCCGGCAGATTTCCTTGCGCGCTCATCGGCCGATCGCCTTGATGCTTATCCGTGATCCCAAGAACATCTCCATGCGGACGGATCTCTATTGTCCGTTCGGTGAGGAAGAGGCGACATGGAAGGCTGAACTGCTGCGCTTCCATGACTCTCAACACCAGCGCAACCTCAACTCGCGAGGGTACGGCTTTGACAAACGCATTCTGAACTTCAACCACCAGAGCGCACAAGAGTTGGCGCTCACTCAGCCGTATGCGGAGATTTTCGAGATTGAAACCTACCCTTCACCGACTGACCCAAACTGACAACATTCGAAACAGAAAGGACCTGCCTATGAGATGCCTCGTTATTGTCTGCATGTTCTGCGCGGCGGCGCTTCACCTCAGAGGAACTGACGCTCCATCGTCCAAGCAACCGAACATTCTCTTCATTTTTTCAGATGACCACTCCTGCCAGAGCATCGGAGCCTATAACAAATGGCTGTCTGGGTTTGTGCGCGAGCAGAAGATCACACCGAACATTGACCGTCTCGCCGAGCAGGGTGCGATTTTCGAACGCAGTTTCTGCGGCAACTCCATCTGCTCGCCCAGCCGCGCCACGGTGTTGACGGGCGTCCACACCCACATCAGCGGCGTGACGCATTTAGGGGGCACCATCCGTGAGAACGTCTGGACCTTCCCGCCAGCGCTTCAGGCTGCCGGCTACCAGACCGCGCTCATCGGCAAGTGGCATCTGGGCAACACCCCTGCTGGGTTTGATTATTATCGCGTGCTGCCTGGCCAGGGCACCTACTGGAAGCCCGCCTTCAACGGCCCCAGCAACACGCAGGAAAATGTTGAAGGGTATACCACGGATGTGATCACAGAAAAGACGCTGGACTGGCTGAAATCACGCGACACCTCTAAGCCCTTCCTCCTGCTCGCCCATCACAAGGCCCCCCATCGTCCGTGGGAACCGCCGGAGCGCTATTTCAAATTCCTCTCCGACGTGAAGGTCCCGGAACCCCCCACCTTGTTTGATGACTATTCCGGCCGCACCTCCTCCGCACGTGAGCAGAAGATGGAGATTGGCAGGGACATGACCATGGCCAGCGACCTGAAGGTCCTGCCCCCGGACAAAACCCCAAACCGCTTAACGCCAGAGACTGCAGCAGCCTGGCGCAACAGCTTCGGCGTACGGAATGCAGCCTTCCAACAGGCTAACCTCGAAGGCAGAGACTTGACGCGCTGGAAGTATCAGGAGTATATGAAGGACTATCTGCGTTGCGTCAAGGCAGTGGACGACAGCGTCGGAAAGCTGATGGATTATTTAAAACAAGCTGGCCTGGATCAAAATACAATCGTCATCTACTCTGCGGATCAGAGCTTCTTTAACGGCGAACATGGCTGGTTTGACAAACGTTGGATTTATGAAGAATCCATCACCATGCCCCTGATCGTGCGCTGGCCTGGCGTGGTCAAGCCCGGCGCGCGCATTTCTCAACTGGTCCAGAACATCGACTATGCCCCGACCTTCATGGAACTCGCAGGAATGCGCGCGCCTGACAGCGTGCAAGGCCGTTCGCTCGTGCCCTTGCTGCGCGGCGAAGCCCCTGCCGACTGGCGCCGCAGCGTCTACTACCACTACTACGACCCAGGCCATGGCGTGCAAAAGCATTACGGCATTCGCACCGAACGCTACACGCTTGCTTATTTTTATCCAGTCAACGAATGGGAACTCTTTGATCTGGAGAAGGATCCCCTGCAAATACACAGCGTCATCAACGATCCCTCCTATGCCCCGACGCTATCCGAGCTCAAAACCGAACTCGCCCGACTGCGCACGCACTACCGGGACAGCGACGAGATTGAACCCGTCAAGGGGAACAAGAAGGCGGAAAAACGATCAGCTCAGAAGAAAGCAAAAGGAACTCACTAGACTCATGAAGAACCGAGCACCCCCACCTCTAACCTTCCCTTAGACAACAAAGTCACATCATTATGGCGACTCAAGAGCGTTCTATGAAAAAAATCATTTTAGGGCTGATTCTGGTGTGCATGGCCTGGGGCAGCACAGCCACTGAGATGGAGGATCATTTCACGGACGTACCTGTCAAGGCACGTCCCTGGGCATACTGGTGGTGGCTCAACGGGCATGTTGACAAGGAGACGATCACCCGCGACCTGGAGGCTATGCAGCGCGTAGGGTTTGGCGGGTTGCTGATGTTTGACGCGCGCGGGTACCATGATGACACGCGGCATGTGGTGATGCCGCCGCCAGCCATGGAGTGCATGAGCGACGAGTGGCGGGCCCTGCTCAAGTTCGGCATCCAGGAGGCTGCGCGGGTCGGGCTGGAGGTCAGCGTCAACCTCAGCAGTTGCGCGGGCGCTTTAAAGGGTCCGTGGCCGGTCGGAGCCGACGCCCCCAAGCGGCTGATTTTTCAGACCATACCGCTGGCAGGCGGCGCGGCGTTGAAAACCGTTCTGACAAAACCGGAGCTGAAACATTACTGGGACGTAGCACTGTTCGCAGTCAAATACGACGGCACCGCAATCACGAATGGCATGAAGTGGCTGAATGCGGGGGATGGCGTCTACACCATGAAAGCCACATCCGGCAAGCGGATTGATGGACAGATTGAGGTCCAGAAACAGACGGCGCTGGAGGTGGTGGACCTGACTGGCAAAATAGACGCAAAGGGTCGTCTTGCATGGCAGGTGCCGGAGGGACAGTGGGCACTGGTGCGCTTCGGCTCCACCACCCTTGATGGCCACGAATATGACGTCGACGTGCTCGACCCCAAGGCGGTTGAGGGCCACTTCAATCGCATGGGGAAAGCGATCATCGCGGATGCAGGGCCTCTGGCGGGAAAAACCCTGACCCATTTCTACAGCGTGAGCTGGGAAGGAGCCGTGCCGACCTGGACCGGGGATTTCGAGCAGGAGTTCCAGAAATACCGCGGTTACGCGATACGCTCGTGGCTGCCGGTGATGGCGGGGTTCACGGTAAAAAGCGAAGCGGCATCACAGGCGTTCGTGACTGATTACAGGCGGGCGCGCAACGACTGCTTCCGAGACAATTTCTACGGCACCCTGATGCGGCTGAGCCACGCGAACGGATTGAAGTGGCATGCCGAGTCCGGCGGGCCGTGGGTCCGCAATCCCGCTGTCTTCGGCGAGGCTGACCAGTTGGCGTTTCTGGCGCGGACCGACATGCCGCAGGGCGAGTTCTGGTACACTGGAAACGCGAACCGGAACGGACGGCAGCTCAGTCGCGCGCCGGCCAATGCCGCGCACATCTACGGCAAACGTCTGGCTGCGGTCGAAGCGTTCACACACATGACGTACCACTGGACACCCTATCCGGCGCTACTCAAGCACAGCGGAGACGAAGCTTTCCTCGACGGGGCGAACCACTTGGTCTGGCACACCTTCACCTGCTCACCCAATAAATTCGGCAAGCCCGGCAGCGAATACTTCGCGGGCACCCACATCAATCCTAACGTGACCTGGTTTGAACAAGCCAAGCCCTTTCTCGCATATCTCGGAAGATGCCAGTATCTTTTACAGCAGGGCCTTTTCGTGGCCGATGTCTGCACGTTTACAGGGGATGTCCCCTACCAGCACTGGGGACGTTTTACCACGAAGTGGAGCGACCGAGCAACGATGGAACTGCCACAAGGGCGTGGCTATGACGTGATCAACAGCGAGGTGCTGCTGGAGCGGGCAAGCGTGAAGAATGGCGACATTGTGCTTCCCGACGGCATGAGCTATCGCGTGCTCGTTGTCGATCTGGAAGAGGAGCAGGTTTCGCTTCCTGCCCTGCGTAAAATCGAGGAACTCAAAACGTCCGGGGCCGCAGTGGTGTTCGGCAAGCGACTTCCGTTGAAGGTGCCAGGAGCAGCGGCTGATGCCGCAACCCATGATGCCGAGGTTAGAAAGCTGGGTGAGCAGCTCTGGACTGGAAGCCCGACGCTGGAGCAGGCGCTGAAAGCCAAGAACATGATGCCCGATTTTGAGGGGCCCTTTGAATACACGCACCGGCGTGACGGCCAAACAGACATCTACTTTGTGGTCGGGACCGGCAAGGGCGAATGTCGTTTCCGCGTGAAGGGGATGCAGCCGGAACTGTGGGACCCGGTCACCGGAAAGATGATTGCAGCAAAGGGCTGGCAGTCGCTGGCCGACGGACGGACCTGCCTGACGCTGGAATTGCCGGAGCAGGGCGCTCTCTTTGTCCTCTTCAGAAAAGCGGGCCAGCCTTGCCCAGCAGTGCCTCCGGCCGTGATAACGGGAGAGATCGCTTTAACCAATGCCTGGGAGGTCAGCTTTATGCCTGGACGCGGCGCACCGGAGAAGGCGCACTTTGATACGCTGATCGACTGGACACAGCACCCCGACAAGAGTATCAACTATTTCTCGGGTACAGCGACCTACCGCAAAACAGTTGAGATCCCAGCAGCGAAGGCCAATGGCACAGCCTGGCTGGAGTTGGGCAACGTTGCGGCCTTGGCGCAGGTGCGCTTGAATGGCAACGATCTTGGGATTGTCTGGACCGCGCCCTGGAAGGTTGAACTGACAGGCGCTTTAAGAGCGGGTAAAAATGAGTTGGAGATCGAGGTGACCAATCCCTGGGCCAACCGGCTCGTGGGCGATGCCGCGCTGCCCCCGGAGGAGCGTATCACCCAATGCAATCTGCAGTACGAAAAGGGAAAGCGGACTCTGAAAAACTTCCAGGGATTCGCCTCCGCCGATCTGCTGCAGCCATCAGGCTTAATGGGCCCTGTGCGCATCATTTTCAACAGCCACTAGCTGCCGTAAGGAAAAACCAACGATGAATATAACGAATCTCTCTTTGGCGACGCTTCTCTCGCTCGTCGCATGTACAGCCTCTGCCGTGCGTCCGGTCGCGCGCTGGGATGTCGTGCCGGACCAAACCTTCACGGGACGCTTCCAGCCTGGCGTCTGCGCGTTTCACACGGAGGGCGTCAAAGTCGAGTTCCGCATCGACGGGAAATTGGCGCACACCGCTGAGCAGCCTACGCTCAACAGCCAGTCTGGCGTCTGGGAGTTCTGGTGCCTGCTGGATGCCGCCAAGATCCCTGACGGTCTCATAACGCTCGAAGCGCGTGCAATCCCGCTGGCTGGTGGACACGAGAGCTACGACTTGCCGCCGCTGACACTCTACGCGAACGCACGCGGCACACTGACAGTCGCGCAAACCAACTGGGTCGACAGCGTTCACGGAGACGATAACGGCCTTGGCACAGCTGCCGCGCCGTGGCGCACCTTGGCTCAGGCAATCAAGCACACACCCTCTGGCGGCACAATCAATCTGAAGCCCGGCAGCTACGCAAGCGACGCGCTGAATGGAGGATCGAGCCAGCCCTACTGGACCACGATCCAGGCAGCTCCCGGTGTTTCGCGCGACGCGGTTGAAGTGGGGCCAGGCAGGCCCAGCACCCAGCGCCTGCTCTGGCGCGGAGTCACGCTCTTCTGCGACATCGAGAGCACGTACACGTCGATCCTCACGGGGGAGAACGGCACACATGCGGTCTGGCTCGACAACTGCAAGGCTTACAACAAGAAGGGCCGCTGGGCCGCTGGCGCGCAGACGTTCGGCAACCGGTACGTCGCGTATGTCACCGGAGGCGTGACGACTGAAATGGGCAACGGTCCGACAGCCGAGCTGATCCGAAACCATGCGCTCGACACCATCACGTCCGACGCATGGACCGGCGGCAACAAGTTGGTTGTCAATAGTTCGTGTCGCGACATCAACCCCGGGAAGACCGGCGCGCACCCCGATTTCCACCAGGCTCATGCAGTGGCGCCCAACTGGTGCGAAGATGTGATCCTCTACAACGTGCGCGGATTTGAGTGCTTGTCCCAGGGCCTCTTCGGAATACGCCTGCGCAACGCCGCCTTCGTCAACGTCCTGTTCGAGAGGGCCGACACAGTGATGTACAGCCAGTATTCGGAGGTGATGGAAAACGCGTTATTTTTTCATATCACAATCGCCAACCAGCCTTGGCTGTGGCGCGCGGGTTTCGCCCCGACTGACGTGTGGGTCGTCAACAGCCTCTTTCCGAGCATGAGCCAGTTTGACGCTGGTGAAAAGCCCGGGCTGCATGTGGAGAGTTGCCATTTCATCGACGCCAAGAAGTGTATGGGCGCTCAGGCGACCACGGGCGATCCGCTCTTTCGCACTCCAGCCACGAATGACTATCGCCTCCAGTCAGGCTCGCCAGCACGTGGCGCGACGCGTGCCCTGCAGTGCGTTCCAGCTGACATTGATGGCGTGCCATATCCGCCCGCCAACCGCGCCCGTGGCTGCTACGCCAGCGAGTAACGCACGCTCCACACCGCGCTGCCCCCACCCGTTGCACCCCATCTTCTCTGCTAGAAGAAGCTGACGCATGTCCCGGCTATCTTGACGATACGAATCTCTCCTATGACCACCTTGGCTGCCCACGGATAGGCAGCACCCTCCAGCGTCACAGACTCGGGCGGCGTGCCAGCGAATTGCGCAACAACATACGTGACCCCATGTGTTAGAAGTTCAGGGTCACTCAGGCTCAGCCGGAGTGCCCCGGCCATATTGCCGGTCACTTGGAGACGGTCTAGCGTGGATAGGTGCAAGAGACCGCCTGAACTCGTCAAGGATGCAACAGTCACAGGAGTCGCGATCGGGGAGGTGCCCGCAAGATCCAAGGTGCCATCTGCTGCCAACGTGACGGCGCCCGCTACAGGCAAAACCAAGGCACTGGCAACACGGAGTGTTCCGTTGCTGACGATTGTGCCGCCACTGTAGGTATTCGCGCCGGAAAGGGTCAGGCTCTCAATGCCCTTCTTGACGAGCACTACATTCTGCGTGATCTTGCCGGAGAAGGTCGACGGCGCCCCGTTGGTCGTATTGATTGTCAAAATCGCCTGGGCTGCGACCGACCTGATTTCATTGGCCGTCCCGCTGTTCACGGAGAGTCCGACAACCTCCTGATCCTGACCGTTCAGATCGAGCAGGCCAGATGTGGCCGATCCACCAAAGATCAGCTTGGTCGTAATCGGCAGTCGGTTCACTCCGCCGGCAAGCTGCACAAGCCCTCCGACGCCGCAGATCACGGTCGTATCGCCCAGATAGGTGTTGGTGGCGGAAAGCACCAAGGTGCCGGTGTTCGGACGGAACAAAGCGCCCGTAATATTCTCACCGCTGTCAATCACGCCGGAGACGGTGAAAGTGCCGGTGTTGACACCAATACGACTACCCGCCACGGCAATCGTGACAGGACCTTGCCATTCGCTCGTCCCGCTGGCACTCTGCAACGGGCCCCAATAGTTACCACCGTCACCGCCATTCAGCGTAATCGCTTCACCAACAACCGTCAAACCGACCAGCTCGACACGTATGCCACTCGCAACCGTAACGCCAGCATCCGTCGTCCCCAGTGCCTCGGCATGCTGAATACGCAACACGCCACCAGCAACCGTGGTCAGCCCCTTGTATGTATTCGCTGCGCTTAACGTCAATGTTCCGCCGCCGCTCTTGGCCAAACCAGCAGTCGCAGCACTTCCGGTAATCAGAGGGCTTGCAAACAAGACGGACTGCCCTGCCGTATCGAACGTCGCGGTCTTGCCATCCTCCAGCAACAGACGTGTGGCACTGTAGTCGCTCGTATTCGCAGCGGAAAACTGTAACGTGCCGCCGTTCATCGAGATTGTACCGGAGGAGCCAACAGCACCGGCACTCGACAATACGATCTTGCCTGCGTCGATCGTCGTGCCCCCCGAATAACTGTTCGCACCGGAAAGGAACAGCACACCTGAGCCGCTCTTGATCAACTGGCCCGTGCCGCTGATTGTTTTCGCCAGGGTCCATGAGGAGCCGATGCTCAGCTCAAGTACGGCATCGTCTGTAATGTCGCTGGCAAACGCAGTCGTATCGGACAAAACCAACGTCCCTTCGCTGACCGTCGTCGCGCCAGTATACTTAATATTACCGCCCGACAGCGTCAGTTTACCGGCACCCGTCTTTGTCAACCCCAAAGGACCGGTTGTGCCAGTATATGAATTACGAATCTGTCCGTTGAAACTGCAATCGTTGACGGCATTGACAGTGAGGAAGGTCGCCGCTTTACCCGTCCCCGCCTGCTCAATTTGGATGATGCCACTACCGGTAGTATCACTGATCCCAGCGACGGTCTCTGAATACCCCAGCAAATTGAAATACATGGCCCCGCTTGCAGCGTTAAAGACCAACGTCGATGCATCAGGTATCTGGTCGTTCGCTCCCAACGCCAAGATAAAGGCGGATGCCCATGTCGTATTGCCCCCGTATGTGTTGGAGCCGGGGGTACTGCCCAATGTCAATGTCCCGGCACCTGTCTTGGTGAGAGAACCGCTCGCGCCTGTGATTGCGCCATTCATTGTCAGTCCTGCGTCCCCGCCGAAAGTCGAGCTTCCGTTCAGAGTCACTGGACCGGCCCAGATAGCCGTACCCGCTGAGGACTGGAGAGTCGATCCACCTTCAAGAATCAGCGACCAGGTCGGCGCCGTCCACGTTCCAGACTGATACAAATCCAGCATCGCTGCATTCCGTACGGTGAACGTGTTAGCTGAACTTCCGTTCAAAGTCGTGGTTGTCTGAATGGAGAAAACACCTTGGGAAACATCGATAGCACCCGCACCCGGCGTAAGAGCAGCTCCAACGAAAGCAACATAATTTGTGCCAACCTTGGTCAACGTGTACCCATTCAAGTTCAGCGTTGGGGTTGAATTACGCAGATCCCACCGGCCAACACCGCCAATCGAAGCGTTGTCAACCAAAGAAAGTCGTCCAAGCGCATTAATTTGGGGCGTTTCAGAGCTGTTAACGAGTGCTCCGGCATTGGCAACGCCTGTGCCAGAGATTGAGATCACCTCTGTACCAAGATTCTGCGCATTCAGGTCCAGCGTCGCCCCGGGTTGAACCGTCGTCCCCGCCGCATTGGAACCAAGCGCAGCACCATGAGCTGCCTTAATCGTGCCGTTGCTGATCACCGTCTCACCGCTATAAGTATTCGCACCACTCAGTGCCAATGTACCTGTGCCATCCTTCGTCAACCCGTCACTGCCAGCGACAACTGCAGATATCGTCGCATCCTTGCCAGTCCCCAGCGCGTTAACCGAAACCCTCGGCGTTGTGCCCGCCAGCGTGAGCGTATTGCCTGCAACACTGTTGTTGGCCAGCGTCCAGCCAGCAGCCGAACCAATATCCGTGTCACCAAAGACGAGCGTACCGATGATACGGGCCGAATCGAGATTAACGGTTGTATCGCTCGTGATGTCCAACGTGCTGAAATCTGCCGTCTCGCCACTGCCCGCCCCGATCACATGGCTCAGCCAATTGCCCGTCGTATTCCAAAGGCCACCCCCTGTCGCAGTCCAGACAGCACGCGTCAGAATATCGGCCGACAGGCCGGTCGGCTGGGTCAGCGTATAGTTGGATGCGGATGCGCCCCCCAATGTTGACGAGGATGTCACGCCGATCCCCAAGGCTGGTCCAACGCTGGCAAAAAAGCCCGTGGCATTTAATGTCACAGTATCCCCGCTGACAACGCCCGACAATGTCCCTGCGATCACCGCGGCAGTCGTCCCGTCATACAGCTTGCCCTGTGCAACCGCATCAGGAATGGTCAAGGCTTTGGCCTGAACAACCTGCGTCAGCGGCGACGAAACACTTCCGGCATTGTTATCATCGCCGGGATAAACGGCCACGATGTCCGCATGCGTCGTAGCAGCAAGAATGTTGAGCGGAGTGATCGTGATTGTCACGGAGCCGCCGCTCAATGTTCCGGAGCCGATCGTCGTTCCGGCGCTTCCGCCATTCTTAAGTACAACATCTCCGGTTGGGTTGATTCCTGTCACTGTCACATCAAACTGGAGCGCATCTCCGTATGTGGAGGGCGACGCAAAACCGGCGTTCAGCGCCAGGGTCGTTGTCGCTGCAGGCAGCGAACTGACAACCCGCAAGACCAGATTGCCACTGACGATCACAAAACTGGCACTGGTATTGACCGCCATGCCGACACCATTCCCGACGCCGCTGGCCGCATCAAGAGCCGGAACTGTACCTGTGACAGTCCCGCCGCCGACCACCGTATAATCTCCCGCGCCCAGCGGTGATCCGCCGTTGTTGAACACGGCAATCGTGCTCCCCGTGAGATCCAGCGAACCCGCCGACATCGTCACAGCAGGATGACCGGAATCGCCTAGAAAACCGGTCGGAACAAAATTCAACGTCATCGGGCGGCCATTCAGGGAAACGCTCGAGCCACCCTTGATCGTCGCGACAGACGAGTCCGTGCCGCTCGCCGTCAATGCTGCGCTGGCACCCCACGTGTAGGTGGAAATAGCCGAAACATCAAAGGTCGCGCCTGCAGCGATCGTCACGCTCGATGCCGCATCCAACGAGGCACTGCCTCCGAGCGCCAGCGTACCCGCGTTGATCGTGGTGTTGCCCGTATAAGTATTCGCGCCGGAGAGGGTCAACGTCCCTGCGCCTGCCGTGTCAGACAACGTCAACGAGCTGCCGGTGCCCTGAAGCGCGCTTGCGAAGCTTACAGTCTGCCCGTTGACATCCACCTTGAAGGCCTGGCTATCAGCCGTGCTGATCCGTGCAGAGTAGTCCTCAGCATTAGCCGCACTGTATTGCAGCGTACCGCCGCCGAATGTAATGGACCCCGAAGCCCCCAGCGGGCCGGAGGTGCCGGCTGTCTCTGTCGCATTGACCGTGAGCGTTCCGCTGTTGATCTCCACGCCGCCGGAAAATGTATTGGTTCCTGAGAGCGTCAATTTGTTACTGCCCGTCTTGATCAATTTACCGTTGGTACCAGAGATGACGCCACTGAACGTCGTATCGCCTGCTTTGCTCCCCACGCTGATCGTGTTGCCGCCGATGGCCAGATCATCCGAACCTGTCAGCGCACCGATGTTGTACGTATTGTTTCCTGCTACCACAAACGTGACTGCCTGCGAACCCAAAGCCGCCGTATTCAGTGTGGCATTCTGAAGGGCGTTCACATTCGTCAAGGCGATTGTCCCCAAGTTCAGCGTCGTTGTCGCCGTCCCTGTAAAAGTGTTTGCTGCGCCCAAAACAACGACACCCAATGCGTTATCGCTACCGCCCAACTTATTATCGACCGTCGCGATATTGCCAGCGCCAGAAATCACGCCATTCAGTTCGATACCACTCGCAGCAGATCCCGGCATGACATTCAGCGTATAACTGTTTAGATTGATGGTCGCCGTGCTGGAGAAAATGAGTTTGACGTTAGCAGCATTCCGCGTCATGAGCTGGGAATTAGCACTCAAGCTTGTCGCGCCATTCCACGTCGAAACGCCAAAACGGGCACGCATGGTTCCGCCAGCCAAGTCGGTCAGCCAAGCACGGAAACTAAACGAGTCACCCGAATTCAATCCCAGATTGGCAACACCTTTGGTCAGCTTTACGTTAGCGCCAACCGAGCCCAGACATCCGGCATTTCCCAGCATGATTGGATTATTGTCTGTGGCGAGTGCCAGCTCAAAACTGGAAAGACTCGTAGCGCCTGAGATCGCGAGCGGAACACCATTTACAATCGTTGAGGTGCTACCGGTCGCCTGAAGTTTGACAGATCCGGTCGCATCAGAAGCGAATGTCGTTCCAGAAATATTAAACGTATCAAAAGTACTTGGTGATCCCGTAAAATTAACAGTTCCACCTGTAAACGGGACTGTGGCAACTCGGACGTTAATGTTACTCACATTCACCGTTCCGCTGATTGTGACAGTTCCACCCGAACCACGAAAGTCCGCAATGTCCTCGCCGCCTGCACCGTTCCATGCCTGATAGGCAGTGCCATTCCACCATTGCAGACCTGCGGATGTCCATGTACCCACGCCGCCAACACCTGCAGTCGGCGGATTACCCGTGGCGCCCGTAGCATTGCCATCCCAATAGAGCGTTCCTCCACGCACCTGCAAGCCCACCATCAGCGCACCGACCCCAATTCTAGCAAGACACATTATTTTCATACGCATAATCCTTTCTGAAACACACTTTCTTATATCGTAACATATTTTTCACATGATAAACCTTCGTAAATGCGTTTTTTTGATGCGCATTTACGAAGGTGTTTATCACACCCATTTTAAGTCAAAGCGGTCAACCTTGTCCATCCGCTCATCCATCTTAGACAAAGTAATAAGATTAAGTAAGGAGACGAAGATCCCCGTTTTTTCGTGCTTTCCGTGTGTTCCGTGGGCAAAGAAGTTGAAGTTGCAGACAAGCCTCACGGGACCTTCCGTCCCTGCGCGGCTTGCCAGAGCGCATACCAATCTTCGCGCTGCAAAACAATGTCAACGGCCTTTGCTGCGGATTGGATGCGTTCAAGCTTGTTGGTGCCGATGACGGGCAGCGGCTGGCTCGGATGGGCCATAATCCACGCGTAGGCAAGCTGCTCCAGCGTCGCGCCATGCGTGCGTTCCGCCATCTCCTTTGCTGCTTCAGCGAGACGCGCAGCAGCTGGCTCTTCCGCGTTAAAGAGGCGTCCCCCTGCGAGGGGACTCCACGCCATCGGAACAATCCCCAGCTTTTCACACTGGTGCAAGGTTCCATCCAGGATCGGCTCCATGTGCAGCAGGTTAAACTCGATCTGGTTGGTGACCAGCGGCTGCTCCATCACGCCATTCAGCAGATCAAATTGCGAAGCACTGAAATTTGAAACGCCTGCAGATTTGATCTTCCCAGACCGCATCAATTCATTCAATCCGGCCGCCGTATCATCGGCGCGGGTCAGCCAGTCCGGACGATGTACCAGGAATAGCTCGACGTGATCCGTCCCCAGCAGACGCATTGATTTATCAAGACTCTTGATCAGCCGCGCGCCCGAAGCGTTGTAATGGGCTGTGCGGCGTTCGGGATGATAGTCGTTGGGCACATAGATGCCAGCCTTGGTGACGATCTCAAGTTTGTCGCGCAACCCCGGCGAGAGCGCGAGTGCCGCGCCGAGCGCCTCTTCAACCGTGTACCGCCCGTAGATCTCCGCTGTATCGATGGTCGTGATGCCGAGTTCCACACAGGCGTGCAGACGGCGGTTGATCTCCTGCGCATCCGGCTTGCTCGCCAGCAGCCGCCATGTACCATAGACCATACGTGAAAATTCAGGACCCGTCTTTGACAATTTTATTCTTTTCATAATTTTCCTTTTTTTGCCCATTTAGAAGGTGAGAGCCCAAAGCGTTGAAGGAATATCCGATGGAGGGTCCGCGGGGTGTTAAAGCCGCAGACCTGTGCGATCTCGTTCAGGTGGAGCTTGTTATCAGCGATCAGTTTTTGGGCATGTTCCAGACGGACGTTCAGCAGGTAATCACAGGGCGAACAGCGCATCTCGCTTTCGAACAGCAGGTAGAGTTGACGTCGGGAGATGCCTGCTGTTGCGGCAAGGTCATCCATGGTCATAAGCGTCTTAAAATCCCTGTCGATCCTATTGACAACCTGTCGTAGGTGCGGATGGGTGATGGCGAGACATCCGGTCGAGAGGCGTCGGGTCAGAGGACCTGGCGGTATGACTGTCTTGTTCGGGAC
This sequence comes from uncultured bacterium, assembly GCA_942493055.1. Classification (GTDB taxonomy): domain Bacteria; phylum Verrucomicrobiota; class Kiritimatiellia; order RFP12; family UBA1067; genus CAIZQW01. Next base: position 5,532,644 of record OW818680.1, on the reverse strand, counting down.
AGGCCGCCCATGCATCAGCTCATCGAGAACCGCAGCAGAGCGAAAGCCGAGTTCATCCATATCCAGACTGATACTGGAGACGGGTAAGGGCGAGAAGGCGCATAGCGACTCGAGATCGCCCACCCCGATCACCGCGACCTCCTCAGGCGTGCGCAGTCCGGCACGTTGACAGAGGTCGAGCAGCACAGCGGCGTCATGATCATCACGGGCCATCACGCCGATGGGTTTGGGGCTTTGCTTCAGTTTGTTCATGACCGTTGTGGCATTGAAAGGAGCTTTGCCACACGAAAGATCAGCGCAGGAGAAGCCCATTTCGCGAAGCCGGCCTTCAAAGGCGAGCTTACGTTCCTTTCCAGACGGACAGGTATCGCAGGCAAACCAGCCGTAATGCTTATGAAATAGGCCGTACAGATGATCAGCGGCCAAACGTCCAGCCTGGCAGTTATCAGGCATGACCATGGGAGCCTTAACCCCTGGATTCTGTGTGCCCAGAATGACGGTCGGCACATGCTTCGCCTTCTCTCGGATATACGCCCTGACTGCCGGGTCATGGTGATACATGGCGATCATCCCCTGGAAGGTGCGGTCCTTAGGAAAGATATTGAGAAAAAAATGTCGTGTGTCCATCTGCCATCCGGCTTGATGCGCATACCGGCTGATGCCTTGAAAGATGCGATAGTCATTCCAGGCGAGCAGAAAGAGAATGGATGTTTTCCGTTTCATGTGATGACTATAGCGAATTTTTTAACCTGGTGCACGTCAAATTGCACAATTTGTCCGATTATTGCACGAATTGTCTGTTGTTTTACTGACGATCGAATGCTACATTCAAAGTATTCAAGAGAGGCGCTTGGACATAAACGCAAAAAGTCGTTTTCCCGGCGTTGATCCGAAAAGGGGAAACAGTATGTTTAGAAAAGAATATGGCTCTAAGACAAGGGGGGTATGCTCAGTTTCACACACTACTCTCGACCAACATGAACGTCTATGTCACCGGCGGTGCGAAGGTCGATCTCGGCCCCGGCACGTTTGTCATCCGCAATCTCTATATTGACGGCGTGAAGCAGCGCAAGGCGTTCTTGAATGCAACGAACCTCCCCAGCGTCCTCTCCGGGACAGGGTCCTTCTTCCCGGCTGAGGGGTGGAGTGGCACCCTGATTCAGTTCCAGTAGAAATAACACCTCTGTGCTTGAGATGCCAGGGGACTCCCAGTATAATCTAAATGGGCTTTTTGGAGAGGGTGATATGAGACGGATTCTATTTGCGGGAGGACTGGCCATTGCGGGCATTGCCTGTTTGCATGCAGCGGAGTCAGGGGCACAAAAACAGGCGAAGCAGGGTAAGCGCGAAGGAGACCCCTTTGAGCAGGCCTTTTTTAATCCCCCAATGGAGAGCCGCCCCAGAACATGGTGGCATTGGATCAGTAACAATGTCTCAAAGGAGGGGATCACCAAGGACCTGGAAGCCATGAAGCGGATTGGCCTGAAAGGGGCGCAGATCACGACCATGCCGCAAGGGGGGCCCTTCGGCGATGTCAAGTACTTGTCGCCGGAGTGGTTTGACGCTGTGGCGCATGCCGAGAAGGAGGCGAAGCGCCTCGGCCTGATCCTAGGCTTCTCAAATGCCATTGGTTGCTCCGGCGCGGGCGGGCCGTGGATCACGCCAGAACTTTCCATGCAGAAACTCGTCTGGAGTGAGACCCTTCAAAAAGGCCCCTTCGATGGCACGCTCCAACTTCCGCACCCGGAGAAAGTGGAAGACTACTACCGCGACCTGAAGCTCTTTGCCTTCCCGACCCTTCCTGGCGACGACCTTCCTCTTGTCGCCTTCAATCCTAAAATCACGTCGGATATTCCCGGCCTGAAAACAAATACACTCGTTGATGGAAACCCTGCAACCGGAGAGAGCATCCGTGCGGGGGAGGGAAAACAATTCATCCAGTTTGAATTTGAGACACCCAAGAAGGCCGCCTCTGTGCAGCTCTTCTTGTCGGAGGGGCATAACGTCCATCCTTCTATCGCGGCCACGCTATTCTCAAGCGCGGACGGCATGAAATGGCAACCCATCTGCTCCCTGCACAGCCGCACAACGTTTAGTCTTTCAGGGGCAAAAGTGCTCTCCGAGGGCTTTGCTGAAACAACATCCCGCTTTTATAAAGTGGAGTTCAGCGCGCCTAAGAATCATGCGTTCACCCTGAATGAGATGACTCTCGGTAGCGCCCGATTGAAGGGTGCCAACTTCAAAGCCGCGCGTTCCAGCAACCATCCGACAGTATTCGTCCCGACACCCTTTGCTGTCCCGAGAGAGCAGACGATTGACAGCAAGAAGATCATCGATTTAACAGCGCACCTGGATGCCTCTGGAAAGGTGCGTTGTAAACTCCCTGAAGGAAACTGGACAATCATCCGCTTTGGCCACACCTCAACTGGCAAGCGCATGGTTCCGGATCATCCCACGGACAAAAATCCGCCGGGACTTGAGGCGGACAAGATGTGCCGAAAGGCCATCCTGACTCACCTGGAAAGGGGATTGGTCGGACAAGTTCTCGAGCAGCATAAAAAGGGGAACCGCAAAGTACCGCTCACAATCAACATCGACAGTTGGGAGTGCGGCCCCCAGACCTGGACAGCGGATTTTTCCCGCGAGTTCAAAAAACGCCGAGGCTATGACTGCATGAGCTGGCTCCTAGCCGTCACCGGGCGGATTGTCAATAACGTGGATGAAACCGAGCGCTTTCTTTGGGATTACCGGCGCACGATCGCTGACCTCTACGCGGAAAACTTCTATGGCACCTTCCGTGAGTTCTGTCATGAACATGACATCCTGCTGGACGGTGAAGCGCCGGGCATCGGCATTCCAGCCATCGCTGATGGTTTGCAGTGTCTGGGCCTCATGGATGTTCCCCAGGGCGAGTTCTGGATCGAGGCGAAACCGGGGCCCGACCGGTACTTGGGCTTGGGCGGAAGCGACAACACGAAAGAGGCCGCCGTGGGGTCGCACATTTATGGCAAGACGATTACGTCGTGCGAAGCTTTTACGGCCTTCGGATATGCCGATGGCTGGCAGATGGATCCGGCACAACTTAAACCCATCGGCGACCGTCAATTCTGCCTGGGTATGAATGAGATGGTCTTCCACCGCTATGTGCATCAGCCCGATGAGCGCGTCCCGGGGATGACGCTGGGACAGTTCGGCTTGAATTTTGACCGGACGCTGACCTGGTGGGAACAGGGGCGCAACTGGATCCAGTATATCACACGCTGCCAACATCTTCTGCGTCAAGGTCTCTTTGTCGCGGATGTCTGCTATTTCTACGGGGAAGGCGCGCCCAACTCGGTCTGGTACTACGTTCCCAGAGTCCTCGACCCAAGAAAGCGGATGAAGCCGATATTGCCCGCAGGCTACGACTATGATTGCTGCGACTGGACAAGCCTGAACAAGATGGTTGTGAAAGAAGGTCGCGTGGTCTTGCCGGACGGCATGAGCTACGCTTACCTGGTGATGCCGGAGAATGCCCAGTTCACCGTCCATGCGCTACGGAAGATCAGCGACCTGGCCAAGGCTGGCGCAACCATCGTCGTCAACGCGAAACCTTCCTCTGCACCCTCTTTGACGGACTTCCCCCAGGCAGACCATCGCATCCAGGAGATGGCTAACGAACTGTGGCCCGAGGGCCCTGCGCCAGCAGTGAGGAAGGTCGGGAAGGGACGCGTCATCGCCAATGACTCCTTCGAGTCCATTTTCAAAAACGACAATCTCGTATTGGACTTCGAAGCGGTCAGTGGCAAAGCCGATGCGGACATCCGTTACATCCACCGCAAACAGGGAGAAACAGAGATCTATTACGTCTGCAATCAGCAAGACCGCATGGAAGAAGCCACGCTTAATTTCCGTGTCTTGGGGAAGATCCCCGAGATCTGGCATCCGGAGACAGGCAAAATCGCAAAGGCGTCCGTCTACAAAAGCGAGGGGGCCAGAACTGCGGTCACTGTCCGTATGAATCCGTCAGAGGCCTTCTTTGTGGTGTTCCGCCATCCAGCTGCTGCAGCCGAGTTACTGTCCGCTGCCCAGCAGCAGGCTGTTCCGCATACCGAGTCCGCGCCTGTTGCGCTTGAGGGGCCCTGGACGGTCTTGTTCCAAGCAGGTCGGCGCGCACCTGCAGAAGCAATCGCTTTTGCTTCGTTGATCTCCTGGACTGAGCATCCGCTAGAGGGAGTCAAATATTTTTCAGGAACAGCCACGTATACGAAGACAATTACCCTTGAGAAAGCGTTCCTGAAGCCCGGACAGCGAATCGACCTTGATCTCGGAGTTGTCAAGAACGTCGCCGAGGTCTTCGTCAATGGACGCGCCCTGGGGGTCTTATGGAAAACGCCCTTCCGTGCAGACATCACCTCGGCAATCCAAGCCGGGGAAAACAAGATCGAGATTCGTATTACCAATCTCTGGCCGAATCGCCTGATCGGGGACCAAAAACTTCCGGAGAAGGAGCGCGTGACCTGGTGCTTCTATCGCTTCTATACTCCGGAGTCCCCTTTACTTGAATCAGGGCTCCTCGGTCCGGTGAAACTCCTCCGTTGTATCGAGGCGGACAACAAATGAAAGGATGCAACATGATCAAGCAACCGCTGAGCGTATTTTTAGGCGTGCTTATTCTCGCTTCAACCACATTGACTGGCATGGAAGAGAGCTTGCCGCCCTTACGGGATGGCAAAGCGCCTCGGACAGTTGAGGAACTGTGGTCGGGATATGATCCGCGCAAGGAACCACTGGATTCTGAGGTGCTGAAGGAAAGGGAAGAGGATGGCGTCGTGCTGCGCGTCGTGCGTCTTCGCATCGGCATGTTCAAGGGACAGAAGGCGATGCTCGCCGGCGTCTATGGTTTTCCAAAGGGTGGCACGAAGCTGCCCGGACTGCTGCAAATCCACGGCGGCGGACAGTATGCGGACTACAAGGCGCCGCTGACCAATGCCAAGCGCGGCTATGCCACCTTCTCCATCGCGTGGGCCGGTCGCATCACCGCACCGGATTATGCGGTGAACCCGGATGTCGTCGCACTCTTCTGGGCGAACAAGACCAATGACCCGAAGTACAAGGTCACCACGGACTGGGGTGCGCTCGATGGCTATCATGCGCCGTGCCGGAATGAGAGGAATCATTTTGCCAATGTCGCGCCTCAGCCCTGGACCTTGGACGCAATAGAGTCGCCACGCAACAACCCCTGGTTCCTCTGCACGCTGGCTGCACGGCGGGCGCTCACCTTCTTGGAGCAACAGCCGGAAGTCGATCCTGAAAAGCTCGGGGTTTATGGACACTCCATGGGCGGCAAGCTCACGGTACTCACCGCCGGAGCCGATCCGCGTGTCAAGGCTGCTGCGCCCTCCTGCGGCGGCATCACCGACCGCGCAAGCGATAATGCGCTCTATGCTGCGACCCTTGCAGACAACGTCTATCTCAAGCGCATCACCTGTCCGATCATCTTCCTGAGTCCTGCCAATGACTTCCATGGACGCATCAACGACCTCGAGAAGGCGCTCGCAGAGATCAAGAGCCCGGCCTGGCGCGTGACCTGCTCGCCCCACCACAACCATCAGGACACAGAACCGTATCAAGTCGCAGGTCCGCTCTGGTTTGATCAGCATCTCAAGGGAAGCTTTGTGTGCCCTGCCACGCCCGAGGGAGCATTGACCTTGAAGACTGCCACCGGCATCCCGACCTTCACGGTCAAGCCTGATGCCTCAAGAACGTTTCTTTGGGTAGATGTCTTCTACACCCAGCAGGGGCAGATGGAGAGTGAAAAGAACAACCACGAGAACACCATCGCACGCTTCTGGCATCATGCGAAGGCTAAACAACAAAACGGATTGTGGGTCGCTGAAATGCCCCTGCTGAGCACGGATCGTCCGCTGTGGGTCTACACTAATGTGCGCTACCCCTTGGAAAAGCCCGTGACGGGCGCAGGCTATTACTATGGCGTCTATACGGCGAAGGACTTCAATCTCTCCTCTCGCATGGTGATTGCAACTCCGTCTCAACTTCAAGCAGCCAACGTGAAGGCCACGGACAAGCCGTCGCTCGTGATTGAAGCCTTTGAAGCCGACTGGCAGAAAGAGTGGTTCACCTACGACATTACAGGGAACTGGCCGCTCAAGACGCATAAGCTCTACGACCCGAAGTGGCAAGCACCGGCATCCGCCAAACTCGCACTCGAGGTGCGTTCCGAGCAGGCGAACAAGCTGGTCATCGGACTGGACAGCCATGCCGCGGAGATCCAGCTCAAAGGCGGCACGGAGTGGCAGCGTGTCCTGCTTGCGCCCGCCGATTTCCGGAATGCCTCCGGCGAGCCGCTCACGTCTTGGAAGGGAATCAAGGAGCTTCGGCTTGGCGACAAGGAGACGCTTCGCGCCAAGGACGGAAAGACGCTTGTCCTTGGTGCTGCCTGGAAAGGTACAGAGCCAAAATTCAGGAAGCTGGAGTGGTCCGTTGTTGACTAGGAAGAGCAGTAGGCCTATCATAACGCAGACAAGCCGCCCGCGCGGCCGAGTGGAAATGAACGCTGAGATAACTTTTATCAACGAATTAAACGAATGGAACGAACTGGAATTAGCTTAATTCGTTTAATTAGTTGAAGAACAGTTTGAAGTTTCAGACAGGCATAACACAGACATGAGGAAACCAATGATTAGAAATTTGTATATGACTGTAGCAATGACCGTTATCATAGGTTGCTTCTCATGCCTGCTTTCCGGATGCAGACAGCAACCACAAAAGGAAGCGGCAGTCGTTCCTGCTGTTGAGCCCTTACGCGCTCCCGGCTACACCTACGCCTGCTGGCTGAACGGCTGGCGCAAGCACAAGACAGATAAGAGTCCGGATATTCTGGCGATCCAGGCAAGCTGCTATGCTTTCACCTTGGACATGGCCAACTTTTCAAAGGCGGGGTTCTCCTCAGAAGTGGCAGGGCCTTTGAGTTACGCTTCCATGCTGATGGCCAGTGCGGATCCCTTATACCGGCTCCCCACGCCAGAGCTGCTCCTCATGCTCGAGGTGAACGGCGAGCAGTATCGTGCCATCAGTTGCGCAGCAGGCACAGATCCTGACCCCAGGCGACTCGGCTTCGCAAAAATGTGGGAATCAGGACGCTTTGTGCAACATTTCGAGTTTGAAGATCTCAAGTTGCAAACTGTTTCAGGAAAAGCGTTGAACTGCAAAGCAAACTTGAACCTGGTCGCATGGCCGGACTCCCTGACGCTGACCGCTTCACTCGCGCCGGCCGCTGCAGAGGGGGCAGGATGGAGCCAGGCAAAAGTCACTCTCCAGCTCAAGGGGAGCGGCGTTGACTGCCGGAATGAAAAAACAGTTGCAGACGTATGGCTTCCTTCCACAACGAATGCCGTGACAATCACGTATGCCTATCCCGGGAGAGTCGTTTCTCCGCAAAAGTTTTCCATTCAAGTGACCTCCGGGACGAACAACGTCTTCCCTGTGGCGTATGAACCAACAAAGAGTTGCTTTGTAGCAAAGGCCCCAAAAATCAAGCGCACGTTCAAGGCGGGGTATACGGACATCCGGGACTATGACGATTTCTTGATCACGGTTGACAGTACGGAGGCGCAGGCGAAAGAGATTCCCTTCCTGCTCGACTTCCGTTCGCCAGCCAACATCACCGGCCTCTGCCCCATGCTCTGCGACAAGGAGGGGCGCCCCACGGGCATCCCGGTGCAACTGAGCAAGAACTGGCATTATGGCCCCATGGGCGCCTATCTGATGGCCTACACCTCCCTGCCCGTGAAGCCGGGACGGACCGAGTACCTCCTGCGTGTGGCGTATGGCTTTTATGGCACGCTGCCCTCGGCGAGCCATGCTCAGTTGTCCCTGATCGGCTACTCCGGCAAAGGCGGCAACGGACGCTGGGACCAGTTGGCCATCGGCTGCTGGGGCGAGACGATCTGCTTCGACATGGACATGAGCCTCGTGAATCTGGTCGTGACGGACGTGCGCATGCTCATGGCACGCAACGGCCTGAATGGCCAGAAGTGGAGCTGGACCGATGCCGGCTGGGGCGGCGACTGGTTCGAGATGCTGGATGCGGAGGGCAACAAGCTCGCGTTCAAAGATCTCAAGACCGCCTATCTGGCGCAGGGCCCCTGCCTGACCGATGTCCGCTACTCAGGATTCTATGGTGCGCACCGTGAAGTCGCGCTGAAGGCCGAAGTGCATACCCTGCGCACAGACGACTATGCGCGGACGTTCCAGCACTTCCGCTATACATTTAACGTGCCTGTCGCAAATACGAACATCTCCTTCTATCGACAGGGGAAGACAGGCCAGTACGCCACGCCCAAAGTCGCCTACGGCAACCGGGACGGACTCCTCGCCGAGCAAGACGTTCCCTTGGACCTGAAAGCCGGCCAGTGCTTCATCGACCGTCTCCCCTTGGAAGGAAAGGGTCCCTGGTGGGTCGCATTCCCAGGCGCGACGCACACCAACGGACGTGACTGGGGAACCGGCTACCGTGCCTTAGTGATCCGTTCCTACACAGCCACAATCAATGGCAAGATCTATACGCAGCCGACGGTCTCCTTCCCGGTCTCCGTACCTGTGCACGGCCCCAAAAAGGAGATTTCGAACGTGGACCTTCTCTTGGTGCCACCACGCGAGGTCACGGCATTCAAACCCGGCGACGTGATCGAGATGGATGTCGAGTGGATTACGCTTCACCGCACGGCTGATGACTACTATGGTCCGAACGAACTTTTCAGAAAACATCTCGTCGAAAATCCGTCATCCTGGAAGACGACCTATCGCGAGGCGCTCGGAAACGATTTGCGTGTAACCGCGCGCGGAGGCAAGGTCCTCAACCGATATCCGCTTTTTGTCCAGGCTGAAAAGCCCGCTGTCGAGGTCACCATCGCAGGCGGCGTCGGCTTCGTGCCGATCCGCTTCGAAGGGCTCACATCGATCAAGGACGCCGTGCTGTCGGAAGTGGTCAACGGCAAAGAAATAAGGCTCGACCAGAGCGTCCACGGAAATGACTTCTGGCAGGCCGACTATGACGATGCCACCCGAACCTACAGCTTGACCTACAACCTTCCGCTCGACAACAAACCGACCTCCACATGGCGATTGACAACCCAATGACAGTTTTGCGATCGGCTTCGTGCTCCCCGTGCTGTACGCGCTTTCCGCGCTGCACGACACTAAGAATTGAATGACATACCGCCCACTACCGAATCAAGAAAGGATAACATCGATGAATATGATCCTCTTACGCGCAACGATGGCTGGAGTACTGCTCTTCTCTGGGGGTGCTCTTCGGGCGGCTGACAAACCAATTTCCCTGGATGGCACCTCCGCTGCCATGTGGGGCGCAGAAAAATCAATGACCAACAACATGCGCGGGGCCTGGCTCAAAGACTCACGCTTTGCGATGTTCATCCATTGGGGACTCTACTCCGAACTGGGCAACAAATGGAACAACACATCCCAGTATGGCATTGCCGAGTGGATCATGAAGCGGGCTAAAATTCCGGTCGCTGAATACGAGAAGGTGGCATCACGTTTTAACCCCGTCGGTTTCAATGCAAAGGAGTGGGTTCAGCTTGCAAAGGACACCGGGATGCGCCACATCATGATCACGGCGAAACACCACGAGGGGTTCGCTATGTTCAAGTCTGCTGCCAGCCCCTACAACATCGTGGATGCCACGCCCTTCAAGCGCGACCCGATGAAGGAACTGGCCGAGGCCTGCAGCGTCGGCGGTCTGCGGCTCGGGTTCTACTACTCGCAATCGCAGGACTGGCACGAGCGCGACGCCATCGGCAATGATTGGGATTTCAAAGAGGCTGAAGCCGATTTTCAGCGCTACCTCAAAGGCAAGGCGATCCCCCAACTTGAGGAGTTGCTGAAGAACTACGGGCCGATTGCCGGCGTCTGGTTTGACACACCTGGACCGATCACGCCCGAGGAGTCCAAGATGCTCGTTGACCTTGTCCACAAGCTCCAGCCGCAGTGTCTGGCCAACAGCCGCATCGGTAACGGGCTTGGCGATTACGACACCCTCGGCGACCAGGAGATTCCGCGTCTCCCTCGCCCCGGCCTGTGGGAGACACCCGATACAGCAAATGACACCTGGGGCTATGCCTGGTATGACCGCAACTGGAAGAGTCCGAAGGAGATCGCGGAGCGCCTAGTGCGCGTAGTCAGCCGCGGGGGAACCTACATGCTGAATGTCGGACCTGATGGCCAGGGACGCATCCCGGAACAATCGGCTCGCATCCTGCGCGAAGTCGGCAAGTGGGTCCATGCGCATGAAGAGGCGATCCACGGCACAGACTCAACGCCCTTCGGCCCGATCCCCTGGGGCGAGTGTACCGCACGCGGTAACACACTTTTTATGCATGTATTCCAATGGCCTTCAAACGGCAAGCTCGTATTGCCGGGACTCCGATCCAAGGTCAAGCGGGCGACACTGGATGGCGAGATCATCAAGGTCGTACGCGAAGAGAACCTCCTCACCCTCCATGTTCCGAAATTGCGTCCTGATGCGCTCATTCCGGTCATCACATTGGAACTGTCAGGACCCATCGAGGCAAGCCGTGACTTGTATGTGCTAAACGGCTGCAACAATACGCTGGAAATGGGCATGGCGAAATTGAAGGGATGCGAAATTAAGGCTGTCAACTGGATGGAGAAATTCGGGGATTGGAAGCACATGGAGTGCGTGGGCGAGTGGAAAGCCAGCGAGGCCTCTGTGACGTGGAAATTTAACACGGTCGCGCCTGGCTCATTCTATCTCGACGTGGAGTACACCTGCCCTGCCGACGACGATTATTCGGAATGGGGCATACGCTGTGGCGACACCCACGTCACTTTCCCATTGATTGACAGCGGTGAGCGAACCACCCGCAAAGCCTTCGGCGGCGCCTTGCCGCGTTTTCGCACCACCCGTGTAGGCGTCATAGACTTCCAGAAACCCAGAGTGCAGCAACTCGTCTTCGGCCCGACCACCGCAGAGGGCAAAAACATCCGCGTATCCGCCCTGCGCCTAATCCCGGCAAGCGCCCCGACCGCCGAGCGGAAATGAACTGAGCGGGTAATTTGGATAAGTGTCAATAAGTCTTAGAAGTGTCAGTAAGTGTCAACAAGTTGGGAATCAGAGACAATCATCCGAATGCCGTGAACCAACGCGAACCAATGCGAACCAACGGCTCACCGAGACGGTTCGCCCTACCAGCTCCGCATCCGATACATGTCTGCTCCAAAAGAGGTAGGGCGAACCGTCTCGGTGAGCCGCAGAAGGAATGTTTTGCGGTATTATTTTAGAACCAGTGCTTTTTCCGCAATCAGGACCGGCGCATCGTAAAGGGGCATGTCTTTGAACACGGTTGATGTCTCGGTCTTTGTGATCCGGTCCGCTGGGATCTCATAGATCCGGCCGGAGACGAGATCGACCCAGACAGGCTCGGCAAAGGAGAGCCCCTTAGCCTCAACCTGTGCCGGACGCGTCATAAACAGATCATCCGGCGTACCCGAGTTGTCCCACAGCACAATCAGGTTCTGTTGCGTCGCTTTGTTGCGATAGACAAAGCATGCGGTGCTCTTGTCATAAGTCACGGTAACGCCATGCTCTTTGACGCGCTCCAGGGTGTCATCAAACAGGGCGACGCAGTTTTGGACCGAATAATAGGCGAGCTTGATCTTCTCCACCTTCTTGTCCGGCGTGGTCCACAAGAGTCCCTTGCGATTGATCTCGCGTCCCGTGTGATTGAAGTCGGAAATCGTAAAGACGGAGGACTCCACATCATGTCCGAGATCGCCGAGCATGCGCCGCAGATCCCACTTGGCCTGGCTGTACTCGGTCCAGGGATGGTTGGAGAGTGCGAACTTCGTCGCCTTCTCCGACGGACATCCATTCTCGCCCTGGCGCATCTTGGCCTGTGAAGAGTATTTCGCGAGCGTCGATTTCAAAAGTTCAACGTTCTTGTAGGACTTGTCCGGATTAAACTCATAACCATGATAGATAAACCAGTGGAAAAGGTCGACTTTGCCCTTCGCTGCCAGCGCCTTCAGACAGCTCTCAAATAATTTCGGACTGGAACTGGCCAGGGAGAGTCCAGCAATGCGCGACTCGGGAATCACGCGCTTGACGATCTCCGCCGTGCGGATGTTGAACGCGGCAATATCTTCAGGCGTATGCTTCTTATTGATGTCAGGCTCATTCCACATGGCCCAGTCACGGACCTTGCCCTTATAGCGGGTCGTCATGGCCTCCACCCAGCGATCCCATGCAGCCAGAGCCGCTTCAGACGTGGGGAATCCCCCTGCCAGATCAAAGCCTCCTCCGCCCTCATAGATCGGATTGCCATAATCGGTTTCGAGTAAGATGTTAAGTCCACGACCGCGCGCATCATCGACGAGGGTGTCCAGCCAGGCAAAGTCATACGTGCCCTTGACCTTCTCTGTCTTAGCCCAGCCGCCTTGAAGACGGATCGTCTTGATACCCAGCGGAACAATATAGTCTTTGTACTGCTGATAATCAGCGAAATCGCGGTCCAGCACCTCACACCCCAGCGTCCAGTTCGAGCCAGCGATCTGATCAGCGCTACGCGGTGTAATGGTGCCTATCTGCTTAAATCCCAGATTTAAGCTTGTCTTCGCCCGCTCGGGCGAGCCATCAATCTTCGGCCCTGCCACCGCAATGGAAGCAGCGGCTATAAACGCCACTGCACCTGCCATGGTACGTATAATAGTTGTCTTCATTGTTTCTCCCAACACTAGATAATGTTACTCAGTTATTAAGTTCGAAGTATGACAAAACACATCCATTGTAACAAGCAACAATTATTTTACACTGACATCAGGATAAGCCTCTGTCCGGCAAACGCCGAAAAATACGCCGAGCGCATTTATCCAAGCCCCCCTCCTTTGGAGTTCCGTCCGGCCGCCGCCACCGGACGGTCTTGACCATCATCTAAATTTTTGTGTAACCATTTTGGGACGTTGCTCTTTCATGACGTCGAGCAGCAAGAACGTCCTCGCCCTTTTTCATCGCCCTATCACAGTTTATAAACTGTGATAGCGTTCCTTCTCCGATTTAAGCCTCGGTTTAAAACAGAGCAAAACCAGTTGGAATGCCTTCTATTACTGGCCCATTTTCACCCTGCACCCCAATTCCTGAGACTGGGCATGCTATCACAGTTTATAAACTGTGATAGCGTGCAGATGAGAATGATGAGACGAAATTCCTGAGATCTTTCAGTTCTTGAATATCGAGGAGGACATTCAGTACTGAGCCTCAGTAAATTACGGCACCTACTCCGACCAATACCACACCACAACGATGCCGTCACTGTGATCCTCTGACTGTGAAATGGAGATCAGTCGCTCTGGGCCCAGCAGAGTGGCGAATTGAGCCGCCTGATCTAAGAGGCTTTCCCAGCTCGTAAAAGTCCCCCGGAACATTTTAAACTCCACTTTCTTCCTTGCTGTACTGTTCATAGTATCCTTTGTCCGTGAGTTGACACTGATCATTAAGTCGACTTGGCTGCTGCGTCGAACCTACCAAAAGCCCGAGGCATCCGACCAGTAGAGCCCCTCTGCAACACGCAGACCATGAGCATTCTGTCCTACAGGAACAATCCTGAAACCCGCGAAGTCTCCCAATCCAAACATTTTCACAACAACGCATGAAAGGACGATCTCCTTTGACTCATCGTCTCTACAAACCCTTACTGAACCGTGCAGGCTGCGGAGAGCAGGAGGTGGATTCTCGACATATTCCCAGTAGATGTCCCTGTCAGCCCATACCCGATCACTTGCCAAAATAGCACGTCCTTCTTGCACTAGTTTCTCTGTGCCAATGACTTTCGCACGCATGATTGCGCCACATGCGGACGGTATAAAGCCAGGAAGAAAGCCGACTAGCCCAGCAAAAAACAAAACAATCGTGAACCAAATAACCGGTTGTCCTTTACTGACCTCTCTACCGGTCAGGACTAAAGCGGCAATTGCACCGACAATGCACATCAATCCCGCGAGAATCTCGACCAGAAACAACCAGAAGAACGGCGGGTAATACCCAACCAGAAAGCCACAGACCAGTTTAATCATAGCGGCCAACAGGAGAAAGCATGAAAAAACATTTGTTGATCTCTTCATCTTAAAATAAAACGATTAACATTTTAAGCAATGTGTTGCAAGTATAGGACGACTCTTTTTTTAGTGCAAGCGGAAATTGGGCCAAATCGTGAGCAAAACGTGATCAAAGAAACTGCGACTTACCGAACTTTTTCGATCATGATTTTCTCGTTGTTCACAAGTGGAAACTCGGCATGGCTCTCTTTCTGGGCTTTCACACGCAAAGCCGTATAAACGGCCTCGAACAAGAAGATACGGAAGGCTGCACCATATAAACCCCACGAGCTGTTCATCTCCGCCTTGTTTAACGTCCGGTCGTATAGTACTGGCTCATGCCACATCGCATATCGGTACTTCGGACGCGCATGCACCCAATCCACCACATCTGCATCAAATTCGTCAGAGGTATAAATGGGAATCGCATAGAATGCGCTGATGCCTCTCGGCCACATGCCCTTCTTGTGCTGTCTGAGAAGATGAAAAAGGTCTGGAGTCTGGTTCTGAATGTGGCTAACATCAAGGTTCTGACATCGCCGGTGAAAGACTCCAGCGACAATATAGGTTCCTGCGACCCACTGTTCATAAAAAGTGTCGCCCTCAGGAGTGGCTTTCAATCCTAGATTATGTTGTTCGAATATACGCATATACATGCAACGTCAAACGCTCCAACTTTCCATTGTTCCTTGCTTCGCGATCAGTGATAAATTTCCACGCGATCAAGCTCTGCGGCGCCATTCCAGCGTATCGTAAGGCAGCGCTGATCTGGCGGGAGCGTGCAGGTGTATTCCACCAGTGTCCGGCGCTGATTGCCTGCGGCGCCCCCTGGAGGCACAGGCAGCCGACGCTCTTTCCGTTCAGGCTGGAGCGCGGCAACAGGCGTCCCGTCCGTTGAGGATTGGAGGGTGAGGTCTGACAGCTCCTTAGCGAAGAAGGCGACCACGCACACCGAGGTGATGGATGTCGGCACTTGGTAGGTCACCCAATCGTTGGTACTGCCCTGTGCGCGGAAGAGGTACTCCGCATAAAGGGCGTTGAAGTCGTTGTTGAGCTTCAACCCGTCGGACTTACCGTGGACGCGCGAGAAGTCCTGCAACTCATCCACCAGGCAGGTGCGCTTCACAATGACAGGACCCACAACGTTTGAGGGTTTTGACGCGCCGGAAACATTTTGCGCGAGGACGCGATAATACCAGACCTGTCCTCTGCGCACCGTGGTGTCGCTGAAGAGCGGACGATAGGCGATGTCCGCGTCGGAGATGTTGCTCGCAATGGCGGCCCAGGGTCCACCTGCTTGCGGGGCCCTTTCAATGTCATAGCCGCTGGCACCCGCAGAGCCACGCCACGTCAGAAGCGGCACATCCCCGATCGGCAGGAGTTCCGGGGCCTCCGGCACCGCCAGAGGCGGGACAACACGGCCCTGGATGGTGAAGGCGGCTTCGCGCATCTTCTGCATGAGGCCCACCTCGCGTTGCGCCTCTGCGCTTGGAAAGCCCGGCCAATGATAGGACCAGACTGCCGGGTACGTCATGATCTGATGCCAATAGTACCCCCCCTCTTGATGATGAAAATACATGCTCCAGATGAGTGCGCCGGAAATGCCCTCCTCGTTGCTCACAAAACCAAGAAAATCGTGCGTTTTCTGGACTACGTTCTCCGGCTTGAACATCTTGCCGTCAATGTAGGGGCCGAACTCGCCGATAAAGAGCGGGCGCTGGCCCTTGAGCTTGGCCGCATCCTTGCGGATCGCATCGGCCCAGCCTCCATCCACGCCAGGGTAGTTCCCATACAGGTGCCGCGTCACCATATCAATGTTGGGATCAATCGCCATGGGCTGGCCAGGGCGGTGGCGCGTCTCGGAAACCAGCTGGTTGGGCGCGAGCTCTTTAATGTAGGCGGCCATTTCAGAGAGCCAGGCTTCAGGCGCGTTGTGCATTTCGTTGCCGAACTGCCAGGCGAGCACGGCCTTGTCGTCTCGATACGGTATGCCCGTCACCGAGTTCGTGCGCATCAGCACATATCGCACGGTCTGCTTGTAGTCCTCCTTGAGTTGCGGATCGGTGTAGAACTCTGCGCGCTTCTTACCCCGATGCGCAGCATATGTGCCGATACCGCCGAGGTAGTCACCTGCCTCAGCCGTGAAGTTGAAGATGACGCGGACGCCGTATCTGTTGGCCAGCGCAAAGAGGTGATCGACGCATTGGAAAGCCTGCTCATTAAACTCTCCCGGTCCCCACACATAATGCCACGGCTTGCGCTCCTCCTTCGGATCACGCATCGGCAGGTTCCACATCCGCACCACGCGCAGGTTCATCTGGTCGAGCGTCTTAAAACCGTCCTCCTGCTCCCAGGGAGTCGGAAGCGTCAGCCGTTCCGGGAGATAGAGCGTCCAATCGTAAGGGAGCATCAGCCCCGGCATATTCGCGCCGATGAAGCGGAACTCCTGGCCGCCATCCATCAAGCGTTCACCCTGGCGTGTAATGAAGTGTTCGAAGGGCGTCTTATTCGTATACGGTTTGGGCAGTGGCTTCCGCAGACGCGGAATAGCCGTATCAATCGAAGGTGTTAGCCTTGGGGGTTCTGGAAGGGCAGAGATCTTGGCCGCCTCATGAAGCTGCTTCATCTGCGCATCCGTCAGCGCGCGATTAAAGACGGCCAGTCCGCCGAACTTTCCGATCGTCGCCTCCCCCAGCATTTTGCCCACGGCGTAACGCGCGCCGACTGTAAAATCTGCGCCGCCCCCGGGCTTGCTCTGCGCATGCTTGGCTGGATCGTAACTGAAAATACCGCGGCCATGATAGTAGGGATTCATGCCGCGATCTTTTCCGCCAGGCCCCTCCTGGGTGAAGTAGCGGTCTTTGCGCTTATGCTTGCCTGGATCAAGCGGGAGCTCATCAAGCACGCCGTTTATGTAGGCGCGAAGATACGCGCCGTCGTAGGTGAAGCCCAGCGTGCACCATGTTTCCGTGGGGACTTCAGATCGCGTCACAGCGTAGTCCGCACACCAGGGGAAGGCGCTCCCGTCGGCACGCCTTGTCACACCGCCCTCATTGGAGATGTGCGGCACCAGTTTATTAGGGCCGCCGTATGAAGGCATATTCATCAGCAACCCATATTGACGCGTACCGCTATCGTCGTTCGCACCCTTGCCCTCGCTCCACATGCCGGCAATCGTCCGGCTTTGCTTAAGGTTGACGATGCGCACGACTGCAAACATGGAGACCTGAGCCTCCTTTCCGGAAATATTAAGATCGCCTGTCATTGCGTATGGAATTTTGAAATACTGTTTACCGTTCAACTCCGCCGAGTAACCGGAGAACGGGCCGCCCTCCACACGCGGAATGGATCCGCCTACTTCGCTGAGCGGATGTTTCTCTTGTGTACCGAGGGAGATGCGCGGTTGTCCCGCCTCCTCGCCAAAGGTCCAGAAGGCGACCAGCCCGGGCATATTCGTCACGACAGAAATATCGCCAGCCTGGAGGGTCCCGCTCGCGAGCGCACAGACAGCGACAATACATTGAATTAGAACTTTCATGTTTTTTATGGTAACAAAGCAGAGCGCCAATGGAAAGCGCGCGTATCAACGAATTCGTATTGGATGCTCATTGTTGACAGATGAAAAAAGAACGGGCGGGTCACGAATGATCCGTGACCCGCCCTATCAATCTGTACTATGGACTTCGAACAGACGGCTACCTAAACATGAGTAGCGTGCCGTTGCTCTCGACCTTCAACACGAGGTCGCCGTTAACGGCATCCACCAGCAAGCTGGCCATTGTATGAGCGTCCGTCAGCAGCCCCTCAACTTGCGCGCCCAGCGAACCGCTCACGCTTGCGGCATCCACCAGGACATAGTTTCCGGCGGGCAGGTGCCCCGGGCACGCGAAGGTGCAATTGGTGAAGGAGAGACCATCGAGGCTCAGCGCCCCCGTTGTAACGATCTTGTCGCTGCCCGCGATAGACACCAGGTCAAAGGCGAGCCGCCCGTCGGTCTCGATCGTCACGTCTGCGAACTCCATGGTTCCGACACCGGCGTTGCCGGGCGCGATTGCACCGCCAGCCGAGACGACCAAAGCCGAATTGGTGGCCACGAATGTTCCGGCCAGCGTCCCGGCATTCACCCGCGTGACACCCGTGTAGCTGTTTGTCCCGTTCAGGATCTGCGTTCCGTTTCCGGCCTTGACGACAGAGCCGTTGAGGCCGGTGATCATACCGGCGAATTCAGCCGATCCTGCTTCAGGATTAACGGTCAACGCACTGTTAACGATCGAGACAACCGACCCTGGAACACCGGTCAATGACGCGATGGTTTGCCCAACGCCCTCAAAGCCAAGGGTCGCCCCATCAGCGGCCTGGACAGCCGTAGCAGGCGGAAGGATCGAAGCGCACAAGATTCCGTCCGAACCTGTTTCCATAAGCGACGTGATCTGGGTGTCTGTCAAGGCTCTGTCATAGATATAGACACCGCTGATATCGCCAATGAAAGGAGAGGAGCCATCATCACTCGGCGACCAACCTATCCGGATGCGTTGGGTCCCCTGTTCAGGGTTCCACATGCCGTTGTCCGTGCCGTCGACAACGCCATTCACATACACGGTAGAAATACTGTTGCTCCGGACAATCGAGATGAACTTCCAGGTGCCATCATTTACCGCTGTCGTGCCGGTCACCCACTCGCCGCCCCATTGGACACCGCCGACCTTGGTCCCCGGGGTCGTGTTCCCTTCATTCAGATAGAAAGTCTGATCGTTGGAGCCCCACCCAAGATCGCCCTTGTACAGATAAGCGGCACCCGCCTGGGTCGTCCTGATCCACATGGCGATCGTGTAGTTCGCTGCGCTGCTCAGATTCGGGAGGCTGGAGGCTGTGATATCAATGTAACTGTTTGCGCCGCCAGCGAAGGTGGCCACTCCCAACCCATCCTTCGGCCCGCCGCTGGTGCTGAAGGTCGGAGCTGTTGACCCCAACGCCGTGGTCACACTCAGCCTGCCGCTGTTCGTGGCAAACCCGGTGTTGAAGGTGTAAGCGAGGGCGGGCCTCAGGGGCGAAAGACACAAGATTGTTCCACCTTGAGCCTCAGTGGTGCCGCTGTAACTGTGCGCGCCCGTCAGTTGCAGGACTCCCGCCCCGATCTTCGTGAGTCCACCAAGTCCGCCCATGGCACCGGAGTAGGCCGTGCTTGCATTGTTATTGCCCACCACAAGTTCAATCGCGTCACCCCCGTAAACATGGGTGACTTCGTTGTATCCCGTGAGGACAATATCGCCGCTGCCAGCCAATCCTCCGAGCATTGCAGAACCCAGCCCAGTGTTAAAGACCAGCAAGCTGTTACCAAAATTCTTGTAGGTGCTGGTATTGTTGCCGTTCAGATTGATTGTCGCGTTGGCCAACGCGCTGCTTGCATTGATACCGAGATAGCTTCCCCCGTTCGCACCGCCCATCGGATTGACCGTGACAGTTCCCGAATAGGTATTGGCATCATTGGCGAAGGCAACGAAAGAACAATTCCACGAATTTCCAACGAAATACCCCGTATGCTGAACCGTCAGGTTTCCACTGCCGGTCACAACACCGTCCAGGAAGAGGCCCTTGCTGCCCTCGTATACGTTTCCAGCATTGTAGGTTGAACCAAGCTGTCCGCCGTTTGAGCCGATTGTCAGGGCTCCGGTCAGATGCTGGCTGCCATCGAGCACATTGATGGTTGCGTTGCTCAGCGTAGTCGCGTTCGCGATCATGTACGCTGCGTTATTGTAGCCGCCGACGGTCTCGCCCAGCCGCAGGGTGGTTCCACTATTCAGCGTCACGCTTCCAGAACCGAAGGGTGTGACATTCGGTTCATCCGTCCGGCCGCTAGCATCATAAGACAGCACGCCATTGTTGACGATTGTACCGCCTGAATAGGTATTGCCACCATAGAGTGCGACTTTGCCAGTGCCCGTCTTGGTGAGCGCACCCATGCCGGTAATGGTGTGCTGAATAGACTGGTCCGTCGGCACGTTATAAGCAAGCAGTGCGTTATTCGTAATCAAGTTGCCGCTGGCGAGCGAACCGGCTGTGGTGCCGTTGCCGAGTTGCAACGTGCCTTCACTGATCGTCGTCGGCCCGCTGTAGGTGTTCGCCGCTGTCAGGGTCAGCGTTCCGGCACCGGTCTTTTCGACAACGCCCGAGCCGCTGATCGGACCGGGAGCCGTCTGGGCAGAGGCCACGACATACGCCAGGCTCGCATTATTCGAAATCGCACTGGTGAGCGAACCATCGACACTTCCGTCGCCCAGTTGCAGTGTGCCCTCATTGATTGTCGTCGGTCCGCTGAAGGTGTTCGCCGCTGTCAGGATCAGCGAACCCGTGCCGCTCTTGGTCAGCCCGCAGAGTCCGCTGACGGGTGCCGTGACCTTAAACGGGTTGGCGGAATTATTTACCCAGGTCTGGTCGCCGCCCAGCACGAGGCCGCTGACACTGATGCTATTGGCTCCTGCTGCCGCACCGTTCACAATGCCTGCATTCACGGTGAGGGTATTCGCTCCAGCAATGGTGATCGGAGTCCCCGTGTCAAAGCTCAACGTGTTGACTATGGTATTCGTGCCGAGCGTGGTGTCAAAGTTGGCCGCGCCGTCAGCAGAGAAGTGGAGATTGAAATTGGCCAGCGGGATGCCATCTGCATCTGTCCCGCCGCTTTGGGTCTCATCCCAGTTGCCATTTCCTGCATTATAGGTATTCCAGACGCCATCCACATCACCCTTCCACCACGCCATGACCCACTCAGCCGCAACCACCAACTGGAGTTTTCCATCCGCTACAGTGAGGGAGATCAAGAACGGAGTGATCGTATTCGCCAGCACAAACCCGTTGGTGGAGGTGATGCCTGCGCCCGTAATCAGATCATAGGTCCCGATCGAAAAGTTGGCGACATTGGCGATGTTGACCATCACCGTGCCTGGGTTCTTGGTGTAACTGCCAGCGGTCATGGCGATCTTGTCCGCCGTCGCCCCCACATCGAAGGAGAGCAGATTGCCATCATTGAGCGTCAGTCCGCCAGCCAAGGTCAGCGTAGAAATAACACTGTTGGTCATGTTTATGGACGCATCCCCGGCAGAGAGCGTCACCAGATTGTTAATAATTCCTGAACCCCCAAGCGTCGCCCCGGCCGCAACGGCAACCGTACCGCCGACGGTACCGTTCGCGAGTAGGACCGCATTGGATTCGACCGAGACCGCGCTCCCGTTCGCAAGACTGCCGGAGACCAGCATCGTGCCATTGCTCACCGTTGTCGGACCGGCGTAGGTGTTCACCGCAGAAAGCGTCAGCGTACCCGTTCCGAGCTTCCGCAGACCACCGGTTCCAACATCGCCGCTCACATTGCTCTGGAGAAGAGCCTGTGCAACCGTGATATTTTTTCCATTTGAGTCGATGATCGCGCCGTTGTCTCGCACGTTGGCACGGGCATTTCCTGTACCGAGATTCATAAAGGCCGTGCTGGCCGCGGCCGCCTTGAGCGTACCGCCATTAAAGTTGAATGTCCGGGTCCCCGTGACCGCCGTGGAGAGGATCTGCGGGACTGTCAAGGTGCCCCCATCCAAGTGATAGGTGTTTGAGCTGGCTGCGGAGCCCGCCCGTTGCAAGTCAAGATTGCCCGTTCCGCCGACGGTGACGCCGTTATCACTGTAAAAGGTCACCGCGCCTCCAGTCTGGTTGATCACGTTGGCACCGATAGTGCCCTCACCATTCATCTTGATGCACGAACTCGTATTGAGCTTCAATTCGCCACTCAGGATGTCAACCTGTCCTTTGCTGGTATCCCACTGCCCCACTCTCATCCACTTAATCGCGGTCGTCCCCATATTGAATGTTCCGCCATTCAACGTCAGCTTACCGAGATTGTTGTTGCCTGCAAATCCGAGAATCACGTCCTCGGAGGAGGTAAAGGTGCCGGCATTGATCGTGACCGTACCGGTACCTGTTTTGGTGTTATTATTTCCCTGTGCAATAGTGATGCCTTTTGCAATGACCGTGCCGCCATTCATGTTCAACGTCCCTATGGCATTGTTGACGCCGAGCTGGATTCGCGGATTGCTGTTGATGCTGGCTGTGTTGTTGACGGTCAGAGTCATGTCTGCACCGTCCGATTCACCCACAAAGAAGTTCGCACCGGAGACCGTCAGTGAGGAGGAACCGTTCAGGGTCATCGAGCCCTTGGGAAGATTGGCTGCATTGCCGCCATTGAAGCCGGCACTGACATTCGCGGCTGTGATGACAGCCGCGTTGCTCGCAATCAGATCCGAGGAGACGCCACCGGTCCCGTTACCACGCCCCAACGAGAACCAGCTCGTAATGTTCAGCGTACTATTGTCAACGATGACTCTGGCATTCTGTCCCGCGCCGCCGTTAACCACGACTCCGCCGATCACCAACTCGCCATTGACCGTATGCGTGCCGCTGTTCAACATTAAGTCTCCTTCCCGTGCTACCAAGGGGAAGCCCGCGCCCGAACCGCTCCAGGTACTGTTTGCCGAGAACGTCAACAGCCCCGTGCCATGCTTGAGGAGGGCGTTGCTGCCTGCGCCAGGCTTGGTGATGGGCTGCGTGACAGCCGTGTTCCCAGTCCCCGTGAACGTTAAGAGCCCGTTGCCGCTCGCCACATTGGCGACAATGCCGCCCGCCAGGGTCAGCAGTGCGGCGCTGTTGTTGGCGATGGACGCCGTGGCATTCGCTGCATTCGTAAGGCTGAGACTGGCATTGAGCAACTGGTTGTTGGCCACGTCTGGATTGACCGTGATCGTCCCTGCGTAATCTAAACGCAGCGTCTGACTGCCTGCTGCCCCCGAACCGATGGTGTAGGCTGCCGCACTCGAAGTATCGAAGAGGAGGGCTCCCAAGGTGACACCCATTCCAAGATCGATTGTGGTATATCCGTTTCCCGCACCGCTGAAGGTGGCCGTATCCCCCGTGCCAGGGGTAGCATTGCCGACCCAGTTCTGACTTGTCGCCCAGACACCGTCAGTTTCACCATCCCATATGTCGCTGGTTGCCCGAGCAACATCGCCCAGCAGCAGACTCACTCCTGCTACGAGTGAATAATAGAGACATTTCACTTGAATACTCATCTTTTCTTCTCCTTTTTTTTGAACCTCATCGAGACGCTCACCATTCAGCGACCCCTGAAGTGAGCACATACTCTTTCGGTTCATTCGCCAACACATACAAACATAACACCCATACCCAATATGGCCAAACTTTAAGATGATGCTAGCACGTATTTCACTGAATCGTCTATTGTACTTTTTGCAAGATATATAACACTTTTTGCAACCCCATACGGTTGGGGTTCACCAAAATATATCCTGTTTGGGTTAAAAAAGATCTGGATCCTTTACTCTTTTTCAATGCTTCAACCTCGCCTCTGTGATAAGCTGAAAACATGAAAATAGCAAAGATCGTTTCTGGCGGACAGACAGGCGCTGACCGCGGCGGGCTTGACGCTGCCATTGCCTGCAAGCTCCCCTACGGCGGCTGGGTGCCCAAAGGCAGGCGCGCCGAGGACGGAGGCGTCCCTTCACGGCATGAGGCCCTGCGTGAAACGCAAACAACCTCTTACGTGGAACGCACCGAGGCGAATGTCGTGGATTCAGATGCAACACTTGTCATGGTCTGCGGCTTAGTCAAGAGCGCCTCGCTCCGAACCTGCGCATTTGCAGAGAAGCACAAGAAGCCCCACCTCGTCGTGAATCTGGCAGCCGACCGGAAAGACGCCACCAACCGGATTGTCGAATGGCTGGTCTCTCTGCCACTGCAAGAGGGCGTCCTCAACGTGGCCGGCTCACGCGAAAGCAAGGTCCCTGGCATACAAGAAGTAACCCGGGCAGTCATGATCAACGTCATCTCCCGCGTGAATCGCATTGGACAGCAATAAGAGATGACACGATTAATCTTTCAGGATCAGATAGGCCAACGGCGCAAACACCAAAGATCCTGCTGATGCGATTGCCAGGATCAACGGGACTCCCCATTGCGCTATGAAATTGACCACTTCCGAATCGTTCGGGTTGGCTTGATTGACGAGGATATTGACCCTGTCCCCCTTTTTGATCTTCCACCATGAACTGCCGAACTTGCTTTCAAATGTAACATCCGCCCCATTCTTCGCCCGGAACGTAATGACAGGATGAATCGTCGGCCCACCCTCGTCGCTAGCATGCTGCTTGAGATCAACAACGATCCCCTGGGCTTGGATACAAAGGCTGAGCTTTGCTCTCTTTCGCGCATATAAAACGTAAGCGACGATGCCTAATATCAATCCCTCTGACAGAACAAACCCGACAATGATCGTGCTTATCATTTCATCTCCTTTTCCAATTCAGTGGACTTTCCAGTACCGCGCCGCATGAGGTCTTGGAGTTCGGAGAGGTGCTTTTCGTAGACCGTACGCGGGGGAGCATCGTGCTTGACGCACAAGCTGGCGGCCATGCCGACGACCTCGCCCATGCATCCGCCGGTCCGCATCACGCGCACGGCTCCTAATGCTTCGTGCTTGACGCTGATGCAGCGTCCAGCCATGAAGAGGTTCGCGATATTGCGCGAGTAGAGCGCGCGATAGGGAATCCAGAAGGGCCTCTTCTCCTTGTAGGCAGGGAACTGTCCGAAAAGCGCATGGGAGATGAAGGCGTCACCCTTAAAGCCCTTTTCATACGCTGGATCCGGCAGGTGCAGATCGTTGCTCCAGCCCGTCGGCGCAGCAGCATCAGGGAATTGGCGGTCTTTGACCAGATCATCCCAGGTCAGAACCACATCGCCCATGAGCCGACGCGATTCGCGTTTGCCCAGAATATAGGCGGACCAGTTGAGCGTATAGGTGGGCAATACCTTGTCCACATTCTTGAGCGCATCCCAGGCCCCATACATGGCGCGGAAATTCCAGTCGCGCACATATTCCATCTCCTGCATCGGGTCGCGGTCAAAGCCGCTCTCCCAATACCAGCCGCCCAGTTTATGCGGATCAGGCTTTCCCTTGCCACGTCCAGGAAAGGGCTTGTCCGTCAGGTCAAGCGCCCAGGGACAACGCGGGAAGGAGACCGCCTCCTTGGACGGCGCAACATTCCAGAGGTTGCACGGTCCCATGTGCCCCTTGGGTTCCAATTCGAAATCCGCACCTGCGAGCGCACCGACCGCAGCATCGCCTGTGCAGTCAGCTACATACTTTGCGACAAAGCGCAGGCGGCGTCCGCTGGTGGTGGACTGCGCTATCACGGCGCGGATGCGTCCATCAACAACCTCGGCAGCGTTCACGCGATGATCGAGCACCAGCGTGATATTCGTCTCGGCCCGCACCAGCGCGAGCTTCTTCTCATCCTCATAAATCTCTTTCGTATTGGACGGACCGTAATGGGCGCTCTTCTTCTGCTCCAATTCAGAGACCACATCGCCAATGCGTGGCCACGGCTTCTTGTTGCGCGCGCCTTGCAACCACACGCGCACCTCTGAACTGTTATTGCCGCCCAGCACAGGACGATCCTGAATCAGCGCCACCTTCAATCCCAGTCGTGCCGCTGAAAGCGCGGCGCAGGTGCCGGCAATGCCACCGCCAGTCACCACCAAATCAAACTCCCCTGCTGTCTCTGGCTGCTCCGGGAGACCCAAGCACTTCCGACGGAAGATTGCCAACTCAGGGTCTGCATTCGACGGAACAAACGCTGCATCGCGCGAAAGGAGGATGGCATCGCAACGTCCCTCAAAGCCTGTGAGATCGTGTAAGGCGAGTCGATTCTTTCCTGCCTGCAACTCAATGGCTCCTCCCTCCTGCCAGTGCCACTGCGCACCCACAGTGCCGAAGGTCGGCTCCAGCGCCTTGCCATTGACGAGCACCTGGAACTTGCCGGGCGCGCCAGGCGCCTTCCATTGGGCAACCCAGTCCTTGGTGCGCACCCAGATGCGATAAGAACCCGCAACAGGAACATCGACTTCGGTGGTCGCGTCTGCGACAGGCTGGCCGAGTCCATGCGCCAGCAGATAGGGCGAGCCCATGATGTCCATGAACTGCGGATCAACCACCCAGCCTCCGGGCGATGCAAAGCCTTCGGCTTCGACCAGGATATGATCGCCTTTCGGCGCTACCTCAGCCGCGTACAACGATGATAGAAAAAGGGGGAAGAGGAGTAACTTAATATTTTTCATAGTTCAGATATTAGCACGATTACAGACCGGCGTTCAATCCTGATTATAGGGCGGACCTCATCAGGAGCCCATCCGCCAAGGCTCAAACGTCCACGGCGGCTAAGCGGAGAACATGCAGAGCGTGTTCTCTTTGGAGACGCGCGAAGCAAGCGGTATTCCGCACGACGCCGCTTTTAGGAAGCCAAGAAAAGCGGTGCCGCGCTTGCCTCACGGCTTTGCTTGTCACCGCACTCCAAAATATCTCGGCATCTACTTACGTGTGATTTCCATGCGCAAAACAAGAGAACTTCACTACTCCGTCACAATTTTGAAAATCACAGGCCAGCTTGGATCTTCAAACAGGGTCTTTGCAGGAGGCGTAATCGTGATACCGTTTACGTCACGCGTCCAACCTATTTTTTCATCGCTTCCCAGCAGTGAGAGGGATGCAATCCCGACATCTTTTCCAATGCCCGTTGCGGAAAATGCGGAGACAGTGAAAGACTTTTGCGGCCACGACAAACGTGCAACATAAATGCACGTGCCATCTTTGCTACGGGTGAAACGTAGATCGCCCTCATGCAGTTTGAGGCGTCCTTTACGGATGGTCGCGGGATCATCAAAGACGATCCCCTTCTTGTCGAGCGCGAACTCCTCTGCCTTTTCCCCTGGCTCCAATTCGCCATAGACCAGCCAGGGACGCGTGGCGAAGATCCCCTCGCCCAAAGCGCGCGTCCAGATGGCCATGTCTTTCAGAAAGGCGATTTCGCAGGCCTGCATGGAGCCATCGCCTTTGAGTCCGAGACTGATGAGCATGTTCCCGTTCTTGCTGACGACATCGAGGATGTCACGGAAGAGGGTTTTGGAGGGCGTGACGCTTTCACCATTGCGATAGAACCATCCGCAGATGGAACTGTGCGTCTGCCATTTGTACGGGGCAATACCAAAGAGCTTGCCCCCTTCGTAATCAGGCACAGCCTCCTCTTTGTAGAGCGACTCCCGCTTGAAGGTGATGACCGGTTCGCCGCCCCAGGATTGCGCCGCGTTGTAATAGTATGCCACGATCCGCCGGAATGCTTCGGTGCACACGTAACTGCCGGTGTTGCAGAAGACATCCGCCGTGTCGCCATCCGAGAAAATATAATCAGGATGGAAGATGTCGATCAGCTCCTTGAGCGTGTTCTCCCATTTCACAAGGGCAGCAGGTTTGGGAAGTCCGCCCTTTTCAACCCCTTCTCCATAGAGTTGGGCATACTGCGGATCGCTGGTGTCGTAGCCTTCCAACTTGGGGTAGTACCAGGAGTGGCGCATGACATGGGTGGAGACGCCGACTTTCATATTGCGTTTCCGGGCGGCCTCGATGACCAGCTTCGTCGTATCCTTCTTCGGGCCCATCTTGGCGGCGTTAAACGTATCGATGACCTTTGAGTCCCACATCGCGAATCCGTCATGATGGACCGCCATAGGGGCAATGTATTTCACGCCCGCCTCATCCAACAGTTTGACCATGCCCTCAGGATCGAACTTCTCGCCCGTCATCAAGGGAATGAGATCTTTGTAGCCGAAGGTCTTGGGATCGCCATACCATTTCGTGTGCAACAGATAAGCGCCGTTCTGCTGATTATCAGGTTTCCCCGGCTTGGGGTACATGGATGCGCCCCATTGTCCCGGAGGATTCTTCGCGTGCATCCCGGCGTATTTCCCCTGTGCCCGGCAAAAGAGGAGCGCATCCTTGTCGAATTTCTCACCCACGACGGATTGCGGTCCCCAGTGATAAAAGAACCCGATCTTGGCATCCTGATACCATTCCGGCACCGCATGTCTTGAGAGACTCTCACGCGTCGGCTCATAGAACACTCCCTTTTCGAGCTCAGTATAGATTTTCGTGATCTCTTGGAAAGGTGCGGCATAGTAGCCCTGATACGCCTTCCCCTCTCGGAGTGCCTGGTAGAAAGAGTTGCTTTTGCCGTCGTGGACCGCACTTCGCGAATTCTCCTGCAGGATATAGAGGTCGCTGCTGAATCCTGCGAACGTGTTGCGTGACGCGGTCTTCGTGATCAATTCTGCCCCCAGCAGGTTCCGTCCGGCGGGAAGCGGCATGTTCTTCTCCGCATCATCATATCCCGGATACCCGCCACGCGCCGTAGCCTTGTAATCCCATGCCACGACGATTAAGTTCCAGACCGTTGGCTTGGTTTCCAGATTTCGCGCTTCAACCCACTTCCGCAGGGTCTCTGCGCCGAAGCCGGGCTGCTGCCAATCCTCCTGGTTGCGCGTGCCATGACAAAAACCGCTCCATGTATCCTGGACAGCAGCGACAAAAGGCGGGGCAATCTTCTCCGAGGGTTGAACCCCTAGGCGGACGAGTCCATTCGTGAACGACTTGGCTAAAAGCGCCAGCGCCTCGCCTTGGTCACGCTTTGAATATACATCATAGACAGCGACGCGCTCAGCGTTGATCTCCGCACGACAGAAGTCGGCGAGTTCACGCACCTCCTCAGCCGTAAAGACAGGGGTCTGTTTCTTGTCATACATCCGAAGCAATAAGGCAGGCACTAGTTCGACAGACTTCGGACACGCCTCGCGCCACCAGGCAAAGACCCGCCGGGCATCCGCCAGCGGCATCTCCTTGTGATAGATCAAATAGAGTCGATTCGCCTTGTAAGGGCCTGTCAACATGTGAGCGGCATTCTCGATCTCTTGGCGCGTAGGCGGCTCGACACCAGGAAAGTCCGGCCCCCAATACCCCTTTTGCGTCGAGTGTCCCAGCGAGGCATGCACCCAAAAAGAGCGCTCCAGCTTGGCATGTCCTGCTGACAGCTCAGCACCAACGCGTGTGGGCTTTACAAGGAACGCCAGCAGGAGAATCCCAAAGAAGGCGCGCTTGATAGGACTGTTGATCTGATGCATGAGTTCCTTAACTTCACTGGAATGATGGAATATTGGGAATTTTGGAATACTGAAAAATGTGAGTACATCAAACAGTTGATCACACATCAGCTCGGTTCGAGTGGGGGTGCTTCGAACGTCTTACCCTTGTTAGATACGTGGCCAGAGCGCAGATAACCAACGCGATGCCAGCCGCGATGCTCTCAAGGGTCTCATCCTTCATCTTCCTTTTTCTTTCCCGCTCGAGAACAGCGGATTGGCCCTCGGCTGGAACGTTGAAATATTCTGCGAATGCCTCATTAAACGCGCGGTCGTAAGAGTTATAGCCAAACGTGAAAACCAGGAACAT
Source organism: uncultured bacterium (assembly GCA_942493055.1). Classification (GTDB taxonomy): domain Bacteria; phylum Verrucomicrobiota; class Kiritimatiellia; order RFP12; family UBA1067; genus CAIZQW01. The sequence goes on along the minus strand of OW818680.1, from coordinate 5,503,126 downwards.
AAGGGTTATGAATATGATGACAGACCCAATCGCAGCGTTGAAAAAACGCCTTGCAGGGGGCCACTTAACGAACCGCCGAATCAGAATCAGCATCCCTGTGCACACGACGGACGCGAGCAAAATCAAGAGCACTACATTAATTCTAGTCATGTTTTTTACTTTTCATCAAACTCAATTTTAAAAACAATCTTCATGTTTGTAAGTCAATTGCTGGCAATTAAAAAGGAGATGTCTCTAGTTTCTCTCTTTGGGACACATAATGCAAGAGGAAATTGATTATTGGGGGGGGCATCTGCGATTCATGGACCAATTGACGGGGCAGGTCTCCTGGGCGTATATGCGTCTTGCCCAATGGCACTAACTTTTTCAAGCCCGCTTCTTCTTTGTATTCAGTGTTAGCTTGTTGCAATCGAAGGGCTTATCCCCTGGGAACGCCGACGTCCCCGTCGGCCTTGACCGCCCGCGCCACCTTTCTTGCCGACGCGGACGTCGGCGCTCCCAGGGCAATAAGGTGGCGGAGCCGTCCCGGCTCCGGCGGGCAAGATGCCCGCGCTCCTTTGAGAGCAGCAATAGAAGGGAGCGTGGGCGTCCCGCCCGCATGAAAGAGGAGGTTCATTTTTGGCGACAGGGGGACAGACAAGATTGGCGCTAAGACAAGCGACGTCTCGCCTGTACACTTCAATTAAAACAATTGCTGGCGGCGCTCTTAGCCGCCAGTGCACAGGCGAGGACGCCTATACGCCCAGGAGATTCTCGAAAAGCAGTTGCGCCCTTATATTACATCGCGTAAAACTTGTATTTGAGATGCCAGAACAGATATACTACTGATCAACACTGTCTTGGATGAGCACGATATGAAAAGAAGCACCTCATTGCCCATACGCCTGATGCGCGAAGTCAAACCTCGCGTGCTGTGGAATTTCGTCATAGGCGCAGGCATGAACAACATGCTGGCGTTCAAGAAATTCAAGCAACGCCTGAAGCAGGGGCTGCGTTTTCCGCCGATCGTCTTTATCAGCGTGACCCAACGTTGCAACCTGACCTGCAAAGGCTGCTGGGCAACTGGAGTCGAGAAGCCACAAGACATGGATCCGGCCCTGCTCGACAAGATCATCCGCGACTGCGCCACGCAGGGTGTCCGCTTCTTTGGCCTCCTGGGCGGCGAACCCCTGCTCCTTCCGTGGCTGCCGGAGTTCATGCGGCAACATCCGAAGGCCTACTTCCAGCTCTTCACCAACGGACGGTTCCTCACGGCTGACCTGGCGAAGAAACTGGCTCAAGCCGGGAATGTCACTCCCCTGATCAGTGTCGAGGGGGTCGGCGCCTCTTATCAGGCACGTCGCGGAAATAACGACATGTACACCAGCGCGCTTGAGGCCTTGGATCACTGTTCAAAGGCCGGGCTCGTCACAGGCGTTGCAACAAGCGTTTCAGCATCCAACTTTAAAGATACGGCCTGTCCGGAGTTCATCGACGAGATGGTCGCACGCGGGGCGCACTATGTCTGGTACTACATCTATCGTCCTTCAGGCCCCAACCCTGGTTTTGAAGAGGCCTTAACAGACCAGCAGGTGCGCGACCTGCGGGCCTTCATCCTCGAACAGCGCAAGCGCGTGACATCCGCCGTCATCATTGACGCGTATTGGGATGAGGAGGGCCGCGCCCGCTGTCCAGCCGCCGCAGGCATCAACCTGCACATCAACGCGACTGGCGATGTCGAGCCCTGTCCGCCGATACAATGTTCTGATTGCCATGTCCGAATGGAAGATGATCTTGTTGCGGATGTCGAACAGTCCCTCTTACTTACGCTCTTCCAGTCCAAGATCCCGGCGCTGACCAGCGGATGCGTGCTCATGGACCATCCGAAAGAGCTTGCTTCCCTCTGCAATTCATGCGACGCAATAGACAGTTCCGGTCGCAACACCTTCTTTGCTGAGCTGGCCAGCCGCCCCACCTGCGGGTGCCACAACCACTCAGGCGCCCCCATGCCGGAAACCACCTGGTTTTATCGCACCATGAAAAAGACCCTCTTCCTCGGCTTCGGGAGCTACGGCTAATTTTTTTTATCCTGTTAATCCTGTCAAAAAACAACCATGAATTTTCTTGAACAACTTGCAGCACGGAGGCGGTTCGGGATGAAACCCGGGCTCGACACCATGCACACTTTACTGGAGGCCCTTGGCCATCCAGAAGAAGCTCTTGCGGCCATCCATATCGCCGGCACCAATGGCAAAGGCTCTGTCGCCGCGATGTGCGAATCTGTCCTTCGTGCTGCAGGGTATGCAGTCGGACGCTACACATCCCCGCACCTGATCTCCATCAATGAACGGTTCCTGGTGCGCGGCACCCCAGCCACGGATGAGATGCTGGAACGCGCTGCAACCGAAGTCGATGCTGCCATCGTCTCTCTTGGCGCTGCTTCCGAAATCACCTACTTCGAATACCTGACCGCGATGATGTTCGTGCTCTTCCGTACGGAGAAGATCAACCTGGCGGTCATTGAGACCGGACTGGGCGGCCGCCTTGATGCGACCAATGTCATCACGCCTCTCATCTCCGCGATCACCCGTATCGGACTTGACCATTGCGACTGGCTGGGGGACACGTTTGAAAAAATAGCCTTTGAAAAGGCAGGCATCATCAAGCCTGGTCGCCCCGTCGTCTGCGCAGCGATGCCGGATGAAGCACGGCGCGTGATCCAGGAAATCGCCTCAAAGAATCAGTCGTTATTCATGGATGCGTGTGAATCTGTCACTGTTTCAGCCACACAGAAAACGCTCGCTGGCCAGACCCTTAAGATCGAGACCCCGGAATTGACGCTTCCCCCTATTCGCTTGCCCTTGGCAGGCGCCTTTCAGCTCGAAAATGTTTCAACAGCCGTTGCAACGCTTCAGGTTCTTTCGCAAGCGCTTGAGATTCCTGAAGCCGCCTACAAGACCGGACTAGAATCCGTTTGCTGGCCAGGGCGCTTCCAGCTTGTGCAAAGCGATCCCGTCATGATCGTCGATGGCGCTCACAATCCGGACGGGGCAGATGCTTTGGTCAACACCTTGAAGAGCCTCGCAAAAAAACAACCCATCGCCTTCATCGCAGGCTTCTGCGGGGACAAGGATGTCGCAGCCTATTTACACCGCATTGCTCCGCTTGCGGCCTGTGCTTATGCTGTGCCGGTCCGCAATCCGCGCACACTGAGCGCTGGGCAGACCCTGGGACAGATGAATATTGCAGGCTTGCGGGACGCCACGGATTGCGCATCCCTTGACGACGCACTCGCACTCGCAAAAGCCTGGGCTACAACCAACAAGGGCATCATCGTCGTCTGCGGCTCGCTCTTCTTAGCCGGCGAAGCCCTTGCCGCATTCAACGCGATGCCTAGCCACGCTCGAGTCGATCTTTCGGAACAACTGACGCCCAGCAAATAGAGGGGAGAATTGCCTTATTGCCTTATTGCCTTATTGCCTTATTATTTTTTGGACCTAGCGGCTCACCGAGACGGTTCGCCCTACCTCCTTCGGAGCAGACAGATGACCCGTGCGAAGCGGGTAGGGCGAACCGTCTCGGTGAGCCGCAAAGGATATTGCTTTTTTCGTGTATTTTGTGTGTTTCGTGGTGAAAAATTGAATCAGAGGTAACAAATGAAAACAAAACCATATCGATTTGTGATCCAAGGGACAGGGCTCATTGCCAAGTTTCATGCGCGAGCCATACAGGACATTCCCAATGCGCAGCTCATCGGCTTCTGTGGCCGGAACATCTCCAAGGCAAACGAACTTGCAAAGGAGTTTAATTGCGCCGCTTTCGACTCTGTTGAGACGGCATTGCAACAAGCCGACATTCTCTGCGTTGCAACTGCCTCAGCGCTTCACCTGGACGGCGCGCTTGCAGCGGCCAAGCTGGGCAAGCATGCCTTGGTCGAAAAGCCACTTGAAATCACCACCGCGCGCATCGACCAGATGATCGCTGCGCATCAAGCAGCAGGCACGCGCCTCGGCTGCATCTTCCAACTCCGCCACATGCCGGTGTTGAAACACATTCGAGCAGCCTTGCAGGAGGGACGCTTCGGCAAGATCACCAACATCGGCGTCCATGTCCCCTGGTGGCGCGACCAGTCCTATTACGACGACTCCTCCTGGCATGGAAAATGGGAGCTGGATGGTGGCGGCGCACTCATGAATCAGGCCATCCATATGATCGACATCATGCTCGACCTCTTTCCGATGCCTGACTGTGTCAAGGCTGTCACCTCCTCCGTCGGCCACGGCATTGAAACAGAAGACGCCGCGGTCATCGCACTGAAATGGAAGAATGGCGCAGTCGGAATGATTCACGGCACGACCTCCGCATGGCCAGGCAATCCGAAGCGACTCGAAATCTTCGGCACGGAAGGCGCGCTGGTCATGGTTGATGATAAGCTCGCGCAATACACCTTTAAGAATCCCAAGCCTGAGGATGCAGAGATTCTAAAAGCCTTTGGCCTGAGCACCTTGACCGCCGCTGGCGCAGCAGCGCCCGGCGCAATGACGCACGACCTCCATACCGCATGCTTCAAAGAGTTCATCCACGCGCTGGAAACGGGCGACATGTCTGATGCCAACGCCCTATCCGCGCGCCGATCCGTGGCCCTTATTGAGCAGATCTACGCGCAGGAAAAATCTTGAGGTCAAGCGGGGCGATGACATCGCCTTCCTTTGTCGTGAAGGGCTTCTCACCGAAGTTGACCGTGACTACGACACCATTCGCAAAGCATGTGCGCTGGACCGTGCGATCCCGCGAAAGGATCTGATGATCCGTCATTTCCGAATAGCCGGTCATGCGTGAAACAGGTTGCGCGATATTGTAGCTGGCCGCAAAACGATCCTTCATCTCCGTCCACATCTTGTTGGAAAACATGTACATGGGCGGCGTACCATAAAGGGCATTAAACAAGTCGCGTTTGCGCCAGATTTTCGGCAGCTTGTTGTTATAGTCGCCCCAATACCATTGAGCCACTACGCAATCATGGTAGACCAACTCCCACAAGGGCAGACGGTATTTTTCACCGACCTGGAACTTTTCAACAGGAGCAGGAACATCCTCCCAGATTTCCTGCATCTTGCGTCCTGAATCCGGCACGCGGTAACGGCCGATACTCAGCATCCCTTCAAAGTAATCGCAGACCGGGACAACGACATCATGGCCTGTCTCGCTGCCGCAGACCAATCCGCATTCTTTCGAGACCACATTCAGCAACTTGATACGCGCCTCGCGGCTATCTGTACGGGTCATGGGATGGGCCGGATTCCAACACTCCTGCCAGGAACAGGCGGTTGCTGTGTCAATGAAGCGGCACTTGAACGGCTTGGTTTCCAGCTCCTTTTTGATGCGTTCTCGCGCATAGGGCGCGGACTGACGATCGCACAGGGAGACACAATGGACCATGCCGTTCCCATCTTTGCGTTCAACACCCCAGGCCTGGCGCATGGTTCCATCAGGCTTATCCCAGGTAATATCCTGAGGGAAGGCCGCGGTTGTCCAATCCGAGTGCTGCCATCTGAGCAACGGGAAGTTCGCGGGGTCCATGACATCGCTGTAGATGTCGTAGCGACTCGTCAGCACATTTGTCATGGCATTCATGGCCGCAATCTTTTCTGCCGGACCATTCGCGCTCCAGAGCAGTCGCTCCATACCGGTCGCCTGCATCTCCTGCGCGATTTGAACACTCAGTTTGGCGTTATCCATGAACCAGATGTTCGCTGCGCCGATCAGGCTATCAACGGCCGGACGTTCCTTGACCTTCTCCGTAAAGGTTTTAAGACGGCCGATCTCCTGTGCATATTGGCGGTACCGTTTGCACATGGCGACATGTCCGCCCTTATCAAAGAAGACATAACGTACTTTCCGTGCATAACCGAACTGATGTTTCTGCGCCAGCCATTCTGTGGTTACCTGCCAGCGGCCGCTCTGTTTTGAGAAGCCCACCTCCGCGTCATCGGAAGTCTCGACCAGCGCCATCCACCCTGCACCTGTTGCATCGGACGCCACGCCATAGAAGGACATGCACAAACCGTGGCCGCCAAACATGATCAAGGAGTGGAGCTTCAAGTCTAATTCATCAACCGGATACCCCATGCCTTCATTTTCAGGAAGAATTATCCGATCGCCTGCGGATGTATTGAATGCAGGAGGAAAGACAACATCCTTGGAGAGCGTCCCTTCCCCGTTCAATTCCACAACCAACTCATTTTTTTCAAGGGCAAGCCCTGCACGGTAGATCTTTGAATCCTCAACGCTTAAGAGCTTGAGAGAGACCCCTTGCCCCTTCTGCTCGGCATCCAGAACCAGCCAATGGGGTGAGAAGCCCGTGGAGTAACCTTTCGCGTTAATTTGAAGCCCCTCTTCGCCATAGATAACTTCGAGCGCGCCAAAGGCATGCTTCCCGCTTTTAACAGACAACTGCTCCTTGCTCCGCATCACAGCAAACCCCTTTGCAGAGAAAGCGACAGCCCCATTCCCCATCAAGCGCGGCTCAATGTGTGCCACCCTCTTCGGAACAATGATCTTCGTCTCGACGAGCTGCCAGGCGTCCGACACCTGGACGCTCTTGGTTCCGAACGACCAACTGATCGCCTGGCCTTTATCATCGTAGGTCACAGCACTTAAATCGACATGTCCTTTGCCCTTCACGTGAACGTACAGCTTAAAAGACTCCCATGGTTTTACAGGAATACGCCCCATGCCATGAAGCGCCCAGTCCTGTTTGCCCTCAAACGTCATCTTGACTTCATCGCCAACCACTTCAGCCGTCGCCTTTGCATCGCGTCCAAACGTGCTGGGCTTTGTCAATGTCCACATATCCTCAGCACAAGCGAGTGACAAACCAAAACAAGCCAAACAACAACTCATCATTAACTTCATTTCATCCCCTTTCTGGCCTCGCAGCTTGATGCTAACGGGACCAGTGAAAAGCTCTATTAGGGGTGAACCATAAGGATCACCACTGTTCCACGGAAAGGCCTGGCACACGATTAAATTCACGTACATTTCGGGTGACCAGCGTCAGCCTATGTTCAATGAACTGTGCTGCAATCCACGAATCATGCAACCCAATCATTTTATCCATGGATCCTTAACCTCCTCGCGTCGGCTCCCCTTACGGAGGGCGACCATATCTTTCTCAAATGACTTCGACTCCGTTGCGGAAAGTCTAGGCAACGAGGTCAAGATATTGGGAAGCGAACGCAAAGTGCGTCCCCTCGGAAGAGGCCGCAACTCTGCAAGTCTCTGTCTTCCGCGCTTCAAAATAAAAACTTCGCGAGCATCCTGCTCCTGTAAAGTAGCGGAAGCATCTTGCTCCCGCAAGAGGGAGCTGGAAGCTCCCCCTACTTTCTTCATTGTAGCGGGAGCATCCTGCTCCCGCAAGAGGGAGCTGGAAGCTCCCACTACTTTATTCGCTTCGAAGTGGCTCATGTTTCGCCTCTGGAAATTCGAATGAACCTTGTTATTATTTCTCCTCCAGCCGATAGCCCACGCCATGTACAGTCTGGATGGCCTCGGCGGATGATCCCAATTTTTTGCGGATCAGCGCCACATGTTGGTCGAGTGTACGCGTGTTGCCAAAATAGTCAATGCCCCAGACGGCATTGAGGAGCGCGTCACGGGAGAGGACTTCGTCGGGATGTTGATGAAAGTATTGGATCAACTTCATCTCTTTGTCGCTCAACGGCTCAGCGCCCTCTTTTGTCCGGACCTCATACCGCTTCGGATCAATCTCTGCCTTGCCGATTTTAAAGACGCCCTTTTCTTCCGCTGGCACCTCTACAGCCACGCCGCTTCTTCGGAGGACTGCCGCGACGCGGGCCACGAGTTCGCGTGTGCTGAAGGGCTTGGTGACATAGTCATCCGCACCCAGCCCAAGGCCCAACACCTTGTCGATCTCCTCACCTTTGGCCGTCAGCATGATGAGCGGCGTATGAAGGTCTTTTGCGCGAATGGCCCTGCACACATCATAGCCGCTCTTCTTAGGCATCATAATATCTAAAATCACCAAATCCGGTTTGCGTTCTGTATAACGCTTGATGGCCTCTTCCCCGTCCTTGGCAACACACACATCATATCCCTCAGCCTGCAGCAGAGCGAAAAGGCCATTCCTGATATTCGTATCATCCTCGGCAACTAAGATGCGCTGCTTGCTCATGGTTTCACCTCCATCGGCAACGTCACTGTAAAGACGCTTCCGCCTCCTTCGCGAGCACTCCATTGCACATCGCCTCCCATGCCCTGCATGAGCTGCTTCGCAATGCTTAATCCAAGGCCGCTGCCGCCCACGGTTGCAGTCACAGAGTCATCCACGCGGAAGAACCGCTCAAAGATGCGTCCTGCAAACGCCCGCGGTATCCCCGGCCCTCGATCTGCCACGCGGACAAACGCCTTGCGGCCTTCGACCCCGCTCATTATCGTGATCTCTTTTCCTTCGCATGCATATTTGCAGGCATTGTCAATCAAGTTGACCAGCACTTGATTAAGGGCATCGCGATCCGCTAGCACACGCGCCTCCGCTTCGTTCTTCACAACTAACTTCATATCTGCAGATTCTACAATCCCGCGCATCGGTTCAACTGCTGCGGTCACATAATCCGCCAGCACGAGCGTCTCGCAATGATAGGTTCGGCGCTTTTGCTCCAGCCGGCCAAAGTCCAGCACATTGTTCACCAGACGCGTCAACCGCTCGCTCTCTGTCACGATCACACCGAGATACTGCTTCACCGTATCAGCGGTTTGCGCCTTACCGTCCGCTAACAGCTCCGCATACATCCGGATGCTGGTGAGCGGGGTCTTCAGCTCGTGCGAGACATTGGAGACGAACATCGTTTTTTGTAAGGCATCGTGGCGCTGACGGGCGGCATCGCGCACCAGCAGGAAGCCGCCAGCGACGAGTGACCCCGCTAACAGCAGGATTACAATTCCGCCGATCAATATAATGGTCCGCTCAGCAACCTTTGCGCCCCCCTTTAGCGGATAAATCTTCAAGTTCCAATGGGGCAGAGTTGGCGCAAGCGATAGTTCGAAAGCCGCCTTCATTTTCGATTCTGGCTTGTTTTCATCCGGGGAACCGGACATGCCTGCCGAGAGCAAGATATCCTGGCCGGTTGTCAGCTCAACGCCTTGTCCGCCTTGCCGTCCGTAGGTCCAGGGCACTAATACAGGCGGCAACCGCGCCAGCACAGCGCTCATCTCCAGCTCCACGCCTGCAATTTGTTTCGCCCCCAACTCCGTCCACCCCAGCAAATGGAGTTGATTGCCTTCGAACCAGGGTATCCAGCCCGATCTGCGTTTCAGGACCTGAACTTTGGACCTCAGGCTGGAGGTGGTGTCCCCCTCCGTCGTATTCTCCTGCCAGGCGTAATCGCCTTTAAAGAGCGGCGCAAAACGAATGAGAAAACGTTGCTCCTCGTTCTCTATCTGGGCTGAGAGCGGAAAGACCACCCCCTTCTCCTTCTCCCAGACAAAGACGTTCCGGACAAAGGGACTTTCCCGCTGGAACGTGCGCAGTTCCAGGGGCAAGTCCTTTTGAGGGAGCGTCTCGACCTGACGCAGCAGATCCGTTTGAAGCGCCGTTAGCCAAACGTTCACCTCCCTGGAAACTTTCTCCGCGATATTCCGGTTGCGGTCCAGCTCAAGAGCAGCCAGTTGTTCCCGCACGCCCATGAGCAGCCGGACTGCAGCCAAAGTGAGCATGACGGCCGGAATGGCGATTAAGAGAAGATAAAAAAGAGGTGTTTTACGAGGCATAAAGTTCTATTGCTTCATCTGTTGCTGCACTTCAAAATTACGTTGCACATTCTCTTTGCGGCTCCGGGCATCCAAGCCTGATGATTTAACCTTCATGGAGTTGCTCATCTGATAGTCCGCCTCTGCGCTCAAATCACGCAAGTCATAATCCGCCGCCTGCTTTTTCAACGTAGCCGCCTGACGTTCAAATAACTGAGCAGCCTCTTCACGTTTGCCTTCGTCCGCCAGACGGATCGCTTGCTCAACGATCTTTGTATTATAGTTAAGCGCCGCTTCCCGGACAACATCCTTTTTCACGCTTTCGCGCACAACAACGGCACTTTCACTAAATTTGACCGTCCCAACGGCGGAAACACGCCGTGATGTATTGGCTTCAACATCTTTAAACGAGACATCTGCGTGTGCAATCGTACGGGAATCGCCGCTTTTGCCGGGCTCGCATTCCGTACGGATCAGGACATACTTCTCCTGTGCGCTATAAATCTGATTGAAATCCAAGGTGACCACTTTGCCGTCGATATGGCCATCGCGTCCGACGATTTCAACTGGGGTCGCCCCTGAACTGAAACGCACAGAAAGTTGGACACTCTTGGCCACCACCGAAAGGACGCTGCCCAGTTCGCTCTTGAAGATGCGGGGCAGGTCATCGCTGTTCTCAACAAAGTAACTGTTACCGTCACTCTTGGACGCCAGACGCGTCATGAGGTCTTCGTTATAGCCCAGTCCAACACCGATGGTCGTGACAGAGATCTTCTCCTTCATCATGGAAACCCCGAGACGTCCAAGATCTGCAGGACTCTGGGGACCCACATTGGCCTGTCCGTCCGAGAGCAGGACAATCCGGTTGATATAGCCGCGTTCGATGTTTTTGCGAACCTCGGCTGCGGCCTGTGAAACGCCTCCAAAAATGGCGGTGTTCCCGCGTGCAGTAATCTCACGGATACGCGCAATGATATCCTGTTTGTTGCTCACGTATTGAGCCGGGACAATCGTGTCGATGGTGTGGTCAAAAATGACGACCGAGATGATATCCGAGGCCGTCAGACGTTCCACAGCGGCAATCGCCGCATCCTTAGCCTGTGCAATGCGGTCGCCGCTCATCGAGCCGGAGCGGTCAATGACCAGGGCCATGTTAATCGGGGAGCGTTCGCCGTGGAGCGTCCGTTCCGTGCCTCTCAGCGAGACCTTGACCATAATCGATTCCGGCTTTTCGGCTGCCAGGACAGAGCGTTCGGGCTCCACCTTGCAGGAGATGGCCGCGGGGGTGCTGGAAAAGAGACTTCCAGACGCCGTAAGGATCGTTGCTGTTGCAGTCAGAGCAGCGAATAGCGCACGATGCTGTTGAATGACGAGTGAGTGTTTCATAGATGAACCTTTCCTCTTGTACCAGACGTTGATCTGGTGGGTTGTTGATGCCTCTATCGTATCACTCGCTCAAAGTTCAGTTGTCATGGACATGTAAAGCGTTTGTAAAAAGGATGTAAAGGACTACCCCTTCAATACACTCCACCACAGCTTGGTAATCCGTTTGATCTCCGCGTCGAATTGATTGTCGTCCTTCAGTGTCTTGGAGTACGCGCCGCCGGAATAGACACGAAGGATCGTCTTATCAGAGAGCGTCGTCCACTTGAGGGCACGGACCGCATTGCTGCGCTCCGCATTGATCATCTTCTCGACTTCGGGCGTAAGCGCTTTCAGCAATTCAAGGCGCGAGGAGACGAGGTGAAGATAGGCGCCAAAATAGCATTCAAAGGCCTTTTTATGGGCTTCAGGATAGGCCACGGCATCAATGGTCAAAAATCCTGCATGCCCGTCAATAAACGAAACAAGGTTCTTTTCATCCTCTTCAAAATGCTTCCAGGCCTGGATAATCTCCTCCTTCGACCCTTGTAAGACGGGCACACGCAACACCGGAATATCCTGTTTGCCGACCTGTTCAGGGAGCATGATCGTCATCTGTTCGGGCTGAAGCACCAGCCAGACACGTAGTCCGCCAATCAGCAGCAGCGCCATGAGCAGGTACGGGCCATACACGAGAAGGGAACTTCTGAAGAGGCGCTTAGTCTGGCGCAAACGGTGCAAGTCAGCCACGGAAACAAGGAGCATGGTTATCGCTGCAGTAAAGAGAATCACTGAGCCCGTCTGCACAATCGAATAGGTGCTGGGCACCCAGAGACAGTAAAAGCCGCCGATCGCCAGGACAAGGCAAATCGCGAAACGTTTGCGATGTTGGCTGGGATGCGGCACATTCACCTCAACCCCCTTTTTAGCGGCCATGTCAATTTTCCATAGCTCCTGTTGCATCCGATAGACACTGACGCACAAGCCGAAGAATGCAATAATCACCAGATAGGGGATGACTTTGATGATAACCAGTGTTCCGGTGACAATAATGACGATATTCGCAAGAATGAAAGCAATGCGAATCTCCGTCGGCCCAATGCCCATGTAGGCAATCTGGAAGCGATTGGTTGCAGCAAAGGAGAGGAATGAATGGACCATGAACCCGGTGAAGATGGTCATGATAAAGAAGACGTTCGTGCGATACGCCTGGGGGATCAGGAGCGCATAGCCGATCAGCATGGCGCAGAGGAAGATGAAGTCCAGGAAGTGGTCCATGTAGAACCCCCACTTCACCAGCCCCGTGTTCCGCAGGCGTCCGATGGCGCCATCCAGCAAGTCCGTGATGTATTGGGCGAAGATCATTCCGCAGACCGCCCAGAGCCAATGCACATTGATACGTGCAAGGTAACTGAAGGCGACGACTAAGACAGACCAAGCAATGGAGAGCAGCGTGAGATGGTTTGTCTCCAGCCATTTCGGCACCCACGGAATCAACTTCTGCTTTAACCACTCTTCTTGCTTGTGAAGAATCGACTGCCCAAACTTTTTGTCACCTTGAAACATTGCGAACTCCTTGGAAAAAACAAACCACACGAAAGTTCGTGTGGTTTGTGCTTGAAGGCTCTATCAGCCTTTTAATTAACCGTTGCGCTTTTCAAAGTCCTTCATGAAGGCGACGAGCGCTTCGACGCCGGCCACCGGGAAGGCATTGTAGATCGAAGCGCGGATGCCACCCACGGAACGATGTCCCTTGAGCTGCTTCATGCCTGCTGCGGAAGCCTGCTTGATGAAGATCTCTTCCAACTCCTCTGTCGGCAGACGGAAGGTGATGTTCATGTCCGAGCGGAAGCTCGTCTTGGCCGTGCCGCGATAGAAGCCTGTTGCGTCAATGGCGTCATACAACATCTGCGCCTTGTCACGGTTCTGCTTGAAGAGCTTCTGGAGCGTCATCTTCTTCATCCAGCGCGTGGTCAGGCAAAGCATGTAGATACTGAAGCAGGGAGGCGTGTTATAGAGCGAATTCTCGTCGATGAAGGTCTGATACTTCAACATCGTCGGCAGCGCAATATTCCCCTTGGCTGCAAAATCCTTGCGGATGACTGCCAGCGCGACACCGGAGGGACCGAGATTCTTCTGGGCGCCTGCGTAGGTCATCGCGAACTTGGTGTAGTCCAAGGGACGCGAGAGGATGTCAGACGACATATCCGCGATCAGCGGCGAGCCCGTGACCGGGATATCCTTGAGTTGGGTACCGGCGATGGTCTCATTGGTGGTGAGGTGGCTGTAGGCTGCTCCGGGCGTCCACTTCATCTCGCTGAGTTCCGGCATGCGGGTCGGAATATCCTTATGACATTCGGCTGCGACGTTCACGTTGCCAATGATCCGCGCCTGCTTGACTGCTGCCGTTCCCCAGGAACCGGCATTGATATAGTCAGCGGTCTGGCCTTGTCCAAGGAAGTTCATCGGAATCATGGCGAACTGCAAACTGGCGCCGCCCTGGATGAAGAGCACAGCGTAGTCATCATTCAGCCCCATCAACTCCTTGATGTTCGCGATGGCTTCGTTGTGGATCTCATCATACTCTTTACCGCGGTGGGACATCTCCATGACAGACATGCCCGAACCTTTGTAATTTACTAAATCAGCTTGTGCTTCCTGAAGCGCTTCTACGGGCATCACAGCCGGACCTGCGCAAAAATTATAAATACGTGACATATTAACTCCCTTTGTTGTTACGGGGAACAACACCCATGGATTAGGCCTCATCCCCCAAAAACGATTTGAATATCATGCCTCTAATGGGGGGGCGTTGTCAATTCAAACCATCGCCAAATTTTCAGTTTGTGTTTGCGCGACGGAATTCGACCTTGCGCAGAATTCGAATCTGGAGGTAGGTGAAGCTGACCAATGTGACGCCCAAAAACCACGCCATCGTGGTCGCCGTGCTAAAGCGCAAGTTGTTATAGGCCTCTTTCCAAATGGCCAGGCTGAGCACATTCGTGGTGTCCCCTGGACCGCCAAACGTCAGCAGGAAAATGCTGCCCATGCCCTGAAAGGCTGTGATAAACGCGCCAACAAAGTTAATGACCATCAGGGGCAGCAGCTGCGGATAGGTGATATGACGGAAGCGGCTGAAGATCCCTGCGCCGTCAATAGCCGCAGACTCATAATAGTCCGGGGGGAGCGCTTGGAGCGCCGCCACATAAATGAGACTCGCCATGCCCGCGCCAGCCCATACGCCGGGCAGGATGCAGCAGACCATGGCCAGGGACTGGCTTTGCAGCCATGTCTGGCGCGCTATACCGAAGAGAGCCAGCAGTTGATTGAACATTCCGTTTTCCGTGGGGTCGTACATCATCTTCCAGAGCAGTGCGATCACCAGCGCACTGGTCAGGTGCGGCAGGAAGTAGAGCGTCCTGAAAAAGATCTTTCCGCGCGGAATTTCAGAGAGCATCACCGCCAGTAGAATGGGACTTATAAACCCCAATATGATGGTCAGCCCCACGTATTTGAGGGTCCTGCCCCAGGAAGCCCAGAAGTTGAAATCCGTCACCACCAGGATGAAGTTATCCAGTCCGACCCATTGCGTCTCACCGACAATCTTATAATTCTGAAAGGCCATCACCGCGCCCCGCAACAAAGGGTAGTAACTCCACAGCGCAATGGAGACGACAGCCGGGATGATCATGATCCAGGGCGACCACCCCATGGATGGCCCCTTCCAGTTTGCATCCGCTTGTTGCGCCAGACTGGCGGCCCGCGCGGCCTTCCACATCATTCCCCCGCAGATGAGCAAGGCAATCAGGACAACCCCGAAGATCACACGCGCCAGGGGGCGCTGACGCTCCAGATGTTTTTCAGGCACACGGAACATGAGCCCCCTGTTCGCATCTGCATTGATACCCTGCAACGCCGAGACATAATCAAACTGCTCGCCTCCCTCAGCAAGCAAAAGCCCGAGAAAGCGACGGTCGATAAGATCAGACACCGCCTGCCAAAAACCGGCAAAGGGCTCTGTGCGGGCCAGGATCGTGCCGCGCTCTATACCGTCGTAGTTTTGACGGATACGCAACGGGACCTCGCTCAGATACTCCCCGAGCCCTAAGCGTGTCAGATCCGCGGGCGTGCACCAGCGGGCATAGCCCTCAAGGACCTTCTGCCGGATCGACTCGTCATTCAGCTCGTTGGAGGCCAGTTGTTGCACGCATTTCCAGATCAGATCGCGCTCTGCCTTGGGACGACGCCCCACACCTTCGGTCATGCTGTAAAAATGTTTATGCGCCTGGAACACAGGCTTCATGCCGGGCCTAGCAGCAGGGAAGGGCATGATGCCAATCATCTCCGGCGGCAAATTCGCTTCGCGGGTCAGGATTTCAACCAGGTCCAGACCTGCAAAGAGCGCGACGACTTCGCCTTGCGCAAAGAGTTGCGGCAGCTCAGTTGTCATGCGCGGCAACGGGCGTGTCGCCCCCTTGATCACGTCAGCATCGACAAACTCAATCTCACGCCCATCCTTGCGCGTCACGCACCCGGCAGCCACATCAAGGTCGGTGAGATTGATGATCTCCTGCGTCACAGGATCGCGTATCCAGGGCGCCCAGACGAGCCGATGGAGAAAGCGGGCGGATTCAACCGCTTCAGGTGAATCGAAATTGGCCTGCCATCTCCCCTCGACCTTCGAAAGATCTTCACCCGTGTCAGGGGCACGGAAAGCAATCTCTTCCATGCTGAAGTGATAGGCCTTGCCGGTTGTCGGGGAGACGCGGATATTCACAATCGGCGAACCGCCGGCAGCCTGCATCCAGGGAAGCCAGCCCCAGGGACGGCACTCCAGCCCAAACGCCCGCTGGCCGCGCTGAACCTTCGCACCTGAGACCTGACGACGCGGAAAGGTCAGTTGCTGGCACCATTTATAAAACTCATCCCAGGTCTCGGGCGTCTTCTCCGGATCAAGCCCTGCCTGCTGAACCAAGTCCTTGCGATAGATGATCCCGTAATACCAGGTGCCTGCCATGGGCACCCCATACACTTTGCCGTTCTTTGTGGCCACCTGGCGCCAGAGCGGCGGGACATCCTTCCAGCCAGGCCACTTGGCCTCACTGTCATTGATCTGTCCATCGCCATTGAGATCCTCGCCAATCCATTCGTTGAGCGGATAGATAAAGCCCTGCTCAATATCATGGCACATGATATGAAACCAGCAAAAATAGACATCGGGCGAGGTGCCGCCGGCCAGCGACAGCATGAAGGGCGCACGGCCGCCGCCGCCGGGAAGAACGAGTCCGCCCCACTTCTGCGGATTCAACTGCGGCTCCTGCTGCGTCAGCTTCAAGATCTGTCGCGTCACAGGCCCCTCTGGCGTGTCCGGGTCATACCCGCCCAGAAACGACACCGTCACAGGTTCCTGCGGCGCGGCTAAGAGGCTGGTGGCGATGAGCGCGATGAGGAGAATGGGACGTATGAGACAAATGAGACTTATGGGACCTATGGCCATTGACATGAGCCTGCGATGTGACAGTGACATACGTCCCATTCGTCGCATTAGTCCCATAAGTCCCATTTCAAACATCCCCTTATCCAAGCCGGCTCTTAAAATCTTCGTATCCGAATGTCTTGACGATCCGAAGCTGCCCCGTTGTTTCACGCAGCGCAATATTCGGCAGGCGGATGCCATTAAAGGTGTTGGTCTTCACCATCGTGTAATGGGCCATATCTTCAAAAATAATGCGGTCCCCGGTCTTGACAGGCGTATCAAAGGACCAGTCACCAAAAACATCTCCGGCCAGACATGATGCGCCTGCAAGACGGACTGTGTAGGGCTTTTCGCCAACCTCGCCGCCGCAATCCGCATGGGCCGAGGGATTCGCTTCACCGTTCCACTGTTCGTCACGGAAGAGCCGCGGACGATAGGGCATCTCCATCACGTCCGGCGTATGGCAGGCGCAGGAAGCATCGAGCACCGCGATCGGCAATTCGTTTTCTACGACATCCAAGACTGTTGCGACCAAGGTCCCTGCATTGAGCGCACAGGCTTCGCCCGGCTCCAGGTAGATTGTCTTGATATTCGGATGACGGGCGCGAAACGCCAGGATAGTCTCGCAGAGCATGTCGACATGATAATCCTCGCGCGTGATGTGATGTCCGCCACCAAAGTTCATCCATGACAGCTGCGGCAACAGATCCCCGAACTTCGCTTCAATCGCCTCGACCGTCCGAGCAAAAGGCTCCGCATTCTGCTCGCAGAGGTTATGACAATGAAAGCCTGTCACCCCTTCAAGCGATTGACCTGCGAACGCGGCGCGGCGAATGCCCAGGCGCGACTTGCGTGCGCACGGATCATAAATCTCCGTGTGGCCTTCGGAGTGTTCAGGATTGATGCGCAAGCCTATTGTGATGTCGCGGGGCTTCTCAATGCGCCGGAACATGTCGAGCTGAGCAAACGAATTGAGCGTGATGTGGTCAATGTGCTTGACGAGTTCGCGCATCTCCGACTCGGAAAACGCAGCGGCAAAGGCATGGATCTCTCCACCAAACTCCTCGCATCCCAGACGTGCTTCATCCACGGAGCTGGCGCAGCAGCCATCCAAGGTTTTACGCATCATTGGAAAGAGACTGAAGGTCGAGAAGGCCTTGAGGGCCAGCACGATCTGACACCCGGTCCGCTGCTTCACATCCGCAAGCACGCGCATATTCCGCTCGATTGCGGAACAGTCAACAATAAAGGAGGGAGTCGGGATCATGACACCTCCCTGTTATTTAATGGGGGACGTAAACACGCGCTTCTTGAGCACCTTCCAGGGCAAGCCATGCTGATTCAGGGCGTCCATGAAGGGATCAGGGTCAAACTGCTCCATATTGAAGACCCCCTGCCCGGTCCACTTGCCGGTCAACATCATCATCGCGCCGATCATGGCGGGGACGCCTGTCGTGTAGGAGATGGCCTGGGACTTGACTTCGCGGTAACACTCCTGATGGTCGCAGACGTTGTAGACGAATGCCACCTTTTCCTTGCCCTTGGCATCTTTGCCGTAAGCTTGGACTCCAATGCAGGTCTTTCCTTTTGTGAGCGGCCCGAGCGAAGCAGGGTCCGGGAGCATCTTGGCCAAAAACTGAATGGGGACAATATCGACGCCATTAAAGCGAACCGGATCAATCCGGTCCATGCCGATGTTTCGGATGACATCCAGATGCTTCAGATAGTTATCCGAGAAACTCATCCAGAAGCGCGCCTGCTCCAGGCCTTTAATATGCGTCCCGATCGACTCCAGTTCTTCGTGATAGAGCAGATACATGTTGAGTTTGCCCAGCTTGTCCGGCATCACAAAGGGCTTCTTCACGGAGAGCGGAGGCGTCTCCATCCATTTGCCCTTCTTCCAATAGCGTCCCTTGGCTGTGATTTCGCGGATATTGATCTCCGGGCTGAAATTCGTTGCGAAGGGCAAGCCATGGCTGCCTGCATTGCAATCGATGATGTCGATCTCCTTGATCTTGGGAACGACATGTTTTTGCAGGTAGGTGGTAAAGACGCTCGTCACGCCCGGGTCAAAGCCCGAGCCCAGCAACGCCATGAGCCCTGCCTTCTGGAAGCGTTCCTGATACGCCCACTGCCACTTGTATTCAAACTTGGCGGTGTCGAGCGGCTCATAGTTGGCCGTGTCCAGATAGTTCACGCCAGCCGCAAGGCAGGCGTCCATGATGTGCAGGTCCTGATACGGCAAGGCGACATTGATGACTAACTGCGGCTTGGTCTTTTTGAGCAACTTTGTCAGTTGCGGCACATTGTCCGCATCCACGGAAAACGTGGTGACAGGGACCTTGGCCTTCATCGCCGTCGCGAGCGCATCGCACTTCGCTTTTGTACGGGAGGCCAAAATAATTTCCGAAAAGACTTCCGGGACTTGCGCGCATTTATGCGCCACGACCGAACCCACACCCCCTGCACCGATAATCATGACTCTGGGCATAATCTTCTCCTTTTGGTCAGGCAAATCCCTTGCCTGCCTCCGCATTATTCTTCGAAATAGGTATAGCCGCGCATGCCGTTTTCATAGGCGGCGACAATCTCGCGGCGTTCAGCAGGCGTGATCCGCTTCTGCTTCACAGCATCCTCCGCTGTTGCCCGGAACTGCTCAATCAGACGCTCCGGACGATACTCGACGTAACTCAGCACATCGCCGACCGAGTCGCCGCTGACCTGCTGCACATACTCGATGTCGCCATCTTCGTCCACGCGCACGCTCACCACGTTGGTGTCACCAAACAAGTTATGCAGGTCACCGAGCGTCTCCTGGTATGCGCCGACTAAGAAGGCCGCCAGCATATAGGGCTGCCCCTTGTAGAAGGGGTGAACCGGCAGCACTTGGTTCACGTCGTGCTGGTCAATAAAGCGATTGATACGTCCGTCGCAATCGCACGTAATATCCGAAATGCAGGCGTTGCGCGTAGGCTTTTCGCACAGCCGATGGATCGGCATGATGGGGAAGAGCTGCTCAATCGCCCAGGCGTCTGGCAGCGACTGGAAGACGCTGAAATTGCAGTAGTACACATCTGCCAAAAGCGCATCCAGTCCGGCCAAGCTTTGCGGAAGCGACTTGAGTCCCTGCGCCAATTCACGAATGCGCGTCAGGATATACCAGAACAAGCAATCCGCGGCAGCGTGCTGACGCAACGTGATGTCGCCATGCTTAAAGGCCTTCTGGATCTCCTCACGATAATAGAGCACGTCATTGAAGGATTCCTGGATATTTTTCTGGCTCAAGGTCTTGGAGACATAAAACATGTTATCCAAGGCTTCCGGACGCGTCTCCTCGCCCATCTCCGGGGGATCCTTCTCCTCATACACCGCGGTATTCAGAACATTAATCAGCAGCACGGAGTAATAGCCGATGAGCGCACGCCCGGACTCACTGATAATCAGCGGGTGCGGGATCTGGTCTTCGTTGCAGGCATTCATGATGCCTTCGATCACGTCTGCGCAATACTCGGAGATATCATAGTTGGCGCTACTCGAAAAGCTCGTGTGCGAGCCATCATAGTCGATCGCAAGGCCGCCGCCGATGTCGAAGAGCCCCATCTTGGCGCCCTCTTTCACAAGTCCGACATAGAACCGGGCGGCCTCCTTGACCGTGTCACGGATTTCTCGGATGTTCGGCACTTGGGACCCCAGATGGTAGTGCAGCATCTCCAGACAGTCCAGCATCCCCTTCTCACGCAGGATGTCCACCACATCGATCACCTCTGCCGGCGTGAGTCCGAAGACGCTCCGTTCGCCGCCGGATTCAGACCACTTGCCCCCCACGCGGCTGGAGAGCTTCACGCGGACGCCAATGCGCGGACGGACCTTCAACTGCTCGGCTAGTTTCAAGATGAGCGCCAGTTCATCGACAGACTCCAAGACAATAATCGTCTGAAGGCCCATCTTTGTAGAGGAGAGCGCAAGATCAATGAATTCGGAATCTTTGTAGCCATTGCAGACCAGATAGGCTAAGGGGTCACGCATGTACGCCAGTGCGGCAATCAGTTCCGCCTTGGAACCCGCCTCAAGACCATGATGATAGGGCGCACCAAAGGTGACCACATCATGAACCGCCTGCTGCTGCTGATTGACCTTGATCGGGAAGACGCCCCGATAGTCGTTCTGATAATTATAGTCGGCGATGGCCTTTGCAAAGCATTCGTTGATGCGCCGAATCCGATCCCCCAGCAGATCGCTGAAGCGCAGCAAGAGCGGCAAGCCAATGCCACGATCTTCGATTCCGGAAACGATATCCGTGAGTTTCACGCTCACCGAGCCCTTGGCATTCTTCAAGTTTACAGCAACATGACCATCATCGGTCACATTGAAATATCCCTGACTCCAAGAAGCGACTCCATACAGTTCAGAGCTCTTTACACTGTTCCATCCATCCAACGCATCTAACAAAGGTTGTGCCATTCCGTTCATCCTCCATAAAAAACATCCCGAAACATGCCAAACCCTGACCAAAAGTGCAATAGAAATTTACAGGTGAGCCAGATATTTTTTTATTCCGATTTTACACGATAGAAAAGCTGAGGCTCGATGACAGGGACCGCGACTGTTGTTACAGCGCCTTGCCCCGTTGCTGCAATGCAATTGCTCCAGCCGTTCGTCACCGAGATATTTGCATTGGTCCACACACTATAAGCCTGGGCAAGAATCGAAGTAAAGGTCAGGGAAGCCGAGTTTCCATTCAAGGCAAAATACAAAATCGTCGGAGGCGGAGGCGGAACTGACGGAGGCATGGGGATGATGACTGTGTTGTCGCCATAGATCGTGTAATTGATCGTAGGCGGTGGAAATGTCACGCCAGCAATTCCGGCAAGAATATTGGTGCTGCCGGGCGGGCCGCTTACACTGTAGGACAGAACAATCCCGGCTCCAACTGAATTGCCAGACCAATAGGCATAGCCATCTTGAAATATACCACTATTTGACAAATTGAAAGCCTGCAACGATGTTCCAGTAAAATCCTCGTAGACATACCAAGACTTTATTGTCGTGGGTTGCGACATATAGATCCAGACATTCGTCCCGCTGATCTTACGCAGGAAGTCGCCTCGCGAAACCCGAGAGTCCCCTGTCACCGGCATGGTCACATTGATCGGCATGGAAGTGATGCTGCCAGTGATTGTATAATCGTTGGGAGCTCCGAGCAACACGGTATAGCCCACGGTTCCAGAGGCGGTGCCGGTGTAAGCCAAAGTGCGGGCTGTGCCATTCCAGACACCCGCGCCATAATTGACGGGTGTCGAATTAACAGGAAGCGTCTCAACCAGCGTCCAGGTGGTGACCTCTGGCGGGCAGGTAACTGACAGCGAGACATTCGTCCACGCGGCGATCGACCGTACCGCCGTTGCAGCAGGAGCGACGTAGACGCCGATAGTCGTCGTGGTCTGACTGGACACCACAACAACCTGACGTGTCGCAGGCGTTGTCCAGCCGGTCAAATTTGTAAAGGAGACCGTGTAGGTTCCTGGATAGAGCGCATAACTTCCTGCATTTGTCCAGACACCCTCATCCAGCCGCCATTTCGCGCCTGCCGCGACAGCCGAAGGCGGCGACATCGAGACATCGAGCACGCCGTTGGCAATGACGGTGAGATGCGCCACACTGCTGGTCGTGCACCCAAAGACATTAGAGGCAATGCACTGGTACGTCGAACCATTGTCACTTGGAAGCGCCGAAAGGATCACATAACGATTAGTCGACACGCCCCCGACAGGCACGCCATTGGTGAGCCAGTGGTATTTGGCCGCCGGTTTGCTGCTCACCCCCAGAACAAATTCAACCCGCTGGCCTTCGTGAACCGTAACATCCGTAATATCATTTGTAATGATCGGCGGTATACCCGGATCCTGCGACCACATGCCCATGAATCCCGTTTCAGCATTAAAATGGCCAAATTCCGGATCGCCCCACAGGTCTTGAAACCCCCCAAACATTTCCCAGCCATCCGAACCGGTGATCCCGCCCAAAAAGACGGCCCTCCCGCAAACCGCGATTGCCTGAGCAGCCTCATCGCCCTCAGCGCCGACGTAGGTCGACCAGACAGGCGCGCCCGTCTCGCGGTTCACCTGGTAAATGAAGCCGTCTGTCCCGCCAGAATATGCCTTTGAAAACTCGTCAAATTCGGGCAGCCACCCGCCAACCCCCGTTGAACCACAGAGCACCACACGGTTCGAATCCATCAAAGAAAGCGCATATACCGCATCCGTCGTGTTCGTGCCAACATAGCGAAACCAGTTGGTCTGATACGTGGTTCCATAGTCCGTCAGCTTCAGCACAAAGCCATCTTGGCCTCCCCCTGCCTTGTTAAGCTTGTGTGCGTTACAGAAGTTTGTGGAACAGGTTGTCCCTGCCAAGAAGATCATATTCGAGACGGCCTGCATGGATAAAATTTCGTCGTTCGCATTTCCACCGAGGACTGTTGTGTAAAGGACAGCGCCATTCAAAGCCAGTTTTGAAAGAAACCCGTAGTGATTGGAGACGGACGGCAGTGTGTTATCCCCCAGCGTAATCCAGCTTCCGGACGACTGCGTCGTGCCACTCACATAAATACCATCCTGACCTATGGCAACAGCATGCGCCTGGTCATCATTTGAACCGCCTAAATAGCGGACCCATAGCAGGTCGCCATCGGGCTCATATTTGGCAATCACAACATCCTTGCCCCCCGCATAAGGAGATGAAGAGGGTAAATTCGTAATGGTCGTATAGCCCACAGCATAAATATTGCCTGAGTCATCCACTGCGACAGATGTGTATGCACTTTGCGTATTATAGTAATCAACCCCGGGGATCAAGTTCAACTCACGCGACCAATTCAGGGTGCCATCAGCAGCATTCAGACTGCCCAGCAGCGCATCAACCCACGGGTACGTTCCCAAATAATTATCCTCGTCATCGTAGACATCCGCCTGATTATTGATTGCCCCTCCTGCATAGACCGCACTGTTTGTGGAGGCGACCCCATAGATCGTGCTCCCCCCTTCACGTGTCAACGTCGAAACCCATGCGAGGGCGCCGTCATTGTCTGCCTTTGCAACAAAGCCGCTTCCAGAAATACCGGAGGGGTCCAAGAGCCCGAACGTCTCTACCGCCTCCTGATTGTCCAGCCATCCTTTGCCCAGCACGCCTCCAAAAAAGGCATTCGTATGGATGTCCGATCCGAGGGCATACACAGCGTCCGGATCAATATCCCCACCCGCATAACTCACCCACTTCGTCAATAAAGCATTCTTAACGGATTCATCGCTGCCTAAACAGCAAAGTCCGGTTATGCACAACGCAATAATATGGAGGATTTTTTTATTCACACACGTTATCCAGTAATTCGTTTTATAGCATAGCAGATTCGGCGCAAATAGGCAAGCCAGCCAGCCGACCGAGGTACCGGGAATAGACGGATGGGTAACTATTTTATCAACGAATTAAACGAATTGAACGAATTGAGAACGGGGTAAGTAGTTGCTCGCAAAGCAGTATAAAAATTAGTTGAATTCGTTTAATTCGTTGAAAAACTCTTCAAGTTAGAGACAAGCGCCCGCGCGCTCTCTACAGCAACTGATACTGTTTGATCTTATACCCGATAATGCGGGGCGTGGAGGAGAGCAGGCGAGCCACCGCGGCGACATTGTTGTCGCATTTCGCAAGAGACTCCGCCAGAATCGCCTTTTCATAAGACCCCACAAGCTCTTCAAGTGACTGTTTTCCAATCTCCTCGATGAGACGGGGCTCTGACTCCTCGCGATCAGCCGGAATAGGTTCCTGAATGGTCATGGGAAGCACCTGTGCCTCGATGACCTCCCCTTCTGCGAGCAAGATCGCACGTTCGATGCAGTTCTCCAGTTCGCGGACATTCCCTGGCCAACGATGGCGCAGCAGCAAATCGATCGCCTCCGGCGAGAACCCTTTGATGGGTTTCTCATTCATTGCCGCATACTTCTGCATAAAGTAATTCGCCAGCAACAGGATATCGGTCTTACGCTTGACCAAGGGCGGAACAAAGATCGGAAAGACGCTCAGCCGGTAATAGAGGTCTTCACGGAAAAGGCCCCTTTCGACCATGGAGGAGAGGTTGCGATGCGTTGCAACGATGATCCGCACATTGACCTTTGTCGTCTTCACGTCGCCGACACGCTCAAATTCGCGTTCCTGCAGGACACGCAAGAGCTTCGATTGGATCGACAGCGGGATCTCGCCGATTTCATCCAGGAAGATCGTTCCGCCATCCGCCAGTTCAAAGCGTCCCTTGCGATCGGAGACCGCTCCGGTGAAGGCGCCTTTGACATGTCCAAACAATTCGCTCTCGATAATGGTTTCCGGCAGGGCTGCGCAATGGACGCGCACAAAAGGCTTATCCGCCCGATTGCTGGCATAATGGATGGCATGGGCGACCAGTTCCTTGCCCGTCCCCGTCTCGCCATGAATTAAAACCGTAGCCTGGCTCTTGGCAACCTGCGAAATCTGGTCGTAAACCTCTTGCATCTCGCGCGAATTGCCGACGATGTTATCCGGATGATAGCGTCGGGTCAGCTCGGCACGCAATTGGCGGTTTTCAGCCTCCAACGTCTCCTGCTGCGCCAGCAAATCACGGCGCAACAAGACCGCACGGGCCATCATGGAGGCAACAATTTCAAGGATGGCTTCATCCGCCGCCAGCTGAACATTGTCCGCAAAATCGCGATAAATGCTCAGCGCGCCAACAACTTCCTGCTTTTCCTTGATCGGGACGCAAATAAAGGCTGTATCCGAACTTTTTCCGTGCTTGGTGCGATTTAAGAAGAGGGGCGAGTCGCTGGTTCTCGGAACAACCATCGGCTCCCCTGTCAAGACAACGGTCCCGGTCACCCCCTCGCCCAGTTTGTAGTGTCCAAGCTGGGCTTGCTCGCGTGTGAGGCCATGCGCCGCTTCGATGAGGATGTCATCCCCTCCCTTGCGTAACAAGGTAATGGTCGCGTAACGAAAACCAAGACACTGATCCAGCGTCTCCAGAACGGGTTGCACCACGGATCGCATATCGACGCACTGATTCATGATCATGCTGATTTCATGCAATACGCGCAATTCCTGAGTATGTCTTGTTTGTTCCATCTCTTTTTGTGAGGGCACATCATAAGCCATTGCCCCCTGAAAGTCAATAACGCGAAAAGGTGGAAAAAAACAAGCCGGTTCCGCCCTTTAAGCAGAACCGGCTCAATTAATGCCCTTCGGTTTCCTTATCTCAAGAAAATCAAAGTTGCTGCAGCTTTCAAGTTCAAATAGACGCCATCAGCCTTGAAAATCAGCTCAGCCTTCTTATCTCCGTAGGCGCCGATTAACGCGAAGCCGTCAGCAGCGGGCTGCGATGAGGCACTCAGAAGCTTATACTCAACACTTGTCGAAGCCCCTGTGATATCCACATCCAGCGACAATACGCTTGCCATCGTACCGACTGACAAATTCGCCGGGTTGTCGAACTTCGTCTTGAGGGTCGACGCAGCCGAGACGTTCAGCGCCTTCGCCGGGACCACTGACCCAGCGGCCCTTACATCAAGCGTACCGCCGGCAAGTCCGATGTCAGCAGCGCCAAAGGCATCTGCGTGCTTGGGCACGACCGTGCCACCCGCGATGGTCATTGCGGTGAGCGACGCATTTGCTGCACTCATATTCAACAGGCCGTTGTTCACCGTGATTCCACTCATTGCATTGGCGGCATTGAGGTTCAGAGTACCGCTGTCAAGCTGGACCGTCCCCGTAAAGGTGTTCACGGCGGCTAAGTTCAGGACACCGCTATTCGCCACGGAACTGTCCGTCACGATCAGCGACCCTGCTCCGCTCAGGGGGGCATTGAACGCGATGGCCCTGTCATTCACGTCGATCGTCGAGGTCGTGGAGGCGACCAAGACGACATTCGTCGTGTCGTTCAGGGCATTGAACGTGAAGTTCGTATACGCCCTCAGCATACCGCCGCCGAACTTGAACCAGACATAGTCAGCTTTGTAAGTGACGCCGAACTCGCCGAGTTCCAGCGTGCCGCCGGCATTCAGGTTGAGCGTGCTCTGATCCAGGCGAATACCTTTGGTCCTCATCACGCCCGTGCCGGAAATGTTCATGAAGATTGTTCCGTCATGGCCCAGGCGCGTCAGGGCGTTCTCGACCGAGAGCGTGCCTCCGCTGAGCGCGTAAGTAGACGTGGAGTTCCAGTGACCGAAGAGGGCAGAAGCCGTGTTTCCGCCGTCGTTACTTAATGTTCCGACATCCCCTGTCACCGTCACCGTGCCGCCATTCTGCACGACGGTGGCATCGGAACCTGCCCACATATCGCCAATCACCAAACGGGGCGTTATGATCGATCCTCCTTCGACCTGCACTCGTGAATTTGCCAATAATAGTGCGGTCAATGTCGGAAGTGTCAGTGCTCCACTGTTTTCAATCGCCAATGTTTGGCCATTGTAGACAGCCAACGTCGCATCCAGGTTGACCGTTTTAGCAACCGTGATCTGCGCATCGAGATTTCCTGCCGGGAGAGCCGTTGCAGGGTCACCGCCAGCAAGGCGCAATACGGACTGAATCGGATAATCACCGCCAGCAACCGAGAATCC
Source organism: uncultured bacterium (assembly GCA_942493055.1). GTDB lineage: Bacteria > Verrucomicrobiota > Kiritimatiellia > RFP12 > UBA1067 > CAIZQW01. The sequence goes on along the minus strand of OW818680.1, from coordinate 5,475,910 downwards.
ACCTGCCAGCGTATTCGTGGAGGGGATTGTCAGGACTGTCTGCTGCGGGATAGCCACGGAATTGGAGATCATCGACCCTTCACTCAGGGTCACGTTGCCAAAGCTGGGCAGCGAGAGCGAGGTCGCCGAGAGCGGCACGCCGAAGGTGACCGCATTCGTTCCGGCGCAGCTGAGGACGCCGACGGAAAACGGAATAGCACCCCCGAATGTATAGGCTGTCGCACTATTCTCGATGGAGATGGTCGCGGGCTCAACCGCTTCGGTGATCGTGACCGTCACAGCCGGTTGGCCTGCCACATCCTTGAAGATCGTCCCTGTCCCATTCACAAACGAGAGTCCGGTGGTCTCGCCATTTCTCCAGTTCGGAGAGGTCGTATCCCAGTCGCCAGCAGCGCCAGCCACATTCCACTCATATTTGCCGACATAGTAAGGTCCTGCCAGTGTCACATACAAGGCGCCATCCACAATGCTGAAACCGTAAGCGTTCAGCGCCGGACCGTTCTCGACCGAGATGGCCAGCCTATTCGTGTCGGCCAGGAAGGATGAGGCGGTCATCAACCGATACTGATCCTGCGCCTTTGTCGCGCCGCCAAAGTTCAGCACGAAGGTGAACACGTCCCCTGCGCCAGGGCCAGCCACGGTATTGCCTTGCAACAGGTCACAGCCAATCTGGGGCGAAGCGCTATTCATCTTCATCTTCACAACGCCAGCGGAAAGGGTGTAGTCCCTAGCGGCAGGTGCCATCACCGCTGCGGTCGTCAGGTCAAGCGTGCCTCCCGAGAGGGTGATCGCACCGCTGCCGAGCGCATTCACATGTCTTGCCTCGACCTTGCCTGCGCTGATGGTCATCAGCCCGCCAAATGAATTATTTCCGCGCAGATCCAATGTGCCGTCTCCAATCTTAGTGAAGCCACCTGCACCGAAGACAGGGTAGTCAATGCGCAGCGTATTTGCCTGCGTGTCAATCACCGTGTTTCCGTTAACACCTGTCAGCTGGATCGTATTGGCGTTCGCCGTGAAACTTGCGCTGGCCCGTAGCGTGCCGCCGCCCAAGTAAAGCGCCAGGCCGCGTTCCCAATAACCGGAGGCATTACCACCCTGCATATAGCCGACCGTGAAGACACCCCCACTGAGCGTGTAGGTGTTATTCCCGTATGCGCCACCTTCATTCACGCCACCGGGGGTAAACTGCTGAGCGCGTAGTGCCGAAATCGTTACACTTCCCCCTGTCTGGATCACATCAAAATAAGAATCGCGGTTGTCGCGGATATCGCCTGTGACGGTCAACGCCCCGCCGGAGACTTCGAGACGTCCACGGCCGTATGAATTATAGGTGTTCAGCCACAAATGCTGTCCGATCAAGACGCTTCCGCCTGACACGATCATGCGATTAGCGGAATCAACGAATATATTCGTCGATGTTGTGAGCGACCCACCGTTTTCAACAACGAACGTTTGTCCGCCATTGACCGTGTACTCCTCGGTGATCGATGCCGGCTTGGCGAGCATGATCTGCGCATCCTTGCCCGCAACCGCTGCAAAGGATGTCAAGTCGCTGCCGTTCGCAAAGCGGAGGCGGGACTGTACAGGATAGTCAGCCACAGCCGGCGTAAAGCTGGCAGGCAGGACCGCCATGATCGGGATAGCAAGGGTCGTGCTCGCAGGGATCGACACGTTTTCCGTGATGCGCGAATCTTCATTCGTCAATGTCAGGCTTGAGCCAGGGTCCAGCGTCACGCGTGTCGCGGTCAAAGCCGCCCCTGCTATCGTATAGGCCGTATTCGTTGCGGAGACTGTCATGCTGCCTGTCGAGTAGGGAGCAGCCAAAGCCAGGGTTGCGGCTGAGATGCCTGCACGGTCCGGCAGAATTGTAAAGTCGCCATCTGTGAAGGTGAAGCCACCCACCCCATTCTTTGACCAGTTGGCCGTTGTTGTGTCCCAGGCGCCATCGCCGTCGACGTTCCATGTCACGGCCGGCAGTCCTGTCACGTTCAAGTAAACACCTGCAGCATCCGATGTCAACTCAGCCATGAACCCAGGGGCATTCCCTGTCATTGCCAAGGCAAAGTTATTCGTTGTCACATCCGTCGTCGTGCTGAGCAGTTTATACGCGCCAAGCGCGGATACACCAGACACATCGAGGCTGAGAGAGACGACGCCTGAGCCCGTGATACTGGAAATGGACATCTTGTTCGCCGCGTTATGCGTTAACTTCAACATCGGCGTCCCGGAGACTGTCCACGCCTTTGTCCCGGTCGGCACAAGAGCGCCGGATGCTGTCAGGTCGAGCGTGCCACCCGTCAGCGACAGTGCGCCCGAGCCGAGTGCTGTCACGTGCTTCGGAACGATTGTGCCCGCCTGGATCGCGGTCGTCCCCGCATACGTGTTCGCCCCAGCGAGCGACAGCGTTCCGGCCCCGGACTTCGCCAGTCCTCCTTCGCCATCCATGGCTCCCGTGAGCGAGATCGCAAAACCCGCCGTGTCAAAGGTCACATCCCCTGGAACAGCCAGACCGGCCACTGTGTTCGTGAACGTCATCGCTTTGGCACTCGACCAGTTGCCCCAGGCTGTGACTGTGCCGCCCGCCAGATAGAGCGGCTTCGTTCCTGCGTTGACAATACCGTCTACGCCGATGTTCAACACGCCGTTCGTGATATATAATTCACTTCCTTTATCAGCTTGGAACTGAAGCCGCTTGATCTTGATCTGGGTGCCGCCAAGATACACGTAACAAACACCATCGACGCCCAGCGACATGTTGCCGCTGCCGTTCGTCGCGACCAGTTCGCCGCCGTTCAGGTAGAACCGCGGGTTATTGACGTTCCAGTGGGCGAAGTGGAACGCCGAAGACTTGTCCGCTCCGGTCGCCGTGGCATTGATCTTGCCGCCTGTCATGGTGAACGTGGTATTCAACCCGCCTACGGAAGAGTCGTTGAAGCGGAATTGCGTGCAGGTCAGGTCCGCACTGTCGGTCAGGATGACCTTATCCTCCTTGTCGAAGGCCATTTTCCCGGTGGTGATGACCTTCGCGCTGTTCGTGAAGATGATGTCGCCCCATGACTGGAAATACATGTCGCCTGTGATGCTCGTCTGGGACGAGCCGCTGAACAGGTAATTCACGTCATTGACCGTCGCCGCCCCGGCAATCGTGACGACCGCGGTGCCGGTGATCTTCAGGTTGCTGAGCGTCTGAGGCTGAAGCGAGGTCGTGATGGCGAGGGTCCCGCCGGAGGCTTCAAACGTGCTTCCTGCGCTTTCCATGCGGAGTGTGCCGATCGTACCGCCATTCGTCAGTTTGAAGCTGCCCGTCCCTGATACGGAAAGCGTATCCGAAACACCGTATGCAAGAGTTCCGACGGTGATGTTTCCAGCACCGCCTTTGTAAAGCCCAACAGGGCAGGTGTCAAAGGACATCACCGAATCCGTGCTGAACAGGACGTTTCCACCAGAACTGTTTTCCAGAACCGGCGGTGTTGCAAAGGTGCCGTTGTTCAGGGCCAGCACACTTCCATACATCTTAATTCTCGCAGCATTGACGCTGCCGCCGCCCAGATCGACAGTTACCGATGGATCGCTAAACACAACCGTATCCGTCGCAATCGGAGGCACGCCCGTATTCCATTTCGTGCCATCGGTCCAACTGCCAGAAGTTCCACCCACCCAGATAATATCACCTGTAATGGCTGCCGGTGCTGAAGCTTCCACGATTTGGAAGCCAGCCAATGTTCCGCGATTTGCAGAAATTGTATTTTTCAACGTCAGGACACTTCCTGATACCTTTGCGACGCGGAGATAGTTGTAGCCTTCACGCAAATAGGAGTTACCGCAGGCACCCTGCAATGTCCCCCAGGTCGCATTACGATTGCCCCACGAGGATGTTCCAGGGAAAGTCCCATTACCTAAGCCGTAATAACTTGTACCGTTAATGATCGCTGGCGAGTAGACTCCGCCATCTCCTGAGTAGATCATGTACACATCGTAATAGGCATAAGGAATATCCTTTACCGTGATCGTATATTGCGTGCTGGCACTTAAATCCATGTACCGCCCCAGCAACCGGGTGTTCGCATGGTTGTTGACAAGGTTTGCAGAACCATTGGCGGTATATGGATTGTTGGGTGCTGTATTGGTGATCGTGACGCCAATGTTGTCACTGACGCGGCTCTTCACGATATTCGTGATCGTCGTGCCAGCAGGAGCGGCCATATTGTTCCAACGTGAACACTTGATACTCAGGCCTGCTACACCCGCATAATTTGTAAAATTGTTGTAAGGAATATTACAGGTGGCATCGGATCCTACTTTGACACTGATCACATCATAAGCCGACTCCTCTTCAATCTGGAAGCCGGAAATACAGCCCCGTACGCCTCCGCCGGGCGAGGCGGTCAACACCGTGAGGTCGCCTGTCAGATTGGTGACAACCATCGTGTTCTCGCCGACCACAATCTGCGTCTTCCGCGTAACCCCCCAGTTGGCCGTGGACCCTGCCGTCAGCACGCCGGCCACATAGGAGTAAGCTGTACCATTGATGGTGTGATAGCCGAACAGTCCAGTCGTTCCTTCTGCGGCATCAATGTTGCGGTAAATGATCACCCGATACTTCGCATACGGGATGCCGGTCACCTTGAAGCCGCCCGGATTGCTGCCATTGGAGTCGTCCAGGAAACCGTACAGCAGTTTGGCCGTCAGTGTTGCCGTACTGCCATTGTACCACGACCCGCCCCGCGAGCAGGCATACAGTTGCGAGCCCAGAATAGCCGTTCCTGAACCGTCCTGTACATTGGACGCCACCAACGTCGTCGGAGTGCCCCCCGTGTTGCCCGCATTCGACACATCAACCCAGTAACGCCCAGGAACAGGCACATACCCCACGGCCTCATCTACATCGTCAATCGCGGACCGATCACTGCCGAAGCTCACACTGATTGACCGTTGCGCATGAGCGACACAGGTCGCCACGAGCGTTAACCCCAGCACCAACACCTTTGGAATTTTCATTCTACCCCTCCACTTAACTAATTACTGGTTTCCTTCAAATTTACTCAACACGATATTGAGTAAATGTGACTTTTTTTCCAATAATATGATCTAATATATTTATTTTTTTGATATTATCAACAATAAAATGATTTAAAATGATAACTTTATTTTGCTTCAGTTTACTTTTTTGTTCATTTTTATGATTTTTATTTACGGTTTTAAAAAACACTGTCCGTCAGAGCTGATGCAAAACTGCAATAGAGGGCTACGTTGATTATTTTCCTGAAATGGGGGAAAACACGGATGTCACTGCGGGGTTGCGGCGAAGGCACGTTTTTGCTATATTTTAAAAATGGCACAGGAATGGAATATACGCCCTCGCGGGCACACATGCAGTATTTGCGCACAGCCGCTGGTTGACAAAGGCCCCTGCGTATCCGTCTTGCGTGACGTAGACGACACGTACGAGCGCATGGATTGTCATGCGGAGTGCTGGAAGCGTCTGGAACGCGACTGGGAACCCTTCAGCGCCTGGGAGGGCATTTACGAGGCGCCAGCGCCCAGCACAACCAGGACGGAGCATGTCAAGAAGGAGAATGCGGAGGAGCTTCTCCGTCGTCTCATCACGCTCGAGGACCCCACGATGAGTAATGTGGTCTACGTCTTAGCCGTGATGCTGGAACGCGGCAAATTGCTGGCCGAGCGCGATGCAAAGCCGCATGAGAGCGGCGGGATTCTGCGTGTTTATGAGCATAAGAGAAGCGGCGACACCTTTGTCGTGCTGGACCCGAAGCTCCGGCTCGACCGTCTGGGCGAAGTCCAGCAGCAAGTCATCTCCCTGCTCAGCGGAACGCACGCGCTGAGCAGCGATCAGTCCTCAGTGATCAGTCCTCAGTGATCAGAACCTCTGCGTTTTTAGTGCTTTTCGTGTGATTCTTGAAAAAACCAAGTTTCCAGTTTCAAGTTTCACGCCGACTTACCTCGCCTGCCACACAATCGTGTGCTTGCCGGATTCGACGTCGTCGAAGATCAAGCGCCCGTCTTTGAACACAGCCGGGACACGCTTACCGTTCAATCTCAATTCCCCGTCGCGCACCGGCAGCGGCGGCAACTCCAGGCGCGCAGTCATGTTCACAGGAATCTCAATGACGAGTTTATAGAACTTATCAGGTTTCTGGCGGACCCCGACAATGACAGGACCCCGGATCGTGGGAACAGTCCCCTGCACATCCAGCGAGGCTGACTGGGGACGGATCAGGACCTTGCCAAAGCCCGGGGTCAGCGGACGCACACCTAACACGTAACGGGGGATGATGTTCGCCGGCGTGGCACCCCAGGCGTGATTCCAGTCGAGGTTCTTCTTATATTTCTCGCCCCAGGCCTCCAGTGAAATCGTGGAGCCTTCGCGCATCATATTCACCCAACTCCTGTCGCTCCTGCTTGTCAGCAAGGCAATGGCCTCTCGCTCCCGACCGGCTTCAAAGAGCCCTTCCAGCAGATATTGCGAGCCATACACGCTACACGCCATGCCGCGAGAGGCGACAAACTCAACCACTCGTTCCCGTTCGGATTCCGGGACCAGCCCGAACGCCAGCGGCAGCATATTCGCGTGAAGCGAGGCATGCGCAGCCCCTTCGCCATCCACGTAATGCCCCTTTTTGTCGTTATAGAAGACCCGCTGGAATTCGCGCGTCACATGGCTTGCCAAGCTTCGAAAGGCTGCCGCATCGTTTGTTTTGCCCAGGGCCCCTGCCATCTCCGCCATTTGCTTCAGATTGAGGCAGTAGAAGGCATTGACAACGGCGTTCACAGGCTTGAATTCAAAACCGTCACGCTCTGAGACCGGCCAGTCCACAATATCGCGAATACCGGGCTTGCCTGAATTTTTCTCAGCAGAGGTCACCAGCAGGCCATCCTCCGGACGCGCACAAAAGAGCAGTATTTTTTCACTCTTCAGCTGATCATAGCAACGCACCAGCGACTGCGTATTGCCCGTATACATCCAATCGGTCCAGGCCATCATGACGGAATGCTGCTTCCACTCCGTGGGCCACGTCGGAACTTTCATCAGGTGCTCATGGCTATAACGGGCCAGCGTAAATTCGCGATCCAGCCCGTAGTGACACAGCTGGTTGATATAGGCATCCGCCTCGTAGGGAATCCGCTCACGGTCGCCATCAATATAAACGCCCGCAAACGTCGTCGCCTTGATGCTGTATTTGCAGAAGGAGTAGACGCGATCAAGGATGCGATCGCTGCTCACAAACACCGATGAACGATCATCAAACGGATAGGTTATGGCCACTTGATGGATGGATTCCTTTGTAATCGGGAAAGGGCTCTCCTCCACTTCCACAAAACGGAAGGGCATGATCACGCCAATCTCCGGCGGCATCAGGATGGCCCCCGCCGACGTGTCCGTGTTCCGCTTGTCCGGCATCAGCGGCACGCGGTAAACCGCGGGCTGCGTGAGCGCGCCAGTGACCTTTGCATAACGGATTGTACCGCCAGGCTGACGGTCGACCGTATACCCCTTCGCCTTCTCCCCAAGATGGAACGTAAATGAGCCGGCAAAGCGTTCCCGGCTCTGCGGAACCAACTCCAACCACCCAAAGGCCGCCTTGCCAAAGTCGATAAAGACGCGGCCCTCCATGTTCGTCGTAATGGAGACCGGCGCGACAACCGTCTGCTTGAGCGGATACCGAAGCGTCTTGTTCGCCCCCAGTTCCACCGCCGTGAGAAACGAGACACTCTGCGACCATGGCCCCGCATTGTTCCGCCGGTCCCACACCCGGACTCGCCAGCAAACCGAGGCATTCGATGGCAACGCCTTTCCACCGTAGGTCACGAACAGCGACTGTCCGGAGATCACCTGGCCTGAATCCCACAAGTCCGGATTGTCAGCCCTGAAGCAGGAGGTCGATGTGGCCACCTGTATCTGATAGGCGGTTTGGAGATCGCCCTGCTGGCCATCCTTAAAACACCAGGAAAACTGAGGTTGCGCATCAGGCACAGGCACCCATCCCGGTTTGGCGAGCAAGTCGCACATCAGATCGTGCGGGGTCAACGCCTCTGCAAACCCCGCGCTTAACACAGAAACAACCACCATCCATCTGATCATCCTCATATGCACATCTCCTGTCAAAAATTGTAACCCAGCCCTAACATGTACCGAGAGTCAAGCTTTTCATGATCACCCGGCGGGGCAGAGTCATAGAGTATCTGAACCTTAGCCTGGGCGAACCAGGATGCGGCAAGTTTTGCTTGGATGCCAGCATCTGTTGAAAGTAAATAGCGTATCACGCTTGAAGAGCTATGAACAAGCTCAAGATTATGAAAGGCGCTGAATGTCTCCCAAAACGTGTAGGTGAAATGATACGCGAGACGCGACCCCATGTAGTCTTCCTCCTCTTTCGGATCCCAATACTTCTCCCGCACATAGTTCAACCCTAATTCCGTGTCAAAACTCCAAACCCTTGTATCGACCCATTGAAAGCCCAGCCCCAGCCCCTCTGTGAAGCGATAATCCAGGAAGAGCACGCTGTCGCGGTAATACTTGCTGTTAATATACGCATACAGGCTCCGCAGGAAAAAATAGTCAAGTTTTCCGCCTGCATAATTATTGTCGGAGGTGGTTGTCTCGACACCCGTCTTGGTGTCATCCTGCTGCCCATAGACATACCCCGCATTCAGCGATAGCCGCGTGTCAACGCCCCGTCTGACCGCCTCGCCGGTCACGTTCAGGTTCCGACTCTGCAAATTGCCCCGGTTTTCAAGATAGTTGGCAACGATCTGCCCCTTCCACTTCTTCTTCTCCGGATTGACCTTTTCAACCGCCTCCAGGTCAAAAACCCTCCCATCGCTGGTGACCACGTCTACTGTACCCGTCGCGGAACCGGGTTGAAACTGCACAGCCTTTTCAACAACCGAGCCATCCTTCAGTACAATTTCGACTTTCCCTTCCGTGAAACACGCCTCGACTTCCGCCAGAGAAAAGGTCACGGTCCCAACGACTTTGGACTTAAAAGCCATCTTTCCGTCAGCAACACTGATGACTTTGCCGCTCAGCCTCTCGCCAGACTTGAAGACAACCGTGTCGCCCGACACCCGCGAGGTCAGGACTCCTATCACTAAAATAAACACCGTTTTTTTCATGAAATGACAGCATACTAAATCAGTTAAGACCGCGCAATTGGTAAGTTCAATGCCCCTGTCAATTCATTCTAAATTAAATTGTTAATTTCCCTCTTGCGTTCGACAAAAAGGTCATCTATGCTATTACACACTTTCGTACCAAAGCTAAATTTAGACCCATTCGCCCCTACCGAAGCACCGTCGCCTCAGACTCCACTCTCTAAGCCTCTGCGCCTCCGCATGACGAACATATGTCTAAACAGTAGCCTAAGGTATACATTTTTATTATTTTAGGAGCCTCTCATGAAAAAACCCCGTCTGTTGTCAATCTGGTTATTTGTCCTTTCCGTCCTCATCCTGAACGCCGCCGGCTGGTGGTGGGTCAAGCAAAGTCGTGATTCCTTTGAAGGCGATGATGACTGTCCGGAAAACTCCACGGGGAATCCTGCGACAGGCGCGGGAACAAACGCGGTCTCCGGAATGCACGGCCTCCCGCCCCACGCGCCAACAAACCAGCTCCAGGAAAAAGTGTTCTATATCACGAGCATTCATGCAAAAACCCCCTCGTTCGGCGACCCTGAACTCTCCGTCTGCTTCAATGAACAGCCCGACTTAAAAGATGCGCATCTGCAGGTGCGTTCATCGCCGGAAACCGAGCTGACCATCACCCCCATGGAGTGGCGCTGGGAGCCTGGATTCCGCATCATGGCACCCTTTAAGCCAGGCGAAAAGGTCACGCTCTTCCTGAGTCCGACCCTGAAATCAACCACCGGCCTGACACTCGGCAAGGAAATCCAGCGCACCGTCCTCATCCCGCACCGCACGCCGGAGATCGACTTTGATGCGCCCGGCCGCTACCTCGCACCACAGGGCAAGCTGACCATCCCCATCAAAAGCGTCAACTGCACCTCGCTGGTCAGCACAGTCTCACGCGTCCTCCCCCAAAACCTCGTCTATTTTGCAAAGAACGATCTCTATGCCTCTGATTACCGGGACGATGCCGATAGCGCGGATGAATTGACGCAGGGGGTCAACGTCCTGACGAACCGGCTCCCCAATATCGCCAACAAGGAGCAACACTCGTTCATCCACCTCTCAGCACAGATCCCGCGCGCCCAGCGCGGCGCCTTCCTCGTGTCGCTCTCCAGCGAAGAGACACGGCAGAAAAACCGACTTGTCTGCGTGACGGACATTGGCATCAGCGTGCGAGAGGAACCTCAGGCCTACACCGTATGGGTCACCACCCTGGGTAACGGTCTCCCCGCACCCGACCACACGGTCAAGCTTTATGGCCGCAACAATGCGCTGCTTGCACAAGCAACAACAGATGCCGACGGCTTCGCACGGCTCAAATATAACGAGAAGGACGGCGAACCGCTCCTCCTCGTTGCCGCCTCAGTGAATGACGCGGACTTCACCTTCCTCGCCTTGTCCGGCAAGAACCAAATCGAGCAGTTGACCCAAACAAGCGAACGCTACCTGCAGCCCAAGACCGCAGAGGCTTTCGTCTTCACGGACCGTGAAATTTATCGCCACGGGGAGACTGTTTTTGCGCAAGCGCTCTTGCGCTTACAGGACAACACGCCTCCCGCGCCCTTCCCTGTTGCGCTGCAGTTCCTGAAGCCGAATGGAAAACTGTTCAAGTCGCTTCCGCTCATGGCCGATGCGCGCGGGTGCGTCACAGCAGAAATAGCCCTGCCGGATTATCTGCCCTCCGGAACCTATCGCGCCCACCTCACCCTCCCCGGCAAAGATGCAACCCTTCTCGGACAATGCCGTTTTTCGCTTGAATCCTTTGTGCCGCCACAAATCAGGGTCAAACACCTTGAACTCCCTGCATCGGTGATGGCCGGTGATCCGCTCATCGGCAAGATCGGCGCGGAACATCTCTTCGGCAAGCCCGCCAGCGGGCTGAGTTACGAGACCCTGCTGCTGTACAAAGCGGCGCCGTTCAAATCACCTGCATGGGAAGATTACCAGTTCGGCGATGAAGAGAAGGCCTTTTCCGTTGAAACCTCCCCTACACAAAAAGGGGAACTCGATGAATTGGGGCAAGCCTGCTTCACCAATCAGATCCCCAAGAATCTGTTGCCCCCAGCACGCCTTGATGCGATTGTGCAATCGACAGTCATTGAAGCCGGCGGACGCACTGTCACGGCGCGCGCTACAGTCCACGTGCATCCCTATCCCTTCTACATCGGCATCAAGAACCCCAAGAAGAATATCCTGAAGGCCGGACACGAGGAGACGCTTCACATCGCAAATGTCCTCCCTGACGGCACGTCCAACCCCGCCCCAGTCACGCTCGCGCTCACCATCGAGCAACTTTCCTGGATCAGCAATTTCCGAAAGGATCCGCGCGGCTATTACCAGTGGGAGAGCCAGCGCATCAAGAGCCTCATCTTTACAAACGCGGTCACTTGCAAAGGCCAAGAGACCTCCATCCCCTTCACCGTGCCAGCAGACACAGGCGATTACCTCTTGACCCTCACAGACCCTGTTTCACAAACGTCAACCAGCTGGCTCTTCATCTCCAGTGACAGCAACTCCCCCTCCGTCGCCTGGGACCGCTCGTCACCCGACCGCGTCAAGCTCGTCTTTGACAAGGAGAGTTATCAGCCGGATGAAACCATCCGCATGCAAATCCGCTCACCCTTCCCGGGTACTGCGTGGGTCACTCTGCAGCAGACACACATCCTTGAAAACCAGGTGGTCATCATGACCAATAATACGGCCGAGGTCACGTGGACAGCCCACAAAGCCTGGTCGCCCAATCTCGAAGTCGCCGTCAGCGTCATACGCCCGGCGCGTGCTGAAAGCGTCTGGAGCGCGCACCGCGCCTCCGGCATTGAAACCCTCCGGATAAGCCCTGCTGAACATAAACTCAATGTCAGCGTAAAGACAGACCTCCCGGCTGTTGCGCCCAAGACGACCCTGCCCATCAAAATTACAGTCAAGGATGCGAACGGCCAACCCGCGCAGCAGGCGGCAATCACCGTACTGGCCGTGGACGAAGGCATCTGCATGCTCACCGGCATGAAGACGCCCGCCCCCTACCCCTTCTTCAAACGTATTCGCACAGCAGGCTTGTCGTTCTACGACATCTTCAGCCAGCTTATGCCTATCACGGACGAACAAGCGCTGGCCGCTGCCTCGCATGCCGGCGGTGACGGCGAAGAGGAGTTTGCCATGAAGCGCCTGAACCCCATTGCCTCGCGCCGGTTCAAGCCTGTCTCCCTTTGGAAAGGCAATGTCGCACTCGATGCAGACGGCACCGCAACTGTCTCCATCGCGCTGCCTGAATTTACAGGCGAACTGCGGCTCATGGCCATTGCGTGGAACAGTCAAGCAACAGGTTCTTCGGAAGCCTCCATTAAAGTCAAACGCAAACTGGTTGTGCAACCTGATCTACCACGTTTCCTAGCCCCGAATGACCAAGCCACATTCCAGGTGACCCTCCACAACGAAAGCGGTAAAGCCGCCCCTGTGCAACTCTCGACCACGGCTGAAGGGCCGGTCTCCATCGACACACCCAAGCAGAACATTGAACTCGCCGTCGGGGAGTCCCGCAGCGTTCTCTTCACAGCAAAGGTACAAGAGCAAGTCGGCCTCGCACGCGTTACGATCAAGGTCGAGGGTGCAGGTGAGCACTATGAAGAGACGATTGAGCTTGCTGTGCGTCCAGCCGTATCGTGGGAGGACTCGAGCGAACAGCTTGTCCTGAAACCCAACGAAGAGCGGACGTTCAAACCTAGCGAGAACTGCTTGCCCAGCACCTTCTTGCAAACCGTCTACGTCTCGATGCGCCCCTCCATTAACTTGGTTGGCGCGCTCGAATATGTCATCCACTACCCGTATGGCTGCTTAGAGCAGACGACCTCGTCCGTCTTCCCTTTGATCCCGCTGAAAGAACTGGCGAAGCAGGTCGCGTTTAAAAACACCTCGCTCGGAGATGAAGCCCCTGACCTCATCGAGGCGGCTGTCTCGCGCATCCTCTCTATGCAGCGCTATAACGGCTTCGCCATGTGGCCGGGTGCTTACGACGTCGCCAAATACGAATCCGTTTACGCCTCGCACTTCCTGGTTGAAGCCGCCAATGCAGGCTACAAAATCCCGGCGGATGTCCTCCCCTTCTGCACCAGTTTTCTTGAAGATGAATTGCGCAACGAGAAATGCGCCGACGCGGCCTATATCTGTCATGTGCTCGCACTTGCAAAACGTCCTGCACATGGCACCATGCTGCGCCTCTTTGAAAAATGCTATTCGTTGAACACGGAAGACCGCTTCCATTTGGCGCGGGCCCTTGTCCGCTCAGGTGACATCGCAAAAGGACGCGGCGTGCTGGAGACCGTCAAGACTGTCGACGGACTGCGCGAGGCAGCCTTTGGACTTCTGGTGTGGTGCGAAATTGACCCCTCCTCCACCTTTGCCTTGAATTGCGCAACCGAAATCGAGAAGAAGCGCACCCAGCGCGGTCACTGGGGCACAACCCAGGACAATGCACTGGCGCTGCTGGCGCTCGGACGGCTCGTCCAGCATATTGACCTCTCATCAAAGTCGGAGAGCGCCAGCCTGTTGTGGAATGGCGCTGCCAAGCAGCTGACACCCACAAACTCGGCCGTCTGGACCACCCCTCACGCTGCAACCCTCAAAAACACCTCGCAGGAGCCGGTTTACATCTCGCGCCTCACGCACGCCGTTCCCGCGCAGCCCAAGATCACGAACATCGATCAAGGGATCGCCGTGCGCCGGAGCTTTATCACGTCAGACAGAATCCTGACCAATGTGACCACGATTGCACGCGGCGACCTGCTCTGGATTGAGATTCTCATCGACCCCCTGCAAGGCGAAAAGAAAGACCTGGTCATTGAAGATCTCCTGCCGGCTGGCCTTGAAATTGAGACGGGCTCAGATCAGAAGGCCTCCGTCTCTGAGGATAGCTGGATTCTCCACCGTGAAATGCGCGACGACCGATTACTGCTGTTCACAAAAACAATCTCAAAACGTCAAACATACACGTATGCCGTCCGTGCCGTGACGTCAGGCGACTTTATCGTCCCCGCCATTTCTGCGCAGGCCATGTATGACCCCGGCACCTTCAGCCGTCACGGTGCCACGCGGCTCACGATTAAATAGAAAGTGAAAACCAAAAGCTCCGTTAAACTGAAACAACTCATCTGGAGCATCCTTCTCGGTTCCGTGGTTGCCACCATCGTCTGGTTCGCCTGCCCACCGCCCTTGGAGGCGTCGAAACAGTATCGTGGCGGCATGATTTTGCGCGACCGCGAGGGAACGATCTTGCGCGTCGGGCTGGGCATTGGTGATGTCGACTCCAGACCCTGTTATCGCGCTGCGAAGGAAGATTGGATCGTCAAGGCGGCCATTGCCTCTGAAGATTGCCGTTTTCTCTCACATGCCGGCGTCAGCCCGCGCTCGCTCTTCCGCGCGCTCTGGCAAAACATCACCTCCCGCAGACGTATCTCCGGCGCCTCCACCATCACGATGCAGACCGTGCGACTGATTCAACCCCATCCGCGCACATGGTTCTGGAAGGGCGTTGAAACCGTCCAAGCCCTGCGACTGGAACGCGCCCTCTCAAAAGAGGAGATTCTCTCCCAGTATCTGAACCGCGCACCCTTTGCCTCAAACTTTGTCGGCATTGAATCCGCCGCACAGGGGTGGTTCGGTAAATCGCCAAAAGACCTGAACCTTGCTGAAGCCTCGCTCCTTGCAGGGCTGTTACAGTCCCCGACCCGCTTCCGTCCCGACCGCCATCCGGAGGCAGCCAAGAAGCGGCGCACGTATGTCTTGGAACGCATGGAAAAACTCGGCGTGATCACCGCCTCCATGCGCAGGGATGCTGAAGCGGTCCCGTTTGTGCTTTTCCGCGCGAAGCGCCCCTTTGCAGCCCCCTTTTTCTGCGATTGGACCTTGCGAACCTTGCACCCCGTACGGCAGGACCTGCTGACCACCCTGGACGCTGCGTTGCAGCAAAGCGTCGACACCTATCTTCAGCGCACCGCGAGCGAGAACGGTTGCGATGGCGCTGTTGTCGTGATTGAAGTCGCCACAGGCGCTGTACGGGCCATGAACTGCTCCGGCAACTACTTCTCCCAAGAGAGCGGACAGGTCAACACAGCCACCACGCCCCGCGCAGCAGGCTCGACCTTAAAACCCTTCGCCTTCGCGCTCGCCATGGATGAAGGCAAGCTGACACCCGCGCAAATCCTCTCTGACATACCGCGGCGCTTTGGAAACGACGTGCCGCTGAACTTTTCAGGTGCCTTCATGGGGCTCGTCTCTGCGCGCGACGCCCTTATTCTCTCCTTGAATCTGCCGGCCATTGAGGTCGAAGAACTCTCCGGCCTGCCGCGCTTTTACAACACCCTGCACCAACTGGGCTTCAGCACATTAAATAAACCTGCTGAACATTACGGACTGGGTCTTGTGCTCGGCACAGGGTCTGTTCGCCTCATTGACCTCGCCAATGCGTATGCATGCCTTGCACGCAACGGCATCTGGATGGAGTGCACCCCGCGCGCCCTCCCCGCTCCTGCCCTGCGCAGGCAGCGCATCTTTTCTGAGGGCGCTGCCTGGATGGTCAGCGACATGCTCAGCGGCGGCGAACGGTCGAAGGATGCGATCGGCCACATGGCAGATGCCAAGCTGCCGCAATTCGCCTGGAAGACCGGCACATCCTCCGGCTTCCGCGACGCCTGGACCGTGGCGTGGAACCCGGAATACGTCATCGCCGTCTGGTTCGGCAACAAGCGCGGCCAGCGCG
Source organism: uncultured bacterium (assembly GCA_942493055.1). GTDB lineage: Bacteria > Verrucomicrobiota > Kiritimatiellia > RFP12 > UBA1067 > CAIZQW01. Next base: position 5,460,009 of record OW818680.1, on the reverse strand, counting down.
GACCTGATGCGCGCATCGGCAAGAAAATTGCAGCGCCTGTTGCCTTTGAAATCGTGCGGACACTCTATTCCAACGGCGAGGGGCCGACGTTCAAACGCCCCGCCTCCGTCATCGATCGGGAGGTCTGCGCCACCTCGGGCCGCGTCCCTGGACCGCTCTGCGAACGCCGGATCACTGGATACGCGTTAAAGGAGTGCTCCTCGTATGAAATCTGTCCTGTGCATGTGCGTACAACCGACAACACCGTCACGGTCAAATGGCCTCGCGATGTTGAAGAGTTCTTGACCTCCCAGCGAAAGGGCCCGTTGCAACCCTCAGCCACTGAAAACGAACTGAAGATTCTGCAGCCCTACAACGACACCACATTCCGCATGGTTGATGGCATGTCTAACCAGCAGATCGTCTTTAAGATCTCGGGCGCAACACCCGGCGAACCTGTCTACTGGTTCAGGAATGATGCCCTGGAAGGCACCTCATCAGGCGTCAACCCCTTCTTCTGGAACCCTGAACGCGGCTCCCACCGCTTCACCTGTTCCACACTCTCCGGCGCCGCCGCCTCAGCTACAATCACGATTGAGTAATAACATGCCATATCCCTCGTTCACAAGTAATGCAGGCAAGTTCGGCTCCACGCCCAACTCAGTCGCGGGCCTTCCACCCGGCAAGTTCGGCTCCACGCCCAACTCAGTCGCGGGCCTTCCACCCGGCAAGTTCGGCTCCACGCCCAACTCAGTCGCGGGCCTTCCACCCGGCAAGTTCGGCTCCACGCCCAACTCAGCCGCGGGCCTTCCACCCGGCCAGTTCGGTTCCACGCCCAACTCAGTCGCGGGCCTTCCACCCGGCAAGTTCGGCTCCACGCCCAACTCAGTCGCGGGCCTTCCACCCGGCAAGTTCGGCTCCACGCCCAACTCAGCCGCGGGCCTTCCACCCGGCCAGTTCGGTTCCACGCCCAACTCAGTCGCGGGCCTTCCACCCGGCAAGTTCGGCTCCACGCGTTCACGCGTGGTTAAACCGCAAGGCTATCGCTGCTCCCAGCACGATTATTGCGAGCCCTGCTTCTACATGATTACCATCACCACAAAAGATCGCGCCCCAATCCTTGCAACCTGCGACAAGGGGTGTTCGCATTACACGGATGCGGGCCAGATTGCTTTGGCGCAGTGGCGCAGCCTTCCTGAAATGTACCCCCAGGTTGAAACCTCCACACTCATGCTCATGCCAGATCACCTGCATGGCATCATCCGCGTCAGAGAGCGCATGGAGCAACCGCTCGGCGTCCCGATCCGGGCCTTCAAGTCATTGGTGACAAGCGCCCTCCGCAAGCAATGCGCCAACCCGGGATTGCAGGCATGGAACCCGGGCTACCACGATTTGATTGTGTTGCGGCGAGGCGCTCTCGATGCTTACTCCGCCTATATCCGAGACAACCCCCGCCGCTTCTGCGTCAAGCGCGCGAATCCGGATCTTTTCGTCCGCGTCAACAACCTGACCCATGCGCGACTTCCTCCGGCACAAACCTGGAGCGGTTACGGCAACCTCTTCTTTCTTGATCGGCCCCTGTTCATTAATGTGCGCCTGTCGAGAAGCGCTACGGCTCAGGAGATTGACACTGTCGCCTCACATATCCGACGTGAAGTTGCGCAAGGCGCAGTCGTGATCTCGCCCTTCATCTCGCCAGGTGAAAAAGCCATTGCGGAGATGGTCATGCAGCAGGACTACGGCGACCTGATCCTGATGAAGCCAGACGCCTTTCGTCCGTATTACAAGCCGCATGGGCATTATTTTGATTTGTGCGCGCAAGGCAGGCTGCTTATTTTAAGCGCCTTTCCCGAGTCAAAAGAGACCACGCTCACCCGTGAAAAATGCCTGCTCATGAATGAGTGGTGCGCGGCCATTGCCAACGCATAAATGCGTAAAGCCCAACTGCCATATTGCGCTTAAGTTGGGCTGCCTGTGCGTTCATACGGGCAAGTTCGGCTTCCTGCGTTTACGCAGGCAAGTCGGGCTTCCTGCTTCCCACGCAGGCCAGTTCGGCTTCCTGCACCGCCACACGGGCAAGTCGGGCTTCCTGCACCGCCACACGGGCAAGTCCGGCTCCCTGCACCGCCACACGGGCAAGTCGGGCTTCCTTCTTCCCAGGCAGGGCCAGTTCGGCTTCCTGCACCGCCACACGGGCAAGTCGGGCTTCCTTCTTCCCAGGCAGGGCCAGTCCGGCTCCCTGCACCGCCACACGGGCAAGTCGGGCTTCCTGCGTTTACGCAGGCGAGATCGTGATGAGTGGGCCTACTGCCCACTCATCACGATCTCGCCACTCGCCAGCCCTTCGGCTTCAGCCTTGAGCACCATCTTCCCGGCCTGGCCTGCCTTAGCTTTGACAATCACTTGGCAAAGCCCATTAAAGGCCTTGCGCTGCTTGGCCTGGAAGGGCTCGTGACTGGCTGCATCACCATTGCCGACCGCGACAATCTCGCCTGGCCCGGTCACAGAGAATTTTACAAGGTTGTTGCTGCGCGGTACGAGGAGGCCATTCTTGTCCGTGATCGTGACCGTCACAAAGGCCAGATCCAGGCCATCGGCCGTAATCGTGTCACGATCCACGGAAAGCAGAATCTTCGTTGCTTCACCTGTGGTCTTGACCGTGTCCGTGGCCCACGCCTTGCCCTTCTTGTAGGCCACCACCTTCAACTCACCTGGCGCGTACACGACATCGTCCCAGCGCAAGCGGTATTCAAACGGCTGCTTCTGCTTGCGTCCGAGCGACGTCCCGTTCAAGAATAACTCGGCCTCGTCGCCGGAGGTGTAGACATGCACCGGCGTGACCTGCCCGACCCGCTCCGGCCAGTTCCAATGCGGGAAGATGTGCGCCATGGGCAGCTCCGGACGCCACCGCGCCTGATAGCTGTAGAAACGGTCCTTCTTAAACCCGCAGAGGTCCAGAATACCGAAGTAGCTGCTCGCGGAAGGCACCTTCAGCTTGCCCAGCGCTTCGAGCTCCTTCTTCATCGCCTCCTTCTTGGCAGGGTCCGAGAAGTTCAGCAGGTTGCTGACATCGTTGTTGTAAGGTGTCGGCTCGCCGATGTAGTCAAAGCCCGTCCAGACGAACTCGCCCATGACCGCAGGATTCTTGTCCAAAGCCGCAAACTCTTCGTCTGGCGGACAGGCCCAGCCCGGAGCATCCACGTCGTAGGAGGAGACCTGGAAGTTCACGCGCGAGTCATTGCCGCGCTTGACCGGGAAGAAATATTCGCCACGGGAACTGACACACGACGATGACTCGCTCGAGATCATCGGCCGTTTTTCATTGCCAGGATGGGCCAGAAATTTAGAAAACGAGCCCGTGTGATAGTTCAGTCCAAAGATATCCACGGCATGTTGAAACCCGTTAAACCCCGCGCCTGCATTGTTGCAGCCTGCAATCACCGGTCGCGTCGGATCCTCGGCATACACGATGTCACGGAGCATCTTGGCCATGTCCGGCCCATTCTGCTCCCGTATCTCATTGCCAATGCTCCAGATGATCACACTGGGGTTGTTGCGATCACGGCGCACCATCGTCTGAAGGTCCTTGGCATGCCATTCATCAAATAGTCTGCTGTAATCATTCGCCGTCTTGCCGCCCTTCCAACAGTCAAAGGCCTCGACCATCATCACAATGCCCATGCGGTCACACAGCTCGACCAGTTCGGGCGCAGGCGGATTATGAGACGTCCGGAAGGCATTGTTGCCCATCTCTTTCAAAATCTCGAGTTGGCGTTCCATCGCCCGCGTATTGAAAGCCGCGCCCAGCGCGCCGAGATCATGATGATTGCAGGTGCCGTACATTTCCACGCGACGTCCGTTCAACTTGAAGCCGTCACGCGCAGTAAACTCAAGGGTGCGGAAACCAAAAACCTGATCAACGACATCCACGGTCTTTCCGTCAACCTTCACGCTCACGCGCGCCACATAGCGGTTCGGCGATGCGAGATCCCAGCGCTTGGGCTTGGCCACCGTGGCAGCCAGATCAAGTGTGGCTGTCGCACCTGCAGCAATCGTTTTTTCAACAGCTGATGAGGCAGCTACTTTTTTGCCTGCAGTGCCATCAGGTCCAGCCTCAAGAATGTCAGTTTCCACAGAAACTTTAGACTCCTGGGCGCCTTGGTTGTCCACCGTGACAGCCAGCTTGGCATCTGCGCTCGCATCGGTCACAGTCGGCGTTGTCACATATACACCCCAGTGTCCGACATGGACAGGCGCTGTCTTGACAAGCCACACATTCCGGTAAATACCAGCGCCTGGATACCAGCGCGAGCCCCATTTTGTCGTGTCGAGCTGGACAGCCAACACATTCTTCGCACCGAATTTCACAAAGGGCGTAAGCTCCAGACGGAACGAATTGTAGCCAAAGGGCCACGTCCCCACATATTCGCCATTCAACCAGACCTTCGCATTGGCCATGGCTCCGTCAAAGTCGATGAAGATGCGCTTCCCCTTGTCAGCATCCGAGACTTGGAAATGCTTGCGATACCAGCCGATCCCCTTCCACGGCAGCTTGCCCGTATTGTTATCGAGATCCGCACGGAAGGGCCCCTCGACACCCCAGTCATGCGGCACATCAAGTTTGCGCCATGTGGAATCATTCAGGCCTGCTCCGTACAGAACATCTTTGGAAGCCTCGAGGAGTCGGTTCTTGATCTCCTTGCCCTCGCCATCAAAGATCCTGACCTCGCTGATACTGGCCCACTTTGCATTCTGGATTTCAGTGACCCGCACGCGTAACATCTTGACGTCATTGGAAACAATGATTTTTTTAGGGGAGCTCGTGCTGTCACCAGCAAATACATCTTTCCATGTTTTCCCATCCCCGCTCTCCTCAACTTTGAAACCATAAGTCAGTTCAGGGAACTCCCAGTCAATTTCCATACCAGATACTTTTGTTTTGCCTCCCAAGTCCAGCATGAGCCACTCTTGGATTCCGCCCCGCGCCGCACACCAGCGTGTCTCCCGGTTTCCGTCGCAGGCGCAATCCGCAGTATTCCCCTTCTCCTTCTCTTCGCTCGAAGCGCTGGCGACAATGCTCCAGCCGGATGCACCGGGTTCAGGTCGTGTCGTGCCATCCGGCATAGGGCCAAACCGCTCAAAGAGCCACTCCTTATTGAAGCTTTCCCGGCTTCTCAACGCTGTTTCAGCCGCGCCCGCGGTGCGGATCATTGCCATACACACGATCATCAACAACAGATCTACTCTCTTCATGACTGCCCCCTATTAATAAAAAACAATGTTTTAATCATATCAGATGGAAGAAGGGAATGGAAGCGCTCACAGGCTATTTTTCCCATCCGATCGAATAATTTTTAACTTTCTCATTCCGTCAACGGGGCCATCTTGCTATAATGTGGCCGTTTTTGACTTTTAAGCGTCGCTGGAATTTCACGATTACTCGCGCATTCCAGCATTCGCGAATTCGCAAATTCGCACATTGTTTTCTTTGCCCCTGTAGCTCATTAGGATAGAGCATCGGATTTCTAATCCGGTTGTAGCGTGTTCGACTCACGCCAGGGGCGCCATTTTTTGTGTCCAACTTACTGACACTTTCCAACTTACTGACACTTTCTGACACTTACAATCATGGATTCAGCGGCTTGAGCGAGTCAATGACGAACAACCCGTTTTCGCGGACCAGCACGTCATCAAAGTAGATTTTACCCCCGCCATATTTCTCCGTCTGGATCAAGACCAAGTCCCAGTGGATCGAGGAGGTGTTGCCATTGCTCGCATCGTCATAAGAGGCGCCGGGCGTAAAATGGATCGAGCCTGAGATCTTTTCATCAAACAGGATGTCGCACATGCCGTCCGTGATATGCGGATTGATGCCGATCGCGAATTCGCCCACGTAGCGGGCGCCTTCATCCGTATCAAAAATGGCATTCAGGCGCTCGTTATCCGATCCGGTTGCTTTGACAATCTTCCCGTTCTCGAACGTCAGCACAATGTTCTCGTACTTCTTGCCTTCATAGAGCGTGGGCGTATTATAACAGATGACCCCGTTGGCGCTCGTCTTGACCGGTGCAGTAAAGACCTCACCATCCGGAATATTATTCGCGCCCGTGCACGGAATGACAGGGATGCCCTTGATCGAGAAGGTGATATCCGTTCCATTGGGCCCTTCAAGCCGCACCTTGTCTGTTTTCCGCATCAGCTCAGCCAGCGCCTGTGCAGCCGTGTTCATCCGGCTGTAATCCATGGTGCAGACCCTGAAATAAAAATCCTCAAAGGCCTCAGTACTCATCGAGGCTGCCTGGGCCATGGAAGAGCTTGGCCACCTGAGCACGCACCATTTGGTCTTCTTCACCCGCCAATCCGTCACCGGACGCATGATTTTGCGGACAGCCGTCATCTTATCTGACGGGACATCCCCGAACTCGAAGGAGTTATCATAATTCCGGATCGCGATATACCCCTGCATCTTCTTCATGAAATCCAGATCCGTCTCCGCCATGAGTTCGAAGGATCGCAAGCTGCCATGCATGTAGAGCGTCCGCATGACCTTTGAGCTGCTCGTCTTGACAAACGCATGACCGCCGCGCTCGGAGATCGCCTTCACAAGCTCAGACATGATTTCAGGGTTGATGTCCGTTCCATCGACCAGGACGCATTCATCCTTCTGAACTTTAAGCGAGTACCCCACGAGCACCTCCGCCAGCTTCGCATACCTCACATCTTTCATCGTGTAATCCCTTTCTGTTTTTGAAATCCAATGGTTACATGGTAAAGGAATGTTGCATCGTAATCAAGGCTTTGTGTCAGGCAAAGCGAATCTATATTTAACCGCAAAAGCCGCTATACGAGCGCAAAGGGTCAGCCTGCCTCACGCATGAATACATGCACGGCAGAGCGACCCTTTGCGCGGAAACAACTCAATTTTCATCAGCAAAAAACTTGTTTTTTGCTGATGAAAATTAACCAAGTTTTAATCTGGTCGGCTATCCATTCCGCCGTCCGTGTATTCACGGGTGAGGCGGATGAGATAGCCGACCTTCTTATAGCGGTTTTTGCGGTAAGCATTTCTCTCTTTTCAAAACGGGCAAATTTTAGATGCGTTTACAATGGCCTTTAGTTATAATTGCGCCCATGAAGCCCTTAAAGATTGCCCTCACCGACACGTCTAAGCCTAAACTAGCCTTTTACTTCTCGTGGCTCCAGCGTTTCGAGTCCAACCTTGAATGCGTTGTGCTCTCCCAAGAATGCCGCAATCTGCATGAACTCGACACAGCGGACGGACTGGTGCTCACAGGCGGGGGCGATATCGACCCCGTGCTTCTGGGCATTCCTGATCCTGAAGGACACTCAACGGGTATTGATCGTGCCCGCGACGACTTTGAACTGCCAATCGTCCATCTGGCCCTTGCAATGGGACTGCCGCTTCTGGGCGTTTGCAGAGGACTTCAAGTTGTGAACTTTGCTTTGGGCGGCACATTAATCATGGATCTCCCGGCTGCGGGCTTTCACAATCACGCGAACACCAACGACTACCAACTCGCACACCCTGTCACAGTCAAACCGGACACCCTGCTCGCTTCGCTGACAGGAAGGTCCACCTTGCAGGTCAACACATCCCACCATCAAGCCATTGACACGCTTGGCACAGGACTGATAGCCTCCGCCGTTTCCCCGGACGGCGTGATTGAAGCAGCGGAGTGGGAAACAAAAGAAGGCAAGCCCTTCTGCTGCCTAGTCCAATGGCACCCTGAACGCATGGTCGACGCCCCGGACAACCTCGCCTCCAGCGCCCTCGCCAAAGGTTTCCTCCGCGCCGTGCGTGAAAAAGAACTCTACACGGTCTCGAAGATTCTAACGCAAAAGCCGCTATAAGAAGGGCGGTTATCACGTCTGCCTCACGCTGAATACAGCACGGCAGAACGGATAACCGCCCAGATAAAAACGAATTCATTTTCATCAGCAAAAAACAAGTTTTTTGCTGATGAAAATCGAGTTGATTCCGCGCAAATGTTCGCTCCGCCGTCCGTGTATTCACGGGTGAGGCGGGCGTGACATTTGCGCTCTTGTGGCGGTTTTTGCGCTAAAACACGAATCAAATTTCCCCACAAACCGTGAAAACCTGAAAAATCTTCTTTTTACCCTTGAATCACGGCACGGAAAGCACTATACTACCGCCTCTTTTTCGAATCATTCGGAGCGTTGCACAGCCTGGTAGTGCGCCAGCTTTGGGAGCTGGATGTCGGGGGTTCAAATCCCTCCGCTCCGACCAGCCTTCGCTCGCCGCTAACGCGACGAGCTACGGCTCGGCACGCCAGCGGCGAGCGGAAGGCTGCCGCGCCGTAGTAGCGAAGCACGAAGGCGGGCTATTAGGCTCCACTTCGACACACCAGCTCAATCACAGTTTAGCGCCATGAAAACAGGCTACTTCTATGCCTACATCCTGCGGAGCGAGAGCGATCCTCCTCATTTCTACACAGGCTTCACCGAAGATCTGCAGGGGCGACTTACACATCACAACTCCGGCGGCGATCCCCACACATCAAAGTACCGCCCTTGGCGCATCAAGACAGCCATCGCCTTCACGGACCGCGAGCAAGCCCTTGCTTTCGAGCGCTATTTGAAATCCCCATCCGGACGTGCTTTCACTAAGAAGCGCCTGTGATCTTCGTCAGCCTTCGCTCGCCGCTAACGCGACGAGCTACGGCTCGGCACGCCAGCGGCGAGCGGAAGGCTGCCGCGCCGTAGTAGCGAAGCACGAAGGCGGGCTATTAGGCTCCACTTCGACACACCAGCTCAATCACAGTTTAGCGCCATGAAAACAGGCTACTTCTATGCCTACATCCTGCGGAGCGAGAGCGATCCTCCTCATTTCTACACAGGCTTCACCGAAGATCTGCAGGGGCGACTTACACATCACAACTCCGGCGGCGATCCCCACACATCAAAGTACCGCCCTTGGCGCATCAAGACAGCCATCGCCTTCACGGACCGCGAGCAAGCCCTTGCCTTCGAACGCTATTTGAAATCACCATCCGGGCGCGCTTTCGCCAAGAAGCGCCTGTGATCTTCGTCAGCCTTCGCTCGCCGCTAACGCGACGAGCTACGGCTCGGCACGCCAGCGGCGAGCGGAAGGCTGCCGCGCCGTAGTAGCGAAGCACGAAGGCGGGCTATTAGGCTCCACTTCGACACACCAGCTCAATCACAGTTTAGCGCCATGAAAACAGGCTACTTCTATGCCTACATCCTGCGGAGCGAGAGCGATCCTCCTCATTTCTACACAGGCTTCACCGAAGATCTGCAGGGGCGACTTACACATCACAACTCCGGCGGCGATCCCCACACATCAAAGTACCGCCCTTGGCGCATCAAGACAGCCATCGCCTTCACGGACCGCGAGCAAGCCCTTGCCTTCGAACGCTATTTGAAATCACCATCCGGGCGCGCTTTCGCCAAGAAGCGCCTGTGATCTTCGTCAGCCTTCGCTCGCCGCTAACGCGACGAGCTACGGCTCGGCACGCCAGCGGCGAGCGGAAGGCTGCCGCGCCGCAGTGGCTCTGCCACGAAGGCGGGCATTCTCGGCACGCTAGCGGCGGCCTTCTTTTTACACTCTCCCGTGCGTCCACTATGTGGCCGCACGAACATCCGCCGTCCTCCTACAGCCCCACGACTGCCGAACGCGAAGCGTACTTAACGCTCACGTTTATCCCGGCGGCATCCGATGGCGACACGGTGTCAAGCAACAGCAGGAATGTTTGACTGGGAGCATAGGCATCCTGCCCAATGCCACTAACTTTTCATGTCGGCAACAGGGGCACGGGCAACAGAGGGACAGACAAGAATGCCCCTCCTCTTTCATGCGGGCGGGACGCCCACGCTCCCTTCTATTGCTGCCCCCAAAGGAGCGCGGGCATCTTGCCCGCCGGAGCCGGGACGGCTCCGCCACCTTATTGCCCTGGGAGCGCCAAGGCTACGGCGGCCAAACGTCGGCGTTCCCAGGGGATAAGCCCTTCAATTGCAACAAGCTAACACTGAATAAAAAGAAGCAACGGTCTTCGAAAAGTTAGTGGCATTGGGCATCCTGCCTGTGCACTCCCCAAACAGGCAGGATGCCTGTTCTCCCAGTTTCTTGCGAGCCGACGATGAGCGTTTGGGCCATCGACTACTCCACCCTGTAAAACGACTCACAACGCCTTATCTTAGCGCCATTCTTGTCTGTCCCCTTATCACCTATTTTGAAATTTATATCATGGGGACGGGGTGGAGGGCTAGGGCGTTTCTTCGACGCTCGAACATTTCGTTCGCTACGGTTTTGCGGTCGTTTCCACGCTCAAACGTATTCTCAACACATTGAGCGACCAAGCTGGCAAGGCCTGGGTGAACCCAGGCGCGGTGATGGTCAACCGCCCTTCCTTTGGTGCCACCTTTGCAGGCTTGTCGAAGGAGTTCTCATCCGTCCTGCTCGGGGCCGTCAGTGTGATCACGCGGACGGAGGAACCGGGCGGGACGTTTCCCTCTAGGGCGATGAAGACGCTCTTCGGAGCGTCGCCGCCGTTCACGACTTTGAGGATCACTTCTCCGTTCCCCCGGTCGCGCGTCGCAGATGCGAAAAGCTGATTGGTGCCCGCCGCGGTAAGCTGGAAAGGAACAGTCTCGTCACCAGGGTTGTTGGCGAAGAGTTTCTGGACGTGGTAACTCGGCGTGCCGTAGCTCGACAGGTTGTTCACCCATATGAGATCGGGCTTCCATTGCCACGCCTCTTCGTGGGCAAAGAGCGGGGCGTAGCTGGCCATGCGCACGACGTCGCCGTTGCGCTCGAGTCCGGTCATACACGCGGCCTCGGCGATGGCGCATTCAAGGTTGTTGTGGTTGTGGATGCTGACGGTGCGATCGCTCTGGGCCGCGTATTCGCCGAAGAAAACGCCCGGCCCTTTGCGGTCGTAGCCATCATAGCGGGTCACGGCTTTGAAGAACCAGTCGGGGCGGCTGTAGCAGTGTTCATCAATGATGTCCGCCCGCAGTTCGCGCAGCTTCGGCCAGGCATAGTCGAAACGCTTGTCGTCCGGGGCGGGGCCGGCGCTGGAGACGAGTTTGATTTCCGGATGACTCGCTTTGAGGGCCGCGTGAAACTTTGCGTAGCGTTCGATGTAGGGCTTGTCCCAGTTCTCATTGCCAATGCCGATCATCGTCAGCCCAAAGGGCGCGGGATGCCCCATCGCGGCCCGCTTCGCTCCCCAGACGGTGCCGGTTCCGCCGTTGGCGAATTCGATCAGATCAATCGCGTCCTGGATGTATGGATCGAGTTGATCCAGCGGACAGGTTTCGCCGGTGTTGAATTGACAGGCCAAGCCGCAACTCAAGATCGGCAGTGGCGCGGCGCCGATGTCCTCACAAAGTTGGAAGTACTCAAAGAAGCCGAGTCCGAAACTCTGGAAATAGTCCGGCGCGGGCCGGTGCAGGAACTCGGTGTTCCAGCGGTTGAGCAGCGTCTCGCGTTCTTCCACGGGGCCGATCGTTTTTTTCCACTGGTAACGGCCGGACAGATCAATGCCTTCGACAATGCAGCCGCCGGGGAAACGCATAAAGCCGGGCCGCATGTCCGCGAGCATCTCGACCATGTCGGCGCGCAATCCGCCAGCGCGGTTCTTCCAAGTCTTTTCAGGAAATAGTGAAACCATGTCAAGGTCGAGTTCGCCCGGGCCGTCAACGAGCACATGAAGCCGCGCCTTCGCGTCCGTGAATTTCGGATGCAATTCCGCCGTGCGTTTCTGCCAGTCGGCGGTGAAATTCTCCAGCACCACCGAGTCGAGCCGCTCGCCAAGCGCGCTGTACAATTCCAAGCGCAGCTTCGGATTGCCGCCTGCCTTGCGGACTTGCGCGGAGAAGTTGTAGGCCTCGCCCGACTTCAGGCCCATGCCGCGGAACCCTTCGTTGGCCAGACCGAAGGGCATTTTGGCGTCGGGATTGCGCAGGCGGATATAGTGCGGATTTTTCGCGGTGAACGGCTGGTCGGTGAGAACGGAGACGGATCCCGACATCCGTTTCGGACTGAGCTTGAACCATCCCATCAGTGGGTCGGGGAACTCGAAGCCACGGTTCTTCACCAACTCGGCATAAAGACCCCCATCGGCACCGAAATTGATGTCCTCGAAAAATATTCCCCACATGTTTCGGTTGATCGCCACACCCGGTTTGTCGAGTTCCACAGTAAGCTTCGCGTCATCCGCGCGAACCGCGAGAATGGATAGCGACATGGTCAGAATCATCGTGGTCTTCATTGTGTTTCCCCTCTGCAAGTCAGAACGTTTAATTTTCCACGCGTGTCTTTTGCTGGCAACCTTGTCAGCGATGGGGATATTTTGGTTCTTTTTGAGGAGTAATTCAAGGTGAAAATGCATGAAGGTGATCAATAATACCACTGTCGAAAAGAAAATAGACTATTCAATAGCTTACAGTAAGTTTTTTTTCGCTAAGGTCGCTAGTTGGGTGAAGTACGGCGTGCCTACGCAATCGGCGAATAAGCACGCGCAGAGGACGAGGGTAATCACGAAGTCCGAACGCTCGCTTAAAGCTTGCGAGCAAGAGCGATGAGCGTTAGCGATAGAGCGGCAATACGCCGTCGGCACAGCTCGTACTTCACCCAGCATCTCTTATGGCAAATGACACTCAGGTGCTTGCACGAGATAAGCCCCGGCTGCATGCCCGCCGTTTTATCCGCCGTAGGCGTTGCGAAGGCGGAAGCCTTGGCGAAGGTGGGTATCCAGCCACTTGCGGGGGCTTTCCGTGCAAGCACCAAATAGCGATCTTCGCGTAAAACATTCACTGTCCAGTCTCTTGTGCATCTAAATGACACTTCATCAGATTAAAGTCTAAATACTTTTCGTTTCTGGTATAATTAGGTCGAGGCTCGGCTTTTAGCGGGGTTTCACGTGATACTGGTATCGGCGGCGGTATAAAAGAAAAGATCGCGCCGTGAAGGTCATTCAACGGCGCGGTCAGGGTCGTTGAATATTTTGGAAAGTTATATCATGGGGGCTGGGTGGAGGGCAAACGAGATTTGGAAGCCCAGCATGAGCGGCGGCGCGTAGCGCTGTCCGCTGCATGCTGTTGGTTAGACCGCCCGCTTCTAGCCACGAACCGCAGCCTCGATCACGGCGACATCGATTTTTTTCATCGTCATCATTGCATCGAACGCCCGCTTGGCGGCGGAGCGATCAGGGCTGGTATACGCCTTGGTCAACGCGATTGGCGTAATCTGCCAGGAGACGCCCCACTTGTCTTTGCACCAACCGCACTCGCTCTCTTGGCCGCCGTTGCCGACGATCGCGTTCCAATATCGATCGGTCTCGGCCTGGTCTTCCGTAGCAACTTGGAACGAGAACGCTTCATTGTGCTTGAACTCGGGCCCACCGTTAAGCCCCAGGCAGGGAATGCCCATCACGGTGAACTCGACTGTCAATACGTCCCCTTGCTTGCCCGACGGAAAGTCGCCCGGGGCGCGATGCACCGCGCCGACGGACGAATCGGGAAAAGTCTCGGCGTAGAACCGCGCCGCCTCCTCGGCATCTCGTTCGTACCAAAGGCAAATCGTGTTCTTTGCGATCTTCGTCATATTGCTCCTCCATCGTGATCAGAATTAGGGTCTGCTCCGTTCCCGGACGAAGGCGTCGATCCCCCGTTGGCGGTCTAACCTTATGATTGCGGGACTATCACATATCAATATTTTAAGTATGCCAAAAATATGATTTTGGGACAAGAATGAAGATTGTGTCTGTTGGAAATCAAGGAGTTATAGGACGGCATAACGTAAGTCCTCTAGTCATGCCTGGAATGTCAACCGGGGCCGGAGTCGGCGGTATAAAAGAAAAGACCGCGCCGTGAAGGTCATTCAAAGGCGCAGTCAGGGTCGTTTTAATATTTGGAAAAGTTATATCATGGGGTTTTCCCGGTCGCAGGGGCGACGCCTGATTTGCGCTGTTGCTCCAGGTCGACAACCGTGGCAGCCACAACCGTCTCGTTCAGCAATACTATGATTGGGTTGATCGGATGCTTGAACTTCACTTCATAGACCCATCGACTCTGATCGCTGCTCGTGCAATATCGAGGACAACACAACTCGATCGATCTGATTTCAAACTCGCCATAGGCCTCAAGGTTCTTATCCCAATATTCTTTTGCGATCTGGGCAACCTTGCTAACATCTAGCGGGGCAACCTTGCCGCTGTAAGGAGTCCATGCCGGGCTAGCAAGAAACGCCTTTGTCTCAATGTCGTGGACAATAAAATACGTGTCATAGTCTCCACCAGTAGGCTTGCCACAAGCATAGCTCAGCCTTGTGCTTCCCTCCGGGACTGAAAGTTGGCGGAACTCGTCAAGGTGGTAGACGTGCTTTACCTTCCCTTGTGCTTCGTCCCTGCTCCCGGTAGAGGTACCCGACGTGTTCGGCTTCCTCTTAGACTTAATATCACCCGTGGTAATATCAAAGTCGTATTGAATATTATCTATGGTCCTGACATGAAAGATATTTTCATAATCAAGCATCAATGCGAAATCCATCTGAGCTAACCATATGTAATGAGTGACACTCGTGAGAACGGCTGACTTGTCTTCCACCAGGTCTGCCGTTGAGTATTCTTTAAGAAGTTTGCCGCGCTTGTAAAAGGCGACGGCAAGATCGTTCTTTGATGGTTCATGGCCGCAATTCCATGGTCCCATCCGTACAAGGTGTTCGCCGTCATTTGACAGAAATACCCGAGAAGCGAACCAGCCAGAAACGTTCCATATCTCTTTAAGCGCGCCGTTCGCCACAACCTTATAAGCGACACCAAAATCATTTGCATTCTTTGTGCTATTCCCATCCTCCTGTGGCCATTCTTCAGGGATCATTTTGAAGAGATAGCTGCCATTTTCTGAAGCTGTGAATACCGGATGGGGTGGTGCCGGCAAGTCAGCGAGCCCTTGATAATATGCCAAACCAATGAACAGGGCTAATGCATAAGCATATGGTCGTGTTGTTTGAGCTTTCATGTTATTTTCCAACGTGTGCACTGAGGTTTTGCGCGCGTAGCAAGCAACAACCTCCAGTGCTTTGTTAGCGGGTCAGCGGCAATGGTATGTCCTGTGTCCACATCATGATCACTCCAAAGATACCTCCCGCAAGACATGCAACCCAAAGAAGTTTCACTGCGGTTGGGTTTGAGATGTTGGTGTTAAAGGCACCAGGGTGCTTCACCAACATCTCTGCACCGCCTCGAAAAAGGATCCAATAAGTTCCGGCTATCCACAACAGGAACACTGAGACAAACCAGGCAAGGACATACGGATTGCCATCCTGCGGGCGGAAGAAGTGCAGAACCGTGGGGACGCCACCGACCGTGCATCCGATTCCCATGACGATCCAAGGGATGTTCATCCAAATCAGATAGCCACGAATGAGTGTAGCGTAGCCAGCGGCAAGCTCTGGGGTGGCTTGGATGTGACGAGTGGATCGCGCTTTGAGAATGGCGACATTGATTCCGGTCACAACGATCGCGACAGCCCAGAAGTACTGTGTCATGATTTCAAACATATTCTCTCCCGCTAACGTTTAATGCGCCACCCGTTGCTATTGCCGGCAACCTTGCCAGCGATGGGGATATTTTGGTTCTTTATGATGAGTAATTCAAGGTGAAAGTGCATCAAGTTGATTAATTATTAGGTTGAGGTGTGGCTTTTAGTGGGGTTTCACGTGATGAGGGCAAATGAGTTCTCACTGGGAACGGCGCGGCCAGGGTCGTTTAAATATTTTGGGAAGTTATATCATGGGGACGGGGCGGAGGGCAAGCGGGATTTGGACGTGTGTTGTGGTTGTGCGGTTGTGGCGCGGGGGGTCCCGTCGCTACGAACGACGAGCGCCACGAACGCGCGTCAGCGCGTTACGTGAGCGCTCTGGTTGGATATCATAAGCGATATCGTATTTTGGCGTACCCTTTGCTGATGACGACGCCATTGATCAGTAGTTGGTAGTTCAGGTCGTGCCCACTCCATGTACTGCTTCGGACTTCGATTGAAATCGGTTGGCCCCGGTGGCCTACGGTCGCTCGTGCAGTACTGGACAGACAAAACCCTCCCGATGTGGCGACCATAATGCCATCAAACCAGAGTTCATTAAAGGTTGCGACCCAGAGGGTCCTGTGCGACGCTACAGGAATAAACTCTATCTCGTGATCTTCCCATTTAATGTTTTTCTTTTCCGCCATCATCTCCTCCGAACGATTTGAATGAGACGTGTGGAAACGTGGAGTGTTTCCCGCGTCGATTCGCAATTCACTGGTTCGATTTGCTTTTCTTTAATAGGATGATTCCTCCAGCAAGCATTACGAGGAGGGGGATGAAGAAGGTTCTAGTGCTTGTATTGAGATGATCAATAAACTCCCTAGATATCTTAGAGAATTCTCCTGGGTTAGTTAAGTAGAATTTGACCATTGTTTCATGAGCGGATTGCATTTGGACTATAAGACATAAGCCAAAGGCGAATCCTGAAATAATTAATAGTGTTCCTAGTATTTTCATAATTTTTCATCGAACGCTTAGCGACCACGAACCACCGAACGCCAAAGGCGGCCGGTGGTTCCGTGTGTCGCATTGTTGGATCACTTTTTCTTTCGTTTCTTTTTGTTCAGAGATTCGGACTTCTTAATAGCACTGGAAAACTGCTTTAACGAGTCAAAGAGTGAGTATTCTGAAACTCGGTCCCATGCAACGCCGCCCATGCATCCTGCGTTCCAGTCAGAGAACGTAGCGCCTTTAGGAACGGTTCCGATGATGAACAGGCGTCCGCCCTGTACCTCAAAATATGGATCGACGAGGTCGTGGTTTGCTGAGTCATCAATCAAGCTCATTGAGATGCACTTGCCTGAGAAATCAGGGAAATCATTCTTCTTTGACATGTCGTCTCCTTTTTATTGATCGTCTGGAATCATCCCTTTTACTCAATGGGATGCATTCACTTGTTTGCCTTTTTGTTGCTCTTTTTCACCTTTTTCTCAATTTGTTGCGATTTTTTGACTGCTTTATGCCATGCATCGAGTGAGTCAAGCACCACATACGCAGTAACGCACTCCCAAGCAATCGCCCCCGTGCAATTTTCCGACCAGTTGGATCGTGTTGAGTCATGAGGGATTGTACCGATAAGAAACAGCCGTTCTCCCTGCATTTCAAAATGGGAGTCATAGAAATCGTAACTGCTCTCATCATTCTCGAGCTTTGCTGAAATGACTTTGCCTGAAAAATCAGGAGACTTATTTGTTGTTCTCATGCTTACCCTTCCTTGTTTCTTGTCCTCAAAGTGTGACGAACGTCAGCGACCATCGGCCCCCTGAGCCGAAGGCGTAAGGGGGTTCGATGTGTCGCATGGTTCGACTCTAATCAACACTCTCTCGTGTGTCGGACGGAAAGACGGGAGATGAAATCTGCTCGATCTGCCACACGCTTGCCAATGGCCGTTCTCTCTGTATTGAAGAACAGCCTTGTGTGGGCTACTATTTCCGGACGCATACTCAACTACGCGATATGTGCCAAGCAGCAGACCGCGTAGCGCAGTCGAGAAGGACTCCAAAACGCTCACATCTGTCACAGGGAAATATTCCAACCAAAGTGCCCCAACATACAGACTCAGTAAATCATAGTCTAGCGCGACGCCAATCGTGAAACTCAGGTTTTCTTGTATCGGGAACTCGCTATAGAAATCAACGTCTTTGTGCCCAGCATCCATCTCAAATCGGAGGTGCGGAAACTCGCACGCGAGCTCGCTAACAAAGGCAATCATCTTCTCTTTATGGGGTGAGTTCATTTTTTGTGTCGACCGTTTAATGTTCCACGGGTGGCTTTTGCTGGCAACCTTGCCAGCGATTGGGATATCTTGGTTCTTTTTGAGGAGTAATTCAAGGTGAAAATGCGACAAGGCGATCAATTATTTGGTCGAGGTGTGGCTTTTAGTGGGGTTCAAAGACTTCAGCCCGTCCGGCTTATGAGGACCGGTTTTGGGCTACCTTTTCCGGATAAAAGGTATCGTTTTTCCGCGCGCCCCGGAGTGCAACGCAGGGGCGCGCGGGGGATGCGCTTGGTCTAGCGGATGCGGTCTGTGCGTAACTTGCGCGTTTCATAGGCGATGATGCTGTCCTCTCTGCCTCGTGCGCACAAGGAGGGAGTCCCCCTTACAGCTTATCCCCCTTCATATTTATTCACTGATAATGGCTAGGAAACCCACCACCCCCAATTTGTCCTAACCCACTTACCATTCCTCTTTTCAAAATCAATGGAGTAGCCCTCACCGCCTACATTGTGGTTGGTCTCCCCTGTTTGGATTTCAACCTTTCCATCATGGACTGAGATAGTCAAAATGCTTTTGTACCAACCTTTATCATCTTCCGCTTGAAGGAGGCGTAAAATTTCCTTCATTTCAGATAGCGCGATGCCTTTCGGGTTTGGGGGGGGCGGGGGGGACCAATACCATCCTCCAATACTTTTATAAGCAATGAATACAGATGGTGTAGAGCTTTCTGTGCTTGACTCCATACGGATTTCTAAAGATCTAAAATATGTGCGCGCAAAGACGATTCTTGAATGTGGGTGTTCAGCTTCGATAGATTCTATAATCTCTATTAAGCTCGTAACTGAAATTCCATGATCATAATGTGCACTTTGCATTTCCTCTGCATTCTTAAAAACAAAGACCAGAAATAAAACGCCTGAAATGATTAATGCCCCTGCTACAAAGGATATGATCGTGGAGAAAAACAATGGGGTACTGTTAAATGGTGATCTTAGTTTCATATTTCAAACTCGACCTATACTACGAGTCTATTGGCTGTTATCTGCAACCTTCCTCAAACATTTGTTTATTTTGCGCTTATCTACGCACAAAGCAAGCTGAAATTGACAAAAGGATATTAAGTTCTTTGGAGTTGTCTTATCCAGTAGGACCGTTTTTCTGACTTTTATGAAAAGGCATATTCTACCGGGGCACGGGGCGGCAAGCCCCGACTTCAGCCCGTCCGGCTTATGAGGACCGGTTTTTGACTACTTTTTCCGGATAAAAGGTACAGGTTTCCCGCGCGCCCCGGAGTGCAACGCAGGGGCGCGCGGGGGACGCGCCTGGTTCAGCAAATGCGGTCGGTGCGTAGCAGTCTGGCAGCGCGTCTGAGCCATACAGCGTCGGCGTAGTCGAGTTTCTCGCGGGCAAGGAAGCTCTTCAGCAGGATATTTTCAAGCTTGTCTGCGGTCTTCCTGCGGCGGTCTCTCGCGGTTTCAAATTTCATAGGAATAAAGGGGTCAGGGTTCCGCCTTCGCGATGCCTACGGCGGACAGGTCGGGGGTCAGGGGGGCGAACGGCCTGAACCCTGTATTCCTGAACCCTGACACCACTGCTCATGTGGTGGGTAAGAGGCACTTATTTGTCCTTGAACGTGGACACTGGGGCGGGCGTGAAGCATAAATCAAGCTCCGCGCATCCCCTGCCCTGCCGTCCGCTTGCGGTGTGGCAGGACATCCTGTAGCTACGAGGGAAGTCTTGGCACAAGGCAGGGCAGGTCTGGAGGCGAATATAGGGCCTTGACGGGGGTCGATTCTTCCGCTAACCTAATCACCATTCGCTTGGGGGTGGCCTCCCCACGAGGTAGGCTCAATAACACTGTTTTGGGAAAGGAAGTCTTGTGAATGATGCCATCGACGGATTCTTAAGTGCATTGGCCATTGCTGGAGTCACACTCGACAGGGCCAGAATCTCCATTGAGGATCTTGGTTGTCCCCATGCTCCCAAGGGATTGCCATCGGGAAAAATGGCAATCTACACCTTTAAAAAGGGCAAAATATATCTAAAGATTGGAAAAGCCGGACCGAACAGCGATGCACGCTTTCGGAGCCATCATTACAATCCCTATCGGGCAAAGAGCAACCTAGCAAAAAGCCTCTTGGATGATGGTGATATGGAGATGTACAATCTTGACGAAGACAACATAGACGATTGGATCCGACAGAACATTCGAAGAATAGATATACTCCTTGATAAGGACGCAGGCATTTTTGTTCTCAACTTCTTGGAGTCGTTCTTGCACTGCAAATTCAATCCCAAATACGAGGGCTTTGAAAATCAGAGATAAAGCAATCCGAACAATGCGGACGGACCATCCGCAGTCAGCTATCCGGAAGGGAAGCGGGGCGGACATAAAATCGTACGTGTACCAAAGTTGACTCAAATGGGCGGAGTGCGCCGGAGGATGCGCATCAGGAACTTGCCCGCGAAGAAGGACAGGCGAAAGTCGAAGGTCCCCTTTGGTCCGCAGGACGCGCAGCTCTTTTGAATGGCCTTCGAGCGGTTAAGTTTCGCGCATCCCCTGCCCTGCCGTCCGCTTGCGGTGTGGCAGGACGTCCTGTAGCTTGCGAAGGGAAGTCTTGGCACAAGGCATGGCAGGTTTGCCGGCGACAGGCACTTTGAGAAACTGGGAGCTTGATTGCGAGAGTGAAAAGGGATACTGTATTTCCAGTTCGCATGGCTGTTGCCTTTGCACGAAGCATACTCTTTAACTTTGTCTGATTCTAAAAACATGAGAACCCCAACCAGAACGGAATGGTCAGTGGCATTTTCACTGCTTGCTTTAGTAGCTGCATGTCTGTTTGCAATCATCATGGCCAAAATCATGGAAAACATATTTTTCGCCATGTATAGCGATGCGACACACCCTCGGATTACGATAATATTCCTTCTTGCCGGAAAGTGGGGTTTCATTGTGCCTCTTCCTCCTGGAATCGCAGTTTATATGCGTTGGGACAAGGGCCGACTTGAAGCGGACGCCCCCCTCATGATAGTGATTATGCATTTGATTTCTTTGGCCGTTATGGCCGTAATCGTTCTTGGAATGTTGTGGCCTCTCTTGACAACGACATTCGGTATGGGAAAATAAGAATGAGAAAAAGTATCATAGCAATAGTTGCTCTTATTACCACGCTCGCTGTAGGATGCTGGTATTTCTTCCCAGAGGCACGAGCAAAGTCACTGTCTTTACCACAGGATCTGCATTCTGTGCGTGACTATTTCGGTGTAACCGCATCTAATAAGCGCTGCGATGGAGGGACATTCTCCAGTTCTTTTTCAAGCTACGACCTGGGATTCGGGAGAAAGTTGTGGATCGGATACGGAGCCAAGGACCTACCAAACGGCGAAGTCATGCAAGAAGTCAACAGAGTCGAGATAATGTACGAGTTCTGAGAAGATCAGTGACGGGAATCGGCAACATGTAAGCGCATACTATGCCATCAAGCCTTCGAGATGGCGCGGGTTTGTGATCAAGCTGCTTGTCTCGAAGGCCCTGGACGGATCGCCCGTAGCCAGCCATTCGCAAAGGAAGCCGGACGGGCATAAAATTGTACATGTACCAAAGTTGACTCAAATGGAAGGAGTGCGCCGGAGGATGCGCATCAGGAACTTGCCCGGGAAGAAGGACAGGCGAAAGTCGAAGGTCCCCTTTGATCCGCAGGACGCGCAGCGCTTTTGAATGAACTACGAGCGGTTAAGTTCCGCGTATCCCCTGCCCTGCCGTCCGCTTGCGGTGTGGCAGGACGTCCAGTAGCTTGCGAAGGGAAGTCTTGGCACAAGGCAGGGCCGGCGATGTTTAGGTTCTTGACGGTTGTCGTTTCTTCCGATAATCTTGTAAGCATTCTCATTGGGATTTTTTACAGCGAATAATTCAGAGCATGAAAAGTTCATATTCAGTTGACAGTGACGGGGTGCCTTTCCTGGGGAGGAATGATCTCGAGGACAAGGCCGAAGAAATATTGCGATTTTGGGACGAAGGTCTACTTCACACCCCTAATGCGACTCCTTTACTGGAAATATGTCAGAAACTTGAACGTGATTTTCGCGTGCAGTTTCACTACGATGTGGATCTGGGGGATGTCAGTTGTGATGGAAAAAAGGTTCTGGGAAAGTGCTTGCCGGATGCCATGCGCATATACATAGACCGGTCACTGTCAGATCAATCTGAACGTTTTAATTTCACGCTCGCACACGAGTTAGCTCATCTGACGCTCCATCGGGGGCTCTCGTTAAAAAAACTCGAAGAGGACACGGATGAGAGGATCGAGCGAAATCTAGTGACCGGACGAAAGCTGTTGAGAACACCGAGCGACAGACTCGAATGGCAGGCGAATGCCCTGGCCGCTGCTATTCTTATGCCACGCGCGACTGTTCGACACTCAGTGTTAATAAGGCAGAAAGAGATCGGTGTTAACAACAATGCAGGGTTTGTATTTGTCGAAAACATACCTTATTCCATCAGAGACCTAGAGGACATGAAGAGCTGGCTGGCTCTGGTGTATCATGTCTCTCGGACGGTTGCGGAATACCGAATGGACAATCTCGGCATCCTCATCGACCGAAGAAATCAGAGTGTGAAACACATCTCTGAACTGCTAAGGAAAAACGAAGACTGAATTGAGCATTTACTAGAGTTCCGTCTGTAGCAGAAAATAACTATACAAGGAATAAATTTGGCTTTCGCCGGAAATGGGATGATACCATGGAAAAGAAACGCGCGGACGGACAGCTCTCAGGTATGGCTGGGGAGTTCTTAACTGTTGGAAAACTTTTCAAGAGAGGGTACCAAGCATCCGTTACTTTAGGCAACGCAAAGGCGGTAGACGTATTCGTGCATAATCAAACAACGGACAAATCGTTCAATGTGCAGGTCAAGACGCTTCGACAAAAGAACTGTTTTCCGATTCGAAAAGAAAATGTATGTCCAGATCACATATATGTTTTCGTGCTACTACATGATTGGGAGAAAGCGGAAGAGTTTTTCGTCGTGCCTGGAAAGGAGATATTGAAAGACATCAACAGGTTCTTCGGAACTTGCTATCGTGATCCTAGGAAACCGAGCAGTTTTCCTGCAATCAATTATGGACCGCTCAAGGACTTTAAAGACAATTGGCAGGTGTTCGACAGGTAGTAGCAGAAAAAGAACGACAGACTGAGAAGTGAATTGCTAACTAAGGCTAATAGCGAGACATTAAAGGAATCGTACAATGATAAACAAAGAAGATGACCTCCTTGTATTTGTCGATGTTGAAACTACGGGATTTTCGAGCGACTATGACCGGATCATTCAGATTTGCATTATGTCAAGATCGCAATCGTTTGTGACATACGTCAACCCCAAGCGCCCCCTCGATCCACGAGCCATGGCGGTCAATGGAATAACCGAAGATGATGTGAGCCATGCCCCGACTTTTGAAGCGATTTCATCAACTGTAAAGGAATTACTCGAGGGGAAGATAATCGTTGGGCACAATGTTTGTTTTGATCTTAGATTTATAGATGCGGAGTTGAAGGCATCCGACATGTGTGCCCGATCCTTTGAGTATATATGCACTATGGCACTGGAAAAGATGATTCTTGGCAGGGGGAACGGAAAGGGGTTTTATACGCTTGCAGCTTGTTTGGAGAGAATCGGTATAGCTAATGAGAAGGCTCACGACGCATTTCATGATGTGCTGGCAACAAAGAGGTTGTTTGAGCATCAAATAGATAGAATAGGCATTAGTGAGGAGGTCATTAGGAAATATCCTAGCGAACAACGGTTGCAACAGCGGGAAGCAGCGCCCAAGATATATACTTCCTTGCGCGAGTTCGCGGACTGGGGGACGTTCAAAGACAAAGAGACAGTCGATATGTTCAACCGTTTCATGGAGCGTGCTCTTAATGACGGGCACTTCAGTGAAAAAGAGTTTGAAGAGCTTGCGCAGTTGCACATTGACAAAGGGGCCGCGCAGGCTGAGTTAACTAAGGCGGTTGTAAATGTTTTCCGCGAGTGTATTGAGGATGGTGTATTTTCCTTTGAGGAGTACGAATTCATCGAGAAGAGTAAAAGCGCCTTGGGTCTCAACGCAAAACAACTGTATCCAGTGTTCAAACAGCTTTTGCCGACCCTAAGAATAACATGCTTTGACTTGATGCCGTATATGAACGAGGATGGGACTTTTATCGTTCAAGAGAGAGAGGGAGATATAGTAACGACTACTATATGTTTTCTTAGCGAGACGGATGTCTTCAGATTTGCTCTCTACAAGGGCTACTATCCTACTCGGAGTGTCACTAAGGAAACGGATCTATGCATCAATGGACATCCTGATTTGCGTAGTCATACTCAGACTCGAAAAGCTTCAGCGTATGGTATCCCCATAGTTAGGTTTGCTGACTTTGCCACAGAGATTGAAATGCCTGTAAAGAGTTTTCTAGTAAAACTTCCTGAAACGAGCATAGAAAGTGGTGAAGAATCTCAGCTGTTTTGAACAACAAGCGGCACCCTATAATTACGAATGCGTGAAAGCAATGGGTGTTTGTACGCCCCCAGAGGATGCGGAGTGCGCCGGAGGATGCGCATCAGGAACTTGCCCAGGAAGATGGACAGGCGCAAGTTGAAGGGCCCCTTTGATCCGCAGGAAGCGCAGCGCTTTTGAATGAACTACGAGCGGTTAAGTTCCGCGCATCCCCTGGCCTGCCGTCCGCTTGCGAAGGGAAGTCTTGCCACAAGGCAGGACAGGTCCAGGGCGTTTCTATTTGAACGGTTTTTGAGCGGTTAGCAGACGCAGGGCCATTTGCCTGTCCTCTCGGCAGCTTTCGACGAACGCATTGACATTGGCATCGCTTGTGTGGGCGTTGAAGAACAGCAGCGCCGCTCTGGCGACGGCGAGGTTGCCGACGATGTCCGGGTTGCGGCTGCGGGTCTTATCCTCAAGCAGGTGCGAGTCGCGACGGTTGTGGTTACGCGACTCGATCCCCCAGTGGTCCCGGACAGCAGCGGCCCACTGGCTGGCGTTGCGGACGAGGGCTTCCTGCGTGCAGAGGTGCCAGGCGGTCTCCTGCGAGGTCGCGCCCGTCTTGTGGACCGTGCGGGTCCTTTCGGTCTTGATCAGCGTCCGGGCTCCGAAGAGGCCCGCTTCCTCAGGTCCGGCGAGGGCGTAGACGGACGTGCGGCGGGTTTCCGTCCTGCCGTGCCCCTTTTCTGTCACGACTCCTGTGCAAAAAGGGGGGCGCGCCCGGCCGCGATGGCCTCGCACGCGGACAGGACCGACTTTTGGTTGCCCTTGACCTGGACGAGCGCCTCGCCGCCGGACATGAGTATTTCCCGCACAGTCTCCTGCTGGCAGTGCAGCGCGTCCGCGGAGACGAGGGCGTTCGAGAGGTCGGACGCCTTGATAAGGTTTTGCGCGACTCTCATTTCGCACTTCTCGCCCTCGCCCTCCTTCTGCGAGGCGGACGCCATCGCGAGGGGCACGCCGCTCATGGCGTCCGTGAGCGAGACCATGCCGGCCACCTCGCGCACGAACTTGCCGTCGAGCGCGAGCTGGCGGGGGAGGCAGCCCTCGTGTGCGCGTATCCATTCCCCGAGGACCGAGGCGAACGTGTCCGGCGCGAGCTGGTTGAGCAGGCTGTAAAACGCGGTGTAGCTCGGGGTCTTCCGGTAGTTGCCGCCCCCTTTGCGGTCGAAGCGCGGAAGGCCCAGGGCGACCCGCTGCTTCTGCGTGAGCTTGCCGCAGTACCTGACGATGCCCTTGAGGTCCTTGTGGCCCGCCATGACGCCGAGCGTCAGGAGCGTCAGCATCGTGCCGATGTGGAACTGGCGGTTCCTTTTGCGCGGGTCTGCGACCCTGCAGAGCGCCTCGTGGAGCGACTCCGCCATCTGCTCCGCAAGCGGAAGCACGCCGTATGCGTCGCTGTCCGCACCCCCGAGGCATTCGGCAGGCAGGGCGGCGCCTCTGAGCGTCTCGCATGCGCCGGGGCGCAGGGGCTTGACCCAGATCGCCTTGGGCCGGTCATTCGGCACGTAATAGTCGCTCGTCTGGCGCGAGCGCGAATATCCTTTCGTCATCCCCAGCGGCGTCCACCCCGCAGCCCGGTAGCACGTCCCCGCTGACACCTCCCTGTCGCAGAAGGTCTCCGCCAGGAGCGGTTCGTACCCGAAGCTCGCCCGCCACAGCGCGGGCAACTCCCGCGCGGCCAGCGCCAGCGCCTGCGAGGCCAGGTTCGGCCTCTCGCCGGGCTTGGCAAGGATCGTGAACCGCCGGTTCTGGACCACCAGCTTCTGCCTCCTCGCCCGCAGCGTCGCGCACCAGCCGACATACGCGTCCCTGTCCTTGAGCCTGTAGCAGGCGGAGCCCCAGACCATCAGGGCGACCCACACGCCGCCCTCTTCGATCACCAGCCGCAGCGTGTCGCCTCCCGACCGGGTCTCCCCCATGTAATGGTACTCGCCTTCAAGTTCCTTGAAACGCTTGAGTTCGTTCTTATGGATCTTCCTGATCGTCAGCATCATATTCTCGCTCCTCTTTTGCCCGTCAGCCTGAAGCCGCGGCCCCCGCAGCCACTTGACGACGCATTATAGTTAAGCAAAAATACGGCCGGTTGTCCAGTGCAAATAAGTATCCAAATAATAACCGCTCAAAAACCGTTCAAATAAAAACGCCCTGAGGACAGGTCTGCAGGCGAATTAAGATTCTTGACGGGTATCATTTCTTCCGATAACCTAATCAGCATTCGCTTGGGGAGCGGTCTCCCCGCGAGGTAGGCTCAATAACACTGTGAGTATACAAAAAGGAAACAATCATGTCATTGATGACAGATGTAGACATTACGAAAGCTATTGGGCGGGATATTGTCATAGATCCGTTCTGTAAAGAGTCTTTAACACCGATAGGCTATGATTTTACAATTGGCGACTATGTCTTTTCCTTAGAGAATGGGTTGATAGAGCCAGATAATGGGAGTTATTCGATACCCCCTAAAAGCACTGTCCAAATACTTACTAAAGAATCCTTGTGGGTTTCAGGGCGTATCGGAGGCACTTTCCACTCTAAAGTGTCCTTGGTTTCCAAAGGTCTGTCTCACATTTCAACTACTCTTGATCCTGGATGGTATGGGCCCCTACTTATTACCATGAGAAACAACATGGACAATGAGATAACAATCAAAGTCAACGATTCATTTGTTACTTTGCTTTTTTATCGTGTAGATAGCCCAACAAGTTCAAAGCACTTTAAGCCTGAGTTTCGGAGAGATATTTTACTCAGTCAACTGAATCATCAAACCGAGGCGTATATCCAAAAGATCGGTGGATTACTCAACAACCACAAAGCACTCGACGTATTTCAGTCGCGAGTTGAAGAAGCCAACCTTCCCATGAGAAGTAAAGTGATTGCTTCTGCACGAAGTAAAGGTGCTCGGGAATTAGCTCGGGATACAATTTCTCTACTTATTTTTATCCTGATTGTAGCAATTGCTTTGCTTGGGTTTTTCTGGAACTGGGTTAAGCCAGTTTTTCAAAATGTTAATTATGACACCAAAATTGTTGCTGTTCAGTTTTCAACGATCATTGCACTTATCTCGGTATTCCTAAACATAAGAAAAAGATAACACATGCACTTTTACCAGTTAATCGCGCGAAAATCATTGACAAGGAAACGATTTTCGCGCGATTAACTGTCCGTTGATGAATGTCGTTCGAGACGGCGCGGGTTTGTGATCAAGACGCCTGGCTCGAAGCCCCCGGACGGATCACCCGCAGCCAGACATCCGAAAGGGGAGCCGGACGGGCATAAAACTGTGCATGCACCAAAGTTGACTCGAATGGGCGGAGTGCGCCAACGGATGCGCATCAGGAACTTGCCCGCGATGATGGACAGGCGAAAGTCGAAGGTCCCCTTTGATCCGCAGGACGCGCAGCGCTTTTGAATGCCTTTCGAGCGGTTAAGTTCCGCGCATCCCCTGCCCTGCCGTCCGCTTGCGGTGTGGCAGGACATCCAGCAGCTACGAGGGAAGTCTTGGCACAAGGCAGGGCAGGTCTGGCGGCGTTGTCTTCTTTTAGTGAGAGCGTAAGCTTGATTCGGATCTCAAAAAACTGTACTGTTTTAGAACATGGCTGGTTGAAACGAATTCAATGTGTCCTTTCAAAGATCAATGGATTTACCATGACGTTTAAAGAAGGTGTCGGAACATACTTTTTAACATCAGGTTGCATAGCTTTTGCTTTGGTTCCAAAAGCTTTCGACCATAATTCTCCTTTGGTTCACTCGGGTATCTTGTACCTGTGGGGCATCATACCTATCATTGTTGGAATATTTGCGATTATTACAAAAGTTAAAGTTTCAGACAGGATATTTGCATGGTGTATGTTTTTATTTGGTGTAGTCGGGGTCGTGCTGTCATGCAGGCCTTTGCGTTATGAAATTTTCCGTTTTTTTAGTCAATGAGGCAATTGGACATAATAGGTGGATCAAAGGAGTTTGCGAACAAAAGAATAGATTCATAGCTAAGACACTCGCGCGCATTCGATAAACGGGGGCAAATTATAATGTTCATAGGTCTCCGAGACGGCGCGGGTTTGTGATCAAGCCGCCCGGCTCGAAGCCCCCGGACGGATCACCCGAAGCCAGCCATCCGCAAGGGAAGCTGGACGGGCATACACTAAAACAAAAACACCAGTGACCGCCAACAGAGTCTAAGCGGGCACGGGCGTTTTTATTCCGCGAAAGAGCGGACAGAAGATTTATATTCAGGAGGGAAGGCGGCAGACATTTCCGCCTGACCGTGGAGCATGGCGGAGAAGCCACGAAGGACGGTGCGAAACGGAACGTGCGCGGAACGAGCCGTGACGGTACGCACTTTAAAAGGCCGTCCGGCTGGCTGGCGCCCGTCCGGAGGCCCGACTGAATCCGTATTCAGACTTGCTACGGAGTGCAAGCGTCGAATCCTCCCCATTCGCAAAAGGTCTTATTAGCCGTTGCGAATATCGAACGCCTCCCCCTTTAGCCGATACGATATGCTGGCGGGGTCGCCCGGAGGGGGGGCTAAGGCATAGGTGTTAAGGTAAGAATGAATACTTTTCGCAAAAGCCGCGAAGAAGAGCGCAAATGTCACGCCCGCCTCACCCATGAATACATGGACGGCGGAGCGAACATTTGCGCGGAAGTATCCTAATTTTCATCAGCAAAAAACTTGTTTTTTGCTGATGAAAATGAAACCAGTATTCACCTGCGCGGCTATCCATTCCGCCGTCCGTGTATTCACGGGTGAGGCGGATGAGATAGCCGCGCAATCTTTTTGTGTTGGTAATGTGGTTATCAAAACAGGTAGAGAGGTTCCACCTCTTAAGGGTTGAAAATCTGACCTGTTCAGGGTATGGTACAAAGCGGCTGGTGACCTGAGAAACCATCAACCGACTGTATGGGAGACGCTCGAAAAAACCGATGGGCTAACTGCCCGCTTTTGTGTTTGAGCGCCGGCGGAGAACTCACCTGCCTGGGGCAAAAGACCCCGTATACCTGTGTGCAACATGCAGATCCGCCTACCCTGAACAAGTCAGTGCTTATAAGGATAACATGACAGACAACGACAGACAACTGAAAACGGAAACGCAAGTCCCTCTCGTGGTTGGGCTGGACGCCCACAGCGAGAAGCTGGTCTTCTCCTTCTTCCGGAAGGGCGCCGACGAGGCTTCACACGAATGCCTCCGCCGCCGCACGGTGCACATCGCGGACCTCGAGACGTTCGCCGCGAAGCACATCCGCCCGCAGGACGCCACCGTGCTGGAGGCTTCGACCAACTCCTTCAGCATCGCCGAGCGGATGGAGCGGATCGGCCTGACGGCGTACGTGGTGAACAGCGAGGCCGTCTCTTCATATTCGAAGCGCTACCACGTCACCGATGAGGGCGATGCCGATAACCTCGCCCGCTATTACATGAGCGGATGCGCCCAGATCGTATGGAAGCCCGACCCGAAGAGCCGCCACTATCGCGACATCTTCTTCGGCTACCGTAACGCGAGGAAGGACAAAGTCCGCACATCGAACCGCATCTGGGCGTTCGGCAGCGGTCACGGGCTGAAGAGCTTCAGCAAGTCGAAGTTCAACGGCGATGTCGAGTCCGCCGTCGTGCACCTGTCCGGGCTCCCGCTCGGGGAGGCTGACAAGTGGATGCTCAAACTCATCCTCGAAGACTGGCGGCATGCGGCGGAGACCCATGCTGCCTTCAAGAAGAGGATGGCAGAGATCGCCGTTTCGTCGCCGGAGATGCTGAAGCTGATGCAGATCCTCGGCCTGAGCCTTGTCGTCTCGTTCGCGCTGGTCGCCTTCGTCGGTGACGTCACGCGGTTCAAGAGCCACAAGAAACTCGTCACGTACATCGGACTGAACCCCTCCGTCGTCGGCAGCGGCAAGACCGTCAACAAGGGGCATCTCGTACAGAACGGCCGGGGCGACCTGCGAAGCCTCCTCGTGCAGGGAGCCCAGGCTGCGATGCGCTACGGGAAGGACCCCATGCACAGATGGGCGTACCGGCTCTCCATGCGAAAACCCAGGAACGTATCAATCGTGGCGCTGGCCCGGAAGATGACCACTTACGCCTGGCACGTCCTGATGGGCCACCCGTCTCCCATGAAAGAGGCGCCGAAGGCTTTCAAGACGAAGATGCTCAAGCTGGCGACCGTCCTCGGCCGCGACCATGTCAGGCAGGCGGGCTTCAAGAACGCCTCGGCGTTCGTAGACGCCCTGACGGAGAAGGTCTTCGGCCCGCCTCCTGCGCAACTGACCGGGACGGAGTTACAAACAGTGTCCGCCTCCGGGGTTTGATGCCCCCCGGCGGAACTGTTCATAACTCCTATGGACATCTAGAAAGGCATCAAAATGCAACTTTAGAAACTTTTTTCACTTTTACGATTGACTAACCACATACCCGGTTTTTGCGGTAAAGTCTTTAATTATAAATTGTTGTATATTGCCCGTCTTTTGGTGTTCGCAACAAATATCGCCCCTTAGCTTAACACCTATGGGTTCTAAGGGGAGAGGCGCGGTGTGGAGGTAAAAGGACTCACCGACCAACTCTTAACGCTCAAGTTACAGGGGCACGGACTTTCCTGTCCGTGCTTCAACGGGTTGGAAAACCCGTTCCCCTTTTGGCTTTCGCAGGGAGGCTATTTAGCTAACCTTTATTCCCCAGGTCAACGAATCGCACTTTCGTCCATTTTCAGACACGACACACGAATTGCGCTTGTCCAAAGCAGTGCCAAACGGGTATAATCCCGCGCATGACGATGAGTCGATTGTATATTAAACGTTTTAACGCCTTACGCTGCTTGGCGTTCCTGCTCGGATGTGCCGTTGGTGCCGCATACTCGCTTCCCTGTTTCAGCGCTCCGATGGACGGGTACGCGTCTACATTCACGCAACCGGACGGCACACAGATCAACCTGAGATTTTACGGTGATGAATTCTATGCCCGGACCGAGACCGCGGAGGGGTACACGGTTCTCTTCGACCCGGCTACGAAAAGCTACTCTTATGCCAGTCTGTCCTCGGATGGCAGGACCCTGGTCGACACCGGGATGCGGGTGGGCGGAGGAAACCCTCAAACGCTCGGCGTCGCGAAACGCCTGGACACCCATGCCGAGGAGAGAAGCGCGCTTGCCAAAGGCCGTTTCGAGGAATGGGATAAAACCACGGGGAACAGCAAGCGCTGGTCCACGATCAAGGCAAACATGCAGGCCATTGACCAGGCCGCACTTGCGACCGGAACCGAAGACGGCCCTTTGCTCGCACCACCCTTTTCCACGACTCTTGGAACAAAGGTCGGTCTCTGCCTGCTCATTGATTTCCCTGATGAACCGAGGATAATCCCGCAGGCCCATGTCGAAGCGTTCTGCAATAGCGACAGCTACACCGGCTATGGCAACAACGGCTCGGTCAGAAAATACTACCAGGATATTTCGAACAATAAGCTGATCTACTCCAACACCGTCACAGCTTACATCCGCATGGCCCAGCCCAAGAGCTACTACAACGACACCGCGCTGAATAACGGGATGCAGGGGCGCCTACTCGTCAACGACGCGCTGGCGATCCTGATGTCCCTGCCGAATTACACCACGGAGATCCTGCCCGCCTTTGACGCCCTGACCGTAGACGGCACCAAGTGTGTTGTCGCCTGCAATGTCTTCTTCGCCGGAGGCGACAGCGGCGTCTGGAACTCCGGCCTCTGGCCCCACGCGTGGTCTCTTGCCACCGAGGTGGAACTCTCGCCCGGCGGTAAGAAGATTTTTAAATATCAGATCTCCAATCTCGGGACAGCCCTTTCGCTCGGCACCTTCTGCCACGAAAACGGCCACATGCTCTGCGGCTTTCCCGATTTGTACGATTACGGTTTAGATTCCACTGGCGGGGCCGGTGTTTTCTGTCTCATGAACAGTGGCGGTAGCGGCGTAAATCCCGTGCAGGTCTGCGCCTATCTGAAACGGGCGGCCGGATGGACCACCACCATCGACCTCACCCGCAACTTAAATTTCACAGCGTCATTGACCTCCACCGTGGGCCACGCCGACTTTAACAAGATCTATCGCTACGCCAACCCCGCAGCCCCCACCACCGAGTACTTTCTGTTTGAAAATCGGCAGAAAACCGGACGCGATGCCAATATTGCAGCCTCCGGCATTGCCATCTGGCACATCGATCAATTTGGCGAAAGGGACATCCAAAGCCTTGTTCCAAACACCATCCATGCCAATTACGAGTGCACGCTTATCCAGGCCGACAACCGCTGGCATTTCCAAAGCAACGTCAACAGCGGCGATTCGGAGGACCTCTACTCCCTGGGGAACACCGCCCCCGGATATAGCAACACCTTCAACGACGTTTCCGCTCCCGATGCCAATTGGTGGAGCGGCGTTTTTTCAGGTGCATCTGCTTATGATTTCAGCTCCTCTGGAGAGACCATGACGTTCCAAGTTGGCATGCCGACCAATACGCTCCTGGTGTGCCATCCCAACGGCGGGCAATTTTTTTACCAGGGCACCTCCCAAGCCATCACCTGGTTCGCCAACATTACCGGCAACGTGAAGATCGAGCTTTATAAGGAAGGTGTTTTCCATTCCGTGCTCTCCGCAGACGAAGCCAACGACGGCAATTTTTTGTGGACGGTTTCTACCGATTTGCCGGCAGGTGCCGACTACACTATCACGATCAGCAGTGTGGACCATCCAAGCTCTATGGATTTCAGCAATGCGGCGTTTTCGATCACGGCTCAACCCACACTCGCGGATGCGCTCGACACCCCCGGACTCACTTGGAATACCAGCGGCCACGCAAACTGGTTCGTTCAATCCACCACCACCCAGGACGGACTCGATGCTGCCGAAAGCGGCAACCTCACCCACGGCCAGTTCTGCTCGCTGGAAACCACGCTCTGGGGGCCAGGTGAACTCACCTTCTGGTGGAAGGTCTCCTCCCAGTTCTACTTCGACAAATTATATTTCTACATCAACAATATCGTGCAAAGTAACAGTTTGGCGGCAATATCGGGAAATGTGGATTGGGTGCAAAAGACCGTCTCTATCCCGTCGGGCCGCCAGACCATCAGATGGAGTTACATTAAGAATCCGAGTTACGATGGGGGTTCCGACACTGCGTGGGTCGACCAAGTGGTCTTCACCCCCCTGGGCAGCGCCACCTATACTGTCCTCTACGATGCAAACAATGCAACTGCTGGCACTGCGCCTGCCAGCCAGCCCAAGACGCATGATGTGAGCCTAACGCTGGCCACCAACAGTGGCAGCCTCGCCCGCACCGGCTATGCCTTTGCCGGATGGAACACCGCTGCAGACGGGTGCGGCATTGACTACGCCGCAGGCGGCGAATACACAGGCAATGCCGAATTAACACTGTATGCAAAATGGACGCCCAACACCTACACAGTGACCTACAATGGCAACGGCGGCACAAGCGGTTCAACGGCCAGTTCCATTCATGCCTATAACATCGCGAACACGCTGACGCCCAACGGATTCAGCCGTACGGGCTACACGTTCGCGGGATGGGCGACGACCTCGGAGGGTGAGGCCTCATACTGCGACGGGCAGAGTGTGATTAACTTTACTGCTCTGGACGGCGCGACGGTGTTGCTCTATGCGAAGTGGACACTCGCAACATACAGCGTCACCTACAACGCGAATGGAGGAACAGGCACAGTGCCGCCTTCTCAGATCAAGACATACGATGTTGAACTCACATTGCACACCAACACGTTTTCAAAGGCAGGTTATACCTTCGTGAACTGGGTGACTGCAACAAACGGAACAGGCGCATGCTATGCGCCAGGGGCAGTCTATACCAATAATGGGGACGTTGTCCTGTATGCGGCCTGGACGAACCTGTATCCGGTCACCTACAGCGCCGACGGCGCAACAGGAGGAGCGGTGCCAGGCGAGCAGACGAAGACCAACAGCGTGACGCTAAAACTGTGCACGAACAGCGGGGCGCTGTCCAAGGTAGGCTACACGTATGCGGGGTGGAACACGGCCAGCAATGGCACAGGCGTCAGTTATGCTGCAGGAGCGAGTTACACGAAAAATGAGCCGTTATTGCTGTATGCGGCGTGGACGCCGAGCACCACTACAGCCACCCTGAACAAAAACGGCGGAACAGGCGGCTCACTCAGCGTTCTCGCGACGTATGACGCGCCGATGCCCGTGGCGACGGCTCCAACGCGAACAGGCTATTCGTTCACAGGCTACTTTGACGCGCTCACCGAGGGGACGCAATATTATACCGCAGCCATGCTGAGCGCACACCTCTGGGATAAGGCCGCAGCGACTACGCTCTATGCGCAATGGACCGGAAATGTGCATCAGGTCACACTCAATGCAAACGGTGGCTCTGGCGGGTCTGTGGAAGTCCTGGCGACGTATGGGCAACCGATGCCGAAAGCGTATGCCCCTGTCTATAACGGTTTCGTGTTTAAGGGTTATTTCACCGCGACTTCAAGAGGAACGCAATATTATGCGGATGATATGGCCAGCCTCAAAAACTGGGATAAAGCGGTCGCGACGACATTGTATGCGCAATGGACATCTGTGTCCGTGACAGCCACGACAGTCCCGGTGCCCTTTACATGGCTGGCCCAATATCCTGCACTTCTTGCCCTTTATGGAGGCGATTACAACCTTGCTGCAAATGCCATGGGTGCAAACGGGTGCACTGTCTGGGAATCTTATGTGGCTGGTCTTAATCCAACAGACCCGCTGGATCGCTTGCTCTCCTCGATCGCGATTACGAATGGGGCGCTGTATATCACTTGGGCCCCGGATCTCGGACTGAGTCGGAAGTACACAATATTAGGCAAGACTCATTTAAGCGATGCAGCTTGGCACTCCCCTACGAATCCAGCGAGCATGTTCTATAAGGTCAAAGTGGAGATGCCATGACGAATATCCAATATTTTCCCTCTGCGGCTCACCGAGACGGTTCGCCCTACCTGCTTCGCACGAGCCATCTGTCTGATCCGAAGGAGGTAGGGCGAACCGTCCCGGTGAGCCGCTTATTCGTGTGGTTCGCGCCATTCGATGCTAAAAAAGTTACCAGTCAGTTTATTCCCGGGGCCCCGGGCGGTGGGCTTGCCGATAACTTCAAGTTTTTGCCCACGGAATACACAGAAAACACGGAAAAATGCCGTTTCCCTCTGCGGCTCACCGAGATCCGGCAGCTGCCGGACCCTACCTGCTTCGCACGAGCCATCTGTCTGATCCGAAGGAGGGCGAACCGTCCCGGTGAGCCGCTTATTCGTGTGGTTCGCGTCATTCGGATGCTAAGAAGTTACCTCTTCGTTTATTCCCGCTCCTCGGGCTGCGGCGTGTCTCTAACTTGAGCGTTAAGCGTTGGGCGTTAAGCGTTTTAACGTTCGATGTTTTGTTGTTTGCCCCATGCCCGCTTGGCCCAGGCATCCATGGCGTCGTAGCGGTCTTCCCAGGTTGTATACATCGCGCCGACGATTCCAGGGACGTTTTTTGTATTGCTCTGCCAGTTGGCAATGGCATCGCCCTCTTCGTCGCTGTCATAGTAACCTGAGAGAATCTGCTTCAGTCCCAACTCCGCAAAGAACTGGCAGTTTTTGCCTTGCAAGCCGCCATGCCAGTTGACGATGCCGACATCCTTGCTGAGTCCCTTCCAGGAGCCTTTAAGCGAACCGTTCACGCCATAGAAGCGATCAACTGCATTGTGCAGAGGATCGAACATGTCGTTCCAGACCCAGATGCCCGCATCTGGGCGCACCTCCCGGATGATCTGGGCCGCCTGACGCACATTCTCTGCGAGCAACTCGCCGGGCGTCATATTCTTGCTCCTGCACAGGGCGCAGCGGTTCATCACGCGCATTTCATCGTGCGACATGAGAAACGCAGCCGGGTGCAACAAGGCATCGGCCTGCTTGACCTCTTCCCGCCAGTCCTCAAAGATCTTGGGCTCGCTGATACAGCTGGTCAGACGGTCTTGATAAACAATAATGGAGTGGTAGTAACTGACGCGCAACCGTTCGCCCTCTCGGATGCGCGTGCCGGGTGCCAGTTTGATCACGGGCTCCTCATGGAAGGCGCGCCAGGGATGAAGCTGGGGGTCCACCACGCGGCGGAAATCCTTGCCCTCTTCGTAGGGGGCGCCATTCTCTGCACAGACGCTCACAGGGCAACCTGGCCGGCGCAGCACATTGACAAGGCCGATCTCCTCAATCACAAGGTCATCCCACCACACCTTGCCGTCTTTGCCATTCCAGGACCCGAGGTAGAGGTTGCCCTCTGCGTTATCCATGCTGTTGAAGACGATGTCCATACGTTTCCAGTCTTGGGTGCGTTCCACTCTAAAGGTCTGAAAGCTGATGCTTCCCTCGCCGTTCGTTCTCAAAAGCTTGATCTCGGGGTCAGCGGGGTGCATGCCCTCAGTCTTGACCCAGACAGAGACATG
Source organism: uncultured bacterium (assembly GCA_942493055.1). Taxonomy (GTDB): domain Bacteria; phylum Verrucomicrobiota; class Kiritimatiellia; order RFP12; family UBA1067; genus CAIZQW01. The sequence goes on along the minus strand of OW818680.1, from coordinate 5,423,226 downwards.
GTACTGCCGATAGGGCTGAAGCTTGACGGACTGCATAATACGGCAATGGCGATGCTGGTTCTTGTGGATGGACTCCATGCGCAAAGAGGCCTTGCCGCCATGCTTGACCTCTGCATCCGCAAACGTGGTCACGCCCTCATCGTCCTGAAACCGCCACTGTTTGAAGCGGTTGCCTGAAAACAGTTCAAAGTCGCCATTCGCCACGCGAATGGCCTCCTCAGGCTGATGCGTGGCGACTCCATTGCGAACAACGAAGAGCGCATTGCTGACAGGCACCCCCTCCATGTAGTTGCGGTCCTTGGAGTTACCCATGACAATGGCTACAATGTCAAACCCGTTCCGCTGGGCGGCCTCACGCATTTCAGCGGCTTTTGCCGGCACCATGTTCGGGGAGAGCACAAGGCCATTGTAGCCTGCGGCTTTCGCTTGGGGCAGGCGAGCAATAACCCGGTCAACTTCCTGGGTATCGTGCATGTCGCGCCAGACAAATAGCCAGCGCTTCTGAAGAGCCGGTGCTGTGGCATCCTGGGATTGCGCGTAGACCGGCAGCACGAGTAGCAAAAAAAGTCCTTTGGAACAAATCTTTACAAAAAAGCGCCGTGTTCTCATATTTCCTATTCCCGTATGTTTGGGATTCCCATGAATCGGTTTTGCACAAAAAGCTCGTTGTCCATTGAAAAAGGCTCACTCGATCATGGTCAGTAATTGCGCTATGCTGCGGACAATCTGTCCATGCCCCTCATGAACATAGATCCCCATCTGCGCGATCAATGAATAGGCGACAGCAAACTGCGCAAGCGCAAAACCTGCGATGGTAAATTGACTGATACTGATAACGCCAATTCCAAACTGAGAAACCGTAATCACCCCGCAGGCAAACTGACCGATCGCAATAACTCCGCGTGCGGGAACTGGCCGCCGTGAGGGCGTATACTTGAATGAAATATGGACCCAAGGCCATCCGCCAATAGAGGCTTCTGACCTGTATTCAAAGCCCCATCCGTCAAATTTCTCCTTTGCCGGGAACGGCGCACCGCAGTGCGGACAGGCCATCGCCTGTTCAGAAATTTCGTGTTTGCACGAACGACAAGGTTTCATTTTTATCCTCCACAAAAAAGGTCAACGCAATGGACTCTTTTATATATATTACCTGTATTTCATAATCTTGTCAGTGCAAATTTTAATGGCTGTCCGACAGCGCAGATAAAAATCGCTAAAACGTCCGCATTTTCGTGCATCTGGGAAAGGTTGCTGGCGAAGCCCGAAAAGTGGAAGATAGCGCTTGCAGAGATGCGGGAGAGGGTGTACGATTTTAGGCTAATGATAAGCCTAGCATCACCTGAAGAGAATATAACCCCGCAAAAAGAGAGCATCAGGCTTTTTTTGAAGGATGATGGCGTCTTCCCCAACAACGCAAAGGTCCCCTTGGTGTTACACCGCCAAGTCGTGTCAACAGTGAGCGGGCGTGCGACAGCACGGGCCATGGAAACGATTTTCGAGGAGAATGGCTGGGAGCCCCAGTGGCACGGTTCACTTTATAATGTCCACCATTATCATGCGACGACGCACGAGGCGATTGGCGTCCTCTGCGGCGAGGCGACTGTTCAGTTCGGAGGCCCACAAGGCCCCGAAATTCGGGTGGGCGCGGGCGATGCCATCCTGATTCCTGCTGGGGTCGCCCATTGCCTTAAAACAAGCTCGGGGTTCAGGGTCATCGGCGCCTACCCGCCGGGGTGCACGCCGGACATGTGCGTGGGGGCTGCTGGCGAACGCCCCGGTGCCGACCAAGCAATCCGTCAAGTCCCCTGCTCTCCATGCCCTGAAAATGTGCTGCCCACGCGAAGACTTTTTGCCTGAGAGACTATTATTTTCGGGAACTCGCACAAACCTCTTTTTTTACATTTTTCCGTCATGCCCTATCGGGATATATTATTACGGTTTTCAGTCGTTTTAGTTTGTACTATGCGCTTGCTTTCCATCATCAAGTTTACTAACATATTAACAGTGAGAAGAATACTTCGAACAAGGAGGTTATTATGACTTTTGCAGAAAGACTGAAACTACTGCGCGGACATCTCGGCATGACTCAAACCGCTTTTGCGAAAAAGCTGGGCCTTCCGCAGAATACGTATCATCGCTACGAAAAGGGTGAGCGTGTGCCAGACATCAATGCGTTAACAAAAATATCAAAGAGTCTGAGCATTTCGGCTGACGAACTCCTCGGGTTGAATGATCAGAAGCAAGAGCACGTCGGCAACGGTCAGTTACATAAAAACAACGGACTGTTCGATTCAAAAGATGCAATTATTGCGAAGCAGGCGGAGACCATTGTCAGCTTGACTCGATCACTCAAAAAGATGGTCGCTAAAAATAAATAAGCGCGAATGGATGATAGCATATTTGTTCAGATGAATGCATATATGACAGAGTCGGAATGAGCCTGGGGCATCGAAGCCATTCGCTGCCACTTTAGGGGTTTTGCTGTTTTTTAAATTCTACGGCAAGTCGAGTCAGCTCTTCGTCTTTCAATACGCGATTATAAAGACGGACCTCATCCAGAAGGCCTTTAAAATGGGCGGTGTGATTTTCCTCATAACTGCCCAGCATCAGCGGGCAGGTACTGGGTTTAATGGGGCCTTTGCGTTCCAGGGCCCCTTCCAGGATCCCATCCATATACACGCGCACAACCCTGCCATCGCATGTCCCTGCCACATGCACCCACTGCCCTAATGGCACCCTGCCTTTGCTTCTGGCCGTGTGGCTCCAGTCGGTCTGCGGCACATTAAAGCAGAGGTGGCCATCCATCAAGCCGAAGCGATACCCCGTATCCTCGGAGCCGCCGAAGACGCGGTTAAAAAACCAGCCCTGGTTCTGCTGCGCGATCTCGGTTTTCACCCAGCACGCCACCGTGACTCCTGCGGTCATGGAGAAGGAAGTGTGATAGGCGATCTTCAGGGAGCCCCCGTTGCAGACCATGGCTAAGCCATCGACCCCAGGCTGGCGCGCCGCTTTAAAGGCCCCGCCGTTACGATTCCCGGAATAATCATACGAAACAACCGCGTCAGCAGGCTCATCAAAGGACCACAGGCCGACGAGACCGGCCTCACAGGTGACGGGCTTGACAACGCGCTTGACTGTCATCTCCCGGAGGTGCTTATCCGCCTTCCACTGCTTTCGAATACCCGTATCATAAGGCCCCATGCCAATATCCTCTGGCACAAGGTCGTCATGGGGTCCCGCCTCAGGGGCAAACACCCTGCGCACCGCATCCAGATAACCAAACCCATATTCGCGATAGGGAGCAATGTAATGCCCCTCCCCCCATTCATTCCAGTTATCCAACAGCAGCATCTTACTTCCCAGTTGCTCCTTGGGCAAAGCGTCAACGAACGTTTTGGCCTCTTGCAAGAGCTTTTCAAAAGCTGAGGGCGGAAGCTTCCAGATCGAACCCTCATCGCGCCACCCGCTCCAAGCCTGGGAGACGGTCACCACCTGCGGCAGGATGTTCAACTCCTGGGTCTTCCGGATGTAGGACATCTGGGCCCGGATGGCCTCCTCGGGTTTCGGACTGTTCGGGATGCCCCAGCAGTAGGCGAAGGTGTAGTCAAGCCCCAGATCCTTGAGCAGCCCCAAGTGCTCGCGCTGGACTCCGCGGTATTCGCCGAGGATGAGGAGCCCGGCGAAGCCGGCGGCTTTGCAGGCTTGACGCATCTGATCAAACGCCCGCGCCACAGCCTCCTTGCTCCCGAGGTCCTGCACCAGGTATTCCGGACGGTAGACGAAGAGGACCGGCTTGTTGTCGACCTTGAGATAACTGGGATGCTTAAAGTAGTTTTCAATCCAGTAGGGAAGCAAATTGCCAAACAGATCCGCCTCATCCGCCACACCGGAGGTGCCTCTGCTCTGATTCTCCCACATGATCGTGAATTTCATCTTATTGGCATAACGCGACTTAAAGAGCGCATCATGAATGGCAGAGCCGAAGCGCGTTTTCACCGCGCCGCCCTGCGCCGTGCGATACCAGCAATAGATGAAGAAGGAGACGCCATGCTCAACCGCCCAGGTGGTCTCCCAGTCCGCCACCTCCGGATTCTCCTGCGCATAAAAGCCCAGGGCCGGCGTGCGCTCGGGATGCTTGAGCACATTGTCCCACATCTGATATTTGTCAGCCTCCCAGAGCGGACAGTGATGCGCGCCGATTAAGATTTTGGGATGAACAGGTTTGGGTTCGGGAATGTAAGGAAATTGTCTCTTCGGCATCGGCGGCATGAAGCAGACTTTTATCTCCGCAGTCGCCTGGTGCTGACCGTGTACAGACACCCTGGCATTCAAATCCCGCACCCCTTCAGACTCTGCCTGGAGCGTCCACATAACGTCCTTCTTCTCTCGCGGCCCGAGTGCAACTTGCTGCCGAAGCTCCGAGAGCAAGCGAATATCGCCGGGATTCGTCAACTGAACATCAACAACGATGTCCCGCTCTGAAACGTTTTCAACTACGGCGATCACAGACTCAATCCGTCCAGCCCGGCATGTATTGCCAAGCGGTTCAAAGCGCCTGATGGCCACCTCATCAGCACTCACGCAACTTGCCACCATTGCCACTGCGACACAATACAGAAAACAGCTCATGACTCTCCCCCTATTTTATGCGACTGATCATGCGCATGATAGGCATGAAGCGGGACACAGTCAACAGTAATTTTGAAAGCGGGCAAGTTTCTGTCGCTTCGCTCGCACTGAAAGGCGCGCGGGCATCTTGCCCGCATAATGAGGCGGGCGGGACCCGCCTTCGCTGTGGCTACGGCGAGGCAGGCGCCCACGCTCCCTTCCTGAAAGGAGCGCGGGCATCTTGCCCGCATGAAGAGCCGGGGCTCCCTCGCCCGCTTCTTAGAAAAGACCATTTGGCATCCTTGACAACGTGTCCGGCTTCTGGCAAGCTGTTTTTCGTAGTTTAACCTCGGAACCCAAAGACAGCTTGAAAACACAAATCATTACTGGACTCCTCGCCTCTCTTCTCGTGGCTGGCCTCCATGCAGCCGAAGCGGGTGATTTTGCTGCGGCACAAAAAGCCCTGCAGGAGGGACGAGAGGAAGAGGCCTTTTGCGCTTTCCTTCACGTGCCGGGCGCGGAACATCTGGCGATCAAGGTAGCACGTCACAAAGCTGCAGAATTTCTGACGCTGCTGGCAAAGGTCTCGTCTAATCTCCCGCCCGCTCGGGTGCAACTCATCGAGGGGGATCTTCAGCTCGCCCTGGGCAAGAAGGACATTGCACTCCGGTGTTATAGAACAGCGGCAACCCAACTGGCCGACGGGGATTACCCGGCTGAGCCTCCGAATACAGGCCATTCCGGCTACGGTTATCGATACGATGATCGTCCTGTCCAAGCGTTTGAGTCCGGGCCGGGCAGCCATCGTGATAACTGGCTGCTCCGCCGCTTCATTGCCTTGGAAGCATGGGAGGACGCGTCGCGCGAGTTTGTTCGCATCTGCAACGTCCATTGCCAGAACACGAAACCACACGTGCGGGTCCAGATCTACGGCGACAAGGTCTCTGTGACCAACCGTGTTTTGGTCACGCCCTGCGGTTTTGATGGACGGGCCCTGCAGTTCGCCCTGGACTATGCTTACTTTCTGAAACAGCGAGGCGATACTAATGCCGCACTGACCGTGCTACTGGAGCCCTTGCTGGCCATGGACATGGACCGCCTGCCGACCGGACGCGAGACAACCCTCGCGCCAGGAGAAAAAATTTCCCTAGGAGAGAACATGTCCCTACCGGAACGCTATGTGTCTGCCTTGCGGAATCGAGGGTCGCCATGGACACTCGCCAGCGCCGGCATTTCGCGCAAGGAATATATACGGCTGGCTTATGGAGAATTTAAGGGTGCGGGCCAACTTGAACAACTGGATAAGACCTTTGGAAAAATGATCGCTGAGCGCGCGAACTGGCTACGGCGCGTCCTGGCGCGCATCCGACTGCATGAAGGTCTGCTCGATGAGGCTGTCGCGTTGGAACGAGCTTATATTGAAACTGCACAATTTGATCCAGTCTCCTCTGCCATCCGCCTAGGACAGGTCTATGAGGATGTCGGACGGACCGTTGAAGCTGCAACCGAATACGAAAAGGCGCTGACACTTGCGTTTGTTCCACCCGTATCTCTGCCAGATGAGGATGAAGAGGCCGTACAGAACAGCATGATGAGCCAGATGCCGGCACGGTTCTTGATGCCTGGCCGCGGGGCGGTCAATGCCCAGGAATCCATCCACCGGGATCTGCTGAGCCGCTTGCAGCGTCTCTATTCGGCCCTTGGAAAAAGCGACCGCGCGATGGAGGTGTCGCTTCGGCTGATGGAAGGGTCGGAGCATGAAATGGGTAGCCTCCAAATGCTGGAACAAACCGTCTCCCGCTTCCGGACTGCCGGCAAAGAGTCGGAAATCATGGCGTGGATCGCGACGCGTTCAAGCTTGACCAACACCCTGCCGCACGTGCGTGCAAACCTCCGCTGGCTGCAAGGCGACAAGGAGGGCACAATCAAGGCTATTGCCGAGGGCGTGGCACGAAAGCAGAGCAACTCCGCCTATGCGGTTGCGGAATGGAAAGAGCGCTTCCGCAATGCAGGCGTGGAGCCATACCGTCGCCTGCTCCAGGCGCTGGTGGAGGCCAATCCGCTGGATATGCAGACACAGCTCGAAAGGCTGGACGCTCTGGTCCGACTCGACACGCCGGATATCATCCCGGTGCTGGAAAAGTTGTTGGAGAGCGATGCGCTACCGGCGTTCCAGCGTGGCAAAGGTGCGCACAACCGGACGCAATTCCGTAACTATCAGGACCTTGCCTATCGTCTCCTCCGTCTCTACGAACGCCATCCGGGACATGAAGAGAAACTGCTATCCCTGGGCTTCCGGATGCTGGAAGGCGAAAAGCCCTTCAGCCTGCGGGAGTCGGCACTCTCCAGCTACCGGGGCAACTGGAACAACAGCATTTACAATGAGTCACAGCCCGTTGAAGACACGTTGCAAGGCCTCTACGTGTTTCTTGCGCATCTCAAAAGTGAACGAGACATTGAACGCGCGGCCCTGCTGATTGAAAAGAGCGGGTGCATCCCGCTGATCAACCAGGTGAACCGTCTGCGCGCAGGCAAACAGCATTTACGTCTCGATCCTGCTTCAGGACACAGCCTCATACGCAATGCAGTCAAGGTCCGAACAGCCGAACTTCCAGCGGGCGTCCGGCTGATTTCCAACCGTGACGATGTCCGCGCGATTGCGCCGGGTGCCACGTGGGGCGAGGACGGCGGGCGCGTCTGGATTGGCACCTCCTGGGGCTTGGTGCGCTACTGCGACACGGGCAAGGCATTGGATGTCCTTCAAATTCCAACTGGTGTGGGTGTCACAACCTTTTGCGACACGCCGTCTGGTTTGTATGTCGGAACCCGCGACGGACTTTTCAGGCTTGACGATGTCTGGGGCGAGCAGCCGCGCCTGATCAGAGTCGGAGTCGAAAAGGCCGATGGAAAGCAGCGCGATCGCATTGAGAAGACAATCGAGATGTCAGGCCAAACCCGCACGGACCGTATTCACGAGGTGTTTCCTGTTTCGAGTCTGCGTTGGTGGAACGCGGCATTGTGGGTCTGCTCGAATGGCTCGATCTACCGCTATGAGCCGAAAAAGAAAGAGTCATTGTATCTGGGAGGTGGAGGGCTGATTGTCGGATGCGGAAAGCTCTGGGGTGAAAAGTCCTTTTATGATCCTGTAGCTGAGGAGTTCAAGGCTATTGACGTCAACCACAAGCAATGGCACATCATCGGCGCGACGGAACATGAAGTCTGGGCGGATGCCTATGTGAATAACGAACTCCGGCACCGCCCGGCCATTCTGGATCCAGAGACATTTGCGTTCAGGGTGCTGCCTATCTCCGGGCTTGGACGTTCAGACGAATTACAGAACTCGGATTTCCGTCTCTTGGGCGAAAGCAACGGTCTGGTTTGGCTGGCCGGGAATAATCCGAATATTGTGGTGACCTACGACCGGACAACGAAAACGCTCCGTAAAACAGCCGACCCCGTGCCCGCAGATTTGGCGCGTCTGGCTGGCGAACATATTTCCGGTGCTCTTGCACATGTGAAGCTCGCTCTTTCCGGAGACCGAGGACCCACATTTTGCAGCGTGCCCGCAGGGGGAGGCCGGCTGCTTGTGGGCGCCTCGCTCATCCGCGAATGGCAGGAAGATAATCTGGGCTACGATGACAACACAGGCATGAGCCACCACATCCAGGACTTGGAAGGCGGGCTTTTCCTGATAGATCCCGCTGCAGGAACCTGGAACAAGATCGGAACCCAGGATGAAGAGTTGAGTGATTTTTATGTGAAGCGCTGTGTGCGTGACAACGACCGGCTCTATGTCTGCTCAAACGGCGGGGTGACGATACTCTCACTGCCAGATGGAAAAATCATCGGACGCATCACGGTCTCCGACGGCCTGCCGTCTAACAAGGTCGAGGATGTCGCACGCATTGGAGACCGGCTCTATTTGGCATGTGAACTGGGCGATGATGGTGGCGGTCTTGCGGTGATGGATCTGAAGACTCGGCTTATACAGATACTGTCCAAATCTGACGGGCTGAAGTGCAATAAAATAAAGCGCCTGAGGGTCGAGGGAGACCGGTTGCATATTCTCTACGGCACGATCTACAGCGTTCGCGCGTATGGGACGTCGTTAGAAAAGAGCGTCGTTGCGCCAGTCGCTGACGAGGTAAAAAAACGCTGGCCCTCGACCCACCCTGACGACCGTGTCCGGACCTTCCGCAGTTCCATCCTCGATACGAAGACGGGAGTGATCAGCGAGGGCGACGAAATCCTCCCTGCTTCGCCTCCGCCCGGACTTAGCACCGACGCGATGCCGATTCTCGGCGGATACCCGTTGGTCGGCGGCGTACAAGCGGGTGACATGACGATCCTTGCCGGAACGCACGGCATGCTGCTCGCCGCACCATCCGCCACAGGCCTCGTTGCAAGGACCTGGACGCAGGAAGCTGTTGTCGTTGTCCGCTCCGCGCGGCAGCAACAGGTGGACGAGGCTCTGCAGCGTCCGATGACTTCGGATATGACGGCTGCACTGAACGACCCTAACGCATTCTATCGCACGCGTGTAGCTGCCAGCCTGCTGGGCAATGAGGGCGGGACTGCTGTCCAGATACCGGCGCTGCTCCGCATGGTGGTCTCGCCTGAAATCCGAGAGCGTTGCACGGCGCTTTTCTTGCTCAGTACAGCAACCCCGACACCTGATATTTTGGCAACCTACGAAAAATTGCTAAAAGACCGGGATGCGTCCATACGCGGCTTCGCAGCCCTCCAGCTTTGCAAGAACGACCGCATTCCTGAGCTTGGAATCCTTCGCGAGGTGATCCAGCGGGATCACGAGTACAGCAATTTTCCCTTCGGCATTGACTCCACGATCGGTGTCGCGGTGGACAGGGAGAACCTCTATGTTGCCTTGGCGTCCCAGGCAAACGCGCCGATTTTTGCTCTGGTGCTGGAATCACCGCCTTCCGTCAGTGACTATGAACCTCAGGTGGCGCTGTTGAAACAATTCGCGGCTTCGTTAAACAGACACCCGGAGGCCGACGAGGTGCTGCTGACGGCGCATGATGCTCCTCATGTACAAGAGAAGGTTCGCTTTGTTACAGCAGTTTTCGGTTACGCCGGCACCCATCAGTTGCCGCAACTGCATGCGGCGTTGATGAGCAAGGACCGAGTCGTGCGCTCGAATGCGGCTCGCGCCTGCGGCGCCATTGGCGATCCGTCGTCCATACCGCTCCTACTGAAGGCGCTCGACATGGAGAGCGGGCTGGCCCGTGCTTCGATTGTGATTGCGCTGGGCATGCTCAAGGCCAAAGAGGCGATGCCGCGCCTGACAGAGTTATACATCGATGCGCAGAATGACGAAAAGAGGAGGCGAGGCAGCGGGTTCATGGCACAACAAATTGCTGTGGTCCATAAGGCTCAGTATGACTCGATCCGCAATTTGGATGCGCTTTCGGGTGACTGGGACGAGATCAAGCAATCTTCCCTGGCGTCTCCTGCTGATCCCCGCGAAGGCGAGGAACTGCTTTCGCCTGACGTCATCCTTTCTGCTGTTTCAAAAATAGGTCCGTCAGCAGGGCGCGACTTCTACCGCATGCTGGCCGGAGGGAAGGATACAAGCGGACGCGTCCAGGCAGCGCTTCATCTGGCGGGTGGCGATGCGGCGGATCGCGAGGCGAATGTAGCCATCCTCAAGAATCTTCTTTCGGATGAAGACGAGCCAGTGAAAATTACAGCAGCGGTCAGCATGCTCGTCTGCGGGGAAGAGGTCGCGAAGCGTCCGCTCTTGGAATGGCTGGAGGGTGGATCCCCGTGGACCAAGCGGCGAGTTGTCATGGAATTGCTCCGGGTGCCAAACCATAAACAACTAGAGTTTGCACACAAAGCGCTACAAGCCGTTATTTCGGACGGACAACTGCCAGAGGAGGTTCGACAGGCGGTGAGAGAGCTACTGAAATAGAGGTTTTTTCAAAATACCCATTATGTTAAGTGATTTTTCAAAACAGGACAGGAGCGTGGCCGTCCCGGCCGCCTCTGCCTGCGGGCAGGATGCCCGCGCTCCTTTTCAGGACGGGAGCGTGGCCGTCCCGGCCGCTTCTTCCTGCGGGCAGGATGCCCGCGCTCCTTTTCAGGACGGGAGCGTGGCCGTCCCGGCCGCTTCTCCTTGCGGGCAGGATGCCCGCGCTCCTTTTCAGGAAGGGAGCGTGGCCGTCCCGGCCGCCTCTGCCTGCGGGCAGGATGCCCGCGCTCCTTTCTTCAATCCTCTTATCGATCATGATTCCTCTGTACACAAACTACCACACTGGAATCAAACGGATTGTTACTGTTTCGTTACATGGCGACTGGATGATGCCATGCCGAAAGAAAAACTAGACCTGTGGAATGATGCGAAACAAGCGTGGTTGACGCGCAACCCTGAACCTTGGGACGTATCCACCGAGCAAGAGTATCATATGCGTTTCAGTAGCCGTCTCGAAGAGTGGCTGGACGCAGGGCATGGCTCATGTGTGCTAAAGCATCCTGCTATTCGCAAGATTGTGTCTGACGCCATTGCACATTTTGACACGGTGCGCTATCTGCTCATCTCTTATGTCATTATGCCTAATCATGTGCATGTTCTTCTGAAGCTTAAAACAGGATATCAACTTGCAGAAGTTATGCACTCGTGGAAGAGTTTTACAGCTAAAGCTATTAATCATGCGTTAAATCGAACAGGGACGCTTTGGCAACCTGAATATTGGGATCGCCTCATCCGAAACGAAAGGCATTTTATTGCCTACCTCTGTTATATTCGCGACAACCCGAAAAAAGCACATCTTAGGAGCGATGCTTATACGGTATGGGAGCGAGACGGGAGCGTGGCCGTCCCGGCCGCCTCTGCCTGCGGGCAGGATGCCCGCGCTCCTTTCCTGGACGGGAGCGTGGCCGTCCCGGCCGCTTCTCCTTGCGGGCAGGATGCCCGCGCTCCTTTAAACAAAACGTCGATCGATTAAACCCTAGGAGATACACATGCATCAAAAATCAAAAATTATCAAACTTTTATTTATCAGTTTCGTTGCGGTAAGTGTCGCACAGGGTGCGGGTAACGCACCTCAGCAGCGCTACGACTTCGGCAATGATCCGATGCGTTACTTGTCTAACAATCGCCTTCGGCTTGGCGTGGACTTGAGCCTGGGCGGTGCAGTCACCCTGCTGGAAGACAAGCAGAACGGCAACATCAACATGATTAACAGCAGCGACTGGGGCCGGCAGATCCAGATGTCCTACTACAGTGGACCGAATCCGTACATCGGGCCCAAGGGAGAGGAACCCCATAAGGCGTGGACCATGCTGGGATGGAATCCCATCCAGTCCGGAAGCGTTGGTGACATTAAATCGCGAACAATCGCCTTTGAGCAGCCGGACAACAAGACGATCCGCGTCCGCTGCATTCCCATGCAATGGCCGCATATCAATGTCGAAGGCGACTGCATTTTTGAAGTCACCTACACGATCGTGTCTGAAAATACCATTGAGATGAAGGCGCGCATCATCAATCAGCGCACGGACAAGACACAGTACTCGGGCCGCCACCAGGAGATGCCGGCGCTCTATACAAACGGCCCCTGGTATAAGCTGGTGACGTATACCGGGGACGCACCCTTCACAGATGCGCCGACAACAAACATCGTTGAGAAGAACGATGGCAAAGGGTGGCCTTGGATCGGCTTTAACGCAACTGAACGCTGGACCGCACTCGTCAACGACGCCAACACAGGAGTCGGCCTCTTTCAGCCGGACGTCGTTCAAGTCATCGGCGGTTTTGCCGGAGGCGACAAAATGAAGGGCTCCGGCGGCGTCAAGGACAAACAGACTGGGTATATTGCGCCCATCGGCACGCACATCCTAGATTACAACATTGACTGGACCTATCAAACTTACCTGATCGTGGGAAGCTTGAGCGAGATTCGACGCGTTGCGCGCACCCTCCACGGCCCCATCCGCCCGCCCGTCTGGAGCTTCAATAACGACCGCAACGGATTCTCATATCATGGTTCAGCAAAAGATACCGGCTGGCCGATCAAAGATGCTCTTAACATCACGTATGGTGAAAAGCCGCGTGGCATCGCAGTCTCTCCGACCACATTCTGGAAAGCAGCAGACATGCCCATCCTAGAACTCGATGCCGCGTTTACCCTTGCAGCAACAAACAGAGCCTTCAACGTGACTGTCGAAGTTTCGCCGTACTCCGGCAAGCGAATTCCCTACTCGCTCACAATACAGCCGGATGGAACACGAAAAACCTACGTGGTCCAACTCACATCCAATCCCGAATACACAGGTGCCATGAAGCAGATCACCCTCTACCTGCCTCAAACGGATGGGGCGGCGCGCGTATATAAGATTTCAGGTGCCGCACTAAATAAGCAGTAGAATACTTGACTGTACCTTCAACCGTTTTTTTCACCCAATTAACCGAATTAAGCTAATTCCAATTCGTTCCATTCGTTTAATTCGGTGATAAAAAACGCCTTCGGGTTATTTCCAAAACCTCCGCTTATGAGGCTTATCTTCTTGATGAGGCCGCTTATACATTTCAAATTTTGTGAGCAGATCCGGCATTTCTGAGTATTTTTTCCAGGCGTACTGCGAGGTATACGATTGCACCATTTTTCCATCTACCCACGCCTGAATGATGACACCTTTCAACTCGAGACCCGCATCAAGCTTTTCATTCTCTCCAACAGGCTGACACGCGACTCTGAATGACGTTGCTTTTGTACTGAGAACAGCAGCCTCCTTCTCAACAACCTCGGAGATCATCAGCGTATTACCACTCGTTTCCCCAATAAAGTAGGCCTTCACGCTCACATCCTTCTGAGTGGCATTCAGAAGCTTCAATTCGACCGTGTAGCCAAGTGAACGCACAACAAAAGAGCGACCTAATTTGTCTTCTGTATTCTCCGTGCGCGTACACTTCATGGTTAACATGAATGGCTTTTCAGGTTGCGTGACCGTTGCCTTCTTGACACCCTCCACCTTATTGCTCGCAGCAGACACATTGTTTTCCCCAGCGGAAAGAATGATTTTCTTGCTCGCCACTCCATTGTTGATAAATAGTTTATGGAACGCTGTTGTGCATAACGGCAAGACCTCGATAGAGACAGGCCGAGCGCCCTTGGGCAATTCATAAATTGAACAGTTTTTTCTTTTTATTCCCGCAGCCACTCTCGGCTCCTGGGTGTCATATTCCTCTGGCAGATACTTACGCGCGATTGAATATTCGATCGGTACAAATTTCCGCCCTTTATCATCGATCAAGGCGCAGGGAGGAACCACGGCAGGCGTTTTTTGCAGATTTTCAAGCGAATAGGTCACAAAGACATATTGCCCCTCTGTCTTTAATGTGCCATCCCCCTCACGCCGGGCTCTGATCTCATTTCCAAGGCTATCAACCGAGTGAAACGTCCATCGCGAATCATCATTTGTCTCTTTTGAAGAGGCCAGCATGACCTTCATGGTTAAGGTGTCCTCCAGCGTCGCCGAAGCAGATGCCCCGATTTCCTGAAGCGTAAAAGGATGTGAATCGTTGAATAGATAGGCGACGGCGATCTCCTTTGCAGGCTTCTCCTCGCCATATAGCGGCAAAACAAGGAGCCCCAAAACAATAGTAATCAACGATTTCATAAATTTTCTCCATGCTATAACGAACGTATTATGTTTATAAAAACGAGACTGCGCAACAAATATTGCTTTTTCTTTTTTCGCATACCCTTATAAATCTCCTGATAAAGTATAATCGACAAGGCGGATCAAAAGAGATAATCTATTCGACAAAACGAAGCAAGGAGTGCCACAGATGAACGATATGACTCAGGAACCTAAGAAATCAATGGGGTGCGGCGGATGCTTTTTGTACGCGTTTGGCGGAATCCTGCTGACGATCGCCCTGGTTGTCGGCGGCGGCTACTACACCCTGATGCATACAGCCTACCCGCTTAAAAAGGTTGCCCAAGCCATCGAGCAGACTGCCCCCCCTGAGTCCCCTATCACCATCAAGGACATCTCAGGCTCCTTCTCAACGGGCACCCGGATTAAGACCCTGAAATGGGAAAACGGCGAGGTTGAAAACCTCTGCATCTCGTACGACAACCTTTTAACGTCCATCCGTTCTAAGCGATTTATTTTTAGAGAGATCAGCGTCACCAAGGCGCACATCAGTGTTTTCGAGCCGGACTCGGCCCCCAAGACAAGCGAACCCTCAACACAAGGGACGTCTGACACGCCGTTCAACTGGGACCTCTTCCAGATTGACAAGCTCTCCTTGTCGGACATCTTCTTGACCAACCGACTGACAGGCTTCAGCATCGCGATCCCGAAATTCGAATGGACCGGCTTCAAGTGGGAAAAGGGGACAACCGACTTCGGCACGATCAAGGCGGACACGGATCAATTCAAGATTGTGACCGGAAAAGCGACAACCCCTGGCTTCATCACGCGCCTCACCGGCACGCTGCGTCCGCGCCTCCACCCCTCGATCCTGAAGGAGTTCAGCTTCGATGCGGAGATCGGGCCGCTGGGCAGCAACACGCCCTGCCGCGTCACGGCCTTTGACGGAGCCGTCACAGCGACTGTCAACCCGGACGGCACAGGGACGCTCAAAATCCAGAGCCTGAACGTCGCCTCCTATTTCAAAGACCTCTGGCTACAGGATGTCAGCCTCGACATCGAGACCCAGAAGAAGGACTCCGAATTCCCCTTGCACATTAAAAGCGGGGCCTTTAACCTCGGCAAGACGCGTTTCACGGTCCAACCTGCACGTCTTGAAAATAATGTTGAAAAACTGGAGACCTTCAAGCTGCTCGAGGCCAATGCGGAAGTCGAGGGCAAAAAAATTAACTACACGTTGAGCATCAAGGAGGGTTCAGAGAAAGTGGCGCATCAGTTCACGAGCCAGCCCAGCCTGAGCCCTGATGAACTCGTTGCCTTAGTCCTCTTCGCAAAGCCCGCAGCTGATTTAACCGTTTCTGAAAAAGCAACGGCAGCAAAACTACAGGCGCTCCTGACGCCCTAAGACTACGTCCGCATTCCCTGAAGGGCAGGGTTACACCCATAGGTGTTAAGCTAAGGAGCGACATTTGTTCCCAACACCAAAAGACTGACAATATACAACATTTTGTAGTTAAAGATTTTACCGCAAAAACCGGGTATGTGGTTAGTCAATCGTAAAAGTGAAAAAAGTTTCTAAAGTTGCATTTTGATGCCTTTCTAGATGTCCATAGGAGTTATGAACAGTTCCGCCGGGGGGCATCAAACCCCGGAGGCGGACACTGTTTGTAACTCCGTCCCGGTCAGTTGCGCAGGAGGCGGGCCGAAGACCTTCTCCGTCAGGGCGTCTACGAACGCCGAGGCGTTCTTGAAGCCCGCCTGCCTGACATGGTCGCGGCCGAGGACGGTCGCCAGCTTGAGCATCTTCGTCTTGAAAGCCTTCGGCGCCTCTTTCATGGGAGACGGGTGGCCCATCAGGACGTGCCAGGCGTAAGTGGTCATCTTCCGGGCCAGCGCCACGATTGATACGTTCCTGGGTTTTCGCATGGAGAGCCGGTACGCCCATCTGTGCATGGGGTCCTTCCCGTAGCGCATCGCAGCCTGGGCTCCCTGCACGAGGAGGCTTCGCAGGTCGCCCCGGCCGTTCTGTACGAGATGCCCCTTGTTGACGGTCTTGCCGCTGCCGACGACGGAGGGGTTCAGTCCGATGTACGTGACGAGTTTCTTGTGGCTCTTGAACCGCGTGACGTCACCGACGAAGGCGACCAGCGCGAACGAGACGACAAGGCTCAGGCCGAGGATCTGCATCAGCTTCAGCATCTCCGGCGACGAAACGGCGATCTCTGCCATCCTCTTCTTGAAGGCAGCATGGGTCTCCGCCGCATGCCGCCAGTCTTCGAGGATGAGTTTGAGCATCCACTTGTCAGCCTCCCCGAGCGGGAGCCCGGACAGGTGCACGACGGCGGACTCGACATCGCCGTTGAACTTCGACTTGCTGAAGCTCTTCAGCCCGTGACCGCTGCCGAACGCCCAGATGCGGTTCGATGTGCGGACTTTGTCCTTCCTCGCGTTACGGTAGCCGAAGAAGATGTCGCGATAGTGGCGGCTCTTCGGGTCGGGCTTCCATACGATCTGGGCGCATCCGCTCATGTAATAGCGGGCGAGGTTATCGGCATCGCCCTCATCGGTGACGTGGTAGCGCTTCGAATATGAAGAGACGGCCTCGCTGTTCACCACGTACGCCGTCAGGCCGATCCGCTCCATCCGCTCGGCGATGCTGAAGGAGTTGGTCGAAGCCTCCAGCACGGTGGCGTCCTGCGGGCGGATGTGCTTCGCGGCGAACGTCTCGAGGTCCGCGATGTGCACCGTGCGGCGGCGGAGGCATTCGTGTGAAGCCTCGTCGGCGCCCTTCCGGAAGAAGGAGAAGACCAGCTTCTCGCTGTGGGCGTCCAGCCCAACCACGAGAGGGACTTGCGTTTCCGTTTTCAGTTGTCTGTCGTTGTCTGTCATGTTATCCTTATAAGCACTGACTTGTTCAGGGTAGGCGGATCTGCATGTTGCACACAGGTATACGGGGTCTTTTGCCCCAGGCAGGTGAGTTCTCCGCCGGCGCTCAAACACAAAAGCGGGCAGTTAGCCCATCGGTTTTTTCGAGCGTCTCCCATACAGTCGGTTGATGGTTTCTCAGGTCACCAGCCGCTTTGTACCATACCCTGAACAGGTCAGATTTTCAACCCTTAAGAGGTGGAACCTCTCTACCTGTTTTGATAACCACATTACCAACACAAAAAGATTGCGCGGCTATCTCATCCGCCTCACCCGTGGATACACGGACGGCGGAATGGATAGCCGCGCAGATGAATACTGGTTTCATTTTCATCAGCAAAAAACAAGTTTTTTGCTGATGAAAATTGAGTTGATCCCGCGCAAATGTTCGCTCCGCCGTCCATGTATTCATGGGTGAGGCGGGCGTGACATTTGCGCTCTTCTTAGCGGCTTTTGCGAAAAAGTATTCATTCTTAGCTTAACACCTATGGGGGTACACCCCTGCCAGCTCCGGGAGGGCCGGGGAGCTTTCATGCAGGCGGAGGGCGCCGCTGCTGGGTGACGCTTCATGTCAAATCAATGCCGGGGTTCCACGCAACCTCCCAGAGGAATCCATCTGGGTCGGAGAAATATCCTGAGTATCCGCCCCATTCAGCATCTCTTGCACGCTTTACAATTGTACCTCCAGCCTTTGAGGCCTGATCAAGAATCTGGTCCACTTCTGTTTTAGTGCTGACATTGTGCGCCAATGCGAACCCCCGAAAACCTGATCCAGCTTCATCGACCTGCGCATCCCGAGCCAATTCGGCGCGGGGATAGAGTGACAGCCATGTTCCCTCAAGGACGAAGAATGTGACACCGGGATAGTCCCCCTGCGTCGGGAACCCCAACCCGTCCCGATAGAATGCTGTTGAGCGTTCAAGATTGCCAACACCTAACGTTATCAGTCCGATCTTTGGCTTCATAGTCCTCCCTTTCACCTTTTGGAACGCTTCATGTGGCTCTGTTGTCTTTTGCTGGCAACCCAGCCAACGATGAGCGCATTCTTGCTCTTTTTGATGGGCAAAGCAAGCGGAAACAATCAAATTCTGTTCGGAATTGGTGAAGCTGTTAAGCACGAGAGTCCAAATCGGTGGCGCTCTGGCAGCGGCAGGATTGACGAGTCGTTCAGTTCACCGAACTGCTTTGGAGTGCGGTGACAAGCAAGACACCGTCTGGCGCGGCACCGCTTTCCGGCCCATGCAACGCAAAAGCGGTGTCGCGCGGAATACCGCTTGCCACCGCACTCCAAAACAGAAAACATCACACCCCACTAAACGTTCTATAGGCAAAAGAGTCAAAATGTGCTATGGTAATGCGGCAATCGTTTAACTGGGGGGCTTGATGAAACAGAGTTTTTTTGCCGGTCTCGCAACCGTGCTTCTTGTTGCGGCTGTGCAGGCTGGGCCAACGAAGAAGATCAACATTCTGCATCTGAACGCAGATGACCATCGCGCAGATGGCGCAGCCGCATTGGGGAACCCGGACAACGTCTACACCCCTACCCTTGACAAGCTCGTGGAGCGCGGCTTCACCTTCCGTCATTGCTACACCATGGGCGCGATGATCGGCGCGGTCTGCACCCCCAGCCGCACCATGATGCTGACCGGCCTCTCCTGGCAGCATATCCCAGGAGCAAATGCGAAGTCCACACTCCCCACTGCGACGGATGCCTCCACCTATCTGCCGCGCGTCATGCAGGCGGCCGGCTATCAGACCTTTCATGCGGGCAAACCCGGCAACTCTTTTTCAGCAGGCATCAAGGAGTTTGAAATCTCCATCCATCTGGATGACAAGCTCGCCAACGGGCGCGCCAATGTCAGCCGGGTCATGGGCGACCTGGCCATTGACTTCCTGGACAAAAAGCGCGACAAGAGCCGTCCCTTCTACATCTACCTCGCGCCCTCCGTCCCACATGACCCCCGCACAGCCGAACCCCAGTTCCATGGCAAATACAAACCGCAGGTGATTAAGAAATCCCCGTGCTTCCTGCCCCAGTTGCCGATCGATAACGGCGAGATGACCGTCCGCGACGAGAAACTGGAGCCCTGGCCGCGCACCGAGGAGATGATCCAGCAGGTCCGCGCAGACTACTACGCCTGCATCAGCGG
Source organism: uncultured bacterium (assembly GCA_942493055.1). Taxonomy (GTDB): domain Bacteria; phylum Verrucomicrobiota; class Kiritimatiellia; order RFP12; family UBA1067; genus CAIZQW01. The sequence continues at coordinate 5,403,919 of OW818680.1, read as the reverse complement.
GCTGGATTACAACTTCAACCGCGTCATTGAAAAGCTGAAGGAAATCGGCGAATACGAAAATACCGTCATTGTCTTCACCGGGGACAACGGCCTCTCTGTTGGCGACCACGGGTTGATCGGAAAGCAGAATCTCTTTGAGTTCGGGGGCATGCATGTGCCCTGCATCATTGCGGGCCCCGGGATTCCGCAGGGCAAGAGCGATGCCCTTGTTTACCTGATGGATATCTTCCCGACCTTCTGCGATCTGGGCGGTGCAAAGATTCCTGCGCATGTGGATGCCAAATCCCTCATGCCCATCATCACCGGCAAACAGGAGAAGACGCGCGACACGCTATACACAGGTTATCGCGACTCACAGCGCGCGATCCGCGATCAGCGCTGGAAACTGATGCGCTACCCCCTCATCAACGTGACACACCTCTTTGATCTGCAAAACGACCCGTATGAGATGACCGATCTCTCTGCTCAAAATCCGGACAAGGTCAAAGAGATGATGGCCCTGCTGGCAGGCGAGATGAAGCGCTGCGACGACCCCATCCCCCTCATCATTGACAATCCGACGCCTGCTGCATGGACACCGCCCGCCAAGGACGACGTGAAAAAGACAAAGCAGGCGCAACAAACACAGAATCCTAAAAAAAACAAAAGGAAGGCACCATGAGAACAATACTCTTTACACTTATCAGCATCGGAATACTCTCCCCTGTTTTTGCCGAGACCTATTCCGTCCAGTCCCCGAACGGAAAGAATGAAATCTCACTGGATGTCAAAGACGGCCTTTTAATTTCGGTCAGTCAAAAAGGCGCGTGTGTCATCAAGCAGATGCCGATTGCGCTCGAGCTTGAAGGAGCGGTTGCCGGCAAAAACCTGACGGTAAAAAACTGCATCGACACTATTGAAAATGATAAAATCCGTCCGCCTGTTTATAAGAAGCGCGAGATCGTTGTGAACGGGAAGCGCAAAAAAATCGTCTTTGAGAATAACACGGCAATCACACTCGTGGCGTATGATGATGGGGTCGCCTATCGTTGGGAAACAACAATTTCCGGGATCATCACCGTCTTAAACGAAAAAGCTGATCTGGTCTTTGCTGAAGACAACCAAGTCTTTGCAACCTACAACAACGACCCCTACAACAAGGACCTCTTCCAGAACTCTTTCGAGTGCCTCTATGATGGCAAGAAGGTCTCTGAGTTGAATGCCGAAAAGATGGTGTTGCTGCCCTTGTATGTGAAGACGCAGACCGGCTGCATGACGGTCAGTGAGACGGACCTGCTGGATTATCCGGGCTGGAATCTATTTGCCGCCAATAAGCAAGCTGTCCTGAAATCCGGCTTTGCACGTTTTCCGGTTCAAGAGAAGGTGGTCGATGACCAACGCTACCGCCGCGTCCATGCGCGAGAGAACTTCATCGCGCGGACCCCAGGCACGCGCACCTTCCCCTGGCGCACATTCACCCTGGCGGACCGGCCTGCTGAACTCCTCAACGCCGACCTCAACTACAAGCTGGCCTCCCCGTGTGTGCTCGGCGATGTATCGTGGATCAAGACCGGCCAGGTCGCCTGGGACTGGTGGAACGAGTGGAATGTGACAGGCGTTGACTTCCGAGCCGGGTGCAACACGGAGACCTATAAATACTACATTGATTTCGCCTCAAAATATGGCATACGGTATGTGATCCTGGATGAAGGCTGGTCCAAGAAGCTGAAGATCATGGAGATCTCGGATGACGTTGATTTAAAAACCCTTCTCGCTTACGCGGAGAAGAAAAATGTGGGATTAATCTTATGGGCAGCCTGGCCCCAGTTCTATAACCGGCAGGAGGAAATTATTTCGCACTACGCCAAGATGGGCGCCAAGGGATTCAAGATCGACTTCTTTGACCGTGACGATCAAGATGTGCTGCAGTACATGGAAAAGACAGCCCAGGTTGCAGCCAATTACAAAGTCCTTCTTGCGTATCACGGCACGTTTAAGCCTGCGGGCATGCATCGGAAATATCCGAACCTGATCAACTATGAGGCTGTGTTTGGACTGGAGCAGGTCAAGTGGGGCGACTCCAATCGCGATTTTATGCGGCACGACACCATCATCCCCTTCACGCGGATGGTGGCAGGGCCCATGGATTACACAGCAGGCGCCATGAAGAACCAGACACGGAAACACTTCAAGCCCACCTTTGAACTTCCCGCATCGCAAGGGACACGCGTCCACCAGATGACACTGCTCATGCTCTTGGAAGGGCCGCTTCAGATGATGTGCGACTCTCCCTCTGAATATTTGAAGAACCCGGAATGCACGGAATTTCTGAGCCAGATCCCGACGAAATGGGATGAGGTCATCGGCATTGACGGCGAACCCGGGCAGTTCTGCATACTGGCCCGCCGTGTGGGCGACCTTGTCTATATTGGCGCGATCGGCAACTGGGACAAGCGCGAGTATGAACTGGATCTCTCCACCGTATTAGCCAAGAAGACTTACACCGCAACCATCTTCAAGGACGGCATCAACGCAGACCGCAACCCTGAAGACTGGAAAAAAGAGATCCGCACCGTGAACGGCGCAGACAAAATCAAGATTGTCCTGCAGCCCGGCGGCGGCTGGATCGGCCGTTTCGAACTCGCTCAATAACAACTCAACAACACGACAACAGAAAGGTGACTATGAAACAAACCACGATTCGCACAGGAACTGCACTTCTGCTGACAGGGCTCCTTGTCACAGGCTGCGCCACACAACAAAAGAACAGCGATTTTTATAAAGACGGAAAGTTTGATGCTGAAAAAGGGAAACAGGCCTATTTCGACCTGATGAAAAAGCATGGGGCCCCTATTTATGACATCTATAAGAGCGATCCCAAGTTCTTGTGGGCTATCGATTTCGGGACAGGGAACTTCACGCAATTCGGCATGGGCGGCGTCTTCTGGTTTAATGAAAAGGCGGAATCGTATTTTGCGCACGAAATCTTTTTGTTGCCCTATCAATGCATCGCTGAGCACGGTCATCACGAGACAGATATGCCCGCCAAGATGGAGAGCTGGATTGTCCGCTACGGATCAGTCTATGCCTTTGGCGAAGACGGCGAACCCAATCTCGACAAGTACCCTGAACTCGTGGCGAAGCTGCCAAAAGAGATCAAGGCTCATTTAAAGAGCTGCCATGTGAAGCAGTTTGTCGCTGATGGCCGCCCCTATAAACTGCCCTACAAAAAAGTGTTTCACTTCATGATGGGCGGGCCTGACGGCGCAATTGTCAGCGAATCCGGCACGTATCATGATAACAACGGTCTTCGCTTCAGGAACCCTGACGTGAAGTTCTAGCACTTCGTTATGGAGGGTGCGGTTATACCCGCACCGTTGGCAAGGGAAACAGCAAATTAATAGATCTGTCTGATCCGACAGATTGGACGGATCAGACAGATCTATCAGAACACCATGACGAAACTACTTGCACTTGCAATCACGCTCGCAACTGCAGCGTCCGCTGCACAAAAGCCCAACGTCGTCTACATCCTGTGTGACGATTTGGGATATGGCGATGTGCAATGCCTGAACCTGGAGCGCGGCAAAATTCCGACGCCGAATATCGATAAGCTGGCCAAGGCTGGCATGACCTTCACGGACACGCATGGTGGCTCCTCGGTCTGCACCCCCACGCGCTACGGTATTCTTACAGGACGCTATGCCTGGCGGTCACGTCTTCAGCATGGCGTCTTGGACGGGTATGACGAGCCCCTCATCTCCGAAGGCCGTCTGACCGTAGCCTCGCTCTTGAAACAGCAGGGGTATTCAACAGCGTGTATTGGAAAATGGCATCTCGGCTTTACACTCGATAAAGCGAGCCTGCGGGAGGATGCAGGCAAGGGGAAGGGTAAAAAAGCCGGAAGCACAGGCGCCCCCACCGGGGCAGTCACGAAGGATGGCCCCTGCTCTCGCGGCTTTGACCATTTTTACGGTTTTCACCATGCCCGCATGATGGAAGCCGTTTTTACGGATAACACGGTCAAGGAACAGATTGCCCCCATCGACACCCTGCCCGCACTGACCCGTCACGCGGCCAGCTACATCCATGAGCAGGCTAATGCGAAGAAGCCCTTCTTCCTCTACTTGGCGCTCAACTCGCCACATACCCCTATCGTGCCAGCCAAGGAATGGCAGGGCAAGAGCGGCCTCGGCGAGTATGGTGATTTCGTGATGCAGACCGACTGGTCCGTGGGTCAAGTGGTCGAGGCCATTGAAAAGGCGGGCATTGCGCAAGAGACGCTCATCATCTTTACCAGCGACAACGGCTGTTCGCCTGCGGCTGGCATGGACAAGCTTCAAAAGCAAGGCCACTTCCCCAGTGCGCAGCTCCGAGGACACAAGGCCGACATCTGGGAGGGCGGACACCGCATCCCCTTCATCGTGCGCTGGCCGGGTGTTGTAAAGCCCGGCAGCACCTGCGCGCAACTCACCTGCCTCACAGACCTCATGGCCACCTGTGCGGAAATCGTCGGAGCTAAACTCCCGGAGACTGCCGGCGAAGACAGCTTCAGCATCCTGCCGCTTTTAAAGGGCGAAGACAAGCCTATTCGCGAAACGATAATCCACCACAGCATCAACGGCATGTTTTCCATTCGCACCCGCGAATGGAAACTCGAATGCTGTCCAGGCAGCGGCGGCTGGAGTTCGCCTAAAGATGCAGAGGCGCTTAAAGAGAATCTTCCCGCCATCCAACTCTACAACATGACCACGGATTTCAAGGAGAGCCAAAACGTCAAGGCTGATAATCCTGTGATTGTCGAAACCATGACCGGGCAACTTGAAGCCATTGTCGAGAATGGCCGTAGCACACCAGGGGCCAAGCAAGTCAATGATGTGAAGGTCACAGTCGTGAAAGCACCGAAAGAGAAAAAAAAGAATTAAACGATCCGTCGGATCAGACTGATCAGTCCGATCGGTCCGATCAAAAAAGGAAACACCATGCAAAGGCTCATACCACTCGCCATCCTTATCGCGACTTCGCTCTGCGCCGCAGAACGCCCGAACATTATCTTGGCCATGACAGATGACCAGGGTTTGGGCGACATGGGATGGACGGGGCACCCTCACATTAAGACGCCCACACTGGATAACCTACGCAAACAGTCCCTCTGGTTTTCGGAATTTCAGGTCTCCCCTGCCTGCGCACCGACACGTTGCGCCATCATGTCTGGCCGCCAGGAATTTAATTCCGGCGTCACCCATACGATTTACGAGCGTGAGCGCATGAGCCTCAAGGTCGTGACCCTGCCACAGATGCTCCAAAAGGCGGGCTATTCCACTGGCATCTTCGGCAAATGGCATCTGGGCGATGAAGAGGCCTATCGTCCTGACAAGCGCGGGTTTGAGGAGACCTTCATTCATGGGGCCGGCGGTATCGGACAAACCTACCCGGGATCCTGTGGCGACGCACCTGGGAACACCTATTTCGATCCCACAATTTTGCACAACGGAAAGTTTGAGAAGACTACTGGATTCTGCACAGATGTCTTTTTTGCACAAGCCACAAAGTGGATAGACGTTACCCGTAAGAACGGAAAGCCTTTTTTCTGTTACTTGACGCCCAACGCGCCCCACGGGCCCTATCATGCACCCAAGGAGTGGATCGAGCCTTATCTTAAGATGGGACTTTCTGAAGGAGAAGCGGGCTTCTGCGGCATGGTGGCGAACATCGACTGGAACATGGGGAAACTGCTTAAGCAAATCGAAGACTGGGGCATTGCCGAGAATACCTTGATTTTGTTCCTGGGAGATAACGGGACCTGTCAGCCGAAGATGTATAAGGGCGGAATGAAGGGCAGCAAATGCACGCCGGATGAAGGCGGCACGCGCGTCGGTTTGCTCGCTCGCTGGAAAGGCGTCATCCAAGATAATACGACCTGCACTGCATTGACTGCGCATATCGACTTTTATCCGACATTTTGTGAACTCGCTGGCATCGGGCTACCAGAAGGCCGCATCATTGAGGGACGATCCATGACCCCACTCCTGAAGAACCCGAAAGCGGAATGGGCGGACCGCACGCTCTTTACGCATGTCGGGCGCTGGGCTCCGGGCGGCGCGGTGAAAGCCGACCAGAAAGTAGGCGGCATGCCAAACATCACCAACTGGCAACCCAATCCAAAAGAGAGCCCCATGAAATACAAGAATGCCGCTGTGCGGACCAGCCAGTACCGTTTTCTGCCTGAGCGCAAGGAACTCTACGATATCACCCAGGACCGGGAACAGAAAAAGGACATCTCAAAAGAGAATCCCGAAGTCGTAGCCAAGCTCATGAAGGCTTATGACGCCTGGTGGCTCGATGTCCTGCCAGGCATCATGGAAAACGAAAACCTGAAGGACGTGGCAGAGGAAAACCCGTTCAAGGTCCTTTATCGCAAACAGATGTCCGAACGCTAACCGTATCAACCCCAAGGAAACACGATATGAAAAGATTTGCAGCCTTAACCCTTCTGATCACCGGCGCTGCGCTTGCCGCTGAACGCCCGAACATCCTCTTCTTCTTTGCGGATGACCAACGCGCAGACACGATCGGCGCATTGGGCAACCCCATCATCAAGACGCCCAACCTGGACAGACTGGCAAAGCGCGGCGTTGCGTTTGATCGAGCCTATATGCAGGGCGGACAAAACGGGGCCACCTGTGTGCCCAGCCGCGCCATGACCCTGTCAGGGCAGAACCTGTTCACCATCGACGAGAAATTGATGCGGGACGAGTGCTGGCCAGAGGCCTTCGGCAAGGCAGGCTACGCGACCTTTATCAGCGGTAAGTGGCACAATGGCAACGCCTCGCTGATTCGTAATTTCAAGATCGCCCGCTCTGTTTTTGTCGGGGGGATGACCAATCCGCTCAAAGCCAAGGTGTGCGATGTTGCGGAGGGCCAGCTCCAGCCCCCCCGGACGGCCGAGAAGCATGCATGTGAACTGTTTGCCGATGAGGCAATCCGCTTCATCAAGGAACACAAGGATGGCCCCTTCTTCGCATACGTGCCGTTTGACGCTCCGCATGATCCGCATGTCGTGCCAGCAGACTTCAAGTGCTTGACAAAGCCGGAAGATGTTCCCCTGCCTCCAAATTACCTGCCCTTCCATCCCTGGAACAATGGCGAGATGATCATCCGTGATGAAGCGCTCCTGCCCTGGCCACGTCCGGAAAGGGCGATTAAGGAGATGATTGCAGAGTATTATAATTACATCACGTACCTGGATGAGCAGATTGGCCGTGTCATGGCCGCGCTCGAAGCCTCTCCCTATGCGAAGAATACGATCATTGTCTTTGCCGCAGACTCCGGCGTGGCACGCGGCAGTCATGGGCTGATCGGCAAGCAGAACTGCTATGAGCACTCCATGCGCGTCCCCTTGATCGTGGCGGGCCCCGGCATTCCAGAGAACAAGCGGACAGCGGCGATGTGCTATCTCTTCGACGTGTTGCCAACATTGGGCGCGCGGTGCGGCATCGCAGCTCCAGCCAAGAGCCAGGGCAAAGATTTTAATGCCATACTGGCTGATCCTTCCAAAGCTTTCCGCAGCGAGATATTGCTCGGCTACAAATCTGTCCAGCGCGCCATTATGGACAGCCAGTGGAAACTCATTCGTTTTCCACACATCGACAAGACCATGCTGTTTGATCTGAAGAACGATCCTTTTGAGATAAAAAACCTGGCGGACGCTCCGGAGCAAGCGGCCCGGGTGAAAGAACTCTCCGACCGCATGAAACAGGAGATGAAGGCCAGCGGGGACTCCGCACCCTTCACTGCGGAAAAGGTTATGCCTGCAGAATGGACACCTTCTGGAAAGGGAGACAAGAAATCAAAAAACAACAAGCAGAACAAGGAATAGAACATGCACAAATCTATGTTAATGATGGCGACACTCGTCATGGCCAGTGTGGCCTGCGCGGCTCAAAAACCGAATATCGTCTATATTCTTTGCGATGACTTAGGCTATGGGGATATCCAATGCCTGAATCCTGAACGCGGCAAAATTAAAACACCGAATGTCGACCGGCTCGCCAAGGAAGGCATGATCTTCACGGATGCGCACACGGGGTCATCCGTCTGCACGCCGACACGTTACGGCATCATGACCGGACGCTACTCCTGGCGTTCCCGTTTGCAGAACGGTGTTCTATCCGGCACATCCGACCCCCTTATCGCAGCTGACCGCCTGACCGTTCCCGGCCTTTTACGGAAGAACGGCTATGCAACAGCCATGGTCGGCAAGTGGCATCTCGGCATGACCCTGCCACTCAAGAAAAAGATGGCTGCCGAGAGCAAAGATGCCTTAACATCGGAGACCAGCAGCGCGTATGACGCGGCCAAGAAGATTGAAGACAGCCCGGTCACACGCGGCTTTGACACCTACTTCGGCATCAGCGCCTCCCTCGACATGCATCCGTTCGCGTTCATTGAAAACGACCACTTCACACAGCAGCCGACGGCCATCAAAAAATGGGTCCGCTCAGGGCCAGCCGCACCCGATTTCGAAGCCGTCGACGTTTTACCAACCTTCACAAAAAAGGCTATCGAGTATATCGAGCAGCAGGCCAAGCAAGATAAGCCCTTCTTCCTCTACCTCCCCCTGGCCTCACCGCATACCCCTATCGTCCCAGCCAAGGAATGGCAGGGCAAGAGCGGCCTCGGCGACTATGGCGATTTCGTAATGCAGACCGACTGGACTGTAGGCGAAGTCATGAAGACCCTTGAAAAGGCAGGCGTTGCAAAGAATACGCTGCTCATCTTCACCAGTGACAATGGGTGTTCCCCTGCCGCAGGCATTGATAAGCTTCAGGAACAAGGACATTTTCCAAACGGTGACTTCCGAGGACACAAGGCGGACATCTGGGATGGCGGACATCGCGTCCCCTTTATCGCACGCTGGCCAGATGTCATAAAGGCTGGCAGCGCAACCAAGCAGATCACCTGCTTGACCGACTTGATGGCCACCTGCGCTGAAATCACAGGCGCTAAATTGCCGGAGAACGCAGGCGAAGACAGCTTCAGTTTTCTGCCCCTGCTGAAAGGCGAAGACAAACCGATCCGCGAAACCGTCATCCACCACAGCATCGGCGGCTTATTTGCGCTTCGCAGTCTGGAATGGAAACTCGAAATCTGTGCGGGCAGTGGCGGCTGGAGTTCCCCCAAAGACGCGGAAGCGCTAAAAGCCGGCCTGCCCCCGATCCAACTCTATAACATGACCGCGGATTACAAGGAGACCAAAAATGTCGTGGCGGAAAACAAAGCAATTGTCGAAGCCATGACCCAGCAACTTGAAACCCTTGTCGTGAATGGCAGAAGCACACCGGGTGTAAAGCAGACCAATGACGTGCCCGTGAACATCCGGAAAGAGGCAAAAGCAGGCAAGGAATCTAAAGCGGGCAAGAAGGGGAAGAAGTAGGAGACGTTCATGTGAGAATAACTACTTCGTCCACGTACGAATATAGTCGATTTCGAAGTCGCCAGGCAATTCGGAGGGCGCTGGGAAGCCGTGCCACTTAAAGGTCTCCATGTCAAAGAACATGGTTTGTGGTTCCGTAAAACGTCCCTTGTTTTCAATCGTGCGCACGACCTTGCCATTGCAATAGAAGACCAGGTTGGAGCTGTCCCACTCCACCCCGAACACATTAAAGTTCTCGGCAACCTTGTTGCCCACATCATAGTCAAAAGGTTCTGCTTTATCCTTATCCCACCCATCTTTAAATCCATGATGAATATTGGTCGGCATTTTCGTTTCGGTATTTTTGATGAGCTTTGCCTTGCCAATGATTTCGAAGACATCGATTTCAGAGTTCTTGCCTTGGAACCAGAAGGAGCTGGTCATGCAAATGGGCGCAGCCTTGCAACGGATTTCGAAATAGCCGTACATCACCTTTTGAATGGAACTCACACAGACCGCAGTATAGTTGCTGTAGCCCTGCTTCTGAAACTGTGCAGGAATGCCCTCCGGCTCCCACTTCGACGTGAGGAGCATCCTCCCCTGCTCCACCCGGACATTCTTGGGACTGAACCAGCTCGGTTGGCGTCCGTGCCAATAGGTGCAACGCGGCTGCCACTTGTTCGTGCAGAGCGAACTTCCCTCAAACTCGTCGCTGAATGGCTCAACCAGCTTCCAGCCCTTCGTGTTATGCGGATCTGTATGTGGAAAGATCTCCGCACCTGATGCACCACTGCACATGCCTGCCATCGCCAACAACAAAATACCTCTCATATCCATCCCCTCCCCTCAGCTTAATTTGTTACAGAATACCAAACTTTCCCGCTCTATGCGACACAGATTTAAATTCGTCTTCAAACAACCATACCTCCACACTTCATGAAGTGTGGAGGTATGGTAACTGTCTCCCTCTCCTCATTTAGAATAACGCTATGTTCACCTCATGTGACAATTGATTCGAACACTATTTATATAAAAAGATCGCATCCTTCGGGGAGAAAGCAATGAAAACGCATTGCAAGGTAAATGTCACTTGTGATAAAGTTTAAGAAATTCTTACTTAAAGAAACATGGCCTTAACACGTGTACTTTGTTCCGCAAACCGACAGATGAAAGGGAATCCAGAATGAACCCCATCAGCCAGCCCGACTTCATGCCAAGCGACCAGTTACGAGCCCTGCAGCTTCAACGTCTGCAAGACTTGGTCACACACGTCTATGCGCACGTCCCGCTGACCCGCACGCGCATGGATGAGCGCGGCGTCCGCCCTGAGCATATCAAGACGCTCAAGGATATCGCCCTGCTGCCCTTCATGCTGAAGACTGACCTGCGCGACGAATACCCCTTTGGACTCTTCGCCTCGCCGATGGATGACATCGTGCGCTTCCATTGCTCCAGCGGCACCACCGGCAAGCCGATCGTGATCGGCAACACAAAAGCCGACATCGACATCTGGACCAGCGGGGTGGCCCGCAGCCTTGCCATGGCTGGCGTGACAAAGTCAGACGTCATTCAAGTCACCTACGGTTATGGGCTCTTTACTGGCGGGCTTGGACTGCATTACGGTGCAGAGGCGCTGGGATGCGCCGTGCTCCCGATCTCCGGCGGCAACACCGACCGCCAACTCATGCTCATGAAGGATTTTGGTGTCACGGTCATCGCCTGCACACCAAGCTACTTCCTCCACCTCATCGACGAGGGCATGAAGAAGGGCATCGACTTCCGTAAGGACATGAAGCTCAAGCACGGCATCTTCGGTGCTGAACCTTGGACCGAGGGCATGCGCGACAAGATCGAAGCCATCACCGGCATCCGCGCACATGACATTTACGGACTCACGGAGATCAGCGGACCCGGCGTCGCAAATGACTGTGAATTCCGCCGCGGCCTGCATGTCTTCGAAGATCATTTCTATCCTGAAATTGTGGATACGGAAACGCTTGAACCCGTACCTGACGGCGAGAAGGGCGAACTGGTCTTCACGACGCTCACCCGCCGGGGCACCCCGATGCTGCGTTACCGGACGCGCGACCTGTCGCGCATCCATGCGGAGCCCTGCCAGTGCGGTCGCACCATCCGCACCATCGAACGCATCAGCGCACGCTCAGACGACATGCTCATCATCCGCGGCGTCAATGTCTTCCCGTCGCAAATTGAAGAGGCGCTGCTCTCTGTCGAGTCCGTGATGCCGCACTACCATATCTTCGTCTCCAAGGACGGCGACCTCGACATGCTCGAAGTCAAGGTGGAGGTCACGCCGGAAACGTTCAGCGACGATATCAAATCGCTTGAAAAGCTGCGCACCCGCATCGGGCACGCGGTCCAGCGCATTATCAACATCAGCGCCAAGATCACGCTGGCTGAACCGCACAGCCTGCCGCGCAGCGAAGGCAAGCTCCGCCGCGTCACTGACACCCGCAACACCTAAAGGAGCCCTTATGAAAATCCAACAGATTTCCCTCTTTCTTGAAAACAAGCCTGGGCACCTGAACGCGATCTGCCGCACCCTGGCCGACGCAAAAATCAACATCCTCACCCTCTCGCTGGCCGACACCCAGCAATTCGGCATCGTGCGCCTGATCGTCAATGAGTGGGAACGTGCAAAGACCATTCTGGAAAAGGCCGGGTATGTCGTCAATCTGCGCGAGGTGGTCGCGGTGACAGTGTCCGACCGTCCGGGGGGCATGGCCGAACTTCTCGATGTCATCGGTAAAAGCGGGGTGAACATTGAGTACATGTACGCCTTCACCTCCCATCACGGACAGGAGGCTGTACTCGTCTTCCGTTTTGATGATCCCGACAAAGCCATTGCAGCACTTACCGCTGCTGGCCGCAGCCCCATCGATGTGGTTTCCTTGTTCTCGTAAGGCCTGTCACCGATGCGAAAGACCGAACAAACCTATTTTAGCCTTGTTCCCTGTGATGAAGTAACATACAATATTTCACCGTGGAACCAAACATTATGGGTGCCGAGAAAAACAACAAGCCTTTTAAAGTCTGCGCGCTGTGCGGTTGTCGCTGGAGCTCAAGAGATCAGTTCTTGGCAGACCCTGATGTTGTCTTGGATGGCTATCAAGCCAACTTCGAAATACTTGGCAAAGGCTTGTTTATCTTTAGTCATCGTGTTTCAAACTGCAGGACAGCTCTGGCCATCGATGTGGCCTCCCTGGCTGACCTCTATATAGGACCCATATTTACAGAACGAAAGCTAGGAACTCCATCTTGCCCAGGCTACTGCCTGCATCGACACACCCTAGATGTGTGTGAAACCGAATGCGAATGCGCTTTCATTCGCATACTTTTGAAAATAATCCGTGAATGGCCTAAAGGATAATCAGTTATGAACACTACAGAGACATGTCCCGTTTGTCGCGCCCCCAACACCACGCGTCAAAGCGCTGGCGCGAATACCGTTGAACTCCATTGTCCGCGTTGCGGACGCTTCCAGATTCAGGCACTCGCTGAAACGCAGCTCCTGAATAGCCGTCCCGCCTTCCCGCCACCCCACCTGCTCTCCGGCCTCTGCAGAAACATGTGGGATATCCTGAACGACAAGTTACTGGTCACGGTTGACCTCTTTAAATCGTGGACCGAACTCGATGCAGCCGCCAAAGTCGCTGTACCGCGCGACACCGATCTGGCGACAAAGAGTGAATATCTGATGCGCTACATGCGGCGCAAGTCAAAGTCCCTCTCAGAAACTGTCCTGTTTACGCCGAATGAACTCTCCGTGGGTTTTTGCGCAAACAAGAATGAGCTTCTTTTCTGCTTGAAGTATCTCGCCTCAAAAGGCCTTATTGAAGAAGACGCAACGCACAAGCAGCAACAGGCCTTCCCCTATCGTCTAACCCCTGCCGGGTGGGCAGCGCTTGACAGTCATGTTCCCACACAAGAGAAGCCTGTGGCCATGGTCTGTCTGATCCCAGGAAAGGAGCCTGACCTCTTTTGGACGCAGGGCATCTCCGCCGGCATCACCTTGGCCGGGTTAACAGCGGTACGCGCAGACAGCAAGGAGTGCGCAAACAAGATCACGGACGAAATCATTGTCGGCATCCGCAAGGCGCGTTGTATCGTGGCAGACCTTACTGGCCAGAGCCAGCTGGTCTACTTCCAGGCTGGCCTGGCCATGGGTCTGGGCAAGCCGGTGTTCTGGACCTGCGAGGCGGCGGAACTCGCGGACAAGAAGCTCATGGTGGATTCGCGTCAGCAGGTTGTCACACCGTGGACGCGCGACAAGCTACCCGAGTTCGCCGCTCGTCTGGCGACTCGGATCGAAGCCTCTCTTGGATAATTTAAAAGCCGCTCCCTTCACAGGTGGCGGCTTTTGTCTTCAACCTATTTGCTCTCATTGCCGATGATTTCCTTCGGCGGCCATTGCGTCTCCTTGACAATCGTCTCAAAGGCTGACGGTACAGGCACTGGACGAATAATAAATGAGAGTGGTGCGTTTGTTGGTATCTGACCCAGATACGAGCATGTGCCTCCTCAGCCATACTCCAATGTACTGCTCCAGAAGCAAGCTCCGTCAGGTCCGATCGCCTCAAATTTAGGGCTACCTTTATCCGACGATACCCTCCACATCGAAATACGGTTGCCTGCACTATCCGTCAACGCATAATCGATCTGAACCTTCTCTTCAGCCTGCTTCTTTGCCGTGATAGATGCCGTCAACGGAACCCCGCCCTGCAAGGTGATCACATCATTCGCTTGAGCGACAATGTTCTCCTTCGCATCAAACGAGCAGTTCATTCCACCCGTAATAACACCCTTAGCATCCTTTTCCTGATAGGAGAGATGCCAGACCGTCAAGGTGCCGGCAGGCACAACGACAGAATTCGTGTTCGAAAAATCGACACGCAACGATTTGCCCGTGTTCACTTGCCGGATTGAAAGCGTTCCTGTTCCGGAATAGGGAAGCACCAACGTGGCCCGCTCTCCCGTATACGTTTCAGGATTGAATGCTTCAGTTGCATATCTGCGATTGATCGAGATCGCCGAAAAAACACAAAAACCAATCCATGCAGCAGCGAGCCCACCCCAGATGCCAGAACTCACCAACCACCACTTCCCGCCCGTCTTGCGACGCCACTTCACAATCCCGATAATCAGCGGAATGAGCCAGCCAAAACAAAGACTGACCATCACAGCTGCCGCAATGATTGCAATAATAAAAAAGTTCATGTCGCCTCCTGCGTCCAGAACGTTAAAAGCCACTCGAGCAGATATGACCCTGCTCGAGGCACATCATGACTTCTACTTGAGCGTCAGCTCCAACACACGTCCAAAGGTCTTTTTCTCAAACACCACCCAGACAAACGCCTTGTAGGTTCCAGCTTTAGTTACCTCACCGAGGTAACCGCCTGCGCCTGTTCAAGACGGGCACAAAGCTGACAAGTCTTCTTGCTTCTTGCTGACGATTTTACCCTCTGCGTCAACAACGACAATGCTGGCCGCTGCATCAAAGACACTCTGCTCTTCGGGGCCGTCTGCCGTGGTTATCGTCTTCAGGAGTTCAACCGGAATTGCAAAGGGAATTTTTCCCTTTGAACGATAGAGCGCTATGGACTTCTCCGGAAGAACCGCAGGCTTAAAGGAGGCATTGAACTGAAAGGTCGTCTTGCCGTCAGGCTTATCTTTTGCCGTTGTCACGAAGGACTTGACAACCTCGTCAGAGGGTACCTTAAGATCCGCTTTCGCTGCATTCTCCGCAACAACAGCCCCGCTCAGCACCAACGACAACGTCAGCGGCAACCAATAATGTCTTTTTAAATTCACGCTTTCCCCTTTCAAATTCAATTATCTATAAGGATACCCCAACTTGCCTTGCAGGTCAAGTTCAGGCTTTATGCTTCATTCGCTTTTCAACCATAAGACGGGTTGCGTGATCGCATTGTTCCGGCGGATTTCGAAGAGCACCGGATCCGGTTTCAGTTTACGCCAGAGTTCAACATACTTCGCCTCGCTTAACGCCAGCCCACTAAAGAGAAGACTGGACTGCCGGACCGGCCACTCCTCCCACGCTTGGACATCCGGCTTGAACGGCCATTTCGCTTTGTCTGCCAAGAACGGATACAGATAAGACATGGCCTTGCGCATCCCGCGTCCGTCAGGCAGTTCAAAGGTCCACAGATTATCTTGCGGAGTCGAGAGCAACTGACAAAGCAACGCCATATTGTCCAACTGGAATATCGAGTACGCATAGGGCTTGGTACGCTTGGTCTCGTAAGGGAAGGAGCCGTCAGGAGCCATCTGCACACCGACAAAGACCTCTTTGAACTGGCGACGGCATTCGGTCAACAGCGCTTCATCAGGAGCGACCTGGCAGAACGCCGCAACCTGTAACCAGTAAGCAACAGCATGGTTGTTCACCTGCGTTGCTTCGCTTTGACCTCTCGGACTCGTCGTCAGCCAAGCAAGATAATCATGGAACCACTGCTTGATTCCTGCCAGGAGTTCAGGCGAGAAGGCAGGTGACTTTTCACATGCTCGGATGGCCATGGGTATTTCGACCAGATGAAGCGTGTCAATAAGCCCAATCCCGCGCGTCGGTGTCGCCTTACCCACAATCACTTGAGCATACTCCAGTTTCGGATTCATGCGCGTGGTGGGATCCACAAAAAATACTTTGAGCAACGCAGCGGTCTTTTCCGCATATCTGTTCTCCCCGGTCACCCGATACGCCGCGGCCAGCGCAGCCGTGGCATCGCGCAGTTGCATAATCGCCAGGCGATGCGCGTTGAAATTGTTCGTATAGGACTGGCCATCACGCGCAATATAGGGCTTCCCATCTGATTTCGCGGGATCAGGCCAGAAATAATCGCTCATGGAGAAAAAATCATTCGGCCCGCCTTCGCTCAAGGGTGATCGGACATATGTGATGCTAATAGGGTGCAACAGCAATGCTTCCTCAGCCGCAGACAGTATTCGTTTGCGATCCTGCTTCACTGTGGTTTCGTACACGCCAGCGGCACTACGAAACACAAGGAACGACATCAGAATCAGTACGACGTTGAAATAATCTTTCATAAACCCCTTATTCAAAGTTTGCGGCCTTTTTTGTCATATCCAAACGTATCGTATGAGAGGCACCCCCTACTTTGACCGTGAAGCGACGGGACTCTCCATCCGTTATCACAGAGGCCTCCACGTCTTTCGGTGCATCGCCTTCCCGATAAGGGACGAGCGCGGTCAGGAAGTCTACGTGAGGGTCAGCCGCTGTCTTAGCGATCTTCCAGCTCCAGGCAGGGCGGCTCTCTTTCTTGGCGATGGTGTAGGAGATCCACCCCTCCTCTTGTTCGAGCGCAACTTCTTTGCCCAGGGCAATTGTTTTCACGAGCAGGTTCGCTCCGGATTCATAGCAGGTTCGCGCGACTAAGCCCTCGATCGCCGCTTTACACGGGGCAAACTGGAAATGAATGCGAACAGTTCCTGCTTCACTGCCAATCGCCTCATCATGAATCAGGAAATAACGGTTGTCGATGAAGAGCATTGTGCGACGGTGCTTAAGTCCGGCATAACTCTGATTTTCCAGTACGAGAGCGACAAGATTTGTGGTTTCGCTCCACAGGAGACAGGTCGGCTTGCACGTGATGTCGCGATTATCCAGTGTCAGGGTCTGATGCACCTTTGTGCTACGGAACCATGCACGCCAGCGCTGCTCCTCCGGAGACGTGCTGCCGTACAGATAGCATCCGGAGTCCGTCATCAGATTCCGTCCGTAGGCAAAGAGCTCAAACGTCCCGTTATCCGGCTGGTTATGCCACTCCGCCGGCGCCCCGCACTTCAGCGGCATAAAAACTGCATCGGGTTTCCAAGACGACCTGAAGAAATAGAAGCCGCTCTCTGGGTAGGCCGCACTACAGCGAGCCGGCGGGAGCCCCTTCTTACCATCAGATGCCATGTAATCAAAACAGGGAATATCCGAGGCAAAAGGAGCCATGGAACGTTTGAAGAACGAAGCCACATTGCCCATCTTCCAGGCATCCCCAAACTGGCAGATCGTGAAATCAGGAAAGGACTGCATCGCATAAATATCCGCCATCTTCAAGAGCTTCGGATAGTAGGTCGGCGGCAGTTGCTTTTCATATCCATACTTTTTGAACAGGATATAGATATCCAGGAAGATGCCGATATACATGGTATGATAACTGAACACCAACTCTTTGTTCATGCCATCGTCATAGATATCCTCATCCATCATTCCCGGCAGCATCGTCAGCGCATCGTTCTTCCAAGCGCCAGACCGCTTAAACTCTGGGAAATCGATCCCATTGCAGAAGACACGCCTCAACTCCGCCAAACGATGATTGCCTTTGCCCGCATAGACCTTCGTGATATGATCCGCCTGATCATGAAAACTGACCAGGAAATAGAGCAGTGTCTTCGCATCAAACTGCTTTGAACGAATCATGTAGGGAAGCGTAAACACATGCGTACCGCAACGGCTATCAGTCTCCATGCCGCGTGAAACAAATCCGGGTGTCTTTTTGGTAAACGGCAAGATCTCCACCGCCCAACTGACCAGTTCATAACGCCATTCGCTAAAGTAACGCTCATCGGCAGTCGCGGAATAGGCTCTGGCTAAGGCTGGCCACCAGGTTAAGCGCTGAAACTGCAAATACCATTCAGCGTCATGGATCTCTTTGCCATCGGCAAACGCGCGCCCTGTCCAGTCGATTTTAGCGCCGCGAAACACAGGCGGATGAACGTCTTTATTGCCCCTGAAAAAATGCCGAAGGGCATCATCGGCATGAAGACGTTCCTGTGCACCGAGCGACTTCACCGCATTCGGTTGGGCGCTTCGCGTCTCTCTGAAATGGGCCAGGAGTTCCTGCTCCGCAACATCGTATTGCTTGGCCTCTGCAGCAGCCTTCACCTTTTCCATTCCTGGGAAATCCAGATTGAGCAAGGAGAGCACGCGGATGACGCCAAAACGCGGATCAGTCGGCTGGAGCTTCATCGGCCACGCCTTTTCAAAACGTGCCAGTTCCTGCTCAACCTCCGAAGCAGCCGGCTCTGCTGCCCAGACAGACAACACCCCTGCTCCAGCACACACGAAAGCCATACACAACCGTTGCAGGTTTGGAATCCGCGATAAGGCAGCTCTCACTCTTTTCATCTACACCCTCTTTCCTTTTTCTCAATTCACAACGTGACATGGTCTATTTCGTTTTGGCAAAGACTTCCACCTCGCCGATACCAACAGGTGTTCCAGTTGTAGAAACAACACGAACATATCGGCCAGAGGCATGAATGGGATAAGGGGTGGGATATCCGGGCGGTTCGGTGATGGCGAAGGCTTTGACGCCAGCCTGATGCTGAAGGGTTGCCGGGGCATCCGACTGAAAGGGTTGGTCGGAAACAAAAATATAACCTTGCTCAAGAATGACATTCTTCGCCGGGAACCGGTTCCAAATATGGAGCCCTTCCAGTGGCTGGATTTCTCCCAGATCAATTTCCATCCAGGCAACTTTGCCGGCCAGATCAACCGATGTGTTTGGATTGCCATCCACCACGCTGTTTCCTGACTTGACTGTTTGATTCGTCGCAAAGCGCACGGGCTTGCCTTGGGCGATGTTCTTGCCCTTGAAGAGCTGCACAGATGAGGGCACAGGCCAGTTCTTCCATGAGTCGGGGATGCTTTGCAACGGCGGCGGAGGTGTCCAGGTTTTACCGATCTCCTTCAGGCGGGCGAGGACATTGTCATCCATCAAGCCATCGCGATTCGGCGCGCAGTTCAGGAAGAATAGCACATTGCGTTGGTTGAAAGGCCGCAGCTTCTGGTTGACAACCCAATCCACGGAACGGAGTTCGTTCGTCGGGTAACTCGTTTGCCAGAACCAGGCGCTCTGGAGCGTATCGCCCCCTGCGGTAGCCCAATCGGCGCCGCTGGGCAAGGCCATCCCAGCGCGCAATTCGATTTGCGGCACATCGCTGACAGTCCGTATACGCGAGTGATTCAGAACGAGGCAATTGGGTTGAATCGACTTGATGTGGCCGTGGATCTCCGCATAAGGGATATCCCAAAACGACGGGCTTTCGTGCCAGTTGTTCCCCCAAGCATCGAACATGATATAACGGATCTCGCCGTACTGGGTGAGCAGTTCGGTGAGCTGGTTCTTGATAAGCTGGATTTTCTCGGGTGATACTCCGCCATGCGCGGCATCGGTCGCAATACGCTCCGTGCGGTCACGGATTGAGTAATAGAGTCCGACCGCGAGACCGCGCTGCCGAAACGCATCCACAAACTCTCGCACCACGTCCCGTTTGCACCCCTGCGCGACGGTGTAGGTCGAGTAGCGGCTCGGCCACAGACAGAATCCATCGTGATGCTTCGTCAGCAGGACAGCCGTCGTCATCCCCGCACTCTTGGCGGCCTCCGCCCACTGACCGCAGTCCAGCTTTGCCGGATTAAAAAGCGTTGGGGTAAGGTCGTCGGCCGTCCCCGCAATCTCATCCTTGCCCTGCCGTGGCGGCGCGTGATCCGGCTGAAAGTGGTCGGGAAGATCGAGGTAGGTCACCGGGCTGGCGCAGATGAACATGCCGAAACGCAGGTTGACTAGATCGCGTTGCAATTCAGGCAGCGGTTTCGCGATGGTGGATGCTGTTGGTGCTGACAGCGGAACTCCCGTTGTTGATTCTGCAGCAAGCCTTAAAGCTAGCAGTGCTAAAATGAGTGCGCCCATGGTGCGGGATGTATGTTTTCTCATGTTCATGCTCAAGTCCTTCCTTTCGTCATGTTCGACAGCTGTTATTCTTAACTTTTTTTAAGGTATCACAACAGGCACGAACTGTCATTACACGAAACAGTTTAATTCTTACACTATTTAGGCAAGACTTTCACAGTAATCGGCATACCCGCATATAGCGGAGCTTGATAGTTGTATTCGGCATCGTTGGTCATATCCGGCAACTGGACCTTCACGGCGATCCCCTGTCCATCCGGCTCGACATTAATTGATTCGCCAGGACGCGGATAGATGCCCCCGAGTTGATAGGGATAAATGCCTGTTCTCAGCAGCGGACGGTTAAGCTTAACCGTGAGTTCTTTCGCATCTTTATCATGCAACGGATCAGTGGCGCAGAACGACCATGCGCTTCCTTCAGGACGAAGCTGTAACAGAGCCGGTCGATCCGCAGAGAGTTGAAGTCCGCTTGGCAAGGTGATCGCATCCGCTTTGTGGAAAGCCACCTGGATCAGCCCCAGCTTCTGTTCCGCAATGCCTTGGACACTGCTGGTGTTGGCGATAATGGCAATGCGTTTTAAAACATCCTCCAGAGTCGCCGGCATCTCTGCCGCTGTCTTGTTGGGAACGATGATGTAGGCATAGCGGGTCAGCTCACTTGAAACAGGATCTGTTCCGTGTCCCAGTGCAAAATGAATGACCGCCTTGCCTGTGACCTCTTTTGGGTCTGTAATCTGCACGGCCTTGCCGCCACGGATCACGAGCGGCTGGCAGCCTTGCGGAATAATCACATAACCCACCTGCCCCTGATGAAGCCAACTCGCACGGGTCGGTTGCAGCCTCAGATCAACGGAGTCCCCCTGCTTGATCTGGACTGGCTGGGCACCATCCATCGAATAAGTGACATCGCCCACCCAGAGCGTCTGATCAAGGGTCGTGATGATCTCCTTACCTTGCCCGGGATTGACACGCGCAATGTTACATCCAAGTGCCACGGTCTCCGTTTCGGTAAAGAAAAACGCCTTATCCGCTCTGGCCGAGGCGTATTGTTTGGGTTGCGCCCGATATTCCATCGCAGCAAAACCGACCCGTCCATCAGAGGCCATGCCAGCGAAGGGGCTGCCGCCGAAGGCGATCTGCTCCTTGCCGCCAATCGGGTCTGTGCGCCACTCCTCCGTCAGACCAGAGAGGGCGTGCCAGTCCCAGTTGCTACGGGTCTCCTCATATTCGTCACCCCGTACTTTGACTTGCAGAATGCCACTGCCCGCATGATACGCCTTCGGAACCTTTTCAAACTCTTCGGCGCCGTTCGTCCGGTCATTTTCCATCTTGACCGAGCAATAGAAAGGCTTTTCTCCATTCGCACCCCGACGGTGGACCATGAACTGGCCAACCCAGAACGGCGTGTTGCCCGACTGCTGATGCGTATGATTGAGGAGTGAGTCGTTCCAGACTTTCAATGCTGCTTCGTTGGTGATAACCGTGCTGGGCTGTTTGACGTTCAGCAATTGTGTGACGTCCCCTGAAAGGGTTGTCACGAATTTCTTCATGCTGCTGAAATAGCTCCGCCCGCAAACCGTGAAATCCATCGCGCCATTATAAATCATCTTGTCGTAAGTGTAGAGCAGACGGTCCGCAATGAACTGATATCCGGAGCTGCCGAGATCGACAGGTGCGTCTTTGAGTAACATGTAGCCGTCCA
The DNA here is from genome assembly GCA_942493055.1 of uncultured bacterium. Lineage (GTDB taxonomy): Bacteria > Verrucomicrobiota > Kiritimatiellia > RFP12 > UBA1067 > CAIZQW01. The sequence goes on along the minus strand of OW818680.1, from coordinate 5,382,081 downwards.
ATACTTCAGTCAGCCAGCCATAGCCATACGCGTGCATCGCAATATCAGAGGAGCCGGGCAGATGATGCGAGACTGTTCCATCCGGCTGAAACCCGGATTGCAAAAACTGGTGGGCCGGCCGATGGAAGTGTGTCACCCAGAAGGCCAGATCCTGCAACACGCCATGCGGCGTCCACCCCGGCATGAACTGGAAATCTGCATGGCCTTGCGCAGCATAGAAGCCGGCATACCAGTTCGGAATGTAGGTGATGGGCCTATTATAATCCGCCCAGATACCCAGCAAACACATCCACGTGCGCAAACGATGCCCAAGATTGGCATCGGAATACGCCCCTTCGGAATGGTGCGGATCATTCAGGTTGCCCCATCGCGCACCTTCGTCAGCCGTCTCCTGATAGTTAGGAGGGTTGCTGAAGGCCAACTGGAAAATGCGGATCATCTGTTCGTGCACCTGTTTCGCCTGCGCATCGCCCTGCCGGATATCCGCCATGAGGTCAGGCATCAGCCAGATCGCCGGACCGGATAACGCATCATAGAAGCGCCAGGGATGCGAGATGTAATTGTATGCGACGATATCCAGCTTGCCCCCCAGCATATTAAACCCGTCCCCATAGGCGCGGGAGATGGGCTTGTTGTTGACGATCAGATCCTCTCCGGCAATAGGAACCCTGCTGGCATAACCGACAATCGCCAGATAAAGCGCACGCTTCAGCCGCTGACGAGCAACTGTATCACCACCCGGACCATACGTCTTTGACGTGCGGTAAGCATAGCCGAGCCCGCCGATGCGATTCGAGGCTTCCTCCCATTCAAGGCCAAGCTTCCCATCCGAATGCTGATAACTCAAAACATCCTTTCCATAGAATCCGAGATCGTCAAACCCGCCTCTGTTTTTTTCAAGCGTTTCAATGAGCGTAGCCACCTGCTGATCCGGATAGCGGCGGCGTCCGTAGAAGCGAGCTTGATCCCGCGCCAACGGATCGAGAGCAGCCGTCACCTTGGCTTGTGTTGTCTGAGCAACCAGATGAACAGTGATAGTTGTTTTGACTAATATCACACCCTCATTGCGCAACACCACGGCCAGTGTATAGTTCGTCGGAGCAACAGGAAGCGAGCGGCCCGGTGCAACCTTCAGCGCACCGAACAGACGGCTCTCGGAGTCGCGCTGATTTTCGAGGACAAACAGACCGGAGGGATCAGCAACCAATTCAAACTGATAGCTTGCCGGAATACGCTCGTGATGCGCGTCTTTGTTGGCTAACAGATTGATCCGTCCGCAGACCTCTGTGCCCGGTCCGCTTTGAGTTTGGACATCGAAATAATCCGCCAGTACTGTTTCAGCCGCACAGGCCTGATTCAGAAGGCCCGCCAGCAGGACGGCACAGGCACCAATCCCTATTTTAATTTTTTTCATTCTTCTGAGCCTCTTTTCGCTTTCGTGTTCCTGTTTCATGTACTGTATACCGCACGTATTGCTCAAATGTTAACAAAATAATTTCCCAAACGCTACATCAGCGGCTTTATCAGCGCACTTTAATGAAAATTTATGATCCCTTGACCTCTTCAATCATTGCCTCAGCTCCAACCGCTTGGCCCATGCATTGCACGCGATGCACGTCGCCCGCGTGGCGTCCGCCAGTTCATCCGGATAGGCGGAAAGCCAGAGCGCGCGCTGTTCCAGCAAGGCGCTGCCCCACTTCACAGGTATTTGCTCGGGCATGCCCCTTGGCATGATCCAGATGATGCGACATTTTTTATGCGTGAGCACTTCATCCAATACAGCGCGTTCGCCGGGCGAGAAAAAGGTGCTCACAATCACACCCTCCCATGTTTCAGCAAAAAACCATTTCGCCTGAGCCACCTCTTCCTCCGTCGCCTTGCGTGAGATGCGCAGCGCACGTTTAGACGAAGCTTTTAAAAGCTCCTGATTCCCCAGATACCTGCTCATTTTAATCGTGCCCCTCGGAATGCGCTTCAAGGCCAAGCGCTGCGGATTGGCCTTGATATACGCCTCCTTGATGGCCAGCTCCTGCTCCTCAAAACAGATTACATCATAATAATTGGGTTGCCAGATAGAGGCATGTTCTTTCCCGCTATAGCGGGAGGCAACCGGCACGGTGCGCCGCCATTGGCGCGTGACCGCGCCTTTAAATATATTCATGATTTCACCCAACGGCTTGCGATTGCCTCTGGCCAATTGGACTAGCCCATGGAAATGGTCTGGCATGACCTGGAAGGCACCCAATTGCACCTGAGGATAATGCGAGGGAATCTCAAGCCAGCACTGTTCCACGAGCTGGCCCAAGGAATTGCATCGCATTTCAGCCTCTCCCTGCTCATCTAGGCCGACCGCCCCAAACACGGGACGATGCATATCCGCGCACAAGGTCACAAAATACCACCCTTCACGCGTATAATCCTTCCTCGCCATGCGCAGCTTCTGCGACACACTCGAAGCCCGGCCCTCCACATAATCAGCGTGATCCAACATAGTCGATTCCTTCATTGATATAATAACATCGCGTCAACGAGACCCATCGTCCGACACGACGTGCCATTAATTTAGCAGAGCATTAGGCCTGAGGCAAATGCTATTTGGGCATCAACAAGGATGTCGATGCACTCTTCAGCGAACTCGGCATTTCACAAGACCGCTACTGGAATGGAAGGCTGGAATGATCGAATGGTGGATTTGGAGCGCGGTGGCAAGCAGTATTCTACGTGACACCGCTTTTGCCAGAGGCGCAGCAAGGTGGCAGGGAATTGACGCTCTTTTTTCATGCGGGCGGGACGCCCACGCTCCCTTCTATTGCTGCCCAGAAAGGAGCGCGGGCATCTTGCCCGCCGGAGCCGAGACGGCTCCGCCACCTTATCCCCTGGGAACACCAACGACGTCGGCACTGATGACGGCTCTCTGACTCCTCCCCCCTGTCGCATCAGGATCAACTTGCATTTGTTCCATTTGAGTAATGGCAAATTACAATTCATCTAAACACGTCTACTCTTTGCGACTGAAGCAAATTAATCCTTCCACCGCATATTGCTGGTAGCTGAAAAGTTTCAACTCATATACTGAAGGCGTCACCAATCGAAAAGGCTCCGAACGAATAACAAAGCGGATCAATACCATGTCGTTGTATATGTCGATTTTGTCCGGTGTAACATTAAAATCTCGCGTAAGTGAATCTCGATACAGTTCATCTTTGTTTTCAATTTGGAGCAAATTAGAAAAGTTTTTTGCGTCTATCTTACTATTGATGCGCAATTTAAATGCTCCTTGCCTAATTGCCTCCAATTTCTCGGGTTCAACACGCTTTTCGCACAATGTAAGACTATTCATAAGTTCATGGATACGATAATAGGCATCAAGGGAGTCGTTAATCTGACTCATTGATCTATACGCTAGAATTCCAAGAAGAAACATGCATAATAATCCAAGCATCCAAAACCATTTGCTTTTCATAAAACTCTAATCCTTTCGAATAAAACGTAAATTAGTTGCTCGATTTGCCGAATGTCAAGTATCGGCCCCTTTACTTTGCTTTTTCCCTTAGCCCTTCATTTCCATTGCTAACTTTGATTCCGAGAACTATATGGTTCAATAAATCATGCATCTTTACTGAAAGATAGTTACCATAATTTCGCCACCCCTGTGTTTCAAGATTAATTAAAGCACCACCTGTACTAAGAACATGAATCCTGAATATGTTGGTTACTCCAGTTGCGTTTATCTGAACATCGCATGCCCAATCCGTTTGTGGATGGTCTAACCTAACCTCCCTTCGATCTGCCAGAGCAGCGCAAAAATCCACAATTTGACAGGCATTCGTCAATGCTGTTTCTTCATAGCTTGTGTTACCCCAGGGCTTTGATTTCTGAAGAGTGATCACGACTGATTGCACTTCGTCAGGAGAAATGTCAAACGCATTCCTAATGATCGCTGCACGCTCACTCCTAGAAGGCCCTAGCACTATATCGCCTAAAAACAAGATTCCAAGAATCATTAATGATGCACCGCAAAGGCGTATTGGCCATTTTTCTTTCAGCAAATACAATTGGCGGATTTCGTCTTGGGCATAAAGAAGAATACACCCAAAAATTATGAATCCAACAGAATACGCCACTGTCAATCCAGTTATATCATACATACAATTTCACTACTGTCCGGATAAATTTGAGCCGATCACCAGATCAACCCTGTAAGCACTGATTAATATGGATATCAAAAGGTACAGGGTCGTTTCCCATTTGCTATTCGTGTTCTGCATCATACCCTTTTATGAAGCACCTTCTTCTCCATGGAGTAACATCGCTTTCAGAGAAAGCGCATGTGGACATCTTTCGTATCTGCATAACTCCGTTAATCATGCTTTGGATTATACTCGCTTGGAGATGTGATGGGCAAGTGGGAATTTTGATTTTAGATTTGCGGGATGGCATTGAAGACAACAACAATCAATCCTGTAAACCCTGTTCATCCTGTCAAAATATTGCCAGGTCAAGGTAGGTGATGGAGGTCGGCTTTCCCTCCACAAGGGTGATGGCGATCTGGTTCACACCCGCCTTGAGAAGCGCGGCAGGAACAATCCAGGCGCGAAAGTCTTCGGGCTTACCGAGTCCGACGGGGTATGGGTTGGCGTACGGCTCAGAAACGTCAGCAGTGGACTCGAGCGCAGTGCCGTTGACTGAGGCTGTCCAGCGGCTGTTGCCCAGCGCTAGGCGAGCTTGGATGCGCAGTCGACCCGCCCCGCGCCAGCCGCCTGCGGGCGGGGCCAGGTAGAGCGTCTGCGTCACGGGGGTGCCTGGATTGACGATCTCCTGAAAGGGACGTCCGGACTTCTTGGGATGCCCCTGCCCCTGCCCGATGAAATAATGCTGCGGCTGTTGCGCCAGCCATGCCGGATCGCCCAGCCTCTTAAATACGTCGTAGGGCGGCTCAGCAGGCGTGCCGTAGACGTCGGTTGGATTATAGGTGCCGCGGTAATACTGGAAGTTGAAGGCGCTCACCCCGTCCGCGCCCTGCGCATAGGCCTGGTGCGCGACGGTGTTGAACTGCTCAGGCGTGGTGCGACGGTTGGCGTTGATGTTGTTCTTGCCGCTGGGATCAGGGAAGCGCTGGGCCATGGCGGAGACGTATTGGACTTCCGCGTAGAGCGCGACGGACGCAGGGAGCAGGCGGCGCAGGGCGGCGATCTCCAACTGGCAGTCTGTGAAGTAGTGGCTGCTCGCGTTCACCATGTCGACGCCCGCCTGGGCAAAGGCGGACAGGTCAATGCCCATCGCATCGTAGGTTTCAGGATACGACGGTACGCGGACGCAGAGCCAGCGGTGCTGTCCAGGTTTCGAGGTGCGGTCCAGCAGCCCGCGCACGCGTTGCACAAAGGCGAGCTGGATCGCCCGGCGCTGTTCGGCCGTGGTGCGCTTGAGGTTGAAGAATATCCAGTGCCGCATGAAATCGAGTTCCATGCCTTCGAAATCATAATTGCTGCAAAGTTCCTCGATCAGCCTCAGCTTGTAGTCGCGCACCTCTGTCCGTCCCCAGTCGAGCATGTGCTGCATGCGTTCGTCGCCATCGACGTCAGGTCCGATGCGGCAGTCGGGGTGGTCGGCAAAAAACTGGAACTCCGCCAGCGCCTTCTCACGCTCCTCGGGCTTTGCCTTTGCACCGCGATAGATGTGGTGGGCGTCGTTCAGGCGGAGCGAGATAAAGGGCGTCTCGCCGCAACTGCGACACGCATCGATAAAGTCGCGCACCATGTCCCCGCCGTTGAGTACGTACGTTTCGAAGACATTGGGCTTGTTGCCTTGGCTCCGCAGCCACTCCACATGTTGCTTCATCGGAACGATCTCGCTCCGCCACCACGGCACCCAGCCGAGGCCCGGCTGGAGCAGATGCACGTCGATGCCCTTGTTGGCCGTCTCAACGACCGAGGCGCGCAGATGCGCCTGTGTAAAGGGCTCTCCGCGCTTCTTGATCGGGCCGGGACAGCTCTCGATGTGGGTTGTGTCGTTGCTGAACAGGACTTTGAAGGGAGCCTTCCGCATTGGCGCTTCGGCCCCGAAGGAGAGTTGTCCGCATTCCAGCAGGACTCCCGTGCCTGCCGCCTGTGCCATAAAATCGCGTCGACTCACATGCTGCATAGTTGACTTTATTTAAGAAGATGTTTGTCGAGAAAGGCCGTGATCCGCTCCGAAACACCCTGCGCAGGAAAGTTGCCGTGGCCTCCTCCCGTGACAGGAACTAGCGTAGCATCGACACCCTTCTTACGTAAGGCCTCGTAGAGCAGTTCCGACTGCTTGAAATTCACGAACCCGTCATTTGTCCCATGAATAATCAGGAAGGGCGGGTTCGCCGTTGAGACATAGGTGAGTGGTGAAGCGCTGCGCGTCGCGTCAAGATGATCGGGTAGCGCGCCGCCGATCAATTGGGCGGCGGGCGTATCCAAGGAGCGATTGTTTTCACCATGCAGGACCAAAAAGTCGGTAGGGCCGTATTGATCCACCACGCAGGCGACTTGAGTGCTGCCCCCTGAAAAGCCCCCCAGATCACCCTCCATCGCTGACGTGCCGCCGCTTGTGCCGATAAATGCCGAAAGATGCCCGCCGGCTGATGTCCCCATAACGCCTATGCGGGTGGGGTCAATCCCATACTTTTCGCTGTTACCCTTCAGCCAGCGGATTGCAGCCTTGCAGTCATGGATTTGCGCGGGCCATTTTGCCTCATTGGAGAGACGATACCCGATTGAGGCGCCTGCGTATTCACCGCTGGCAACCAATGACAGGACTAAGCGCAACCCATTCGGATCGCCAGGCGCAGGGTCCAATTTCCGATCACCATAGATAAAAGCGCCCCCATGGATAAAGACGACCAGCGGCAAGGGCTTCTTGCTCTTCGGCGATTTCGGCAGATACAGATCAAGCCGCTGCCGGGTATTGCTGCTACCTGCATACGGGATATCCGGCTCAATGCGGATTCTGTCCATGCCTTCAGTGGCTATACTTTCCATTTGTGCGTGCGTACTCACGCGGAAATAGTCGTAGTCCACATATCCGCCTGTCGTTTTTGTCGCGAAGTTGAAGAGTCCGAAGCGATAGCCCATGAAATGTGGAAGCGTATACGTCATCTTCAGCGCATTGCCGATCCCCTGCCAGCTCACCCCGTCCAAACTGTAGTAAAACAGTGCCGTGTCTGTTCTGTCCTTGAAATTCATTTCGCTCTTGAGGTAGACCTTTGTTGCTGTGAAGGGAATACGTGCAACCTCTTCAGGTGCGCCGCGTGAGGCATTGACCATGACGATTGATTTTTTACCTTCCGACATTTTCACGCCCACGAAACCGTAGTTCTTTTGGAGCGCGGCAAGGCCAGCACAATCACCCTCCTTCATCGCGCCGCACTCCAGCGCGATGGTTCCGGTGCACTTCGGTCCGAACGTCCGCTGCGTCAATGTGTTTTGCGCATCAAGGAGGCCGGTGCAGACGCTTGACGTTTTCAAACGCAGAAACCCAGGGCGTTCATTCAGCGACCAGGCGCTGTTGTCGGGATTATGGTTCCACTGCCAGACCAGCGGCAGTACGGCTTCGCCAGGACGGCGGAGGAATTCATCCGTGGCCACAATGCCCGGAATCAGGCCTTTGCTGGCTGGAAGCGGCACTGTATCCGGAACCTTGCCCTCTATGCCGAAAACTGGCCAGCCATCCTTCCAGGTGACCGGGACTAAGAAGGGAATGCGTCCGACAGCTCCATGGTCTTGAAAGAGATAGGCATACCAATCGCCCGTGGGCGTATCAATCAACCCTCCCTGCGCAACGCCTTGATCATGGAGTGCGACTCGCCCTTCGTACGGACCTGTGATCCGGTCCGCCCGATGGACCGTCACCGTGCGCATATCTCTCGGCGGCCACGCAATATTGAAGAGATAATACTTCCCGTTGACTTTGATCACCTGAGACCCTTCAGCAGCTAGGCCCACCTTTTCCCCGGCGGCCAAACTCGCATTCTCAATAATGACCTGATCAACCCCGCCAGGCTTGATGGCCGAGGCATCGGAGGTCAGCTCGACAATCTTGATCCTGCCGCCGCCGTAGATCATGTACACACGTCCATCATCGTCAAAGAAGAGCGAGTGATCGTGCAACATGGGCTTGAAGGATGAGACTGCCCAGGGCCCCTTCTCAATATCTTTCGTGGTAAAGACATAGTTCTTTCCTGTTGTCCCGGAAAACGTCGTCACATAAAAAAGCCCGTTGTGGTAACGCAAGCTGCTGGCCCATGATCCCTTTCCGTAGGCGCTCTTTCCGTTTTTGAGTGCCAGTTCATCATGACCATCCAGGGTGTCATACGCATATCTGACCAAGGTCCAGTTCACCAGATCCTTTGACTTCATGATGGGAAGCCCAGGGTTCATGTGCATTGTGGTACTGGACATGTAGTAGGTATCCCCCACCCGAATCATGGCCATGTCCGGCACATCCGCGTAAATAATGGGATTGCGGGCGTTATCCCCCCATACACGAAGCATGAATGCCATGACTGTCAGAACAAGCACTGATTTTCTAAGTAGTCCATTATTCATTTTGATCGTTCTCCTGCTGATCATCACTATAAATGACGTTTTGCGTCTCGTACATGTTAAAGAATACTATAAAGAAAGCCCCCTCACCATCGTTTTTTTCAGCAATTCAAATTATGCCCGAGACCGCCTAAAGGCGGAACTCCAAACCAGGAAAATTCTGCACAAACCCGTTCGGAGTACCGCCTTTAGGCGGAATCTTAGTAGGCTGTCACGGCATAATTGGAATTGCTGGTTTTTCCACTATTCTCCTTGCCTTCTGTTCGCACAGGTGATATTTATAAAACAAGTTGTTATTGCGACTACAGCTATCCGACAGGTATGGATGTATCTGTTATTATTTAGATAGCCGTATTGCAGTGGACAGAACAGACCTAATGGCGAGGAGGATTATTACCATGACGGCAGGAGAGCAAGTTTACGGGTTTTTCATTCCGACGGTATCACTGATGGGGATTGGCTCCTACAAGGAGATCGGCAAACAAGTGAAGGCGCTAGGCGGCAAGAAGCCCTTCATCTGCACCGATAAAGGGATCACCAAGGCGGGCATCACCCAGAAGATCGTGGATCTCATCAAACAGGACGCTGGCGTAGACACAGTGGTCTTCGACGGAACTGTCCCCAACCCGACCGACACCAATGTGCATGACGGACTGAAAGTTTTCAAAGACAAGAAGTGCGACCTGATTATCTCGCTCGGCGGCGGCAGCGCCCATGACTGCGGCAAGGGTATCGGCATTGTCTCCACGAATGGCGGAAACATCCGGGACTTTGAGGGTGTCAATAAGTCCACCAAGCCCATGCCCCCCTTTATTGCTGTCAACACCACGGCGGGCACCGCCAGTGAAATGACCCGCTTCTGCATCATCACCAACACCAGCAACCACGTCAAAATGGCGATTGTTGATTGGCGGGTGACCCCCAATGTTGCCATCAATGATCCTTTGCTCATGGTAGGAATGCCTCCGGCATTGACAGCGGCAACCGGCATGGATGCCTTGACGCATGCTGTAGAAGCCTATGTTTCGACCATTGCCACGCCCGTCACTGACGCCTGCGCGCTTCAGGCCATTCGGTTAATTGCCACAAACCTCCGAGCAGCGGTGGCCAACGGCACAGACATGCTTGCGCGCGACAATATGGCGTATGCAGAGTACCTGGCAGGCATGGCCTTCAACAATGCAAGCCTGGGATACGTACATGCCATGGCCCATCAGCTGGGCGGGTTCTATGATCTGCCGCACGGCGTCTGCAACGCCATCCTGCTTCCTCATGTCGAACGGTTCAACCTGATCGCCAAAGTGGATCGCTTCGTTGAGATAGCTAAAGCCATGGGTGAAAACGTGGAAGGTTTATCTGCTCGCGACGCGGCTGAACTAGCCTTAATCGCGATCAAGCAACTGTCGATTGATGTCGGCATTCCAAGCGGACTCACGGAACTGGGCGTCAAGACAAAGGATCTGAAGACCATGGCCTTGAATGCGCAGAAGGATGCCTGCGGCTTCACCAACCCGCGCACGCCCACGTTGGATGACATCATCCAGATCTATAAGTGGGCGCTGTAACTTCATTGGAATGTTGGAATAGTTGAATAATGGAATATCGGGGGGGAGACGGGTACGGGTCTCTTCCCCTTCTGCGGCGCGTTCGGAGAACGTCGCCCTACCTAAGCGCTGCGCGCTACTCTTAGCGGCTCACCGGGACGGTTCGCCCTACCGCCTTCGGACCTCAATAGATGCCGCGTGCGAAGCAGGTAGGGCGAACCGTCCCGGTGAGCCGCTGATTCGTGTGGTTCGCGACATTCGGATGCAAGAAAAGCCGCTTCTTCGTTTATTCCATCTCCGTTGGCGACGGGCTTGCCTCATTGATAAACCTTCACCAACTTGACTTGGGCGCGGTCTGGGTTGACGCAGGTGAAGGTGACTCGATTGTGCCCTGCTGAGAGCAGCGGCACTCTCTTATCCAGCGCGCCTTCTGTGAGCTTATTGCGTTTGGCGTCAAGGACTGTCCAGGCACGGCGGTCTCTGCAGAGCAGACGCTGACCAGCCTTGAGCGTGACTGGGAAACTTAGCGTCTCTCCGTTGACTGTCAACGCGGGTGATCTCATCGAACCGCAGAGTTCAATCTCCAGCGTTGTCTTCTCATTTGGCCGGACAGCCACATCCCATGACGCGTGGTCCAGATCGTTGGAAGAGAGAAAGAGACGCGTCATCTCATACTCACGTTCCAGATGCTCCCAGCCGATCTTGCGTCTCGGGTTGGACGCGCCGAACGGTGTACCAAACACGTTGAGCATGACCTCTGCACGGGCGCTGACGCCCTGAGGTCGCTCGCAGTCAAAGCGAATCTCATTGTCTCCAGCACGCAGGAGCGGCAGCGTCGCAGGACGCACAGAGGCGAGCGGGTCGCCTTTCGCATTGTAGTGCGTGCAGAGGCCGTCAGGCTCGATCTCCGCAAAGTCACCCGAGGCAAGTGTCAGCGGCAGCGCCAACGTCTGCCCATTCAGTGTGAGTGTCGGATTCTTGAGAGCAGCGGATTGCGTCGGCAGCGCCATCACCGGACTGAGAATCACCTCGACACTCCCGCCAGCCGGTACGCTGTTGAGATAGAACGTCACCTGCGAGATATGCGCCATGTCGAGCGGGGTTCGGTAGATGGCGTGGGCTCCAATACCTCCGTAGGGCCAGACATAGTCATGCATCCGCTCCACGTCCCGTTCGCGCGCAAGAAGCTCCACATAGCGCCAGCCCGTAAAGTCGAGGGAGACATAGTGGTCCGAGAGCGCATCCATGTACTCGCGTGGTGTAGCAAGCTGGATATTCAGCAACGCGCCCTTGCCATCGCCCTTGACCCACACGCCGAACGCGCCAGCCCCTCCGATATTTCGATACGGTTCAGGAAAACAGATGACTGCCCGCGCCCACGCGCCTGTGCTCGACGTCCCCTTGTTTTCAGCGCATATACGGACATTACGATCCCCTCCTTTGACATCGCCACGCGCTTCGGTAGCGCTAAGTTTAACAGAGGAAGAGGCTGTGGAGATTTGGAGAGCGGAAAAATCTTCAGGGCCGACGAGCATCTTGCGATTGGGACTGTCATACGCAGCAACCGCGTAGAGCGCTTCGATGCGGGCGCTGACAGGCTGTTCCGCCACGGGATTATAAACCTTCCATGCTTCCGAACCGTTGCCCAATGCGCTGATGCGGTGCGACAGCATCTTGACAGGCGTGAATTGCCAGCGTCCGTCGCACTCCTGCCGTAGGCGGAACTCGTCACCGGGGACGGCTATACGGGCCACGGTCTGCGTGTCGAAGTAGCGGGCGAGACGCAGATGCTCATACCAGCCGAGCAGCGTGAACTGCTTTTCAATGTGAAACGGGAGCGGCGCATAAGAGACATTCACGCCCTGGATCGACATGGCAGCGTCGAGGCCGAGATTCTTGCAGGCGAAATATTCCATCTCGTCGAGAAAGTGTCCGCGGGCTTGCGGAGACGGATATCGCGGAGCCCACCACCCCATCTGCGGCCCGAGCAGATCCGCGTCGCGGGTGTGGGCGCAGGCGAGGACATGTCCGTCATGGAAGCGTTTCGAGGCCCAGACCGGATGATCCCATGTGCCGAGGCGCGAGTGGAACCACCAGTTATGTTCGCCGTAACAGCTCGCCTCGATCAGCGGGTCGCCCTGAAGACGCTTGATGATCTTGTGTCGCATGGCATCGATGCCGTAGCGGCTCATCATGCCTTCGGAGCCGTCAAAGTAGAGCTGGTCGAGCTTGCAGGTGTTGTACACCTTGGCAATGCATCCTGCGAGTTCATCTGCCAGAGGCGAGTCAGGCTGCGGGTAGAAGGAGATGTAACGCTGTTGCAGATAATCGGCTTGCTCGCCTGCGGCATGAGCTTCAGGGCGTGTTTTAAAGGCACCTCGCACGCATTTTGAGAAGGCGTAGGGAGGCTCGCGTGAGATCTCGGCATACTGCACGATCTCGGAACCGATTCGGATCGCATTGCCATTGCCTGAATAGGTGAAGACCACATCATGCCGGGCGGAGGGTTTTTCATTCACATAGAGCACGGTATCCGTGGGCGAGAACGCACGGGCCAGCGTGTAGGTGTCAAACGGTATGAGGTCCGGACTGGCCTCGGGTGTGATCCACGAATCGTTTGGATCGATGCAGGCCGTGAGGGTGTGTATCCCTGCGCGGAGACCTGCGGCGTGGATTCTGGCCACGCTTGCCTGCATATCTGCAAGACCGCGTGGATAGAGATTCGTGCTGACATCATAGTGTCCGAGTGTGCGCCACCAGCCGTGCAGATGGAGCGTGGAAAAGCCTCCACGACGGGCAATCTCGATCCAGTCATCCGTCGAGGGGGCGTAAAGATCTGCGAACAGGTAAGAGCCTCGGGTCGCTTCAGCCTCCAGCGACCAGGGACCCCCGAGTTTGGAATAAGGGACGCACGACTGTTCAGCCATGGCGCGCAACATCGCGGGCATCTCAGACTTGGAGCCAGCCGCAAGTCCCGCACGCCAGCCCGTGAGTCCAAACTTCTCCGTGGTCCAGACGCGCAGGCTGTGGCCCGCGATCTCCATCTCGACAGGCAGGTCGTAACCGCGCAAGCAGACCGCGTCACTATCATCCGAGAGCATGTTGGCCATGGTGCCACGGTATGTCGTGACAGCAACGGGCAACGCGCAGAAGGTGAGTGAAGCAGCATTGGTCAGGGTCAGGGCGCGGACACTGAAGGTGAAGAAATCGCGTCGTGCGTCGACCTCGATGGTTGCCGAACCCTCATTGCGCGCGAAGGCGAAGGTCAGCGTGTCACCTCTGCGTGTGACCGTGCGGGCGGAGAGCTGACGTCCATCCTTCAGGCGGACAGAGACGAACGGCTGCGGGGCGGCGAGCAATTCACGTCCGCTCGTCCTGTTGCGGAGGGAGACCGCCTGTCCATGCGTGTTGATGGCGAGCGTGGCGTGGCGATTCTTAAATGTCGCTGCGAGTGGCTGGACGGATTTGGATTCATCCGCCAGCGTATAGGCCGCGCTCAAGCGGGTTGACGCATCTGCGAGGCTGGAAACTTCATCCTCGGGAAGAGCGCGCGAGTAGATCCGCAGCTCATCGAGCAAGCCATTGTGACAGACAGAACCAAACCAGCCGCCGAGACGCAGCGCGTTCGCCTCGACCGGATAGGACCACAAGACACGGCTGACGGGCTTGCCGTTCACGTACGCCGTAAGATGCGGCAGGCTGAAGGTGACACAGAGGTGCGCCCACTGGCGTTGCGATAACACGTTAAGAAGCGATGCACCTGTTTCTGTCCACTTGCTGCCAGCCACGCCTGCGCGCTCGCCAGGGCGTCCCAGGCGGAAAGAGCAGGAGTTGTCTGAAACGAACAGCATGAGGCCGCCGGGACTCCAATTCTGCGAGGTCAGCAGATTGGGATACCGTCGCGGAGAGGGATCTTCCCATGTCGCCCAGACCGAGAGTGTAAACTGCGTCGCACCATTGAGTCCCGGTACAACGGGGAGATCGATGAATCCATTGGTGCCGTTGAAGTGGACTGCGGTACCGAAGGCGCCTTTCGCCCATTGGACATTGGAGAGATCAGTCTCAAGGGCATTGGAAGAACGGTCAACAGCCAGCGGGCCGGAGCCCTCATCAAACGGCAGATTTAAGATGAGTGACGGATCAGCAGGCGCAGCGCGCAAGCTGATGACAACTCCAGCGATGACCCAAAGAGCGTACCGGAATATTTTTTCATGCATCTCATCCATGCCATCCTGCAGCTTATGCTTAAATTTGTTTCTTAACATAGTCTGAATTATACGTGTTCGTGGACACGTTGGACAAGCAACATTTTTTATAGCCTTTCTCTTGGCGTATCTGCGATCCATTGACCGGGGGAGTAAACCGCACTATGAGTTATAGCGCGACGCCTTGTCAGGCGTTCGGCGGTCTCATAGATCCCGCCGTACTGTACGGCAGGACGTATCGGACTGCCGTTTGTACAGCTTCTTTACATACACCTTGTTTGCTCTTGCGTTCCAGGGGGAGGAAATCTATACTTCCCAGACATTAGAAAGTGCTCCTATATGAAACAGAAAACGCTCATCCTTGCTTCGGTCCTCTTGTCTTTCGCAACGCTCGCACAGGATAAGTCCTGCATCTACTGGTGGTCCGCGCCTGTCGAGCCCGGCGAACTCGTGCAACTCCATGGCGGCGCATGGGAGACGAACGCCATCGTCGAGCTGACGACCTCCGGCGATTTTTCAAAGGCCAAGCGTCTGACGCCTCTCCGTGTCACCGAGACAGGCATCTGCTTCGAATACCCGCGTGATTGCTCTCCTGAGAAGCCCGCCCAATGCCGCGTCGTCTCTGCGAGCGGCGCCACGTCAGACCCCATCACCCTTAACGAGACAACCCCGTGGTGGGTGCAGGGCGATCTTGGCGGCGATGTCTCGCCCGGCGGCTGGCTTCGCATCTTTGGACGTTGCCTTGACCGCCACAACCGGGCCGAAGTCATGCTCAAAAACGAAAAACGCGAGCTTCGCCTCAAGCTCACCCGACGCGACACGTGGTCGCTCGATGCCGTCGTCCCTGTTGATGCCGCACCCGGCACCTACACGGTTTCAGTCTTCAACGGCCTCGGTGGCCGCGACGGCTGGCGCAACGCCGGCAGCGTCTCCATCCGCCAGCCGCAGACCGTGTGGAAGACCAATCGCTTCGATGTCATTCATTTCGGTGCCATTCCGAATGACGGCCTTGACGACACGCTGGCACTGCAAGCTGCACTCGCCCAGGCCGCCACCAACGGCGGCGGTGTCGTCTACCTGCCCTGCGGCCGCTTCCAGTGCAGCGGCACGCTCCAGATTCCACCCCGCACGCTCCTGCGCGGCGAATCGCGCGAAGCGACCTCGCTCTACTGGCCCGACTGCGAAGAGCCGCCGGAAAACCTGATCGAAGGCAGCACCGCCTTCGGCATTGAAGAGCTGCTCATTCATGCCGGAAAATACCGTAACGGCATCGTCTGCAAAAACGAGGCAGCAGGCAAGCACGAACTGGGAGGCGGCTTCCGCGTCACCGATGCCACCCCGCGAGACATTACGATCCGCCGCGTCATCCTCAAGCTGCTGATCGACCAGTACCTGATCAAGAACACGGACGAATACGAGAAGCGGGCCTACCTGCGCGGCAACGGCCTTGTGATCCGAGACGCGCGCAACGTGCTCGTCGAAGAGTGTGACATCTACTGCTCAAAAGAGGGTTCGACCACGCTCTACTTCGTGCTCTCTGCCGAGTATCTGCAGATCCGCAAATGCCGCATCAACGGCTCGGGCTGGGCGGTCGTGGGCGGCGACAAGGTGATTTTCGAAGACAACGACGCCTACAACTGCACCTACAGCATCGCGCCGGTCTGCCGCAATCTCTTCTGGAGCCGCAACCGCCAGCACGACCTCTTCACCAACAACCGCGAGAGCATTACGCACGACGGCGCCCGCACAGCGCACACCGGACTGCTCCCCGCCCGCTGCGAGGGGACGCGCATGACCCTCGACTTCGGCGACGCGAAGCCCAGCTACCGCAACGGGCCAGACTACTGGATCGGCCAGAACGTCCAACTCGTCGATGGCCGCGGCGCGGGCCAGACTCGCACCATCGTCTCGCTCACCAACAACATCGTCCTCCTCGACCGCCCATGGTCCGTCACGCCAGATGCCACCTCGCGCTTCGTGGTCGCAGCCGAACGCCGCCACCTGCTCTACGTCGACAACGACACCGAGGACTCGTCAATCGCCATTCAGCTCTACGGCGGACTGACGGACGGCGTCCTCGCCCGCAACCGCAGCGCGCGCTCCGGCGGCTTCCGCGGCTTCGGCATGGACTACCACGGAATCATCCCGCTCTGGTATGTCCAGTATCTCGACAACGAGATCACTGCCGGCAGCGGCTACCGAGGCGCAAGCAACGAGATGACGCCCGGCGACTCGGTCATGGAGTTCAGCGACCATGGCAGGGACGGCATGACCCTCACCCGCTCCTGCGTGGTCCGGCGCGGCCTGCTGCGCAACAACGCCCGCGTCAGCATGACGTGCGCCAACGGCATCGTTGAAAACTGCCTGATCCAGAGCACTGATACCGGAATCACTGTCGGAGCCAAGCACGCCACCAGCATCGTCCTGCGCGGCAACCGCTTCGAGCATGTGCGCGAACCGCTCGACAGTATCGCACGGCAGCAGACCGTGATGCATCCCGCCGAGCGCGCACTCATCCAACTCGCTTCAGCCGAAGCCGCGCTTGGTGCGCCGTCTCCAGCAGTATGGGCCGATTTGAAAAAGACGCTGGCCCGCATCCTGTCGGAGGCACCGACTTCTGCACCGGGAGTGGAGGCAACTGTCCGAGACGTGCTGTTGCAGGCGCTCCGGGCACTCTCAAAACAATCAGCCAATCGCAGTCTCGACATGCGCGTCGCAGAAACCCTGCTCGGCGCATCCCTGCACATTCAGGCGTGGGACAACGGCATGACCCGTCTGCTCGCTTCCCCGGACGCCACAGAAGCCGTCGTGACGCTCCAGGCCGGGCTCGTCCCAGGCGCTCCGGAGACAGCCTGCGCCGTCGCCTTTCACAACGTGCCGGACTGGACGTTCGCCACGAACGCGCCGATGCACCTCGTGCCCGGTTCGCTCACGACAGTGAAAACAGCGATGCGTTCGTCAGCCGATCCCAAAGGGTTCTTCCGGATGCCCGCCCGCATCACCTACAGCGGTGACGGCTGGGCGCTTATTTGCGAAACGCATCTGGAAACGCTCACGCAGAACCGCCTTTGCCAATGGGTCATCCGCGATGCCAAGGGCTCCGCAGGACAGCCGCTGACGAATACCACTGTCCACGGACAGATGATTTTGAGCCCTCTCCTCGGAAACAGCCCGACAGGCACCACGGTTACGGCAATGGCCGTCTTGCGCGTCGCCCGCGCCACGCCCGTGCGTTTCGACTTCGAAGGTCCGATCGTCCTGACGATCGACAACACACGCATCGGTACAGACATCCAGCGAGGCAGGTGGGGCGGGGCGGCACTCGCCCCAGGAGACCACGTGCTTAAAGCCGTGTTCACGCTGACAAAGCCTGACGAACAGCTCTTCAAGGTCTCGTGCGACATTGCGGAGACCTGCCGGGCCGGCGACCTGACACTACTCCCAGCAGCAGATGTGCTAAAGTTGAATGTGCGGTAGAGGCTATTCGATCTGGGGCTGGACAACCTCGCCACGGCGTTGCGCGTCGGTGCTCTCGTAGGTGCCATAGAAGTCGGAGTTGCAGTCGAGCCAGAGCGTGAGCCTGCGCAGATCCTCGGGAGGAAGCTTTACATCGTGATGCCCGCGTGCGAGCAATGCGAAAAGTTTGGATGAACGCGCCCCGAACAAGCCTGGATAGGTCTTGGACTCCGTGAACGAGCCGCCGCCGTCGTAATAGAAGGCGTATGGCTTCAGATTGCGATAGGACGGGGTCCATGGCTGCTCATCCGGTTTGCCGGCAAGCGACGGCGCGCGGCCAGCATGCTTGACATGACAGCCCGCGCAGTGGCGGTCCAGCACCGGCTGAACAAGGCGGACAAAGCTGAAGGGCTGCGAACCATCCGGCTCAGGAACAAGCACCGAGGGTGGCCTGCGCGTGGCCAGGCACGGTTGCGGTGCGGCTGGCGGTGCGGCACGTCGCCGCTCGTGGCAACCGACACAACTTATGTTCTCATGCGGTGCAGCATAAACATCGGTACGCATCGACTGAACCGCCATTCCGCGCTCGTCCAAGGCCTGGAAGTAGACAGGCACGTAGGATTTCAAATAGAAGCAGACGCTGCCGTCCGACTCCACCGGCGCAATGCCAAGCACAGCGCGCGCATTCTTCTCGGTCCCGTAGCCGATGGCCGGATTGTTGCGGCCCGGCGTACTCTTGGGCAGCACCTGGATGATGCGCAGCGCCTTGATGACCGTGTTTGTCGGCCATGCGTGGCGACTCTCATAGACGTTCAGGATGGTGACCACAGCAGGCTCCACAGTCGGCGACTTGAGAGTGCAACTCGCAACCCCCGCCAGCAGATGCGGACGGTCGAGGTTCAGGCGCGGCTGGTCAGGATCGACAGGCATCGGACGCACCACCTCTGGGATTATTGGCGGGGCGGGCCGCGGCTTGAAGGGAATCGGGCTCAGGCAGGCGATTGAGGGATCGCGGTAGAGGAGTTCCTTGTTGCCGAAGGCATCCAGCAGGTAGAGTCCGTAGTTCTCAACTGAATCGGGGTGCTCCGCCGACGGGTACCCGAACACACAGAGGCTGTAGTTTTCACTCAGCGGCCAGGGCGTGGCATAGGCAGCCTCGCGACAGAAGTAGCCGTACTCCGACTCGGGCAAACGCTCGTCGGGCGTGAAGAGCTTGACCGGGCTCATCGCGTCGTCGTCCTCCACTTCTGGATCAACCAGCACGAGCGATCCGTAGGTCTGTCCGTGATGCGCGGCCGCCACGGCCATCAGCCGCCGCGAATTGGGCACGGCGCGGATATCCATCTCCATACAGGGCCGGTCCCGCCAGTCGCGCGGGTAGTTGCCGTGCACCGCCATTGCACCTCGGCCGTCCGGCGTGGTGATCCACGGGTGGTGCGCCTGAAAGAAGCCGCGATCGACGTAGTCCCAGCGCGTGTAGACGAGCATGCCGTCGTGCGCGACGCTCGGCTGCCACTCGCAGGTCTCGTGGTGGCTGAGGCGCACCATCCCGCGACCGTCGGCGTTCACTCTGTGGAGCGTGTAGGTGAACCAGGGCGCGCCGCCCTTGGCAGTCATGTGGCAGCGTCCGAAGCCGCCGCGGCGGTCCGAGATAAAGGCGATCTTGCCGCTCGGTAGCCAGCACGGATCAAAGTCGTTCCACACACCGTCCGTCACCTGCTGAAGACCCTTGCCGTCCGCGCCCACGCTGAAGAGGTGCCAGCAGTTCAACTCGGTGAAGGAACAGGAGAGCCCGCTGTAGCTGTAAAGGCCGTTCACATCCTCGCGCGCAGGCTGGCCTGGACGGTAACCCTCGGCCTCGGTATAGGCGAAGAGCACGCGCTGTCCGTCGAACGAGAGGTCGGGAGAGAGGTAGGCGCCATCCGGCAGGCGCACGCCAGCGAAACGTCCGTTCTCGCACGCCGAACCCGCGAGCAAATCGCGCGCGGCAGGCCGTGAACCAAAGGCGCCCTCCAGCACAAAGAGCCCCTCGCCCTTGGTGGCATGGATGCCGTAGTACTGGCCAGCCATGTGGTCCCCGCCCAGCTCCTGGCGGGCGTTCTTCTTGTGCTTGACAAAGAGGATGCGGTCGAAATCCAGCAACGGATTGGCAAAGGCGATGCGGCGCCGCACCTCACAGCAGTCGAGGTAGAGCGACAGCCTTCCCGGCGCATCAGTCAGCGGTGTCTCGCGACAGCGGCGTTGCAGTTCAGCGAGTGTCCGAACCTCAGACGAGAGGTCACGGCCGCCCTTCATGCTCCGCAGATCCGCGAGCAGCGCCTCGACCCGTCGCAGCGTGACATCCGCTGCATCGCGATCCTCCGGTTGCAGCAGCGCCTCTGTGCGGTGTGTGTGCGCGGGCGTCGCGAAGCGGCTGGCCTTTAGCAGCTCGCTCCTCAGTCCCTCGATCCGTTCGGCCTGCGCCAGCAACTCCTCCAGCAGTCCGATCTCCGCGCCCTGTTCAGGGAAGTCACGTCGCAGCAGCGCGATCACCTGGGCCAGCGGCGGCGTCCCGGGCTGCGCCGCAAAGGCGAAGCCCCACCAGAGGTTGCCCTGGCAGATCTTCAGAAGCAGACTGTTTGTGCCCGGTTGCAGCGGCAGCACGAGGCGCTCATCTCCGAGGCGGCATGGCCGTGCGACTCGCTTCGCCAGCAGGCGGCGGCTGTTCAGCCAGACCGTGATGGTGTCGTCGCTGCCCAGTTCGACTGGCAACGCCTGGGCGACTGGGCTCACAATCTCACGATAGAGGTAGGCGCAGACGTAATCGTTGGTTTTGAAAATCTTGAGGTCGTTGACAACTCCGTCGCAGAAATCGTCCCTGCGCTGCCAGCGCACCGGCTGCTTGTCCGCGCCTGGATACTCGGCTGCGAAATTGATCTCTTGCTCCGGCGGGTAGATTGTTTCAAAGCCCCTGCCCTCTGCGTTCGGAAACGGCGCGATCACGTGCCAGGGCCCATATTCTGGCGCCGCCTCGCGCGCAGCACGCCCGGCTGCAGCGTACGCGGTTTCGAAGGTCTCGCGCAACGTCGCCCGGCGTGCATACCAGGCCGGATCATCCGCCTGGCAAGCAACAGCTGCTAAAACGAGTCCCAGGACAACACGGCGGATCACATTGCCAGTGATGCGCTGATTGCGCTGGGCAGGGGCATGAAAGACAATCAAGGGGGTTAAATTCATTGATTGTCTTAGTATACTCGTTTGTCTTACTGATGAACAAGACACAAATTCAACAGGGCAACGCTGAGTACTCTCAGACGTGGTCAGCCTTGATATGCTTCTCCCGCTGCGGGATCACGCTTAAAATATCCATAGGCACCCGCGCGGCAAGAGCTTTCTTCAGTAACTGCTCGTCACGCACAAGCCTGGTAATGACACCGAGGGTCTCCACGTGTCTTTCGGCTGGCTCCGTGGACGAGAGCAGCAGCACCATGAGTTGAACAACGTGCCCGGTCTGCGCATCCTGGATGCCTGCCCTGGAGACGCCCAGGGCGACAAGCGACTGCTGCAATCCCTCGATCCGGGCATGAGGAATAGCAACATGGTCGCCTACGAAAGTCCCACCTTGGTGCTCCCGCTCAAGAAGGGCTTCCCATGTTGACTCCTTGATCTCTGGTTTTTCACTGCAACAGGCGTCCAGCAACTGCCTCATGGCCGCCTCTTTTTCCAGCGGCTCGTCCCAGATAAGAATCGCGTTGTGGGGCAGCACGATATCCCGTCCCAAGTCCAGATGCCGCTTTTCCCCCTTGCCCTGCTGCGCTTTATCGCTCGTTTGTACTTGTCCTGCAGGCCGGCGCTCGTCCAGCATCTGCTGCGTATTGAGCACGACGACCGTGATACCCTTTCCTTCCGTGACAAGCCGTTCCATGATGCTGGACTCGCCCTTTAGTCGCCTCCAGAAAGGGATCTTACGTCCCGATGCACCTATCACGATATGCCCTACGCGATATTCCTTCGCGAACTGCAAGATGGTCTTCACTACATCGTCCCCTCTGTACGTGAAGACCATCGCGCCCAATTGCTGCGCCAGCGTCAAGGTATTGGTGAGCCTCCGTTGCGTCGCCGCATCAATAGCCAAAGGACTTTCCTGTGACGTTTGCACATACACAGCGTACCAGTTGCGATTCAGGCGTCCAGCCAAGCGCGAGGCGTATCGGAGAAGTGCCTCGCTGTTTGGCCCCCTTGAACTCAAGGCGACCATAATTTGGTCAGGACTTGAAGGAAGTCCCTCTGTGAGCAGGTCGCGTCGTTTCGAATCGATTTGCGAGGCCATTTCACGCAAGGTCAGTTCACGCAACTGCTCGAGGTTCACGGGTGTAAAAAAATGGTTCAGCGCGGTCTCGATCCGTTCATGGGTGTAGACTTTCCCCTCTGTCAGGCGACGGCGCAAGTCTTCGGACGTGATATCCACGTTGACCAACTGATCAGCTTCAGCAACGACACGGTCGGGTATCCGTTCACGCACGCGGACGGCGACAGCGCGTTCAACAGTTTCATACAAGCTCTCGAGATGCTGAACGTTCAGTGTGGAAATGACATGGATGCCGGCTGCCAGCAGTTCATCCACATCTTGATAGCGCTTCTCGTTTTTGCTGCCGGGAATATTGGTGTGGGCGAGTTCATCGACAAGCACGACATGGGGACGGCGGATGAGGATGGCGGCCAGATCCATCTCGTCAATCTCGATCCCTCGATAGATGGTTTTGCGTCGAGGGATTACTTCCAAGCCTTCCAGAAGCGCCCCTGTTTCCGCTCGGCCATGGGTTTCAATAAGCCCGACAGCCACATCGATGCCATCCTTCTTGAGCCGGTGCGCCTCAAGCAGCATCTGATACGTCTTGCCCACGCCAGCCGCATAACCGAGGTAGATCTTCAGCCTGCCTCGTTGCGACTTGCGAATCAGACGCAAAAAACTATCTGCGCGGTTATCAGTCATGGTGTTTGTCCAATCTGTCCAAGGCCACGTTGAGCAACAGCACATTGACCACGGGTTCAGGCGTCAGCGCCCACCCCGGATGCAGGGCCTTTTGTTTGAGAAGGGCCATCACTTTTTCAAGGGACACTCCACGGGCTGTGGCGACCCGTTCTGCCTGAAATCTGGCAGCCGTCAGCGTGATATGCGGATCAAGCCCGCTGCCTGACGCTGTCGCCAGATCCGCAGGAAGCACACGTCCACTGCCAGCACCCATCTTCTTCACAATCGCCTGCCCTCTGTCGCGGAGTTCAGGATTCGCAGGAGACCAGTTGCTGCCTCCGGCCGCTGCGGCGTTGTAATCGACTGCTGAGGGCCGAGGCCAAAAGTATCCTGGACTGGAGAAGCCTTGCGCCACGAGTTCACTGCCGACAATGACTCCTTGTGCGTCTCGGACAAGCGAGCCATTGGCGCTGCGCGGAAAGAGGCTCTGCGCAAGCAGCAGGATCGCAAGCCCGTACAACAGACAGCAGACAGCCACGGTGGCCCCAATGACGCGCCCGGCAGTCATAAGCTGTTGAAAGAGTCGCAGGTCTTTGTTTGTCCGTATCATGATTTAATCTCCTAAACTGCATTGACCATTACCAGCGCCATATCAATTAATTTGATGCCCAAAAAAGGCACCACGATACCGCCCAGTCCGTAGATCAGCAAATTTCTCCGCAAGAGACTGTCCGCGCCCATGGGCCTGTATTTCACGCCTTTGATCGCGATAGGTATGAGAAGCGGAATGATGAGCGCATTGAAAATGAGAGCTGAAAGGATCGCGCTCTGCGGCGTTGCCAGCCGCATGACGTTCAGGACCGCAAGCTGCGGGATCGCCAGCATGAACATGGCGGGAATGATCGCGAAGTATTTGGCGACGTCATTGGCGATCGAGAACGTTGTCAGTGCGCCTCGCGTCATGAGCAACTGCTTTCCAACCTCGATGATCTCGATCAGCTTGGTCGGGTCGCTGTCCAGATCGACCATGTTCCCCGCCTCCTTAGCCGCCTGCGTGCCGGAGTTCATCGCAACACCGATATCCGCCTGCGCCAATGCAGGGGCGTCGTTCGTACCGTCCCCCATCATGGCAATCAACCGGCCTGCGCGCTGCTCCTTGCGAATATACTCCAGTTTGTCCTCCGGCTTAGCTTCCGCGATATAATCGTCCACACCGGCCTGAGCCGCGATGGCAGCGGCTGTGAGCGGATTATCTCCCGTCACCATGACGACGCGAAGCCCCATGGCTCTCAGGCGGGCGAACCGGTCCTGGATGCCCGGCTTCAGGACATCTGAAAGTGCAACCACACCCAGCATCGTCTTGCCTTCAGCGACAATGATCGGGGTACTGCCTTGGCGGGCGACCTTGTCCACGAGGCCCTGCAAGGCTTCAGGTGCTGAGCCGTTCCTCGCCTGAATATATGCCTGCATGGCGTCTGAGGCCCCTTTGCGGAAGGAACTGCCGTCGGGGTAATCGATACCGCTCAGTCTTGCGTGTGCCGAAAATGGAATAACCTGAGCACCTGGCGTCTCGCGGGGAGCCCGCTGTCCAAGCATTCGTTCCCCTAATTTTACAATTGATTTCCCTTCAGGCGTGAGATCTCCGAACGATGCGCACATGGCAGCCTCTGCAAGCTGCTCTGCGCTCACACCGGGCAACGGGTGATACTCCGTCGCCTGGCGGTCCCCCATGGTGATCGTCCCTGTCTTGTCCAGAAGCAACGTGTCAATGTCGCCTGCCAATTCGACCGCCTTGCCGCTTTTTGCAAGGATGTTTGCCGAGAGCGCACGATCCATCCCGGCAAGGCCGATAGCGGCCAACAGAGCGCCGATGGTCGTTGGAATGAGGCAGACCAAGAGAGCGATCAGCGTGGGGATGGGGAGATCCACACCAAAGTAGCGCCCGATGGGCCACAACGAACCGGTCACCATGAGAAAAGCCAGCGACAGGCCCGCCAAGGTCACGGTCAGCGCGAGTTCGTTCGGCGTCTTTTGACGGACGGCTCCCTCGACAAGCGCTATCATGCGGTCGAGAAATGAGTCGCCACGCGCGGCGGTAATGCGGATGGTGATCTGATCCGACAGCACGCGCGTTCCACCGGTGACACCCGAACGGTCCCCACCGGCTTCACGCACGACAGGGGCGGACTCACCCGTGATCGCCGATTCATCAACCGAAGCAGCGCCCTCGATCACTTCACCATCGCTGGGGATTATCTCTCCCGCTTTTACAAGGACAATATCGCCCTCAAGCAACTCCTCCGAGTTAACCAGTTCTTCTCCTCCGGCGCGTGCCCGACGCGCCAGCGTCGAACGACGGGTTTTTTTGAGTGTGTCCGCCTGCGCCTTGCCGCGAGCTTCGGCCAGGGATTCAGCAAAGTTGGCGAACAGGACGGTCGCCCAGAGGATGACTGTCACAGACAACGTATAGAGCACGTTGTCATGGTGTTGAACATAATCCTGGACGCACACGAGTGTCGTCAGGAGCGCACCGACTTCGGTGATGAACATGACGGGGTTTCGCGCCATGACCCAAGGCTTCAACATCACGAAAGCCTGTTTGAAGGCGGTTCGTACAAGACTCTTTTCAAAGAGAGAGGCTCGACGCGCGTGTCGGCGCTCAAGTTTCGCCAGATTATTTTCGTTGTCCGTGTTATTCATGCGTAATACCTTTTGTGTCCCGTCGGTCACTTCGCCGCGCAAGCCAGATGCTCCGCTATCGGCCCGAGGACAGCCACTGGAAGAAACAGGAGTGCACCGATGAAGAGCACACTTCCCAAGATGACCCATCCAAATAACGGGGTGTCTGTCCGCAATGTCCCCACGGTTTCGGGCGTAGGCTTCTTGGCTGCAAGGGAACCCGCGATCGCCAGAGGAAGAAGAATCGGAATATAGCGGGCCAATAGCATGACAAGCCCCGTCGCAATATTCCAGGGGACAGTGTTATCGCCCAAGCCCTCGAAGCCCGAGCCGTTATTGGCAGCGGCAGAGCTGAACTCATAAAGGATTTCCGTAAACCCGTGCGCCCCTGGATTGTGCACCGCCGAGAGGCCCCAGGCGGTCGAGGCGAAGAGCGCAGTTCCTCCAAGGATGAAGAGCGGATGCACCAGCAGCGCGAGCAGGGCAAGCTTCATCTCGTGCGTCTCGACTTTCCGACCCATATATTCCGGGGTGCGCCCGACCATCATGCCGCAAATGAACACACCGACGATCACGTAGATGAACATGTTGATCAGTCCCACGCCAACCCCGCCGAAGGTCACGTTGAGCCACATGCCCACCAGCGGGATGAGCCCCGTGAGCGGGTTGAGGCTGTCATGCATGCAGTTCACCGAGCCGTTGCTGGTGGTTGTGGTGAGGGCGCCCCACAGCGGACCGGCGGCAGCGCCGAAGCGCAGTTCCTTGCCTTCGAGGTTTCCAGCCACCTGGACAGGCAGTCCAGCAAACGCAGGTGTCGGCGCACGCTCGAAATAGACGGCGAGACCGACCTTGACCAGCAGCAGAACCGCCATGACCATGAAGATGATGACAGCATGGCGCATCCTGCCTGTGATCCGGCCGAACATCCATACACACGCCATGGGAATAAGGGGGATGCTCAAACAGGTGACGATGTTGGTGAAAAAGGATGGATTTTCAAAGGGATGCGCAGAATTGGGTCCGAAGAACCCGCCGCCGTTTGTTCCCAGCTGCTTGATGGCAACGAACGCCGCGACGGGGCCCCTTGCAATCGTTTGCAGAGTCCCTTCGAGCGTCTGAGCCGTGGCCGCGCCCTCCAACGTCATGGGCAGACCGCCCAGGACAAGCAACACCGCCAAAACAAACGCGAGTGGCAGAAGCACAAGAAACGTCGCGCGCATAAGATCGCGATAAAAATTACCAACCTCTGTCTTGCCTGCCAGCCCCCTGGAAAGGGCCGCTAACGCGGCAATCCCGGTCGCGGCAGAAACGAATTGCAGCCACATCAGCGCAAAGAGCTGTGAAAAATAGCTCATGGAGACTTCGCCCGAATAATGCTGCAAATTCGTGTTCGAGGTGAAGGAAGCGACCGTATGGAAGATCAGGCTGGGCTCCAAGGCCCCCTTGCCATCGGGATTCAGCGGCAGGACCTGCTGCAGCGACAACATTGCAAAGGCAACTGTAAACATACACGCATTGAAAAGGAGCAGTGACCCGCAATAGGCTTTCCAATCCTGCCCGTTGACTGTCAGAGCACCACCAATCTTTTGGAACAGGGCCTCAAGGCTGCGGCGCAATCTGCCGACATGCTCATCAGGCTGCATGGCCCAGACCATCCCCTTGCCCAGTGGCCATGACGCGATGACCGCCAGTCCAAGTATCAATATTGAAAAAATAATCGACATTAAAATTTCTCCGGATAGAGGATGGCGTAAACGAGATACGCCATACATAAAATAAGTGTCGCACCTGTGAGATAGAACATAGCTTTACCCTTCCTCGCCTGTCTTTGTTGTTAATTCTGTCGACACATCGCCCAGCGGCAACGTGAAGCTGAAGGTCGAACCTATGCCGACTTCGCTTTCAACCCCGACTTCGCCGCCATGCGCGCAGACAATTTCCTTGACGATGGCCAACCCCAGCCCGATACCCGATTTCGAATCCTGCCCGGGCACGCGGTAGAAGGGTTCGAACACGTGCCTTACGTGATCTGTGGGAATCCCCGAACCCGTGTCCTCAACAGAGAAGGCAACATGGTCGGCTTCGTGGGTGGCCTTGACCGTAATAGAGCCCCCCGGACGGGTGAAGCGCAGGGCATTCGAGAGCAGGTTCGCGAATACCTGATAGACCTTTTCCCGATCCGCCAAAACCTCGGGCAGGTCGCTTGGGACTTCATTGCTAATTGTCAATCCCTTGTCCTTCGCCTCGACGAGAAAGGGCTCTATGGCTTCACCCGCCAACACGTGCGGCGAGATGGGCTCAAGATTCATCTGAGCTTTCCCGGACTCAATGCGGCTGAGATCGAGCAAGTCGTCAAGAATTCCCACCAACCGATCGCTCTCGTCCCTGGCGGCGATGAGCAAGTCCGTCTGCTTTTCATTGAGCCCCCCGATCCGCTCCTCAAGCAGGAGGTAGATGGACATGCGAAGCGAAGTCAACGGCGTCTTCATTTGATGGGAGACCGTGGACAAGACCCCGCGCTTGAGTTCTTGCTGTTCATGGATCTGCGTCACGTCTTTCAAGAGCAATGTCATACCCGCTGGTTCGCGACCTTCCGGGCCCATTGATATGGGAACAGCCATGGGTTGAAAGAAGTGCTCACGATGATCAATGAAGCGCTGAAAACATTCACCTGTTATCTCATGCTGGGCAATACCCTCACTGTCCAAGGCCTTTTGAAGTAAAGGCATGAGCCAGTCGTACTCAAGGTCACGTGCAAGCACCCCTGGCTTCAGACCGAAATGGCGATCCGCCGTAGCCGTTGAAAACTCGACTTTCCCCTCCAGGTTGAGCACCGCGATCGCCGCAGGCAGCGCACTGAAAACCTCTTCTGTCGCCCGCCGTGTCCGAATCATGTTAACCTTGTCTGTATTTCGCACCTGCCGCAAGGCGGCAGCCATTTCGTTAAATGATTCCGAGAGCCGTCCGATTTCGTCTCGCGATCCGCTTTTCAACACAAGGTCCAGATTGCCCCGTCGAATTTCGTTGGTCGATTCAATCAGTTGATTGATGGGACGCAACACCCATCGATGAGCAAGATAACTGAAGAGAACCGCCAGCAACGCAAAAATAAAAATCGCGCTCAGCATGCGTCGATAGGCTGCCGTCGCCAGGCGGCGCGCCGAATTGTTCGCTTCATCCATGTTCGCCTGGTTCATGAGCAAGACCTCCTGGGAGATATTCTTGATCTCCTGGAAGAGCGGCTGCGCCTGAGCGCCGTAATCCACGCGTCGCGCCTCCATTGTTCGGAGGGGATCTGTTACATGCGGCAACACGTTTGTGAGCGAATTGAAAAGCGTCCGTATCCGTTCCACGGCCGCATGTTCGCCGACCAGCGTAATGTTATTGATCTCCACCTCCAGAGCCGCATGAAACTTAGGAATACTCTCCTCGATCAACTGCTTCCCGAGCGCCTCATCTCTGATGAGCGTAAACAAAATGCCACGGTCCACCCGCTCCAGTGATTCCTTCATTTCCTGGCAGGCCACAACGCTTCGGTAATTTTCTTTGAGAATCACGTCGATGGCTCTGCCAAGTTCATTGATCTGCTTCATGGTCAGCAGACCGAGGGCCACGACGACAGCGAGCAGTCCGCCAAATCCCAACATAAGTTTTTGACTGATTCCGATCATAACGTTTGTCTCCGGCGTATTGTTAAGCACACGGCGTGCCAGACGTGAACGCGTTATCGATCAGCATGTTATGACTATCTGTCACAGCCGACACCTTGTAATCGGCAAGAAAACGGGAGCCAAACCTTG
Source organism: uncultured bacterium (assembly GCA_942493055.1). GTDB lineage: Bacteria > Verrucomicrobiota > Kiritimatiellia > RFP12 > UBA1067 > CAIZQW01. The sequence goes on along the minus strand of OW818680.1, from coordinate 5,352,876 downwards.
CAAAAAACAAGGCGTCTTAAAGGAGCAGGCGCGCGGGCTCAGACGCCGTATTGTTTCCGTTTGCGCCAGAGCGTGGCTTGATCGATGCCGAGAATATCGGCCGCCTCCTGAAGCGATTTTGTAGAGGCGATGACGCGGCGAATATGATTCTCCTCGATCTTTTCCAAGGAAAGAGGGTCCCCCAACCGAACAGGGGAGGGATGCGCAACGATGGACTCCGGGAGCAGATCCACCCCCACGTATTCAGATGAACACAGGATGGCGGCCCGCTCAACCACATTGCGCAGTTCCCTGATATTTCCGGGCCAGGAATAGCCCCTCAAGGCATTCAGCGCTTCGCCACTGAAACCGCCAAAGACCTTATGATTCTGCGCACCGAAAAATGCGAGCATATTGTTCGCCAGGCTGACCACATCGTCAGGGCGGTCAGCGAGCGGCGGCAGGACGATCTGGATGACATTCAGGCGATAGTAGAGATCCTCGCGGAACGTCCCGTTCTCAACCGCCTTCTGGATGTCCGTATTGGTCGCCGTGATAATGCGGACATCCGCCCGCCGCGTCTGCTGGTCGCCCACGCGCTCATATTCGCGGTCTTGGATGAAGCGCAGAAGCTTCGCCTGGATCGGCATCGGCAGATCACCGATCTCGTCCAAAAACAGGGTCCCCCCTTCGCAGGCTGCAACCCGGCCGGGGTTATCGCGCAAGGCCCCTGTGAACGCACCCTTCACATGGCCGAAAAGTTCGCTCTCCAACAGCTCAGGGCTCAGGGTCGGGCACGAGATGATCCCCAGCGGCTTGTCTGCTCGATGGCTCCACCCATGTATGGCCCGCGCCAAAACAGTCTTGCCCGTGCCACTTGGTCCTCTGAGCAACACAACAGCCTCTGACGGCGCCACGTGCTTGGCAAGCTCAACAGCGCGCTGCATTTCCGGATAATGGGAAGCGAACGTCTCTTGCGGATGCAACCGCTGCAAATCCTCTTTCAGGTTCGCAATGCGTTGTTCCATGCTCCGGATATTGACCACACGTTCGACGGCAAGCCCCACCTGCTCGGGCGTGAACGGTTTGGGAATATAATCCGTCGCCCCCAGGCGCATCGCCTCCACCGCGGTCCCCACAGAGGCATACGCCGTGATAACGACAACCTTTAGCCACGGACAGAGTCCAAGAAGAACCGGGATCAGTTCGAGCCCGTTTTCCATGCCCAACCGCAAATCGACAAATGCGAGATCAAACGCTTGCCGGTCAACTTCTGCCCGGGCATCCCGCACGTTGCTGACAACAGTCACACGATGACCGCGCGACTCCAAGCAGACGGAGAGCGTCTTTCGGATGTTGGCCTCATCATCCACGACGAGCACATTGAGACATGCAGATTTGTTGTTGTCCATCATTATTTACCTGTGGTGACATCAAATACGTTCGGTCCGGCCTTTGCGGCCTTCATGGTGAGTGTTCTGAGCTGGATGCCCAGCGTCCGCGGATCGTGCGAAGCCGCGTTAATATTCTGAGGCACCCAGCCGTTGACCCGCAACTCGAGGGTGATCAGTTTCTCCGGTGTGGCAGGAATCTCAAGGGTGATCATTCCGCTACCAGCCTTGAGAGGGGTAAGGCGCTTGCCCTCCAGATAGAATCCGGCCTCCTCTGAAACAGCCGGAGGCGGAACCTCCGCATCCAGCAGGAGTGTATAGGGCTCATTCGGGGTAACCGGCAGCACCAGTTTCGAGTCCGTACCTGACCAGCGCCAGAGTTTTTCCTTGGTGCCTTCGCGGCCATGCCAATTGAGCAGATAGCGTCTGTCCCCCACCCCGACTCGGAGGCGGTAGTGGCTGGACATTTCCGAAGTCCAGACATAGGGAGCCTCTTTTTCGTTCAGCGCAATCTGGGCATGGCCAGCGGCCTGATTGTCTGCGATGAAACCGCCGACTGCCTGATTCGCCGTGAGGATCGCCGAGACCACATTGGAACCGACCCGCACGCACAACCGCTCCTCGCCAAAGGTGCAGCTTTGCACGATGGTCCGTCCTGCATCCAGTTGAATCGCTGGCGAGCCCGTGTTGCCACAGTCCCAGTTGACAAAGGTACAGGCGCTGGCCGTAAACTGCGCAGCGGGGCTGCGCATCCACACGCAGAGATCAATAGGTCCCCAGAACGAACAGTTGACCAGGCTGACCTTGCCCTCCGCCTTGGGGCTGATCTCCAGGCAGACCGAATTCGTGCTGCCCCAGCGTCCAACAAATTCGCCATTGGTGATCAGCAAGCCGGGCGCCTGAGCCTGATCCACGACCACGGCCCGCTGGCAGGAGTCGGCGCCGATGCCCAGGAAATTCCCGTTCGCGCTGCCATGCGCGGACTCTGAAAACTTGTATCCGATGCCATACCCGAAACAGAAGGTGTTCTGCACGTAATGCCAGTCGGTGCGGGCGAACTCGAAGGCGACGCCCTGCGTATTGACCCATTTGCAATAGGGGTCTTCGGGTTTGTACGCCACGCCGAAGGGCCAGAAGTGGACATTCTCGATGTGGCCGATGTCCATGCACTGGTCAACGTAGAGGCCGCGCAAGATGGGATATCCGGTCACATTGCGAACGAGATGCCGATGGGCGAGCACCAGCTTAATGCCCTCATACGGATTCAGCAACAGGCACTCGCTGACCCCGACATTCTCGGTGTTCTCCGACTGCACACAGGGCGGATAAGGAATTGGCGGCACCTCCGTCTGCTTCCACTCCGGATAGGCGATGATCAAGCCTGTGATGGCAGCATTGTTGCCAGCCAGCCTGATAAAGGGCGCACCGTCCCGTGAGCCGCGGCCCGCGTACGCGAACAGGACAGAGCCGGTCAGGTTGGTGATCACGCCCCGCTGGGATGTCGGCGGTACACGGTAAATGCCTTGCAGGGTCACGTTAGCTGGAACAGAGAGAACACCGTTGATGCGGTATTGACCCGCCGGTACCTCCACGACCCCGCCGCCCGCCTGCCCCGCCTCGGTCAGCAGTTTCTGAAAAACAGCAGTGCAGTCTTCCTCTCCGCCCGGTCTGGCGCCTGCCTCACGAACATTCCAGCGTGAAACTCCGGTCTGGCAAAAACCGAGGGACGCGATCAGCGCGAGGCATGACAGCAACACCCGCCGCCATATACCTTGCACGTGTATGTGAGCATTCATCACAATGGTGGGCCTACTCCACGAGCTTGATTAAATAATCCAGCCACGCCTCCATGCCGATGCCTGTCTTAGCACTCAGTTCGAAGATGAAGACGCCGGGGCGCACCTGCCGCAAGTTGGAGCGGCAGGCCGCGACATCCCAATCCAGATGCGGAGCCAGGTCCATCTTGGTCAACACCGCCACAGGCGCAGTCGAAAAGAGCGTCGGATATTTCACCGGCTTGTCCTCGCCTTCCGTGGTCGAAAGCAAGGCGATTTTAAAGGTCTCCCCCAGATCGAATGCCGCCGGGCAGACGAGGTTGCCGACGTTCTCGATAAAGAGCAGCTTGACGCCGTCCCCAGCAATCTCCGGCAACAGCCGCCCGACCTGCTCCGCATCGAGGTGGCAGGAGTTGATTGTTTCGATCTGGCGCACCCGGGCGCCCTTGCCCTGCAACCGGCGCGCATCATTGTCGGTACGCTGATCCCCCGTGATCACCGCGCAGGAGACCTTGCCGCGCAGCCCTTCCAGGGTCCGCTCCAACAAATAGGTCTTGCCGGTCCCCGGCGAGGAGATCAGATTGACCGCGACAACGCCGTGCTCTTTCAGCCAGGCCCGATTCCGCTCGGCTTGCTCGTCATTCCGCGAAAGGATCTTCTGTTGGATCTCCACGGTCCGCGTTTCGGACGTGACCGCTGACACGTGCTCATGAGGATGCTCGTGCGGGAAATCATGGGGATGCGCATGGGGATGCTCATGCGCTTGCCCATGCGCGTGCTCGTGGGAATGCACGACCCCGTTATGGGAATGGACATTGGGATCAACACTGCAACCGCAATCTTTACACATAATAACCTACCTTTCGTCAATTTCAACTTCAACTGTTTTGATATGGAGTTCACGCCCGGCAACCAGGTCGACATCCCGCGAACCGCATGCGGTGCACCGGATGAAGGCGGTCTCAGCGGCTTCCTCGCGCGCGCAAACCCGGCACCGCACCCGCGCCGTGACCTGCTCGACCACCAACTCGGCATCGGCTGTGACCGTGCCCTCCGCCACCAGCGGAAAAAGAGAGCGCAACGCCTCGGGATCCACTCCGGAGAGCGCCCCGACCGTAATCACGACCCGGACCACGCGCTGTGCGTGCTCCTTTGTAGCGGCCGCCTCGACCTGTTCGACCAGCGCCTGTGCTATGGAGAGTTCATGCATGTTAAGAGTTCCTCGGCTCGAAGGTTAGCAAATCCGGGGCAGCAGTTCGCCGCGCGGCACATCGACCAAGCGGCGTCCCCCTGTCACGGTTTCCATCACCACGCGGCCCTTGTCGCGCGTCACGGTTCCCAGGCAGACAGCGCCCTCGCCTTCCGGCAGCGCTTGCCAGCGTTTCAGGATCGCCGGTGCGACCTCGCGCTCGCAGAAGAGGAGCAGCCGCCCCTCGGAGGCTGCATGCAGCGGGTCGATGCCGAGCATCTCAGCGACAGCCCGTGTCGCGGGCGCCAGCGGAAGGTCACGCTCCTTGAGCAAAATGCCGATCTCGCGGCCATCAACGATCTCGTTCAGCACAGCCGCCGCACCGCCGCGGGTCGGGTCGCGCATGAAGCGGACCTCCGCGCCAAACTCGCGCACCGCAGCCACCAAGCGCTGCACAGACCCCGTGTCGCTCACAGGCCCCTTGACGAAATCCATATTCTGCCGTGCCGACATCACCGCCATCCCGTGATCGCCCAGCGTGCCGTTGACCAGCACGCAATCCCCCTCGCAAATCCGCTCCTGCCCGAGGACAAAGCCCGGCAGCGCCAAACCGATTCCCGCTGTGTTGACGTAGAGTCCGTCGCCCTGGCCGCGCGCCACAACCTTCGTGTCGCCGGTCGCCACAATCACGCCGCAGGCGTCGGCCGCTTCACGCACGGAATCCAAAATCCTCCCCAAGGCGCTGAAGGGGAACCCCTCTTCGATGATCAGGGCCAGCGAGAGCCACTTCGGCTCGCCGCCGCAGACCGAGAGGTCGTTCACTGTGCCATGAACCGCCAGATGACCGATGTTTCCGCCTGGAAACTCCAGAGGATGGACCACGAAGCTGTCCGTGGTGAAGACCAGGCGGTCGCCCGGCGAGGGCAGTGTGGCGCCGTCGGGAAGGCCGCGCAAGGGTCCGTTTCCAAACCTGCTCACAATCTCACGCTCGATCAGCTCCCGCGTCAGACGGCCGCCTCCGCCGTGTGCCAGTTGTACAACCCTTTCCGTGTTCACGTTTCGCCTCCTTGCCGCACGTCCCGCAGCGCGTATTTAAAGTAAGCCGCACAGGTGCCCTCCGCACTCACCATGCAGGGTCCGATCGGGTTGTCCGGCGTGCACACGCTGGAAAACAGCGGACACGCCGTGGGACGGAGCTTGCCCTTGATGACATCGCCGCACCGGCACCCCGCATGCTGCCGTCCGATACGCACCGGCATCCCGAATTTCTTTTCAGCATCATAGGCGGCAAACTCCGGCCGCAGGCCGAGGCCGCTCGATGGAATCACGCCGATACCACGCCAAACCGCATCCACAGGCTCCAGATACTGGTCCATGCGCGCCTGCGCCTTGGGGTTGCCGCCGCGCCTGACCACGCGGGCGTACTGGTTCTCGACGCGCGCTTCGTTCTTGAGCACTTGGGCGAGGATGCCGTTCACACCATACAAGATGTCAAGCGGTTCAAAGCCGGCGACGACGCACGGCACATGGTAATCCGCGGCGAACGGCTCATACGCCTGAGAGCCGATGATGGCGCTCACGTGCGCCGGACAGAGATACGCGTCAATCTTGATTTCCGTGTCCGCCAGCAGCGCATGCAAAGCAGGCGGCACGAGCTTGAAGGCCGTCAGAAGCGAGATGTTCCGGACACCCGCGCGGATCGCCTCATCGACAATACTCACCACCGGGACGATCGTGGTCTCAAACCCGATTGCGAGAAACACGATCTCGCGATCCGGATGGCTCTGCGCGATTTCAATGGCGGCATTGGGGGAGTAACAGACCCGTACATCGCCGCCTGAAGAGCGGCACAACGTCAGGTCGGACTCGGACCCCGGCACACGGATCATGTCCCCGAAGGTCGCCAGAATCGCCCCTTTCCCGGCCAGTGCGATAGCCGCATCGATGTAGCCCGGGTCGGTCACGCAGACCGGACACCCCGGTCCGCTGATCAGCTCCACATTTTCGGGCAGCAGTTCGCGGATTCCATAGCGGCCGATGGCCATCGTATGGCTGCCGCACACCTCCATGATGTGCACACGGCGGCCCTGGTCAGCCAAGGCACGCCCCTGCTCCGCGATCAACCGCACGAACTGCGCGGCCACGTCAGGATCTCTGAAATCATCAATATAGTTCATGGCTACGTTCCCAGGGGTTCGGTATACGGGCTATCGGCATGAGCCTCTCTGACAATCTCCGCGAAGAGCGACAGCGTGGCCTTGGCCTCCTCCTGATCCAGCGTTTCGATGGCATAGCCCGCATGGACAATCACATAGACGCCGAGGCTCACATCGGTCACAAACGAAAGGTCGATGACATGGCGACTGCCTTCCAGCTCAGCCACCCCCTTGCCGTCGGGACGGATCTCAACAATTTGCATCGGCACCGCTAAACACATATCAGACTCCTTACCTGCGCCTGTTTCCAGCCACCACCGCCTGTCCCAGAGAGATGCACCCGTCGTTCGGCGGGATGCGCCGCTGCAGGAGCACGCGGACACCCTGCGCTTCCAAAGGCTGCACCACAAGATCCGTGAGGATGCGGTTCATAAACACCCCCCCGCTCAAGGCTACTGGACAAGCGCCAACATGCGACAGTCCGTAGTATATCATTGCCAGAGCCGCCTCCGCAATGGCGGAATGTTCCCCATACGCCCAGTCGCGCTCACGGCGTGCGGGCAGGTCGACATCCGCCAATAACGTGAAGGCTTCAGCCCAGTCAATCACGAGCATCCCATCCTTTTCCGCCTGTGCAAAGGGGATGCGGGGCACGTCACGTCTCTCGGAGCGCCGCGCCGCAGCTTCCAGCCGAATCGCGGACTGGCCCTCGTAGGTGACCGTCTCCGGCGCGATCCTCAACGCCGCAGAAAAAGCATCGAAGACGCGCCCGGCAGCATGGGTCAGCGGCGCATTCAACCTGTTGAGGCACTGCTGACGCCAGATCGCCCCCTCTTCGGGTGTGACCCCGAGATGGCGCAAGCGCGCGTCGGTCAGTTCGACTCCCGCGGCCACCCACCGCGCAACCACCTGTCGCGCAGGCCGCCGCACAGCCGCGTCACCCCCTGGCAGCGGCACTGGAGCAAAAGTCGCAAGCCTCCGATAACCGGACGGATCGATCGCGAAAAGCTCCGCACCCCACACGGTGCCGTCGGTCCCCAAGCCTGTGCCGTCCATCACCAGCGCCAGCCCGGTCTCTATGCCGTGCTCCGCAAACGCCGCCATGGCGTGTGCATAGTGATGCTGCACCTCCACCACCGGCAGCCCGTTCTCAGCCGCGATGCGGCGCCCCAGCAACGTCGCATGCATGTCGGGATGCAGATCCACAGCCACCACCTCGGGCTGGCGCGCCAGAAAGAGCGGCAGCGCGCGTGCTACGCGCTCGAGACCGTCCAGCGCCTCGGGCGTCTCCAAGTCGCCCACGTGCGGGGAAACCACCACACGGTCCTCGAACCCGACGGCCATGCTGTTCTTCAACTCCGCGCCCATGGCCAGGACGCAGCGCTCGAGCGGGCGGGCAAGGAGTATCGCATTGGGCGCATAGCCCCGCGCACGACGCCAGAGCTGCGGTGCGCCGTGCTGAATCACGGCCAGCGAATCGTCGGCACGCAGGTTGATCTCGCGGTCATGACTCAGCAGCAGGTCCGCGATATTCCCCAGCCGGTCCACAGCCTCCGCGTCCGTCAGACAGATCGGCTCCCCGCCGCGATTGCCGCTGGTCATGACCAGCAGTTCGAACGCCGGCACAGGATCACCCGCAAGCGGCGTGAGTAGAAAGAGATGCAGCGGCGACGTCGGCAACATCACGCCGAGCGTTGGCGCGTCGGGCGTGAGCCACTCGAGCGGCAAGCCTGCGGCGCGCTCAGCCTCGGGCAAGAGATCGAGAATCACGATCGGCGCCTCCGCCGAGGTGAGCAGCACCTCGGCTTCAGGGGGCAGCGCGCAGAAGCGGCGCACAGTCGCCACGTCGGCGGCCATCACGGCGAAAGGCTTGTGGGGTCTTCGTTTGCGCGCGCGCAGCTTTTGCAGCACCTCGGGGTCAAACGCGTCCGCGGCCAGCAGATAGCCGCCGATCCCGCGCACGCCCACGACTGCGCCTTGCGCCAGCGCCTGGCGCGCGACGCGCAGCGGGTCACCCGCAACCGGCGCGCCTTGGCTATCCAGGAGCGAGAGGCGCGGACCGCAGTGCGGACAGGCCATGCTCTCCGCATGGAAGCGACGGTCATGGGGGTTCTCATACTCGGCACGGCAAGCCGGGCAGAGCGGAAAGGCCGACAGCGTGGTGCGGTCGCGGTCATAGGGCATCGACTGCACAACGGTGTAGCGCGGCCCGCAGCGCGTGCAGGTGGTGAAGGGGTAGCCGTAACGCCGATTGCTCGGGTCTTGAATTTCGGCTCGGCAAGCGTCGCAGAGCGCCAAATCAGCCGGGATCACGACGGTCGGATGTCCAGAGATTGCGCTGGGCAGAATGGTGAAATCTTTCGCGCCGCAGCCCGCAGGCAGCGGCTCTGACTCGATCTCGCTGATCGCGTCCAGCCGGGCATTCGGCGGAAGCGCCCCCGGCAGATGCCGCATAAAGGCATCGATCACTGTCGCCTCGCCCTCCAGCCTCAGGCGCACCACACCCGTGCGATTCTGCACCCAGCCGCAGAGCCCGGCTTTCTCCGCCAACAGGTAGATGGTCGGGCGCAGGCCCACGCCTTGCACCACGCCCGTCAGATCAAAAACCCGTATGACTTTATTTGTCTTCATGTTTCAGGCGAGGCCGCTGCGTTGGCGTTTTGCGTGACTTCTTCTTATCCTTCTTCGCCGCACGAGCCTTCGTACGGGCTGGAGGGCTGCTCTTGGACGCGCGTTTCGCACGCTCGACAGGTTCGTACTTGCCCAGACGCCACTCGCGCGGGGACAGGCCTGTGCGCTTGTGGAACACTTTGGCAAAATAGTTCGGATCCGTGTACCCCGACTCCCGGGAAACCTCCCCGATCGACAGTGTCAAATCCCGCAACCGCTCCATGGCGCGCTCGAAACGCTTCTCGGCAAGGAATTCAGAGAAGGGTGTCCCGGTCCGGCGACGGAAGATCAGCGAAAAATGATTGGGGGTGATGTGGGCGGCTCGCGCGATGTCTGCCACGGTCACGGACAGCTGCGGATTGGCGCCCACCACAGCAAGCACCACGTCTACCAGGGTTGCCTGCACTGTTCCACTTGCATGGCGGAATGCGGGTTCATGGGAGGCCTGCAGGGCGGCTGTGAGTTTCGCCTCGATATCCTGACGCGCGTGCGTGTCAGCCGCAGCGCTATTGTCGCTGATCTGGCCGTGCAGCGCTTCGGCTAAGGTGGCTGCAGCAGCATCGACGATCTCGCCGACGAGCTTGAGTTTATCCGCGGGCAGGTCCGGAAGATTCTCGTAGGCATGCCGCAGCTTCATGGCGTCGATGCCAAGGTCACGCGCGATCTTCCACGTGACCCGCCACCCCTTCTTACGGTCTGGGAGCGTGAAGGCGCAGGAGCTGATGACAACCAGGTCAGCCTCTGACGGCAGCGCAACGCCTCTCACTGGTGAGGCGACCACGCAGGCCCCGCCATGGCAGCGGCCCTCGGTGACCTGGCCTCGACCGCTGGCCGCGAGCGCGAGCAGCGAATGGCAGGTGACACAGCGCTGGAGTCCCTGGGGCACCTCATGCAGCAGGCGGCAGAATTGCGGCAAATCGCGTTCATTGTCACATACGGGAACTTGGCCAAAGCACTCACCACTACGGGACCAGACCACGAGCAACCCCACGCCCGTAAGTTCCCGCACGAGCGCATTCAGCTTACACAGCGCGGGCGTGTTGCAGGCCGCTCGTAACATATTCTCCATCTGTTTGGAATCCATACCGCGTATGATACCACGCATGCGAAAAGTTATACAACCCCATTTTGGTAGGATTATTCCCCGGTATTCGTAGAGGTTTACCCCTCTTCGTAGATCGCTCATCTATGAATAGGCTCGTAAACCGTTCTATAATTACGCCAGAGCAAATTACTCTTGAGTACACGGAGTTACTGCCGTGCGGCTCTGTAAGCGAGAGGAGGACAAACAACATGAATATGACGCGAAGGGCATTCTTCATACATCCGGGACGACCTATCTCGGAAAATCTGGAGAATGTCGGCGAGTGGCTCCATCGGAAGAGCCCGCGAGGTGAAGTCTTGCTGTCGAACGGCGGCGGAACTGAGACAAGGAACGAACAGATGCTTCCAACCGCAGCCCGTACCATCGGGCTGCGGAATGCACGAGCAAACATGAGGAGAGACTAACATGGATACCAATCAAGTCATGAAAGCAATGGGCTTGTCACGCAGAGATTTCATGGGTGCGACGTCGGCCGTGGGTGCCGCCTTCGGACTCGGGGTCACAGGCGTGACAAAGTTCGCCGGCAAAGCCGAAGCCAAGGAGACGGCCGCAGGCGGCTTGCCAGTCCTGTGGCTTCAAGCGCAGTCCTGCACCGGCTGTTCAGTATCGTTGCTGAACTCGATCTATTACGCCACGATCACCGATCTGGCGGTCAACACACTTGACCTCAACTATCACCCCAACCTGTCGGCTGCCGCCGGCAATCTGGCTGTCTCACAGGTTGAGAAGACCTACCGCCAGGGCGGTTACGCGCTGATTGTGGAGGGGGCCATTCCCACCGGAGCAAACGGCGAATACTGCACGTTGTGGCCGGGGCTGACAGCCCTGAAGGGCGTCACGCGCTATGCCGAACGGGCATCGGTGATCATCGCGGCAGGGACCTGCGCCTCATACGGAGGACTGAGCGCAGCGCAACCGAACCTGACCGGTGCCGCCGGGCTCTCAACCGTGCTCGGCAGCCGTTACACGGTGGTCAACATTCCCGGCTGTCCCATGCACCCCGACTGGCTGGTTGGCACGGTGGCGTACGTTCTGGCCAACGGAGCACTGCCTCCGCTGGATGCCCTGGGCCGGCCCACGGCGTTCTACGGCAAGACGGTGCACGAGCAGTGCCCGCACCTGGCCGACTACACCTCAAAATATGGCCGTCAAAGCCACGCCAAAGGACAATCTTGCCTCGACTGCCATTCGCGTACGGACGACCATGTGCCGCAACCCCGCGCACTCGGCGTCAGTGGCTGCTTGTTTGCCTTGGGCTGCAGCGGGGGCCTGGCCCACTGCGACTGCTCGGTGCGCAAATGGAACGGAGGCGCAGCCGGCACCCCCGGGGTCAGCTGGTGCGTGGAAGCAGGCGCCCCCTGTAACGGGTGCACGGAGCCCACGTTCCCTGACGGCATGTCGCCGTTCTATTCCCTCAACGGTCCCGGTGTAGACGATTAACCGACGCACGACCGAAACACAAGAACTACAAAAAAAGGAGTCATTCTTATGGCAACCACATTAACGATATCTCCCATGACCCGAGTGGAAGGCCACTTGGACGTCGAGGTGACCGTGGATACGATCGGCGGCACGCAGCAGGTGACCGATGCGAAGTGCGCGGGCGCTATGTTTCGCGGGTTTGAACGCATCCTCACCGGGCGCGACCCGCGCGATGCCGTGCAGCTGACACAACGCATCTGCGGTGTCTGTCCAGTCTCGCACGGCATGGCCTCCAGCCTGGCGCTGGAACAGGCCTTTGTGCTGACGCCCGCGGAAAACGGACGGATCGTACGAAACCTCGTCCTCGGGGCGAACTACATCCAGTCACACATCCTGCACTTCTACCACCTGGCGGCGCCGGACTACATCAACACCGACGGCATCCTGGACATGTCGCCGTGGCGGGCGCATCTGTCCTCCCCCGACATGATTACAGGTAGCGCGGCGGTCTCCCTGGTGAACAACTATGTGACGGCACTGGCGATGCGACGCAAGTCGCACCAGATGGGTGCGATCTTCGCGGGGCACATGCCGACCGCGGTGAGTTTCGTGCCGGGCGGAGCCACCAAGCCCGTCACGGCCGCGGATGTCACCGCGTTCAGGACCCTGCTCACGGAACTGCGCGGCTTCATCTCCAACGTCATGCTCCCCGACGGCGAGGCGCTCCTGAGCCTTTTCCAGGACTACACGTCCATCGGAGCGGGCTGCGGCAACTTGCTCGCCTACGGCGTCTTCGACCTGAACAGCACCGGCACCTCGAAACTGCTGGCGCGCGGGCGTTACACCAACGGGACCCTCGGCACGGTGGACACCACCCAGATCCGGGAGTATGTTTCCCATTCGTGGTACACGGCGAACAGCGGCAACCTCGCGCCGGCGAACGGCGTGACCGAACCCTTGGCAGACAAGGCCGGCGCCTATTCCTGGATCAAGGCACCGCGTTACGGAGGAGCCGTGCATGAGGTGGGGCCTCTGGCCCGCATGTGGGTTAACGGGGACTACCGCTACGGCATTTCCGCCATGGACCGCATCGTGGCCCGGGCCCTGGAAACCGAAAAAGTGGCAAACGCCATGGACGGCTGGCTCAGCCAGCTCGTGCCGGGCGCCTCGACCTACACCTACAAGGCAACGCCTGCAACAGGAACTGGCATCGGTTTGACCGAGGCCCCCCGGGGCGCGCTGGGCCACTGGGCACAGATCGGCAGCTCGAAACTGACCCGTTATCAGGTCGTCACGCCCACAGGCTGGAACGCCTCGCCGATGGACGACAGCGGCCAACACGGCGCCATGGAACAGGCGCTGATCGGCACACCGGTCAAGGATGTCAAGAATCCGATCGAACTGCTGCGCGTGGTGCACTCCTTCGACCCGTGTCTCGCCTGCTCCGTACATCTGGTCAGGCCTGGTAAGACGGCAGAGATATGCCGTGTCGATGTGACGGCTGGGATCTAAATCAACCGAGACAACAATGCGAGGATGACAACTATGAACTGTAATACAAAACGAGTGATGAAAAGCCGGTCGGGTGTAAGCTCGCTGCTCTCCTTAGGGCTATCGGCGCTGCTGACCCTGATGGCGGGGTTCGCGTGGGCCGCAACGCCTGTGCTGCTACCCGTGGGACATGCGGGGAACGCCAACGATCCAGCAACGGGATTCGGGGCGGTGAACTACGCCTTTCAGATCGGGTCTAACGAGGTCACGCGTGCCGAGTACGCGGATTTCCTGAATGCGGTCGCGGCCGTTGACCCCCACGCGCTCTACAACCCCAACATGGGAATAGTGCGCTCAGGAAGTTCAGGGAGTTACAGCTACGCAGCGACGGACGGAACACGTTCGGTCGCCTGGGTGAGCTGGTACGACGCCCTGCGGTTCGCCAACTGGTTAAATAACGGGCAACCCCGAGGTGCTCAGGGAGCCGCCTCTACGGAGTCCGGCGCCTACACCTTCTCCGGGGAGAGCAGCGTGAATAACCGCAACACGGGGGCGATGGTCTTTTTACCCAGTGAAAACGAGTGGTATAAGGCCGCGTACTACCAGGGAGGGAGTGCCTTTTACTGGGCCTTCCCGACCCGCAGCGACACACCGCCCCTGGCGGTGCTGCCCAACAGCAGCGACAATGCGGCCAACTACGACCGAGTCGCCAATGCGGTCACCCCCGCGGGCGCCTACCCGGCGAGTCAGGGATACTACGGGACGCGCGACCAGGCCGGCAACCTCTGGGAATGGAACGAGGCGGAGATCGATGGCGATCGCGGCTTGAGGGGCGGATCTTATGACGACTACGCACTCCTGCTTCACGCCAGTTACCGCGACAGCCAGAGCCCAGCCCTGGAAAATGAATTCGTTGGCTTCCGTATCGCGTCTTTGACCGGGGTCACGCCGCCTCCGCCCCCTCCTCCGCCGCCGGCCAACCGCGCGCCGGTGGCTGCGGGCGAGAGCTACTCGACCGCCGCAGGCGCAGCCCTGAACGTGGCCGCCCCGGGCGTGCTGGCCAATGACACGGACGCCGACGGCAACGCGCTCACCGCGGTCCGGGTGAGCGACCCTGCGCACGGGACGCTGACGCTCAACGCCAACGGCTCGTTCACCTACACGCCGACGGCCGGATACAGCGGGGCCGACAGCTTCGCCTACAAAGCCAACGACGGGCAGGTGAGCGGCAACACCGCGACCGTGGCGATCACGGTCGCTCCGCAGTCCAACCGCGCGCCGGTGGCTGCGGGTGATAGCTACTCGACCGCCGCGGGCGCCGCACTGAACGTGGCCGCCCCGGGCGTGCTGGCCAATGACACGGACGCCGACGGCAACGCGCTCACCGCCGTCCGGGTGAGCGGCCCGGCGCACGGGACGCTGACGCTCAAAGCCAACGGCTCGTTCACGTACAAGCCGACGTCCAGATACAGCGGGGTTGACAGCTTCAAATACAAAGCCAACGACGGGAAGGTCAGCGGCAATACCGTGACCGTGACGATCACCGTCGCGGCGCAGCAGAACCGCGCACCGGTGGCTGCGGGTGATAGCTACTCGACCGCCGCGGGCGCCGCACTGAACGTGGCCGCCCCGGGCGTCCTGGCCAATGACACGGACGCGGACGGCAACGCGCTCACCTCGGTCCGGGTGAGCGGCCCGGCGCACGGGACGCTGGCGCTCAACGCCAACGGCTCGTTCACCTACACGCCGACGGCCGGATACAGCGGGGCTGACAGCTTCGCCTACAAGGCCAACGACGGGAAAGTCAGCGGCAATACCGCGACCGTGGCGATCACGGTGCGTCCGGTCCTCTTCGAACTGGCTGTGGGTAGCGGCAGCGGCGACGGGTCTTACGCATCCGGAGCCGTGGTGAACATCCGGGCCGACGCCGCACCGTCGGGCATGGTCTTTGACCGGTGGATCGGCAATACCGCGCTCATCGCGAACGTGACCGCATCCTCGACCACGCTGACCATGTCTAGCAGTGCAGCCACCGTGACCGCAACCTACAAGTCTAGTGCGGGAACGGTCTTGGACATAACCTCCGCCTTATGGGAAAGTGGCAACCAAGAGCTGAGGGTTAAGGGCAAAGGACCTGCCGGGCAGACGGTCGTGGTGACGGATCAGGCTGGCGCGAAAGTCGGTTCCTGCGTCGTCAAGAATGACCGAAGCTGGGAACTGCACGTCACGCGGTCATCCCGTTATCTTCCCAGCCGCGTGCGTGCAACGTGTAGCGGCATGACAGATGAGATGCCTGTAACCCGAAAATATTAAGAGGGGTGTGGGTCAAGCCGGCGGTCCGTCATGGACGGATCGCCGGCTTTTTCATTTTTAGGGGCTACCCAAACACCTGAGGAATATGCTACGATAATGCTTTGAAAAGGAATGCGTATGACAAATGTCCAACCAGCCAGCGTGCTAATCTTGGGGATCGGCAATCTCCTGCTGAGCGATGAGGGCGTCGGCATTCACGCGGTGCGCTGTCTGGCCGAGCGGGCATTGCCGCCAGGCGTGGAAGTCCTTGACGGCGGAACGTCAGGGGCAGACCTTGTGGACCACCTTGCCGGACGGGCCAAGGTCGTTGTGATTGATGCAGCGTCCGGCAACGGGCCGCCGGGAACCATCTACCGCTGCAAGGCCAGCGAGCTGATCGCACAAGAGGGCTCGCTGTCACTGCATGAATTCGGGTTAGCCGACAGCCTGCACATGGCCGAGCAACTCGGCTGCGCCCCTCAAAGTGTCATCGTGCTGGGCGTTCAGCCCGCCACCCTCGAGCCGGGGATGGAACTCTCCCCCGAAATAGCCGCGGTGCTCCCCCATATCATCAAGCTCGCCTTAGCAGAGGCGGCATCGGCGTAGACGATCTGTAAGGGCGCGTTGGAGAAAACAAAAAAACACCCATAAAATAGGTGTTTTGATGATGGTGCCAGGAGAGGGAGTCGAACCCTCACACCCTCTCGGGCGGCAGATTTTGAGTCTGCTGCGTCTGCCATTTCGCCACCCTGGCAAGGATGGAGCGGGTGAAGGGAATCGAACCCTCGTAGCCAGCTTGGAAGGCTGGAGCTCTGCCATTGAGCTACGCCCGCGAAAAAGAGGCCGTATATTAGCCTTTTTACTCGAAAGAGTCAAGGGCGCGTATGAATAATATTAAAAAAATAAAGGAGGGTATTAGCCGACCACGACTTCTTCCTCGGCATAGCGTATACGTATCGCATCGCCTTCGCGTCCGATGAAGAGCGCAATCGCGACTGTGCCGAGCCGGCCCAGATACATACTGAAGATGATCACACACCGGCCCAGTTCGCTCAGGCTGGGTGTCTGGTCGATGGAGAGTCCGACGGTTGAAAAGGCGGAGATCGTCTCAAACAGGAGTTTGGAGGCCTCCGGTGTCTTTCCTGCTAAGGCTTCCGTCTGGAGCAAGAGGCCAAAGGCCAGCAATATCAGGACTTGCACAACAAAGAAGATGACCAGGGCCTCACGCACGATCAGGTTCGATATGGTCCGCGAAAAGAGACTTGTCTCGGTCCGGCGTTTACACATCGCGATGACCGTACAGAGCAGCACCACGATCGTTGTTGTCTTAATACCGCCTGCGGCAGATCCTGGCGAGCCACCGATGAACATCAGGATTCCGGTGACATAGCGCGCGCCCTCGCTCAGACTTGACATCGGCAGCACATTAAAGCCAGCCGTACGCGGCGTGATCGAATGGAAGAGCGCACAATTGACTTTTTCTGACAGCGGTAACGACTTAAGCGAGTTGTCCCATTCCTGAGCCAGCAGAAGCGCGGTCCCGGCGATGATGAGGATTGCCGTGGCGCGGAGGACAATCTTGGTATGCAGCGCGATCCGTCCACGCTTGCGCAAATCGCGTTTCCAGAAACGGATCGTCACCAGATTATACAGGGGCAAGAAGCCAAGTCCGCCCACAACGACCAGCACATTGATCGTGTTCAGAAACCACAAATCTTTCTGGAACCCCATCAAATTATTACTGTGCAGCGAAAAGCCGGCATTACAGAAGGCGCTAATGGAGTGGAAAGCGGCATAATACCAAGCTCGCATGCTGCTGATTGACGGGTCGTTGACATGATAGCGCCAACAGAGCAAGACACAGCCGATCCCCTCAAACAAGAAGGTCATGCCAATGGCCCACTTCAACAGCGCGTGCAGGCCGTTCACCTCTTCAACACCGTAGGCATCCATCAAGGCGAATTCGCTCTGCATGCCCAAGCGTCGTCCGATCAGGACCAGCAGGAAGGTGCTCAGCGTCATGACGCTCAAGCCGCCGAGTTGGATCAACCCCAGGACAACCAACTGCCCGAAAAAGGTCAGTTCCGTGCCGACGTCAATCACGGTCAAACCGGTCACGCAGGTTGCGCTGGTGGCTGTAAAGATTGCTGAAACAGGGTTCAGATACTTCCCGTTCACACTCGAGATGGGCAACCACAAGAGGATAGACCCAATGGTAATGAGCGCCAGAAAGCTCCACGCAATCAATGAGTGCGGCGTGATCCACCCCCACAAGGATATCTTTTTAACAGACTTGTTCATATCGGCGCAACAGCAAGAAGCTTGAGATCTCGCCCTTACGCAAACAGACTTTCTTTTTTGACCAGCGAGATAATGCGCAGCACTTCGATGGCATTATCCAGGGGAATCGGGAAGGGTTTATTTTCACGGATCACATTATAGACCTGTTCCCAAATGATTGTCAGACCGGCATCCGCGGCAGGCTTTAACGCGACTGTTTTCTCGAGCCACTTGAAATGTTCGGGTTCCACCTGGCTGTTCAAGGGGGGCGTCCGCACGCTCGAACGGCGACGGTCCTGCTTCTCATTCGGATCCAGATACCGGATGCGGCCTTCAGCAGCCCCGGGCATCAGCCTGAACTCGCCGCGCGTCCCTGTAATCACAAAGAGCGGCTCCTCGTTCATGCGTCCGCCCGATATCTCAAGGTCCACGGTCAGACCGCCCAAGTTGCGCAAAATGATGCGGAAGTAATCTTCAGCGTCCCCGACAGAGGCGACACGTTTAAAGTCAGACCAGACCTTCACCGGCGGCGTATTGAGCAATTCAAGCGCCTGATCCAGGAAAGCCGTCCCGTGCAGCAAGGCCGCACCACCGCCACAGCGCTTCACAGTCTGCCAGTCGTCCTTACGTTCATAGACGCCGCGCCGCATCTTGATGTCATAAATCTCCCCCAGCAACGGGTTCTGCATCATCTCGCGTGCCAGCAAAAACTCGGGTTCATAACGATAATTATGACGAACCAGCAACCGGTTGCCGGACTTGATCGCGGCAGCGCGCAACATCAAGGCCTCTTCATGGTCACAGCAGAACGGACGTTCCACATGGACCCACTTGTTCGTCTTCAAAGACTGCATAGCATGCGTCACGTGCTCATCGGAACGCGTTGCAATATCAACCAGTTCGACATCCTGGTCTGCGAGGATATCCTCGATCCTTCTGTAGGAACGACACTCCGGATAACGCGGCAGCAACAGATCCCGACGCTCTTTAACGGGATCGCATACAGCCATAATTTTAAACAAGTGCGGATATTGATCAAGCTCCGCACAGTGGGTCTCCAGACCAGCTCGTCCGAGGCCAACAATACCTACGCGAATAGGCGGGCGAGTTGTTTGAATCATACTAACCTCCATCTCTAACAAAAAAATAGCCAAAAAAAGCTACTCTCACCAACAGATTTCAGTATATCCCCTTTTCGATGTTTCGTCAATCCCCTAGAAAATTTAATTTCTATGGAATGAATTGACAATGGGGGTGGCGCTGCGCAACCCTGACTCGACAGTGAGCCGCAGGCATGCTATAGTTTTGCGCATGATAAAACAACGCGATACACGCCAGGAACCCCAGTTGCAAGGGGAGGTAGAATATCCGGCGCTTTTTCATTTTCGAATTATCACGGATACGGAAGCGCAGGCGGAACAGGCGCTCCTGGATGCGGTCAAACCCTTTGACGTGACTGCCCCCTTGGTGGCTGCTCGGGCCTCTTCCGCTGGACATTACACCGCCTTTGCGGTGTCGATCACGATGCAGAGCCGCACGGAAATGGAAGCGTTTGC
Source organism: uncultured bacterium (assembly GCA_942493055.1). GTDB lineage: Bacteria > Verrucomicrobiota > Kiritimatiellia > RFP12 > UBA1067 > CAIZQW01. The sequence goes on along the minus strand of OW818680.1, from coordinate 5,333,570 downwards.
CACGGTCATTAAACAAGTGGCTGGTGTTCGAATGGTCTTGTAACAAGGATGTTATGTACGATTTCATTATTCAGAACGGACACGTCATTGACGGAACCGGTTCACCCGCTCGCATCATGGATATCGCCCTTTCCGGCGAGCGGATCGTTGCGCTGGGCGACCTTTCGTCTGCGCAAGCAGCCGTAACCCTTGATGCGAGAGGTCAGCTCGTCACGCCGGGGTTCATCGATGCGCATGCGCATTCCGACACCTACCTGCTCATCGAACCTGACGCGCCCAGCAAGCTGACTCAAGGGATCACGACTGAAGTCAACGGGCAGTGCGGCGGCTCGAGCGCGCCGCGCCTGGACAAAGCACGGCTGCCCTCAGACTGGGCCGCGCGATTCTATCCGAAAGCCAAGCGCCATGCTGCGGGGGCCGAGGAGCAGAAGGCAGGGCCGACGTGGTCGACCGTAGCGGAATACCGTGAACTCTTTGACGAAGTGGCCCCGGCCATCAACACGGTCCAGTTCATCGGCCACAACACGCTTCGCGCCGGTGTCATGGGGTATGACCCTCGCGAGGCGACCGCTGATGAGATCAAGGAGCTCCAGCGCCGTCTGGAACAGGCGCTGGCTGAGGGTGGCTGGGGCCTCTCGACAGGGTTGCTCTACCAGCCTGGAAAATTCGCCACTTCGCTTGAAATCGAGGCGCTCGCCCATACCGCGGCCCAGGCAGGGGGCATGTACGCCTCCCATATCCGCAACGAAGGCGACACGTTGCTGGAGTCTGTCGACGAAGTTCTCCGGCTGGTGGAGACCACGGGGATTCATGCGCAGATTTCGCATCTGAAGACCTCCGGTGCGAACAACTGGCAAAAAATCGACACCTTGCTCGCCACGCTCAACCAGGCCCGTCAAAACGGGTTGTGCGTCCATGCGGACCGCTATCCGTATGTGGCCAGCGGGACCGACCTTGACATCGTCCTGCCGGAATGGTCGTCCGCGGGCGGACGCGATGTCATCCTCGCGAATTTACGCACCCCCGCGACCCGCAGACGCATCGAGGAGGAACTCGATGCCCGGACGCGCGATTGGTCCACGGTCATGATTGGCGGCGGCTGGACGCCAGAGGTGCGCGCCGTCAGCGGCAAGACCCTGACGGAGGCTGCACAGCAGTTCGGCTTAACCATTGGCCAAACCCTCTGCCGCATCATCGAACTGGACGAGACGCGAACCGGCGCATTCTTCTTCGGCATGTGCGAAGCGAACATGCTCCGCATCCTCTCGGAACCCTGGATCATGCCGGGCAGCGACGCCTCGCTGCGCGCGCCCTGGGGCGTCCTGGGCGAAGACCACCCCCATCCGCGCGCCTACGGCACCATGCCCAGGTTTATCTCCGTGCTGACAGGCAAGCTCGGGTTGTCCATTGAAGAGACCATCCGGCGCATGACCAGTCTGCCGGCTTCAGCCTTTGGCATCCGCGACCGGGGCATCCTGCGTGTCGGCGCCTTTGCGGATGTCATTGTCTTTAAGCGTGAGTCCTTTAACGACACTGCAACGTATGCCGCGCCGCACCAGTTTTCAACCGGCATGAGCCATGTCTTTGTCAACGGCGCACACCCCTTTCAAGAGGGCCGCTTCACAGGCCAGCGCCGTGGCCGCTTCCTCACACGCTGAAAATAATTTCAAAAGGCCAAGTTTTCGCTTGCGCTAGTATAAAGCGTTTTGAGATACTTTCACAGTATTCTCGAGTCAAGGATAACTTAAACACTAAAAAGAGATTGGATGTTTCGTTATGAGTGATGTACCTGCTGCTAATATTCGAAATTTTGTGATTCTCGGACACAGTGGAACTGGAAAGACAACGCTGACTGACGCGCTCGCATTTAAATTGGGGTTAAACGATCGACTCGGACTCGTTGCCAACGGCTCAAGCATTTCTGACACCTCCGAAGAGGAGAAGAATCGTAAAATCAGCATTTTCGCAAACCCGTTCATGGGCGAGTATGCATTGAACAATGAAAACTATCGCCTCGTTTTCACAGATGCCCCAGGCTTTATGGATTTCTACGGACAGGTTCTCGGCGCGATCCACGCAGCCGACTTCGCCTTGATTACGGTTGACGCGGTCTCGGGCGTTCAGGTCGGCACGCGCCGCGCCTGGAAGGCCTGCAAGGATTCGGATTTGCCGGCTGTCGGCTTCGTCATCACCGGGCTCGACAAGGACAACGCCAACTTTGAAAAGACGCTCACGTCCATCCGTGAAACCTTCGGCATGAATTGCGTCCCGGTTACAGCACTTGTCAACCCGACCTCTGTCACCAACCTGCTCGAGGCGACGGATCTGCCTGCCAATCTGGAGGAGATCCATCAGTCCCTGGCTGAAGCCGCTGCGGAAGCCGATGAAGCGCTCATGGAAAAATATTTCGCTGACGGCACGCTCTCCCCTGAAGAGATCCGGAAGGGCCTCCATATCGGCATCGATGCAGGAACCGTGCATCCCATTTACAGCGTGATGTCGTTGAAGGATATCGGCGTCACCGAACTCATCACCAGTATCTGCCGCCTTCTCCCGGCACCCGGCGAACGCGAATTCAAGGACGTGTCGGGCCAGGTGATCAAGGCTGATCCGAATGGACCGCTCATTGCTCAAGTCTGGCGCACCGCGGCTGACCCCTTCATCGGGCAGCTCAACTACGTACGCATCCTGAGTGGCACCATGACGCCGGGCATGTCGATCCAAAACAATTCGACGGACAGCAAAGAGACGGTTTCCGGCATGGTCCAGGTGCTGGGCAAAAAGCAAGTGCCCATTGCGAAGGCTGTCCCGGGCGATATCGTCGCCATCCCCAAATTTAAAACGGTCAAGACAGGCCATACGCTCGCAGCAGGGTTCACCGGCAAGTTACCGGAGATCGAATTCCCGCAGCCCGTCTTCTTCATGGCGCTTGCAGCCAAGACGCAAGCCGACGAAGACAAGCTCAGCACAGCCATCCACCGCATCCTCGATGCAGACCCGACCATGCACTACGAGAAAAACACCGAGACCAAGGAAGTCGTGCTGAAGGGGCTTGGCGACGTCCATATCGATGTGACCGTCAACCTCATGAAGTCGCAGTCCAACGTCAGCGTGGAACTCTCAACACCCAAAGTGCCCTACCGCGAAACCGTCACAGCCATGGGCGAAGGACATTATCGCCACAAGAAGCAATCCGGCGGACGCGGCCAGTTCGGCGAAGTCTATCTCCGCGTCTATCCGCGCCGCGAAGGGGAGACCGGGGAGTGGTTCATGAACAAGACCGTGGGCGGCTCGATCCCGGGCAACTTCATCCCGGCCATCTTAAAGGGCGTGAATGAAGGCATGCTGGCCGGCGCCATTGCGGGCTATCCAGTCCAGGGCATCAACATCGAAGTCTACGACGGCGCCTTCCACGATGTGGACTCCTCTGAAATCGCCTTTAAGATCGCGGGCCGGGGCGCCCTGCGCGAAGGCATGACCAAGGCCCGTCCGGTTCTGCTGGAGCCGATCATGAAGCTGAAGATCACCATCCCTGAAGCCTTCATGGGGGCGATCAGCGGGGATATGCCGCACAAGCGTGGCCGCGTACTCGGTATGGAAGCTGACGAGGGTGTACAGGTCATCACCGCAGAAGTGCCCATGGCGGAGCTCTTCAAGTATGCTGCGGAACTGCGCTCGATCACGGGCGGGCAGGGCTCTTTCGTCATGGCCTTTGACCGGTATGACATTGTTCCGTCGAACGTGGCGCAGAAGATCATCGCTGAAGCGGTGAAGCACCATGTTGCTGATGCTGATGAATAAAAGACCGGGGTCACCCCAAAAAAGAAGAGCAGCCTGATGGCTGCTCTTCTTTTTTTCGTCTTCAACCTGCCATTTGGCTTACACGCTCATCTTGCCGACAGCGATCAAGGTGAATACCATTGTAAAGATCGCCACGGTCTCAATAATGCCCAGCGCTGCGAGATTGTTCGTGAGGCCTTGTCCGGTCTCTCCGTGGGCATCCGCTGCTGCTGCGCCAGCCCTGCCTTGATAGAAGGCTGAAAAACCAATGGCCAGACCGGAGAAAGCGCCGAGGATCAGCAAGGGGAAGCCCACCTGCGCTTTATCGAACATCGTGAACATCAAGATCATGCCATAGAGCGTCTGTGTGATCGGCGCCCCCACATACGTGAGCAACAAAAACGGAGCCGACTTGTTCTGCGCATAACACTTCTTCCAGGCCCCCACGGCTGAGGCTGCTGCCACGCCCGTTCCCAGAGCAGAACCTGTCGCGCTCAATCCTAGGCATACGACCGCACCTGCTATACCATACGCCTGACTCATCGCTACTGCTGCATCCATACAAAAACTCCTCGTTTTTAAAAATTGATTTTTTAATAATAGCGCAGCACCTCTTCTTTTTCCAGCCATTTGTCGTTCCTTCACGGGACTTTTTTTATCATGTAAAAACCTACACTGCAAATATTGACTCTACCCCAAACGCGCTGCAGTTGATAAAGTATAATCAAAAGAGGAGGTACTGTATGACATTTGCAGAACATATGCGAGGCTTACGCGGCAGCCTGACCCAGAGCGCTTTTTGCAGGAAACTTGGCATTCCTTTAACCACTTACCAGCGGTATGAAAAGGGTGAGCGTGTTCCTGATATTGAGGTGCTTGCTCAGGTCGTGAGAGCAGTCGGCATCTCGGCAGACACGTTGTTAGGGCTGAACCCCATGCATGGAGCACAGGAACATGCAAAAACGAGCGGTGGCACCTCATACACGGGGGGCATGGACAGGAAAGACATTGTTATTGTTCAGCAGGGCGAGACCATTGAAGCCATGACCTATACCCTCAAGTTGCTACGCTAATTTTTCTTGCCTGAACCGCGTCGGACTTTTTCGATAGTAACGGACAAATGCCCGCGTAAAGTAACTGACGCAAGAAAAACCCGTCTGCTTGGCAATGACAGAAAGCGGAAGAGATGCATTGCGAAGCAACTCGCAGGCCTTTTCAAGGCGTAACCTGGCAAGATACTTCGCCGGAGATTCCGCCGTGAGGGTTTTGACCTGTTCTGAAAATTTCGAGACCCCGAGTCCACACGCTTCCGCCATGGTTTCAATGGTCCATTGTTCTGCGAGATGGCCTGGCAAATGCGACAGAAACTCTTGAACCGAGAGGAGCGAAGGCGGCGCATCTCTTATTCCCCTATCCCCGATGCGCTGGAAACATTCCAGCAACTCCAGCATCGAAAGGCTGAGCAGTTGCTTCAGACGGGACCCCCGGTGCGGAATCTCCTCCTGGGCGCTCAACATCGTCAGCCGTGTGTACGTCTGAATAAAACCATCCGAAACTTTTTGGACGCTCACCCCCCGCTTGATCAGTTCATGCGTCAGTTCTTTCTTTTCCCGCTCTTCAAGCATGAGCCAGTCCGGCCATATCCAAGGCGACAGAACATCCGGGGCCTTGACATCCATCAGCAGCCAGCCGAGCCGCACACACGACATTACGGGATCACTGATCGCAAAATGTGTTCCGGGATGCATGAGGAGCAACTCCCCGGGATAAACAAGATGCTTGTTATGATTCACTTTAACAGCTAAAACGCCTTGGAAATTGAGAACAAACATGACACCCTGCAAACAGAAATTCTCCATGTTTAAGGGCTGCTTGTCATGCGTTGCCATGTTTCCAACCGAAAGGAGTCCATCCGCTTCGCCCGGTTTCAGACGCGCTCCGGGATACCCCTTTTGCGCAATTGCCAAATATTCCGCCTTATCATTCTTAATCGCCGGCACAATGGCCCGATAGGCCCGTCCGATATCCGCGCGATAATGCGTCGTTCCGTACATTTTTCCATTCGGATGATGTTCACTGGAGAGATTATCTTCCATACAGGCTCCTCCGTTTCCACGCCACACGAACAAGGATGCCGGTCCCAACGACAAGCGCTAGCGCAAAAAGGCGCGTCATGATCACCCAAGGCACCTGACTGGGGGTATAGAGGGGCGCATACGCGCCATCCACACGTTTAATCATCAGCAAGGTCTTCCATCCATCCGTAACAAGCCACCCCGCCAGAATCGCAAAAAGAAACAGCGGCGTGACATAGACCATAATCCATTTGAAGAAACGAGGCAGCCGATAGGCTGAGCCATGATGCAACTCCTCCCATCCACGGTCGGGGCCCAGCACATAAATAAACATGCACACCTCAATCAGCCCAAACATCGGCAGGCCAAAGGAGTTAAACCAGAAATCCATCTCATCCAACACGCCATCGCCAAAGATGACTAAATGCGCAGCAACGAAGGTAATGCCGCCGACAATCAGAACGACACGTTTCCGATTAAAGCCAAACTCCTCTTCCAAAAAGGCGATGCCGGGTTGCAGGATGGAAACCGAACTGGTTGTACCTGCAAAGAAGAGCAGCAAGAACCAGCAGAAGCCAATCAATGCCCCCCCTGCCATGCCATTGAAGATCAGCGGTGTCGTCGTGAAGGCCAACCCAAAGGTGCCACCCTCAACGGCCTGCGTCGTACCCTGGGGACCGAAGAAGAGAAAGGCTGCAGGAATCACGATCGAGCCGCCCAGAATCACCTCCGCGAACTCGTTCAGCACCGTCGCTGTCGTGGACGGCAGCAAGATATCCTCGCGCGATTTCATATACGTCGCGTACGTCAGCAACACGCCAATCCCCACCGAGGTCGAGAAGAAGACCTGGCCAGCCGCATCCAACCACACCTTGCTGGACTTCAAAGCAGAAAAATCAGGATTCCACATGAAGCCCAGTCCTTGTTCAACGGTCCACTCCGGATTCACAGGTGAACCGAGCGTGAAGACCCGAATAACCAGCAGGATCCCCAACAGAAATAAAATCGGCATCGCGACCTTACAGAAGCGCTCGATCCCCTTGTTGATGCCATGCCAGATGACCCAGAAGTTGCAGAAGAAGGTCAGCAGGAAGAAAAAGTACGCGGGCAATATGGCGCTTGAAAAGGGATGGCCTGCCCCTAAGTACTGCCCCAGGAACTTACCCATGTCAGCAGGCGTGGCGATGCTTGAATATTTCCCCGTAATGGCGAAGACGCTGTAGGCCAAGGTCCATGACTCGACATAGACATAGAAGAAGAAGATGCCGATCGAACCCGTGATTCCCAGGACACCCAGGTATTTGGCCCACGCATACTTACGATCGCCCACCGCATCAAAGACGCCCGGCGCACTGCCATGATGGGCTCGGCCCCCTAGGCGCCCCATCGCCCACTCCATCCAGCACAGCGGCAAGGCCAGCAGGACAAAGGCGATGAAATAGGGAATCATGAAGGCGCCGCCGCCATTGCGCGCAGCAATCCCCGGGAAGCGGAGAAAATTCCCCAACCCGACGGCACAGCCAGCCGCCGCCAGGACAGCCCCCATCCGGCTGCCCCACACGGCCCGCACCTTTTTCGTTTTCTCTAACATAAGAACTTTAAACGCCTGTCTTGGCACTGCCCAGCTTGCCCTTGATCAGCACCGCCAGTGCGACCGCAGCGACCAGCAGGAGGCCGCCGAGAAGCGGACGGTAGACAATCCAGGCGACCGCAATCGTGGTCAACGAAAGCACGGCGGCCAACAGAAAGGCGACGAACCCGATGCCAGCCCCCACAATATTGCCCAGTATCGGCACCACGTCTGCAACGACGGACAGGGGCTTGAGAATCATGCCCAGCCCGACCAGCATCACAATAAAGCCAACGAGGCGAAGGACCCACGTCATCACGTTGTTGTCCGCCTGCGCTTTCTGGATCATTTCAGCTGCCGTATGAACACCTGTTTGAAGGAGCTCAATGGTTCCACCCGCCTTTGTGGCGTAGGGTTCAAAGGTATTCCCCTTCTGCTTGGCAATGACGCTGACCTCAGTCGGATTTGCAACCATGAAGGTGATGCGAGCATCACCAATTTGCGGAGCTGCAGGATCAGCGCCCACATAAAAACCAGAACCGCTCTGCTTCACTTTCCCCTGGATCTCCGGGGAAAGCATTGTGTCGTTGGCAATCGGGAGCGGCCCATAGTTATTGATCCTGCTGACAAGAGAAGGGGAGAGAACAAAAGCGCCCAGCGTAACCTCCGGGGCAACCTGCTGCGTTGACTCATACGGCATGGCGCTCGGATTCTGATGCTCGGCCGCTTTTTTAAAGCTTGAGGAGTTGTTCAGTCGGCCGGACCACTCTTTGCTGTAGGTATACGTGGTGACTGTTTCTGTCCCGCCCCCCAGCTTATCCTTGGTCTTCTTTTCCGTCTTCTCTGCCCACTGGTACATCTCCACGGTCCTGACCAGCTTCAGCACCTTTCCAGAGACACCGAAGAGCGGATCCGTCAATGTTGCCTCGGTGTTGGCTTTTGCAGTGACATGGACCAGCTTCCCTGCGTTGGCAGGATCGACACGCTCCGACGCCACAGTGACAACAGCCCCTCCGCCCTCTTTGAGCGTTTTATAGGTCTTCACGGAACGTCCCTCATTCCAGAACAGCAACGGGAAGGCGACAATAAATAGAACCAGCCCGAAAAGGACGCCTTTGATGGCCCCCCCGATACGTCCGAACCATGACTCGCTTGTGACTTCCGTGTAACTATCCGCTGACATATTGACCTCCTCATTTAAAAGAGCATTTTTTCATAGTCTGGGAGGCAAATCAAGCGGTTATTATATCTATTTGGGTTTTAACTCAGGGGCATCTCCCCCGCCGCCCAGCACGGCATACAGGTGAACCTGATTCACGAGCTTGGCAAACTTGAGCAGGACAAGACCCTGTTGTGCGCGGTACAAAGACCGTTGCGCGTCCAGCACGCTCAAGTAACTGTCGATCCCCTTGTCGTAGCGGGCCGTTGACAAGCGGTGCGTGGCCGCGACAGCATGGACCAGGGACTCCTGCGCTTCGACTTGCTCGTTCACGGTGCCGCGCACGGCGAGCGCATCAGCGACCTCCCTGAACGCGCTCTGAATGGACTTTTCGTAGTGGTTCACCGCCAGCTTCTGCTGCGCCTTAGCAGCCTTGAGCGCAGACCATGTACGCGCATCAAAAAGCGGCATGACGATCTGCGGGGCATACATCCACGCTCCGGAGCCGGCCTTGAAGAGCCCCGTGAGCTCACTGCTGGCGGTGCCGATCGCGGTCGTCAGGGAAATGCGCGGAAAGAATGCGGCCCGCGCGGCACCGATATCCGCGTTGGCGGCTTTGAGCATGTTTTCGGACTGCACCACATCAGGCCTGCGCAGGAGCACGTCGGAGGAGAGGCCTGCCTGGATGGCGTACAGCGGCGCGACATCCGCAACCAGCGTCGGCAACAACGCTGCAGGTACAGGCCCCCCGGCCAGAAGCGTAAGCGCGTTCTCATCCTGCGCCACGCGCTGCTTGAACGCGGCGACGTCGCCGCGCGCAGTATCCACCTGGGTCTGCGCACGGTAGAGGTCCAGCTCCGTCACAATCCCCCGGTCGTAGCGCCGCTTGATCAGGGCGTAGCCCTCCACCTGCGAGGCTAATGTGGTCTCCGCGAGTTGCAAATAGTCTCGGTCGCCTGCCAGCGCGAGATAGGCTTGAGCGACTGAGGAGATCAGCAGGATCTGCGCGCTGCGCCGGGCCTCCTCTGTGGAGAGGTATTCGTACAGGGCGCGATCCTTCAAGCTGCGGATACGTCCGAAGAAATCAACTTCCCATGCGACGATGCCGAGATTGGCGTCATAACGCGTGGTCGTCATCCGGCTCCCGGTGGAGGAGAGGTCTGCCGGCACGCCTGCTTTGCTTTCGCTCGCCCCCAGGCTGAAGCTCGGCAGAAGCGCCGCGCGTTGAATGCCGTACATCGCACGGGCTAACTCCACATTCAGGGCTGCGGCGCGCAGATCAAGGTTGTTCGTGAGCGACGCCGCAATGACGTGACGCAATTTCTCGTCCGTGAAAAAGGCCTGCCAGCCTAAGTCTACGGCAACAACCGCGTTTGTCGGGACCGTTGTTTCCGCGTAGGCCGCGCCGACCGGCCACGTTGCTGGGACCGGGGCTTCGGGCCGCGTGTAGTTCGGAGCCATCGTGCACCCCATCGGAAGGAGGGCGATTTCAAGCAGAAGAAGAGGGTAATATTTATTCATGGCTGTAACTCCCGGAGCGTACGGATTCTGAAGCGGCGGGTTGCTGTCTGTTCCGTCCAAAGGTCTTTTCGATAAGCACATAAAAGAGCGGCGCAAACACGACAACCAGGAGCGTCCCTGTGATCATGCCGCCGAGCAGGGAGACCCCGACCGCGTTCATGGCTCCGGCACCCGCACCTGAGGCGAAAACCCACGGCAGAATGGAGAGCCCCGTGGTCAAGGCGGTCATGAGGATGGGGCGCAAGCGCAATTTAACAGACTCCACCGCGGCCTTCACCAGATCAGCGCCCTGGTCCACACGCTCCTTGGAGAACTGGACAATCAAGATCGCATTCTTCGTGGTGAGCCCCAACGTATTCAGTACGCCGATCTGGAAGTAGATGTCATTGGGAAGCCCATACAGGGAGGAGGCGACAATCCCCCCGAGCGCCCCCAAGGGCAGCATCAGCAAAATGGATATAGGGACAGGCCAGCTCTCATACAGGGCCGCCAGATAGAGGAACATCGCAAACACGGCGAAGGCGTAGAGGAGAGGTCCTTGGGCCGTACCCTGACGCTCCTGATAGGAGAGCCCGGTCCAGTCAAACCCGATGCCGGATGGCAGCTTCGCCGTGAGATCCTCCATGGCATGCATGGCATCGCCCGAACTGTACCCCGGCGCTGCCTCAGCCCAGATATTCAGCGACGGGAAACCATTGAAGCGCTCCAGACGGGGCGAACCAGAAGACCAGCGCGTTGCGGCAAAGGACGAGAACGGCACCATCTTGCCGGCCATGTTGCGGACATAGAGCTTTTCCATGTCAGTCGGGAGCATCCGGTAAGGGGCGTCTGCCTGCACGTAGACGCGCTTGACGCGCCCGTTCTGAATGAAGTCATTGACATACGCACTGCCGAAGGTTGCAGAGATGGTGTGATGGATGGAGCTGATGGGAACACCCAGCGCCCCTGCTTTATGCCAATCGACATCCACACGGTATTCCGGGACGTCTTCCAGACCGTTCGGCCGTATACGCGCCAGGCGCGGCTCTTTAGCAGCCATTCCAAGCAGTTGATTCCGGGCGTCCATCAGCGCTCCATGGCCGAGACCGCCACGGTCCACCAACTGGAAGTCCACGCCCAAAGCGTTACCCAGCTCAATGACAGAGGGAGGCGGGAAGGTGAAGACCATGCCGCTCTTGATTTTGGAAAGCTCCCTCATGGCGCGGTCCGCCACGGCCTTCGCCCTCAAATCGGGGCGCTTGCGCTTTTCCCAATCCTTCAGCCGCACATAGACCATGCCATTGTTTTGTCCGCGCCCGGAAAATCCTACTCCGGAGATGGCCATGCAGGAGTCGACCGCCTCTTTTTCATGCGTCAAGAAGTAGTCGCGGACTTCATTCGCGACATCCCGGGTCTGCCGCAAGGTGGACCCTGTCGGAAGCCGGATCTGAGAGAAGAGGATCCCTTGGTCCTCATCAGGCAGATACCCTGTCGGCATCCGGCTGAAGAGGTAACCAAGCCCGGCAACGATCAGGACGAACGCGAGCAGGTAGCGCACTTTGCGTGTCATCGCATGTCCGACCACCGTGACGCAGGCGTCACGGAACTTGAAAAACCCGCGGTCGAACCAGAGGAAGAAGGGGCGCAAAAACCAGATGGCACCCTCTGCTGCCTCATGCCCCTTGGCAACAGGCTTCAGGAAGGAGACACAGAGCACAGGCGTCAGAACGAGCGCCACCAACACCGAGAGCACCATCGAGGCGCAGATGGTGATGGAGAACTGGCGATAAATGACACCGGTCGAGCCAGGGAAGAAGGCGATGGGACCGAAGAGTGCGGTGAGCACAAGGCCAATGCCGATCAAGGCCGGTGTAATCTGTTCCATGGATTTGGCAGTTGCCGCGCGAGGCGAAAGCCCCTCCTCGCTCATGATACGTTCGACGTTTTCCACGACGACGATCGCGTCATCCACCAACATCCCGATGGAAAGCACCATGGCAAACATCGTCAGCATGTTGATGGAAAAACCGAAGAGCGCCAGGGCCCCGAACGTTCCAAGCACGACGATCGGCACAGCCACAGTCGGGACCAGGGTAGAGCGGATATTCCCCATGAAGAGCCACATAATTAAAAAGACCAGGATGATCGCTTCAATCAAGGTCTTGGCCACCTCGCGAATAGAGACCCGCACAAACGGGGTTGTATCGTAGGGATAGACCACCTTCATCCCGGGCGGAAAGTAACGGCTCATCTCTTGCAGTTTGTCCTTGATGGCCTTTGCTGTATCCAAGGCATTGGCGCCTGGCGCCTGACGGATGGCCATCGCAGCAGCGGGCTTGCCGTTGTAATAGGCCTCGATGTCGTAGGCCTCTGTCCCGAGTTCCGCACGCCCCACATCCTTGACCCGTACAACAGAGCCGTCCGGATTGATCCGCAGCGGGATGGCCGAGAACTCCTCCGGCGTCTTCAGCAGATTCTGCACAATGACAGAGGCATTCAAGCTCTGCCCCTCCACGGCAGGCGCAGCGCCGAACTGCCCGGCTGAGACCTCGACATTATAGGCGCGCAAAGCGACGATGACATCTTCGACCGTCAGGTTGTAGTCCCTGAGTTTCACCGGGTTTAACCAGACCCGCATCGAATATTGCGAACCGAAATTCTCTACTTCGCCAACCCCCGGCACACGCGCCAACACCTTCTCCAGACTCGACTGGGCATAGTCCCGGAGGTCATTGCCGTTCATGCTGCCGTCTTCAGAGATCAGCCCTACAATGATGAGGTAGTTCCTGTTTGATTTACTGACCTTCACGCCTGCACGCTGAACCACTTCAGGAAGGCTGGCCATGGCCAGCTGCAATTTGTTCTGAACTTTTGACCACGCCAGGTTCGGGTCGGTCCCCGGCGCAAAGGTCAGTTCGAGACGCGACGCGCCGGCCGAGTCGCTCGAGCCGGACATGTAGAGCATATCGTCAAACCCGGTCATCTTCTGTTCAACGATCTGCGTGACGCTGTTTTCAACCGTCTCCGCCGAAGCGCCCGGATAGAAAGAGTCAATCGCAATCGAGGGCGGGGCGATCGGTGGATACTGGGCGATGGGGAGCTTGTAGATCGCCCCCAACCCACCCGCCATGATGATGATCGCGATAACCCAGGCAAAGACCGGGCGATCCAGAAAGAATTTTGATAGCATGATTCGCCTCCGTAAATTATTTGGCAATCGCTGACGAATGGTTGTTTGTGCTGGCCTTATTGCCGCCAGCAAAGGGGGATGCGATTACCTTAACCCCCGGGTGAACTTTCTGCACCCCCTCTGCAATCACCTGCTCGCCTGGCTTTAACCCGGTTGCCACCAGCCACTGGTTGCCCAGCTCACGGTCGAGCGTGAGGATGCGCTGCTCAACGATCCCCTCAGCGCCCACGACAAGCGCCACAGGGTTGCCCTTGGTGTCGCGCGAAACAGCCTGCTGCGGAACGAGTATCGCCTGCTCATTCACGCCCTCTTTGATCACAGCGCGCACAAACATGCCCGGCAACAATGCACTGTCCGGATTTGGAAAGACCATGCGCAAAATCACGGACCCCGTAGTCGGGTCGACTGACACATCTCGGAACTGGAGCGTCCCCTCCAACGGATAAGCCGTGCCGTCTTCCTGAACGATTCGAACCTGGTCCAAATCCGTTCCATTGCGCAGGAGTCTGCCATCCTCGAGACGGCGCTTCAGACGCAGCATCTCAGAGGTGGACTGCGGGACATCGACATAGATAGGGTCCATCTGCTGGATGGTCGCCAGCGTCATGGGCTGATAGGCCGTCACGATGGCACCGTCTGTCACGGTAGATTTTCCGATGCGTCCTGAAATAGGAGCTGTGATCGTGGTGTAAGCCAGATTGATCTTGGCGGTCTGAAGCGCCGCTGTTGCCTGCTGGATGGCTGCCTCGGCTGCGGCGACAGCGCCCTGGGCACTCTGCACATCCGCCTCAACAACCTTGAGCGTCGCCTCAGCCACCTGCGCCGCAGTCACGGCTTGTTCACAGTCGCTATCTGAAACAGCCTTCTCCTTCAGCAAATCCTCAAAGCGTTTGCGATTTGTACGGGCGAAGGTAACTGTCGCCTGTTGCCGTGCCACGCCCGCCATGCTGGCGTTCAGCGCGGCCCGCGCCTGATCAGCGGCTTTCCGTGAGACTTCGAGGTTCGCCAGGGCATTGTCCATCGCCGCTTGATATGGCGCAGGGTCAATCTCGTACAGCTTCTGGCCAGCCTTGACCTCAGAACCTTCCTTGAAAAGCCGTTTCTGAATGAGCCCGCTGATTTGGGGACGGATCTCCGCGATGAGATAAGGCGCTGTGCGCCCGGGGAGTTCCGTGGTCAGCAAAACTAAGGTTTTCGTAACCGTGATGGTCGTCACTTCCGGAGTCGGCGGCAATGGCGCAGCCGTGGGTTTCCGCTCACAGGCCGTCAGTAACAGTCCGCAAAAAAAGAGTGCCATTCCTGCATTGCATGTCTTGAAACATTTGCTTTGATTTGTTTTCATTCCGTGATTATTCTCCATTATTCAAAAAATTATGAGGCTCGAATGGCGTTGATGATTGCCGTGAATCCCAGCTTGATGGATGCTGATAGATCCGCATCCAGGCACTGATCAATCTGCATTTTCATCGCCCCCAGCCACAGGGCTCCCAGCGCTGCAGAAGTTGTGGCGATATCGGCCCCCTTCCTGATCTCGCCTTTTTGCTGTAACGTCGCCAATGTTTTTTCGATGAGCTCAAACGGGCCTGTTCCGCTCTCGCGCAGACGGCGCTTGATAGAGACAAATTTCGCTGCCGGCCAATCCATGCTAAACATCATCTTGATAAATTTACGGTTGATTGGCTTGCTCACCAGCAACTCCGCACGCGCGACAAAATGAGAGACCAGCCCCTCCAGGGAAACAGGCTCGGACAACAGGGCTGCGATCTGCGCGTTGTGCTTGGCGGTTATGTCTTCGACAAGCGCGGCGAACAAGTCCGGCTTGCTCTTGAAATGCCAATAGACCGCCCCTTTACTCAACCCGATACGCTCGGCTACGTCCTCGAACGTCGCACGCTCATACCCTTTTTCAACGAACAGATCAAGGGCCGCCTTCAGGATCTGCTGCCGTGTCTGTTCCGCCTCCGCCTTGGTTCGTCTCGCCATAGTCACCTTCCCGTGTGTCAAATGAAGTGCGCATTATACATACTTCCAGGAAGGTATGCAAGCGAGAAATGCTTTGTGCTTATGCGCCAACCAACGGACAGTCGGAGCAGTGTTCTTTGCGGTCGCACGCCGTGCAAAAGTCACCGCGCCAGACCGCATCGAACTGCTCGATGAGCGGAGCGATAATCGCTGGCGCGTCGGTCAGGATGCCGTTTTCAAAATTGCGGCGTTTCACACTCTTGGCACCCATGCCCGCGCCCGTAAGGTTAGCGCTGCCGAGATAGGCGGTCTTGCCATCGATGATGACACACTTGAAGTGGACCCGCGGACAGATCATCCGTTCAAGGCCATCAATCAAGAGCGGATATTTATCAAAGTCCTTTCTGAAGGCGGGCCCGGGCTCCTTGGCATGGATCAGCCGCACCTCCACGCCGCGCACGATGAGATCAGCGATTACCTCCAGGAACGGGATCATGCCGCGCCCCTTGCCGGTGTGCTCCGTGTACATGTCCTTGATATCCGCCGTCGCGATCCACAACTGCCGCTCCGCATGGGGCGCCAGATCCCGGATCACCCGCTCATAAATCTGCCGGTCTGAGATGAATTCTGTCATAGGGATTATTCACATTCTTTTTGAATCTGTCCGATCGCGTAAAGCGGCAGATTGAGCAGCCACGCCTCTTTACGGTAATCAGACATGGAGGTGCGGATGGATATTTTGGGAGAGAATTTCTGGTAATACGCTTTCAGGCTCTTCGCCCGAAGGTTTTCTTCGGCCTTGACTTCAACAGGGATGACCCCCTGTCCTGCCTGGAAGAGAAAGTCGACCTCTGCATTGCCACTGGATGACGACCAGTAGTTCGGCAGGATATCACACTCCGCTCGAAGCTGCTGCTGCACATACTGCTCGGTCAGGGCACCTTTAAATTCCGTGAAAATTGCATTACCTTCAAGCAATGTCTTCGCGTCCAGACGGCATTGAGCCGTGAGCAATCCGACATCCAGTGTAAAGAGTTTAAAGGAAGCTTCTGTATAAGCTGAGAGAGGAATGTTCGGTTTAGATACATTGTCTACCTTGTAAATCAGTCCAGCCCCGATCAACCATTGCATGGCAGCCTCAAAATCTTTGGCTCTTGCGCTTTCCCGAACCATACCGTAGAAGAACTTTTTGTTCTCCTTTGAGAGTTGTGCCGGAATAGAGTTCCACAACAAGCTTAACCGAGAAACACATTCCTTGGGGGCGTGCTTTGAAAAGTCCCGCTCGTAGTCCCGGATCAGACGTTGCTGCACATGCCGGACCTCTGAGTATGCCCGACGCTCACTGAATACAGCAACGGCTTCCGGCATCCCACCCACAAAATAATAATTGCGAAGCCAATCGATATACTTGCTCTTGAACGCGGTGATGAGTTCCCAATCCCGGCTCTCCAGCATCTTGACGAGCTGGCTCTCCCCGAGTGCTTCAAGAAACTCAGTGAAGCTCATCGGGTAAAGGTCGAGCGTATCCACTTTTCCAACAGGAAACCCCGTGCCGTGTTGCATCGACACCCCGAGAAGAGAGCCTGCGGCAATAATCGCATAATCCGGAGCCTCCTCGCAAAAATATTTGAGCGACGTCAAAGCTGCCGGATTCGTTTGGACTTCATCGAAAATGATGAGGGTTTCACCCGGCTTGATCACGGTAGAGGACTCGGCCTGAAGGCCACTCAAAAGACGAGGGATGCTATAATCCAAGGAAAACAACTGCTGCATCCTGGGATTTCCGTCAAAGTTAATATACGCGACATTCTTAAAATCCTCTTTCCCAAACGTCTTCATCAGCCAGGTCTTGCCCACCTGCCTAGCTCCGCTGAGAATAAGCGGCTTACGATTTAGCCCCTCTTTCCATGCCTTAAGTCTTTGGATTGCAAAACGTTTCATGACGTCTCCTTCACTAGATCTGGCGAGTTAAAACACCCTAATCGTAACAGGTTCTATTGCAAAAAGCAACCGTCTTTTGCGATTTTAACTGCAAAAAGGAATCGAACTTTTGCTATTTACTTGCAAAAAGATGACGAACTTTCGTTCTTGCACCTGCAAAAAAGTGACGAACTTTTGTGCATTCATGCTTCCAATCGCTTGATTAATCCGCATAAAAGAGATAACCTTAACAACCCTTGTGATCGACATTAAAAAATATAAGCCTGCTGTGCCCAAGGCTGTCCTGCTCTTTCTTGCAGGCGGGCTTTGGCTGGGTGTG
The DNA here is from genome assembly GCA_942493055.1 of uncultured bacterium. Classification (GTDB taxonomy): domain Bacteria; phylum Verrucomicrobiota; class Kiritimatiellia; order RFP12; family UBA1067; genus CAIZQW01. The sequence continues at coordinate 5,316,074 of OW818680.1, read as the reverse complement.
GGCTGCATGCTCGTGTTTTTGGCAATTTCCTGGCTGCGGGAGGCCGTAGAGGTTAACCAAGCCCTTTTTGCTGGTGCCGGGGTTGTCCTTGCACTGTTCATTCATCACTTTGGGTTCTTGAGGATCGTGGACAAGAATCTGGGACGTATCCTTCCATCGGATGAAAAAAAATGCGTCTTTTCGTTCATGCCATGGAAGAGCTATCTGCTTATTCCCGTGATGATTATCCTTGGCCTCCTCCTGCGTCATTCCGCGCTTCCGAAGCACTATCTGGCGATTCTTTATATCGCGATTGGCTTGGCGCTCACACTCTCGAGCGTGCGATACCTACGCCATTTCTGGGAGGAGTTAGCCCTATGAGTGAAGCATTAAAAGAGATCTCCTTAATCCTTGATGTCTGGGATGACATCTTCTCTGATTTCGACCCGCGTCCGCTGGACGAAAGGGCCCTGTCGGAAGACTTTGTCAACGAACTTAAGAAACGATATCGCGAAACACCGAAAGGTGCACTCCTCCTCTCCTTTTACGCTCCGAAAAGTTTGAAGGACGAACAATCCGAGCAGATGGTGATTCGCAGGCTCCGCAAACATTTCAGGGATAAGGCCCTGCAGAAGAGGCACGACATTCATCGCACAAAAGCCAGAGGCAGCACCTTTGTCTTGGTCGGCATCGTCTCCCTCAGCTCCATTACACTCATCTCCTACTTTGGTCTTGTTTCTGAGCTTGTGGTGAAGCTGCTGGAGATCTTGCTCGTGCCGCTGGGCTGGTTCGGCATATGGGAAGGGTTTTCAAAAGTCGTCAATGCCTCCCCGACACTAGCAAACGAGGAAGAGCTTTATCACAGGCTTTCAACGGCGGAATATCAGTTTCACTATGAGCCTTAATCCGTTTCTTCACGGTTTGTGAAAAAAATTGCTTCGAGTTTTAGCGCAAAAACCGCTAAAGGAGCGCAAATGTCACGCCCGCCTCACCCGTGAATACACGGACGGCGGAGCGAACATTTGCGCTGAAAATGAATTTGACACTACAGAAAACAATCCCCGCCGATTCTCCTTGGATGCCACCCTTTCTCTTCCTCCGCGTGGCTATCCATTCCGCCGTCCGTGTATTCACGGGTGAGGCGGATGAGATAGACACGCAACATTTTGCGGCTTTTGCGGTGAAATTTTCGACAACCCGTGAAGAACCCTTAATCCCCTGACGCTCAGCGCGAGAGCATTTTGGTGAGGAGGCGGCGCAGGAGGCGCTTGAGGCCGGTATGCTGGATCGAAGAGATGACGCGTTCGGATTCATGGCGGTAGTGCTCGAAGAGCAGATCGACACGCGTCTGGAGTCCGGAATCGGTGATGGCCTGTATCAGGCGCATGCGGCCCTGGACATCGCCTGTCCAGACCGCGTGCATGGCTGCCCGGACCTCCGGATGGTCGCTGGCACATGCCACGGCCAGATAGATGGTCGGACGAAGCGAGAGCAGGTCTGCAGCACGTCCAGGCGCCGAGCGGAAATCTTCGATGTCATCCTGCAACTGGTAAGCGGTTCCCACCGCACGGCTGAAGGCCGAGAGCTGCTGGCACGTCGTCTCATCGACACCTGCCGCGCGCGCGCCCACGAGCAAGGCGACTTCGAATGCTGCCGCCGTCTTCTGCTCGTAAATGCGGAGCACCTCGTTCTCTGTCACGGGTGACGGTTTGCGGCAAAAGGCCAGTTCCTCCCCCTGCCCCATACTCAGTTCGCAATGGCCCTTGGCAGCGACCAAGGTCATCGCGGCGCGCGTATCGCCCGAAAATTCAGAAGAGGCGATCAGGCGATACCCTTCGCCAATCAAGAAATCGCCTGCGTTGATGGCGGCCGGGACACCATACTGCTTATGTACCGTCGGAATGCCATACCGCTGGTCATCGCTATCTTCGATGTCATCATGGATCAGGGATGCCTTGTGAAAACACTCCACGCCAATGGCCGCATGGCGGATCTTCTCGATTTCGCCGCCTGCAACATGAAAGACCGCGGCGGTCAGCATGGGACGCCAGCGTTTGCCGCCAATCATCATCCACGCGAGGGCAATCCGTTGCGGCTCCGTCTTGGGCGCACCACTCGCTTCGCGCAGCGACGCTTCGAGAAACCAACACGAGACCAGTTCGGACACATACTCTAAATCGACCCGCCTGACATCCGCGCTCTGCTTCCGAATCCGCAGCATGTGCAGGGCTTCCTCAAGATCCAGCGTGGTTCGCACACACCCCTCCTCCAAGAGCGGAACACCCTGCCCGGGGATCGCGTGCGCATTCATCAGGGGGAAAATCCGCTGGAGCGAATCCAGACATCCGATACCGATCACCGCGTCGATCTTGCCGCTCGTCAGCAGCTTGCTGACAACAGTCGTGCCTTCCGCGACCAGGGTCACATACCCCAGCCGGTCTGCCTCGATCTGCAAGGTGCCGATATCGCATTGTCCGCATTGCGCACAGAGCAAGCCGAGTCCATCCCGCTCTGCCTTGCATTCAGGCACGTGGGAGAGGCATTGCGGCAGCAATAAAAGCCTGCGTTCGCACGGTATGCCGGCAACGACGTCCGCCCAGAGCGCATTATTCAGCAAGAGCATGACATACGGCAACTCGGCATGCGTCATTTGGGCGACCGCTGCAGCGCATTGCGCATGCGCGTTGAGTTCGTCCGCTGTCAGAGGCGGGACCAAAGACTCCCGTGCCACATACGCCAAAACCGCGTCGTTCAACTCCATTCGACGCGCTTTCTCCTGTGGGACGATGGGACCCGCCATTTTTTTCCTGTGCAAAACCTCTTGCATATAGGTTTGAGTATAGCGCATTGAGGGTCGCTCGGAAAAGCCAAAAAGTCTTTTTAATTTTCAGCGGATATGCCATAATACTCCCTTCAACTTTTTAACGAGAAGGCTCATGTCGATAACTTCAACTGAAATGTTGGAATATGGGAATGTCGGAATGATGGGGAAAGACAAATCGCAAATATGGGAGGGGCACGCGTCTGCGTGCCTTGGACGAGCAGACGCTCGTCCCTCCCGAGGGCACCTTCTTCCAGTTTTCCAGTATTCCAACATTCCAGTATTTCTTTCCAAATCATTCCATTCTTTTATTCCTGTTCCCCTAGCAGCCATCTTATCTCTTTTGACAGCCTGCGCCTGCGTGGCGCAGACCTCTGCTCCGCCGGCCAGCTTGATGTCGCCTCGCAGCCTCATGCCGGCTGCGCCGATATGGTCGAGCGACCGGATGATCTGCGTGCGCTCCTCCATCGCCATGGCGGGCTACCGGACGCCAGTGCTCTTGTTTGTCGACAACGCGCGCGCCGATTTTTTCCGGGCGGCACGCCTCTCGTTCACCAACCCGCCGGCATCGATCCATATTTTTATCGGCAACCAGAAAAATGGTGACAAGCGCGTGCTCTCCTCCCGTGTCCGCCTGTCGCAAGAGGAAGTCATTGAGCGCATTGAGCTTCCGGACCCGGAAGCCGCAGACTTGTTGCAGGTGCGACGCGCGGTCTGGCTCGGCTTCTATCGCTCCTGGCTGGTCTCAAGCGGCGGGGGGAACGAGTCGACGCTGACCAAATTGCCCGCCTGGATGGCTGAGGGTGTGATCCGGAAGATGGATCAAGCCACGTGGACGGCTGACATCGACCGTGTATTCTCCCTTTGGTCGCACGCCGCGCTACCCTCCGCAGCAGAGCTGCTTGCGGCCAAAAACGGCTCCGACACGGAACCTGCCTTGGGAACCGTCATGGTCGCCTATCTCTCGGAGCGGAAAACACTTGAAGAGAAACCCGTTCTTGACACCTTAATCAAAGCCGCCGCGCAGGGGGACGACTGGACACCTGAGCGCATCTGCACAGCGATCACAGGGGCCTCTGACCTAGAGAAACTGGATGCGGATTTGGACCTTTGGTTGCTGACCCTCTCCCAAAAGGTAATCAAGCCGGGGACGACCACCCAAGGCGTTATTGAGCGCTTTCGGTCAAGCCTATTGATTTATCCATCCGATTATGGTAAGTTCTTCGATCATAGCAAGCCGTGCATCACCTTCCAGGAGTTGATCCAGCATGCTCAGGACCCCCTGTTCCGGAAGGCAGCAGTCGGCCAGGCCAAATGGATACGGATGGGCGCGATTGGGCGCGATGAAAAATTGAACGACCTGGCTGAGAGTTATGTTGCGTTTCTGCAGGCCTTCGCCTCCGGCAAGAAAAGCGGAGAGATGATCCGTTTATTGATGCAGGCAGAGGCTCAACGAAGAGAACTCGAGCAAACGGTCAGGGATGGCAAGACATTAACAAGTGAGTAGAACATGGAATCCAAGAGCGAAAATAAAAAGACCATTGTCGGAAAAATCAACCCGGACGTCCTGTCGTTTACCGTCGGTCTTGATCCAGTTTTGGACCTGAACCTGGCGGTATGGGACTGCATCGGGACAGCTGCGCATGTCACAATGCTTTCAAAAATGAAGGTCAAGCCCGCGATCCTTTCAGACGCTGAAAAGAGCAAGGTCATCCTTGCGCTCAAAGAGATCATAGCTGAAGCAAGGCAGGGCGCATTCACCATTACCGAAGCCGACCAGGATGTCCACCTCGCCGTTGAACGCCGCCTGACCGAGCGTTTAGGAGACCTGGGCCGCAAGGTGCATACAGGCCGCAGCCGTAATGACCAGGTTGCCGTGGATATCCGGCTGCATGTGCGCGACGAACTGCTGGGCATGACCAACGAAGTCGCCACACTCGCAGAGGAACTTGTCACCTTCGGAAAACGCCACGAGAAGCTGCCCATGGTCGGACGCACCCACCTGCAGCCCGCCATGCCCAGTTCGGTCGGCGTCTGGGCGACAGGCTATGCCGAGGCGCTCCTGGATGATCTGATCCTGGTCGATGCGGCCTACACCTTCAATGACCGCTGCCCGCTCGGCTCAGCCGCTGGCTATGGCGTCCCCCTCCCCATTGACCGCTTTCTGACGGCCAAGCTGCTCGCCTTCAGCACCCCGCATCACAACGTCTTTCATGCCAGCAACATGCGCGGCAAGAATGAAGCCATACTCTTATCCGCCTGCGGACAGCTCATGCTGACCCTTTCGCGGATGGCGGAAGACCTGATCCTCTTTTCGATGCCGGAGTTCGGCTATTTCGTATTGCCTCCAGAAGTCTGCACCGGCAGCAGCATCATGCCGCAGAAATATAATCCGGACGTGCTCGAACTCATCCGTGCCAAGACCGCCGTCGTCCTCGGGCTGGGTTCAGCGGCCAACACCCTTCTCAAATCCATGCCGGGCGGCTACAACCGCGACTTGCAGGAGAGCAAGGCGCTCTACATGGAAGGTCTGCGTGTCACACGCGCTTCGCTGCGGATCATGTCGCTCATGGCCAAGTCTCTGGACGTCAATGCCGAGCGTCTGCGTGCAGGCTTCACACCGGGTGTATTTGCGACTGATTACGCTCTGGAGCTTGTGGCTGGCGGCATGCCCTTCCGTGAGGCGTATCAGCAGGTGCGCTCAAACCTGGACGCCCTCGCGTCAGAGGACCCGGACCAGGCGATCGCCAAAAAGACCCATCTCGGTGCCACAGCAGGCCTTGATTTCACGCTCTACCGTGCACGCATCCGCCATGCGCGGCGGTGGGCCTCTCTGCACCTGAAAAAATCAGCAGCAGCCTTCAAAAAACTCATGGGACAGTAACGCCGTTAAACAACCAATTTTGATTATCATAAACAAGGGAGACGACAGATGAAAAAAACAGTGACGAGCCTCGCATTCCTAATCAGTGCAGCAAGCGTATCACTTGCAAAAGATGCAACCGACGCAGCAGCGCCAGCCGCCGCGGCATACGGGATGTCTTTAAAACAGGCCTGGGAATATGGCGGATGGATTATGTGGGTCTTGGCCCTCCTCTCCGTTTGCGCCCTCTCCTTGGTGATCTACTTTGTCTGGGCGCTTCGGACAAACGCGATTATTCCGCACGCGCTGGTGAGCGACGTGCTTTCGCGTATCCGCTCCGGCGACTTCACCGAGACACGCCGCCTCACGGAGCGCACACCCTGCGCCTTCTCCTCTGTGGTCCTCACATCTCTGGACTGCCTGCGGAATGTCCCGGACTGTGATGCCACCCTGCTCCGCAACATGGCGGAATCAGAGGGCTCCCGCCAGGCTGAATCGATCCAGGGCCAAACAGAGTGGCTCCTCGATATTTCCACCATCGCCCCCTTGCTCGGCCTTCTGGGCACGGTGCTGGGCATGCTGACGGCCTTCGGCTCTGTCGCGAGCGATATCGCAAGCGCGAAGCCTGTGGTCTTGGCAGCAGGCGTGTCACAGGCGATCGTCACCACCGTTTTCGGTTTGATCGTCGCGATCCCCTGTATCGCGTTCTATGCGGGCTTCCGCCGGCATGCCAGCCGCCAGATCTCCAATCTGGAGGCAGTCTCTGCAGAAGTCGTGACAGCCCTCATCACCGTCGAGCACAGCAAGTAACCTTCGGAAACCCACGCGATTATCGAGAAAGGAAGTCAGTATGAATTTCCGAAAAAAGACCCGCGGCGCCTTGCCGGCCATCCAGTTGACCGCCATGATGGATGTCATTTTCCTGTTGCTCTGTTTCTTTATTACAACCTCCGTGTTCTCACAATGGGAGTATGAGATTGATATTTCCCTGCCCTCTGCAAAGACGGGGAAAGTGCCTGAGCGCCTGCCCGGTGAAGTCATCATCAACATCACAAAGGACGGACAGGTCGCCATCAACCAGCAAGTCCTCACACTCGATGTGCTCAAGACACGCCTGACACGCCTCGGCGAAAGCTTCCCGAATCAGCCCGTTGTCTTGCGCGCAGACAAGGACACGCGGTATGAAGCCCTGATGAACGTCGTTGACACCTGCCGTCAAGCGAACATCTGGAACTTCTCCATGGCGACCACCGAGGATAAAAGCGCTAAACCCAATGGTTCAAAACCGAAATGAGTGGGCCCCGGACAACCTCTTCACACCCCCCTGTACCCTTTTGTTTATTCAGCAAGGCACGCATGAAAAAAATGATTTCCATCCTTGTTCTCCTGGCGGCAATCCAACCGGTTCTTGCCCAGGATGCCATGGAAACACAAGATCGCCTTCAGTTCGCAGACGGTCTCTTACGCCGGGACATGTATGATCTGGCAGCGAAGGAATATCTCGCCTTGTCCGAAAAGACCAATGCGCCCAATCGCGAGGCGGTTCTTTTCCGGCTGGGCGAGTGCTATCGCAAAATGAAGCGCAAAGAGGAGGCCATCCGCACCTATCAGCGCATCATCACGGAGTTTCCCAAGAGCGACCAGGTGCCACGCGCGAAACTTCAGCAGACCCTCATCTTCAAGGATGCGGAGACGGACGCGGACCGTCAGAAGGCTGTCGCGCTGTTCGAAAGCTTGACCACGCCCGAGACACCGGCTGACACGCGCGGCGCAGCGCTCTATCATCTGGCTGGCACGTTCGAACAGCTCAAGCGTCCCCAGGACGCTTTGAAGCGCTACGAACAGATCATCAAAGACATGCCCGCCTCCGAGTACGCGCTCTATGCGAGCCTGCGCGTCGCCTATATGCTGTCGCGATCAACAGTCGTCGAAGACCAGCGCCGCGCCATGGGCATCTATCTTGATCTCGTCTACAAGTCGAATAACCCCGAGATCGCTGAGGAAGCCTGCTACTTCGCCGCGCAATTCGCCATGCAGAATAAGCGCTATGAAGAGAGCGCCAACCTCTTCCAGATCCTGCGCGTCAAATATCCGAAGTCCGACTATTTAAGACGCGGCGCTGTCTATGCGGGCTTCGCCAACCTCTATGCCAAGCGCTACAAGGAGGCCCTTGACGCGATTGCTGCCGTGCCGGACAACGCCCCGGCTCAGACGCGCGAGGAGGCGCTCTACATCCAGGCCAACGCGCTCAACAATCTGGAAAAGCGCGCGGAATCCCTTGTTGCTTACGAAAAGCTCATCGCGCAATTCCCGCAGGGACAGTATGCGGCATCCGCGCATCATCAGCGTATCGCAGCTGCGGCCCGTGACGGAAAACATGAAGAGGTCCTCAAACTCGCAGCCGCCTTTATCAATCCTCCGGCCGAGCTCAAACCCTCCCTCTACTGGCTGCAATTCGAAGCCGCCAACACGCTCAAACGCGATGACGTCGCCATTCAGAATCTACAGCTCATTGTCGACAAATGTCCGGACAGCCCGCTCCTGAAGGATGCGCTCTATCAACTGGCTCGCATACTCCAGCGCAAGGAGTCCTGGCAGACCGCCACAGACTGTTATCGCAAGTTTGCCGAACGTTTCCCCAAGGACCCGCTGGCGCCTTCAGCCCTTTTCGCCGCAGGCGCCTGCCTGATCCGCCTCGGACAATCCGATGCCGCCTTACGCGAGTGGACGCAACTCCTCGCCGCCTATCCTGAGAGCAGCGTCGTGTCAGAGACCCTTTACCAGAAAGCGTTCCAGGAGTTGCGCGCCAAAAACACACGCGCCGCGAACTTGACGCTGGATGAACTGGCCCGGCGCTTCCCGGCGGACCGGCGTATGGGCGAAATCCTCTATTGGCGGGGCAACCTCTATCATCAAGCCAACGAACGTGTCGAGGCGGAAAAGATGTATCGCGCAGCACTTGCTGCAACACCCCCCAAGGACGTAGAGCGCGAGACCATGCTCGCCCTCGGACTGCTCATGCTGCAGAACGACAAGAAGAGCGAGGCGGCAGACTATTTCCGCATCCTCTTGGACAGTCCCATCGTCGAACGTCTCGGACCGGACCGGATCGCCTGGCTCGCGGAGCAGGACTGCGAAGCAGGCAAGTTTGATGAGTCCATCCGCGCCACGCAGGTCTTGTTGAAGATGAATCCTGATAAAGGCTGGGCGCAGACCGCCTTCACCATCCTCGGCCGCGTGCACCGCAAGAAGGGCGAGCGGGACCCCGCCATGAAGGCCTTCGCAGATGCCCTGGCAACAGGGGCAACAACATCGTACGGGACAGAAGCCGCCCTCAACCTCGGCGAGATGCTCTCGGATGCCGGCAAGTACGCCGAAGCGACAACCCACCTGAATGACGCAGCCACACGCGCCTCCTCCCAGGAGCAACTGCCGTGGCGTGCGCGTGCGTATGCCGCGCTGGCACGCAATGCGGAACGCAACAAGGACCCTCAAGGCGCTTTGCGCTATTATATGAGCGTCAGCATTCTCTTTAATGATGCCGTTATTGTGCCGGAGTGCATGAAAAAAGCCATCTCGATTTTAGATACGCTTGGACGTCGTGATGAAGCCCAAGCCATGCGTGACGAATTAAAGGCCCGTTATCCAGACACGGAAAAAGGGAGGAGCACACCATGATACCCCAAGGATTCGGATATCAGCCTCGTTCAGCCGACCACCACTGGATGCTCGGATCCATCGCAGTGCTGGTTTCTGCCTTCTTCCACTTGGCCATTCTTTATTACTTTGCAGACTACAATCTGTCAAAGGCCTCCCTGGCTGAGCGGACACGGCGCGCCTTTACCCAGGAATACAAGCCGCCCATGCGCGTCGAGACACTCCCTGTTGATCCTTTCATGGCGAAAAAGATCCCTGGCGAGCGGGACATCCCCAACCGGGGCGCTGTTGAGATCAAGGCGCTGGACAGTGCAGTCAGCCAAGACCCGTCGGGGGCCGTGACTGCGCCCCCCCCGGTGCCTCGCGAAGCCTTAAACGTGGAATCACACCCGCAGAAGAAGGATGTCGACGAGAACCCGTTCTTTGCGCGGCAAGCCATCTATGACATTCATGACCAGCGCATCAAGGATGAACTTGCTGCCATCCCGATCCGTGAAATCCCGCTGATTGAGCGCATCCCCAAGGCACTGGACATCATCCCGCAAATTGATCTCTCCTCCAAACAGGGCACCAAGATTCCCGAGCCTCCCTCCCTCACGCGCTCCGATATTCTTGACTCCGCCTTGACACGGGGACCTATGGTCATCCCTCAGATGGATGACCTCTCGATGGAGATGGCGCTCAGCCGTTTTGGCGCTGCCACGGTTAAACTGACACCGCCTTCGCTGAAAGACCCGATACAACCCCCTATTCTGCTCGACCCGCCCAAAAACCTCCCGCCTGACGAACGGAAGATTATCGACACCCAGAACAAGATCGAAAAAATCCGGGAGACGGTCCAGTACACGCCCCTCGATGATACGCTCTCCGCGTCGCTTGAAACCTACACGGAGGCTGACGCGCTCTTCTTTAAAATCTCGATACAACCTCGCAAGGACAAACCGATCCCGATCATCCCCAAAGACGTGATCTGGGTCCTCGACGTCTCAGCCTCCATGACGGAAGAACGCCTGGCGTTTTGCCGTCGCGCCTTGGTGCTGGCGCTGGAGACCCTTAACCCGCACGACCGGTTCACTGTGATTGCCTTCCGTGACTCTGTCTTCCAAGCCTTTCCCGAGGGCTGGCAACCGGTCAACCCTGAAACCGTCAAGAAAGCAACAACCTTTATTGATGGCTTGCGCTGTTTCGGCACCACAGACGTCTTAGCATCGCTCAGGACGCTCATGGCCCTGCCCCGTGACCCGACACGCCCCATGATCGCCATGATCGTCACCGATGGCAAACCCACCACCGGCGTGACCGAGAGTTCCGGAATCATTGGCGCGTTCTCCCGCCTCAACAAAGGCATGGTCTCGATCTACTCGTTCGGTACCCATCGGGGCGCGAACGCCTATCTGCTCGACATGCTCACCTATTGCAACCGCGGCGACTCCACGATCATCAAAGGAAACCGCTGGGACATTCCGGAAGGCATGTCTGAAGTCTATCTGGGCTTCCGCAATCCTGTCCTGAGCGATGCCAGCATCATCTTCGATGCCACCTCCAACAGCGAAGTCTATCCGCGCAGGACTGAAAATCTCTACAAGGACCATCCCATTGAAGTCTTCGGCAAATGCGCGGCGAATGAAAAGGAAGTGATTTTCCAGATTCGCGGACTTGCGGGTGATAAAGGCTACGACTCGATCTTCCGTCTTCCGCTCACAGCGGCTACTGCGGGCACAGCGGACCTGAAGAGACGTTGGGCATCCCAAAAAATGTTTATGCTGGCGAGCCTGTATTCGCGTGACGCTGCGATGCGTGCTCAAATCATCGCCACCATGCAGCAGTTGAGCAAAAACTACGACATCCAGTTGCTCTATACATCCGACATCAAGTAAAGACAACGTCAACCAAGGAAAAACTATGTTACGCTATTTAACCGCTGGTGAATCTCATGGCCCGCAACTGACCGCTATTCTCGAAGGCATGCCCGCTGGCTTGCCCTTGACCGAGGCGCTGATCAACCACGACCTCGCCCGCCGTCAACTTCTGCTCGGTGCCGGCGGACGCATGAAGATCGAGACCGATCAAGCCCAAATCACTTCGGGTGTCATGAGCGGCCATACCACAGGTTCGCCGATCGCCTTTCAGATCATTAACGCCGACCACGCCAACTGGAAGGGCAAGGAGATCGCCCCCTACACCATCCCGCGCCCCGGACATTGCGACCTCTCTGCCACCCTGAAATACGGCCATGACGACATCCGTCCCGCGTTGGAACGCGCCTCTGCGCGCGAAACCGCAGCCCGCGTGGCTGTGGGCGCCGCCTGCCGCGCCTTCCTCTCGCATTTCGGGGTTACGATCACCGGACAGGTCATCCAGATCGGACAGGAACCGGATCCAGCCAAATTCGAGCATGTCATCCAGACCGCCAAAGCCGAGGGCGAGACCCTGGGCGGCATCATCGAAGTGACAATCGATCATCTGCCCGTCGGCTTGGGCTCGTACGTGCAATGGGATCGCCGCCTTGATGCGCGGCTTGCGCACGCCATGATGGGCATCCCAGCCATGAAGGGCGTGGAGATCGGCGATGCTTTTGCAAACTCCGCGCTGATGGGCACGCAAGTCCATGACGCCATCAATCCAGACCTGACCCGCGACACCAACAACTGCGGCGGCATCGAAGGCGGCATGTCCAACGGCCAACCCATTGTCATCTACCTGGCGATGAAGCCGATCCCGACCACGATCAAACCCCAACGCTCCATGGATTTCGTCACAGGGAAAGCCTCTGAAATTAAATATGAGCGCTCCGACACCTGCCCGGTGCCGCGCGCCGTCGTCGTGGCCGAAGCCGCAGCCGCTTATGTGCTCGCTGACGCGCTCCTCGAAAAACTCGGCGGCGACAGCCTGGCTGAAATGACCCCCCGCTTCGAACAGATCAAAAACGTCAAGCCCCACGCCTCCGGCAAACCCCACGTCTTCTGGCCATAAGCTTGGCTTGGGTCTGGAACGAATGGAGCTGCAAAATACGCAACCCGGGGGACCAATTGATGAACAGAAAATATTTCTTAACACGCACGGCGGGAGTCGCGCTCATCCTTGCCTCGTCATGTGTCCTGGCAGAGCCGGTCAAACTGATCTTTGATACCGACATGGGCAATGATGTCGATGACCTCATGGCCCTGAACATGATTCATGCGTTGCAGAGGCGCGGCGCTGTGGAGCTGCTGGCTGTGACTGTCACCAAGGACCATCCGCAGGCCGCACCCTTCGTGGATGCGGTCAACACCTTCTACGGCTATCCCGACATTCCGATCGGCGTGGTCAAGGGTGGCGTGACGCCCGAGCCGGGCAAGTTCAATCTGCTCGCCGACGCCAAGAACGACGATGGGACGCTTCGCTATCCGCACGACCTCCTGAGCGGAAACGACGCGCCCGAGGCCGTAGGCCTGCTCCGCAAGATACTTGCGGCTCAGCCTGACAAGAGCGTGACGCTGGTGCAGGTCGGCTTCTTCACCAACTTCAAGCGGCTTCTGGACTCCAAGCCCGACGACCATTCACCGCTCACTGGACGCGACCTCATCGAGAAGAAGGTGAAGCTGCTGGCGCTCATGGCCGGCGCCTTCCAGACCGTAAATTGGTGTACGCGCCACTTGGAATATAACGTAAAAATGGACATCCCCGCTGCGCAGGCCCTGGCCAAGAACTGGCCCACGCCCAGGATCTGGTGCGGCTTCGAGATCGGCGTGGCCGCGCCCTTCCCGCATCAGGCTATTGAAAACGACCTGAACTACGTCAAGCACCATCCGCTGAAAGAGGCCTATACGCTGTATCAGCCCCCACCCCATGACCGCCCGACCTGGGACCCTGCGACACTCCTCTACGCTGTCTATCCGGATCGCGGATACTTCTCACTGTCGCCGCACGGCACCGTCACCGTCGAAGCGGATGGCGCAACAGTGTATATTGCCTCCAAGGGCCCTGACCGCTTCCTCCTCGCCTCCCCCGAACAAGCCGCCCGCATCAAAGAAGCCATCACCCAACTCAGCATCGTACCGCCGAAAAAGTAGAGCGTTTGGCTCTTCACGGTTTGTCGAAATTCTCACCGCAAAAACCGCAAATGTTGCGTGGCTATCTCATCCGCCTCACCCGTGGATACACGGACGGCGGAATGGATAGCCACGCGGAGGAATAGAAAATCGTCACCCAAAGTAAAATGGCGACTACTATTATCAGGAGCATCGAATACCACTGTCGAAAAGTATTTATGCTAAAAGGACTATTCCACACTCAGGGAGCGGCGCAGGCCTCTGCGCCACAGGCACGCAGGCGCGTGCCCCTCCCGTGTGTCTGATGTCCATGATAGGCTCTAAATATTTTTCGACAGTGGTATAATTCATTATCAGCGCAAATGTTCGCTCCGCCGTCCGTGTATTCACGGGTGAGGCGGGCGTGACATTTGCGCTCGTTTAGCGGTTTTTGCGATAAAACCCGAAGCACTTTTTCCACAAACCGTGAAGGATCAAAACTTGAGCCTTATTTGCCCATGACCTTGCGGATGTAGTCGGTTTCTTCTACCTTATAGGGTGTGCCGTCTTTGTTCAGCACGTCGTGAAACCAGAGCGGGGGTTCTGCCGTGTATTTCTTGCTCCAGGAGTCCCATGGAAAAATCGTCTGTGACTTGCCGTTGACGAAGCCCCACATGTAGGCGGCGACCTTGCCGGCCTTCATGATCTCGAGATGCGGCTGGAAGGTGCTCTTGTTGGGACGCGCCATATACTCGGTGCAGAACAGCGGACGCCCGAGCGTGCCCAGGCGCTCGATGCACTGCCGCATGCTTGCGGCGTCACCGTAGCAGTGATAACTGATGATGTCGCTATTGGCGAACTGGATGCGCTTGCAGGCGTCAAGCTTGTTAATGTTCTGAGAGTCCATCCATACAGCCGAGGTCAGCGGCTGGCTCGGCTTGGCCTCCCGCACCCAGGCGAAAACCTGCGGCATCAGTGCGTTGACCAGGTCGCGCTTATTGGCAGGTTCAAGTCCGGGACGCCCTGACGCCCCGCCGTCGAAGTTGTCCGGCTCGTTCCATACATCCCAGCCCAGCACGCGCGAGTCGTTGGCATAGTGCCCGACGACACCGAGAACATACGCTTTTAGATGCGGATAGACACCTGGATTTTTCAGCACTTCCACGCCGGGGTTCTGGACCCAGCCGGAGTTATGGGTGAAGGGGAGCGGCGCAGGCTGAGGCCCCAGTTTCGGCAGCGGGTGCCAGCAACTGTCAAAGAGCACGAACAGGGTCTTGATGCCATGTTTGTCCGCACTGGCGAGAAACGCGTCGGTGCGCTTGAGAAAGCCGTCCGGGTCTTGCTTCCAGAGCAGGTCGTGAAGGAAGACACGGACCGTGTTGAACCCGAGCTTTTCCGCGTATCCGAGTTCGCGCTCAATCGTTGCAGGATCAAAGGTCTCGGCCTGCCACATTTCGAGTTGATTGATTGCGGTGCTGGGGATAAAGTTGCACCCCGCGAAAAACGGTTGCTGCGCATACCAGGCGTTCGCGCGTTCGGCTGTCCAGCGTCCTGGCGCATCTTTGAGTTCAGATGCTTCGCTGGCCACCCCTGGCTTCGCGACCAGCGTTACGAGCATCCCCGCCGCAACGATCGACACATACTGTTTCATGGCTTCTTTTCCTTCTTGATTATTTGTTTGGTTTATTAAAAAGGGGCTTTCGCTGACCCTGACACCCGTCTCACACTTCATGAAGTGTGAGACAGTTAAGGCTCACTTAGCAAGCATAACTCCCCATCTCTATCCCGCTTTTAACAGCGCAATATCTAAGGAGTCCGCAGCTATTTTTGCAAGCGCCGCAAAGGCCGTATCCGGATAGGTCGCAGTGACGGCCCGATATGCAGCGATGGCCTTCTTGATGGCTTGTTTTTCAGAAGGCGACATATTCATCTTCCCATACTCCCCGCCCCCACGCTTCATTAGATTCACATAGGCCGCTTCAGCAACTTGCGCATCGGCAAAAGCTTTCCGTGCCGTCTTCGCGAACTCGACAACGTCCTTTGACTGTTTTATCTTCGACAACTCGGTCTTCCACGCTTGCGCCTCAGTCGCAATTTTTTTGTTCTGCTCGAGTTTACCGTTGGCAACCACGGTCAGTATGCGTTCGAGCGTGAGGCTGCGGGCGGGGTTTCCTTGGGCTGCATCAAGCAAGCCTCTACACTTTCTCAGATACCATTGATAGGCTTCTGCCTCAAGCGTCTCAGTCTTCATCGATCCTTTTGTCCCTTTACTTTTCTGAGTGCTCACAGGTCGGGGTCTCATCGTGATGACAGGCTTTGTAGAAGTCAGAAACACACTTTCTTCCATCCAATCCATTAATGAATCAAACGTTTCAGGAGGACACCACGCATGTCCGCCTTTAAAGAGCCGCACCTGGACGCGCGACTTGGGCAGTTGCCTGAGAAGCAGTTGACTTTCATAGAGATTAAAGTCACCATCACCAAAGGAACCTGCAACCAGTATTTCTGGGGGATAGTTGTCATACGCATTTTTTTCAGGGCTTATATATGCAAAGCCGGCTGCTTGGCATATAATTCCGGCCATTCCAGGTCTTGCAATTGCATAGACGCTGGCACAGCGCGCACCGCCTGATTGTCCCGTCGCAAACTTTGCACCCTTAGCGATCCGAACCCGTTCGACAACATCATCGTGGGCCGCAATGAAATTACGAAACCAGTCCGGTGTATTGTTTTTTGCCTCCTGTAGCATGACGACCACCCACTGGTCGCGTTTCAGGCGTTCCGTCATGATGCCCATTTTGGCATTGCCCCCAGGCGAGGAGATAAAGAGGCACGGGTACTTGTAATCCTTATTGGCTGAATACCCCTCGGGAATGTAGAGGCTGTAGTGGTAACCCTCGGTCTTGCTCGAAGTACCCGGATTTTCACGATCACCGTTAACCTTCGCGAAAGCAACCATTGTCTCCTTGGCATCGCGCACATCACATTCGATCAGCGTTGTGCTGTCATCCGTCAGCGCCAAATCCATAGGCGTTGGCGCGGCCCATACCACTCCAGTGCTCAATAACAGCACCAGCGCCTCTCCCAGTCTAGCACACGCTGCCTTTCGGGCAGACAATAGCTTATCCATGTTTGAAATGAATGTGTTCTGCATGATGTCGTTCATGATATACCTTAATCTCCTGGGTTTCTTGTACTTGATCACTCATCGTCATGCGCTGGATTATACTCGTTTGGGAATATCCTGGACAAGCCTTAAGTTCGGATTGGAGCAGTTCCGAGTTATTGGCAAGCCCCCGCCCGCAGAGCGGGAATAAACGGACGGGTAACTTTTTTAGCATCGAATGCCTCAAAAGGCACGAATGAATACGAACATCGAACATCCAACATCGAACATCAAATTTTGAATTTTCAATAAGGCAATCACGCAATAAGGCAATAAGGCAATTTGTTGAATGGGAAATAAGTTTCCTCTTTGTTTATTTCGCAGGAATGCGCTGACGCAGATTTCGGATCTGGTACTCCACATCGTTGAATCGCGCGGGCCAGCTCTTGCTTTCAAGGATCTTGATGGTCTCCAGCGCCTCAGCAAACTGCTTTTCATGAAGCTGCGCCTCAGCCAGCTTCATATACCCGGTGGGCTCAAGGGTCCGCACCCTGATCACCTGACGCCAGTGATGCATCGCTTCTGTCCAACGCCCCTGCCCCTGCCTGATCTCTGCCAGCAGGGCATGGCTCTCGGACTCATTCGGCAGCATCTCAACCATGCTCGCATAAGCCCGCTCGGACTCCACTTCATTCTTAAGCTGTTTCGCATAGCGTTCACCCAGCGCTTTATAGAGCTGAATATCCCTGCGCGAAAGCTTAACAGATTCCAGCAGTTGAGCGATCGCCCCGGCTTTGTCGCCCATTCGATCATACGCATCAATCAGCGCCTGATGGATCTCCGTGTCATTCGGCTGCGCTTCAGCAGCGGCTTTCAGATGCTGAATGGCAGCCTCATAATTATTCCTGCTGAGATACGCCTTGCCAATGGCCTTGCGGACGAGCGGATTCTCAAGCCCGCTGGCCTTGGCATCCGCTTCGATCTTCTTCGCATAGTCATCAAGGTCAAGCGCGCTCCGAACAACCCAATCCAGTGCTTGTAATGCCTCTGCCCTGTTACTGTTTGAGCGACCCCAGGTGATCACAGCGCCACTGGCTGCATCAACCGCCTCGGCCGTCATCTTCAGGCCCGCGTAGGCCTGCGAGAGTTCGCGATAATACCTGGACAGCTCGGAACTTCCGACCCCGCGCTCTGGATGGCTCCGCTTGTGCATCTGGATCAGATCCTGATAATAGGCCGCAGATTCCTTGTAATATTTTACATCCAAGCATCCTTTCGCCAGCGCATAGACCACCGGTTCACTCCACTTGCCCGGCTGATGGAAGAATTGATCGGCGCTCACAAGAACCTCACGCTGACGCTCTGCCCTGCCCGTGTGGAAGCAGGCCGTCATCAACTGCACACGATACGTCACCTGATTTTCATTGCGCTTGATCAACCCCTCAAGAAGAGAAACCGACTCCTCGAACCGCTTGAGATAATGTAACCGGCCCACCAGACGAGCCTGGCCTGCCTCATCCAGAAGGCCTTCCTGATACGCCTGCTTCAGCATCTCCACAGCCCGCTCCCGCTGTTCCAAGCCCTCCCACAGATAATCGGCAATGTACACGGTTGTCGCGCCAGACTTCTTCTGCTCGCGCCACACCTCTTCCGCGACAGACAGAAAGGCATCCGCTTTCTCTTTCCAGAAATAACTGCTGTGCTTCGCATACATCAACCTGTTCAACTGGTTGCGAGAGGCCAGATCTCTGCGGATCTCGGCCTTCACAAGTTTCAGCAGCCGCTCTGCCAGATCCTCGATCGCGCCTGCCTCGCTCCTGTATTGCCCCAGTTGATAGACATGCTGACTCCATCCCGAATAATGGGTAAACCTGAGCCACTCCGGTTCCTTCTCAATCGTCGCGATCAGGAATTCCAGTGCCGACTTGGCCCCAAGCACATCGCGAAGAGATGCACTCAAGCTGGAAACATGATTCTGATAGGTGTACTGACTGGTCTCTTTCTCCAGGAATTTAGGAAACACGTCAAAGGCAAAACTCCGCATGCGTGTCACATCGAGCTTCGCCTCTTTCGCTCTTCTGAAGAAGTGCGAGACCAGCGATATGATCTGGCTTCTATGGTTCTGATCGCTCCTGTCCAGTTCGCGGATATAAAGATCCAGCACCTTCTCATACAGCTCCTGGCCACTGCCCAGCGAGACCGTTGCCTTGCTGTTGATGGCACTATTATACAGCCGCAGCTTGCGTTGGATCAGCCAGTACATCTGCTGCTGATTTATGGGACGCTCTAATTCCTTCTGGAGATAGGACTCCGCACGCACAAACTGCCCCAAACTCTCAAGGTAACTGATCAACTGATCCAGCGCGCTGTTCGCCGAGGCCGGAAGCACCCCACCGCTCTTCTCCCGGTACTCCGCCAGGCTGGTCTCCAGCAACTCAACAGCTTGCTCTTTCTCTCCATAGCCATAGACGATGATTGCGTACTGCAAAAGGATATGAAGCCTGTCCTGCGCCGGCTCGGTCTGGCACTCGGCAAGTGCTTTCAATTCACGCAGTTGCTCTTGTTTCAATGGCTCGCTGGTCATGTTCCCAAGCCCGCTGAGCAACTCCGCCATCAGTTTGCGCTCACCGGTCTGCCACTCGCCCTTGAACGCGCGCTTCATCGCCTCCAGCGCCTTCTCACTGTGCGGGCCAGGCTGATTCTGAACCTCTGCCGCACGGCGCCGCATCAGCAACTCCAGGATGTCCAGGGCCCGTTCGTCCACCCGCGTCTTCGCGTTCAGGCGCACCTGTGCAAGATACGCCATGGCAGTATCCACTGTTGCCTCCTCCCGGACATCGCTGAGCAGTTCCCTCAAGCCACCCACATACGGATAGACCTGCGCGGCGGTATGCCCGAGCACCCCTTCCGACATGCATTCCAGCAAACGAAAATCCTTGGTATACCGATAAAAATTACGCAGGTGATAATTATAGCGATTTAGATTTTGCGTCTTTCTGAGCAGCGCCGTGAAGATCTTGATCGCAGCGGGATCAAGTGCTTCAGGAACTTTGTCATTATTCCTGTACCAGGGATTGAGAATCATGTCGAGCCTGCTGGACAACTTGTATTCATCAATTACCATCAACTCTTTCAGCTCGGTCTCTTTCTGCTTCTCTTTCTGATCAAGGACTTGATACCAGCCGGATAGGATCGCATACTCCTTCTGGCCCAGCCCGTCACGCGTCTCGATCTGCTCAAAAAGGCCAACAGCTTCTTCAACTCTGTTCATTTCAGCTACAAGATAGCCCAGCGCCAGGCGCCACGTGTCATCCGCCTTTTCCGGTTTTATCCAGCTCTTCAGCGCCTCCTCAAGCGGCTGAGGCTCGTTACGCGCAACCAGCAGTCGATATTTCTGATAACGCCAATACGAAAGATCCGGATTGCGTTCGACCCCCAAATCCAGGTAAGCCGAGAGCTTATCCACCAGCGCCTTGTCTGCGGACTGCTTAGCCGCCAGACAGGCCAGCGTCGTGACACAGCGATCAATCAGCCCCGCATCCAGCACATTCATCTTCTCCTTCTTGCAGGCCGGCGGCTCAACAGGAAGAAGCTTCCAGCACGCCGCTGCGACGGCGTTTGCGTCACGCCCCACCTTCATCTCCAGGTAGAGGCGCTCAATCCTGGTCCACGGCTTCAGTTGCTCCGCCTGGAGCTCCTCTTCCATCTCAAGCCGCTTCAGCATGCCCTCACGCGCCTGCTGCTCGTGCGTTGTCACAAGCTTACGATATTCAATGCGGGAGAGGTCATCCTTCTTCTCGACCTTCTCAAGGCTTGCTTTCTGACGTGCCTTGGCCATCGCATCAACGATTTCCATCAGCACTGGCACCGTTCCCGCCAGGCGAAGCTGAGGATCATCGTTCTTGCCAGCAAATGCTTGAATCAGGGTGAAGAGCTCCGTTTCAATATCCTCCTGCCACTCATGATTCAGCAGGTTGCTATAAAACTGCTCCAGATACCCCTGCTGACAGGTCGCCGGACCCGCCTTCCATTGTTTTCTGAGGAAACGGGTCACGCCATTCAGATTGCCTGCCTGATTCAGGGCACTCACCAACGCACTGCCCAGAATAGGACGGTCCGGATCTTTTTGCTCAAGAACATCCCAGCGGGCTTCCATTCTGCTTGCGAGAGCCGCCCACTCCTCTTTCTCGACCTTCGGATCATTGACAGCCATCCAACCGACCAACTGGCTGATCGCTTGGACCTTCAGTGTATCCACCTCATTCACGAGCACCTGCTTGAACGATTTCCGCAACGCCGCCGCCGCTTCACTCTTGCTAAAGAGATTATGATTCATGATCTGAGCGGCTATGTTCTGGCTGGCATCCACACGATAGCAGCCTTGCACAAGCTCAGCCAGCAGAGTGTGCCAGCGCGCATCCAGGTAATCGCCGTAACCGTAGTTCTTCCCCAGCATCTGCTGAACCGCAGCCTGCATACACACCACGACCTTCTGGTGTTTTTTCCACTCCGCTGTTCCGGAAGCCGGCGGCTTTTTATCCTGCCGCCCCTCCTCCTTCAGAAACTCCATGCCGGTCCTCGCCCAGTTCTCAATCAGGCGATGCGCCTCCTCTGTCCTCTGTGTCCGATAAAGGGCCTCCAGATATTTCTGATAGGCATTCTGATTAAACGTGCCGGTGTCGATCCACCCCTTGAGAAATGCCCGCCAATGATCACTGCCGAGCTGGTTCTCAAACTGATACAGTACAGAACTTCTGACACTCTCCCGCTCCTGTTCATTCCAAAACCCTTCGCGGGCCAGACGCTCCATCAGCCAGCTATAGGCGTCCTCCATCCGTCCATCCTGAAGCAGGGCGCCAGTATACAAGCTCACAATATGGGTATCCGTGGGGAACGCATCGCTCAGCTCTTTCCAGATCGCAAGCGCCTCTACCCCGCGCCCTGCATCGGACAGCGCCTGCGCATGATTGCGCTTCCACGTGAGCACGCTCTTGAGATAGGCTTCCTGGCGCTCATACACCGGACGCAGGATCGCCAGAAGATCGAGTCGCTCATTCGCCTGGGCAAACTGCTGAACATAACCAGACAGGAAGCTCCCGATGTAAAGCTCATCGACATCTCGTTTTCCAGACAACTCTTTCGCTTTTTCGTTCAGGATCAGTCTGGCCTCTTCATGACGCCGCGACTGGACATAAACCGCCAGATTGATCCAGCTTTCACCCATACGGCCCTTGACCAACTTCTTCGCCTCCTCCCACTCTGCGCGGGCCTTTTCCCACTGCTGGGTCTGAGTATAAAAACTGATCAGCGAAAAATAGTGCCCAAGCTCCATCTTCTGATCCAGCTTCGCCTGCCGCGCGATTTCGTAATCCGGAAGGACCTGATCAATCAGAATCGCCTCCTGCTCTTTAGGACGAAGCTCTGCGACATGCTTCCTGAACGCAGCGTCATCGATCTCCTTGACTGACAGCGTCGCCCGGTATCCGACAACACCCTCCTTATTCCTGCGTTCCACCTGCGTTGGCCACCAGCAACCGCCTGCTTTGACAAAGGCACTGAAGACAATCGTACTTGTAAGAGTCCCCCGTGTGAGCTCACGCTGTTCAAGCACCACATTGCGCTCAATATCTATCAAAAATTCCGAGTGGTATTCACTGCTTGAATCCGGATTTTTCAGGGCAAGCAAAAGACGCCCCTCGCCTACATCGGTTACGGTTGGGGTATACGCGCTGTAGTCATCCGCCAGCGAGCGTGACGAGGAATCGTAAAATTGGCCGACAGTGTTGACAGCAAATTTAGCATCACTCGCAACAGCGTTCCGCTGCCTGCCCAGTTTAAAGCAGGGTGCATAAATGGTCCGCGTTTTCCCGTCACTCCATCCAACAAGGTTGCGGTCCGAACTGCTCCATGAGCAACTCAGCCATGCTGAGGGTGAATAATGCAGCTTCTGGCTGTCCTTTCGTGTTAACTCTTTTCTAGAGTCATACCAGAACGCCTCAAAGCTGATCTCCAGTGCCCCTGCCATCTTGTCAAGCACGGGCTGACGCAGAAGTGCTGCAGCCAGCTTCTGAGCTTGCTCAGGCCACGGCTTGACCTCGGGCTGCGGCTTCACAGCCAGTTCTGCAGCAGTTGCCGGCACGCTCGGGAAGATTTGCTCGATCCAGTTGTTCCAATAGGGATGCCAGGAATATCCGCCATAACTCGAGTAACCTTCTGCGCTCTCCCGATGGCCTTTCCAACCATCCCTCACCAAACCCTTCGCTCCGACCATCATGAGCTGATCAAAGCCAGTCGGGCTAGTGATGCCTGGCTTGAAGTTTGAAAGGCTCTCACTGCTGATCATCCTTCTACTTTTCCCGAACAAAGATGGCCCGATAGAATCAAAAGAGTATTGCATCGAATTTCTGAGTTCCATTGCCCGCCGGGGAGCGGGCGATGCTGCCATCTCCTTCATCTTTTCCTCCTTCATCTCACTATCTGTAGCTAGCTCTTCGGGATAAGGCTCATCTCTTTTCTTGTCACCCGGCACATCCGTGTCAAAGAAAGCGTCCATATCCTTATCAGTTCCATCCCTGTCATTTCCATCTGGAGAAACTCCGGAATAATCGTCCGAGATGGCGTCCGCCCAATCGCTTCTCCCTGCTCCACTCTTCAGCGAAGCGCGCCCGACCGGGTACATAGAACGAGCATAATCAACGCGTGGCATAACCCCACTAACACCTCCGATAAATCGATACGCCTCCAGCGTCGGCTGATAGGGTGTCGACACGTTGTAGTACTGCCTGCCGAGGTCCAGAAGCTCACGCAGGATATCCCGGCGCAGATCCTGCCGCCAGGTGCCGGCAAGTTGCATGGTTTTCTGACGCAGTTCGTAATCAGCCTTCTCCTTGCCTTCGGCAAAGAACTTTTCGCCATCCCGCATGGTAAAGCGGCGTGTCACCTTAAAGCGCTCCCGGTCGGCATCACTTTCCAGAACCAGGAAAGAGGTATAGGGCGTCATGATATGATACTCTTCCGAGAGTGCGATGACCTCGTCCTTGATCGCTTGCGTACTTCCCTGTTCCAGCAGGGTATCCAGATGCATGCGCGCCCAGAGGCGGGGGATAAAGGAGTTGCCCTCCTCAGCATCTTTCACCCGGAACGGCGCCTGATAACTGACCGCTTTGCCCTTGTACGTGCCCGTGACCGTCACGGAGCCGGCCTGATCTTTGCCATCCGGAAGATAACGCCCCAGGATGATCTGCTGTTTGCCGGCGGGCAGATTCGGAAGCTCTCCCGGATAGACGCGCGCAACACGCACGCCAGTGAAGGCAATCTTCATCTCCCGGATGCCGGGACTCGTCAGCTCTTCAAGCAATTCCATCACGCCTGTCCGCGCAGGAGTATTGCCCTGTAGCCGCCGCATTGAGCCATTGCTCACATTGGCAAGCGCTTTCATCACCCCGGATTCAAAACTGCTGCCCGTCGCCACAGCATGAATACACCCTTTGCAGTTGGCTTGATAGAGACTTTTCAACCTGCGGGCGGTATCCACTGGATCAGCTTCACGGGTCGTGTCAACGCAGTCCCCGAGATAAATAATCTGCGTGGTGGGTCCGCTCTCAGCAAAGACCTTGGCGAAGACCTTCTCTAGATCCGTCGCACCTAGCGAGGCGCGGTGTGAAAGAAAATCCCGGACCGCTTCGGAATCATCTCCAGTGACCCAGTGGCAATCCATATCGACTGCAGCCACCCGCACGCGGTCCTTGCTTCCCAGCGCCCCCATGAGACAGGCGATGAACTCCTCCTGCATCTTGCGCTGTTCGCTGTCCATGGACGCGGAGGTGTCCGCCATGACCACGAGGTCCAGGGCTGGCCCGTCTTTGATCAGCTGTCGGGCCCCTTGGCTCCCGGCATCGGGCTGTGCAACCTGAAGCAGGAAATAGCCGTCCTCGCCCCTGCGATGCGGGATGACCACCACTTCAGGTGCTTTGCCGATTTCTACAAAGACCTCAAAGTCCCTGCTGGGCGTATACTCCTGCGCGGCAAACTCCACCTGCGCACCATTTTTGCTCTTTGTGAGGCGCGTCTCATGCGTGGGGCAGACAACCGTCTTCAACAGCTGTTCCGAGTGAATGTTCACCTTCACCTCCAAGTCGCGCAAGGGAAACTGCTTCAGCATCTCCGACTGCAGGGCATAGCTGTACTTGTAGACGCCATTCTCCAGCGGCAACACCTGGGTGTAGGTGATCTTGATCCTTTTTTCTGAATGGCCAAATATGGGGAAGACGCGCGCTTTAAAGATGTTGCCGCCGCTCCACTCCAGCAACCCGGGATCGCGACGTTCCCGCAGGATCGTCTCATAGATCTCGCGGGCGCGCTGCTTTTCCACAACATCCGCCTCCACCAACTCATTGTTGATCCACATACCGAATCCGGATATTGAAGCATCCTGCGGCAGCGGAAAATGAAAGACGCCCTCGAGCGTCCCGCTGGTGTTGTTCACAAAAGACTCTTCCACCGTGGTCCTGGCAATCTGGTCGCGTATATCGACCGTCACCTTATGATACCCCAACGTCAACGGCAGATTGCGGCCTTCAACCGTTGCCAGCAGAGACCCCATGGGTTCCCGCGCAAGGGTGCCTTTAAAATAGTTGAGCCAGGGCGATGGACTCTCCAGCTTGCTGTAACTCGCCTCTGTCACCCGAAAAATGGCCGTGCCCTGCACCTTCTCCTTCTTGTCATTGGGCAGTACAATTGTCAGCGTTTTTTTAGCAGGTGCTTCAACCTCCACCTCACCCCTGATGATTTTCAGCTTCCCGGGTTCCGTGAATTCCACCAGGCTGCCAGGACCGATGACCACACCGCCCCCGTCGCTGAAACGCACCTGCACAGCATTAGCTCCGCGCTTCTCACTTCGGACGAGATCGCCTGCATCCACAAACATCTTTTCCGCCAGGGGTGTCCAGCGCTCCTGGACTGGCGGACGAAGGGCTGAGACACCCTGACAATCCGTGATCTTGCCAAGATGTTCCACTTTCAAAGTCTTGCGTCCGAAAAAACCCGTACACAACAGGACCACACACATTGAAAGAAGAAACGATTGTTTGACATACGACATAAAAACCTCCGGGTTAACTCTCATGCTCTTTATACGTCTGCGGACGCTCTTTTCTTTGAACAAATCTATATTCAACTGTTTTCCTGAGCTTCACCAGTATAGACGCCCCTCCACCCGATTGTCCAACGGATTCCAAAGGGAATGGTGGGAGATGAATAATGCGTGATCGGCTCTGAAAGGAGCGCGGGCATCTTGCCCGCTCGAAGATGCGGCCGGGACGGCCACGCTCCTTTCCATTGCTGCCCAAAAAGGAGCGCGGGCATCTTGCCCGCACGGAGCCGAGACGGCTCCGCCACCTTATCCCCTGGGATCGCTGACGACTGTCCACCGAAGCCGAGCTTAGCGCAAGAAGCGAAGCTTCAGGACATACGCTTCCCATTCTTTCTTGAAAGCGTTCATATCCTTCTTGCCCAGCACGGACTGCAGCGTCTTATATCCGGTCGGGTCTTCGGCGCGAGCGGCATAGAAGGCGTGATAGAACTTTTTCAGGAGCCCTTTTTCTTGCAGATAGTAGCAGAGGTAGCGGGCCTGCGCGTAGTTTGTGCCACGATCTTCGGTGTAGAATTCGTTGGTGGTCATCGAGGTCAGCGCTTGAAAGGATGGGACCTTATCCTTTTGGATCGCCTCCTGAAGTCCGGCGAGGCGCCAGTTGGTCAGTCCGACGATCTCATCTCCCTTGGCCTGCGACTGTTCGTAGAGTGAACCGAGCCCCTCATTGAGCCAGGAGGGGCAGTCGGGGAAGTTTGCGGCAATGAAGGGATGGACAATCTCATGAACCAGCGTGCCGCCGCCGGTGCCGATATTCATGATGAGGGCTTTATGTTCGGAGGAGCTGTAGCCGTAGGGCGTATCGGGTTTATCTGAAAAGATCTCCCAGGTGTATTTTTCATAGCTGGCCTTATCTTTGAACAGCCAGATATCAATGATGTCCTCCGGATCCTTCTTGAAATACATCTTCTTCAATCGGGCGGTCGCCCATTTGACTGTCTGCTCGGCACGCACAGCGACGATTGCCGCAGGCTCATCCCCTATCACGACGAAGGGCTTCTGGATGAGCATTGTGAACGCAGGATCCGGAATTTTTTCATTAAGCTTAATGACATGCTGTGCATAATCCGCGTCGGTAAAACCCGTTTCGCGTTTCGGCGCTTTGATCTTGTTGGGTTTGAGTTCCAACGCAGAACCGCTTGTTGCTGTGACGAGCGAAATGAGCAGAATTGTTAGGGTAGTTTTCACGCGTGTCTTCAGTATATACGACACTCCATTAGATTGTCCAACGGATTCGGGCAATCCTCTTTGACTCAGGGCGCAGTTCCGATTTGTTTACAGGCATAAGAGTACCACATAACATCTGGAGCGGAGCAATCTGTGAACGATGTTCTTCGGCGAGCCATTGACAGTGCCAGTCGTTCGGGCGGTTCGGCACAGCCTCACCCTCCAACTCATGAGCATGGCGATTGCCGGAAGTATGCTGGAGGGCGAGACTTCGGCGAGCCGTTGACTGCCAGGCGCATGAGAAGTCTGCGGTAGCGCGTCCCATAATTCCCACTGTTCCGGTATTCCGTGTCTATCAAGTCCCTTTATTCCAACTCGTCTGGGGGCAAGTCTATTTAACGCCATGCGGCACTTCAGGGCGTGCCGGGAAGAGGATGAGGAGCCGGACATTGTTGGTGGCGCAGATATCGTAGACCCAATCAAACCGTTCGCGCGAACGTTTCTGCATATTCTGCGGACCTTGGGCTGAGGAGATGAGGGCCAGAACCGCTTTTTTCTTAGTCACTGTTGCGTAGGCAAGCGCCTGTCCCATGCCCTCTTTCCACTTGTCCTGACGATCAACCTCGTAGACCTCTGTGTCAGTCTCGATATCGATCCGTCCGGCCTCGATTCGTTGCTCACACCGTCCGCCAACATTCGTTGCAAGGGCTTCCTGCCATAGCTTTTCCCTGCTGCCGGAGGCAAGATCAAAGATTTTGTACTCCCACTTGTAGACGCTGTTGGTCGTCGGTTCTGCAAACACCGCACAGGTGAACAGCATTGTCACAACAAATAATAACTTAACACGCATAAGACTCTTCCATATTTTTTGTAAAGCTTACGCTGATTATCAGGACATTGCAAGCGCAGACATCACGACAGTAATAAATGAAAACCGGAACATCATAAGTAGATGTCCCGGCTTTTATTCTCGCCTCGTTTCCTTACTGTCACACCTTGCAAGGTGTGACAGTAAGCTTCATTGCCATCCGAGGTCCGTAGCAAAAACTAGCGATAGGTTTTGCGCAAGTGGGTGACGGTCAGTTGCTTGCAGAACGCCTCATACGAGAGGGGGTTATTGCCTTTGGGGCAATAGCTGAGCGTGATCGGCTTGCCAGGAAGCAGCGTGAAGCTGTTGTCGCTGAATTCGCCTCGCACCTGAGGCACATTCAGCCAGACAAAGAAGGCGGGCTTATCCGTTGTCAGTGTGACGAGCCAATCATTCCCGCGCTTTTCGGTCTTCACCGTTACCGTTGCTTCACCCAGTTCACACTTCTTGAAGGTGTTGAAGAAAAAGTCATTTTTGCAGGTCTGCGTCTGCCCATTGACTTTGGCCTTCATCTCGAACGAAACAAAACGCGATTCGCGCTCTGACTCCGAGCCGAAGGTTGATGCCGGATAGGTGCCCAGCAATAAGGCTGAACGGGGGGCGACCTCCTTCGTGAGATTGATCGACTTTATGGACTGTCCTTCAAAGGTCAGGCAGTCGAGTTTGACTTCTGCGGTCACGGGATATCCATAATCATTGATGGCCCATATCTCATGTGTCTGTCCGACCGGGACGGCGACGATAGCTGCCGGGGCATAGAACCGTTTGGCCTGGTAATGGAGGTGCTTCCACTTGCCGCCGTATTCAATGCTGGACCACGAGGCGACAGGCCAGTTGTCGTTCAACTGCCAATAGAGCGTGCCCATGCAACGTGGCTGGAGCCGACGCCAGCCTTCTGCCGCTGTTTTAATCGCAAGGGCCTGCTGCACCTGCGACAGGTAGAGGATATGCTCAAACCCTTCGGGGAAACGGAAGTACCGCGCCATGGTCTCCATGATGCGCGCGTTCCCGCCCAGATTCTTCTGATGATGTTCGAAGTCAGGGGCTGTGGGATTCCGTTGGCCCGGGCTGGTAAAGGTACTGACGACATCAGGGGAGGAGAAGGACTGGAACCCGAACTCGGAGCAGAAGCGGGGCTTGACGTCATAAAAAGCGGAGAAGTCTTTGTTCTCATGCCAGACGGTCCAGTAATGCATGTCGCCCCTGTGGTCGGCATGCCACATGTCGCTGAAGTCGCCGGGGCCTGCGCAGGGCGAGGAGGGCCAGAAGGTGCGCGTCGGGTCATAACGTTCGATCGACTCGCCCAGGACGCGGCTGAGGCGGTCATAATTGATCAAGTAAAGGTCGCGGTTCTCCTTGCTCTCCTTGTACCATGTCAGCGCGCCGATGCATTCGTTGTCGCCGCACCAGAGCGCAATCGAGGCATAATCGCGCAGGCGGCGGATTTGGTGGGCGAGTTCAGCCTCGACCTCTGCTAGGAATGTTTTGTCAGACGGATAAAGGGAACAGGAGAACATGAAGTCATGCCAGATGAGCAGGCCCAGTTCATCGCAGAGCTGATAGAAGGCATCCTCCTCAAACTGCCCGCCGCCCCAGAGCCGGACCATATTCATGTTTGCGGCGCAGGCTGAGGTGAGGAGGTCGCGGTAGCGCTCCGGGGTCTGGCCGGAAAACATCGCATCGCACGGGATCCAGTTCGCCCCTTTGCAGAAGATATCAACTCCATTCACGCGGAAGGTCATGCTCACGCCCGGGGATTTGGATGTATCATTGGCGTCTTTCTGGTTGATCACCTCAATCTTACGCAACCCCAATTTGCGGGAGAAGGTCGCGTCGGCGAGCTTGACAGTCATGGAATAGAGGTGCTGCTTGCCTTCTCCATTGGGCCACCACAGTTCCGGGTTTTCGATGGTGACGCGGGAGGTCAGCTTATTCTGCCCTTCAGCAAGTTTAACAGTTGAGGTTGTCTCTACGTCCCCGATGCGGACGCAGAGCTTCTGTTCGCCAGCTTGCACACAGGTTACATCAAGCGTGACATCGATTGTGCACCGGCCGGGCTGATGCTGCTGGGCGCTGTAGACGTAATCGATGCGGGCGCAGTCATACCCGAGCAGAGAGACCTTGCCGGCAAAGCCAATGCTCATGAGGGAGATGCCCCAGTCCCAGCCGCCGTTGCAGGCAGGCTTACGAATGAACTGGATATCTTTGAACGCATTACTAGGAATCGGAAAGGGGGATTGCGCTTTGCGCGCCTGGGCAATTTTCTCCGCGCTCTTGAAATGCCCGACGATGGTATTCTTACCCGCCTTCAAATATTTCTTCACATCAAACGTATATCTGCGAAAGCGATTACCCGTTTCACCGACCGCATGACCGTTGATTGTAATCGCGCAAAAGGTGTCCACATGCTCCAGTTGAAGGACAACCTCCTTTTTGCTGAGCAGTTCAGCCGTCACGTCGAAGCTCCGTTCAACAAGCCAATCCTTTTCACCGACCCACTGGATCTTCTCCTCGTTCCGGCCAAAGTAGGGATCAGGTATCCGCTTCGCCTGGACTAACGCGGTGTGAACATCCCCGGGAATGGTGATCGGAAGCGGCGCGTCAGACGTGTCTGCCTGTTTGACAGTCCAAGCGCCGGAAAGGTCCATGACCTCCAGGGCGTGAAGACCAAAGGTCATGAGTGCGCAAATCGTGAATAACAGCTTTTTCATACGCGAATAACTCCTTACGTGTTTTTGAGAGTATAGCATGTGGCGAGCCGAGGGTGTTATTAGAAAAAACATGAATAATGTCTATTATTGCATCCCCTGCTTTTGTTGAGCAGCTATACACGGCGACATAAGTGTGCGCGCTCTTTGGAGCGGAACGCCTTCGCGTTCCGGCCGGCGCGGGAAGCCGCGCCGCTCCCAGACTGTCGAATACTTATGTCGCTGTGTTTAGTTGCGCGTTTGAACCGCGCTCTGGAGCGTGTCCTCGGCCTCAAGAGCTGCTTTGCCCACGGTGTCGATGTCACAGGTGAAGCCGGGGCCTCCGCCGGCCACATAGCCGTCGCTGCGGCCAGAGGCGTCGCGGCTGACCCAGAAGGCGTAGAGCTTGCCATTCGTGAGCTTAAAGCGGAAACGGACAGCGCGTCCGGCGAGCGGACTCAGGTCGTCGCCTCCTGTCCAGCGCATCTGCATGAGTGTCGAATCGCCACTAACCGGCACACTGTTCGCAAAGGTGAAGGGCTCGATAGGTTTGCCATGCATGTCGAGCGCCTCAGCGATCAGCGCGCCCTGGGGCGCATCAAGGTTGACGAAGAGATGCTTGCCGCTGAAGCTGACAGGCCGCGTCGTGAGCGCGCCGCCTTTTGCATCGGCATTGAGCGAGATGAAGCCGTCGCGCCGCAGGAACGCGACGCCGGTGGAGGCGTTGGCGTAAAGGCCGGACTGCATCGAGCTGGTCATTTTGATCTTCGGATCGCCCAATTTCAGGTTTTCATCGCCAGCAAAGCCGATGTAGTAGAACCAGAGTTTGTCGCCGCGCACTACGCAGATGTTTCCGAGGGACTGCACATAGCCGCGGTCCCACACCGGACGTTGTTCGGAGTTGATCGCCATAGTCCGGTCAGGGCGATGCCAGTGGAACCCGTCGCGGCTGTAGGCGAAATTAAGTCCCGTATTTTTGGGCAGCCCCTTTGCGGCATTGACATCGTTGGGCGGTCCGTGGAGGATCTCGAAGAAGCCGAGCATGATGCTTTCGTATCCCACGGCATCGAGGTTGTAGAGCTGAGGCTTATCGCCGATGCGCGGGTCTGGCAGATCAAGGCTGTCCGTGCGCGCCCAGGGCATGGGCTCGTCAGGCAGCCACTGCATGCCCTGGAGAAAATCATCGCACTCCCAATAGGCGCGGGAACGTCCGCCAGGACTGCTCCAGCGCAGACTGTAGACCCAGACTTTCCGGAAGGGATTGTAGAACATGGTGCTGCGGTCGCCCGTGATGCCGCTGTCAATAGGCGTGCCCCAGTCGATGCCGTCCTCGGAGACAAAGGCGCGGGCGCGGTCACGGTTGCCGCCGCCGCGCAGGAATATCTTGTAGGCCTGTTTCGGGTCTGTCGTGCGGTAGTCGCGCACCACGGTCCAGGAGTCGGGCTTGACGCTGTCGGGCAATATCTGGTTCGTGCCTGCTTTGAGCGGCAGGTTCGGACGCTCCCAGACGAGTCCGTCTCGGCTGGTCGCGTAGGCGATGGTAGAGACCCACCCGGCTTCGTACCAGAGTTCGAAAAGTTTTTTCTCGGGATTCCACCAGAGCCCACCACTCTTTGGCCCTGCGACAGACAAGCCGTTGACGCCGCTATGTTCAATCGCTGTTTCAGGCTTGAGTACAGGGTTCTTTTCATATTTCGTGGGATGATGATATTCGCGCGTCAGGTCGCTCTGCTCGATCAGAAAATCGTCTACAAAAAGTTGACGCCCCACATCGATGGCGATCAGCTTCGGCGGGGTTTCCAAATAGGGTACGCGCATCGGCGTGTTGGTGGTCCAGTCAATACGCGGAGGCCATTCGCGCGGCAGACGGATGCCGTTGTAGAGCAGTTCGCCCTGGCGGGCGGCATGCGGGACAGAGAAGCCCGCGATAACGGTCCAGACTGGCGGCGTGAAGCGTTCGCCTGCTGTGAGGTGCTTGCGAAAGACGCCGACAACATCCCCTGGATTCTCCCCGAAGAGCTGAAAGGGCTTAATGTCAGACACCGGACTGAAACCAAGCTTGGTCAAGGCTGCGGTGCGGTCGACTTTCGGATTCGCCGGAGCGAGGGCGAAAACATCGCCGGATGCGATGCACTCGTATGTGTGGGGCTCTTTGATGGAGCGTTCATAAAAGAGCATGTTGTCCAGCAGCGAAGGGAAACGCTCGACCGCCTTAAAGCCCCGGTCCGTGAAGAGGAACATCGACTTCTTGAGTGTGCTATCGGATGAGAACATGCCGGCACGGCTGGGCTGTTCGCTGATGACACGTACCGATGCGCGGTCGGACGCGAACAGAGCGTTGGCGGAGCAAAGCAGGACACCCCAAACATAAAGCTGTTTTATTAACATGCCCCAAAAGTATCACAGCGGAAAAGAGCTGTCAAATGTTAGAGCATGTTTAGAAACAATTGTTCCGTTACTTACTTTGGATAAAAGGTCAGCCGCACGTTTTTCGGCGCGAACGGTTCGATTACAATCGTGTTCGTACCGGACTTGACGTGCCGGGTCACATCCAGCCGCAAAGGCTTGCCGATGAAACCGCCTGCATATTGTCCGTTGACAGTCACGCGAGCAGCCTCCTCAGGTGCGATCTCGTCCATCTCGAGAAAGACGCGCGTCTGCTCCAGTTTCAAATCCGCTGATAGTTCACAGTGTCCGACAAAGGGATCGCTGGTCACGGGACTCGTTGCCACCCGGACTGCCGCTCTCTTCTCACTGACAAACGCACGCCAAGGCGCACAGCCATATTTGCCCAGGCTCTTGGCGAAAGTCCAAGCCTTGTCGTCGAAGCCCGGCTGATTCCATCCAGCCTGCTCCTTGTCGGAGGTCTTCCATGTCGCATTGATGGCGACCACCTGCGACTCGCCCTGTTCGTAACGAATCTCCACCCTGCCGATCAAGCCTGCCGGGCTTGGCTGGTCAGTCAAATTAAGCGCAGCAATGGCCAACACATTCGGACCTTCCCGGAGTTGCGATGTCATCTCTATCTTTATCGGCACACGCCAGCCTTCTGCCGCATCAGAGCTCTTCCCGACCTGCTTTCCGTTCACAAAGAGCGTCAGCACGTTATCACACGTCCCAAAGAAATGGGCCTGCTTGATCTTTCGCCCTGAAGGCACTGCACAGAGGGCCCTGAAGTAACGAAGGCCGGGTGATGCTGCGTTCGCAGCATTACCCTCAGGTCCCCACACCCACTCACAGTTGCGAAGCGCTTGCTCATCCGTGTTGACCGCGGCAGGGGACGCCGCAGGCGCAGCAGCAGGGGAACTTGGAATCAGAAGACTCGGCGGCGTGACGTCCCGGACTAGATTGACGGACGCTCGCAGAGGCTTTGCCCCGGCTTCCAGCCGCACGGGAAGCGTGCGCTTCTCTTTCTGGAAGACCAGCATCACGCTCTCCGAGGGTTCAAGCGTGAGTTCGACATCAACCTGCTTCGGCCCCAGGCGTTTGAATGACACGGATGTCAGCTCATTTCGCAACGAGTCCCAGCACTCCGGTTCACCTTCGGCTGCGATGCGGAAGGTGAACGAACGAGCCTCCCCCGTGTGATTCTGGTTACAAATCAGGAACATATCGCGCGTGGCCTTCACGCGATGCAGCACATGCAGCCAGTTGCCGGTCTCCCCTTTGACCACCTGCACGGTTGGCACGATCCCGGCATCCTGGGTAAAGGCTGCTGTGATCTCGTTAACAGAGGGCTTTTCAGGCAGGAAATACGCACGCCCCCTCTGCTGGTTCGTCTTGCATGCCTTGCTGCCAGGGGTCGGTTGGTCACCCCAGATCGCCTTGCACAACGCGAGAATATCAGCGGAATTTTTGCCGAGCGTGGCGGACTTCGTCGGCAGGAAACCGTAGCCGACTACGACACCGCCCTTATCAAAGAACGCCTTTGCTTTTTCAAGCGAAGCATACGGGATAACCTCGACCGGCGGGACGATCAGGATCGGATACGTTTCCTTGTGAAGCTTGATCTCTTTACCCGAAAACGTGGCATCGTTCTCGAACGCGTCATAGTTCAGCCAGTCGCAGTCGTAGAGTGCGTCCTGGAGCGTGCTGGTCAATGCTTCAGGGCGGACGGCCTTTCCAGAATGGATGCTCTGCCCGACCTGCAAGAAGGCCACAGGGCAAACATGCCTTCCACCTGTCAAGAGAAGGCTCAGGCGGCTGGTGTAGTCAGCCCAGACGCGATAGAGCGGCCAGCGGGGCTCGAACCCGCCATTGTTGAAGTAAGGCGGATAATCGCCGTCGTAGGGTGCACGCGGATTAAAGGAATGTGGAATCAGGTAGTTGACGCCTCGGACCTGATGCCAGTCAGCCAGCCACTTCATTTGGGGATAAGTCAGCTTCTGCCCATAGCCGCCGTATATTTCGCAGAACGCAACGTCGTCAGCTTTATTGTACGTATGCGAGATCGAACTCGCGATCTTGGGCATCTGATAAGACCCCATCGGACGCTGCCCCGGATAGAGCTGGTTGCAGACCAGGTCGATACCGCCCATGTCACTGTACTTCTGCAACTGCATCATGTTACCGCCGGACATGCCACGGCTGAAAATGTCATTTCCATGTTCCATGAAATGCCCCATGGAGTAGACCTTGCGCTCTTGGCACCATTTGGACATGCCGCCGTACATCGTGCGGCCCCAGGCTTCTGCGAAGATGTTCAAATAAGTCTGGTACGCCGCGGTCTGCGCATCCCCTGCAAGTTTGAACTTGTAGCCGACCAGCAATGGTGCCAGATCAAGCTTTCGCTCCGCGATCAGTTTTGGCACGTCACTGCCCCAGTCCCCCTGCGTTTCCGGCTCATCGTAGAAGTAGCCCACGATGGTCTTTCCGAAATCCGCTTTGAAACGATCGAAATGCGGCTGATAGACTGTTTTGATAAACCATTCGACACAGTCAGCACTGGCACCGTCAACGGAGATGTACTTCTGCTGGCCGCCCTGGGTTCCATTGAAACGCCAGGTAAACACC
Organism: uncultured bacterium; assembly: GCA_942493055.1. Taxonomy (GTDB): domain Bacteria; phylum Verrucomicrobiota; class Kiritimatiellia; order RFP12; family UBA1067; genus CAIZQW01. The sequence goes on along the minus strand of OW818680.1, from coordinate 5,280,755 downwards.
ATGACCTTCCAGGAGCCTTGAGGAACTTCCCACGTCAATGTCCCGTCCTTGACCGACGCTGTCAGGTTCACAAGCGTGGTAGCATCAACAGCCTCTCCGTCTACGAGACGTCCTGCCACAACGGCAACCAGGTTGGAACGTCCGTATCCTGGTTCACGCAGGGTCTTCGGTCCCTCAACCGTGACAGCCGAAGCCTCCAGCCGCTTGCTTCCATACTGCGGCGGTACGCGTCCGCCCATCATCTGACTCGGCCACCACCAGTCGTCATAGATGACCATCGACAAATTGTTCTTTCGGGCAAACTGCAGGCATATCTCCAAATCACGGTACCAGCCCTCGCCCAGCCAATCTTTGTGAGGACGGGGTTCGGCTGTAAAAATGCCATTGCCACCCTCCACGATATTCTTCAGTTCCCTTTCCAACTGCTCCTGTGTCTCATCACCGTGCATCCAAAAGAGCGGGCCTGTCAGCCGCCGGGCCTCCATCGGAAGCTGTCGGAACTGTTGTTCAACCTCACTGATACTCGGTTCCTGTGCGGCCGAGAGAATCCCCGCTGTCAGCACGGCTATCATCATCACTGGTATATGTCTCATTGGATATTCCCCTTTCAATCTCTCACAGTTTTTTCAACAAAAAATAGAGAACGCACGGGCGCAAGCTTGAGCCGCACGCGCGTGACCTCAACACCTTGTACGGAGATCGCCTCTGTCTCACACGCGCTGATCGCGCCCGTGTGAGGATCCCACTGCTCCAACTTAATCTTGCCTCGCAGTTTCAGATGCATGTCCACGGCATCATCGGACGAGTTCCCTACAAAATAGACCTGCCTGCCATCAATGACTTTGTGAATGTAAGACAGGTTCCCGTTGCGGCTCGCGATGGCCTGTTCGAACGTCACGTCGTAAACAGTAAGCGCATCATCCAGCGCGGCCTTCAGCGAGCCGGCCTGCGGCGACGGAAGGAAGATCGCCTTGCCGCCCTTCGCATTCGTTTTGCCACGACTCGACTCGCTTGCACACGCCAGATTGCGTCCTTGGGCATCCAGCACTTCAAATTCGCAGATCGACGCGCTATCAGAGGCGATAGCATCCAGGCAGAGCCGCACTTTCGATGCCGTCATTGGCGCGAAGCTGTCCGTCTTCTCCGGCCCGAGATGACCGCCTTTAGCGCACTCCTTCCACTGCGTTCCATCCCACGCCTGGATGCGATAGGCGCGCGTCCGGTCGAAGGCTTCGCGAACGACGGTTTTGCAAAAGGTCTTCGCAGCACCGAAATCCACCTCCAGCCACTGCGGGTTCTTGTCGCCGTCTGCTGCATTCCAGCGGCTCTGCGGATCACCGTCCGTTGCACTCCCCGGAGCATAGCCTCCTCCGGCCCACGCGCTCGACACCGTCACGCGCATTGCCCCGGGATTCTTTCCATCCTCCGAGCCGAACATCGCGGCAATGGTTTCCCTGACGTCTTTGTCTTTACCGAATTCCGCCGAAGCCTCCGGCAGGCGTGTGGTTGCGATGACCTGTCCTCCGTTATCGTAGAACGCCTTGATCTTCTTCAGGCTGCTCCAGTGGATCACGCGCGAACCGGGGATGACAAAGACCTTATAGCGTTCTGCATTCACGTTGTTTTCCAAGCGGATTTCTGCACCGGCCACTGTGCACTTCTCGTCAAGTATCTCGGGATGGATGAACGTGAAGTCGCGGCGCACGTTCAGGGCCAGCAGTTCACCCACACGCATGTAATCGGCCTCAGGGATCTCCACGCAACCTTGGTAGGGATTGCCCGGACCGAACCACGAGCCCGCCTGCAACGTGGCGATGGGATAGAGCACGCCGATGTCGGCCACGTGCCGCCCGGTCTGCAACAGGCGCTGTAATCTGCCGATGTACTGATTATACGCCACCAGAGGCTCGGCATACGTCGCACTCGACGGCGACAGGTCGGGCTGAAAGACAATCTTGGCCTGATCATACCAGACGGCATGCGGCACCATGACGTTGATGCCTTTGGCGAACTGGTCCATAGCCTCTTTGTACAGGTTGGCGACAGGCATTTTATTGATGCCCCCATAACACTCTGTCAGCACCAAGGGCCGGTCATAGTTATAGGCCGCGGAACTGACGACCTTGTAGGCCCGCGAGGCGCGTCCATATTCGAAGACTTGGTCAATGGCCGGAATGTCCTGATACTTGAAAGCTTTAATCAGATCGCCGGCCTGGCCGATCACAGGGTTGATCAACTCCTCCTGGTCCACATGGCCGGTGAGTTGAACGCGGTGAGCGCGGCACCAGTCATTGATTGTCTTAGGAAAGCCGGCAGAGAAAAGCTCGGCGCGAAAACCGAAAAGGGCATTGCGCGCAGCGGCTGTTTCAGGTCCGATGTCCAACCAGAGGGACGGGTAGAGCACAACTGGATCGCTCCCGAACTTCTGCATGAACTTCTCATTGAAGCGATCCGTCCACGCGCGGCCTCCCTGCGCGTGATACATCGCCGGCTCGTCATAGAAAGCGCTGTCGATGGTTGTGCCGAAATGAGCGGGAAACGTGTCGTAGTAAGCCTGGTAGGTCAGCTCAATGAATTTTTGCACAGCCTCGGGGCTGAGGTAATCGACAAGCCCCTTCCCCCCGTCGCGCACGCAGATGAAGAGCATCACCTTCCAGTCGCCCGCTGGCGCGTCCCAGACGAGCTTTCCTTCTTTCACCTGGCCCGTGATGTTCTCGCGCTGCTTCGTGGCCAGGTTCATCGCGACTGCACCCATGAAGGTTCCTGCGGGCACGGGCTGTTCGACCAGCTTTGGACCAGTCACCTCTACAGCCAGCATATCGAGGCGCTTACTCAACGCATCGGGATATTTCTTCGCCAGCAGACCACCCGCCGAGCCGCTTGGAAACCAGTACTCGTCATAAAGACATAGCTTCATGCCCAGCCTTGCAGCCTCTTCGACCGCTGTCTTATAGTGGGCCAGAAACTCCGGTGTCATGAACCCGGGCGTCATGCGGGGCGAGGGCAGAATGCCTACTCCGTAGTATCCGCGCGCCTTGCACCCTTCGAGCTGTTCACGCGTGCGCTCCGTCGTCAGCGGCCCGTTCCAGAACCAGAGGGGCCTTGACTGCCAGCGCAGCGGCGGATTAGCGAAGTCCTGTCGCGCCTGCTCGTCATTCTTCGCCACGCCAGCCCCTGTGCTTCCCGCAGCCCCTGTCATCCCCATGAGAACCGCCACGCTCAAGCAGCGGGCGAGTGAACTCACATTTCTTAGCACGCGTGCTGCCATGCTCATACCTTGTTCACCTTTATTGATCGTGCATTTTCTGCTTTCATGCTTGATATATTAGCGTATTAATTCAGAAAAGCCAATGGACATTCTGGCAAGAGTTTTGCACCTTTTGGCAAAGCGCTGATCTTCAGGATTTGTTGAGAATTCTATTGCAAAAGCCGCGCGGAGGAAGAGAAAGCCTACAATAGTGGAAATCGGAGGGACGAGCGTCATCGCGTCCGAGAATTTGGAAGGGCCCTGAAAGGAGCGCGGGCATCTTGCCCGCATGAAGAGGCGGCCGGGACGGCCACGCTCCTTTCCATTGCTGCCTAAGAAGGGAGCGTGGGCATCCTGCCCGCACAGAGCATGGGCCCGCCTTCGCCAAGGCTCCGGCGTGGCAGGCGGCTCTGCCACCTTATCCCCGTCGGCAGGAAAGGGTACCGGCGGATTTCGCAGTTGACGGAATCAGCCCAAACATGGCATCATAATGCCCTTTAAAAGGCAGATAAAAACTATGGCGCACATCTTTCTATACGGTCCTCCGGGCAGCGGCAAGTCAACCCTCGGAAACATCCTCAGCGAGCGGCTGGAACGCAAACTCATTGACGTGGATCAAACCATTGAAGCCAGCGCGCGGATGCTCATCCGTGACATCTTTGCAGCGGAGGGCGAGGCTGGCTTCCGCATCCGTGAACAACGCGCACTGAAAGATGCCGCGGCTGACGTCGAGCCCTGCATCATCAGCCTGGGCGGCGGCGCCTTGCTCAACCCTGAATGCCGCGCCTTTGCAGAGTCCAAGGGAACCATTCTCTTCCTGGATGTCAGCCTGTCGATCCTGGAACAGCGCATCGCCAACAAGCCTAACCTGCGTCCCTTGCTGGCCGTCAAGACAGACTGCGCGCAACCGATCGCACCCGGCAAGGGCAAGCCGATCGCGCAACTGCTCTCGGAACGCGCAGAACATTATGGTTCCTTCCCCTATCGTGTCGTGGTCGGAACCGGATCCCCTGATGAGACAGCGGACCGCGTCCAAGCGGTACTCGGCCTCTATCACGTCTCCGGCATGGGCAAACCGTATGACGTCGTAGTCGGAGCGGATCTGATCGACCAGCTCGGCAAGCACATTGAAGCGCTTGATATTGGCAAGAAGACTGTTGTTGTCGGCGACACAAACACGATTTCGCTCTATGGTCCGCGCGTGGTTCAAGCCCTTCAGGACGTCGGCATCGCTGCCTCAAGCTTCGCAATCCCTGCTGGCGAAGCGACCAAGACCCTTGCAACCGTCGCAACGATACTCAGCGCGTTTGCAAAAGCCGGACTTGAACGCAACCACACAGTCATCGCACTCGGCGGTGGCGTGGTCGGTGACCTCACAGGCTTTGCAGCGTCCATGTGGATGCGCGGCATCCGCTGGATCAACCTTCCGACGACCTTACTGGCCATGGTGGACTCAGGGATCGGCGGCAAGACCGGTGCAGACCTGCCCGAGGGCAAGAACCTCGTCGGCGCCTTCCATGCGCCTTCTGCGGTCTTTATCGATACCTCAACGCTGGCCACCCTACCCGTGGCGGAACTCCGCTGCGGACTCGCGGAGACCATCAAGCACGCCATCATCGGCGATCCGGGCCTGATTCCACTGCTGGAGCGTTTCGCCTGCTGCAAGACAGCGGATGCGTCACGTCCGTGCAGTGCTGCAGCGGATGCCAAAAGCCTGATCCCGCTCGTTGCGCGTTCATTGGCCGTGAAGGTCAAGACCATCATCAAGGACCCCTACGAAAAAAACATCCGGGCCGCATTGAATCTCGGACACACAATAGGACACGCGGTTGAGCACCACGCCAACTTCACGATGTTGCATGGCGAAGCTGTTGCCATCGGAACGGTTGTCGAGGCGCGCCTCGCTGAAAAGGCGGGCCTTGCCGCGCCTGGCTTTGCAGATCAGGTCGCCGCGCTTTTTGCCGCTGTCGGACTTCCAACAACCTTGCCTCAGGGGCTCTCCTGCAACCAGCTCATCGATGCCATGCTGCGCGACAAGAAGACAGCAAACGGGAAGATCCGCTTCTCCCTGCCCGCGGCCCTCGGAGACGTCCGTATTCATCAAGTCCTAGATGATGCACTCTTGAGGCAGCTATAATTTTTACGGGGCAGGGTTCAGTGAGAGGTGTTTTTCATCTCCCGGAAGAACGTCAGCGCGCACCGTGCGACGTCCCCGGCCGCGGGGCCAGAGGTAGTGGTGCCGTTCGTTGTTCTGCATCCTTACATCTTCTGGCTAGAGGGTTAGGGTCGCTGATCTTCCAGACCAGCGTTTCGAGAAAAGCAGCAGGTTCAAAGAGGAGAAATAGCCTCTCCCTTCTCTTTTGTAATTTTTCAACCTCCTGCACTGCGCCCGACAGCATCTTGCCCACGTCTTCATCACGAAGGTCGTTCGTTTGTGACGCAGCGGCCGCGACAAACATCACACCTGCAAAGATCTCAGGACCATCTGCCACTTGGCTTGGCTCGATAAAGTGATTGGTGTCCCGGTATGGACGACGATCCGAATAGGCGGCGTATCCTCCAGCACGGTGTATGAACGTATGGTTGATTCGATAATGGAGATAGAACCCGAAATACAGGAGCAAGACGGTCGAAGACGCCCCAATGTTAATCCAATGTCTTCTCTTTAGTCTCAGATTCATTGTCTTCGTGCATAACGATCACCTTGATCGTTTGCGAACCTGCGGCGGGCGAGCAATACGGTCGGAGGTGTTGTTGGATCATTTCATCCTGGTCCACCGAATGCGGTCGCCGTCTTTGGCTTTCTTCTCGGACTTGGGATCCGCTGTCCACGTGCCAGTAAGAGCATCTGGCCCGTCGAACCTCACCTCTAAGGTGCCAAATCGAAGAGTTCCCTCTGACCATGTTCCGGAATACGTGCCGTTGGTTAGTGCCGTTAGGTGGATAAGCCCAGGAGCGGTTCCATACGTGTCGGAGTACTTACCATTCAACCCGTCGAGTGTCACGTTCCCCCAATCGACGCCAGTCCATTTCCCACTGAGCTGAGGTGGTGTTGGAGCTCTTGTGCATGATACCAACATCACGAGAACAACTAGCGCCATCATAGTTCGCATATTTTCTCCTTCATGTTCTGTTCATTGATCCAACGAATAGCGTTTTATGCTATTTGCGGCAAGTATAGGACGATCGGGAATTCAGCGCAAGCGAAAATTTCGCCGCATGTTGCATAAAATGCTAAACATTATGGCCAACTTTAAAGGGGTTGTTGAGTCGCCTGCGGGGGATGAATGAGCGTGGCCAGTGAACAGGCGTGGACGCCCAATGCCACTAACTTTTCATAGTGCCAACAGGGGGACGGACAAGAATGCCCCGCCTCTTTCATGCGGGCGGGACCCGCCTACGCCAAAGGCTTCCTCCTACGCTCCGCTACGGCGAATAAAACGGCGTGGCAGGCGCCCACGCTCCCTTCTATTGCTGCCCTCAAAGGAGCGCGGGCATCTTGCCCAATGTCACTAACTTTTCGCTACACTTTCATGCCACGTTCACTCCCGCGGCCACGACAGAGCGTGGCCCTCCAAGGCCCTGCGGACGGTTCGGCGAACCGTCCCTACCATGCGTTGCACGAGCCAGACGCAAAGTATGGTAGGGCGCGATCGCCGAGCGCGCCGTTGACTCGCCCGATTGACCGCGTGACTGATTGAGAAGACGGGAGGGACGGCGGGTCGCCGTCCGGCGGTCGATCCGACCGCCCTCCCCTTTTAACCTCGTGCTTCCACTGAGTGGTCGCACGAAGCTCTGTCCTTAAAGTCAAACGCAGCTCAGGTGCTTGCACGAGATAAGCCCCGGCGGTATTCCGCCACTTGCGGGGGCTTTCCGTGCAAGAACCTTATAGCGATCTTTGCGAAAAACAATTTCTTATGTACATGCATTATAAATGCCAATAGCTTATGCAATAGAGTGAGTTACAAAACTTTAGTGCCATAAAAAGTTAGTGGCATTGGGCCAAACGCCTATTCGCCCAAGGATTTACGCTTTGGTTGACTCCACATATTTTTTGACAGTGCGCCAGTCGAGGCCGGTGCGTCGGGCGACTTCGCCATAGCTCGCGTGACGTCGGAAGAGCTGTTGACAATAGCCGGCCATCACTTCTTGCGCTGACAGCTCGCCCCGCGTGAGCGCAGCCACCCAGCCAGCCTCACCTGGAGCCGTATTGTTGTCCCCTCGATAGGCGCCTGTCAGCAAAATGCAGCGCACGGCCTGCTCCAGTTCGCGCACATTGCCTGGCCAGGCATAGTCACGTCCGACCCCTTTTTCAAGCGCTTCCAAAACAGCGGAGAGCGTCCCAGTATCCGCATCACCCCCAAGCCGCACCAGCATGTGGCGGACCAAGGCATCCAACTCTGAAGGCGACTCTTGAAGCCGCAACCGCAACGTCGGCAACTCAATCTGATCCGAGCAAAGCCGGTAGAAGAAGTCATCACGGAATGTTCCTTCCCGTCGCAAGGCATGGAGATCACGGTTCGTCGCAGCGATGACACGCCCTTTGAATCGGCAGACCTCATGGCTCCCCACAGGCGAGAAGGTGCGCTGCTGCAACACCTGCAACAGTTTGATCTGAATCGGTTCGGAGGCGTCGCCGATTTCATCCAAAAAAATCGCACCATGCGGACTGCACCGCGCGAAGACACCCTCGTGCTGCTCGACTGCGCCTGAGAAGGCACCCTTGCGATGGCCGAACAACTCGGACTCAATCAGCGTCTCTGAGAATTGCGACAGGTTGATCGACACAAACGCGCGTGTAAAGCTCTCGGCAAAGCATCGACGCGCCGAAAGAAAGGGAATAAAGCCGGAACGCCCCAGCGCTGCGGCAACAGCACCCTTGCCTGTGCCTGTCTCGCCAAGCAGCAACGTCGAAAAATCTTCCATCCGATTCCAGAGTCCGCGCACATACCAGCGGATGTCGTGCGTGAAAATATTATCCCAGAGTCGTTTTCGAAGGTGCTTCATGCAGGGGCTTTCACCCACGAGGCCATTGGAGATGAAATAAAAGGCGCGCCGCATCTGATAAAAGATGCCGATGTACTGCTCAGCCTCCTCGCGCGAAAATCCGTATCGCAGAAGATCCTCAACAACCTCAGCCGTGAAAGGCGCTTCGCACAGCGCATCCCCCGCCTTGATCTGCTGGCGGATCAACGCGTCAAACTCCGGCATGCGCCGATGAAACAGACTGAAGAGCACGCCTGACATCACCAGTTCCTGTTCACGTGTGTCAAGAAGCCCCCTTTCCCAGCGGCCTGGAGCGGGAAACAGCCGTTGCATCCTCCGTTCCAATTCCAAGAGGAGTCCTTTCAACGCCGCGTCCCAGTCGCCAGTCTCCATTCCGATGGCACGCAGATCAGCCTCGCGCCGCTCGTCCGTGAAGGGATTAGTAAAGGCGCATTGCCTGACCGCCTCAAAGAACTGCCGATCCTCCGGGGAGAGCGTTTTTTCTTTTTTCATGCATTTAATGTATCATGATTATACATAAAATGTCTAATCAGTTTTTATCGATCCTCTTTTTAAGTCGTAACCCTTTCATTTTCAACGATGCGCGAGCTTTCGCCTGATGGCACGTTCCTTGCATTATAAAAGATGAATCGAAACGTGAAATCCAACAGAGAAAGAGAATCATCAGATGAAAAAAGCAATCATAGGTTCAGGGATCATCCTTTTGTACGTGAATATTATTCCGTACGCCTGCAGGATCTGGCGCGGGCTTGATTGGGTGGCTCAGTATCTTCCAGACAACAACGACCATCTCATTTTAGGACTGATCTTTTTCGGCATTTTCGCATCATTGCCAGCCATTCCGCTGATTGCGGCCTTCTTGCTCCGTAAATGGATTCCGGTCACGTTTGTTCTTTTGATCGTCGTTACGACGGCATTGCTTGGATTCTGGCATCATGACTACGATCTTGCGTCAGATGCCCAGGCTGCGATCGGATTGGTCTTCATTCCGATAATCGCGACGATGATCACTTCCGTTGTTGCGGGAATCATCGGAATAATCGAATTTTTCGTTCGCAGAAACGGCAAAGGAAAGGTACAGTAACCACCATGACAAGACACTTCTTATGGCTAAACATCACTCAGGCGATCGGCGCGCTGATTGACAATACGTTTAAGATGCTGACCGTGATCTATCTCGTCAGCGCCCTGAACCGGGAACTGTCGCCGACCCTAGCACTCGCCTCGGCCCTGCTGGTCATCCCGTTCATCCTCTTCTCAAACTGGGCAGGCGCATTGACGGACCGTTACAGCAAGCGTAATCTGGTCGTGATCGTGAAATGGACAGAACTGATCCTGTTGGTGCTGGCCTTTCCCGCGCTCTACTCGGGACGAGCCTTCCCGATGCTCGGCATCCTCTTCCTGCTCGCAGCGCAGAGCGCCTTCTTCGGTCCTGTGAAGCGCGGCATCGTGCCGGAACTGGTGACCAAAGAGGCGCTCCCCCAAGCCAACAGCAAGATGACAGCCTTCACCTATCTGGCCATCATCCTCGGACTCTTCCTGCCCTCCCTGGCGATCACGGTCCTGCATCTGAACTATGCGACGGTGCTGGCGATCTGCGTTGCCTGCTCAATCACGGGCTTGCTCTGCGCCTACCGCTTACCGCAGACGCCGGCAGCCAACCGTGTTTCGGCTGCCTCGCCTTGGATCCTTCCTGACGCGCTTCGCGCCATGCGATCCCTGACGCCGCATGTCTGGCTGAAGCGCGCGGCATACGGGTCGATCGTCTTCTCAGGCATCTCAGCCCTCTTCCAGCAGAACCTCGTGATCTATGCGCGTGACATTGTTTCGCTCTCCGTGGAAGCCAGCGGCTACCTCTTCCTGCTGGTGGCCATCGGGATCATGCTGGGCGCATGGATCTCGGGGAGGCTCTCCCCCCATGCCATCGAGGCGGGGCTCATTCCTGTCGGGGCGCTCGGACTCTCCCTCTCCCTCTTGGGACTGGGCTCGACCCACCATCCTATCTTGCTCGGCTTCTGGCTCGTCTCGACAGGCATCACCTCCGGCCTGTGTATCGTGCCGCTGACCGCCTATCTGCAAGGACAGTCGCCTGCGCATAACCGTGGCGAGATCTTCGGTGCAATCGAATTTTGGAGTTTCAGCGCGATGGTGGCTGCCTCCGGACTCTTTTATCTTCTCACCGACATCCTTCACCTGGGTGCTCAAGCCTGTATGCTGATTACAGGTGGGATCGGAGCCCTCGTCGCCTTATGGACACTCTATCGCCTCCCTGACCACGCCTTGCGCTTTTTCGTCTCACGTCTCACACGCCTCTTATACCGCGTCGAGGTCCACGGCCTTGAAAATCTGCCGCGCGAAGGGGGCGCTTTACTCGTGGCCAACCACACCGCCTACGGTGATGCGACCATTCTTCAGTCCGTGACCCAGCGTCCCATACGCTACATCATGTCGCGTGAAATTTTTTCAGGCTGGGGCTGGTGCCGTCCGCTCTTCCGCGTCTCGAACGTCATTCAGATCCATACCAGTGACGGACCCCGGGCGCTTGTCCAGGCCATCACCGGCGCACGCGAAGCCTTGCAGCAGGGCTGGCTGGTCGGCATCTTCCCGGAGGGCAGGCTTACGCCGAACGGAACGATCCAGACCTTCCACAAGGGGTTTGAGAAGATCGCCAAGGGGACGAACGCGCCGATCATCCCTGTCCATCTTGACAACCTGTGGGGCAGCATCTTCAGTTGCCGCTACGGCGAGCCTGGCTTCCGCTGGCCGAAATCGCTCCCCCTCCGCGTGACCGTCCGCATCGGCAAGCCGATGAAACCGGAGGCGACCGCCGAAGAGGTGCGGCAGGCTGTTCTCGAACTCAGCGTCGAAACTGCGGTCGACCATGCGGCGCGTCCGGGAAACACGCTCGGGCAGCGCCTGATCAAACAGGCCAGGAGCCACTGGACACGCCTGGCCGCGAGTGACACGCTCGGACAGTCCATGACCTACGGCAAGCTGCTCTCCAGCGCGCTCGCGCTGAACGCGCGCCTCAAAGGCCGGCTCACCAGCAAGCCCCGCGTCGGCATCCTCTTCCCGCCGTCGGTGGGCGGCCTGCTCGTGAATGCGGCCTTGTCTGTACAGGGCAAGATTGTGGTCAACCTCAACTGGACCGTCTCGCAAGAGGCCTACTGTTCAGCCGTGGAGCAGAGCGGGCTGCGCCAGATCATCACCTCCCGCCGTTTTCTCTCAGCTCTGGCACTGCCTGAAACCCCTGCGGAGCTGCTCTATCTCGAAGACCTCCTCAAGGAACTGACCTTATCGGAAAAAATCTCCGCCTTCGTACGGGCGCGTTTCGCACCGGCCAAGAGACTGGCCCACGGTCACGCGCCGTTGCCGTCGGATGCGGCCTGCATCATCTTCTCCTCGGGCTCCACCGGCACACCGAAGGGCGTCGTGCTGAGCCACGCCAACCTGCTCTCCAATGTCGACGCCCTTGAGACCGTGGTTCCGGTGAACCCCAGCGATACGCTCTGCGCCACGCTGCCGTTCTTCCACTCCTTCGGCTTCCTGGGCACACTCTGGTGGCCCCTGCTGATCGGCGTCAAGACAGCTTTCCATGCCAACCCGCTCCAAGTCTCCCAGGTCCTGCGCCTGATCCGCGAGGCCAAGGCCACCACCCTCCTCACCACGCCTACATTGCTGCAGGCCTACTTGCGCCGCACCACCCCGGAGGATGTCGCAACGCTGCGTTACGTCTTTACCGGCGGCGAAAAACTCCCTGTCGCTCTCGCCGATGCCTTTGAGCACGCCACGGGACTTCGTCCCCTGGAAGGTTACGGGGCCACCGAACTTTCGCCGGTTGTCGCCATGGGCATCCCTGACCGGACCACGGAAGGCACCACCACGAAGGGCCATAAACCCGGGAGCGCCGGACGCCCCCTGCCCAATATCGCCACGCGGACTGTCGATCCCGAGACAGGGAACCCCCTGCCTGCCCACCAGCCCGGACTCCTCCTGGTCAAAGGCCCCAGCGTCATGACAGGCTACTTGAACAATCCGTCGAAAACCGCCGAGGTGCTCCATGACGGCTGGTATAACACCGGCGATATCGGCCGGATCGATGAAGAGGGTTTCCTCTTCTTGACCGATCGTCTCTCGCGCTTCAGCAAGATCGGCGGCGAGATGGTGCCCCATGGCGCCATCGAAGAGGTGCTCCAGCGCGCCAGCAACACGACGGAGCCCTGCGCCGTGGTTATCGGCGTACCGGACGAGACCCAGGGCGAATACTTGCTCGCCTGCCTCACCCCGGAAGCAGGCGATGTTGAAAAACTCTATCAGGCGCTCAAGGCGAGCGGACTCCCCAACCTCTGGATCCCGAACCGCGCGCATTTCATCACCATCCCGGAGATTCCGCTCACAGGAACCGGGAAGATCGACCTTCGCGCTGTACGCGAAAGGGTAGCACAAGCCCAGCCGCCCAGCGGGGGCAGTGGCAGTAGGCTGTTCTAAAGTTCGAGAGTTCTAAAGTGTTGTCTTTCGTCCTTGCGTCAGTATCCCAAGTCACATGTCCAATGTCCCAAGGCCTCAACAAACAAATCCCATGAAACGATCCATCCTAGGGCTGTTCATTTTTCTTCTCTGCACAACCATGATCACAACCGTCTATTCAAAAACCAATGAAACCGTGGTCCTGCTGCACGGACTCAACCGGACGCACCGAGCCATGTCGAAGCTCGCCACCGCGCTCGAGCAGGAGGGTTACTCGGTCATTAACTGCGATTATCCCTCACGCCGAGCAGACCTGGAGACGCTCTCGACCAATCTCTTTGCCTCGCTCGCACCGCAACTGGCCCGCGCGCAGCGTGTCCACTTCGTGACACACTCCATGGGCGGGATCGTCTTGCGCACCTACCTCGAAACACACAGCATTGCGAATCTCGGACGCGTCGTGATGCTCGCCCCGCCCAACCACGGCAGCGAGGTCGTGGACAAACTTCGCTGGCTTGCGCCTTTTGGCTGGATCAATGGTCCAGCAGGACTCCAGCTCGGCACAGGTTCCGAGAGCGCCCCCAACAAACTCAAGCCTCCCCGCTTCGAACTGGGCGTCATCGCCGGCGACCGAAGCGTGAACCCGCTCTTCTCCTACATGATCCCAGGAAAGGACGACGGGAAAGTCTCTCTCTTGAGAGCCAAGACAGACAACATGAAAGCATTCCTGGTGTTGCACGTGACGCACACCTTCATGATGCGCAACCGCACCGTGATCGCGCAAACAAAACAGTTCTTGGAAACGGGATCTTTTTTTCGCTATGGCAATCAGGGGGCTGATCTGCTATAGTAGATAATCATGAAATTGAAGCACACCTATCTTACTATTTATGCAGGGCTTTTTGCCTATACCCTGTGCGCTCAGGTTTCAACCAATGAAGCCCCTGCGACTGCACCTGCGGACAACACTGTCACGCCAGAGGCAGCTCTTGTCGCTCGTGAGCAACCCGCTTCATCCAATGAGACGGTGGCCGCTGATGTCGCAGCGCCTGTTGCTGGCGAAGCAGCCTCCACTTCATTAAGCCCTGAAGTCTCTTCCTTTGACAAAAGCCCGTATCCCGTCATCCTGGAAAAGATGCCCTTCGGTGTGCCACCCGATCTCGCGGCACTCAATGCAGCGACAACCAGTATGGACGCAGCCAAGATGAAGGTTGAACAGGATAAGCTCGCGGCGACCTTCTCATGGACGGCCATCAACATCACGCCGGACGGAAAGACCGCCATCGGATTCACCGACCTCTCTGCAAAACCGCCCGCCAATTATTATATGACGGTCGGTGAATCCGCAAACGACTGGACGGTCGTTGAAGCAGATTACGTCTCGGAAACGGCTACGATTCAAAAGGGCGATGTGAGCATCTCCCTGAAGTTCGGAAACAAGAGCCCGATCGCGCCAACCCCGCCGGGCGGGACACCAGCAAGTCCGGCACCGCTGGGAACCCCGGCGCTTACGATGCCTGGGCTTAATCATGGTCGCATGCCAAACACCTCTCAACCCACGATCGAAACACATACCATTACAATCCCTACTGAAGGCGGCAGGGCCGCAACAATCACCACCACCAGCAGCACGGGCCACTCAGCGCTGTTGACATCCTATCGTGATCGGCTGAACGAGAGGCTGAAAGCACAGGAGAATCAGAAGCAGGAGACGAATCGCAAGCAGCAGGAAGAGATTTCAAAGCTGGTGAATGTTCAGATCTCAGACGCCCTCCGCAAACAGCAGGAGGAAGCCGCTGCAGCCGCAGCCGCTGCCCAACAGCAGCAAGGCGATGGGCAGCAAGTCCAGCAGATTGAAATACAGGTGCAATAAGTAAACCGTCATGACAGACGCTCCTTTTTCCCGCACAGAACGCCTTCTGGGAACAGAAGCTGTCGACACCCTCAAATCATGCCATGTCGCTGTTTTTGGCATTGGCGGCGTGGGCTCATTTATCGCTGAGGCCCTTGCGCGTTGCGGCATCGGCAAGCTGACCTTGATTGATGCGGACCTCGTCTGCGCCTCGAATCTCAACCGCCAGCTCATTGCCCTCAACAGCACACTTGGCAAGCCCAAGGTGGAAGTCATGGCAGCGCGCATCCGCGACATCAATCCCGACGCCATCGTCACCACGCACAATCTCTTTTACAACGCGGAGACAGCCTCTGCCATTGATCTGGCCTCGTTTGATTACATTGCGGATGCCATCGACACGGTCGATGCCAAGGTCGAGCTCATCGTACGCGCCAAGCAGGCGGGCACACCTATCATGAGCTGCATGGGAGCTGGCAACAAACTGGATCCCACACGCTTTGAAATCGGGGATATCCATAAGACCTCGGTCTGCCCGCTCTGCAAGGTCATGCGCAAACGTCTCGCTGAACGCAACATTGACGCGTTAAAGGTTGTCTTTTCGAAAGAACCTCCACTGCCCTCCTCAGCAGCAGCAGTGATCCCTGACATTGACACGCAACTGCCCAAGCGACGGAACGCGCCCGGCAGCATCGCCTTTGTCCCTTCCGTCGCAGGACTGATCCTCGCAGGCGAGATCGTCAAAGACTTGCTGAAGTCATGATTTGGGTTGATTTGGTTTTGCAATTGCAACCCCTTTTGAGATATAATCTTTCACCTGATCAATAGCACCCGGTCGGGTGCATGCTTACAAGGAGTGATTATGGATCCGCTATTAGAGATGTTGAAGAAGAACGCACGGGAATCTGATGCCGTGCTGGCCAAAGAACTCGGCACCACCGAAGCAGATGTCAAGGCGCGCATTGCAGCCTTTGAGAGGGACGGTGTCATCCGCGGATTCCGCGCGCTCATCAATCCGGCGCGCATCGACGACAACACCGTGCATGCGGTCATTGAACTGCGCATCCGTCCGGAGCGCGAAGGCGGTTTTGACCGTCTCGCCGCGCGTATCAGCAAATGCCCGCAGGTGGAATCCATGTTCCTGATGTCTGGCGGCTTTGACCTGCTGCTCTTCGTGAAGGGCAAGAACCTTCAGGAAGTCGCCAATTTTGTCAGCGTCAATCTCGCAACGATTGACGGCGTTCTCTCAACGGCAACCCACTTCATGCTCAAAACCTATAAGGATCAAGATATCCTGATGGAAGGTGAACACCATGACGACCGACTCCAAGTCAGTCCCTGAACAATTTATTGCCCCGCATCTGCTCGACATACCCAAGTCAGGAATCCGTGATTTCTTTGACATTGTCGCAACTCGCAGGGATATTATTTCACTGGGCATTGGCGAGCCTGATTTCCAGACACCTTGGCACATCCGCGAACGCGCGATGTCCGCCATTGAACGCGGCTTCACGCGTTATACCTCCAACCTCGGCATGCCTGAACTCCGTCAGGCCCTGACGACCTACATGAAGCATGCCTTCCATGCCACGTACGACTGGAAAAACGAAATCCTCGTGACGGTCGGCGTCAGCGAAGCATTGGATATCGCCTTGCGTGCAGTCCTCTCTCCGGGCGATGAAGTGCTCTACCACGAACCGTGCTTTGTCGCGTATGCGCCGCTGATCCGCATGGCCCATGGCGTGCCCGTCGTTGTGGACACCTTCCGCAAAGATGATTTCCGTCTCACGGTTGAGGAACTCGAGAAGAAGGTCACCCCGCGTTCACGCGTCCTGCTGATCAACTTCCCGAACAACCCTACTGGCGCCTGCCTGACCAAGGCGGACACAGAAGCGCTGGCCGATTTTGTGATCAAGCATAACCTGCTTCTGATCTCCGACGAAGTCTATTCCGAGCTGACCTACGAAGGCGGACGCCACTCCATGGCTGCCATCCATCGTATTCGAGACCGGCTGATCTTCATGAATGGATTCTCAAAGGCATGGTCCATGACAGGCTTCCGTCTGGGTTACGTGTGCGCTCCCGCGCCACTCACCGATGCCATGATGAAGATCCATCAGTATTGCATGATGAGTGCGCCGACCGTCAGCCAGTGTGCTGGCATCGAAGCGCTCACCTCCGGAGATGCCGACATCGCAGAGATGCGGGACTCCTATCATCAACGCAGGAACTTCCTGGTCGCGTCCTTGAATGAGATGGGGCTTGACTGCTTTATGCCGCGTGGCGCATTCTACGTCTTCCCGTCGATTCAATCGACCGGCCTGACCGCTCATGAGTTCGCCATGCGCTTCCTGAACGAGTACAGCGTCGCGTGCGTTCCAGGCAGCGCCTTTGGCGCGTGCGGTGCGGGCTATCTCCGCTGCGCGTATGCCACAGGCATCGAGCAACTCAAAGAAGCTATGGTTCGCATGCAGACGTTCTTGAAGAAGCTGTAGCGATGAAACTGGAAACTTGAAACTGGAAACTTGGCCTACCCTGGCCGCCTGCTTGTCAGGCGTAGCCGAGCCGTCCAGCCAGATCGCAGACAGGAATGTCTGCGCCACCTTGTGTCTCGCCGAACCGTCTGCGGCGTCCGGCAGCCGCCGGAGAGAACGTCGCCCTACCGTACAGCGAAAGGAGCGCGGGCATCTTGCCCGCACAGAGCCGGGACGGCTCTGCCACCTTGCTGAAAGGAGCGCGGGCATCTTGCCCGCATGAAGATGCGGCCGGGACGGCCACGCTCCCTTCCAGTGCTCCGAAAGGAACGCCCCCCTACCGATTGAATGCCCGCCGGGCGATGTCGTTGCGGTATTGAGCGCCGTCAAAGTGAATGCACTGAACCGCTTTGTAGGCGCAGGCGACTGCGGTCTTGAGGTCGGAGCCGAGAGCAGTTACTGCGAGCACGCGTCCGCCTGCGGTAACAACTTTTCCATCCTTGAGCGTGGTGCCTGCATGGAAGACGACGGAGCCTTCAACCTTTGCGGCCTCAGCAAGCCCCTTAATCTCCGTGCCCTTGACGTAATTGCCGGGATACCCGCCTGCGGCCATCACCACGGTCGCTGCTGCCTCGGGGCGCACCTGGATGAGTCCGTCATGCAGGGTGCCGTCGATGCACGCCTGAAGCGCAGGAATCAAGTCGCCAGCGATACGCGGCAACACAGCCTCGGTCTCCGGATCACCAAAGCGCGCATTGAACTCCAGTACGTTGATGCCCTTCTTGCCGATCATCAGTCCAGCATAGAGCACGCCCTTATAAACGATGCCGCGTTTTTTCAGTTCGCGCACCACAGGCAGGATGACCTGCTCCTTAATGAAGGGGATCAGGTCGTCGGTCACGACAGGCGCAGGCGAGTAAGCGCCCATACCGCCCGTGTTGGGTCCCTGGTCATTGTCAAAGATGCGCTTGTGATCTTGGGAGGAGGGCAGGATCACAGTATGCTCGCCGTCGACAAGAGCAAGAATCGAGGCCTCTTCGCCCTCCAGGAAATCTTCGATCAGCACCTCTGCGCCGGCCTTGCCGAAAATGGCCTCCACGAGCATGGAGTTGATCGCGTCAACCGCCTCGGTGCGTGTCTGGGCAATCACGACGCCTTTTCCCGCGGCCAGGCCGTCGGCCTTGATCACCACCGGCAGATCAAACTTATCCAGTGCGGCAATCGCTTCAGCGGCATTCGTGAAGCCGAAGGAACGCGCGGTCGGCACGCCTGCGGCGGTCATCACGTCCTTTGAGAAGAGCTTGCTGCCTTCCATACGCGCGCCAGCCTTGCAAGGACCGAAGACGCGGAAGCCTTCCGCGTTCAATGCGTCCGTAATGCCCAGGCAGAGGGGAACTTCAGGTCCGATGACCGTGAGATCCGGCTTATTGACCTTTGCCCACGCCACCAGCGCAGGGACATCCTCCGCTGAAATAGGCACAGACTGTGCAACCGTGGATGTGCCTGCATTTCCAGGGGCGCAGAACAGGGTTGGCTTACAGGAATCCTGGGACAATCTCCAAGCGATGGCATGTTCACGTCCGCCACCTCCGACAACTAAAATTTTCATGGACATAAAGATACCCTCTCCCTTCACCTAAATCAAGGCGTTTATTCGATTAAAGAAAACCCTTCAAAATCCGAGGCACCGCCTTGGCAAAAGGCGTACGTCTGCCCATCCCCAGGGATTCCAGAAGCGAAGAATCCAGATGGCAATCTTTCGGACGGGGCGCGGCGCTGCCCGGAGGCGTCACATCCGGAATCAGTTGCGCAGGATCAAAGCCGAGCGCCTGTGCAAAGACAAGCGCCATATCATACTTGGTCATGGGTTCGTTGCCGCTCCAGTGATAGATGCCGCAAAGGGGCCCCTTTGCGAAGTGATACTCCAGCATCTGCCGCAACACGACTGCGACATCGTCTGTCAAAGTCGGATAGCGCGTCGCCCAGTGCTCCATGGGCAACTTCTTATCCGTTCCTCGGGCATTCAACATATTTTGAGCCAGCACTGTCACAGAGGATTCCGCCAGATACTCCACGGTCCCATACAGGATGGGGACACGCAGCATGGCCGCCAGCGCTCCGGCGTCACGGATGACATGCTCGCCTGCCAGCTTGCTGTGGCCGTATGTGTTGATCGGACAGGTTGGGGAATCAGGCGTATAGGGCGCTTGGGTTCCGTCAAACACATAGTCCGATGAAAGGTAGACGAGGTAAGCGCCATTGCGTTTGGCCCAGGTTGCGATAGCCGCCGTGGCATCCACATTGAGGCGTTGCGTGCCGGCGGGGTCCTTTTCGCTGACATCAGGCCGGCGTTCTGCCGCGGAATGGATAATCGCGTCCGGACGCATCGTGTCCAGAAACGCGGGAATCGTGTCAACCGCAGATAAATCGACCTTGGCCAGCCCATGCCCTGCACGGCTGAAGGCCGTTCCGGTCACCTGCCAATCCGCGATCGTTGAACATTCTTTATAAACGGGTCGTCCGAGAAGCCCGGAGGCCCCGGTGATGAGAACACGCTTCATTGGTTTGTCTCCTTGATGGGGCACAGCATACCGAACTCCCCATAAGGTCGGCAATATTATTCAGCATGTTCCGTTTAACTAAACAACAGCAGACATAAGGTAGTATTGACGGAAACCCGAAAATCACGTACTCTATTGTCTGACAAAAAACTTCTGAGAAAGGAGTGTCACTATGAATCTGAACCTCATATCCCTTTTAATCGTCGGTGGGCTTTCACTTCAAGTTTGTGCAGAGCGGAATAGCGACCGTGGCAGTCGTTCGTGGGGCGGGCAAAGCGCCTCAGCAACGCCTCGCTCCGAACCTGCAGCGCCTGCCCGTTCCGCACCTGCGCCCATGAGCATCCCCAGCGCTCCTCGGTCATCAAGGAGCTTCTCCGCTCCGGAGCGCACCTATACGCCCAGTCAGACGTTTAGGAGCGCGCCCGTGACCCGGCAGACCGAACGTGCTCCGGCTTCAGCGCCAGTTCCAGCACCACAGCGTGAAACGCCTCAGCAGTTCAGCGAGACTCGGAGGTCGGAGCGGACGTTCCAGCAGCCAGTCACGCAGCCCCAACCCGTCGTACAATCCGCCCGAGCGGAGACACCTCCGCCCAGCACCTTCCAGAGCGCGCCAGAGCGCACCTCACGCACACCCTCCACGCGCAATCATGAGTGGGGACGCGAAGCACCGGACGTCAAAACTATAACGCCAACGACTGCACGCCCCTCGACACCCGCAGCGCCCGAACAGCGTATTGCAACACCGACGCGTGAGCCTCGCACGTTTCGTCGGGAAGAGACCGGCACGGTCCAGATCACTCCGCCCAAGACGGAGAGCCGTGCAGCGGAAAAGAGTTCGTCCCCGTTCATCTTTTCGGATCGGTCGCGCTCAAGCCGCGAACGCTTCGAGGTAGGCTCGCGCACGCCTGCCACGCAGACAGCGCCCCTGAATCAGTCGCAGTTACAAGCCGCGTCATTGCGTTCGCCGCAACGGACGGATTCACGCTCCTACGGGGATGATCGTGCCAGGACTGCCTACACGTCAAATCTCCAACCTTCGCCGCGCTATCCCAAACCCCTCGAAGACAGGCGCACCCCCTACTATTCGCACCATTATCCGAGTCATTCCAGACACCACGACTACCGTCCGATGACGTGCTATAGCGGTCGCGAAGCCTTCTGGACTGCCTTCGCGTTCACTCTTGGGGCTCCTTTGTTTGCGCCTGTTTATGTGGGGCCGTTCGGCTACAGCCACGTGAGTTATTCAACCGCATGGCATGGAGGGGGTGTCACCGTGTCTGTCGGAGGACCGGCTTACTCCTACTATCGCCCCTACTATCGTCCCTATTACTGCAACACGGGGTACATCCATGACGGGTGGTATCATTCATCAGCCTACTATGGAGGCTGGCGTGGCAACTGGTATGGCGGGTTCTCCTACATGTTCAACCCGATGCCCGTCTATCGGTCCTATTATCTGTATGAGGAGCCGCAAACGATCGTGATCGAGCAACCCGCGCCGCAAGTGGTCTATGTCAACCAGCCTGCGCAACAGGTGGTTGAGCACGTCCAGCAAACGCCTGCAATCCCTGCAAGCGAAACGCCTCAACTGCAAGCCGCTTTGCCGAGCGTCACCGCAGAAGCGCAGACAGCGCAACCCCAAGAGAATGCGCACTGCTTCTGCGCCTGCAAATGCAATGGCCGCGTCCCGTGTATCTGCGAGTATGCATGCGGCAGCGAATTCGCCTATTCCCCGGATGATTACACCTTAAAGGGCTTCGCCTCTTATTCGGAGTCGCTGAATGCCGAGCTCATCTGGAGTTCGTACGCCGGCTTAGACCGCCCCGAAGCAACAGACATTGTGGCTGGGGCTGCTGATTAATGATTGTCCAAACCGCTTCGCAAGCATCCTTCAACATCGACTGGGACACATGGGTTCCAGCCGATGTTGCCACTTTATGCTTTATCCGCAAAGAGGGGAAACTGCTCCTGATCCACAAGAAGCGCGGCCTGGGCAAAGGTAAAATCAACGCCCCTGGCGGACGTCAGGAGAAGGGCGAGACGCTTGAAGAGACTGCGATCCGCGAGACGCAGGAGGAGGTGGGCCTGACACCGACGGGCCTTGCTCCTGCCGGACGTCTCGACTTTGCCTTTACAGATGGCTACTCACTCCAGGCACATGTCTTTACCGCCACAGACGCGCACGGCATACTCACCGAGACCGATGAGGCCGCCCCCTTCTGGTGCGATGAGAACGACCTTCCCTACGACAAGATGTGGAGTGACGACCGCCTCTGGCTTCCGCTCCTGCTCGACGGCACGCGCTTTGAAGCCCAATTCATCTTTGAAAACGACCACATGCTCTGGCATCGCCTGAAGCATGTGTAGAACTTCTTAATCCAGCACTTCAATAATCGAGGATTCGATCTCGACTGCGGTGGCCTGGCCGATCATGTCGATATTTAGGACGACCTTCATTTTAGCGGTCAGGCGCGCCACGCGGCCTTCAATGCCCAGGAATGGTCCGGAGATGATACGCACCAGACGGCCCTTGGTTAACGGCTTGGCAGGCGTCAGGGCCGGATTCGCACGAAGCGCCCGACGGACCATCACGAGATCGCGCAGCATCTTGCGCGGATTCGACGGCTCCAGAATGCGGACCAGCAAGTTGGTCTGTTGGAGTTGCAATTTCTGTGTCGGCAGCAACCGGACAAAGACATAGCCGGAAAAGAGCGGCATTGAAACCACGGTCTTGCGCCGCTGGACCACCCGCGTCTGCTCGCGCATCGGCAGATAAAAGTCAATGCCATAGAGCTTGCAATACTCGCCGACCTTCTTCTCGGTCCTGGGCTTAACAAACAATACTTTCCAGTGTTTCATCTTAGTTCATCAAACTGTGAATCGGTGCAGGGATCTGTCCGCCGCGGCGCACAAAGCCTTCCCCTCCTTCAGGACTGGCAGGCTTTGTAATCACGCCCGCGCCAAAGAGTCCGCCAAAATCAACATAGTCGCCTGGCTTCGCACCCGGGACCGGAATCACGCGCACGCCTGTTGTCTTGCGGCTGGTGATGCCGATCGCCGCTTCATCCAGGATAATGCCGGCGATCGTCTCCTCCGTGGTATTGCCCGGCAGGAGAATCATGTCGAGCCCAACGGAGCAGACAGCGGTCATGGCTTCGAGCTTTTCAAGCGTCAATGTGCCGTCTGTGACAGCCTTTGAGAGCGCATGGTCTTCCATCACGGGGATGAAGGCGCCGGAAAGGCCGCCGACCGAACTCGAGGCAAACGCGCCGCCCTTCTTGACCGCGTCATTCAGCAACATAACGGCCGCGGTCGTGCCAGGTGCGCCGATCAAGCGGATGCCCATGCTCTGATAAATCTCGCCCACGGAATCGCCCACGCGCGGCGTCGGCGCCAGGGAGAGGTCGACCACGCCAAACGGAATATTCAGGCGGTTGGCCACTTCGCGGCCAATCAGTTCGCCGGTGCGCGTCACTCGGAAGGCGGTATGCTTGATCTCCTCTGCAATCTCATTGAGCGTCGCATCCGGCGACTGCTGCACGAGGCGATCGACTGCGCGTTTCACAACGCCGGGCCCGCTCACGCCCACATTGATCACGCACTCGGCCTCGCCGGGGCCGAGCATAGCGCCGGCCATGAAAGGATTGTCCTCGGGCATGTTGGCAAAGACCACGATCTTGGCGCACCCGAAACCACGGGTGTCGGACGACGCCTTTGCCGTCTCAATAATCTTACGGGAAATCAGATTCACGGCATCCACATTGATGCCAGCCTTGGTCGTGCCCACATTGAAGGAGGAGCAGACCCGCTTCGTCGCAATCAACGCCAGGGGCAAGGAGTCGATCAACGTACGCTCACCAGGTGTGACGCCCTTCTGGACGAGCGCGGAATAGCCGCCGAGCAGGTCAATCTTCACGGCTTCAGCCGCGCGGTCAAGCGCCTGGCAGACCTTCACGGCTGTCTCGACTGTATGACCTTCCAGCAGGAAGCTGACAGGCGAAACCGCGATGCGCTTATTCACGATGGGCAGGCCATACTTCGCGCTGATCTCATCGCAGAAGCGGACCAAGTTCTGCGCCTTGTCAATGATGCGGTTATAGACCGCCTGGACGAGCGCATCGGGATCTGGATTGGCGCAGATGTTCAGGTTGATACCGAGCGTGACCGCCCGCACATCCAAATTCTCCTCACGCACCATGCGAATTGTTGAAAGCACATTTTGTCGCGTAATCATAATTGACTCCGAGTCTAAAATCTAAAAATTAGAGCAACGCCTTGATGGGGCCGATCTCGTTGGTTGCCCGGAAGATATTCTCATGACAGAGCAAGGCGGCCAAGCCGCGTTGCGCCATGGCTTCACGGAACTTCTCCTGAATCATCCGGAAATCAACAGCCTCCGGGATCACGACCTGGGCGATATAGACAACCTGTCCGTTGTCTTCTTCGACAATCCAGTCTTCAATATTGATGCCATGGTCGACCAGGAACGAGGTAATGGCGAAAATGGTTCCGGGCTTGTCCTCGCCGCGTGTCGTCACGATAAAACGGGAGCCTGCTGCTACGACCGGCACAGCCACCGCAGGGCAATCCATGACCGTGACCACGGCCTGACGCCCGAGCGCAGCACCCATTTTGGTTCGCAGTTCATCCCTGCTCGATTGATCTGGATGTTCGGAGGTAAAGACCAGCGTGAAGAAGCCATCCACCACTGTTTGACGGATGCTGCCGATGTTCCCTGCGAGTGCAAAGACCACCTGTGTGACATCGCGCAAGATGCCGACGCGGTCTGCAACAAACACTGACGTAATGAAGCGTTGCATACTCAATGTCCCTTAAAAACAAAAGCCCCGAAACCAACATAATATTGACTTTCGAGGCAGACAAATGGAGCCAACGATCCGGATCGAACGGACGACCTGTTCATTACGAATGAACTGCTCTACCAACTGAGCTACGTTGGCCAAATAAATGGCACCCCCAAGGGGAGTCGAACCCCTCTTTCCAGGATGAGAACCTGATGTCCTAACCGATAGACGATGGGGGCTCCTGAAAAAGTATGGTGCACCCGGAGGGATTTGAACCCCCACACCTCTCGGCATAAGAACCTGAATCTTACGTGTCTGCCAATTCCACCACGGGTGCAAAAAAAGAAGAGCGGAATTTTTGCAAAAATGAGGCCTTCCGTCAATCACCAACTTTCAAAAGCCGCTTTTTTTTATCAGCCCCCTCTTTTGGGGCGACTGGATACCCTTCACTTTGTCCGCACATTTTTTCTCATTTTCACGCGGGGTTTATCAAAATACCATTGCGCCGCAGCAGGCAAAAATGATAAAGTTAACAACTTATACGTTAAACTAAATTGGGGGAGAGACTATGGTCGGTTTCAAGACAAAGACGTTAATCACGTTTTGCATGTTTTCATTTTGCTCAAGTTTTGCAGCGGAATTGGTCGTTGACGCCACTGACTTTGACTTTGGAAACCTTAAAGTTCATAAACAGAGCGGCGCACAGCCCGGGCAGGCGCCCTGGGTTGAAAACGGGGGGGATATGCCAAATGCCGCGGAATACCTGATTGAGGTCCCTGAAAAGGCGGAATATAAAATCAGTTCCTTTTATACAGCCCAGGAGTCCAGACCTGTGGATATCCTGGTGAACGGGAAAAAGGTTTCCACGGGCTTCAAGGCAACCACTGGAAGCTGGGGAGTCCAGAGCGCAAAATGGGAAGATCAATGCACGTTTACGGCGGAAAAGGGCCTTGTCGCCATCGGGCTGGAACGCAGAGGCGGGGCGATCCCTCACATCAGCCAGCTCAAGATTGCGCCAGTCAAGGCGTTGACAGCAGGGGCCGTTACACGGGCTCCGAGCAAAGTCCGTGCGGAATTTGCCCAGAAGCGAAAGACTGAGGCGCCCAAGCAGAACAGGGCGAATGCCCAGAAAGCCAAGGAGGCACCCCGCGGCAAGGAATCACTCGAAGCGCTTGTCAAGAACTCGCCCCCCGAAGCATTGGTGCTCTCCATCAAACACATTCTCAAGACCAAGCCCCGCGACTACAAGAATGGCCGCGACTTTCTGAAACAGGCTGAGGATATCGCGGCAAAAATGCCGGCCCTCATCTCCAAGCTTGACAGCGGCGATCCGGAAGCGGTCAAACTCTACCAGGAGCTGGAAGCACTCAAATTCAAGGCGCTGGTCCTGGAGAACCCCTATATCACCTTTGATGAGACGCTGGTCGTACTGGCCGACCGCCTTGCGACTAAGAACAACTGGCTCGGCACGCATGTGATCGCTCCCAAGGGACACAAGAGCAAGCTCGTCAAATTCAACATCAAGACCAAGCAGATCACCGATCTTTACGACCCTAAGGATGGTTCCTTCGTCGGCGAACCCGATCTCTATTTTGATGGTTCAAAGCTGCTCTTCACCTCTACGGACGCCAACAAGACTTATCAAGTCATGGAAATCGGCGTCGACGGCAAGAACCTGCGTCAAGTCTCCAAGATGACGGGCGAGTATGTTCACTGCTATGGCGGCGTTTATCTGCCCAATGACAAGATCATCTTCAGTTCCACCGCCCCCTTGGTGGGTGTTCCGTGTATCAGCGGCAGCCAGACCGTCCCCAACCTCTACCTCATGGGCCCCAATGGCGAAAACACCCGCCAGCTGACCTTCGAGCAGGATGCGGACTGGTATCCGACTGTCCTTGCGGATGGCAAGATCATGTATCTGCGCTGGGAGTATACAGACATCATGCACTACTATACGCGCATCATGATGACCATGAACCCGGACGGCTCGAATCAGCGTTCTGTTTATGGTTCCCAGAGCCTCTGGCCGAACGCCATGTTCTATGCACGTCCGATTCCTGGCGCACCCGGGCAGTTTACTGCGATTGTCTCCGGACACCATGGTGTCGCGGGAACCGGCAAGCTGACCATCTTTGACACCAACAAAGGCTATGCCCATGCAGATGGCGTGATTCAGCACATCCCCGGCCATGGCAAGAAGGTGACTCACGTGACCGTTGACCAGCTGTATCCCAAGGTGAAGAAGGAGCTGCTGGAGCAGTTCCCCAACCTGCAAAAGGACGTGGATGACCTGATCGCCAAGAACATGCCGTCTGATTCACAGAAGGGCAAGGACTATCATGAGCTGAACAACGATTTCTTCAATAAGTGCTATGGGCAGTTACGCAGCATCTACCCGGAAATGGCGCTGGATTTGGATCAATTGGCTAATGGCGTCTATCCCCAGTGCTATCAGCCCTATCCGATTAACGCGAACTACCACCTGGTTGTCGCGCAGGTGACAGCCGGCAGCCCCTACCGTCTCTATTTAGTGGACACCTTTGACAACTTTGTACCTGTTCAGCCTGAAGCTCTGGGCGAGTACAAGGTCATGGTCGAACCGTATGTGCTCCAGAAGCGCGAGCGCCCGCCAGCCATCCCTGAGCGTGTCAACCTTCAGGACCAACAAGCCGTCTGCTACATCCAGAACATCCACCGCGGCCCCGGGATCAAGAACGTTCCGCTGGGCGAAGTAGACTCCCTCCGCATCTTCAGCTACGTCTACGGCTATTTCAAGACTGGCAATCACCACCATCTCGGCGTTGAGAGCGGCTGGGATTGCAAGCGCGTATTGGGCAACGTCAAGGTTGAAAAGGACGGGTCCGCCATGTTCAAGATTCCGGCGAACACGACCATCTCGATTCAGCCGCTGGACAAAGAGGGCCGCGCGATCCAGCTCTTCCGCAGCTGGCTGGTCGCCATGCCGGGTGAAGAGCTCTCCTGCGTCGGCTGCCATGAACCGCCGACCGAACCGCCGCTCACCAGCAAGACCATGGCATCCCTTAAAGCGCCCCAGAAGATCACCCCCTATCGCACGCCTGTTGAAGGTTTTTCGTTCATCAACGAGATCCAGCCCATCCTGGACGCTTATTGCGTGCGCTGCCACGACGGGACAGACCCCAAGAAGCCCAACCTCAAGGATACGAATCTCGCCTCCAAAAACTTCTCAGACAACTTCAGCAATGCCTATCACGCCTTCCACCGTTACTTCCGGCGTCCCGGACCTGAAAGCAATGGCATCATGGGCATCCCCTATGAGTTCCATGCCTCCACATCCGAAGGCGTTCAATTGCTGGAGAAGGGCCATCACGGCGTGAAGTTGGACGACGATTCCTGGCGCCGCCTCTATATGTGGGTCGACCTGAACGTGCCCTATTACGGAAGCTGGTCAACGGTCTATGCATCAGATGCAGGCAAGGGGGCCTGGGCCTCCACGATTGCCACAAAGGCTGCAGAGTCGCGCGAAAAATATGCCTACATGGACGGCGAGAATCTCGAATATGTCTCTCCGACACCTCACCCCGTCAAGGCCACCAAGGAGAAGAGCGAGGAGCGTCAGTCGCCTGTCAGCGTCTCAGCGGCAAACTGGCCCTTCTCGGGCGAGGTCGCCAAGCAGATGCAGCAGAAACTCGGCACAGAGAAGAAGAGCGTTCAAATCGCTGAGGGCGTGACCGTCACGCTCGTCCGCATCCCTGCAGGAGAATTCGTCATGGGCAGCGATGACGAGACAGCGATCGAACAGCCGCGCCACAAAATCAAGGTTGATAAGCCCTTCTGGATCTCTGAAAACGAGATCAACAACGCCGCCTTCTTTGCCTTCAAGCCTGACCACAACGCCAGTGTCTATGACCAGCAATGGAAGGACCATGTGCGCCTGGGCTACTACGCCAACTACGTCGAACAGCCTGCTGTGCGCATGAGCTGGCTTGACGCAGACGCCTTCTGCGCTTGGCTCGGCAAGAAGGCCGGCCTCAAGGTGGCCCTGCCAACTGAAGCGCAATGGGAATGGGCCTGCCGCGCCGGCAGCGACAAGGACATGTCGTTCGGCGACAAGGATTCAGACTTCAGCCAATATGCAAACCTGGCTGATAAATCCATCGAGCGGTTTGCTGTCACAGGCGTGAACCCGACCTTTAATCCCAAGAACGTCGGAAATCATTCACTGGACTTCATCCCGCGGGTCACCGCTTTCAGCGACGGCCAGTTCCTCGTGACCGGCACCAAGCAGTATCAGCCGAACCCCTGGGGACTCTACGATATGCATGGCAACGTGGCGGAGTGGACACGCAGCGATTACGCGCGCTATCCCTACAAGGCAGAGAAGAGCGACACCAAGTCGGCCAGCGAGAAAAAGGCCGTCCGTGGCGGCTCCTTCTTTGATCGCCCCTACCGTGCAACCGCCAGCTATCGTCTGGGTTATGCGCCATGGCAGGGCGTCTTTAATGTGGGCTTCCGTATTGTAGTCGAGGACTAAAAAGGGCGTGTCTATGCCGATTGATTATTCGAACGAAACGAAGGAATCGAGTCAATCGACGGATTCGATTTCACTCGATTCTCTCGATTCGTTCGATTCTCTCGAAAAAAATACACCCTTCAACGTGCTTCTCCTGCCCCTGCTTCTGTTGCTCGCGTCTTCCTCCTCCGCCGCCGAGGCGAACTACCTCTCTCCGTCTGACCTCGTGGCGACGAAGGATGGCAAGACGCTCTATGTCGCCTGTGAAACAGCCGGCCAGGTCATGGTCTTTGACACCACCACTGAAAAGGTGACGGCCCGCCACACGGTCGCGAAGGTTCATGAGTTTGCGCTCTCACCGGATGAGCAGCGCCTCTATGTCACGGGCGGCACCAGCCATGGCGTGCTTCAGGAGGTGGAGGTGAAGTCCGGCAAGACGCTGCGCTCCTTCCCTGCCGGTCACACGCCAATGTCACCCCGGCTGACCCAGGACGGCAAGACGCTCTTCTATTGCAACCGCCATGCCCGTGTCGACCAGCCGGATCTGCATGCCGTGGATGTGGCGACAGGTAAGATCAGACGCTCGGTCAAGGCGATCCGGGAGCCTGTCTCCCTTTGCCTCTCCAAGGACGAGCAGACCCTCTGGGCCTTCAACCACCTGCCGCTGATGGAGGCGAACGTCTCCAATGTCTTCACCTCGGTCTGCGTCTATGACGCGAAAACCCTCAACAAACGTGCCACCCTCGACCTCCCCTCCGGCTCCTTTGCGATCAGGGAGTCAGTCATGAGCGCAGATGGGAAATACTGCTTTGTCACCCATACCATCGGACGTTTCACAGTCCCGACAACCCACCTGGACCGGGGCTGGATTAACACCAGCGCCATATCGGTCTTTGATGTCGAGAAGTGCGCCTATATCAATACGGCGCTGCTGGACGATACCATGCGCGGCGCGGCCAATCCCTGGGGCGTAGATATCACTGCTGACGGCAAATGGCTCTGCATCACCGCAGCGGGGATT
Organism: uncultured bacterium; assembly: GCA_942493055.1. Lineage (GTDB taxonomy): Bacteria > Verrucomicrobiota > Kiritimatiellia > RFP12 > UBA1067 > CAIZQW01. Next base: position 5,250,829 of record OW818680.1, on the reverse strand, counting down.
AATGAACTGCTCGTCATTCCGATCCCTGCCCTGATGAAACGTATCGCTGCCAGTGCCAAGCCCAAGGAGATCGTCAATGACCTCTCCTTCCTGTATGGCGCGAAGACGCGCGTCCCCTTGGAAAAATGCCTCGGTTCACGGGCGATCGCCATCACGGGAAACCGAGTCTACTGCGCAAACCGGTTTACAGATAACCTCGCCCTCGTTGAAATGTGGGATGACGGTCCAGGCGGCGCAGTACCGCTACCCCTCGTCGAAAAGCCCAAGGAGCCCGATCTGGTCCGCCATGGAGAACGTATTTTCAATGATGCGACGCTCTGTTATCAGCAGTGGCAAAGCTGCGCGAGCTGTCACCCCGACACCCGTTCCGACGGCACCAACTGGGATCTGCTCAATGACGGCATCGGCAACCCCAAGCAGTCCCGCAGCATGCTCTACACGCACAGGACCTCCCCGGTGATGATCACCGGCATCCGCGAATCCGCTGAAATCGCCGTTGAAAAGGGCTTCACCATGATCCAGTTCCATGCCGTGACCCCCTTCTACCTCGACACGGTCAACGCCTATATCAAATCCTTGGAGCCTGAACTCAGCCCCTATCGGAATCCGGATGGATCACTCACAGCTTCAGCCTTGCGGGGCAAGGTTATCTTTGAAGGCAAAGCCGAATGCGCCAAATGCCATACGCCCCCCTACTACGGCGACAAGAAGAAATACATCTTCGGACTGGGCACGGACAACGAACGCACCCGCGCCTTCTGCACCCCCATCCTGATTGAGGTCTGGCGCACCGCACCCTATATGTATGACGGCCGTGCCATCTCCATCCAGAATGTCATCACAACTGACAACAGCAACAACAAGCACGGCAACACAAAAGGGCTCTCACCCAAAGAGGTCGAAGACCTCGCCGAATACGTCAATTCGCTGTAGCCCATCAACTGGGGCTTAGGGACTAAACTATCAACGAATGGAACGAATTGGAATTAGCTTAATTCGTTTAATTCGTTGAAAACCAATTTGATGTTTGTCGAGTTTCAACTTTCATCTTGCAATTCATCCCGAAGAGATCTACACTTGAAACCGTTGAGGGGTTACTATAACAACGTAGCCACCCACGTTTGGTTTTTTTTCCAAATATCAAACCGTAACAAAGGAAGGGAGTGCCGCGATGAATGTACAGAGCAACCGCCAACGGACGAGCAAGCAAAAAATACACGAAGCAGGAGGAACTGTCTTGAGACGAGATGCGAGGCCGCACGCCTTTCTCACGACCCTTTCGCTCACCCTTGCACTCTGCCTGAGTGCCTGTACAACAGAAAAAGCTGTTGCACCGGAGCCGGGCACCTGCCCCGTGACAGGCATGTCACGGACGCCTAAGGCTGGCGGAGGCACCTCGAACCGCGACTGGTGGCCGAATCAGTTGAACCTCGACATTCTTCACCAGAACTCCGCAAAGGGAAATCCGATGGGCAAGGATTTCAACTACGCGGAGGCCTTCAACAAGCTCGACTTGAACGCCGTCAAGAAGGACCTCACAAAGCTCATGACCGATTCGCAGGAGTGGTGGCCGGCGGACTTTGGACACTACGGGCCCTTCTTCATCCGGATGGCCTGGCACAGCGCCGGCACCTACCGCATCAATGACGGACGCGGCGGGGCGGGATATGGAACCCAGCGTTTTGCGCCGCTCAATAGCTGGCCAGACAACGTGAGCCTCGACAAGGCACGTCGTCTGCTCTGGCCGATCAAGCAGAAGTATGGCAAGAGCCTCTCCTGGGCCGATCTCATGATTCTTGCAGGAAACGTCTCACTCGAATCCATGGGCTTCAAGACATTTGGCTTCGCCGGCGGCCGTGAAGACGTCTGGGAACCCCAGAATGACATCAACTGGGGCTCTGAGAGCAAGTGGCTAGGCGACAAGCGCTACTCGGGTGACCGAGAACTCGATAATCCTCTCGCCGCTGTGCAGATGGGGCTGATTTATGTGAACCCCGAAGGACCCAACGGTAAACCCGACCCGCTTGCCGCAGCCAAGGACATCCGCGATGTCTTCGCACGCATGGCGATGAATGATGAGGAGACGGTTGCGCTGATCGCAGGCGGCCACACCTTCGGCAAATGCCATGGAGCAGGACCCGCGACCCATGTCGGCCCCGAGCCTGAGGCCGCCCCCATCGAAGAGCAGGGCCTCGGCTGGAAGAGCAGCTTCCGCAGCGGCAAAGGCCCTGACACGATCAGCAGCGGACTGGAGGTCACCTGGACCACCACGCCGACGAAATGGGGCAATAACTTCTTCGAAAATCTGTTCGCTTACGAGTGGGTACTGACGAAGAGCCCGGCCGGTGCGCAACAGTGGATACCGAAGGGTGGTGCGGGCGCTAACACCGTTCCGGATGCATTCGACGCTAACAAACGCCACGCGCCGACCATGCTGACTACGGACTTGGCCCTGCGGTTCGATCCTGTGTACGAGAAGATCTCCCGACGCTTCCTGGAGAAGCCTGAGGCCTTCGCGGACGCCTTCGCACGTGCGTGGTTCAAGCTGACCCACCGCGACATGGGACCGCGCGCGCGTTATCTCGGCCCGGAGGTCCCGAAAGAGGCCTTGATCTGGCAAGACCCCGTCCCCTCCATTGATCATGCGTTGATCAATGCAACGGACATCGAAGCCCTCAAGGCTAAGCTCCTGGCCTCAGGCCTCTCGATCCAGGAACTGGTTTCCACGGCCTGGGCATCGGCCTCCACCTTCCGTGGCTCTGACAAGCGTGGCGGGGCGAATGGGGCGCGCATACGCCTGGCTCCGCAGAAGGACTGGGACGTGAACCAGCCGGCCAAACTCGCAAAGGTTCTGCAAACGCTTGAAAAGGTGCAGAAAGAGTTCAACAGCCAGCAGTCCGGCAACAAGAAGGTTTCACTTGCCGACCTGATCGTTCTGGGCGGTTGCGCCGGTGTCGAGCAAGCGATCAAGAAAGCCGGCCAGACCATGACGGTCCCCTTCGCTCCCGGACGCACCGATGCGTCACAGGAACAGACGGATGCGGCCTCCTTCGCCGTGCTTGAACCGGTTGCCGACGGCTTCCGCAACTTCCAGAAGAAGAAATTCGCAGTCCGGGGCGAGGAGTTGCTGGTCGACAAGGCGCAGTTGCTGACGTTGACCGCACCCGAGATGACCGTTCTGATCGGCGGCCTGCGCATGCTGGACACCAATGTCGGCGCAACGAAGCAAGGCGTGTTCACGGATCGTCCAGGGATGCTCACGAACGACTTCTTTGTCAACCTGCTCGATATGAGCACAACATGGAAGCCGACCTCGAAAGACAACGAACTGTTCGAGGGCCGTGATCGCGCGACCGGGAAAGTCAAGTGGACGGCAACCCGCGTCGACCTGGTATTCGGTTCAAACTCCCAACTCCGGGCGCTGGCGGAAGTCTACGCCTGCAAGGACTCCCAAGAGAAGTTCCTGCAGGACTTCGTCGCTGCCTGGAACAAAGTCATGAACCTCGACCGCTTCGACCTCCGCTGAACGCCGCATACCTGTAGCTTCAGCGGAATGATGGAGAATCTCCTCTTCGTCTCTTTACTTAATCTCTTTACTTTGTCTCGTACAGATCAAGTAATGAGATCAAGTTACAAATTAGTTTATCTTCCGCTTGTGGCAGGCGTGCTCGATGATGTACCCCAAAAGGGGTGCAACCTGCCCGAACGCGTACATTGGTTGTAACGCCGACCTTCTCCGGCTTGTATTTTTTCAATAAGAAGCCTAATATTGCCTTGTATTTTTTTATTGGGAGAGGGAGCATTCATTAATACGCACGAATGTATCCCGGAAAATTAATAAAATTTATTAATTTTTGGATTGAAACTCAAACCCTGAAATGACAAATTTACTTCATCTTAGCCAACATGTCATGGAAGAAGTTTACGATGACGCAGCGGGATTCAGTTCCCAAAGCGGCCTCCGTTTTTTACAGGGCATGCAGTAAGCATTATTGAACAAAATTAATGGCCGCTTGTCCAATATGATTCTCAACAATTTTCACAGCCTTAGTGGCTTTTGCAAATGTGCACATAAACGCATGATGTATGGAGAGAATAATATCTTGCAGCTCCTGGTCATTTTCAAGGGGTATAATTTTTAACCCGTTTTTTGTCGCTTCTTCAATGGATATATGCCGATCATGTTGCTTAGTTTTTGAATGACTTCCTATATGGTCGAGGATTGCCTTTATTTTTTCGTCAGCTTGGGCATCATTAAAAAACATTCCTGTTTTTAACCATTCTGCAACCAGTTCGTTTGAAAACTCGATGGCTTTTTTACATTCGCCGATAAAACTTGGGTGATATTTTTTGACAACTGTTTGCCAAATGGGAATACTATCAGGTTCTTTTTTAACACCTTGAATGGCGTCTTCAAATTCTTCAAGTACACCATGTGTTGAAATACCACCAAACTGAGGATCTATCGGGCCAATACTTGACTGCTTCCCCATGTAAATTTCCTTACATGCGCAAGCAATCATCGTCCCAGCGGACATCGCTAATTGAGGCACAAAACAACGAATGTCGTTACCAAATTTCGAACGTAAATAAGTCACGATAGCTGCTGTTGCTGAAACCCCACCCCCTGGCGTATGAAGAATAATATCCAGCCCTTTGGAACAATCTATACGGTGGACGGCATTCATAAAGCCATTCATGTCGTTATCTTTGATTTCAACACCGTTCGTTGCATTGGTCAAAAATGCCGAATAATAGGCAATAACACTACGCCCTGTTTTTTCATGCAATTGGCGTAAATATTTTCTTCTAATAATATCGAGAGGCACCTCAACAGACGCTTCTATGTTTTGCAGTTCGCGCAAAACATCATTCCATGATGGCATATCAACCTCCAACTCCAGATGCCGTTGTCAATACAGAATTTGGATACCGCGTGCAAATAGTAAAATGTTTTACCGCGTATTCTTCTGCAGTCGTGAAGCTGTAATCATCATAACTGTCGAGCAACCCCAACAATTCAAAGCCTTCACGCACTTCTTCATTTATTTGTTGGATATTCTTCTCTTTTTCCAGTGTGCCTATCATAAAATCTCCTCACATCATTAATAAATAGTATAAAGTGTGTGCCCTTCACATTCAAGTGAATATTGTGCCTTGAAAGAGTTTCTTCCAGCTCTAACTCAGCAACGCGAAGCGGCATCCTCCCCTGATTCAATGGCAACCTCGACAGCACGCTTGGCCAGCCCCAGCAATTCCAGTCGTTTCCTCGCAAGGTAAAACTTTTATCGCGTCTCCCCCCAGATTGAACGAGTACGCTCATCACGATCCAACGCAACAGCATCCTGAAAATCATCTACGGGTTGTCCGTCGTGAACATAGAGCCCCTGTTCCATAGTCAGTTTTGTTTGCATGACGTTTATATTATCAAATGGTGTTTTATTGTCAAATGCAGGTCTGGAGCGCTATTTGGTTCAGGCAAGCGCCCCGACCTCCGAGCGGAAACAAACGAAGGAGCATCTTTTTAAATTGAGAGTTAAAAGTTAAACGTTGAGAGTTAAAAGTTTGAACGCTTAACGCTCAACGCCCAACTCTTAACGCTTAAGTTTTGCCAACTAACCTTTTTTCAGTTCGGCTGCGCGGGCTTCGAGTTGGGTCCAGCGGGTGAAGACGGTTTCGAGTTCTTTTTCCGCCTGTGTCAACCGCGTCTGGGCACGTTCGAACTCCGCGGGAGCCTTCTGGTAGAACGCCCCGTCGCAGAGCTTTTCATGCAGGACGCGGATCTCCTCTTCCAGCTTTTCAATCGCAGCCGGAAGCTCTTGCAGATCGCGTTGATCCTTATAGCTCAGGCGATTGGAAGAGGTGCGGGCTGCAGGCGCGCGGGTTTCGGCAGCAGCTTTGCTGGCTGCAGCTTTCAGCTCCGCCTCCTTTGCGCGCTGCGCAAGCCAATCCGCATAGCCGCCGGGGTAAAGATCCACGGTGCCATCACCTTCCAACACAAAGGTGCTCGTGACGACATTGTCCAGGAAGGTACGGTCATGACTGACGAGCAGCAAGGTGCCTTCATAGCCCATCAACTGTTCTTCGAGCAGTTCAAGGGTCTCGATGTCGAGATCGTTCGTAGGTTCATCCATGACCAGCAGATTGCCTGGATTCAAAAAGAGCTTGGCCAGGAGCAAACGAGCGCGTTCACCGCCGGAAAGCGCGCTGACTGGGGTCCGCGCACGTTCGGGCGTAAAGAGGAAGTCAGCCAGGTAGCCATGCACATGCTTACGGACGCCGCCGATGACAAGCTCCTCCCTGCCCTCCGCAAGATTTTCAATGACACTTTTGGACAGATTAAGTTGAGCGCGTAGTTGATCGAAGAAGGCGATCTCCACCCGCGATCCTTCATAGACGGTCCCGCCGGTTGGTTTCAAACGTCCGCAGAGCAGATTCAGAAGCGTGGTCTTCCCTGAGCCATTCGGGCCAATGATGCCGATGCGTTCCCCTCGGAAAATTTTATTGGTGAAATCATGAATGATCGGCTCGCAACCTGGATACGCGAATGCAAGATTCGTAATCTTCAAGACCTGTGCACCGGATGGGCCTCCGGCATCCAACGACAGTCGGCTCGTGCCAGACTGCGTGCGGCGCTGCGAGAACTCCTGGCGCAATTTCTGCAGGGCCATGACGCGCCCTTCGTTGCGTGTGGTACGCGCCTTGACGCCGCGACGGATCCAAGCCTCTTCCTGCGCAAGCTTCTTGGTCTTGCGTTCCCATAAGACCTCTTCGTCATTCAGCAAATCCTGTTTGCGTTGCAGGAAGGTCGAGTAGTCGCAATCCCAGCCTGCAAGCTGGCCGCGATCCAAATCCAACACCTTTGTCGCCACGCGCTTGAGGAAGGAGCGGTCATGCGTCACAAAGAGGCAGGCGCAGCGGCTCTTGCGCAAGAACTCTTCCATCCATTCGATCGACTCGATATCCAGATGGTTCGTCGGTTCGTCCAGCAGGAGCACATGCGGGTCCGAGAGCAGCGCATGCGCCAGCAGGGCGCGACGGCGCATCCCGCCGGAGAGCGAATTGAAAAGCTGGTCGCCATCGAGTCCGAGCTGCATCAAGTAGCGTGCTGCACCTGCATGGTGCGTATCATGCAAATGGTGGGGCAACCCCTGCTCCACGATGTCCAAGACCGTCCCATCCAGATCCGTCGGCACATCCTGCGTGAGATAGGCAATGCGTACACCCGGCTGCTTAATGATCTCGCCCTCATCCGGCACTTGCAAGCCGGCAATAATCTTCAACAAGGTGGATTTCCCCTCGCCATTTCGACCCGTGACGCAGGCGCGATCCCCCTCTTCAATCGAGAAACTGACATCGTCCAGGACGAGCGGTCCGCCATATTGCATTGAAATGTTTCGAAGCGAAAGTAAAGCCATAAGATAAATACTCCAAAAATGAGGGGCACACATTACCTTATCTTGGCTTGGCTGTCTATCGAAAAAAGGCCATTACCTTCATTAAGCCGATCTATCGCCATTCTAATTTAGGGGGTGACGCTTATTTCCCTGTGCGTAAAAATAGATCGATTTCTTGTCCAGCCCGCATACCCTCTGCCACGCATTGCGACACCGAAGCGCCGCCGTTGATCACGCCGCCGCCGGCGAAGCATCCGACCAGGCCGCAGGCGAGCGAGGAGGCTTCCGTTGTTTTTAACAAGCCCTCAGCCGTAAATGAACAACCCTGGAGCGCCGCTGTCAGCGATGTCTGGAGCCCCAGACCCATGGCCTCAATAATGAACGTGGAGGCCAGAATCGTATCAGCCATTTCCGCCCCTTCCAGGGAGTCGCCTAAACATCTGCGGATGCGCAGGCCCGTCACCTGGCCGTCAGCATCCACGCGATAGCCCAGCGGGCGGGTCATGGTCAGGAAGTGAACCCCCTCCGTGCGGAACCACGAATCATCCATGTGCCAGTGCATGTCGGAGAGCGGCCCGGCATAGACAATCAGGAGTTCGCGCGTACCCCGTTCGAGCGCAACCCGGGCGCAGTCCATCGCACTGTCGCCGCCCGCCAGCAGGATCACCCGCTCAGGAAGCGCTTTGCCGGGGCCGGCTTTTGACTGGGAGAGGAAATCCAATCCTGAGACAACGCCCTTCGCAACGCCCAGCGATTTTTCGCCCCAGACGCCTGTCGCCAGAAACATCGCATCGTGGCCACGTTGTAGCTCCTCCAGCGTCATGTTGCGTCCCAATTCAACCCCGTATTTGATCACCAGGCGCGCCTGGCGCAACGCCGGCATCAAAAGGGCTTGGGCCTCGGCAGGGGCGCCTGTAAAACGGCTGGAACGGATGACCTGTTCGGGGGTTCCGCCCAGACGCGAGCTGCGCTCGAAAAGCACGACCTGATGGCCCAGCTCCAGCAGTGTCGCCGCACAGGATAGGCCCGCAGGGCCAGCTCCGACAATAGCCACTTTTTTTCCCGTATCGCATGCGGGCACGCGGAGGCCGGTCAGATTGTTGCGGCGGGCCTCCCAGGAGACAACGTATTGGATGTCATGAATCGGAATTGGGGTGCCATCCAGCGTAGCGGCTACGCACCGACCTTCGCAGAGCATTCCAACAGGGCACAGATGCGCGCACATCTCTGGCAGGGCATTCGCCGTTCGGAGGATCTCATAGGCCTCTCCAATCCGCCCTTCCGCAAAGGCTTTTAGAAATGCGGGCACATCAATCCGTGTCGGACATCCTGCGCGGCAAGGCGCCGGCTCACAGCCACGGCAGCGCTTCGCCTCCTCCTTCAAATGGTCTGTCGCGAAATGACGCCGGGTACGGTATTCGCCTCCATAGACAGAGCCGTCCATGATCGCGCAACCCGCATGCCCGTCATCCTTCAGCAACTGGACACAGGCATCACAGGTGACACAGCACCCCTCGGGCTCCATTTTTCCCTTCTGGATAATATCCCCTGCCAGTGATGGATAGGCCAGCGCGGCACGTCCGACACCGATCAATGTCGCGCCGCCCCCCTGCACCACGCCTGCTGCGACATGGGGCAGAAAGTGGCGGAACCAGCTGAACCCTCCTGCGACCACCGCAACCCCGGGAAGAGCCCGTTGCAGGGTTTTCGAAGCCTCTGCCATGCGCACAAAACGCTCCAGCGGATGCACATACGCCCCTGCTGACGGGGTAGCCTCAGCCATCGCCGACAGATTCAGCAGCTTTACACCCGCAGTCTGCAGCAGCAGAGCCACGGCAACAGATTCATCAAGCTCCTTCACATCCGTCGTGATCGAGAGCCTTGAAGCCAGGAGCATTTCGGGATGTGCTGCGCTGAGTTTAGCGACCACCTCACACAGAAAACGGCTTCTGTTCTCGAGGGAACCTCCATATCGGCCGGGTCGTGTGAGAGCGCATAGCAATTCTGCGGGCAGGTCATTGTAACAGGCTTTGATATCCACCCCGTCAAACCCCGCATCCATCGCTAGGCGGCCTGCGCTGACAAACTTCTCCTGAAGCGCATCCAAGTCATCATCAGAGAGGACCGATGCGTTCGGATCTCTTCCCAGTTGTGTATCCGGGAGAGCAAGCAAGGGTGCGGCCTCGCCCTGGGGACGGCAATAGCGCCCCGCATGAGCCAATTGGAGGATCACACAAATCTCATGTCCCCAACGCTGGCGGGCGCACGTTTTGATCTCGTGGACCAGTTCGGTAAAGGCCGTAAGATTTTTCCGGTTCATCCACAACTGCTGCGGATTGGAGCGGCCGGGACCATCAACAGCCGCAGCTTCCAGCCAGATCAAGCCAAAGCCGCCCTCTGCATAGCGTTGGTAACGCCGGAAGGTCAATTCCCCGGGGGCGCCACCTGCGTCAGCGTCGCACCCCTCCATCGGCTGGACGCAGAGACGGTTGGGGATCTTCAGTCCGTTGACCAACACAGGGTCGCCCAGCACGGCGACATCACTGGAGACAGGCAGTTCCAGCCTGAGGCGGCTGGCTTCCGCTTTCAACGCGTCCAGCGTCCGGATCTGAAACGGTTCAAACGTTGTCGCTTTTGTATTCACTGTTTCACTTCTTTCCGGAATCTCGTGGCTCACTTGGAGCTTGGGCTCCCGGATTTCGAGTCCTGTCCGGGCTCCACTTTTCCAGTCGCTGCAAGGTAGATGACAAACTCCTCTTTTCCGTCTAAGCCGAGCAAGGCGTCCATGCGGGCCTGATCATAGCCCATGACCGCGCATACCCCGCTATGGATGGATTCCGCGGCGAGGTAAAGATTCTGACAGAGGTGCCCGGCCTCGATGGCGATGAGCTTCTGGGCGATACTGCCATAGTGCCATTCGGTCCGAGCAGGGATCGCGGCCCAGACAAAGACCGCGGCCGAACTGCCAATAAAGGCCTGCCCATAACAGGACGCCGTGATCTGCTTATCGAGCGCCGCATCCTCCTTGATCAACAACAGTTGATGCTCCTGCGGGAGGTAGCGATAGATTCCAGGAGCGACACCCGCGACCCGGTTAATCAGCAGGTACGTCTCAAAGGGGTGCCGTGCCCCGCCTGAGGGGACCGACTTGAACTGGACAGGCTTCCCCTTCTCATCTAGACCAGTTTTGGAGAGCCCCTGCGTAGCCCAGAGCAGATAACTCAGCTCTTCGAGCGAGAACGGCGACTCCGTATAGTCACGTCTGCTGCGCCGGTTACGAACAGCCTCCTGTACGCTGACCGTACCGACCTTGAATTCAGCGGGGGCGATGAGATCCAGCCGCTTTGCCTCCGCCGGATAGGGCTTCTGTGCGGGAGGGGCTTCTTTACCCCTGCGGTCATCAGTATCAACCCGCCAATCCGATAGCGTCCCCCGCAGAAAAGCTCGGCGCTGCTCGAGCGGCAGGGCATCCACACCCCGGACAGGTTCGCGAGGCGCGGGAACTGGTTGCTCTGCAGTGGCGAGCAAGGGCAGGGCTATCAGCAGAAATCGAAGCATATTACTTCTTCTTTTTCGGCGCGTTTTGGGGCTCTTCGTAGGTCTCGACGCCAGGTTCTTTCACCTCTTCAATCAGGCGCTTGACAATCGTGATGGAGTTAATGCCTTCGGAGTCCGCGGAGAAGTTGGTCAGGATACGATGGCGCAACACCGGCATGGCAGCGCTTCTGACGTCATTGCAGCTGACATGGATACGGCCTTCCAGCACGGCACGCGCCTTGGCTGCCAGGATCAGGAACTGTCCGGCACGCGGTCCAGCGCCAGTCGAGACATACTTCTTGGTAAACTCCGGAGCCGTTTCATCGCCCGGCCGGGTCGCCCGGACCAACTTGACTGCATACCCGATCACATGCTGGGAGACAGGGATTTTCCGCACCACCTCCTGCAGATGGATCACCGCCCGCTTATCGACGACCACCTGCGGCTCTCCGCCTGCGGACATGGTGGTCCGGGTGATCACCTCCATCTCCTCATTCAGCGTCGGATAGTCCACGAAAATATTAAACATAAACCGGTCGAGCTGCGCTTCGGGCAACGGATATGTCCCCTCTTGTTCAATGGGATTCTGCGTAGCCAACACGAAGAAGGGCTTGTCGAGTTTATAGACCTCTTTCCCGACGCTGACCTGCTTCTCCTGCATGGCCTCCAGCAATGCGGCCTGCGTTTTCGGCGGGGTACGGTTGATTTCGTCCGCCAGCAGCATATTGCAGAAAATGGGTCCCTGCATAAAGCGGAACTCCTTCTGCTGGGTTACCCGGTCTGTTTCCAGCACCTCGGTGCCGGTGATATCTGACGGCATCAAGTCAGGCGTAAACTGGATACGCTTAAACTTCATATCCAGCACCTTGGCGATGGTATTGACGGTCAGCGTCTTTGCCAGTCCGGGCAAGCCGATCAACAGGGCATGTCCGCCGGCAATGATGCACATTAAGATCTCGTTCAGGACGTCTTCCTGTCCGATAATGACCTTGCCCACCTCGCGACGGATGGCATCCATGGATTCGCGCATCTGCTTGACCAGCTTCAGGTCATCATCTGTCGTCATGCTTTTTTGTTCAGACACGCTTTGCGGGGCGGGCGCTGGAACGTTTCCAGCGACTGGCTTCGCTTCGCCCCTGAAGATAAAGGTCGTGGCGCCGACGGAGATGACATCATTCTCTTTCAAGGGGGAGGTCGTGACAGCGGCGTAATTGAGGAGCGTTCCGTTCGCGCTGTCCAGATCAGCAAGAGACCAGACCCCTTCATTGTTTTGGAAAATTTTCGCGTGATGGCGTGACACCAACGCATCATTCTCCAACATGATGGAACACGACTCGTCGCGCCCGATTACTATTTCACCGCCTGCAAGATCAAATGTCTGCCCCTCAAACTGCCCCTGCTTCACTAAAAGACTAGCCATGGACGTATCCTTTCATCAGCCTTACCGCTTTTTCGTTTCGTTACTCAGATCAATATCACCTAACTGCTTCACTTTATTTGTCACCCGGATGTTCGACAACTGTTCCGAGTAATGGTGCGCCGGCTTGAGCAGACGCAGATCGACCGTCACGGGATAGAGATCCCTTTTCTGGACGACCTGCCAGCCCACGCCAACATCCTTCAGCCAAATCAATTTAAACGTCCGCCGCCCTTGCCCTTTGAGCGCTTCGTAATCCGCAGTAACCGTTCCGGGGCCATCCCTGTATTGTGTCACCACGCACCTGGCGAGGTTGCCCCGGCCTGTCGTGCCGGCGATGCGGTGAATAATCTTCTTGTTATAAAACGGGTCGGAATCGTTGACGATCTTCGTAATGCTCTGACGGTCTTTATCCGTCAATGTATCGGCTTCGCTCGACAACTGGAGCCCCTCATAAAACGCATTCTCATAGATGACGAAGAGATTATACTTGGCCATCGGAAGATTCGCGAACGCGAACTCCTGCCGGCTCGCACCGGAGATCTGCCCTTCGTAGACGAAGCGCGGTTCATCAGGCGGCATGGCCAATATCTGGACGATCGGCATTCCCGGGTTAATAATTTTTCCGGCGATTCCCCCTGAAGCGGACATATCTGGCGCCGTATATAACCGACTGTGCTCTTTATCGGCAGCCCCTGCCGACACGGCCAGGAACAACAGGACAACACCCACAACTCTTTTCATAAACAGCTCCCTCTCCACGATCACTCCTCCCCGCCGCCAAACGTCGTCCGCTTGCGCATTTCCTTCTCAAGCTTCTCAATGGCCGCGTCAGGCTCCTTCATGGCATACATACACTCCTTAATCATCTGCATGGCTTCGGGGAGGAAATTCGAGACGTCAACCTGGTCGCAATACGTGCTCAACAGCTTGCGCGCCCGTTTGTAATCCTCCAACTGCATATACAGCTTAGCCTCGCGAAGAATATAATCGCCTGTAATTTTAGACATCGGGAAGACCCGTTCCCAGAGTTGCATGGCTTGGAACGCCTCAAGGTAGAATCCCTGGCTGATCAGGATGTTCACATTTTCAGAGTCCGCCACCTCCCGGATGGCGGCCAGTTTCCAGGCGGGCACATCCTTAGGCGCAACCATCGGAACAAAATTATTCTTCTCTTCAGCCGGGTCACTCTTGGCCCCCTTATCGCCCTTTTTCTGGGCCTCAATAATGTCTTTCACCTTCTTTGGGCCGGAGGTGAAGGAGCGCAGGCGTGTCGCCTGGACATCCTGAGCCTCGGCCTTGGCGCGGCCCTGGACATCGCCGTACCGCTGCGTAGCAGAGTTGATGTTGCGGGAGAGGAAATCCAGGTCCCCCATTCGTATCTTTGCCCGTTCCCCCCCTTCACCGTTAATGATGAGCAGCGGGGTGATGATTTTTCTCGCACCCTCCAAATCATCCAGGTAATACATCAGAATTTCCGCCTGCTTCAACTTCAACACCACGGAGCGGGTGCTGGGAGCAACCTCCTCGCTGAACTCCGCAGCCAATTTAAACGCCTCCTTGGGCTTGCGGGGCCCCATGGAAAAGAGGGCGATATCTTGCAGCAGCTCCTTGCGCTCGGGCTCCAGCCTCTTCTTGACGAAGTTCCACCGCTTCGTCACCATATATTCCAGCAGCGCGTTCGCGCCTTTCAGATCAAGGACGCGGAAAAAATTATTCCACAGCGTCGCATCCCATTGAGCCACAGGATCCGCCTTCTCCGGATAAGCACTCAACATCGTATAGCACGCCTGTTTAAATGACTGCCGCGTATTCTCATCATCCAAGCTGCTGCTTTCGCCTGTGTTCGTGTAAAAAACTGCTCTGGCGGATGTCTTCTTGCCCGCCGCCTCAGCAATCAACGTCACATGGGTGAACCTGCCGCCTTTAAAGAGCCACTTGATTTCAGGTCCCTCGGCCAGAGCATCCGGAGCCGTCTCAAAGCGCCAACTGTAACGGGTATCAGCCGGATTACTCTTTGTCCATGCTTTTAAGCCGTAGACAATCAACTCATCCTCCTCCGGGAAGTGGAACAGGCTGGAGGGCTGAATCTCAAATGCGGCGACCGGCCCGGTGCGTGACTGGATATCGCTGATACGGCACTGCCCGGATTTCACGACATTCGCGGCATCGATCAGGCACGACTCATTCATAGGCGTTCCTGGATATCTGATATCTTTCGCGCGGACACCGCCCAACTCGTCAACCGTTGTCTTGGGCGTACGCCAGCTGAACATCATCGGGCCACTGGCTTTTTTGTCAACGCTGTAGCCATAGAGCTCCACTTTATGCAACCCCGCAGTGAGATCGACCATGCCGCCGACACCGCCGACCTTCTCGTTTTTCTTGGCCTGCTTCACCATCTTGCCGTCAATGGCGATCTCTATGTTGCCGGATTTGACCTGAGGGCCAATCCAGGTGGGTCCAGGATCTGTGACCTGAATATACGCCAGCATATACAAGGCGCTTCCCCCTAGATGCCCTTCCCACATGGCCAAGGGGATCGGCTTGCCTCTCCAGGCACCTGCCTTCCACGCCTGATTGGAATAACGGACATTCGGGCCGACAGAGCCTAGGGCGCCCAGCTTAATGGCCTCTTCGCGCTCCCGCGTTTCATTGATTTCACAAAAGATGGCACTCGGTGTCAGCTCGCTCTGCGGTGTCCAGAGATTCAGCTTCTTCGCCCCACGAAAATAGACCACTGCCTTTTCTCCGCCCTTCGGAGCTTCGAAGACCAGAGCGCACCCGGTATCTTTGCAATGCCACAGCACGCCACTCTTCAAGGCGTTACCCTTCTCATCAACCACAACCGGGTCAGGAAGGGGGCCCGGAAGCATCCCCCCGTCCTGGATGGAGACAAAGTAACCTGCACTCGGATGGCTGGGCTCGTGGGTCAACTCCACCACGAAGCGGACAGACGCCTCCTTCACCGCCCAGTCTGCGGAGTTTTCAACCCCGGATGCTGAGAGCGCAAGCCCCGTCAACAAAACCATTAATTTTCGTATCTTCATCACATCACTTCATTCAGCATTTTATAATAGGAGGCATTCAGCTTCCGGTATTTCTCCGGCGAGATCTCCTGATCGGCCTCGATCACATCTGTCAGGCTCGAGATGAAATTCTGACCATCCAGGCTCGCCGCGCTCCCTTCGCCCAGTTCCGTCTTGGCTTTCTTCAAAGCCCCGATCGCCTTACGCCGCAGCTCAGCCACCTGACTGATGGGGACGCCTTTGGAGATCGCATCCGTGGCCTGGCGAATGTGATGGGCCGCCGTCTCCAGCGAATCCGTACGCAGGCCTTTCAAGGAGGCCTGCGCATACGCCTGGTCTGCCTTCTTTGCCATATTCTCGAGCGACTTGGCCATGGAGCCAGCCTCGCCTGAATCCATGCGGTCTGTTCCACCGCTTTGGCCCCAGTCATCCCCCTTGCCCGAGCCGAGCTTGCCGCCACCCGTGGCCTTTGTATCGGCCTCGCCATCCGCTGTGACCTTTCCGGACTGCGTGGGATCCTGGGTACGTCGCGCCTCAATATCGTCATCCCCCTTGCCGATGGTGCCCGAAGCCGCGGCGGATTCTCCGCTCGCCATGCCCTGGCGCCCGACATTCGACCGTCCGTCCTGCTCCTTGTGATCCGGAGTCTCGTTACCGGACTTCCCCTTGGCTGAAAAGGTCGTGGTATCACCTTCTGTGATTTCGCCACCCATCTCCATGTCCGGGGTGGCGGCATTGATGGCGCCGTCATCGGCCGCCTTGTCAAGCTTCTCGTCCGCGACCTTCTGAAGATCGCCGATGATATCCTCCATCGATGTCTGCAACGGCGTCAGGGCGACCCCCTCCGGCATCTCCTCCTTATCCGCGGCCTCCACAGTAATCTTCTTGGTGTCAGCGTCCTTGCCGAGCCACATCTCAAAATCGTCAAGCAACTCTGTGGCTTTTTCCATGGCATCCAGCAAATACTCGCGCTTGATCACCGCCTTCTCCGCCACAGGCCCTCCGTCGGTCGGCTTTGTGGCGGGGCCTTCCTGTTGCGTCACCTCTTCAAACGTGGAGAAGACATCCTCGACCAGGTCGTTCCCCACATTCAAGTGCGCAAAAATATCCAGATCCTTGGGAATTTGAAGCATCGCCTCCTTGATGTTCTTCTCAATCTCGGCGGCCTCCTCTTCCATGACATCGAAATCTTTGGTGTTCTTGTTCTTGTTATCCTCGATTTTATCCATCTCTTCTTTAAGTTTTTTCGTCAACTCCTTCAGTTTCCCCAGTTTGGCTTCAGCGACCTGGATGGCCTCAATCATCTCCTCTCGCGTCTCCTTTTCGCCCTTTGCGACAACCTCCTCAAACTGCTTACGTGCGGACAGGAGCTTCGTGTAGGCGTTGCGTTCATGCGGGACAGCGTCATTCGCTTTGTTTTCCTCCAACTGTTCAGAGGCGAGCAGCATATCATTGCTGATCTTCTCCTTCTCGCAGAAGGTCGCGACAGCTTCCACGAACGCGGCCTGATCTTTATCTTCCCCCTGACCGGAGGACGCTTCAGCCCTGCACGCCTTAATGAAGGCGATGAGCTCTGAACTCAGCTTGTCCTGCTGTGTCACAACCGACGCGGCCACCGCGACGTTCTGGGTTGAGCATTTCAAGGTCGTCTTGATAATCTCTGACTGGCTGGCGATCATACCGTCCAAGATACCGATCAGCGAACTGCTCTTGTTGGCCTCCTGCACCATCTTTGCTGACTCGCCAGCAAAGGTCAGCTGCCGCAGGATCTTCTCCTGCATGGAAAGCGCCAGGACGACCTGCCGGTCTTTCGCCGTGACCTCCTTCACTTCGGGGACCTTCCGCAATGTTGGAATCACCTCCGCCATTTCACTCACATACAGCTTCTTGATGGAGGGCACCAGGTTCCCCAGCGTGTTGACGCCGCCCTTTTCGATCAGCAGCCGCACCATCTTCCGGATGAGCTCCTGCTGTTCCACCCGTTCACTCCATTGCTCGTCCTTTGCGGCAATCAAATTTCCCTGAAGCTGCTTGGTCCTGTCCATATTCGCGCGCTGGAGTTCAATCACCTTATTCAGCCCTTCAGCGTTTTTCTTGAGCTCCTCCTGACGATTCTTCGCTGCGGCGGACATCTCGTCCAGCTCAAAACTGAGTGTCTGGGAGAACGTCACATTGGGGGATCCCGCACGATTATCCTTGGCCACAACCCGTAAGCTGATGCTGCCCGAATCCGTTATCTTTCGAATATCACCCTTCCACAGGAAGGAAAGCTCCTTGCCTTTGTTTTCTCCCCGGCTGTAGCGCTTCAGCACCTTGGGCGGTTCAGCCGCATCCCCGGGGCCGGAGAGTTGCTCGATAGTGATATCACTGAACCCGAAATCATCGGTGACAGCGAAGTCAATGCTGGGCGCAGAACCGGGCGGCAGCGGAACCGGCTTCTGGGGATATTTGACGGTGAGTACCGGGGGCCGGTCCGGGAGGAGGTTAAACCCCATCACAGCTTCAGCCGTGTCTCCATTCGTCGCCACAGCGGCCAGCGTCAGGTTGACACCGTTGGTAATGGTGAGCATTGCAACGCCAGCCCGGCCCTCGCCTTTCAGCTCAAGGCTCACAGGCTCACCCGCCCCGGATAGGAGAAGCGAACGCAGGGGCGTGTTGCACGCGGATGCCAGCTCAGCCTTCGAACCGTACGGGATGTCGATCGTCTTCGACTGCCCGTCATACTTCCGTGCGGGCAACCCCGTATAGGCTGGAGGGACCACCTTCAGCAGCAGGGCGTTGAACGCCAAAGGCGGCCTCAAGGTAATCTCCTTCCAGCCCGCGACGTAGGCATCTCCTGCGCGGAAACGGTATTTCAAGGCTGTCGTGACCTTGTTCAGCGTATGCGGGAAGACCTCTGAGCCAGCACCTTTGAGCGACCCCAGATTATAAGTTTTGACCTCGCCATCCGCAGGGCAGACATCCAGGCGCACCTCATGTCCTGACTTCCCTTCAACCGTACAGGCCAACTTGATGTCTCCACCCTGCAGCACGGTGGCATCCCCCGGGGTCACAGTGAGAATATGCGTCAAGCTGACCGGCGCGATTTCGGCAAACGGATTCAGAACCCGCACCATCGACGTCAACCAAGCCTGCCCCAGAAACGAGAAGGGCAGCACCATCAGCACGACCGCAACCCCCAGCGCAAGTTGCGCCCAGCGCAGTTTACGCCGATCCTTCATCAAGGACAAATTCAGTCCGTCCCAATGCGGGATATCCATCTTGACATACGTGGCGACAAAGGCATCCCGCATGCTGACAGCTGAGAATTGCAGGAAGTTGATCAGGTGGTTGTCAAGTTGAGGAAAGGTCTGTTCCACGCAGACAGCCACGCCCTCCGGCGTATGACGGCGTGATAACGTCTTCATAATCAGTCCCGCCAGGACAGCGGAGACCAGCAGCAGGACACCCCAGACCAGCAGCCGTCCGTTCTGGCTGTAGCGCGCCAAAAAATCACTCCACGTCAGGAAGAACAGCAGGAGCAGCACTACGGCCAGTCCGGCCGTCAGTTGAATCTCTGCCCGCCATCGGTTCAGCATCTGTCCGATTTTTTTTAGCCGAGCGACTACTGTTGAGAGTGCCATAATCACCCCCCTTTCTTGACCTTGACCTGGCCTGGCAATTTCGTAATCCGCAAATTGGAGAGATAGAAATTGCCTGCGCCATACGTTGCGCCTGGCACGTACATGAGGACTGTGAGATACCTGACTTTTTGCAAGTGGCTGAAGGCAAGCTCCGAAACCTGCGGCATGGGAAACTCCACGCTCATGGTCTTCCAAGCGGCTCCTTTGACATCACTGTTCTCCGCCTTGTAGACGCGCCGCATATCCTGAAGCAGCGGTTTGTCGCTGGGCGCAATTCCGGGTTTCAGGTTATACCCCTGGAACAGCACCTTCATGCTCACATCGTCAATATAAATGTCAAACGTGCATTTGTAACGATCCCCGCTCTTGTACGGAATCAGCGGTGTTTCAACCTTTGATTCGTATCCGGACGGCACAATCATTTTCAATACATTCTTCTTGCCTTTGAACTCCGGCAGATACGAAACATTGAGATGATTGCCCATCTGGTGCTTATTGGCCGTCCAGTCAAAATCAATATTCCAACCGTCAAAATGGCCCTTCTCTGAATCAAAGGAGCTGTTATAACAGACATTTGACTCAACAGCCATGGTTGATAACGTCATTGCCAGGCTGAATATCGCACAGCCTAAAAAGCTAATCTTCTTCATTTCTATCCTCCGTGAAAGATGCCCTGCCATACCAACAACCCTTACGTTAGATTATTAATTTTTCGAATAATCCATTCTAACACAATGGAGAGTATCAGCATAGAGAGAATTATCCAGCTCTGCCAAAAAGTTTTGTACTTGGAAATCTCCTGCTTGAGCTGCTTGGGCTCCAGTGCACTCAGGGCGCGATTCAGCTCAATTGCAGAGTCAAAGAATACGCCCGCGCTGTTCGTCGTGATCGCCTTCATGGTTTCGAAGTCCGGCGGGCGGGGCCTGGATTCTGGGGAGTACGGCTTGATCGAGAAGTACGCTGAATCTGACTCCGTCCGTCGTCCTCCGGTCGCGGAGAAGACCACCACGGAATACATCCCTGCCTCCTCGCCCTTGAATTTCACGCTGTAGGAGGGGACCATCTTCCCTGCAAGCGCCTGAGCCGCCTGGCTCGCCATTGAAAAGGGCATTTTCTTTTTGTTGGGGTAAGTGATCTCTGCCGTGGCGATTGTCCCGGCAGGCGGATCATCCACGCCGGTCCAGCGCGCGGTGAGCTCAATCTCTTCGCCCATAAAGCACTCTTCACGGTCAAGAAAGATATCCCACTGTTTTCCTTCCACTTCATCCGCCTTGGGCAAGAGCCAAGAGAGCAGTTGGTGCCAGAAACGCGGATAAGGCTTGTTCTTCATCGCATCCGCGCTCAACTGCCACTTCCACAGCGAATCAGAGAAGATCGCCACGACCTTGCCCTGGCCGTAACCCTGAGCAATGATCATGGGCTGCGCTCCACTCTCGGTCCGAGCTTCCACCAGCACCCGGGCCGCCGCCGAGGGCGTGACCCCTTGGAACAGCGAGAGCACCGAGGGGACCTTCTCCCAGAATTCCACATCGCCCCCGAAAGCCGCATGTGAACGCCCCTGATCCGTCAGGGATACCCGATAGTCGCCTTCCTGGGCTTTTGCGCTAAATCCTGCTGCGGGAAGGAGCGCCTTCAAAGGCGTTTTCACAAAGCCATCCGGGGCCCATCCCTTGCTGCCGCCGAGCAGGACCAGGCTGCCCCCCATCTCCACGAATTTAACGAGCGCCCGGGCCCGTTCGTCCCCCAACTCCTCGCCGCTGAGGTTGCCCAGCACGACGATCTTGAAGGCCGACAGCTTGGCTTCATCCATGTCGGGCGCGACATCATTGTTCACGCCGTAGGTCATGAACTTGCCCTTCGGCCCCTTGAGGAAAATAGCCGGGCTCACCTGCTTGCTCTCGCGCAGGACACGCGAGAGATACTTGGACTCCCACCGCGGCGCCCCCTCCACATACATCAAGCGGTTCTTGGCATCCTGAACCTGCACCACAACAGAGGACTCATTGTCATCGGTCTGCGTCTCCCCGGGCAGCTTCGGCAGCACTACACGATAGGTGTTGATCCCCACCACTTTGTGATCCAGCCTGAACACCACCTCGCGGTTGCCGCCACCTTCCGGAATTTGAGTCTCTATACTCTGTTGCTGCACCTCATCCTGAAGCAGCTTGACCGGAAAGGGCTTGCCCTTGGTCCCCTGGCCCGAGATCACGACCTTCAATTCCGACTGCCAGCCGACTGTCACACGGCGCGGCGTGCTGAGCGTTTCAACGCGGATGTCCGGCTCATCCTCCCAGAGCACGTCCTTTTCCAACGGCAGGGAAAAGATCGGGAACGGCCGCTTTTCAAACGCCCACTCCTTGAACGCCTCCCGAGTGTCAAGACCGTCGCTGAGCAACAGGCAACCGGCCACATCAACACCCACATAGCGTCCGGTTGTTTTTCTCAGCGCGTCACGCAACAACGTTGCATTGCCGTCCGGTGTCAAGGTCCCATACTCCTTCAATGGCACTTTCGGACTGACCTCCTCGGCAAAGGCGTAAAAATCAATTTCGAATTTATTCTCCAGGCTCGCAACCCACGGCATCTGGAGCACCGACTGCGCCACCTGCCAACGGTTGGTCATCTTCTCGCCGCGTGTCATGGTCATACTTTGGGACCTGTCCAGCAGCACAAGGAATCGCGGCTTCATCTGAAGGGTCTCGACCGTCCGTTCACCAGGCATCAGCAGACACCACCCCAGCAATAGGAAGAAGACGGTCCGAAACGCAATCATCAGCGCCTGGCTCCAGTCCCGCTTGACAAAAAACCAGTATGCAACAACGGTCACGGCCAGGGCCGTCAGAACGCCTGCCGCAATCGTCACGGTCGGCACGATATGGTCGTAAATGATCACGCTTGTTTTTCCTTCACCCTGCCTGAGGGATCGATCTTCAGCTCATCGGTCAATTTTGAATTTTTCCGCAGGAGGTAATTGGCATAGAACACCTCCGCGATCGCGAGCAGCAAGACCAGCCATAGTAGCGACTCGGTGAGCGACTGGCCAATGCGAAAATCCTCCAGCTTCTTCAACAGGTCATCCTTGCCAAGCGCCACATGAAGCGCGGGAACACCGACGATTTCCGGAATATCCTGCTGCAGCACCGGAGCGAGATCGGATTCCCTGCGGGGGATGTTGACCGCCAGCGCCGGCTGGGCCGCTCCTCCGCCCGTACTCAGCGTGTAGTGCCCGGGCGTCGTCAGCCCCTCCGCATAGATATCCGTCCCCCCTTCAACCACGGTACTTCTAAGGGAGACTGGCTTGCTGTCGGGGCTCTTGAGCGTGGAGGTATGCGTGGCTTCCGGCAAATACTCCGTCAGCGAGAGACTCTCCGTTGCCCACAGGTACGGCTTCCCGGCTTTGACACCCGCGGCATATTGCGTGAGCTGATGCATGATCGGCAGGAAGAACGACGAGAGCGGAAAATCACTCCAGGAGCGGTCCGCGGACACGGTGAACAGCATGATTGCCCCGCGGCCGTGGGGACGGAACATCAGGAAAGGATCGCCAGACCCTGTCGAGATCAGCGTCTCCGCCCGCTCTTTCAAGGTCGGGCATTTGAGCTGGCGTTTGATCACGACGCTCGGCGCAACCCCCGCCTTTGCGATGCCCCACAACACCGGATGCTGAGGTTTATCCCAGACAAGCAGCCGTTTACGGTTCGCCACGGGCAGCTCCGTGATCGAAGCAGGCTCCGCTGGCAGATTGCCCCAGAGGCCATAGTCGGACAACGCCGCGCGATCCCCCGGGAAGAGCACCAGCAAGCCCCCGGCCGCCACATAATTTTCAAACTGCTTGATCAGCTGCCCCGGCAGCGCTATTGCGTTACACAGGAAGACGCAGGAGTAGGCAGCGAGGGTTTCTCCGGCGAGCGCATCCGGCTTGATGACTTTCACGTCAATCGGCGACACGCCATCGACGCCCGCGCCCAGAGCGGTTTTTAAAAAGAGGTTGCTGTCCGACTCGCCTGCGCAGAGAACCGGCAGCTTCTCGCGGACACGGATGAGAAAATAAAACGGATTGTCGTCCGGAAGGCTGTCCTCCGGTGTCTCGACCCTGATCGCATGAACACCGCCGCTCAGGAGCGGAAGCATGAACTGCATCTTCTTCGTAGCCCCCTGCTCCAGCATCACGGAACGCCGGGCCACCTCTTTGTCATCTACGAAAAGCGACACCGCCGTATCGAGCGAAGGCCCGGCACGAAGCAGACTCACCGTCACCTGACAGGAGATCTCAGCCGTAATCAGCTTGGGTTCCACCTCGACATCCATGACGGAGACATTTTCAGGCTCAGGTGTGCCGAGGAGCGTGACAAAGCATGTGGTGTTGTCGTGAACTTTAGCAGGATCCCACGGGCTCTCGACCCTTCCGGCCTGCACACCGGACGCGCTCACGGTATTGGAGGCATTCGCGTCCTTTTTGAAACTGGCCCAGGGAAGCATCTGGTAGTCTGAAATGATATGCAACTCCCGTTCGCCACGGCGCGCATCCTGCTCCACAGCATCCAACGCAGCCATGGTGGTGGGGCACAGACGGGAGGACCCCGTCGGCGGCGGAAGCGCTCGGATACGCGTTGCCGCCTCCTCTTTCTTTGCGGTCAACTGTTCGAAAACAGGCGTCACATGATCACCTGCCAGATAGACGCAGAAACGGTCGTTGTCACCCAGGCCCTCAATAATCGTGACCGCCAACTCTTTAGCCTCATGCCACAGATCCTGCTGGTTCATCTGGTAGTTCATGCTGTAGGAGCCGTCGATCACGATCGCCACATCCCGAGCCGTACGGCTCACGAGATTGCCGAACTTCTTGGTGCGGATGATCGGCATCGCAAAGGCCAGCGCCAGCAGAATAAGCAGGAGGGTCCGCAGCAGCCAGAGGATAAAATTCTCCATCTTGATCCGCCGCGACGAGCGCTTCTGAGCCAGCTTCAGGAAACGAATCGTACTGAACGGCAGACGCTCCGTCCGGCTGGACTGGATCAAGTGCAGAATCAGCGGTATCGAGGCCGCCGCCAGGGCCGTTAAAAATATGGGGGTCAGAAAAGAAATCATAATGCGTTATCTCAATCTGCGACGCTCCTCCAAATACGCCCGCGCGTAGGTCTCCACCGCCTGATCTGTCTTCACCAGCCGGTAGTCCACCTTCATCGCCTCACAGGAGACGCGGTAATATTCCAGAAACGCCCCGAACTCCTTCTGGTAGTCTTTGGCCACCCCACGGGGATCTACGGTCATACGCTCCCCTGTTTCCATGTCTTCAAATTCAAAGCCCTGCTTCAGGGAGAGGTCAATCTCCACCGGATCAAGGACATGCAGGACAATGACGTCGTGCAGCCGTTTCCGGAAATGCGCAAGCGCCTGCACGATCTCCTTTTCATTGTCGAGCAAATCGGAAATCAGCACCACCAACGCACGCTTATGGATCGACTCGGCGATCTGATGCAGCGTCTCAGCAGTATTGGTCGTGGAGGCAGGTTCGACCTGCTGCAACCGCTTCAATGTGTTATTCAGATGGTTCAGGGAGTTGCGCGCCTCCACCTTCATATCCATCTTGTCTGAATACGTGAACAGCCCCACAGAGTCCCTGGCCTTGACCACCACATAACCCAAGGCGGCCGCCAGACGGCAGGCAAAGGTAAACTTCGTGAGCGCTCCGCTTCCATAAGCCATGGAGTTGCTCCGGTCCAAAATGAGATACACCCGGAGATTGGTCTCATCTTCATACCGTTTGATGTAGTAGCGATCCGTACGCCCCAGCACTTTCCAGTCCAGATGCTTGGGGTCATCGCCGATGCCGTAGGATTTGTGATCGGCAAACTCGGAACTCGCCCCTTTCAGCGGGCTCCTGTGCGCACCGGAGAGATTGCCCTCCACCACATAACGGGACTGCAGCACGATCCGGCTGAGCTTGTGCATCTCTTCGGGGTTCAGGAAGGCCTTGATCCCCTCCTCGCTTGGCTCCTTCGGCCCCTGTGCGACGGCGTGCCCTTTGACATTTACTTTTTTTGCCATAAAATTACAGAGTGTCCTTCAGGGTCACTTCGCGCTTTTCTCGTCTTTCTTTTTGTAAATATCGAGCTTGTCGCGTTCAACTCTTTCAGCCTTGTCACGCTTGGCTATCTCCCCGATTAAATATTCCGCCCACCCGTCCTTCCCCAGTTTTTCGATCATCTCTTTCTCGTTCGAAACAAGGTCCTGATCGCGTTTAGAGACATTCACAGCCTTCTTGCCGCCTGTGAAGGAATAGACGATCGCAGAGGAATCCCGTTCTGCAAGCATCTCTTTGCCGACCTTGGGCGCCAGCAGGTCTTTATAGCGCACGATCACCGGGTTCAGCACCATCTCCCGTTTAACCGGATCAGCACTCTCCACAACGCCGACCACGGCAACAGCATCCCCGACCTTCGTGGCCGGATCTGTCTGCAGGACCGACAAGGAAATGCTTTTCTGGACCAGGAAGGTCACCTGCATTTTGGAACTCGGCTCACGGGTCTTCAGCAGGATAACAGGCGCGCCATTCGTGCTTTGCTTCGTGATCTCCAGCACTTGAAGATACCTGAAGAAATGATTCTTGCCCACCCCTTGTGTCACGAGTTTTTTGCGCGCTGCGGGCGTCTGCGCCTCGACCAGACTGAGCGCGTATTCGTTTCCGTTCGGAACAGCGGCGCCACGGGCGGAAACCCCTGACAGCACCCCCAGAAAGACAACAGCCAACCATCGCACTGAAAAATGTTTCATGCTTCCCCCCATCATTGCGTTACGGAATACATCAGAATATTCTGTCCCAACCGCTGGCAGCTCACATCATCATACCCTCTGGCATAAGGACTCTGAGACATCTCCCAGCCCCCTGCCATGCCATACGGACTGTAAATCACGGCGACGTGTCCGCCCACCTCCACGCCCTCCAGCTTGGGACGTGAAGCCGCCGTGCCCAGGGCCTGCTGCAACACAGGCGTCACCCCGACCCGCTGGACATCGTTCGGCATCGAAAAAAGCACGTTGTCATGAGGAATGTCCCGCAGGGGCGCCGCGGGAAAGAGCTCGGCCATGATTTTACGGAACGCCAGATCAAACCCCTTACGGCCGCAGCAGGCCTCGGCCAGCAGAAAGCCTCCGTTTTCAAGATACTTTTTCAGCTGTACCGCTTCGCCCTTGCTCAACGTGAAGTTCTCGTGTCCGGTCAGATACAGCAACGGCGCATTGAAGATGGCCCCATCCGTAAGGCGCAACTCTTTAACCGTGTATTTCACCGGCACATCCGTCTTCAGATTGAAGGTCTGCAAAATGACAGACAACCCCGCATGGCGGGTCTTCCAGACGCCGTCATAAACCACCTGCACCATCGCGACCTTGTCGGCACTCGACTCCGGCTTGTCAATAAACTTAATGGCGTACGCCTGGCTTTTGGCCCATGCGCGCATCGCTGAAGAGTACGAGAAGATGTTCACGCCGAGCTTCTTTGCTGATTCCGGCTCATACGCCTGGTACTCCGGCAGGACTTTGTCCTCCCAGCCGACAGCCATGCACCACCGTGAGACGAGCGCCACAACGCGGCAGTTGATCTCCACGGCATCAAACCAGGGTTCATCCCCGACAAAGCCAGATTTTTTGACACCTGGACAATACTTGATATGATCCAGGTCGTAGTAGGAGTGGAAGAGCGGATGATCCGAGGAGAGCCGCTGGACAGGCTGCTCCGGAAAAATGAGTGCCAGCTCCTTGACTGCGGAACGGTAGAAGGGCGCCGACCCCAGACCCGTGTTATAGATAATCATGCCGCCGGCCAGCGCATATTCGCGGATGCGTTTACGTTGAGCATCCGAGTAGGAAAAATTATAATGGCCTGAACGGAACAGGATCGGATTCTTCGCCGGATCCCCCTCGATTTCACTCAGCGTAGCCACCTGCACGCTGTAGTTCACATCGATCATGTCCTTCATGCTCTTCAGCAGATTGTTGACATCGTTGGGCGTTGCATTCCAATCGATATCATCCTGCGCCACTACGGGCGACAACGCCAAGGACAACCCCAAAAAGCAAAAGAGAACGCATTTCATAATCTCTCCCCTTCACACCATCACACGTGTTCGTTTTCAATAGACCCAGAGCGATCTCTTAAGACTACACAAAAACAACCTCAAGATCTATTTCATCTCGCGGCTTATGGTCAACGCATCAGTCTTTCGACCCTGAAATTACTTTTTCTTCTTTTCGTCTTTCGCCGGCTCAGCTGTTTCGGATTTCAGCTTCGTAATGAGCACGGGCGGCTGCGGCGGCTTCTTGGCTTCGGTTCGCGCCTGGGGCGTGACCGGACAGCAGCAACACGGATCAGTCGTCTCCGCCGAAGAGATCGAACGGGGTGGCGCGGGCGGTGGCTGCCGAGCTTTTGGAGGCGGTACAAAGCCAGGCTCGTCAGAGCCGTCACCTGCTAAAACAGTCCCCATGCACAACGTCGTAGCGACAAGAGCAATTCCAGCCGTCATTGCTGTATGAATTTCGTTCTTCATTTGTACTCCTTTCAAACATGACCCAACTCATTTTGTCTAACTTTACCATTTTCCATAAAGCTAGGCAACATAATAAACCCACGTTTAACCTTGCGCTAACGCTCCTCAATCAGAAGCTCTTATTCGATGCCCCGCCAGCGGATTGCTCGCCCTCGTCCGCACCATACGAGCGCAAAATATCCTTGCGGTTGTACTGCCGGAACAAGATGTGGCTTTCAGCCGGATAGTAGGGCAGGACATCTGAATAACCGGGAACGACAACTTCGACAACAGGGAACCCGATCTCCTGATCGGTGAAATCAATCACATAGCAATCCTTGCCCAGCTTCTCAAAGATCCCTTTGGCCTTCTCAATGTCCTGCAGGCAATCCTCAAACTGTTCGCCTTTCCGGAACGGTACAATCGGCCCCTGCTTCAAGAAGGCCGCCGTCCGCTGCGGCACAAAACCGAACATGAACGCGGAGAGATAATTATCACCGTCATCCGCCGTGCACTTGAGCGCACGCAGATCATACTTCAGGACCCGCTCCTGATCCGCCTTGGAGCCATCAATGAACTCGTCCGCCATCCGCCCCTGCGCATACTCGGTGAAGACACGGAGCAACGCATCCTCCAAATTAAACCCTGTACCGACTTTGAAGAAGTGATGAAATTGATAATCCTCGGGAATGTTGGGGTCCCAGAAATACGCGCCGACACACGGCATCACTCCGCCAAAGGTCAGATCCTTGAGATAAATTTCGATCCCTTTGCTGCTCAGAAACGCCATCTGCTCCCGGAGGACTGGATGCGTGATCGTCTCTTGGTCAATTGTCGGCATCACCAGCTTCTGTTTCAGGACCGTAATATGGACCCGCCGTTCAAAGATCTCATCAATGGCATGGACAATCGCCTCTTCACGGCGGTTGCCGGCCGCCATACCGCTGGGCCCACTGATCCGACGGACAAACTCAATGGGAATCTTTACCGTTTTTCCTGTGATCAGTGAAACGCCGTCCACCCAGAACATCGCGATGTCGGTCTGCTTGATCTTCTCAACAACCTCCGTGGAAACAGCGACATGCGGGATCATCTGCTCAATCCCCACTGCCTCGGGAATGGCTGACTGATGCCCCACCATATAGCCGGGCAGTTCGGTGTGCTCCTTCGACGCCACCCACTCCGCACACTCGGCAAGCGCACCCGCCTTCGCCTGCAGCGGCGTGATTCCCTTCCCCATCGAGCGGAACTCCAAATCGTCAATGTACAGGGCTGACCAATAGAGCCGGTCCGAGACCCTGGTCTCAAAAAGGCGGTATTCGTAACGGGTGCCAATCGCAGTTTCCAGTCGCTGGACAGTCTCTTCCAGCGGCACGCAGCGTCCAAATGCCAATTTTTTACAAGATTCCAATTTCATATCACGCGCTTACCGTTTCCCTCTCCGACATGCCACGCAAACCCTCTCCGCCACGCAACACCTTGTCGTCACCGGGGCTTGGGCAAGACTCTCCAATGATTCCCGTCCGACAACACGATAATGTAGCCACCCACATAAATAAGATTCACGGTGTTGGCCCGGTCGCCCTCCTCACGGAGCATGGAACGCCCCTCTGCGGTCTTTAACTCAACCACAACCAGCAATCCCGGCACCATACGGACAGGTTTGAGGTCCATCCGTTCGGCATACCCTATTTTCAGCGCAGCCTTCAGGTCTGAACGGACGCCCAATGCTGAAGATTCAAGAACAAAGCGCTGGGACTCCATCCCCTTAATCGCGCTTCCCTTCCGATAGACCCACGGTTTGCCCCAGCGGTCCGTCAAGGGATACGAGGCTTTGTCGCCGAGGGACTTTAATGCCTCCAAGGAGGCCGGAAACTCAATATCGCGCCGGTAGATCTCCTTGAGCAAGGGCATCACCTGCTCCCGGTCCATCCGGGTGAGCCAGGTCCGCGCCATCTCATCGCCCGCCTTACGGAGCCCTGTAGCAGGCCCCTTGACCAGCATGGTATTGAAAATCGCGGTTGCGGCGACCGTGTCGCCTCGCTTCAGGTGGTTCCAGGCCTCAATCCCGGAAAGCACAGCCGTAAGAGGATCCTGCGGGGCACGGGTTCTGAGCTTTTTGCAGGTCTCCGCAACCTCCGACGCTTCGAATGAGCTGTTCGTTCCGGAGCACCAGACATCCCACAGGACTTTCTCATCGGCTTTGACAGATTGCGCATGGCCGGTCACAGCAACCGCCAGCAAAAACACCAAACAAACTTGAACGTTTAACATGAATTTCATATTCCCAATCAGCTAATTGTTGTCAATATACTCTTTTTGCACCGACACCTTCAAGCTGAAAGCGCGGGATTTACACAGCACGCGCCACGAAGAGCAAAAACGAACCTACCCACATGCGCCAGGCGCAGAGGCGGAAGAACCACGGAGAAGCCAGCAGGCACAGCACCAGCACACCACACGCACTTGCAACAGTCCAGCCAGAGAGCGCATAGACACCCTGCGTCGCGCCTATCAGCGCGCTTCCGCCAATCATGAGCGACCCCAGGAGGCTCTTGAGCTGCCATGTGAACAGTTCGCGTTGTGAGCAGACAATCACATCTTGGGTCGGATGGGGCAGCAGGAAAAGCAGGGATGCGATACTGAACAGGAGCCAGCGCTGAAGGGACCACTCCCCCGGACTCTGAAGCGACGAGCCGCTAATCTGAGGGAGCAGGCAGACCATTCCCAGCGCCCCGGTGAAAGCTGCAAGCCACACCCGACGCAGCACCACCCATGCGCGCGGCATCAGCACCGCTTCACTGCAATAGGGACATGTAGAAACATGCGGCCACGGCGGATGCCGGCCGCAGGAGACGCACTGACCGTGTAGATGGCGGATCGTCATCGCGCTAGACATCACAAAGCTTCACGGCATCACGCAGGCTCTGCATGGCGTCAGCCTTTTTCGGAGAGAACTCCTGCCCCAGGTAACCCGTGTAGCCGCTGTCCGCTATCGCCTTGGCAATCGCGGCATAATCCAACGTCTGGCTCCCGGGATCAATCTCAGCGCGCCCGGGCATGCCTCCGGTGTGGTAATGACCCCAGCAGGACGCATGCTTCTGGATATCCGTCAGCGGATTCTCCTTCATCATGGCTGCGTGATAGATGTCATACAGCACTTTGACGCGCGGGGAGTTCACCCGGTTGATCAGCTCAGCACACCAGGCCGTCGTGTCAGCCATGTAATCCTTGTGATTGATGGAGTTCAAGTACTCCAGGCAGATCGTCACCTTCTTCTCTTCCGCGTAGGGCGCAATCTTCTTCAATGCAATTGCGCACTGTTCAAGGCCTTGCTGCTTGTCCAAGCCGCCGCAGTTGCCGGAGAAGGTGATCACATTCGGATACCCCCATGTCGCAGCCTTGTCAATGAACTTGCGCAGGCTGTCCAGACAGGCATCATGATTCTCCGCGCGGTTCAGCCCCTTGCCGATGGAATGCGTCGAAATCATGGGGCACACCATGTTGTGTTTCTTGAGGAGAGGCCAATGATCTTCGCCTATCATCTCCACGCCCTTCAATCCGATCTCTGCACACGAGGCGATAAACTGCTCCATGGAGATGTTGTTCTTCTTCATGTATCCCGCATAGCACCACTGGGCGACCGACTGCTTCATGCGCCCCTTGAGCGCCTCAGCACTCCAAAGTGAAAGGGGCGACGAAATAGCACCAGCAGCTGTCGCTCCTGCGATCGTCTTTAAGAGATTACGACGTGACGTATTCATACCTTATTATCCTCGCTCGTTTTTTGCATACTGTATCGGATGTTTATATCAGTGTCAAATACGGGTTATCAAAAAAGTCTATGAAATAGGCAAATAAATGCATTCCCATCGGCGCTGTTTTTTTATAAGATGGCGACCTTACTTCACGAAGGGACTTATTTATGAACCGGACTGGCTTATTCTTCGCAACCGCACTCCTCACCCTCCAGCTCGTGGCTGCCGCAAAGCCAACGGGGCTTGGCTTTCCAACATTCGATGCGAAACTGGATGAACGCGCTGGTTTTGTGAAGCCGCCGGCCGGATACAATCAAGTGCCCTTCTGGTGGTGGACTGGAGACAACTTGGATGCCAATCGCCTGGTCTGGCAGGTGGAGGAGCTGCACAAGATGGGCATCAGCGGCGTGCAGGTGAACTATTCGCATTTCGACTCCACAGGATGGCCGACCGACGAAGAAAACCCAAAGCTTTTCACGCCTGACTGGTGGAAGGTCTATGGCGAGGTCTCCAAGGCCTGCGCAAAACATGACATGGGAATCGGACTGAGCACCTATACGCTCGACTGGCCTCGCGGCGGACAAAACCTCTTCCTCGAACTCTTCTACAAAAACGAGGCGTGGAACGCGCTCGGCATCAGAGGAAGCGCCATTACTGCCGTCAAGCCATCAACAACCTGCACGCGCGAGGCTGACCCCAAATGGCGCTGGGTCGTCGCCTACGCAAAAGAGAATGGCGTGCTCTCGTCCAAGGACATGATCAAGCTCTCCATCACGAATGGCAAGCTCTCCTGGACCGCTCCAGCCGGCAAGGAGTTTGAAGTCTGGGCCTTCTGGGATGAGCGCGCCAAGGGGACCTTCAACCCCATGATGCCGAATGCGGGCGGGATCATCGTCAAAGGCTTTTACCAGCCTTTCGAAGACAACTCCCCCTCCAAAAGTTCAAAAGGCTTAAACTATTTTTTCAACGACGAACTCCATATCGGACTCAATCAGAACGCCTGGTGCGAAGATTTTCCGGTCGAATTCAAAAACCGCAAAGGCTATGACCTCTTCAGCATCCTGCCGGTCATCTGCGGTGCAAACATGGGCGACATCGCCCCCAAGGCGCGCATCGATTACGCGGACGTACGGATGAGCTTGATGGAGGAGCGCTATTTCAAACCGATCTTTGACTGGCATAACTCGCGCGGGATGATCTATGCCTGCGACCCGGGCAGCCGCGGAACCAACCCCGGCGAATTCGGGGATTACTTCCGGGCGAACCGCTGGTACACGGCTCCAGGACATGACACGCCCGGCGGCCACGCCAACCTGATCAAAAACAAAGTCTCCTCGTCGATTGCAAACCTCTACCAACGTCCGCGCGTCTGGCTGGAGGGCTATCACAGCCTCGGCTGGGGCGCGACTCCCGAAGTCATCATGAAGGCCACCCGCGAAAATTTCCTCTATGGCGCGAACTTACTGAACCTTCACGGACTTTACTACACGACCTACGGTTCGCACTGGGAGTGGGCGCCTCCGTGCTACCATTTCCGCATGCCCTATTGGTCACACATGAAGGCCTTCTTCGACTACTTTGAGCGCCTCTCTTACATTGCGAGCCAAGGACACTTGGTCGCAGACGTCGCGATCATCTATCCTGTGGCAGGATACGAGGCAGGACTCGCAGCGAAAGAGGCGACCGACGCGGCCTTTGATTGCGGCGCCAAGCTTTTCGCAGCAGGCATCAACTTTGAATTTGTGGATCATCAGTCCCTTGAACGCGCAGTGGTCAAGAATGGCCGTCTCATGATCGCAGGACCTGAAGCCTCTTACAAGACACTCGTCTTCCCGAACATGAAGGCCGTCCGCTGGTCGAGCATGGAGAAGGCCGAAGCCTTTGCCAAGGCCGGCGGGCTGGTCTATGTCGTCGGCGCGCTGCCCGAGGTCTCCGACCGCGCAGGCGCGAATGATCCGCTTCTGGCCCAAGCCAACGACAAGGTCTTCGCCCCGGACCGGCGGCTGAAGAACGGCGATGAGCTCTGTGCCTCCCTTCGCAAAGCCTACGTACAGGATGTCGTCGGAATCGCTTGCAAGCCGCGCGCCATGCATCGCAAGACAGGCGTCCGGGATCTCTACATGGTCATGGATACAAAGCCCGGGGAGATCGTTGAATTTCGCACCAAGAGCAACGTGGTCGAACTCTGGAATCCCTGGTCCGGCGAAAGCAGCGCGTTAGAGGTCGTGAAGACAACGGAGACCGGCACCCAGGTCAAGATGCCCCTCGAACCCTTTGAACTGAGCGTCGTGCTGTTCGGCGGACCTGCGACGGCCCAGCAGCAACGCCCACCCCCGGCAACAACCCAAACGCCTGCCGTGCTGAAGGAGTTGACGAACACATGGACTGTTGCTTTTGAGCCGACGATGAACAACACCTTCGGCGACTTCCGCATGCCTGTCACCCCCTTCAACAAGATGATCGGTGTCGAGGCGCGTCGCTTCGACTGGAAGGCCGGAGCCCTTTCAGACAAGAAGCTGCATGGCTATGGCACGCAGTTCTATGTTCTGGGCCCCCTCCCGTCCGGCACCGCACTCTCGCCTCAAGAGATCGATCTCTCCAAGCCCATTGAAAAGGATGGCAAGCGCTATGCATGGAAGCCGTATGACTTCTCCTGGCGCATGGGACGCGAGGAGAACCTCGGCCATCAGGGATATCACGGGCTGAAGCGCACAGTCACGGACGACTTCATCTGCCTGGGCAAGAACGCCGGCGGTTTGAACGAAACCAAGCTGGGCGATGAGCTCCCCAACGGCATCTACTACCTTTGGAGCACACTCACGGTGGCCAAGCCCACGACCGCGACAATCCTCTGCAGCGACAAGCCATCGCCTGAGGGATCGCACACCTCGAACATCCTGAAGCTGGGCGATGTCTGGGTGAACGGCGAAAAGAAGAACGTCAAAGAACCCTTGACGTTGAAGGCGGGAAGCAATCCCCTGCTCATCTGTTACACCTCCTCGGGACGCGGACACTTTGTCGTGCGCGATGCCTCGGTTCCGCAACCGACCACGCGCGATGCCCTTTCCACACGCTGGGCCAACGACAAGGGGATCATCCCCTTTGATGTCTTTGCCGGGGCAACGCCTGAGGAGACCTTCACCTTTGTCACAGCTCCTGGCACACAGGCGATTGAGCTTTTTGATGTTGACGCAACAATCAGCGCCTTCATCAACGACAAGCCCATGAAGCGCACCAACAACCGCTTTGTCGCCGCAGCATCGGAAAAGGAGGCAGCCACAGTCAAGCTGCTCGTCACCAGCAAGCGTCCCGGCATCACCGGCGGCGGATTATTCACAGAGCCGATCCACGTTGAGACCGACGGCACTGGTACGATCTCCTTGGGCGACTGGTCCAAGATGGGCATCCTCAACAACTACTCCGGCGGCGTGCGCTACAAGACCCGCATCACCTTGACATCGGAGGAGGCCAAGCAGAACCTCGCCCTTGACCTGGGACGCGTGGCAGGAACAGCAGAGATTTTCGTCAACGGAAAGAGCTGCGGCATTTGCCTCTGCTCCCCCTGGAAGAAAAACCTCACCGGACTCCGAGCCGGCGACAACGGGATTGAAGTGCTGGTTTATAACTCCCTCTCCAACCACTACCAGACGATTCCCTCCCGCTACCGCGGCTCCTGCGAATCCGGCCTGATCGGTCCTGTTACCCTATTACAACGCTAAGCGTTCAATACGTTTGAGTAAGGAACACGCTATGAAACGTCTCTATTATGCAGTTGCCCTCTTGTCTTTGAACGTGCTTGCAGACACCGCCGAGGATGCGCTGGCTCTTGCGCAGCGCACACTGGCCTACGTGGAACGGACAGCACCGCGTCCTGAGCAGAGCGCGGAGTTGAAAGCACTCGCGCAACGGCTGCCAGAGGTGCGCGACGCCGTAGCGCGTACAACACTTGAAAAAGAGATCCGCGCGCTGCGGCGGCAGATCCTCTTCTCGCATCCGGCGTTGGCCTTCGACCGACTCCTGGCCAGCCAGCGTGGCATCCCTTACACGGTCGCCCCTCACATGGTCGATCAGTATACGGCCCGTTGCTCGCGTCCGGGCCCGGGTCTTGTGGTGATCGAGGACTGGAAGCGCGCACCGCGCAAAACCGAACCGCTCAAGGGTAAGCTTCCTCTGGGCACAGTGCTCAATCCCGATCTGCACTGGGATGGCGACCGGGTAATCTTTGCTTTTTGCGATCACACTACGAAACCGCCGCTTGCGGCTCGAGGCGTCGCAGTTCCGACCGTATTGCCCGATGCCACCCGGGGTGCGAACGCCGACGTGATCCGCACATTCGACCCGGAGAATCCCTGCTTCAAGGACGCCTCAAAGAACTACGATCCAACCCCGGTCGCGCACCTGCGCTACTTCATCTGGGAGGCTGCGGTGGATGGCTCCTGGGTGCGCCAGCTCACAGGCACGCCTCAGGATCCGATGCAGACGTGGGACAATCGACAGAGTGTCCTCATTGAGGATGCTGATCCCTGTTATCTGCCGGACGGCGGCTTCGCCTTCAACTCGACACGCTGTCAGAGTTACGGGCGTTGCCACTGGGGACGTTACACACCCGCCTTTCTGATCTATCGCGCGGACGGCAACGGCTCGAACATCCGCCAGCTCTCGTTC
The DNA here is from genome assembly GCA_942493055.1 of uncultured bacterium. Taxonomy (GTDB): domain Bacteria; phylum Verrucomicrobiota; class Kiritimatiellia; order RFP12; family UBA1067; genus CAIZQW01. The sequence goes on along the minus strand of OW818680.1, from coordinate 5,214,878 downwards.
GGCGAAGCGAACGAATGGGAGCCAGCCGTCCTGAACGACGGACGGCTGGCCTACACGCGGTGGGACTACATCAACCGCAATGCGATGTGGTATCAGAGCCTCTGGACCATGAAGCCGGACGGCACGGGCACAGCTCATTTCTACGGGAACTACACCATGCACCCCGGCATCCAGACAGAGATCCAGCCCATCCCCGGTACGCACGTCGTGGTGGCCACAGCCGCCGCGCACCACTACGTGACAGCAGGCTCGCTCATCACCATCGACACGCACAAAGGGGAGGACGGCCCCGAGCCGCTCACGCGCCTGACACCGGAGGTGCCATGGCCCGAATCAGAGGGATGGAAGCTGCCCGGATGCTTTGCCGCCCCCTATCCGATCAATGACACGCTCTTCTTCGCCAGCTACTCCCCGGAGTCTTTGGCAGGCGCTCCGCAATGGGGCGCATGGCCCTCCAACAAGGCCTTCGGAATCTGGCTGGTCGATACGCTGGGCGGCCGAGAGCTGATCTATCAGGATCCCGAGATCGGCACCTTCACGCCGATCCCGCTGCGCAAGCGACCGCGTCCGCCGGTGATCCCCTCCGTGCTGCCTCCGGCCGCGAGCGCTCCCGACTTCGGCGTGTGCTATGTCGAGAACGTCTATGACAGCCGCGAGCCGCTGGAGAAGGGCAGCATCAAGTATCTGCGGATCAACGAACTGATGAACCAACCTGCCGCGCACAAAGCCAATCGAAACAAGGGTCTCGATCTGGACATCTATAAGCGGCCGCTAGGCATCGTGCCGGTCTCCGAGGATGGCTCTGCCGCGTTTCGCATCCCCGCCTGCAAGCCAATCCAGTTGCAGGCCCTGAACGCAGAGGGCATGGCTGTGTTCACCATGCGCTCATTCATCTACGCTCAGAAGGGCGAAGTCCTCGGATGCGCAGGCTGCCACGAGGACAAGATGCGCAGCCGTACGCCGCAGGAGCTGCCCAAGCAGCGCGAGATCCTCGACCCGCAACCCAGGCCTGCGCTCGACTACGAGGGCGGCTTCAGCTTCGTGCGGAGCGTTCAGCCCGTCTTCGACCGCCACTGCATCAGATGCCACGGACTGGCGCCCAAAGATAAGACCGGAAAAGAGCCACTGAACCTGATCGGAACGCTTGCAGGGCCGAATCTGATCAAGCGGAAACTGGTCGCGTGGGTCGAATCGTACAAAGAGACCGGCGCGAGCAAGACGAACGACTACTTCGCCATTGCAAGTCCGCTGACTGCGATCTTGAAGAAAGGCCATCACGATGTGGCCCTCTCGAAAGACGAGTGGGATGTACTGATCGTCTGGATGGACTTAAACGTGCCACACTACGGCGACGGGTACTACGGGTTCAACCGCCTGGAACAGCGGCAACCCGACCCTGCGGGGGAGCAGCGTCTGCGGACCGCAATCGAGGCTCAGTTCGGCAAGGCCGTGGCGATGCAACCGTTCCCTGCTCTCGTGAATGTCGGGGTTCCAGAGAAGAGCCGCATCCTGCTGGCGGCACTCCCAACCAGCAACGGCGGCTGGGGACAACTTGAAGGCGGGTTCAAGAGCACAGAAGATCCGCGCTACCGCGCGATGTTAGCGCTGGTGCACGCATCCATCGCACCGCAACACAATCAAGATGTTTCCGGCACTTGCGGACGGGGAACAAACTGCGTGTGCAACAGTTGCTGGGTCTGGATGGGGCGCTTCAACGAAAGAGGCGCTAGAAAACAGGAGTAATCCCCTGAAAACTGCGTTCCCTATCCCTGCGGATGTGCGACTTTATAGGGTTAATGATTTGGCGGTCATCCGGCATCATTTCATGCTTGATTTTGCTAAGACAAGCCTATATACTATCGGCTCTTTTTGAACTCATGGGGCGATAGCTCAGTTGGTAGAGCATCACGTTCGCAACGTGGGGGTCGGGAGTTCGAATCTCCTTCGCTCCACCATGTATAAAAGATCGCCGATACTGGTTGATCTTTTCTTTTGTTTTAACTGTGTATGTCCTATAGACAACCAGAGATATTTGTGGCTTGTCTCAAATGCCAGACAGCCCTGTTTTCGGAGCAATGTGAATGCAAGTCTCAGTTAAAGAGGCAGCGGCTATTCTTAACGTTTCTGATGAAACGATCTATAAGTGGGTTAAGGATGAAGAGATCCCCTCGCACACGATGAACGATCAGGTTCGTTTCAACCGGGCTGAACTGCTCGAGTGGGCTACAGCGCACAACATCCAGGTTTCGCCCGATCTTTTTACAGGGGATCAGACGAACAAGTCCAAGCTTCCGACCATTTCAGAAGCGTTGAAGCTGGGCGGCGTGGCCTATCACGTCGGCGGCACTGACCAGCCCTCCGTATTGCGTGCTGTCGTTGACGTGATGAAGCTCCCAGAGGCTGTCGACCGTGAATTCCTCTATCAAGTTTTGTTGGCCCGTGAAAGCCTGGGCTCCACGGGTGTGGGCGACGGCATTGCCATCCCGCATGTCCGCAACCCTGTTGTGCTGCATGTCGCCCAGCCGACCGTGACGCTCTGCTTCCTGGAAACCCCAATCGATTTCCACGCGATCGACGAGAAACCCGTTACCACGCTTTTCACACTCATCAGTCCCACGGTGCGGACACATCTGCACCTGCTCTCACGACTCGGGTTTATTCTCAGAAACCCAGAGATCAAAGCGGCCTTGAAGCGCCAAGCCCCCAGCGATGAGCTGCTGGCCATGATCGCCACTGCCGAATCCAATATTCCTAGTTAACCCTTTTCATAAAGGCTATCTGTGTTCCTTGACCTGATTCTTTTCGCCATTGTCCTTGTGGCCACTAGCGGGCTGCCAGGACTCCTTATGGCTAGGTCATCGCTCAGAGGGGAACGGATCGCCGCACTACTCATGGTCAGCGGCACCCTGTTGGGGCTGTTCTGCGCCGCAGCCACGCTGTTGGGATTCAACCAACCCGCTGCGTTTTTCCCGTGGCCCGCAGCAGGAAATGGTATGGTCGGGCTTGACGCCCTGAGCGCCTTCTTTCTTGTCCCTGTCTTTCTGGTGGGCGGACTCGGCTCTGTCTATGGGCTGGGATACTGGCCCCAAAGCCAGTATCCCAATAACGGACGCACGCTCCGCCTCTTCTGGGGTCTTCTCGTGGCAGGCATGGGGCTGTTGGTCATCAGCCGCCATGCGATGATCTTCTTGCTGGGCTGGGAATTCATGGCGCTCTCCGCCTTCTTCCTTGTCGCCACCGAGGATCACCGCGCCGAGAGCCGTCAGGCGAGTTGGATCTATCTGGTCGCCACGCATGTGGGAACCTTGACCCTCTTTGGACTCTTCGCGCTGTGGCGCCACCTGACCGGATCGTATGCCCTCGTGCCGGTTGCGCAGAATGTCCTGGGCCTGGGCACGCTGCACCTCCTTTTCTTTCTGGCCATCCTTGGCTTCGGCCTCAAAGCCGGCGCGATGCCGCTCCACTTCTGGCTGCCCGGCGCACACGCGAACGCCCCCTGCCATGTTTCCGCCATGCTTTCAGGCGTGGTGCTGAAGATGGGCATCTATGGCCTGGTGCGCTGGCTGTCGCTCCTGCCTGCACCGCCTGCAGCGTGGGGCAGCATCATCCTCGCGCTGGGCGCCATCAGCGCCTTGCTGGGAGTTGTCTTCGCGATCGCCCAACACGATCTCAAACGTCTGCTGGCCTATCACAGCGTCGAGAATATCGGCATCATCCTGATGGGCCTGGGCGTGGCGATGCTGGGACGCTCCTCCGGAAATCCGGAGTGGATCGTACTGGGGCTGGCCGGTTGCTTCCTACATGTGTGGAACCATAGCTTCTTTAAATCCCTGCTCTTCTTCTGCGCAGGCGCGGTCGTTCATACCGCGCACACGCGGCAGATCGATCGGCTCGGCGGACTGGCCAAGCGCATGCCATGGACAGCTGCCTGCTTTCTGATCGGCGCCGTTGCGATCTGCGGATTGCCGCCGCTGAATGGTTTTGTGAGCGAGTGGTTCGTCTATCTCGGGCTCTTTAAAACCGCGCTCTCCGGCGGAATGGCAGCCATGGTCGGCGTGCCTGTGCTGGCGGCGGTCGGCGCGCTGGCGGTCGCCTGCTTCGTGAAGGTCTACGGCACGGTCTTCCTGGGCGAACCGCGCACCCCGGCCGCTGCCCATGCCCATGAAGCGCCCTTTTCCATGCGCCTCCCCATGGCCGTACTCGCGGCGACGTGCGTCCTGATCGGCCTCCTCCCCGTGCTCGTCGCTCCGGTTCTCGATGCAACCACAGCCTGTTGGCTCGCAAACACAGGAACAGAGACAGGGACTCTCGGAAAGATCGCCCCTCTGGGCGTGATCAGCGTCTTGGCGGTCTCGCTGACTGTCTGCGTGGCCGGTCTCTCCTCTCTTCTTTTCCGTCGCAACCCCACCCCGCGCCCTGTTCTCACCTGGGACTGCGGTTACGCACGCCCCACCAGCCGCATGCAGTACACAGCCACCTCGTTTGCGCAGATGATTGTCTTCCTCTTTTCCCGCATCCTCCACCCGCACGGACGGCGGCCGCGCGTGACCGGACTCTTCCCGTTGCCGACCCATACGCACAGCCATGTGGATGATGCCGTATTGGACCGGGTGCTGTTGCCGACCGGAAACCGGATCTCAAGCTGGATCACCTGGTCTCACCATTTCCAACGCGGACTGACCCAACATTATGTGCTGTATATCCTTTTGACCCTGCTCGCGTTACTGTGTACGCTATTTCCGTTTAAAGCGCTAATCACGCAATGGTTCGCGCGATGAAATTTTCGAAATGAGAGTGTTGAACACGATGAATGTATGTTATCTATTGCTGACTGCGATTGCCTTACTTACGTTAAGCGGCCTGCCGGGCGCTCTGTTGTCAGCGCGTTCGTCCACAGGACAGCGCGTTGCAACCGCGCTCATGCTGATCGGCAGCGTGCTGGGTCTCGTGAGTGTCGCAGCGGCTCTCTGCGCGCCCCAGGAGCCCTCGCTGAGCCTAAGCCTAGCATGGGGTTTCCAGCGTAGCCGCTTCACTGTCGTGATCGATCCGCTCAGCGCCTTGTTCCTTCTCCCCATATTCATCGTACCCGCATTAGGCTCGATCTACGGTCTGGGCTATTGGAAACAGTCCGACCACCCAGCAAACGGACAACGTCTCGGACTTTTCTACGGATTGCTCGCCGGAGCCATGGCGCTGGTGGTCGTCTCACGTGACGGCATGCTCTTTTTGATTGCCTGGGAAGTGATGGCGTTGGCCGCCTACTTTGTGGCCACAGCCGAAGATGACAAACCTGAAGTGCGCCGCGCAGGTTGGATCTACCTCATCGCCACACACATCGGCACGCTCTGCCTGCTCGCCATGTTCGCCCTCTGGCGGCATGCGACCGGATCATTCTGCTTAGCACCTGTGTTCTTGCCTGAAGTTTCCTCTGCGCTTTTTGTGCTGGCCCTGATCGGCTTCGGGTTCAAAGCCGGGCTCATGCCCTTGCATGTCTGGCTGCCTGGCGCACACGCTAACGCGCCCAGCCACGTATCAGCCGTCATGTCGGGCGTCATGCTCAAGATGGGCATTTACGGCATCGTTCGGATGACCGCGCTATTGCCCGTCGGCGCATCGTGGTGGGGTCCGGTGCTACTCGCCATTGGCGCCTTCTCCAGTGTTGCGGGAATAGCCTTCGCCATTGGCCAGCGTGACCTCAAACGGATCCTGGCATACAGCAGCATCGAAAACATCGGCATCATTACGATGGGACTGGGACTCGCATTGCTCGGACGCTCGCTCGGCCATCCGACGTGGGTGTTATTGGGGATGGGAGGCGCGATTCTTCATGTCTGGAACCACAGCCTTTTTAAATCACTGCTCTTCTTGAACGCAGGTGCCGTGATTCACGTCGCTGGAACGCGCGAGATCGACCAGATGGGCGGTCTGGCAAAACGGGTGCCGCACGTGATGATCCTCTTCGTCGTGGGAGCCGTTGCCATCTGCGCCTTGCCGCCCTTGAATGGCTTCGTGAGTGAATGGCTACTCTATCTCGGCTTGTTCCGTACCGTCGGCTTCAGCACAGAAACGGGGGCTCCTATGGCGGCATTAGCAGCCGTAGCGCTGGCAATGACAGGCGCATTGGCAGTGGCCTGTTTCGTGAAAGTGCTGGGGACCGTGTTCCTCGGCGTACCGCGGCGCCCAGAGGTTGCACCTGCACACAAGCCAGGACTCGCCATGCTGGTCCCCATGCTCATATTGGCTTGCGGCTGCATCGGCATCGGCTTGTTCCCGCTGTTCGTGACACCGCTGCTGGAATCAGCAGTCCAGACGTGGGCGCCCTCCGTGGCTCCGCTTGCTATCGCGACCGTCCTGCCGTTAAAAGCCCTTACCACGATGGGCGTAGCACTCGTGGGGCTTGTGGCAGCACTAGCCCTTGGCATGACCCTTCTCTTGCGTGCGAGGAGCCTCCGCAAAGGTGTCACCTGGGATTGCGGGTATGCGCGCCCCACCAGTCGCATGCAATACACCGGCTCCTCGCTGGGCGATTCTATTGTCAATCTGACCTCATTCCTGGTATGGCCTAAAAATTTCCGGTCGGTTCTCCTGGGCCTCTTCCCGCGCTCCTCCGCTTTTAATCGCCTTGTGCCGGATACCGTGCTCGACCGGCTGGTGACACCAATACTCCAAGCGGTCGGACGCACCTTGCCGCGGTTACGCATTATCCAGCAAGGCAACGTGCATCTCTACGTGCTTTACATCCTCATCGTGATGATCGTGCTTCTCATTGTGGGAAGCACAGGGAGTTAATAAAAACATGATCAATCTATTTATCCATATCGCTATCCTGCTGATCCTGCCGCCGTTGCTGCTCGGCGTGATCACAAAAACAAAGGCGTGGTTTGGTGGCCGTGTCGGCGCGCCCCTGCTTCAGCCCTACTACGATCTTGCCAAGCTCATGCGCCGGGGCCTGGTCCTGAGTACCACCACGACGTGGATCTTCCGCGCCGGTCCGATCATTACGCTCGCGACAGTCCTGCTGGCGGGACTGCTGATTCCGATCGGCGGTTTCAACGCGCCAATCGCCTTCACAGGTGACCTGATCCTCTTCGCCTACCTGTTTGGCCTGGCGCGCTTCTTCACCACATCGGCTGCGCTCGACACAGGCTCGGCCTTTGAAGGGATGGGGTCGGCGCGCGAAGTGACCTTCGCCTGCCTCTCCGAACCAGCGCTCTTCTTCGCGCTGATGGTCTTGGCAAAAGTGTCCGGCTCGCTGACATTGACCGCGATGTTACACAGCCCTGAGAATGCCTTTTCAGCGGATGTCGCAGCACCTCTGGTGTTGATCTCAATCGGCCTTTTCATCGTACTGCTGGCAGAGACCTGCCGTCTTCCGGTGGATGATCCGACGACGCATCTGGAACTGACCATGATCCACGAAGCCATGGTACTGGATCACAGCGGCCCCCTCTTCAGCGTGATCCTCTACGCGGCCTCCATTAAGTTGCTCGTCCTTGGAACGGTCCTGCTGCATGTGATTGCGCCCTTTGAGTTCGGAAATCCCTGGCTGGACTGGCCGCTCTACCTCGTAGAAATTTTGGGACTGGCGGGCATCATCGGCATCTTGGAGTCGGTGATGGCGCGTCTCCAGATGCGGCATGTGCCGTATCTGTTGACCGGTGCGTTGCTCTTCTGTGGTTTCGGTTTCATTTTACTCATCAGGTGATCTCATGACCAACTTATTAAACTCTATTCTCGTGATCGTTCTCATGCTCAACCTCTTTGCATTGGGGACCAACCGGATTGTCTCGGTCATCCGGACCGTGGCAGCCCAAGGCGCGCTCCTGAGCCTTCTTCCGCTCTTCTTGCACGAACACCTCACGCTCGTCGTGGCATTGACCGTGGTGCCGACCTTCGCGCTCAAAGGCATCATCATCCCCGCCATGATGACCCACGCGCTGCGCGATGTCAAAATCAAGCGCGAGGTTGAGCCGCTGATCGGCCTGCAATCCTCAGTCGTCCTCGGCGCACTGGCCACGGTCTTTGCGTTACTCTTCGCGGACCAACTGCCGCTCACCGCTGCGCACAGTGGCGCATTGATCGTTCCGACATCCATTGCCACCGTCCTCGCGGGGTTCATCCTGCTGACCACCCGCTTCAAAGCGCTCACGCAAGTCGTGGGGTATCTCGTCCTGGAAAACGGCATCTTCATTTTCGGCATGTTGCTGGTCGAGGCCATGCCCCTCGTCGTCGAGATGGGCGTGCTGCTGGATCTCTTCGTCGGTATTTTCGTAATCTGCATTATCGCTAACAAAATCAACCAGGCATTCGCTTCGATGGATACGCGCCGGCTGGTTTCGCTGAAGGAGTAGTTTATGGCTTATGCAATGATATTCTTGCCGATTCTGTTGGCTGCACTGGGGGCAGCCATCCCCTCCAATCGCCTGCGTCCGTGGCTGTTGCCTGTGACGGGTGTCGCGCATCTCGCGCTGACCATCGCGACCCTCATGGTTCCGCGTCTGACAACGAGCGCGGCCTGGCTGGTGCTTGATCCACTCGGGAAACTCATCCTCCTGATGATCAGTATTATTTTCTTTTTCTGTTCATTCTACGCCGTGGGATATCTCCGCCACCGTGAGGAACGTGACAACCGTATCTTCTGCGCCTGTTTTATGATTTTTCTGGGCCTCATGAGTCTGGTCACGTGGGCGCACCACCTTGGGCTGATGTGGGTGGCTATCGAAGGTACAACCCTCGTCACCGCCCCGATGATCTACTTCAACCACACCCAGCGCAGTATCGAGGCCACGTGGAAATACCTGCTCGTGGGATCCGTCGGTATCGCCCTCGCATTGCTAGGAACCTTCTTCCTGGCGTACGCCTCGCTCCACACAGGACTCGAAACCACCCTCACGCTCGAAGGCATCCTCAAACACGCACCTCAACTTTCCAAGCCCTGGCTGCATGCAGCCTTCGTCCTCTTGCTCGTCGGCTATGGCACAAAGATGGGACTCGCCCCGATGCACACCTGGAAGCCGGACGCTTATGGCGAAGCCCCTGGCGTGGTCGGCGCCATGCTCGCAGCAGGCGTGACCAGTTGCGCCTTCCTCGCACTCCTGCGCATCTATCATATCTGCATTGCAGCTGGTGAGAGCGCTTATATCTCGCGCCTCCTGCTCTTTATGGGCATCCTCTCCATGATCGTGGCCAGCCTTTTTATGGTCGGCCAGCGCGATTTTAAACGGATGCTCGCCTACTCGAGCGTGGAGCACATGGGCATCCTCGTACTCGGCCTCGGCATTGGCAGAACCGCGCTCTACGGCACCCTGCTTCATGTCGTGACCAACGGCTTAAGCAAAGGCGTGCTCTTCCTCTCCGCAGGCAACATCCATCGGGCATACGGCAGTAAAAACATCGACCAGGTGTACGGAGCCATGCGCCGTCTGCCGCTCTCCGGCACCCTCTTCCTGGCCGGATTCCTTGCGATTACAGGGTCGCCGCCGTTCGGACCGTTCATCAGCGAGTTTTCAATCCTCAATGGCGCGTTCGATGCCGGACGCACAGCCATTGGCGGCGCCTTCCTCTTTCTCTTGCTCGTGGTCTTCATCGGCATGGGCGTCACCGTGCTGAAGGTCGTGCAGGGCCGCGCATCGTTCGAGGCGCGCAGTACGCCGTACCGGGACGGATTTTTGACCGGCGCACCCATTGTGGTTCTGATGCTGCTCGTCTTGCTGGTTGGACTCTACATCCCGCCCCCGCTCACCAACATGATTAACGACGCCATACGCTTCCTGGAGGGCCAGCCATGAACGATGACACCCGTCCCGAACTCGCCATGCTGACCAACGGACAAGCCGTCAGCCGTTCAGAAATCCCCGTGCTCTCCTATGGGGCATTCACACAATCCATTCTGGACGGCGTAGCCGCCCGCCAGCGTGTCAGCGCCTATTTCGGCGCTCCCTCGGTGCTTCCCGGCGCAACCCGCCTCTATGTCGTCCTCGCAGACGACGAACAGAACTTACTCTTCGCAGGCGCGACAGACATCATCGAAAATGAATTTCCTTCACTCACGCCACGCTGTCCGCAGGTGCACCTCTTTGAACGCGAGATCGCCGAACAATATGGTCTGCGTCCAATCGGACATCCGTGGTTCAAGCCTGTGCGCTACTGCCCGTCGTGGACTGAGCGTGATGCGTGGAACCGAGACCCCGACCAGCCCATCCTGCCCGCTGTAGGCGACTTCTATCGCGTCAATGGCGAACAGGTTCACGAGGTCGCAGTCGGGCCCGTTCACGCAGGCGTCATTGAGCCAGGCCACTTTCGTTTCCAGTGCCATGGCGAACTCGTTTTCCATCTGGAGATCGCCTTGGGCTTCCAACACCGTGGCGTCGAGGAGGCACTGATTGGCGGACCTACTCCGCGCACGATTCATTATATCGAGACGCTCTCAGGCGATTCGACCATCGCTCATACCACCACCTATTGCCAAGTGATCGGGGCACTCACACGTGCTCATCAGAGCGCCCGTGCCCAGACCCTGCGCGGCATCGCACTGGAACTGGAACGGCTCGCCAACCACGTGGGCGATCTCGGCGCATTGGCCGGCGATGTCGGCTACCTTCCGACAGCCAGCTACTGCGGCCGCATCCGCGGTGATTTTCTCAACATGACGGCGCTGTTATGCGGCAGTCGTTTCGGGCGCGGCTTCGTCCGTCCTGGCGGAGTGGCCTTCGATATGGATCCCCAGCGCATCGCTGAACTGAACCGCCGCCTCGATGCAGGCGAGAAGGACACTGAAGTGGCCGTGAACCTCCTGTGGAACACCCAGTCGGTCATGGCGCGCTTCGAAGATGCCGGCCCCCTGCCCCATCACATCGCCACCGAGTTGGGGATGGTGGGCCCTGCGGCTCGCGCCTCAGGCGTCGAGCGCGATGTGCGGCGCGACCAGCCCTCGGGCATCTACTGCTTCTCGCACATCCCGGTCTCCACCTGCGAAACAGGCGACGTCTTCGCACGCGCCTATCAGCGCTGGCTGGAGATCAAGCACTCCATCGCCTTTATCCGCGATCAACTCAAGGCTCTGCCCGGCGGTCCGATCCGCGCCCCCTCACGCGCCATGGAGCCGAACAGCTTCGCGGTTGCCCTGAACGAAGGCTGGCGGGGCGAGGTCTGCCACGTGGCGCTGACGGATGCGCAAGGCCGCTTCTCGCGCTACAAGGTCGTGGACCCGTCGTTCCACAACTGGCCGGGACTCGCTTATGCCCTGCGCAATCAGGAAATATCAGACTTCCCGATCTGTAACAAGAGTTTCAACCTCTCCTACTGCGGACACGATTTATGATCAAAGTACTATTAGCCAGACTGCAACAAAAACATCGGACCATGAAATATCCGGACGGTGCGCCGCCGCCCTTGCCGGACCGTTTCCGTGGACGTCCCATAATTGACAGCGCACAATGCCCGGAGGGGTGCCACGCGTGCAGTGACGTGTGCCCGACCGGCGCGCTCAATCCAGCCCATGTCGACTTGGGTAAATGCCTCTTCTGTATCGAGTGCGCGAATGCCTGCCCCAAGCAGGCGATCACCCACTCCTGCAATTATCAGCTCGCAGCCCGCAACCGCGCCGACCTGATCGTCGCGCGCGAACGACAGGCTGTTGAAGTCGCTGGCGCAGCCCTCGACAAGAAACTGAAAAAGCTCTTCGGACGTTCCCTGAAACTCCGGCAAGTCAGCGCGGGCGGCTGTAACGCGTGCGAGGCCGACACCAATGTGCTCGGAACAGTCGGCTGGGACTTAGGCCGCTTCGGCATCCAGTTTGTCGCCTCGCCGCGTCATGCCGACGGCATTCTGGTGACCGGTCCTGTCTCACAGAATATGGCACTCGCGCTCAGAAAAACGTATGATGCAGTTTCCGACCCGCGCATCGTCATTGCAGTGGGGGCCTGCGCGATCTCCGGCGGCCCGTACATCGGACACGAGCAAGTCAACAACGGGGTTGATTCCCTGTTGCCCGTCGACCTCTACATACCAGGCTGCCCACCGCACCCACTCACAATCCTCGACGGCCTGCTCCGCCTCATCGGCAACATCGAAGACGGCACACGCAAAGTCCCGAAAGCTGGGAAATAGAGACTTTTCGAGATTATCGATTTCATCGATATCATCGACGATTCCAAAAATCTCGATAATCTCGAATGAAAGTATTGTCTGTCCCTCTGTCGCCTTCTGCCTCCACTTTTGAAGCAACCATTGACGTATGGCAGATCAGGAACATATGAAGAATAGGAATACGAACCAGCAAATCAGACTACCGCCGTAAAGCGCGACTCAGTCTGATTCATGATATTCGATCCAAAATAAAGATGTCAAGTTCGGCTCATTTTGCTAAAGTAACCGGATAAATATGGAGATGAAAGATGATGAAGGAATTCAATGTGGTCATCGAGAAGGATGAAGACGGGTATTTTGTAGCGTCTGTGCCAACCTTAAGAGGGTGTCATACACAGGCGAAATCGCTCGACGTCCTGATGAAAAGGATTAAGGAGGCCATCGAGCTTTGCCTGGAAGTGGAGAAGCCTGTCTCCAACACGTTTATTGGCGTCCAGCGCGTAGCAGTAATGGCATGAGTACATTTCCAGCAATCAACGGCAGCCAGCTTGTCAAAACACTTCGTAGATTTGGATTTGAACTTATCCGAATCAAGGGAAGCCATCACTTCCTGCGTCATCCCGATGGCCGATGTACCGTAGTTCCTGTCCATCGCGGAGAGAGTATAGGCCGTGGCCTCCTCGCTCAAATTCTCAGAGATTGCGAAATCTCGCGAGAGGACCTCCAAAAAGAGATCTGAGCGAGCCACCAAATGAAGAGCTGCCTCGCGTTCTGCTCCGTGGTCGATTTACGACGTTGCACACGAGAAAATGAAAAAGCAGATTCAAAAAGGTTCTCTAATCGGATGCTGTATAGCCCTCAGTTTGTGGGCAATTTGGGTGGCGTTCCTCATCCTTTCCTTTGTTCGTTTTCAGTTCGAACAAACGCAGCGTCGTAAAATTGTTCAGTCCCAGATGAAGGAAACGAATCCGGCTGTTCTTCTTGAGGCTTGTCGTCAACTGATGAATGATCCGCGGACTTATGACGAAGAATTCTTAATTAGGCACACAAAAGGTAAAACAAATGCTGTTTGGAGACAGGGATTTCACAATCAGTACAGCACCAATCTCCCCGCCATTATTCGGGAGATGTCTCCAGTCCACGTCGACGTGAGTAAAAATGAAGTTTATGTTTTAGTTCATATTCCACCAAGGATGGGGTTCATTGCCAATCGAGAAGGCTATACGACTGAAGCGTGGGGCGATGAAAAAACATCAATCACAAATGGGCTTTGGTACTATATTGATCGCGAAGGCGGCTGGAAGTAAATCCCTACTATGTCCTTGACCTTACCGTCGTTCGCGGCAGGTCAGTACCGACGCTGAGAGAAAGCATTATGAACCTAATGCCTGGCAAAATTGGAAGCGACTTGGGGGGCCTTCTGTCCTCCCCTTTCTTAATCATAGGCGTGATGGGTATCTTCTCGTCTGCACTATTTCCTGCACTCTCGAAATGCGGATTGTGGCTCTGGTTTCACCTTGCAATCGCTCTTGCAACCATCGGCATTGCACTGCTTGCCTACGCAAAATTTCCGCTCTACCAGCAAAGGAGGTTTCTCACCTTCGGCCCGAAGGCGATTCCTGCTGAACGAAAGACCGCCTACAAATGGGCATGGCTACTGTTGATCATATCCGTACTGCTTCAGCTCGTCCTGCTGGTGATGACACAATAAACTCCCAGCAACCATCCGCCAATCCATCCTTCCAATCCTGTTAATCCTGTCAAAAAATGAATTATTCCGTGTTTTTCCGTGTTTTCCGTGGGCAATAACTTGAAGCCACAGGTAAGCCGCATTCACCTGCAACACCGGTATATTTAACGACTAAACTAAGGTCTAGCCCGTTCCGTTCTATTTCACATCCTTGATCAGCTTTTTGATCGGCTTTGAAAAGACAAAGAGCAGTCCCGCGACACCCAGTGCCATCAGCACGATTTGAAGATAGCGCCCTGACATCTGGGATGCATCTTTGACGACCTCTCCGGCAAAGAGTCCCGCAATCAGATTTCCGAGCGAGGTCGCGAGGAACCAGATGCCCATCATCTGCCCGGCCATACGCCGCGGCGCCAGCTTGGTGACCGAACTAAGCCCCACAGGACTTAAGCAAAGCTCCGCAATCGAATGCAGGAGATACGTCGAGATCAGCCACGTAGGCCAGACCTTCTGACTGCCACCGACCAGCTTGGAGGCCATGACCATCACAAAGAATCCGGCCGCCAGCAAGCCCAGCCCCAAGGCGAACTTGTTGGTGAGCGTCATATCACGGCCCTTCCGCGCGAGCGAAACCCAAAACATCGCCACCAGCGGCGCCAGGGTGATAATAAAGACCGGATTCAGCGACTGGAACCAGCCGGTCGGAATCTCACAGCCGAAAAAGACCCGTTGCGTAAAGTTCTGCGCAAACAGATTGAGCGAGGAGCCAGCTTGTTCAAACCCCGACCAGAACATCGCCGACGAAAGGAAGAGCACGGCAATGACCGCCAGCCGTTCCTTCTCAATCTTGTCCAGCCCGAAGAACAAAAAGGCGCAGACAAAATAGAGCACCGCCACAGCCACAATGAAATAGGCTGTCTTCTTGGCCAGCGCCAAGGGATCGATGTGGATAACGCCCATCCACGTCAGTGCAACCACCCCGATGACCGTCGCAAGGAAGCCGCCCAGCATCAGCCAATCCTTCTGCTGCACGCCGCCTCTGTGCCCTGGATGCTTGCCGCATTCACCCAGATACTTGGAGGTAAATCGGTATTGAAGGAGTCCGAGCACCATGCCGATGCCAGCCACACCGAAACCGTAGCGCCAGTTTATCTTCTCACCCAGGTAACTGGCGATCAGCGGGCCGATCGCTGCCCCCAGATTGATGCCCATGTAAAAAATCGTAAAACCGGCATCCCGTCTCGCGCCACCTTCCGGATAGAGTTCGCCAACAATGCCGCTCACATTTGGCTTGAGCAGTCCAGTCCCCAAAACAACGAGCACCAGCCCCAGATAAAACATGTTGCCGGGTGCCAACGCCAACGTAAACTGCCCGAGCGCGATCAGGATGCCGCCATACCAGACCGACCGTTGCGCACCCAGAAAACGATCCGCAACCCAACCGCCCGGCAGCGCGGCCAGATAAACGCTGGCCGTGTACAAGCCGTAGATCGCCGTGGCGACACCGTCCGTCAACCCCTGCCCGCCCCGCACCACCGCATCCGTCATAAACAGCACGAGCAGCGCCCGCATGCCATAGAAGCTGAAGCGCTCCCACATTTCAGTCATGAACAACGTATAGAGGCCGCGCGGATGGCCCGTCTTCACGCTGTCATCACCGGCAGCCATGGAAACAGAAGATTGATTTGTCATATTGATTTACTCACGGGGTTGCTACATAACTTCACTGGAATAATGGAATATGGGAATGGTGGAATGGTGGGGAAAGACGAATAGCGGCTCTGGAGGGCCACGCTTCGTCGTGGCCGCGGACGCGACGAAGCGCGTCCCTCCAGGGATTCTTCCAATATTCCAGTATTCCAACATTCCACTATTCCGCACATGACTCCTTAGTTTACTTCCAAGAGAGCCCATCATAAAGGGGATTGAGGATCTCACAGCCTTGCTCCGTGACGACCACGAGGTCCTCGATGCGCACACCGCCCACGTCGCGGCGGTAAAGCCCTGGCTCAACAGTCACTGCCTCGCCTACCATGAGTGCAGGGCCTTTCATGTCCAGCAGGGGTGGTTCATGCACATCAAGTCCCACGCCATGCCCGGTCCCGTGCGTCAGGGCGCAATAGGAATCGGGGTCTTTCTCTCCGGGCAGGCCGACGGCATACCCCGCATCCAGCATGGCTTGCTTCGTCGCCAAGTGCACGGTTTCACCCGTCACCCCTGGGGCGATTGCTTTTTCAGCAGCCGCTTTCGCTTTCTGCACAGCTGCGTGCATCTTCTTAACTTCCTCCGGAATGTCACCATGCACGACGGTGCGCGTGCAGTCCCCGCAATAGTGCGTCTTCCCATTTTTCGGGAAGATGTCCACAATGACGGGTTCACCTGTCCGTAGTTCGCCGAAACCGAGATAGTGGCAGTCCGAGCCCCCGGGCCCACCCGCGATGATCGTCATGCCGTTGTTGTACCCGCGGTCCAACAGCCAGTGATCCACTGCCGCGCGGACACGCTCGGAGGTCAGCGGCTGGCCGTCGCGCATGAGCACGCCGTCAGCACGCACATCAGCCGTGGCGATCATGCGGCAGGCCATCTCGACTGTCTGGCAGGTGATCTTCTGAGCCTCGCGCAGCAGCTCAACCTCCTCAGCCGCCTTCTGGCGGCGTTCCAGCACCCACATGGTCGGGTCGCATTCAATCGTGATGCCAGCCTTCCTAACGAAATCAGCGTAGATCAATGGCAGGCTACGGTCGCCCACCACGCACGTCACACCTGCGCGGCGCAAACACTCTGCGGCAGCTTGAGCGTTCGCGGTTTCGCGGTCGCCGGACAATCCGCCCTCCGGGGTGAAGTCTGCAGGACACGCCACGCGGTCCACGCGGGCGGACTTCTTCGCACGTTCCATCTCGATATCACGCAGGATCAGCACCGCTTCGCTGCCGCCCGGCTTCGGGATTTCGAGCAATACGACTGGGTCATAGACCGAATGCTGGATTCTCCAGAAGAGTGTGCTGTTCACTTCAGGACTGCCTGCGGCCATCCGCGCCCTGGCTGCTACGGGAGCATTTTGTGTCGTCATGGATCACCTCACTTATTTTGTGGTTTTATCAGAGTCATTTGTCGGGAGATTCTTTTTGAGATACTGCGTCATGGTACCGTACAGATGGCGCTTGGTGTTCTCGCCCTCTTTAATCGAATGCGAACGGTTGGGATAGGGCATCGTGGAGAAGAGTTTGTTCTGCTTGATGAGTTCATTGACCAGCGTCTCAAAGTTCTTATAATGGCAGTTGTCATCACCCGTGCCATAGATGAGCAGCAGATCGCCCTTCAACTGGTGCGCGTACGTGATGGGTGAGCCGTTCTTGTACCCCTCAGCATTGTCCGACGGCAACCCCATGTAACGCTCCTGATAGATTGTGTCATAGAAGAGCTGGTTGCAAACAAAGGCGATCGCCATCGCGGTCCGATAGAGTTCAGGATAACGGAAGATGCCGTTGAGGCTCATCGAACCTCCCCCGCTCCAGCCCCAGACCCCCACGCGCTTAGGATCGAGATAGGACCGCGTCTTGAGCAACTGCCGCACAGCAGCAGCCTGATCTTGCGCTGCAAGCGTGCCGACTTGCCGATAGATACTTTTGCGGTATGCACGACCGCGCGGCACCTGCGTCCCTCGGGTGTCGATGCTCATCACAACATAGCCCTGCTCGGCCAGCATGCGGTGCCACAGATAATTGTCGCCGCCCCACTTGTCCGTCACGGTCGAGCCGGCCGGTTCGCCATACACATGCAGGAGGAGCGGGTACTGCTTAGTCGTATCCAGATTTGGAGGGGTGATGCACCAGGCATCGCATTGTACATCATTTCCGATGTCCACACGGAAAAACTCCGCCGGACAGGGTTTCAGTGCTGCAAGCTTGGCGCAGAGCGCGGATGTATCGGTGAGTGCCCGGACCACGGTGTGCTCCGGCAACCTCACCAGTTCCATGCGCGGAGGCTGGCCCATGCGCGAGTAAGTATGGATAGCCCACCGGCCATCTTTCGACAGGTCGTAACCATGCGTGCCGGACTGATCCTGCGGCGACACCCGCTCGCAGGGGCCGTTCCCCTTCAGCGGCGCGCGATAGAGATAGCGCTGCGTGGGATTATCCGGCGAGGCGATGAAATAGACGCAGCCCAGCTTCTCATCGACCCCGACGACGTTGAGAACATCAAACGCGCCAGGCGTTAGCAAAACGCTTAGACCGTTCGCACAAGACGCGGAATACACATGCTGCCAGCCGTCGCATTCGCTCAGGAAGAGGAAGCGCCTCCCCTGATCAATCCAATTCCAGGCCTCAGCCACCTCCACCCACGCGTCATCACGATCCGTCAGCAGCGTCCGGAGATCGCCGCGTCGAACCTCGCCTCGAATGAACGCGTTCGTGTTTTGCAAACGGTTGAGCTGCTGGAAAACAACTGACTTAGAATCTTCCGCCCACTCCATTTTGGGGATGTAGTGGTTCCGCGGATCGTCGCTCGGACGGAACCAGCGCGTCTTGCCGCCATCAGCCTCGACGATGCCGACACGGCAGGCTGAGTTCGTCTGGCCGACCTTCGGATAGGCATAGGAGGTGATGACCGGATAGAGCTCATCGGTGTTATTGACGAGGTGATTAATCCGCACACCCGCGGTGTCGAACTGCCAGTACGCAATGTATTTCCCGTCAGGACTCCACCGGAAGCCGTTACGCAAATAGAACTCCTCCTCATACACCCAGTCAGCCGTGCCATTGACGATCGTGTCAGAACCGTCTTTTGAAAGCTGCGTGATCTTCAGGCTGTCGACCGCTTGCACATAGAGATTGTTCTGACACACATACGCAACACGCTGTCCGTCTGGCGAGAAGGTCGCAAACATCAAGGTCGACGGAGCTGCTTTGCCGCCTAGCTTCTTCAGGTCCTTTGTCTTGAGGTCTAACACCCAGTAATCGCCCCGGGTCTCCTTGCGCCACACGCGCTTGGTGTTGGTGAAGAGCAGTACTTTCGTGCCGTCTTTCGAACAGGCGTAATCTTCAATCTTCAACGGCTTGGCTTCGCCCTTGACGACCAGGTTTGACGCGGATACCAGAATGTCCCGGCGCCCTGACTCGATCTCCACGCGCACAATATCACTGACGTTCGTGACGGTCTCCGACTTTTCCAACACCGTGTATCCCTTCCCGTCTTCAAGCCAATACGCCGGGCCCCAGTCAGGAAGTTTAAACGCTTCGTCTTTAAAAATCCGGTCGATCGTCAGAACCGAAGGGTCAGCAAAGATGTGAGCGGCCAACAGTGCGGCCATGCAAGAGGTCACAAGTAAAGGTTGCTTTAGCGTCATTTTATATTCCTAAATTTGTTGATAATGTCATTCGCTTAAACGTCTAATGGGCCATGGCGAACCGCGGGATTGAAACAAGCTCTTTATTGGATGCCGCTGCCGCTACACACAGATCGTAATTGGATTGCAGATTTGTCCAAAATTCAGGCCCGGTTCCGAAATAGACACCCAGCCTCAAAGCCGAGTCCGCTGAGATGCTCCTCGTCTCCTTAACAATGGCATTAATTCGAGGGGCCGGCACGCGAATATCCATTGCAAGCTTGTTTTGAGAAATACCCATAGGCTTGAGGAATTCCTCAAGTAGGATTTCACCTGGGTGGATCAAGTTTTTTGTTCTGATCATACTGTGCGCTCCTAATGATAATCACCAATTTCAAAGTCAATGGAATGTTCGGAATGGAAGTTATTCATCATGTTTTAAGGCTTAGGGTTATCCTTGCACATCATCGGCACCAACTGCGCAATCAGCACGCCCGCAAAGATCAGACAGCAACCGAGGATCGCCCGGCCTGTGAGGGTTTGATGGAGCACGACGTATCCGGCGATTGCGGCAAAGACCGATTCCAGACTCATGATAATGGCGGCTGGCGCCGGAGGGCATCGCTTCTGGCAGACCACCTGCAGCGTGAAGGCGATCCCGACGGACATGAGTCCGCCATACGCAATCGCACCAGAAGCGTCCTTGATCTGAGTGAAGGTGGCGTGCTCGAAGAGAAGTCCGGATAGCGCGCTCAAGACCGCACAGAATGCAAATTGAAGACAGGCAATCTGAATCGGGTCTCCTTTGCTGGCGACATTGTCAATAACGAGAATCTGGCACGCCCATAACACCGCACAAATCAAGGTCAGCACATCACCTTTAGAGACCGTAAATGATTCAGTGACACTCAGCATGTAGAAGCCAATGAGGCAGACCACGATCGCGGTCCACAGACTCCTCGGCGCCCGATGTTTGAAGAACATGCCGATCAAGGGGACAAATAAAATATAGAACCCGGTGATGAATCCGGAATTGGCACTGGAGGTATATTGCAGTCCGATCTGCTGGAATCCGGCGGCGGCAAACAGGAAGAGTCCGGCAAACAAACTTCCCTTGTAGGGCAACGGCGTCGCTTCCTCAGCAGGCGGCAGGTTTTTCTTCCGCCAGAGGATGACAGGAATAAGGGCGATACAGCCCAGCGTAAAGCGGAGCCCATTGTAGGTCATCGGACCAAGCCCCTTTTCCATGCCGATCTGCTGGGCCACAAACGTCGAGCCCCAGATCATCGACATCAACAGGAGCAAGAGCTCATACTTGAAAACCCCTTTGTTCTTCGATTGCATCATGATTGCCAAACTTTTCCTTTTCCGAATATCATAGCTTATTGAAAACGAACTTGGTAGGTTTTTCCTGCTGGTCCGGAAGCTGTCAGAAGCGCCTTGCCCCCTGCGCTCACTGTTACTTTCTGCAGGTCACCCTCACGTTCGACCAGCAGGTCCCATGCACGTCCGAAAGCGCGAACGTCACGAAGGGCCATCTTCGGCCAGTCTTTGGGCAGCCACGGCGTGCACTCGAATGAATTCAGGCCCGTGGGCACAATACCGAACATGCCTTCCGTGAAGACGCGCGGATAGAGCGAGCCCGGACAGAGCATATCGATCGCATCCTCATCCGGATAAGGGCCCCTGGCTCCAAAAATCTGCGCCTTCACCACGCGACGTGTCAGATCGATCCCCTCCTCGGTGCGTCCGGCCTTGAACAACGTCCGCAACGCATAATACGTTTCGCGTCCCCACTCCGTCGGACGTGTGGATTCAGCGAGAATATCCGCGCCCGCAAGCCGGTGGGGCCAGAGCTTGTCTGAAGTCAGAGCGGCCACGGTGGCATCCTGGCGCTCCGTAATCCCCATGGCCAAGGGCAGGAGTATCCACCCGCGGAGCGTGGTGTTTCCCGTGTAGTAGCGGTAAGTCTTGAAGCCCTCGACTTCTGCGCCGAAATAGGATTCAATGCCCTTGCGCAGAGATGCGGCACGGGTGTCATAGACGTTGGCAATGTCGGTCTTGCCCAACGACTGAGCCAGACGCGCAGCCAGACAGTAGCCACCGTAGGCAAGCGAGGACGTGCTGAGATTGGCTTTGCCGGTCGGGTAACGGTCTTCCATCTCGTCGGTCTGCGAGGCGACAATGCCATTGGTCGTGGTGTGACTCAGCACCGAGGCAGCTGCAAACTCGATCAGCGGCCACATCTCCTCCGCTGCTGCGCGGTCGCCTTGGAAGAGCAGGAATTTTGATAAACCGTAAAGCACCATCGCATCGTCGCCGCGTTCGCGTTGCGTCAATTTCAAGGCAGGCCCCTCAAATGATCCAGGAAAGGGAACAATTCCGTTTGTGCGACAATGATCCAACCAGATTCGATACATACCCATGCTCGCGCGGTTCAGTTCAGGGTCGCCGAAGAAGGGAAAGAGCGGACTCGAATATTCCACGGGGTCGTTAGCCCAGATGCCTGGCGAATACGTGAGGCTGCCGTTATGGGTGATGAGGCCCTTGCAGGTTTCGATGGGGGTCTCCAGGACGTGCAGCTTCTGCAGGGCGAAGGCCATGTCCAACAAGGGTTCGGGCGTCTCCAGTCGTCCGGGCCCGCGCCAAGCCGCCTCGATCAAGGCTTGCCTCGCAGCATGCTCGCCAGCCACGTCAACAGTCGTATCCGTCCCCTCCCTTAACTGTGCCCGCAGGGAACAAGTGAATGAAACAGTACCCCCGGGCTCAACGACGGCCGACGCAAAGACCTGAGGCATCCAAACCAGTATGGTATTTTTCGTTGCCGATGTCACCTTGCCTCTCATGGCGTTATCCACCTTCAATGGTTTGTCACTGACATTGCGAAGTTTCCACTTCTCGACAACCACCGGCTTCCGCATCGAAGGATAGACCGTACGCGTGGCAACAATACCCTCGCGCTCGGGATATACCACCGTCAGCATGCCGTTGAAGGCTACCGTGGAAGGAATATCGCACCGCAGAGGCCGCCCGTTCACCTGGAGCACCATATTGGATTCGGCGCCCACATCGGCCATGACCTTGCCCTTTTTGGTGAGATCCGGATCAACATGAAAAAATCGCGCCTTGTAGGAAAGGCCTGTCTTCTGGTCCACCTGCACTTGCATCACCACCTTGCGCCCCTGCATGCAGAGCACCGTCGGTTCGTTGGTAGAGACGACATGGACAATGCCGCCCCTATCCGCGTCCAGTGTCCAATAGTCTGTTGCTAGTGCCTGAACGGCATACGCTGAGACGGCAACGAACAGCGTTGCGGCGATGAGGCCGGCTCTCGATAGAATCGATGGAATCGAAAGATTAGGACGAATCGATTGATTCGATTTTCTCGATTCTTTCGATTCTTTCGAAAATAGCTCTTTCTTTGACATTACTCTGCCCCTTTCATTTTCATTCTCTCGGCGTCAGAATCTGAACAGGCCCGAAAAGGCCAGACTTCATCAGCGGCGGAATCTCCTTGTAAACCGGACGCGTCTTTCCTTTGGGAACCCGACCATACGAACTGTCGGACGTCGGGTCTGTTTGAATGCGATCAAGATTGCTGCGCGTCATGCGCTTTTCCTCAGGCAGCAACGAATCCGCATTGAAGCGATTGGCCCAGAGATTAGCGACCCGTATCTCCAGTTGGTTTTTTCCGGCATGAGCCGCGCCAGAGATTTCAATCCGATAGGGCGGCAGCCAGGCCAGCCCCAATTTTTTTCCATTGAGCGTGACTTCGGCAATCTCGGCCAGATCGCCCAGTTGCAGGAAGAGACGTTTCGTTTTGGCTAATGACTCCGTCAGCTCAAAACTCTTTCGATACGTGGCGATGCCCGAGAAGAACCGAATGCCTTCGTTGTCGGACTCGGTCCAGCTCGTTAGCTTCTCAAAGGTTGTTGTTCGCGGTGCCCCCCACCCTTCCGGGAAATCAACCATCCACGCTCCGTCGAGGTTCAGTGGCGCGGGAGTAGCCGTTGCCACGAAGGTGTCTCGTGCAATAGCATCCAGCGCTCCGTCAGTTTTTCTGAACACGACAAATACCGAACCCAGAGGTCCCAGCGTCACGGGCAGTTCAGTCTGGCCGTTCACAACGCTTTTCCATGCGTGACATGCGCTGCGGACTCCCGAGTCAGGCCACCAGAATTCAGGCACAAGCCCGTTGGCTGCTGCCACTCGGAATCGGCACGGCAACGTCTGCGGTTCCGTCGTCTTGTTGCGGATGAAATAAACTTCCTCCTCTGTAGTTCTACGGTGAACAAAGTCTAACGGGCCCAGATCTTTTTCAGGGTGCCCAGCGATTTCAAAGTCAGGGACTACATTGATCTCCCGGAGCGCCTTCGTACGGTCGCTTGCCACAATAAACCGCCCATTGCCGATAGAACGGATCTCGACCGCCTGATTGTCTGTCCCCTTATTCGGACCCCACAATGCGTCGGCCAGGCGTAACACGTTCTGCGTTTCCGTTTTCTGCTCCTTCAGTCCAGGCGCGCGCGTCGGCCGCATGTTGGCAATCACCGTAGCCCCAGCCGTCACCAGCGCATGAATCTTTTCAAGAACCGCCGCCGGGATATGATCCTGCTCGGGCAACACAAGCGCTGCATAGCTCATTCCGTCCGGCAGGACGATCCGATTGTTCTCAACGCGCATCCGCTCCAAAATCACCTGTGACGAGCAGACGTCGTAATCGTTGCGCGGATCAAGCCCCTCCAAGAGCGGCTTCTCCGGCACATTGCAGAGCGGCGGATAGAAGTTCGGCGCCTGGTCGCCGTAAAAATAGCAGACATCCGCCACAGCCCAGCCTTGGCGGAGCATATAGGAACAGCGGGATAAATAGTCCATCAAGCCTCGCACCATGGGCCACCAGGTCGCACGCGGGTTGATGTCCGTGCCGGCATGATAGGCCCAGCCAGGGAGGCCCGCCTCATGAGGCGAACTGGCTAAGGTATGGCCAGAGAAGCAGTTCAACCCCTCGCACAAGGCCCGGTCAGCAAGCTCCTTGTGATTGAGCGGCCCGTCGATCCAACGCCGCCAGGTTGTGAAGGATTCCGCGTCCACCAGCCGTTTGCCATAGACGTGCGCAGCCGAGGCGATCTCCTTCACGAGGAAAATCCCGCGATGGCGGATCCAGAACTCGCCGCGCGGGATATCCACGACGCCGAGCGCCTTGATGCCATCCACCGGATTGGAATCCCAGATCGGCGGCCCGGGCCCGCCTGACTCGGCGATCAGTTGCACACCATACGCGTTGAGGACCTCGCGGGCCTTTACATAATGCGAGTCGATCAGCAGGTCGCTCACCAACTTTTGCCAATCGTAAAGAAACTGCGCCTGATCCTCATGATTCGCGAGTTTATAACCCGCCAGCAGCGGCAGGAAGCGAATGACTGAATACCCTGCCCGGCGCTGGAATTCAGAAGCCATGATTTCGCTCCACGGCGTAAACCCGTCGAGTTCCATGCTGTCAAACTCCATCGTCTTGAAACAGGTTCCCTTAAATGAGTCACGACCCAGTTCCTTGAGAATCGTACCGATGATATGCTGGATGTGAAACTCCGTGGCGCGCGGATTAAAGAAATCAATCATGGGACCGCCGGAATTCGGGCTCGGCACGATCAACTGCTGCCCGTGATTCGCACAGACAAAACGAAGGATGTCCCACTCGCCTGCAGGCACCTCCCACTGCAAGGTGCCATCAGCCGCCATCTTTTGTGTGAGCTCAATGACTTGGTTCAGATCAGGCAATGTTTTTGCTGATTCATGCGGCACAGCCAACACAGCCACCTCTTTCAAATAGCGCGGCTTGCCTTGCGCGTCCCTCGGACACTCTTTCGGCAACTGGGGCAAAGGCAATGCTGCGCAAAAATTCGTAGGTCCCGACACAGAGGTGAGCGACTGATAGAGCCCTTTGCCGGCGTGCTCCGGCGTAACCCAGCTTCCGCCGGCATTCCAACCGCTTGAAGCAACCAAGCCGAGTTCCATCCCGAGCCGGTCTGCCTCGCGAATCGCATGGACAATCAACCGCGTGGATTCCGACCCAAAAAAAGGAGGCCCGTCCGGCACGCGCTTGTCCGGGTCTGCGCATGCAGCCACATCCCAAATCTCACCGCCCCGCATGCCGCCCTGCTTCATCGCCTCCAGATCCTGGGTGACTTGCCCAGGGGTGATCGAGCCATTGAGCCATGCCCAGAAACAACCAGGCCGTGTCTGGACCGGCGGAGCCGCAAACAACGCGGGCGAGATACGGTCTTCAGTCCTGTTCAGCTCTGGCACGCTTTCACCTACGACCCGCAGGGAAAATATCACGCTAAACGCGAAAGAGCCGAATATCAGCATCTTGCATTGATTGCTCATACGTTACCTTCACCTATAACCTGGCCACATTGTCATACTTACGTCATGTTGAAAAGGTAGGGCATGGGTCTCCGACTTGTGCGCCGGAGACGTATTCGCGTAGGCGTACCCTGCCGCGGCGCGTTCGGAGAACGTCGCCCTACCATTCACAACTAGCTCATTCGTCGTCTCATCCGTCCGAACAAGCCCGATGGAGTTCTTGGCTGTCACCTTGACATCGTAGGTACCTGCGGACAGACCTGCCAGTTTTTCCTTGGGCAGCTTCCATGTGCCGTCCCTGTTATCAACGCCTTCGTAAACTTTGCCGGCAATCTCCACGACCAGGCTCTGCGTGACACTGCCCAGTGTGCCGGTGAGATCAGCAGGCTTTCCTTGGAGGGTGAGCTTGTTCACAGTGACATCCGGCGGCAGCCGGTCAAACGCGATGGCACCGAGCTCGTAGCCAATTTTAAAACCGCGGGCTTCCAACACCTGCTTGACCCTCGGGATCAGCCGGGCAGCGTTCCAATAGAAGATGTGATTGAGCACCGGCTCCGGAAGATTGAACCCTTCCATTTTAGGACCTCGGTGCAGCCCCTCGGTCACCTCGCTTGTTTCAAGAAGCTTGCGCTCTTTCAGAAACCGTTCCCCAGGTGCGCCTCCGCCAAAGACATCGGTGCCAAAAAGAATACGGTCTTTGTATTTAATGTAGAACGCCCGGGCCTTGCTGACTGTATAGTGTTCAACTTGGCGCATATTGTGCACATACGAAAGATCAACAAACACATTCGGGTATTTGTCGAAAATGCCAGCCAGCTTGTCCAGGCCTGCATCGTTTTCCAACATGAAGAGTCCGTGAGCAAAGATGAAGGTGGTTTGCGGATGCGCCTTGGCCACTTCAATGGAATCGTCCTCATACTTCGGGAAAGCGACGTTGTTTGATTTTGCATTCCCCGGATCACCCGTGTGATAGCCCACCAGCGGCATGCCTTGCCGTCCGGCTTCATCGAGCTGTTCGTGGATCATCTTAATCTTGCTGGACAAAATCTTGCCATGGGGCCACAGTTTCAGTCCGACAAAGCCCTGCTCCTTGAAGGTCTTGATGTCATCAAGACTCCACCAGATGCCGACGCTGGGGATCGTGAAGGCACCGGGCACAAACAGGATACGGTCATTGAATTTCTCCTTCACATAGACCATGTCATTGCCCGGGATCTGCTTCACGCTGGCCGGGCAGGCATTGCTGTTGTTGTTGTCCTTGACCCAGAAGAGACCTGCCAGGGAGATTGTGATGGTGCCGCCCCATTGGTCCATGGCCTGAACAGCCTTGTCATACTGATTCGTGGCATCCATGTGCGTGTGCATATCCACACGCGGCATTGACGCCAGCGGATAGATCACCTGCTGATTGGCCGAACCCGAGAGCGCCACGGTCATCCCGAGGCAACAAACCCAAACGCTCTTCAACAAATGATTAGTATGCATGTCCCTTCCCTGATTGCTTATGTTCCGCTCCATGATCTCATAATTAAGTGCTTTTCGCAATGCCACTTCAGGCTAATCTATCGCCATTTTGAGCGGAGGGCGCAGTAATGGATGCTCTGATCTCACGCAGAGGCGTCCGCCTATGCGATACCTTCCGCGGACAGGCAGGGATGCGGAGTTTTCTACCCATGTGCAAGACTGACCAAGGACTCAAAGACGGAGAGACTAGTAGACTAAAAAGGTCTTTGAGGTCTTTCGGCTTTTTGAGTCTTGGCGTCTTCACGTCTTTGCGTCCTCAAGTCAGAAAAGTCTTGCCCGCCAATCGTCTGCTCGCAAGAAACTGGGAGAACAGGCAGGATACATATGCTCCCAGATCTGGTTAGCCTGTCTGGCCCGAAAACATGCCCAAAACCAACACGTCTTGAGCGGATCAAAATCCGCTAAACGGTTACCTTCGTCCTGCGGCCCTATGACTTCGGTTCCAGTAATTCTTCCATTGCGTTTCCACTGGCAGAATAGCCTTATAGTCGACATCCAGTAATGCGCAAGCATTTGTAAAAGTTACTTCACTCACAAAAGTCTTTAGTGCATTGTTGGTCATGCAGAAAACGAAGTATTTCTTATCCTCAGAAAGAAAAATGGTTTCTCCAAAGACAAAATTTGTTGTCCATGAATAAGCTACAATACTACCTAGGATAATATCTGCTTCCTCCCACTTCTGCAGATAAGCGCTTCCCATATTATTAAGATCAGCAATTTCATAAGGGTGTTTTAGTGGCACTCGCCAACAATCATCGAGAATGTCATCGTTGGCAAAATCAGGGGGAAAGATTGTCCCTGAAAATATGAAGCATAAAGCTAAGACACCACATAAAACTGATAGAATGTAGATACTGCCTTTTTTAGAAAACATTATTATATGCGCTCCTTATTATAGGTGATTATTTCTTTCCGCCTCGCTTTTTCTTCCGGGCGTTTAAATCACGCTCTAATTCATCCAAGGATGCGTCATGCTCATCCTTGCCAAGACGTTCCCTGAACTTGTCAAATTGTAATGCACTCGCCTCTTCCGCCAATTGATGACTGATACTTCCTGCGTGTGTCAGCAATTCGCGGCCATTCAACGTCAGGATGGCATCTAACTTAAGAATCCAATCCTGCATAGTCATTGCAACTTGGCGATGCGCCTGCGCCTCGGCAAAGGCAAGGTATTGCTCAACCAGCAAGCCTAAAGATTTCATCTCATCTTCGGAAAGATAATTCTTCGCCGTAACCGCATCGTGGCGCGTGAGCCTCTTTTCGTCTTTTTTGTCGCACGACTTCATCCCCATGAACGGCAATTCGGCATTGGCGCGCCGCGCCACCAACTCCGCAGCCGTCTGCAGACTAATCGCCCACAGCAACTTATTCTGAACAATCTTGAAAAACGTCAGTGTCGCTTCAGATCTCGGATCATAATCAACGCTTGTGGTATAGATATCCTTGATTTTTTGATAAAATACGCGCTCGGATATCCGGATTTCGCGAATCCGTTCTTGTAGCTCGTCAAAATAGCTCATATTCCGACCCGTCTTCATGCGTTCATCATTCAAGGCAAAGCCTTTGACAATGTACTCCTTCAGAACGGAAGTCGCCCAGATACGGAATTGCGTTGCACGACGAGAATTTACGCGATACCCTACGGCTATAATGGCATCCAGATTATAGTGTCTTAATTGACGGGAAACCTGTCGTTCCCCTTCCTGACGAACTACCGAGAATTCCTCGGTAGTTGCCTTGGGGCTCAATTCGCCATCCGCATAAATACGTTGCACATGAAGCGAAATATTATCAGATGTGCAACCAAACAACTCTGCCATAGCCGCTTGCGTCAACCAAACGGTATCCCCATCCAACCGGACATTCAACCGAACGGCCCCATCATCGGACTGAAAAAACACCATCGGCGTCTCATCTGGCTGTTCGCTAAGATCTTTCATCTTCATCTTATGACTCCTCTAAAAAGTTTAACCTCGAACCGTCCTTTTCCACACCTGATAATCGCCTACACTAAAACTCATCCATTGACTAGCCTCATCATGCGTATGAGGGTCGAGTTCACTTATGACCACGCTGAATTATACCCTTTTGGGGATGGGCTGGACAAGCCGCAAGTTCAGATTAGAAGGCTGGAGTTATTCCCAATCTCAGGGCTGACCAAGGACTCAAAGACGGAGAGACTAGTAGACTAAAAAAGTCTTTAAGGTCCTTCGGTATTTTTTTGAGTCTTGGCGTCTTCAGGTCTTTTGTCCTCAGTCCCATCGTGGCAGGCACGCCGTTGTATGTACCAACTAGTTAGGGGTAATTTTTTCGCCGAGGGCCTCAACATCGGCCAAGTCCTTTGCACGTCCACTGGCTATTTTGTTGGCGATATATTCTTCTCGCCCAATTACAAAAACGGGAACTGCATCGATCTCGTCCGACACTTTATGGATCACAGCAGTATCCCAATCCATTCCGGAAAGAAACGTCAGAATGTCGATACGTACCGGAGGCACACCAAGCTGGACGACTGTGTCGTCTTTGAAGAAATCTTCCCACGTGAGATTTGGAAATACGAAGCCAAATTCATTTAAGGCCTCAATAATGCGCTTGGCGTTAATCTCTGTCCGATGGACGAAAACATCGATGTCGCCCGTATAACGCGGCGCACCATAATAGGCGAGCGCATACGAGCCAACAATCAAATACTCAACGCCCTTCGCGTTGAACAATTCTAAAAACTCTTTGAAGTCTTGGGGAAGCTTCATACCACTGACTCCTCAAAAATTCGACGGCTGAAAAACGCTCCTGAGGCGATTTGCTCATCCAGTAAGCAAGATCTTCCGAAGGGCTTTTTTTGCTCACACTTTTCAGTTGAATAACCCTGTCTTTCATAGGAAAATAATACCAAATATTGGGGTTTGGCGCAACGCATCATTGAAGATATACAAAAAAGCCTCTCCTCACACGATGTAGCTCGCGAGCCAGGCGAGCGTCGCACCGGTGATGCCGATGATCGTCTCCATCACGGTCCAGGACTTGAGGGTGTCCTTGACGCTGAGGCCGAGGTAGCGGTTGACGAGCCAGAAGCCGCTGTCGTTGACATGCGAGATCGCGGTGGCACCGGCAGCAATGGCGATCACGATGAGGGCGCGCTCGATCTGTAGGCCCTCCAGCAAAGGCGCCATGATGCCGCCGGCCGTCAGCATGGCGACCGTGGCCGAGCCTGCGACAGCGCGCACGACCAGCGCCAGCAGGAAGGCGGCCCACACCGGGTGCAGGCCGGAGTTGGCGAGTCCTTCGGCGAGTGCCTTGCCCGCGCCGCTGTCGACCAGCACCTGCTTGAAGACGCCGCCCGCGCCCGTGACGAGGATGATCAGTCCGGCAGGCGCAAGCGCCGAGGTGGCGATCTCGTTGACCTTTTCGCGGGAGAGTCCGCGGCAGGTGCCCAGCGCGGTGAAGGCGACGAGCGTGGCCGCAAGCAGCGCAAAGAAAGGGTGGCCGATAAAGGTGAAGACTTGGCGCGCCGCGTGCCCCTCTGGCAGCACTGCGTTGGTCACCGTGTTCAGCAGGATCAGCAGCAGCGGCAACAGGAGGATGCCGAAGACCATGCCGAAGCCCGGCAGCGCCTTCTCGTCCCACTGCTTCTTCGCCGCCTCGCCCTCCAGGTAAGCGGGGATCTCCGCTGGAATGCGCTCCGCGATCCAGGCGCCGAACACCGGCCCGGCCAGGATTGCGCAGGGCAGACCGATCACGATGCCGTAGAAGATAACACGGCCGAGGTCCGCGCCAACGAGTTGCGCCACGGCGATGGGGCCGGGCGTGGGCGGCACGAAGGCGTGCGTGACCGCCAGCCCCGCGAGCAACGGGATGCCGTAGTAGAGAAGCGACCGCTTGGTTTCGCGCGACAGTGCGTAGACCAGCGGCACAAGGATGATGAAGCCGACGTCGAAGAAGACCGGAATGGCGACGAGGAAGCCTGCGAGCGAGATGGCCCACGATGCGCGCCGCTTGCCGAAGACGCGCAGCAGCGTGAGCGTCAGCCGCTCGGCGCCGCCGGAGGCCTCAAGCAGCTGGCCGAACATCGCGCCCAGTCCCACGACCACCGCGATAAAGCCGAGGGTCTTGCCCATGCCCTGCTCGATGCAGGCCATCACCTTCTCGGGCGGCATGCCGGCTGCCAGCGCCGTGGCCATGCTCACGAGAATGAGCGAGACGAAGGGCTGCTGCTTGCGCCGGATAATCAGGTACAGCAACACCGCTACCGCAACGATCACGACGGTCGCGAGATAGGCTGTCGAGGTTGGCACTGTCAAATCACTTATCATAGTGAGCGGGATTATACTCGTTTGAACAACAGAAGGACAAGATGGAAATGTATTACGCTCACTTCCTCAGCAATTCAATCTTCTGGAAGGTCATGCCATAGTGGCCGCAGGCGGGTTGATCGGATGCGGCTTCCCTTCGATCACGTCCAGGCATCTGCTTCGACGCCCGGACGGCATACCCGGGAATAAACGAAACGAGCAACTCAAAGCGTAAATAAAATCAGGGTCCCTTTGCTATACACCGTCAGTGTCGTATCATCGAGAATGGGTGTGGTCACCATTGAGTTGCCCACAACATCCTTGACCACGGCCCCAGGAACGACCTGGAGTCTGAGCGTGCCAGGGGTGGTCGGCGTGACCTGCACAGTGAAGACCCCTGGGGTAATCTCGGAGACGGTACCGATGGTGATGGCCGAGGTGCCAGCGTTGCCAAAGTCTGCTTCGGTGACTGTGCTGGTGTCCATGTCCTCGCTGAAGGTCACGGTGTAGGTTACCCGGGTGTTTGCCGCAACAGGAGTGCCCCCCTTGTCATCGACGATAGCGCCGGGGACAAGCGTCGGCGCGACATTGTCTGGACCGAGGCCGAGAGCATCGATGCCCTCGAACCATTTCTGGGCCATCAGGTCGTAATGCGTATTGTCCGGATGGTTGATGCCGTTAGACAACACGTTCGGAGCGATCGCGGAGGCGTAGTCGTTCGGATTGACCAGGAACAGCGAGTAAAGGTTGACGGTGGATACCTTCTTGCCAGCGGCCACATAACTCGGCACCAAGGTGTCGCGGATGTAGACGTTGTAGTTGTAAAGGTTCTGGTCAAAACTGACCTTGGGCGTGATTTGGGCCACGATCAGACGCGCATTCGGTGCGGCCGTAACGATGCTGTTCACCAAGGTATTTAATGCGGCCGGGCTGCCGGGGCCGATTCCGTTGATGCCGATCAGCAGCAGGATCACATCGGGCGTGTCGGCAGCGAGCCATGTGTTGACATTGCTCCAGATGCTCGCGCCGCCATAGCCGCGGTGGCCGTCTTGCGCGACATCGCGCAGGTCGAGGGCGGGCGTGTAGGTGCCGCCGAGGGTGGGGTCACCGCTGATGCCTGTCCACGGTTCAGTCGAGCCGCCGACGAGCTTGAAATTATAGCCGGCGTTGGTGAGGCAGGTGTAAAGCCCGCTGCGATAGCCGAACTTGAACGGGTGGCTCCACGTGGGATTGTCGGTATAGCCGACGGTGATGGAGTCGCCGAGGCACATGATGCGCAGCGGAGTGCGCGCGCTGGTGAAATTCCAACTCGTGTCGTCAGAAATGCCCGGGAACAGATTGCCCGAGATATCCGTGATCGCGCCGGAGTCAATCCGGATCGCGTAGTTCTTGAGCACGCCGAGATCATTTGTCGGGTTGATTGTCAGAAGCGCGCCAGACACTGCGATTTGCGAATCGCCAATGGGGATCACGGTTTGGGTCGCATCGGAGAGGTTTTTGATCGTGATGTTGCCCGTGCCGCGTGCGATAGTCTCGTTGAAGGTCAGCAGCAGGTTAATGGGCGTCGGGACGTTGATCGCATTGTCCAGCGGGATGCGGGTGACGATGTTCGGCGGGGTGAGATCCGGGACGCCGGAGGTGAAGTTCCAGGTCGTGTCATCGGAAATCCCGGCGAAGGGGTTGTTGGCCAAGTCCTTGATCGCGGTAGCGTCGATGTGAATCGCATAGGTCGTGCTTGCGGCGAGGTTATTGCTCGGGTTGATCGTCAGCACGGCATTGGAGACCGAGACTTGGGAGTCGTCGACAGGAATCACGGTTAATTCAGAGGTACCGAGGTTCTTGATCGTGATATCGCCAGTACCGCGTGCGATATTTTTGCTGAAGGTCGCCACCAGGTTGATGCTGAGCGGCACTGCGATAGCGTCGTCGGCCGGGCTGAGGTTGGCCACTGTCGGGGGGGTTGGATCCTCGCTCGGCGTGCCGAAGACGTCGAGTTCGCGGAAAACATAGGCCCCTGCATTCGCACCGCCATTGACACTATTGGCAGTGAATTTGATGAACTCGACACCACTGGCGAGCACTCCGCTCGGATTGGACAAGGTGACTTTGGTCGCACCGCCTTGCGTGCTGGTAAACGGCTGGAAGTTCACTGTCGCCAGGGTTATATAGCTCACCGCGCCCTTGAGCTTGATCTCCACCGTATAGGCCTGGTTGCCGAAACCCGCATTCGTCCAGGCGGCGATGGTTTGTATTGAGGTGAGGGTGTAGCCCAGATTGCTGGAGCCAAGCCCAAGGTTGTAGATGGCGGTCGCCCCAACGGTCGTCCAGGTCCCTTGAACCAAATTTCCTGCAGTCGCAAAAGAAACCCCGTGAATCCCGTCATTCAGTTCCGGCGTGGTCGAACCATTCGTGAGATTCCAACCGGTCGTAGTCGCCGTCAGACCGGCGAGGAGATCGGACGTGCTGACATCGGCTGCGTAGGCCAGTTCCGTGGAACTGGAGACTTTCGTCTGCACGTAGGCAGCCGTGGCGGCGAGGGTGGCTGAAAAAGCGGTCTCGTTCAACGCCGCGTCGCGCGCCTTGACCCGGTAACCGTAGGTCGTCCCCGATGTCAGCCCGGTATTCGTCCAGACCGTGCCTGAGATCCAACCCGAGTTGACACTGTTGTTGGTGTTCTCGAAGTAGTACTGCACCGGGGGGCTGAGCGCATCCGTGGCGGTCGTTGCCGTCATGGTGATCGAGGGTGAGTCAAGACTCGCCGGCGCAACGGCAAAGGTCATCGGACTCGGTGTTGGCGCAGCCGTATCCGGAGCAACCGTGAACGTATTGGTCGCGGAGAAGGCTGTGGCAGGTATTCCGGCGCTGTCGGTCACGATCGCATAGTGGGTGTATGTTCCGTCTGGCAGCGCGCCCAGGCCGATGGTGAATTGATTGGTTGAGACGTTGTTGGTGGACCAGGCGACAGCCGAGTTCACGTACAACGCCACCGAGTACGGCAATATGCCATTTGCAACCGTAACCGTGGCGGTGACCGAAGAACCCGTCAAAAATTGCCGGCCGTTTTCCGGAGCGGTGACCGACACATCTAACGAGGAGTCATAGAGATACCTGACGATGACAATGCCCGAGCCACCGTTGCCGCCGCTGTAGCCGGCAGTGCCGCTATATCCGCCACCGCCGCCGCCACCGCCGGTATTCGCAACACCATTCGTGCCAGTCCCTATGCCCGTCTTGGGCCCGCCGCCGCCACCGCCGCCAATCCCGCCTGCGCCAGCAGTGGCTGCCGCATTTCCCGCGCCACCGCCACCACCGCCGGCATAAACCACTGCACTGCCGGTGATGGAGTTGGTCAGCCCGTTGCCGCCCTTTCCGGAGGCTGTGCCTGTGCCATCGTTTCCCAATGCCCCAGCACCACCACCGCCGCCGGCACCCGGACTGACACTTTTGCCCCCGGCGTTGCCTTGAAAATTGCTGGACGATCCACCGTTAAAACCTTGAGCGCCACCGCCGCCTGAGCCGCCGGTTCGACCAGTGCATAGGGTGTTTGTCCCCTTAGCTACTGTCGACCATCCACCGCCGCCGCCGCCACCTACGGCCGTCAGCGGACCCAAGACAGAACTGGCCCCATTTAAACCGTTACTCCAACCTGAACCAGTGCCACCGCCGACGCCACCCGCACCGCCTGCGCCGACCGTGACCGTATAGTTGCTGCCTCCGACGAGCGCAAAACCGTTGCTGGAGATCAAGCCGCCACCACCGCCACCACCGCCGATTACAGCACCACCGCCACCGCCACCGCCCACCACCAGCACGCTGGCGCTAGCCTCGACCGGGATGTTCAACGTGCCGCTGTTGGTGAATGTGTGAACGACATAGCCACCGACATAAGGCGGGAAAGCAACGGCATTCGACCCGCTGGAATCCGTGTAGGTGATACTTCCGCCAGTGCCGGTGTTGTCGGCAGCCTGAGCGGGATTACCTGTGATTGCAAACAGCACCACCCCAATCAGCATCAGGGCGGTACGCACAGAGTTCCTCATTAGATTCTCGGACTTCATTTGCTGACTCCTTCTAGCCGCCTTCACGGCTGATATGAACTAACTTGCTGTATGGTTTTCGCGCATTTCTTAAAATGGTTTAATTTCCATTCTGATCAACTCCGGGTAACGGCGCTTGATGAGCGCCTGCTCCTCGGAGGTCAGTTGCTGGATAGAGATGGGCTGGTCTTGCGGCCGGACGCCCTTCTGGTTGAGGCGATTCATGAGGCTCCAGTTGCGGGACTGCTTGCCGGGCTCAGGATCAGAAGGCTCGGCAGCGGTAAGGTCGTAGCGCGTGAAGTCAATGACCTTTGCAGGGGCATTCGTCTGCACGTCACGCAGAAGCGCCACGCGGAAGTCCTTGTTCATGAACCAGCTGATTTCCTTGTCGGCTTCCGAGGCGCGGATGCCGCAGCCGCGCTGGACGAAGCGGTAGTCGAGTTTCTCGTTGTCCTTGTACTGCTCACGCCAGAGCAACCCGAACTCGCCTTGGGTGATGAGTTGGGCGTTTGGCCAGCGTTTGCGGATCTCGGTCAGCCAGAGATGAAGGCCTTCCATGCCATTTTTACCACCGTAGCCATAAATTTTGCGGGCTTCTACAAGTCCCATCTCCCAGCCGCAGGTCACCCAGGCGAAACCATTACGTTTAAAACCGTCATCGAAATGGGCGGCCGTGGTGGCGAGCATCGCCTGCGTGCCGCGCTCCGTCCCCATGTCGAGTAGCGTCTCGATGGGGCCGACGCCTTGACGGCTGCGCCAGCGCTCGCCATTGACGGTCCGGCCGCCGGGGATGCGGGCGCAGAGGAAGTCCACAGTCCAGCCGTCAAGGTTGACGCAATCGATCACATCCTCCTTGCCTTGGGCTGGCTTCAAGAAGTGCTCGCGTGACGGATAATAGGGATAGCAGATCGAACCCTCGCCATCGCCATTATCCACTGCATACTGGCTCCAGATATTCCCCTGGCAGACGTGGATGTTCTCCTTCTCGGCGAGGTAGCGCAAGTTCGCAGAGGCCAGGAAGCCAGCGACCACGCTTTGCGGGCGATAGCCGTTGCCGACGAGTTCCGAGACGCGTTTCAGCCCCTCATGAAGGTCGCGGTTCACCTGTTCGCGGGTGTTATACATATTCGAAAAATAGGCACCGGGAATAAAGGTGATCTCATCGCCAAACTTTTTCTGATAGCTCACAATGAGGTCGCGCAGGTCGCGATACTGCACACGTTCATCATGCAGCGCGAGCCAACTGAAGGCCCACGTAATGCGGGCACCCGGCCAAGCAACCTCGATCGCCTCGCGAAACGTGCGCGCTTCGGCAGGCGTGTGGACAATCGACTCATCAGGGCCGTGAGCAACGTCACGTGTGACCTCGATCTGCCGGACACGGACGATGGTATTGAACGTCAGAAAACGATTGCCCATCAGCTTGAGCGCCGGCGCATTCGTTTGCCCAGCCGCAGACAGGGTCATGGCCGCGATCAACATACCGGCTACAGCATAGATACTCTTCTTTGCTTTCATCTTAGACACCTTCTTTTCACAATCTAGTTCTGCCCCTTGTTTATACGCAACTGCACCGGACCGAAGAGGCCTGAAGGGTGAGGACCTTGGACAGGCAACTTCTGGGTGATACGCGTAATGCGCTTCTCGCGCGGCAGCTTTTCATCGCCCACAATCCGGTTGGCCCAGAGGTTGGTGATTTCAATCTTCAATTCGTTTTTGCCGCTGCGCACAAGGCCCGTCACATCGTAGATATACGGCGGCTTCCAGAGAATCCCGAGCGGCTTTCCATTCAGCGTCGCCTCAGCGACGTTGCGAAGTTCACCCAACGACAACTCGATCCGGTGATCGCCCTTCAACCAAGCTTCAGAGACCTCAAAGGTCTTGAGATACGTCGCGGTGCCGGAGAAATACTTGATGCCGTCATCAGACATCTCAGTCCACGAGACCAGCTTATCCAGCGTACAGAATTCTGGCGCGCCGCGATTCGGCGGGAAGCGGACTTCCCATGGACCCGTAATCTCATGCGGCTGGAGCGGCTTGCCGTCGACCTTCACCAGCGGCTCTGGAAGATCCTCTGAAACAGCTCCTGAGAAGACAACAAAGACGGAGCCGGCAGGCGGCAGGCGCACACGCAGCTTCATCCCGCCTGCCACACGCGTATAACCCGTGCAAGGCGCGATCGCCCCCGTGTCCGCATGCCAGAACTGAGGTTTACGGCCGTGGACACGGAAGGTACACTCGGCATCAGCATAATCCATCTGTGTGTTACTGACAAAATAGATGTCGCTGTTGAGTGTGCGGCGATGAATGTAGTCGAGGTCGGCAGGCGTGCCTGGGCTCGTGTAGGAGAAGTCAGGCCCAATCCCCTGCCCCATCAACACCTCGCGGATACGCTTGCGGTCCGGGATGACCCGCCCCTTGCCAACCACCTTGTCTTGCGGGGGTGCATCCGTAACAGCGCCCCAGAGACGTCCAGCAATCTCGCGGACCTTTTCATCACTGTTCGAATAATCTGCGAGCGAGGGCGTACGCGTTGGCCGGGGACCGAGCACCGTGGCGCCATCGAGCACAAGCTTCTCCAGCTTCGCCAGCACGGGCAGCGGCATCTCCTCAATGGGTGGCAGGACCAGTGCCTCATAGCTCACACCATGGGACAGGACCAACTTGCCATCCTTGACCTGCAGACGGTTCTGGATCACCTCGGAGTCGATAACATCATAATCATAGCCACTTCCGAGCGCGTCTGCTGGCGCGGGATTGGGCCGATTGCAATGGGCGCAGGTGGCGCCATCGAGTCGCTTTGAATCCGGGCCGATGCGGCGCGTGGCCACGAGATTCGGCGCAGCATCGCCGTAGTAATAGCAGACATCCCCCACGGGCACTCCTTGTTGCAGCAGGTAGCAGCAACGCGAGAAGTAAGCCAGCATGGGACCGGACTGGTTCCACCAGGTGGCATTGACATTGAAATGTTCGCCCGCGTGATACATATTGCCCGGCACCCCGCCACTCGGCGGCGTGTGGGCAAAGGTATGGAAGGTGATGCGGTTCAATCCATCACAGAATGCTGTGTCGGCCAGCCGCTTATATTCCAGCGGTCCGTCCTGCCAGCTCCGCCAGCCGGTGAAGGATTCGGAATCCACAATCTGTTGCCCGTAAATATGGGCGGCAGAAGCGGCCTCTTTCACGACCCAGAATTGCTTGCCGTTCCAGAACTCGCCACGCGGCACATCCACCACACCCATGGCCTTCAACGGTTCAACGCGCGGATAGCCGCCATGCCCCCCCTCGGCGACGAGTTGCATGCCATACGTATTCAAAAATTTCGTGGAGGCGCTGTAATGGCCGTCAATCCAGAGGTCGCTGACGGTCTTACGATAGTCCTGGCGGAAACGGGCGGTGAGAAGCGCATCGGTAAAGCTCTTGCCCTTGAGCGCGGGCAGATAGGGAATAGGATCATAGCCGCGGCGCTTACGGAACTCGTCAACGAAGGCGTCGGTCCAGTCCTGCGACGTATCCCGTCCAACTTCAACGCTGTCATACTCCATATAACGCAAAGCATCCAAGCTGGGGCGCAGCGTCAGTATCTTATCAATGATGTACTGGAGGTGGCTCCTGGCTGCCTGAGCATCCAGGTGGTCAATCAGCAAACCGTTGGAGTTCGGGCTGGGGATCTTGAGATTCTCGCCCGTCATGCTGTTGACAAAACGCTGAATCACCCACGTGCCAGCAGGAACCTCCCACGTGAGCAGACCTTTGGAGTCCATCTTGGCGCTGATGTTCAGAACAGAAGCAACATCTGCAATGGTATTACTCTTCACCTCGGGGAAGGCGAGCACAGCGATCTCGCGGTAATAGAGGGGAAGCCCGTCTTCGCCTTTAGGCGCACGCGTCGTCGGGAAGGGAAGGACCTGCGAGAGGCTGGCCGGACCCTGAACCGTGATATCGGAGTGATAGACCCCCTTCATCGCATCCTGCGGCTTGACCCAGCTCCCGCCTGCATTCCAACTGCTCGACGCGATGATGCCTAGGTGGAGGCCGAGACGATCTGCCTGCTCGATGGCATGGTTGACAGCCTTGAGCGATTCAGGGCCCAGGAAGGCCGGGCCGGCCGGCACCTTCTCCTCCGGGTGAATCCGGATCACGCCGAGGTCCCAGATCTCTGCGCCAGCCATTCCCTTGGCCTTCATCTCCTCAAGTTCAAAGGTCAGGCGGGCAAGGTCCACATCACCGTTCATCCAGGACCAGAAGGCACCCGGACGCGCGGCCATCGGCGGACTCATAAAGAGCGCGGCGGAGGGTTCGCGCTCCGCAACAGGGCTGGCCTTTGCAATGACAAACTCGACCAGCTCCTCACACTGGAAGAAACCCTTCCACATGTTGTGTCCCTGGCCAGGCGGAATGCGCATCCGCATGTTGCCACCCAGTTCGCGGTAGCGTTTAGCCACAATCGCTGAGTTGTCCTCTAAAGGCACCAGCTTATCACTGTCGCCATGGATGTGGAAGACCGGCACGCCAGCCTTCGCGAGCGGTGCGAGACGGTCAATCGGATTATGCTGAGTCAGTTGGTCGGCGAGCTGTTTCGAAGGCATGCCGTACGCGCTGCAGGCCTTGTTGAGACCAGGGTAACTGCGGAGGTCACAGACCGGGTAGATGCCGGCGATGCCGGCCACTGACGCCGGATGTTCAGCAGCCCAGTTGTAGAGCATAAGGCCGCCTCGGCTGCGGGCCAGCAGGCACGGCTTGCGGCTGAAGTTACGGCGCTCCACGAGTTCCTTGTAAAAAGCCGTGAAATGGGCGCGCCCCGTTGGACTGCCGTACGATTCGCCGACGTCTATGCCCGCGATAGCGATGCCATTCGTCAAGAAGCGTTCGAACATCCAGCGCTCTTCCGCTCCAGGAAGATTCGGGAGCGTCGGCGCATACCAAACCCAGGGTGTAGGACGACCTGACAGCCGGCTCTCAGCCGATGGAAGGATGATGAATGCAGTGCGGCCATCGACTTCAAAAACGTCTCCCGGAAGGGGAAGCGTTTTATCTGGCCGTGCTGTCTCAGCACCCGACGCGATATTCAGTATGAACCCAGATGCAAAAATGATGCTAAAGATTATCAACGGCCGTTTGTTAATTGAAAAAATCATAATCGACTCCTTGCTGTAAATTTACTGGAATAATGGGATATTGGAATGATGGAAAAACCAATTACTGTCTTTGGGAGGGGCAGGCGCCTGCATGCCTGTGGCGCATCCTCCTCTACTCCGTTACGGCGGACAGGAAGGCCTGCGCCGCTCCCATTTTGGGAGGGCGGTCGGATCGACCGCCTGGACGGCGATCCGCCGTCCCTCCCGATCGTGACTTCTTCCCGCATTCGCGCATTCCCGCATTCGCGCATTCCCGCATTCCCCTACTTCCTGTTCCCCTTGATCAACGCCTCTGCCTCAGCAAGCCGCCTTCTCATGTCTTCGGCTTGCAGCGCCTTTCTGAACTCGTTATGTTCAGGGCGGTCGAGTGTTCCGGCCTCTTTCGCCTTCTTGCCGGTCAGCGCTTCGAAGATGTCGTTCATGGACCACGCATCGCTGCGCTGGGTGGCAAAGAGAACATCCGTGTTGCCGGACGCCTGAAGATTGCCCAGGGGACTGCGCGCCCAAGCATAACGATAGTGGGCCGGCTTCGGCACCAGAGCGCTTTTGAGCACGATGGCTGTCTTGTCTTCTTGTCCTTTACCCTTTGCATCTTTGCCCGTCACCCGGAAGGCTGCCTCTGCCGGCTGGAATTTCTTGTCTTCGCCTGCGATGGCAAAGCCTTCGATCGGACCTCCGTCGTCCACATTGTTGACGGTTTCGTCCATCTGTAGCACAATCTGTCCCTCCTCGACCTTCATCTCCTTCACCATGGGCGGCTTCCATTGGAGCTGCTTGAAGCCATACTGTGTGGCCAGGGCCCAGCGCGCGATCCGCTCACCGGCAGGAACCTTGAGTTGCGGGTGATACCACCGGCGCCGCAGATCAAAGGTGCTTGCGTAACCGATATTCTTATCGCCGGCCTTATAAAAGTCGAGAAAGGTCTTGTACTGCGCCTCGCGGATAAAGGGTCCTGCATTGGCCATGAGCTCAACGTAATCCTCGAACGTCTGGCGCTTGCCCTCGGTGCAGAGCGACAGGATGCCAAAGGCCATCTCCGGGTCATTGAAGGCCGCGCGCCAGGCCGTGATCATCTTGGGGAAGATGTGGTCATACATGAGTGCGCCCTCGGAGCCATCGAAGCAATTGTTGTATCCCTGATGAAAGATCGCGCCCTTCACCGCCATGCCGGCGATCGGAGCGATCATGCTCGCGTAGCAGTTGCCCGGGCGGTTCTGATCCGCTGCGGGGCCGGGACGTAGCTCCGTAGGCACCTTGCTGTCGGCAGGAATCGCCTTGCCCTCTTTCGTCAGGCGCGCCACCCGCTCGTGATGCCGCTTGATTTGGTCCTCGAGATCCTTCTTCGGGTCGAACTGCGTAACCTTCTCGTCCCACTCAACGAGCTTGGCCTTGACCTGCGGCGTGTCGATCTTCCGCAGGACAGAATCAGGCGTCCAGGTCTCAACCGTCGTGCCGCCGCGGGAGGCGTCAATCACACCGATGGGGATCTTTGACGCCATGTGGAGGCGTCGCGCGAAGACATAGCCGATGGCTGAAAGTTCGCGTACGGTCTCCGGTGAACAGACGTCCCAGTCCCCTTTCCGGAAATGGCGGCTGGACCAGCCGCTCCATTCATGCAGTCGAGGGAACCCCTGTTTGACCTCCGGCCCATTCTGCGCGGGAACCGTCAGGATCCGGATCTCCGGAAAGTTTGCCGAGACAATCTCAAGTGCGCCATTCTCTACATTGGAGAGCGGAAACTCCATGTTGCTCTGCCCGCCCAGAACCCAGACGTCGCCGACGAGGATGTTCTCCAGGGTGAGCGTCTTATCCTTGCCCTGCACCGTGAGCTTTTGCGGTTGGGCGTTTGTCGTCAGCGCAGTCAGCATGACTTTCCACGCCCGGTCTTTGCCGGCTGTCGCAGTCTGCGTCTGCCCTGCGAAGGAGACCGTGACCTTCTCGTCCGGGGCTGCCCAGCCCCAGATGGCCACGGGCTTGTCACGCTGCAGCACCATGTTTGACTGAAAGAGGTTGTGGACACAGAGTCCCTGTCCGATCGCGGGGAGATCGATGACATCCTCCTTCGGCATTTCTTTTTTGGGGGCGGCAAGGGTTGTTCCCACGAGCATCGTGATTATCAATGTGGCGAGAACGTTGACTGCAGTTTTGTTTTTCATGTTTACTTTTTCTCCATGCCAACGAGGGTCTCAGCGAATGCCTTGCCGATCAGGGCAAAGGTCTTTGCACAGCCCAAGTAATGATACCCCGCGTTCGAAGCACCGCGCGTCCAGAGCGCCTTATCTTCCGGTGT
Source organism: uncultured bacterium (assembly GCA_942493055.1). Lineage (GTDB taxonomy): Bacteria > Verrucomicrobiota > Kiritimatiellia > RFP12 > UBA1067 > CAIZQW01. Next base: position 5,172,131 of record OW818680.1, on the reverse strand, counting down.
AATCAGTTTTTCCTCAAACGCTTTAATACAGTCCTTCTTCTGCACCTCGGTCATCTGACCATCAGCGTTCGGATGGTCTTTGTGCTTTGAATCCAGAAACCACCTCATCTGCCTCACCTTGCCGTTCTTTTCATCAATATCCCCTAGCTTTTCGTCCCAGTAAGGCGCGGTGGGCACGGCCATGACATTACCTTTAAACTCGGGCATCTCTGCTGGCGCTGCCATGGCCGGCCGTATATTGGCCAACCCGCCCGTTGCCTTTTCACCATTCACCCCCATGACACCAATCACAAACGGCATCTTCGGGGCCGACAGATCTTTACGTACATCCCGGATGAAGTGTGCCATCAAGCGTGTGTATTCAGCATACCCTCCAGGCTTATGACTCTCAGGATAGGTCGTACTGTCGCACATGTCATTCCAGCCTTGGAACCAGACAAAGCCAGCCAGTTCGTACCCTGCCTTGGGATCGTAAGCGGGACAGACCCTCTTGGGATCTGCCAGCACCTTTTTGACATGCTCGATCATCAGACGATAATAGACCCCGGTGGCCTCTGCCTTCTCGGTTTTCCACTGAGCGAGATCTTTGGGAACGCCATGCGCGCCCGGATGTTCGATAAAGAAATTCTCCTTCCCCTCATCCAGCTTGTACGGCCCGGCGCTGGGCGAACGGAAGTCCGTATTCAGCGACTTGCCGCCCCAGGCGGCCTTGATGATCAGGAACGGTTCTTTCAGGGCCTTGCTCATATAGATTCCGAAGGTGAATTCCGGCCCGATACATTTTCCGGGCTTTGTCGGATCCTGGCCGTACATCGTCCCATAACCTGCCGTCAGTTTGCCGGTGATTTCAAAGTTCTTTTCTTTTGCTCCAGTCAGATATGAAATCCACGCCTGGTCGCAAACAACAGGCGTTCCATCCGGCTTGACCATCTCCTTGTACATAGGCGCTGTGGCCGGATCATCCCCGATGTAATCAATCGTTTTAATATTTGCCGGACCTTCCATGTTGGACTGGCCGACCAGAATATAAACCTTGAGCGGCTTGGCGACAGCCTGACTGGCTACCACAAACATCAGTCCTGCAACACCTGCGATCATCACACTTTTCATACGTTCTCCTTCCTATTCGAGATCCTTCTTCTTCAAGCCTTCGACATAAACATCGATCTGTCCCTGGGTTTCCCCTTTTCGATATTCGACGTTACAATAAACAGCCAGCACATTGACACCTTTGCGTAAGTGCTTTGCGTCGATCAGGAGCGGCCGGTAATGCGGCTTGTCTTTCCACCAGCCATAGCTCTCCACCTTCTTGCCATTTAAGTAAATATGATAGCCCTGATTTGCCAATACGCAAATCCGATAGGAGTCGCAATCCAGCGCATCCAGTTCAAACGTTGTACGGGCCAGCAGAAATTCCCCGCTGCCCCACAAGGAGTTGTTCGCGAAAGAGGCGTTGCCCTCTTTAAACACGCCGATGCCGATGGGCGTCTTCCCGGACTTCCATGCGCTGTCGTCAAAACCCGGCATGACCCATTTTTCGAGACCGGCCGGCAGCGCAACGTTACGGAAGCGGTGTCTTTCGCGTGGATGCATGACATCTGCTGGCTGCGGATCAAACGAGGTGTAACGCCAGGTGCGCCCGGCGGGTTCAGGCTTGCCGATCGCATGCCAGCCAGCTTCCGGATTTTTGAGTTTTGACAGATCCAGAATGGTGTCAATGACCGCTTGATCGTCCCCTGGTTCTGCTTTCATACGCTTGACAAGCTCAGACCTGTAATCGTTGCAGAGGATCTCCGTCAACTCCTGGCGCTGCTCCGGCGGTACATTTTTCAAGGCAGTATATAAACCAAACGGATGCCCCTCGGGATTGGAATTGGGCGTACCCACCAGACCGACAATCTGCGCGGTTTGTAGCTGGGCAAAACGCGCTTTCATTGCTCTGGCGATTTTGATCGTTGTTTCCGGAGCCTGCTTTAAGCACACGTTGGCCGAAGACACCACATTGAACGCCCCCTCGGCAGCGCGGTCTCCAGGCTTGACCTCGCTCTCATTCACTGCACGCATAAATCCGGCAAGAATCTGCGCGTCTGCCGGACTGTTCGCCTTCTTTGCATTCAGGACGCCCTGCAGTTTATTGGTAAACCGTTCCCGCGGCATGGTGTGATATTCATTCGCCATCAGAGTCAGCAGGGTTGGGAGGACCGTTGAAAAAAGCTGCTCGTCTTTTTCAAGTCCCATCAGTGCCATAAACGAGGCTTCGCGCAACCACCAGTCCTCATGTTTTGTCCAGGGCATGATCAGCGGCAGACAGTTGTTGATCTCTTTTGGGGGCGCAAGACTCAAGGCCATCAGGGCACCATCCACAACCCACAGGGCCTCCTTGGGGTCCGCCAGCATCTTTTTGATCGAGGCTAGCATCTGAGGAGTAAGCTCTCCCGGCTTGAGCGTCTGGCGTCCCATGCCGAACCAGTAGTTGTAGTCGATGATGCCGTCAAGCCCTGCCCGGCGGACACGCGGATCAGGATCTTGCAGGAGCTTCTCCAGTTCGTCCAGGGCGCCGACTGTGCGCAGAGCCTTAGTAGCCTGTACGCGAATCATGTAATTTCTGTGGTAGACATTCTTGAGCATTTCCGTGCGCGGCACACTCTGCAGATCATTTTCCGGCTTGTGATAGGCACTTCCAAATTTCCAGAAGGGAACATGAGTCGGCTCTGATTTTCCATACGAGCCGTATTTCGGATTGTCCTCGATGGAAAGAAACGCCAGGTCTGCAGGTCTGCCCCACAGATGTTCCGGCAGTTTGAAATCCTTTGCATACTTTGAACGCGGCGCACCCGTGATGCGCAAGGTCTTTAAGGGCGCAGTGTAGGAGAGCGCCACGGCCGCGCCCGTGCCTTCGTCATCGCATTCAACCCGTTGACAGGTTGAGTTGCCCAAGGCTCCGGAAGGACGGCGGCTCAAGTCGTACCACCACGTCAGACGATTCATCGCCGTGTGAACCTCGGCGGCCTTTTTGTCCAGGAGATAGGACGATGTCAGGCCGCGCCAGATGGCGTCACCGCGACCTTCGTCGGCATGTCCCTGCACCAGTACCGGATAACTGTCAATCATGGACATGCTCAGATAGTCACTTGCCTTTTTATAGATGGAGGCGTCGCCTTGCGCACCGGAGGCGATCAGCATGGCGGCAGCGCTCATACCGTCCTTGCCGTTTGAGCCAAGCCCGCCTTCCGGGCGATGATCACCATAGGGCACGGTGCCATGGCCGGTAAAACGGTACCAGAAGCGCAACGAGCCGAGCAAGGTTTGTTCATCAACGTCCACGCCGCACTCTTTTGACAACAGGAGTGTGGTCAGCACCTGGCATCCGGCTGGATTCATCAGTCCGCCTGCGACATAGCGCGGACTAATCTCATTGCCCCAATGGCCCCAGGAGCAGCCGAACTTCTGCCGCCTTTTTGCATCGTCGCAAAAGTACTGCAAAATCGGCAAGACGTCCTTGTCACCGGTGCGCAGATAATATTCGGCGCAGGCGATGCCATTGTAGCCATTGTTCCAGGTGTGGTCGCCGATCTGATTCACATTCTTTGGAAATTGCGAAAAGTACGCTTTCACACAAGGGATATAGGTGTCATCACCGGTTGAGAGCAGGAAGAGGCAGGCCAGTGCGCCGCCGATACCTCTGCCGGCAAATTGCGTCCTCTTAAATTCTTTGTCGTTTGCATAATAGTCTGCGGCCTGCTTGATGATCGTGGCTGATTTCTTGCATGCGTGCGGCCAGGTCTTGCTGTAGGCCCCCAGCACCGGTATTGTGAGCGCCACTTTTTTTGACGGCGTGCTTTCGTTGTCTTGCACCTCAAACGTCATCTTCCCGTCTGTTGCCTCTGCCTGGGTGAGGGCATTTCCTAAAGCGACAAAAGGGTTCTTGCCTTTCAAGGCCGTGCCATTGACACCGGAGATGATTTGGCCTGCCTTGAATTTGCCCTCGGCTGGCGTATTGGGTACAGTCCCCTCCACCTTGACGACCACGCCCTTGTAAACACGGGCTTTCAAGCCTGTCACGCCGATGTTGCCCAGACTCATCTCCCGGTCAGGATTGGGCCTCGACAGATAGACATGCTCTTCCGTGTAATACGCTTCCTTCTCATTCGCCGCCCATGCTTTCCCCATCAATGCGAGAACGACCGTTATTCCAGCAACGCCGTTTGCAATCTGCTTTTTCATATATGTCCTAACTCCTTGTTTTTATAGTCTCATATTTGATCGCTCTTCGCAATGCCACATCAGGCTAAAATATCGCCATTTTGGGCGGATATGGGAAAGACAGGTCTTGTCCGATAATCGTCTGCTCGCAAGACACTGGGGGAACAGGCATCCTGCCTGTTTGTTGAATGCACAGGCAGGATGCCTATGCTCCCAGTGACGTCAACCTGCCTGTCCCGAAACGTGTGCCCAAGCCAAGTACGGCGGGATCTATGAGACTGCCGAAAGGTCGGGCAACGCCCCGACTGCACCACGGACTTGGGACATGGGACTTGCGACTTGCAACGAAGTTCTTCCCGCCTCTTCCTCAACGGGACCGACACTTCCGCCAGGGAACTCAAAAAAAGTCTTTGAGGTCCTGCGTCTTTATTTTGAGTCTTGGCGTCTTCAGGTCTTGGCGTCCTCACTCCAAACATGGCGAGCGACAAGTCTTGTCCAAATACTCCAGCCGTCACGCGTTCACCACAACACAACTGGTTCGCACTTGACTTAATCGAAACAAATCCTATAATGTTATCAATTTCTTTATAGGTTTTGATTTTATGAAGCTCCCTGCCACTATTCAAACTATCCTCGACAAACACAGTATGGCGCGGTCACGCGACTTCGTGAGGGCCGGCATTGGACGCTCACAGATTCGACGCGCGGTACTTGATGGCACGCTGCAACGCCTCTCGCGCGGGGTATATACGCGCACCGACCAGCCTCCGGGCGATCACTGGAGCCTTCGGGAGGTGTCCGTACGGGCCCCGAATGCCGTGGTTTGCCTGCTTTCCGCACTCGCCTTCCATGGGGTTACGACACAGCAACCTCACGAGATCTGGATCGCTCTCGAAGGAACAGCCTGGTCTCCGCGCATTGGCAACCTTCGCCTTCATGTCGTGCGTTTCTCGAAGAACACGTTCAGCTTCGGCATTGAAACCCACAAAGTAGAAGGTGTTCCGATTCGCGTCTACAGCCTCGCCCGTACCGTAGCCGACTGTTTCAGGATGCGCAACAAGATCGGACTTGACGTGGCCATGGAATCCCTGCGCGAGGCGCTCCGTAGCCGCAAGGTCACGCGGGACCAGATTCTCCAGATGGCACGACACCTCCGCGTGGAACGTGTCATGATGCCGTACATGGAAATGGAGGCTGGAACGTGAAAGACAGAAACATCCCCCATTCGGTTGCCACCCGACTGCTTCACCTCGCACGCAAGGGTGGTGAAAGTTACGAATTCATCTTGCTCCGTTACGGTGCAGAGCGACTCCTATACCGTCTCAGCCGCTCGGATGCCGCAGACCGTTTTCTTCTCAAGGGTGCAAGCCTCTTCCTGATCTGGAACGGCTGTCATTACCGCCCCACCCGGGACATCGATCTGCTAGGCTATGGAAGTCCTGACCTTTCAGTCCTAGCCGATTTCTTCCGCACCCTTTGTAAAGAGGATCGCTCGCAGGAGGACGGACTGGTCTTTTTGCCTGACTCCGTCCAGGCTGAACGGATCAAAGAGGAACAGGAGTACGAAGGCGTGCGCATCCGTCTGCGAGCCTTATTGCAGAACGCACGGATCGACTTGCAGATCGACATCGGCTTTGGCGACCGAGTCGTGCCAGCAGCGGCAATGGCCGAATTCCCGGTTCTCCTCGACGCGCCCGCTCCGAGGATGCGCGTCTATCCCAAGGAGACCGCTTTCGCGGAAAAGTTGCAAACCATCGTCGCACGCGGCCTTGCTAACAGCCGACTGAAGGACTACTTGGACCTCTGGATGCTGTCCAGGTCGGATATTGACAAGACATCCTTAACGCAAGCGATCCGTGCAACCTTTAGCCATCGAGGAACAGACATCCCCCGCGAGTTGCCGCCGGGCCTGAGCCTGACGTTTGCCCAAAATCCTGACCGCGTCAAACAGTGGACGGCTTTACTCCAGCGGGTGACTATGGAGACAACATCCCTTGAAAATACCATTTCGGATTTAAATCTCTATGTATCCCCTCTCTTTGCCAGTCTCATAAGTGGAGAACAGAGTCCTCTCTGAATTTCCAGTCTCTCTCACGCATGAATGAACTACGGCACTAACGCACTTCTTCCTGCCTCTTAACTCCTGCTCTGGGAGGAGCAAACCAGAGTTACCCAAAACAGCATGGCTTGAAACATCTGGAAGTCCCTAAAGGGTTACAAACAACCGATATCTCGTAACGCGTTTGGCATACAGTCGTCTATATACCAAGTCCAATATTCCCTATGTTTAGCGATGTCATGAGTTTCTTCCCATGTTGCCTTCCCTGAATATGCCAACGACGAATAAAATGCAGCCATCCAATTTTCCGGTTCAATATCTATATCGCTTTCCCCTCTCTGGGCTTCCAGAAAGCCGTGTAGTTGGGCTTTACCCGCTGCCCAACAAGAGAAGCCTGCATATATCGAGGAAAAGGCAGGCTCGCCATCCTGAAACTTATTATCAAGGAATGTTTGCAGCCGTGACAGATCAACATTAAGCGTTGATTTTAGCGAATTCAAGCACATTTTCGATTCGAGTATTTTCATCGGCATTGAATCGGAATATCGACTCTGCCATATTCCGAAAGTTTTCACGGCACACAAATACTCCGTGCGCTTGAAAAGAAGAGAAGATATCCTAATACCGTCGTCTCCAGCAGTTTCTCCTGCATCAAAGAAAGAGAGGCGAATCATAAGCGGAAGCTCTCCGTATCGATCTATATTTTTAGCTGCCTCTTGAAGAAGGCCGTTGATTTTTTTAGCGAATTTATTCATTTGATTTTCTCTGCAACTTTTACTCACTGATCTGTCAATTAGTCAGGAACATTCTTGTTCTCTCGGGATCAGTAAAAAAGACCGAGGTCCCAAATCTTGACACTAACCGATTGATCTCTCCTCTCGTTCGCATTCATTGCGCTATCCTGCTTCTAAAACCATACTCACTCATCACCATGCGCTGGATTATACTTGTTCAGAGATGGGGTGGACAAGCCGCAAGTTATGATTCGAAAGGTTGAGTGATGGAAATATTCCCGCACGCAAGCCTGATCCCAAAACTCAAAGACTGAGAGACTTAGAGACTAAAAAGGTCTTTGAAGGTCCTTCATATATCTTTTGAGTCTTGGCGTCTTCAGGTCTTTGCGTCCTCAATCCAAACATGGAGACAGATAAGTCTTACCGTAATTCAACTGCCATACAACCTTACCCCTATTCAGCAAAGCAACCGAATGAGTCTCTTGTCGCCACGCATATTCATTCGCCTGAACCGCCGGACCGGTCACGTTCTCCGCAGCAGGAACAACTCCCAGCCTGGCAATAACAAAAACACTTATCAGGCATGAAAAAAAACTCTTCATGCTCGGCCTCCTGTTAAACCTTGGATTTTTTTTGGGGAACTAGCGGTTCTCTGCAGTCAGGCCCGGCTCTGCATCGACGCTTTCGCGGAGCCAGACCGTCATCGGTCCCTTCTCACGGTTCGCCCAGGCGAAGTAGGGAATGGCTGTCAACTGGACCGGCGTCTTGTTGGCGTCGAGGCCACGAGGGTGGATCACGGTGACGCCACCCAGCAGTGCGGCACGATGTTCGACGCTCAGCTCTGCAGACCGTGGCAGGCTGAGTTTGAAAAGATCGACGCCCTTGTTGTCGACGCCCTCGAGGCAGTAAACGATTGGCCCGCGCATCAGGGCCACCTTGCCTTTGTCAGCCTCGACCTTCTCATGGGCGTGGACGCGGCGGACCGGCATCGGCAGATCGAGTGCAACTTCGTCACCGGCCTTCCATGAACGCGCGAGGTGTACGTATCCGTCATTCCCGGGCTTTGCCTCCACCGTTTCTCCGTTGATCTTCAGGGAAACAGGTGCCGCTTCCGTGGACGCAAACCGGTATAAATCGCTGGGAACCGGTTTGCCGAGCGCCCAGCCCGGAATCCGCACGCAGAGATCAAACTCGGAAGGCTTATCCGGCGCGATCTTCAGCTTGATCTTGCCATCCCACGGGTAGTCCGTTTCCTGTTTGATCTTCACCACCCTGCCCTCCCCGATGCCGATGGTGGCTTCGCCGGTTGCGTAGAGGTTGACAAAAATATTCCCGGCCTTCCGGGCATAGACCAAGCCGCCGACCTGCGGGGTAAAACGGGAGATCGAGGTCGGGCAGCAGGCCAGACCGATCCAGTCGCGACGCTCCGCTCCATCTCGTGCTTCAAGAGGGTTCTGATAGAAGAACCCTTTACCGGAAAGTGCGAGTCCGGCGATCGCCGAGTTGTAGAGCGTGAGTTCCATGACGTCGGCGTATTTGGCGTCGCCGTCCATCAGGTTCATACGATGCTGCCACAACACGTTTGCCATGTTGGCGCAGGACTCGCAGTAGGTACTGTTCGGCAGCATGTAGGGGTCGCCGAAGCCTTCTTCGTCGTATTGGGCGGAGCCGACGCCGCCGGTGATATAGAATTTACAGCGCACCACGTCGTCCCACAGCGTGCGGACGGCCTTGGCGTATTCAGGGGCCTCGCTGAAGCGGGCGAGGTCCGTCATGGCGGCATACATGTAGCCGGCGCGCACGGCGTGCCCGACCGCCTCGGTCTGCTCAAGAACCGGCTTGTGATCCTGCATCTTGCCGTCGCGCTTGCTCCATTTCCGCTTCATCCATTCCTGCTTTGTCTCGTCAGGCTTCCGTTCCGGATTCCCCCGGGGGATTACCTCGGTGAACAGCTTTCGCTCGGTGCCGTGGACATGGCCGCGTTCCTCCAGGAAAAACCTGCAGAGGTCGAGGTAGCGCTTCTCGCCGGTCGCGCGGTAGAGCTTCACCAGGGCCAGCTCGACCTCCTGATGGCCATCGACGTCGTAGCGCTTACCATGACCGAAGGTGCGGTCGATGTGGTCGGCGAAGCGCTGCGCCGCATCGAGGGCCTTGGTCTTGCCGGTGAGCTGGTGATGCGCCACGGCGAACTCGAAGAAGTGGCCGGCGTTATACATCTCATGGTTGAGCCTCAGGTTGGCCCACTTGTTTTGCGGCTCCTTGGCGATGAAATAACTGACCATGTACCCATCCTTCTCCTGCGCGGCGAGTATGCGGTCGAGGATGCCCTCGACGCGCTGGCTCAGAACCGGGTCGTCGCAGTGGCCGAGCGTGTAGCATGCGCCTTCGAGCGCCTTGTGGAGGTCAGAGTCGAAGGCGCTGTGGCCGACGATCTCACCATCCTTTGCACCCTTGGGGTCGTTAGAACCGGGGCCGTGATTTCCGGCGTCGCCCTCCAGCGCCTTGCCGGCTGGGTCGGAGTCTGTCACGCTCTGTTTCGCGGCCCCGCCTTTCAACACCCTGGCGGCAACGTCGAAGTTGGCAATGTGTTTGCGCTCATCGAGTTTGGCGATCACATGAGGGATGGTCTCCTTGTGATGGATGTCGAGGCGCGGTCCCCAGAAGCCGCCGCGCAGGCTCACATTCTGCCAGCCGACCTCTTCGAGTCCGTGCAAGGGAGGCTTGAGCTGCGGCGGCGTCTTTCCAGTCTCAACGTGCTGGGCCATCACCGCATTCGCAATCAACGACAGCGCAACCATGCACCTTAGTGTATTTCTCATAATAGCCTTCCGTATTTTATCACTGATTACTTTCCAAGCAACTTGGTCAGCATCGGCTCCATTGCCTTTGCCCACTCACGGTAGCCATCGACGTTGGGATGCAGCGCGTCAGGCATTAGATCCTTTCGCAACATGCCATCCTTGTCGAGAAACGTTTCTTTAAGATCCAGCCAATAGACGGTTTTGTTGTCCGCATAGGTCTTCAGAATGTTGTTGATCCGATCGTTGCGGATTCTGCCTGCGTCCGTCGGCTTCCACTCGCGTGGAAAGATGGCCAGGAGCAGGATCTTCGAAGCGGGCAATCTGTGATGGACTTCTTTGAGTATGCCCAGCACGCCCTGGGCCGTATCACGCCCTTCGTTCACCGGCTCGCCGCGATTATTCGTTCCGATCATGATGACCACGACTTTAGGGTTCCGGTCTTTCATCCCGTCCAGTCCGCCGTCCTGAATATGCCACAGCATGTGGGAGGTCCTGTCACCACTGGAGCCGATGTTGACAGCATTGCGGCTGCCATAATGTTCGTTCCACACCTCGTGTCCCACGCGGCTCCAACCGAATACGATGGAATCCCCGATCATCAGAATATCCACCTTCTTTTCGGTCACCCACCTCTTGCGGTCTTCGTGGTGCCTGATAAACTCTGTCCATCCACCTTTTGACCGTTCTTCGGCTCGCGAATCAGCCTGGGTCGCAGAAATATCCTTTGCATAGCAAGGATCTTCCCACAACATCTTTTGGCTGACAAAGGTCGCACAGCCAGCCAAGAATGAAAGCGTCAAAATCAGCGCGCCCGCAGGTATAAGTCTCATAAATATTCCTTATTAGTGATTGATTCCTCTATTCAATATCCTTTTTCATAAGCCCCTCGATTGCCAGATCCATCTGTCCGATGGCATGGAGGGTGTCGGTCTTCGCGTCCTTGTCGTAGCCGGCGATGCAGTAGACGGCCAACGTGTTGACACCCTTCTTCAACTGCTTCCGTTCCGCAGCGCCCAGCATGATCTTATCATACTTGGGGAAATGGGCGGACCAGGGATAGGACTTGATCTGCTTGCCATTGAGATAAATGGTATATCCCTTGGCCGTCAAGAGGTTGAGCCGATAGTAGTCAAACGGAAGATCGGTCACCTCGAAGGTCGTGCGCATCAGGAGAAATTCTCCAGTGCCCCAGTCAGAATTGTTCTTGAAGAAGTGATTGGGGGTCGCCGTCCACATCAGACCGTGCCCATGCGCTTTGAAATCCCCTACGCCGATCGGCGCATGTCCGCTCTTCCACGTGCTGTCATTGAACTCCGGCATCATCCACTTCTCCAGACCTGCAGGCAGCGTCGCCGTGCGGAAACGCTCCCACGTGAGCGGCGGCACCTTGTCTTTTTCGGTTAAGGGATCAAAGGTGGTGTAGCGCCAGACGCGCTCTGCCGGCTTGGGTGTGCCGATAGCCTGCCAGCCCGCAACCGATTTTTTCAGTTTGTTTAAATCGAGAATCATGTCGATCAACTTATCTTCGTGTTGATCGTCGACAAACGGCAGACGCTTGATCAGTTCCGGACGGAAGACATCGAAGAGAATATCGGTCACGCGCTTCTGCTGCTGCGGATTCAGAATGCTCAGCGACGGATAGAGTCCGATAAAGCGATCCTGCACATGTCCATCCGGGGCTGAGACGATCTTCATCAGGCTATCCGTGGCCAGCGTGTCCAAGCGCCCGCCTTTGGCGAGCACATCCGCAAGGTCTGCAGCAGCCTCAGGTGCATGTTTGATCGAAGTCAGCGCCGCTTCAATAATATTGGCTGTCCCCTCGGCTGAGCGCGTATATTGGCCGATATCCGGCAGGACTTCGCTCTCCAAGGCAGCGCGAGAAAAAGCGGCAATGATCAATCGTCCCGCACGGCTGTCGTTCTTCCAGAAGGCCAAGGCGTCCTTGAACTGCAGGACCATGTGCATGCGCGGATTGTAAGGATACTCCTTGACCATGATCGTGGTGAGGACTGGCAGATATTTCACGAAAAGCTCTTCGTCCTTCTCCAAGCCCATCAAGGCCATGAACGCGGCTTCGCGCAGCCACCACTCCTCATGGGTGGTCCAAGGAAGGATTTTGGGGATGTTCGCCTTGATCACATCGACGGGAGCATGATTCAGCGCATTCAACGCCGCATCCACAACAAACCAGGCCTCCTTGGGGTCGCTCAGCATCTGGGTGATCGCCTCAATCATCGCCGGCGTATAGGCTTCAGCTTTGAGCGCCTGTTTGCCCACCACAGGCTCCGTGAACCAGGGGTGGTTGTCGTTGATACCGTCCAGGGCGGCCCTGCGCAGGCGCGGGTCCGGATCACGCAGCAGCTTCTCCAACTCCCCGTAGTGCTTGTTCATGCAGAGCGCCTTGGCCGCGGCGGACCGTATCTCACAGCGCGCATGCCGCACGTTCTTCAGCATCATGTCCAGCACAAGATCTTTCACATCCTGCGGCCCATACTGGAGCTTGACCGGCAGCTTCCAGTACGGGATATGGATCTCTTCGTCTTGCCCATACGAGTAGTACGCCGGGTTATGCTTCGCGGAGAGGAAAGCCCGGTCCGCCTCATTCCCCCAGAGTTGTTCAGGCAGCGTGAACGCTTTTGCAAACTTGGAATGCGGCGCGCCGGTGATGTGCAGCGTCTTTAAGGGCGCGGTATAGTTGAGCGCAAGTGACACGCCCGAATCAATCGGATGCATGGTCGGATGGTCGATATGCGCAGCAAAGGCCCCGGAGGCTTGGCGGCAGAGATCCAGATTCCAGCTCCAGCGCTGCTGCGTCTGATAATACAGAGCGGGATTCAAATCGAGACTATACGCGCTGGCCAGGCTCTCCCAAATCACCTCCCAGTTATACTCCCGCGCGGGCCAGCTCGTGAGCGCGGAGAGGGCCAGGTACTCCTTGGCCTCCCGATAGATTGAGACATTCCCCTGCGCGCCGCAGGCCACGTGCATGACAGCGGCGGTCGCGCCGTCCCGGCCTGCGGAACGCAGGATGCCCCAGGGGCGTTGATCAGAGAGCGGGATGGCGCCACGGCCGGCAAAGCGGTACCAGTGTTTGAGCGCCCCATTCAGGGTCGCGTCATCCACCTGGACACCGCAGGCCTTGCCCAGCATTAACGTCAGGAGCACCTGATTGCCGGCGCCGTGCTGCATACCGCCGCCGGCCTCGTAGGCGGGGTTGACATGGTTTCCCCAATGTCCCCAGCCGATGCCGTAATGCTGCCGCAACTTGGCGTCATCACAATAGTGTTGCAATAGTGGCAATACGGAGGTGTCACCCGTGCGCAGGTAGTACTCCGCGCAAGCGATGCCGTTGTAGCCGTTATACCAGGTATGGTCCCCCACGCCCTTGTAGGTGCCATCCTTTCCGAGGAACTGCGAGAAGTACGCCTTCACACGGGGAAGGTACTGGTCGTCTCCGGTCGAGAGCAGGAAGAGGCAGGCCAGAGCGTTCAGCATGGTGTGGCCCTTCAAGCGGTCCTTGGCAGAATAGAAGGCAGCTGCCTGCTGGATGATCTTTTTCGATTTCTCGCAGTTCAACGGGAAGGTTTTGCTGTAGGCGCCCATGACCGGAATCGTGAGACCGACCTGCTTGACCGCGCCGTCTTTGCCTGCTTTAACTTCAAAGGTCAACACGCCGTCTTTCGCTTCGGCCGCTGTCAGTGCAGTGCCCAGCGCCACATACGGATTCTTCCCCTTCAGCAGCATGCCGTTGACGCCAACAAGGATCTCGCCTTTCTGGAACTTGCCTGTGGCAGGCGTGCCCGGCTGCGTCGCTTCGACAGTGACCACGACACCTTTTTTGATGCAGACCTCGAGACCTGTAACCCCGACAGGGAACGCGTCATATTCTCGATTTGGATTGGGCTGATTCGCATAGACCTGCGGCTCCGTATAGAAGTCGGAGACCGCTGGCCCCTTACCCGCTGAGAGGGCGGCTGTTGTCGTCAACAAAACACCCGCCATCACAGAAACCAACACTGTTTTTGGTGCGCACGTCATAGCATCTATTCCCCCTATTGAGTCCAAGGCTTTGAAAGAGCGGTCTTCCCTTGGATATTGGATATTCCGCCTGTCCGCCGTAGCCTTGGCGGAGGTGGATGTTGGCTATTGGATATTCAACATGAGTTCCAGCGTGACCGGCTGGGTGGCTTGGTGTTGCACCCAGACGATCAGGCGGGTACTGTCGACAAGCTGTCTGAACCCATAGCGGAAGGTCTGGCCCCGCTTGATCTCCTTGCCATTCAGTTTGAGCGCCACGTCACCCTCGGGCCAGTTCTCAATCACGAGAGCCAGGTTCTCGACAGGCGATTCGTCACTGGCGGCGAACGTCAGCTTAAGAGGTTCAACCTGCCCTGTTTTTTCCATGTCGATTTTGTAGGCCCGCTCGCCCGGATCAAAGCCCTTCCCAACAAAGCCTTTGCCTTCGACACGCATCATTGCTGGCTGCGCATAGCTGCGGGCCAGGGAGAGAAGGCCCTTCGTCGATGTCTTATCCGTCATGCCATAGAGGCCGTTCCACCAACTGCGTCCGTCCTTCTCATGGACTGGCGGATAGGAGACGGGGAAGCCGAGGAAGTGCGTCGGTCGGTCAGGGGCCTGCACCGTGCGTCCATCGCAACGCGCCTGGCCCACAGGCCAGTGATTGCAGGAGCCAGGCGTATCCAAGCCTTTTGGACCCAAGGCGAAATCGCGGAGATGCGTCATGCGAACCCCCTTTTCGTAGATGATGAAGGGCTTGCGGTCCGCTTTAAAATTATAGATCTGGTAACAGAGGTCTGCGGGGAACTTCTTCTGCTTGTCCGGTGTCGGGACGAAGCGCATGGTCTCGCTCTCGCCAATGAGATTGCCCACAAAGACAGCCTCCTCCTGGATGACGTCACTGCGCAATTGTTCGGAATCGGTAAAGGGCAGCGATTCCTGGAACTGATGAGGACCGCCCAGCGTCCCGGCCTTCCAGGAGACATTGCGAACGCCCATGACATCCGGGTAAATGTAATAATACTCATCCACCCAGCAGGCATGCCCGGTGCGTTCATCCTCATTCCAGAGGGAGTTGTGGCTGCTGACCGGCGCATACCGCCAGTGTATCACCACACGGGCATCATGACTCTCGATGATGCGCACATGGGAGTAGCGGCAGAAGGGGTCCTGCATGTGCTCATAGCAGCCTTCTGTCTTATTCCAGGCCTCCACGCTTTGGTCAGCCATCCACTGATCCTTATTCGTGACCCAGGCCGCAGAGTAGCGAGAGCCGCGCCAGAAGACAACCCGTGCATCCGACTGGTCGAAGCGCACCAGGATATCGGGATCATCTGCCACGCGCCAAAGATCGTCCCACTCCGGATAGTATTGCAATTTCGTGTAATAGGCGCCGAAGCGTCCTTTGCCCTTCGGCCCTGAGGGCATGACGCGACGCGGTAGGTCAGGCTCCTTGGAAGGCTTGTTCGCCTCATAGATTGCACGCGCCTCTGCGGGGGACAGCGCGCGATCCAGAACCGTGAGTTCATCAACGATGCCGTCAATGGAAAACCAGCTCGGGCGCGTACCGAATTCGCGATGGAGGTGGGAGGGCTTCATCACCGTGTGGTTCATGCCGATGCGCAGGTTCACGTCCCGCGCGAAACAGACCTTGCCCGTGGCTGCCAAATGCCCCGACTCTTTGCCGTCGGCATACACAGTCAAGCCTTCGCCCTGCTTGAAGACCCCGGTCACATGCACCCATTTTTTCAGGGGAATCACCCAGTCCTCACTCTTACAGATCTGATTCGTGTTGTCCATGCCCACTTGCAGACGCACGTCGCCGCGCGGACCAAGCTGGAGCGCATAGCCAGCGGCCGTCCCGTCGCTCTGACTGATGACCGGACACCAGTTCCATGCGTAGGCGCCCTGGGCAACCCAGGCATGGATTGTAAAATCACCTTCAAGCCGCGGGGCCTCTGCAGCCTTACGATCAATGGAGGTACTGAAGCCGTCGAGTTTCAGCGCTGCGCCGACCACGCCTGCCGTGTATTTAAAGTTCCCCGTAATCGGATCACTGGCACCTGAAACACTTTCGCGTGTGACCGCGTTTGTCGCCGCCTCAAACGTCCAGAGGGCCACAGCACCCTTCTCCGCTGACAACACCGCTGTCGTGGTCAGCAAAGCCCCAGCCATCATGCATGCTGACACTGATTTTCGTGCGTAAGTCATAACATCTTTTCCCCTCATTGAGTCCAAGGCATCGGAATAGCGCCTGTCCCCCACGCTTTCCGACTTCAGATGTATTATCGCATTTTCCTCTTTGACTTCGCAACACCGTTTCAGGCTAAAATATCGCCCTTTTGGGAACAATAAAAACGAAACTTGACGTTAGCGTGAAGTCTTCCCGAGGGTCTTGAGCCGCTTGAGGACATCGACTGCGCATTTGGCCTCCTCGGTGCAGCGGAACTCGCAACGCTGGGTTGCTTCATCCTTTAACTTCTTATAGTCGGCGACGGCGCTGACAGAGAAGTCCTCCTCATTCGCAGGCAAGTCCCAGCTATCGGTGCGGAAGCTCTGGAAGGGAAAGTCCGGGTGCTGTAACACCTTGAGATTACCCATCGGGCTGGTCGCCCAGGCGTAGCGGACTGCGACTGGCTTTTTGACCAGCGGACTCCAGACGTGGACGATCTTGGTCTCTTCATACCAGGACCCCCCGGCGGCCCGATGGCGGGCATACGCCCTGAAAAACTTGCCGTCCTCGCCGGCGACCGAGAAGCCTTCGATGATTGTGTTCCTGTTGTCTGGCACCACCCTTTTGTCGAAGGTGAGGATCATCTCATCGTCCTTTGGTTCGGCCGAGACCAGCGAGGCAGTCTCCCACAGCATATCCTTGCGCTGATAGATGCGGGCAAGGGCCCAGCGGGCGGCACGCTCGCCGTGCTCCCGTTTCTTGGTCGGGTGCAGACCGGGGATCTGGACGTCGTAACCCGTGATAAACGCGGTATGCTCCGGATCCCCGACATCAGCCAGTCCGAGTCGCTGCGCTTCGCGGATATAGGGACCTGCTTCGTAAGAGAGTGCCTCGAAATTCTCCTCGTTCTGCGATGTGCCCCCTGCGCAGAACTCGATCACACCGACTGGCAATTCCGGGTCATTGAAATCCTCGCGCCAGCCCTTGACCATCAGTTTCATGAGTATGCGGTAGAAATTGGGCCGAGCATTGCTAAAGAGCGCGTTATTAAAGCCTTGGTGGAAGAGGACGCCCTTGATGTTGAAGCCCTTGAAGACACCGAACATGCCGTGATGCACGCTACCCATGTCACTGGCGCTCTTGCCAGGGATGTTCCAGGAGGTCAGGTTGTCACCGTTCACCGGTTTCTTCGGCCATTTGTCCTCCGGAAGTTTCTTACTTTTAGCCCTGGCGAGTTGGTTGCTCCAGATTTTCAGGGAGGCTGCTTCCTGATCAAATTCCGCTATTTTCTTCCTGATGCCGTCCGCATAGCGCTTGGCGAGGGGGTGCCCGTCGAACATCTGGCTGGGGACGATCGCCTCGATCGAGGCGCCGCCTCGGGCGCTCTTGATGACGCCGATGGGAATCTCCAGTGTTCTCTGGAGCCGGGAGGCGAAGACATATCCTATCGCCGAGAAGTCGCGGGCCGTCTCCGGCGTCGACACAGCCCATCCCTGGGTGGATATCTTTTCGGCGGGGATATCATCCTGGGGTTCACCCTGTTCGTTCGGATCGATGGAGAAGAAGCGCAGCAGCGGAAGGTTCGCCTGGGCCGCCTCCATGTCGGAATGGAGAATTTTGTCGAGCGAAAAGCCCATGTTGCTTTGGCCGGTCATGACCCAGACATCACCGACCACGACATTCGTCATGGCCACTTTTTCAGCACCCGCGCTCACCCGCAAGGTCTGCGGTACTGCGCTCGCATCGCGTGCCGGGAAGGTCGCCTCCCAGCGGCCGTCCCCCGCAGCCGCCGTGGCTTCCGCCTTCTCCTCGCCAAGCTGAACCGAGAGCTTCTGGCCGGGCTTCGACCAGCCCCAGACCTTGATCGGCTTGCCGCGCTGGAGCACCATGTTGCTGTTGAAAATACTGTGCACCTTCAGCGCACCTGGCACTGGCGTCTCTGCCGCTTGACATGGGATAGCCGCAGAGGCCATCGCCACAATTGAACTCAGTATGTATCCTGCTACTCTCATGTTATTTCCCCTAGTTGTGATAAAAATACCGGAATAATGGAATGCTGGAATGTTGGAATACTGGGAGAAAATACCTTTGGGAGGGACGAGCGTCTGCTCGTCCAAGGCACGCAGACGCGTGCCCCTCCCGGAGCTTGGCAAGCCGTCTCCCTCCACCATTCTCGCATTCTCGCATTCCCGCATTCGCGCATTGCATTATTCCATCATTCCACTATTCCAACATTCCATTATTACTTCTTCTCCTCAAACTTCAGCATCGCCTCGGCGAAGCCCTTGCCGATCCCTGCCATGATCTTGGCGCTGCCCAGATAATGGAAGTCCCCTTCCGACACGCCATTTTTCAGCATCTCCTCTTCTTTCGCAGTGATCAGCGTGGCGCGGTAGTCCGCACAGGCCTTCTTGAGCGCGTCGCCTATCAATCCATCCTTGTACTTGAATTCGTTTGTCTTTTCTTTGACCTTGTTGCTCTTCTCAACGATGGCTGCTAATTCATGATCCCAATAGTTGCCGGTTTGCACCGCGGCTACCGTTCCCTTGAACTCCGGATTGGAGGCCGGCGCGGCCATGGCCTGCTGAAAGTAGCCCATGTTGCCCTCTGTCTGCACGCCGCCGATACCCATGACGCCGATAACGAAAGGCATGTTCGGCGCATTGAGATCTTTCCTTACATCCCTAATAAAATGTTCCAGCAGCCAGGTGTACTGCTCATAACCGCGCGGTTGATTTCTGTTTGGATAGACCCCTTCACTGATCATATCGTTCCAGCCCTGGAACCAGACAAAACCAGCGATCTCATAGCCTGCCTTTTCATCGTAGGATGGATAGACACTCTTGATGTCACCGAGCGCTTTCTTGGCATGGGCTATCATATCGCGATACATTAATCCCTTCTCGGCCTTTTCGGTATCCAGCCTCGCCTTCTCCTGCTGGGCGAGGTACTCCGGGAGCTTCGCCCGGCCGCCTTCGATGGTATCGCTGATATCAAAATCGAAAGTTTCGATCTTACCCTTGCGCCAGCGGGTGATCTTGATCATCCAGTCGCCATCCTTGGCTTTAGAGCCGTAAAACGCTTCACGCCATTGTGAGATCGGGTCATCACGCAGGCCGGAACCGTCAACACCCAGGATCAGGTCGCCCTGCAGGAAGGGGTCGCCTTTGATCTTACCTTGAGGACCCAACAGCATGTAGATGGGGTATATGCCGTTCACCTGGCCGATCGCGGCGCCTTTGAATCCGTCGACCCCCATGTGCTTCTTCTTCAAACTGTAGGGCTTCTCAGGAGTCCAATCGGCCGCCAGATCCAGCTTCTCCGGAATCGGAAGCGGCTGCAGCTTGACATCTGCCTTCTTCACGGAGTCGGGATGACCTTCGGGCGGAGTCCACGTTCCGGCACTCGGCGGACGGAAGTCGAAAAACAGACTCTGGCCGCCAAGGCCGGTCTTGATGATCAGGAACGGCTCCTGCAGCTTCTTGTGCATGTAGATGCCAAAAGCGTACTCAGGGCCGAACATCTCTGCACTCTTTCCTCCGCCATACCGGGGTGCGAGTTTCCCGCTTTCCTTTCCCTTCCACTGGGAAACGTAGACATCACCCAGGACGACAGGTGAGCCATCCTTGTTGAACAGATCCTCAAACTCCTTTGCAGACTCAGGGAACATCTTGATGTGCGCAAAGGTATTGGTCTTCACCATGCCTGTCATGTTCGACTGACCGGCCATGATATACACCTTCAACGGCTTCCCCTTCTTCCCGCTGTCGGATTTCTTCTCCTGCCCATAGACCGATGTCACGGCCAGCATGGCCACTGCGACAATCCTCACGCTCGAACGCATTACATATCCTGCTTCTCTCATGTTGTCTTCCCCTTAGTTGTGTTATCGCATTTCCGGCAGTACCGATAGTCCCATAGTACCCAAAATGACCAGCATTAACTGGGTACTACGGTGCAACGGTACTACGGTACTGTCTACTGATCACTGATCACTTCTTACCCTCAAACTTGATCATGGCCTCGCCGAAGCGCTTGCCGAGACCCATCTGCCCTTCCTGTTCGAAATGCACAAAGTCGTCACGCTGGCTCAAATCGTCGGTATTGATCACGTAGGCATGCTTGTCATTTTTCGCCACGGCCTCTTGCCCGCTTTGAACGATCTTGACGAAAGGCATCTTGAACTTTTTCGACTCGAGAATCCGGGTGCTGAGTCTTCCAATCACAACAGGCAGTTCAGGCTTTCCTGTCTCCTTGCGCATCAGAGCAATCAATTGCTCCAACTTCTTCTGGTAGGCTTCCGCATCCGCTTGTTTCTTGGCATCGCTCTCGCCCTGCATCCACAACATGCCCGCGATTTCGTAATCCCCGTCCATTTTTGCCAGGGCGTTCTTGAGGTTCGCCAGCAACTGGGTGTGGCCGTTTTCCTTGCCATTCCCATCCGGGAGCCACCAGTCCATGGCTGTGCCACCCTTTGCCACCTTGATGAGACGGATCTTGTCGGCGGGATACAATTCGGACATTGCCTTGGCAAAACCAAACTCGGGGCCAATCATGTCCATGCGCGCCTCCTTTTTGATCGCCTGAAGCTGATTCAGACTGGCCCATTTGCCCGGGGTTCCCCGCTTGCCCCATACGTCACTTGCATCCCAGATCTGAACCTTGTCACCGACGGCAGCGTCAAACCGGAGGCCTTCCTGAACGACATGACCGCCGCCACTCATGTTCGACTGTCCTGAAAGGATGAACACCTTCACCGGCTTGCCTGTTTTCCCGGTGTCGGATTTCTTCTCCTGCCCATACACCGCTGTCACGGCCAACATGGCCACTGCGGCCATCTTTACGTATCCTGATGCTCTCATATTGTCTCCCCCTTGTGTGCTTAGATTTCTAAAAACCTTTTTCGCTAAGGTCGCTATTTGGGTGAAGGACGGCGTGCCTGCGCATCGGCGAATACGCCATCGGCACAGCTCGTCCTTCACCCAGAGGCCATACGTAGTTCTCAGGTGCTTGCACGAGATAAGCCCCGGCTGCCTGCCCGCCGTAGCCTTGGCGTAGGCGGGTACCCAGCCGCTTGCGGGTCCGGCGGCTGCCGGACGTGCAAGCACCTCTCATAGCGGTCTTCGCGTAAAACATTATTCATTCGTGTCCTTCGTGTCATTCGGATGCTAATGAATCCATGCGGGGATCGATACGGAAACGTTCACTTGGCTTTGCCGAGGGTTTTGATGCGTTCAATGATTTCGAGTGCCCGCTTGGCTTCTTCGGTGCGCCGGTATTCGAGGCGCGCTTTGCCATCGGCTTCCCACTGTTTTGAAAATTCACTGGTAAGCCCTTTGTCCGTTAGATCCTGGCTTTCCGGAAGATCCCATTTATCCGTGCGGAATTCGGGAATCGGCATTTCCTGGTGGCCGTTGACTTTGAGGTTGCCCATCGGGCTGTTTCCCCAGGCATAACGGACGTGAACCGGCTTGGGCACCAGCGGACTCCAGACATGGATGATTTTGGCAGCAGTCCAGAAATCGCCGACGGTCGAATTGCGTGCGTAGGCTTTGTAGTATTTGCCATCGTCGCCCGCGAGGGCGAAGCCTTCAATGATGGGTGACATGTCGTCCGGATGCGCGCGACGGTCAAACGTGAGGATCATTTCATCTCCTTCGGTTTTCACGGAGACCAGCTTCGCCTCGTCCCATTGCGCCTTCCGGTCATAGAATTTGTTCAGCGCCCAACGAGCCGCGCGTTCGCCGTGTTCGACTTTTTTGCTCGGGTGAAGCCCTGGCACTTGCACATCGTAGGCGGGAATGTAACCGTTGATGAGCGGATTATTGATATCTTCCACACCCAGTCGCTGAGCCTCGCGGATATACGGGGGACCCGGAGGCTGGAGTTCGAAATCCTCCTCGCTCTGCGGTCTGCCGCCGGCGCAGAAACCGATCACTCCATAGGCGATGGTCGGGTCCTTGAAATCCTCGCGCACGCCTTCGATCAGGGCTTTGGTCATCCAACGGTAGAATTTCGGGCGGCAGTTCTCGGTCATCGCGTTGTTGTAGCCGTGGTGGAGCAGCACGCCCTTGATGTTGTAGCCTTTGAAAACGCCGAACATGCCGTTGTAGACGCTGCCGGGATGGCCTGGGCTTTTGCCGGGAATGTTCCAAGAGCGAATGTTCTCCCCATTCTCCGGTTTTTTCGGCCACTTGTCTTCCGGCAGCTTTTTGTCCTTGGCCTGTTTCAGCTCTTTTTCATATTGCGCCAAGGAAACGGACTGGAGGTCAAAAGTGGCGCGCTGGGTGTTGATGGACTCGACCAGTGCCTTGCCGGAAGGGATTTCTTGGAATTTCTGGATAGGCACCAACGCCTCCATCGAGGCACCCCCGCGGGAGTTCTTGATCACGCCGATGGGGATGCCCGTCGAAAGCTGGATCTGCTTGCCGAAGACGAAGCCGATAGCAGAGAATGCGAGCGCGGTTTCCGGGGTAGAAGTCACCCAACCGCCGGTATCGATGGCTTCGCGGCGGATATCCTCCTGCGGATCGGCCTGCTCGTTAGTGGCGATGGAAAACAGGCGCAGGTTCGGCAGGTTGGCCTGCGCGGATTCGGTATCGCGATTCAGGATTTTTCCGAGCGGAAACGCCATGTTGCTCTGGCCATACATGACCCACACATCGCCGACCACGATGTTGGTCATGGCCACCTTCTCAGCCTCTGCGCTCACCTGCAAGGTCTGTGGCACGGTGCTCGCCTCGCGTGCCGGGAAGGTCACTTCCCAGCGCCCCTTTTCAGCAGAGGCCTTGGCCTCCGCCTTGTCTGCCCCGAGCTGAACCTCAATGGAGGTGCCGGGCTTTGACCAGCCCCAAACCTTGATCGGCTTGCCGCGTTGCAACACCATGTTGCTGTCAAAGATGCTGTGCACCTTCAACGCACCGGACGCCTTCTGCTCCGCCGCCTGACACGACATGACCATCGCGGTCAGTGCTACAATTGAACTCCATACGAATCCTGCTGCTCTCATGTTGTCTCCCCCTTTTGATTATTTCATCGCAATTCCGTCAGTGCCGATAGTCCCATAGTACCCAGACCTGCGGTGACGGGGTACTGACGGCACTACTGAACTGAGGGTACTGCCGACTGCTACTACAAGCTACCTACTTTTTACTTCCCCGGTGTCAGCGTAAACTCACCGAGCGTCACACGCGCGGGGCCATGGAATTCCAGGACATTCTTGCCCGCTTTCAGCTCGATCGTGACCGGCGCAGTCTTACCCCAGAGGCCGATCGTATACGGCAGTGCCATTTCGACAGGGGTGCCCCCATTCGCCGTGGCGAAGAGACTCTGCTTCGGCTTGGGTGTTGCGACGCTGGCGGCGAGCTGATATTTACCGGCCTTCGGGGCATCGAAGGTATATTCAAACGTATCGCCTACCTTGCTGTACCGTGACAGATGCAGGCGCGTCTCGCCTGACGTGTTGTCCCTCACGAAGACAATAAGATCTATGAACCCCCCATGATACAAGGACTTTGTGCTCTCGACAGGACTGCTGCAGGCTGCCGAAGGAATGGTGATGACGCCCTTGTCATCCACCGTGATCTTTCCTGTTGCTGCCGGCGCTTTCCTTGCTACGGTAGGCGTGGTGGGTGACTTGGCTTTCGCGGCTTCCATGCCTGCGATGATGCGCCGTTGCTCATGCAGACCCAGGTCATTCCAAAAGGTCGGCTTGACAATCTCTCCGGGTTTAGGAGGCGTAGGGCCTCTGGTCTTACCGCTGTAGGTGATGAGCCCCGGTTTCCACGGCTCGCCCATGAGGGAGGCGATCCATTGGGCTCTCTTGACCTTGATGTAGGCTGCTTGATCTTCACGGGCCTGGCTGCTGGCTACGAAATTGACATCCGCACCATAGCCTCCGCCACCGCCGCCCATTTTTGAATAATAGCCGCGATTGGACTTGCCCCAACCGCCGCCGAGCATGGTTTGCCAACCACTGGGATGCCAGAGCGTGACAGTCGAGTGACCGGGCTCCACCCGTTCCGTGCTGGGCACGCCGAACGCCTGAAGGATAAATCGGCAGAAAAACCCACGCCGCCCACAGATTCCGCCGTTGGCGAGGATGTTCTGCATGAAGTGCTTGTCAGGAAGATCGTTTACCAAGCCGCCGCTGCCATACGCGATCTCCTTGTTTATGACCTCCACGAACACCTTGGTGTCGACATCATCCGGAATACACTCCGGCCGCAGGGTGTGAAGCATCTGGCGCCCCCAGGCGAGTATCTCATCGGGATCGGCGCAATCCACGACCCTCCTCAGGTTCCAGACATTCAGATCCTTGAAGCCCTTCTGGAGTTCGCCGGCCATATACCATTTTTCGTAGCTCAAATAGCGCTGCACCGGATCGATGAACTTGGAACTCTGGTCGACCGTATCCGAGTCCGATGCCTCCATACCCTCAGCGCCCGTCGGACGATCCCGCTTCACGATCGGAGTCGCGTGAGCGAGGCTGACCGCCATGGCGAGCCGCTGGAAAACGCCCTCTTTCGCCTTGGGGCTGGCTTTCTGGATATCGGTGTAGATTTTCATCGCCTGACCGTACTTGCCCTTTTCGGCGCCGTCATTGACGAGCATCTGCAACATCAGGTCTTTGTCGGCGAGAAGCTGCTCGATGAGTTTCTGATTCTCCGGACTCTGCTCGGCGAATTCCGCCAGTCCGCGCGGTGTCGCATCCTTAAGGATCACATACTGGGCCAGCTTGGTATCCAGTGCGCTGCGGGAAAGGATACCATTGGCGCCCAACGCATCCATTGCCTTCCACGTGGCAGCCAAAGCGTTGTCATGTGCCTGCTTGGCGGCTTGCGCAGCTTTGATCGCTTCAGGCAATTTGACCTTGGCCTCTTCCACCTCTACCTTGGTCTTCTCGATTCCGGCCTTGAGTTTATCAATATCCTTTTGCCGGCTGGCGAGGAAACTTTCTGCACTCTGGAGCACTTTCTTTTTTTCAGGATCCTCTTCGCCTCTTGCCCTGGCCCGCGTCAGATCTTCCTGAGCGTCCTCAAGGGTTTGCGGAGCGAATTTCAACTGCTCCTCCAAATCGCGGAGTTTAGCCTCCGCCCCCTGTAATTTCTCGACTTCCTTTGCTTTTTCAACAGCCTCCTTCTCAGGTCCCTCCTCCGCCTTGATCGCATCCAGCCAGGCCGTGACCTTGGCCTGATCAATCGTCGGAAGTTGTTTCGTTAATTCCGTCCTCAGCGTCTCCAGCATCCCCGTATATTTTGACTCCAGTGCCTTGCCCGTCTGTGTCAGCTCAACGGCCACCACAGGTGCATTGCCTTTGGATGGAGTCGGCTTCTGTTCAACTCCCGTCACGGTTCCCGCAAAGAGAACGAGTCCGCAGAGTGCTGATGCGCGTGTGTAATGATGTGTCATGGTGTTCCTTTAAAAATTGCCTTATTGCGTTATTGCCTTATTGAACTTGAGCGTTGAGCGTAAACTTGCCGAACGTCACCCGCGCCGGGCCATGGAATTTCAAGACGTTCTTGCCTGCTTTCAGCTCAAGCTTTACCGGTGGCGTATTTTCCCACATCCCTATCGTATAAGGCAATGCTATTTCAACAGGAGCCGCGCCATTCGCCGCCGCAAAAAGGCGCTGCTTCGGTTTTGGGGTCACAACGCTGGCGACGAGCGTATACGTGCCAGCCTTGGGAGCATCGAAGGCATACTCAAACGTGTCAGACTCCTTGCTGTAGCGCGAGAGATGCAGAAGCGTCTCGCCAGCCTTGTTTTTGACAAAGACAATCAGATCCGTTTGCCCTCCCCTATACGCGGCCTTTGTGCTCTCGGTTGGGCTGCTGCAGGCTGCCGAAGGAATGGTGATGACACCCTTGTCGTCAACCGTGATCTTACCTGTCGCCGCCGGCGCTTTAGCCGCAACAGCGGCAGGAGTGGTTGCTGATTTTGCTTTCCCTGCCTCCAGACCGGCGATGATGCGTCTTTGCTCCTGCAGTGCCAGATCCGTCCAGAAGATAGGTTTCTCGACCTGTGTGCCTTTTTTCGGCGCGGGGCCCCGGGTCTTGCCGCTCCACGTAATGAGCCCCGGCTTCGGATCCTCACCCACTACTGCACCGATCCACTGAGCGCGCCTGACCTTCATAAAGGCAGTCGCATCTTCACGCGCCTGGCTGCTGGCCTGGAAATTGACGTCCGCATTGTAGGGGTTGGAGCGAGCACTGTTCATGGCGGAGTAAAAGCCGCGGGCACCCAGTCCCCAATCGCCGCCCAGCCGGGTCTTCCATCCGTCAGGATGCCAGTGCGCCAGCGTCGCATGTCCGGGCTGCTTCCGTGCCGTGGTGGGCACGCCGAACGCACGCAGGATGAACCGCCCGAAGAACGCGCGCCGCCCGCAGATTCCGCCGTTGGCCAGGATATTCTGCATGAACTGCAACTCGGGAAGGTCGTCCTTGACCATCGCGCTGGTGTAGGCGATCTCCTTGTCCACCACATCAACATAGACCGAGGTATCCACATTATTCGGGATGCAGTCCGGCCGCAGGTTATTGAGCATCTGGCGTCCCCAGGCATAGATCTCGTCAGGATCATCGCCGTCGACCACCATCGTCAGATTCCAGACACTCAGGTCCTTGAACCCCGGGTGCAGCTCGCCCTCCAGACACCACTTTTCATAACTCAAATACCGTTTCACAGGGTCAATGCACTGCGAGGCGTCCTTGCCGAGGGAAGCGGTCGCGTCGGGTGTGCTCTCCTCCTTGTCGGCGGTCGGCACCTGTTTCAGGATCGGCACGGCGTGCGCCAGGCTGACAGCCAGGGCCAGTCTCTGAAAGAGGCCCTCTTTCGCCTTGGGGCTGGCATTCTGGATCTCTGTGTAGATCTTCATCGCCTCGCCGTATTTCCCGGCGGTCGGACCGTCGGCGACCAGCATCTGGATCATCAAGGCCTCGTTTGCGAGGAGCTGTTCGATGAGCTTCACATGCTCCGGGCTCTTCTCGGCAAATTCTGCCAGGCCGCGCGGGGTAGCGGTTTGGATGACCATGAACTGCGCCAGTTTGCCATCCCGTGCGTTGCTGCCCAGGATTCCTTCCGTTCCCAGCGCCTCCATCGCTTTCCAGGTGGCTGCCTTGGCTTTTTCATAAGCCTGCTTGCCTGCTTCAGCAGCCTTGATGGCATCAGGAAGATCGGCTTCAGCTTGCTTGACCGCTGCTTTGGCTTTTTCGATGTTGGCCAGCAGCGCATCATACTCTTTCTGCCTGCTCGCGAGAAACTTCTCTGCAGAGGCCAGCTCTTTCTCCTTCTCGGGATCCTCGATACCTTTTGCCTTCGCCCGCTGGATTTCCGCCTTTGCGTCCTCAAGCGTCTTGGGACCGAGTTTCAACCCCTCCTCCACCTGCCGGAGCTTCCCCTCTGCCGCCTGCATCTTCTCGACAGCGCTAGCCTTAGCGGCTGCATCCTTGGCAGGCCCCTCCTCAGCTTGGATGGCGGCTGTCCATCCCGCGACCTTGGCCTGATCAACTGCCGGTACCTGTTTCGTTATTTCCGCCTTCAACGTGTCCAGCAAGCCAGCATACTTCGCCTCCAGCGTTTTGCCCGTCTGTGTCAGTTCAATGACAACCACCGGAGGCTTGCCTTTGGGCGGAGTCGGTTTCTGTTCAGCCCCTGACAGGGCTCCCGCAAAGAGAACGAGTCCGCAGAGTGCTGAGGTGCATGCGATGTTAGCTACCATGATGTTTATGTCCTTCTTCCTTGTTCGCTAAGAATTAACGCTTCGCATTCGACATTCGCCGAAAGCAACATCGCTAGTACACGGTAATGAGCGTGCCGCTGGGCATAATGACCAACTCGATGTCATTCCCGTTAATCCCCAGCGTTAGATTTCCAAAAATCCCAGGGACCGCGCCAGTCAGATCCGAGCTGTCGAGCGTACCGATTATACCACTGCTGGTGATCAGCTTGTAGACCCCTTTCGGAGAACCTGCGAGCTTCGTGAAATTGAAATCGCTGAGACCCAGCGTTCCGGACCCTATAGTCAGTCCGCCGGTAACGGCAATCTTGTCGCTTGTGGCCGTAGGCGCATCCAACTGAAAATACAGTTTGCCGCCAGCCAGAGCCGAGATATCAAGTGTACCTCCGATACTTAAGGTGCCGGCACCATTCGATCCGGGCGCCAAATTACCCGCCGCCAGCACCTTCACATGACCACCGATGGTGCCTGATCCCCCCAAGGTCCCCGCAGTGACGGTATTCGTGCTGCCCGCCGCGCTAGAACCATTGACCAGCAGGGTGCCGTCATTGATCGTCGTTGCGCCTGTGTATGTGTTATTCGTTGTGAGCGTCCATGTGCCAGTGCCGCTCTTCGTAACACCGCCGGGGCCTGGGATGATCTGGTCGATCTGTCCATCGCCTACGCCGGTCAGGGTCAGCAAACCAGTGGTGGTTCTAGCCCAAGAGGTATAAGTAGGACTTTGAGACGTCGTAGTCCATTTCTCGCCAGCCGTGGCGGATTCGAGCGTTGCACCGCTCGCACCGATGGTAAGCCCCCGGTGATTGGAAGCATTGGCGGTGGTACCTACGTATTTTAATGTAGCCCCGTTGACGATAAGGTTTCCATTGAGATACCACAACGTCCCAAAGCTTCCATCCCAATTCCAGTTGTCGAAGACCAGCGTGCAACCGGAATTGATAGTGATAACCCTGTTGTTGTTGAGGGTGCTGTAAATCCGTCCGCCTCCTGTGATCTGCAACGTGCCTCCGTTCACCGTGGTTGCACCGGTATAGGTATTTGTCCCTGTGAGCGTCAGGGTGCCAGCCCCGGTTTTGGTGAGCGCACCAGTGGTGGCAGTACTCGCCCCGGAAATGGTCACGTTGTTCGTGGTGATATCAAATGTGCCAGTAGCCCCCGCAGTGAGCGTGAAGTTTCGGTCCGTGCTGGCCGTTGCGCCCGTGTATTGCAGCGTACCGTTGTTCAAAACAAGGTTGGCTGCCGCACTGGAGGCCTGCCCCAAATTACCAGCCACACCTCCGTTGCCGATGGTGGCGACGGACAAGATGCCCCCGTTGATTGTTGTTGCACCTGTGTAGGTGTTCGAGCCGGATAGTATCCATTTGCCGCTGCCAGCCTTGATCAGGCTGATGACGGCGCTCGTTCCATCGGCGATCACACCCGCAAAGCTGTTGGCACCGGTATTACTGCCGCCAAGCGTAAGGGTCTTGTTGCCTGTGGCGCTGACCAGCAGGTCGGTGTTGATGGTAATGGTGTTGCCGACCGTAGCGTTGTTGTTTTCGATCGTCCCGCCCCCGGCCAGCGTGCCGTTGAGTTCAATCCGGCGGCTGTTGAAGAGCAGGGACGAAGCTGTACCAGCACCCAACTTAAAAATGGACGAATTTGCGTTGCCTTTTAACTGGATCGGATCCGCACCATCAGCCAGACTGTTGACGGTCAGTCCACCTCCCGCATTGCCTGACATCGTAATCATAACTTTGCCGGTAAATGTATTCGCGTCACTGGAGAACGTGAGATCCGAACCGGCTCCACCTGCACCCGTATTAAAATCGAGCGTGCCGTGACCCGAAAGCGGACCGGTAAAGGTCATTTTGTAAAACTGGCTCCCCGGGTTCAGACTCGCAGTAACCCCGCTATTCACAGTGACGCCCTTGGCGAACACGGGATAGGCCGAGTGCGTTGTTGCCAAAGTGGCATTACCGTCAAAGGTGATGGTGCTGCCGTCAGCACCCAGGCTGGCATTGGCGGCGGCAATTACCGTGCCGCCATTGAGGGTCGTGCCGCCGCTGTAATTATTGGTGGTGGAAAGGGTCAAGGTCTTGCCGCCCGACTTGGTCAGACCGGTGGTGCCGCTGATTCCGCCAGTGCCGCTAATGGTAATGTCCTGTGCGGAATTGTTGACTGTGACCGAGGCGGGCTTGACTGTGGTGTTGAGCGTCACCGTGGCGGTGCCGCTCAGCGAGTTGTCTGTGAATTGAACCTGGTCGCCGATGATGGATTCCAGATATTTGATGCTGGTGGAGCCGCTGCTGTCTTTCCAAGCGGGCGAGTTGTTAATATCCCACGTGCCGGTGTTGCCGTTGTTCCATGTCAACGGTTGATAGGACGACCCCGTAAGGGTCACTTTCAAGGTATTGGCATCCCAAGACACAGAGCCGACTGCCAGCGTTCCGCTTGCGCCGATGATCGTAACACTCGGAACGCCTGCGGGCGCGGTGCCACCGACCACAATCAAAGGATATGTGCCGGCAGTCAAATAGGCGGCATCAAGGGTGATCCCCGGAATGCCGGTGAACGTCAGATCGCCGGTGACGTTGAGTGGGGCCAATGTGGTGCTGGGTGCGGTACTGAAACCAAACGCCAGTGTGGCGCTTGTGCCTGCGCTGGTGAGGGAACTGCAGGTCCACTGCTTGGTGTTGTCCGCGACAGCCACCCCAAGGGTGCAACCGACGGTGTTGTTCACCGTCACCGCACTGTTGGGACATCCGCCACCCGTAACGCCGATCAACGTGCCGCCGCTGATGGTCGTGGCGCCGTTGTAGGTGTTGTTGCCACTAAGGACGACCGCTCCGCTGCCGACCTGGTTGAGGAGACCGCTGCCGGAGATCGGGTTGGCCACGGTCAATGTTTCGGTCCGGTTGAAGGCTAGAATCGCATTGTTCACGACATCGCCGCTGCCCAGCGTGCCGCTCGTGCCGCCATTGCCCACCTGTAAGGTGCCGTCGCTGATCGTGGTCTCGCCGTTATAGGTGTTGGCGCCTGTGAGTATCAACGTGCCGGCGCCGGTTTTGGTGAGGCCGGCTGTGCCGGACGAGGTACGGATGGCTCCGGAGAGCGTGGCGAAGTCGCCGCCGGCCCCCGCTGCCACATCCACTGTGCGCGTGGCGGCAGCGAGGTCAATCTTATTCTGGACCTCGACTTCGCTGTTCGCGGTTGCGGAGCCGAATTTGAGGGTCCCCCATATCTTGTCGTTGCCGACAGCCGTACCCCAAACTTGTTCGGTGGCGGCGTTGTTGCCGACTGTCACGGTCAGCTTGCCGCCGTTGGCCGAGAAACCGCCCCCGTCGGCGCTCTGCCACTGGAAGTTGATTCCGCTGGCGGTCGTGCTGTTGGCACGAATGAAGCTGCCGCTGGATTCCAACACGCCGCCGTTCAACTGGATATAGGAACTGCCCAGGTTGCTCAGGCTAGTGGCCTGCAAAGCACCTGCGGTGATTCTCGTGTTGCCTGTGTAAGATTGTGCTGCATTGAGAATCAGCGCGCCAGTGCCCAGCTTATCCAGGCCAACTTTATTTCCTGTGCCGAACAGCGGGATGGCTGCGCTCGGGGTGAAGGAGCCGCCTGCATTACTCGTATCCAAGCCGAGATAGGATCCCGTCTTGAAGCCGGTGGTCGTGGAACTGGCCCCCATGTGGCTACCGTCCAGGAAGGTCGCCAACTCTGATGTCCCAAATTCGTCCGTCCCTCCCACATTCAGGGCTAACACCGCTCCGCTGGCAATCGCAAGGTTGTTCGTAATCCAGCTTGCCGCAGTGCCTTTATACAGCGAATGAGTCTTGGCAATCAGCAAAGTCCCAGCGCTGATAGTCGTCGTACCACTGTAAGTGTTCGAGCCGGAGAGAATCCACTTACCGGCATTGGCCTTGGTGAGGCTGGTCACATAGCCAGTTCGATTGGTGATGGCCCCGGTAAAAGTATTGTTGCCGATGTTACCACCGCCGAGGGTGAAGGTCCTATTGGCGTTGACGGACATCAGGAGGTCCTTGTTGACCGTTACGGTGCAATTGACATTGGTAGCGTTATTGTTCAAGATTCCGGAACTTGCGGCATACTCAATCTGGCGATTGCTGAGCACCAGCGGCACGACTGCGTCGGCGCCGTAGTTAAAGATAGCCGTGGAATTTCCGTTATTTCCCAGCTTTAGGCGACGTCCAGGCGTGTCGTCCAAGCTTACCATGGTTACGGCAGCAGCATAGCCCCCGCCACTTGCTGAGGAGATTACGATATCGCCGCTGAACGTATTGTTGGTACTCGTAAATATAAAAGTGGAACCAGCGCCATCGCCTTGTCCGCTAGCATTCAGTGTACCTGATCCGGCTAACGAGTTAGTAATAGTGATGGTCTTTTGATAAGCGTGCAAGGTCCCTGCGACACCTGCATTGATTGCGAAGCCCTGTGAAAGTGTTGTATTAGCTGGGAAAGTTAAAGTACCAGTCCCGGTAAAGGTTACTAAATTTCCTGGATCGCCCAAGTTGGCTGCAGTAGCGCTGAGGGTTCCCGCGTTGATGAAGACCCCGCCGCTAAAAGAATTTGCACCCGCTAGCGTCAGGATACCAGCGCCCGTCTTCTGAAAGCCATCGTTTCCGGCGATCGAATTGCTGATGATGAGGGTACGGCTACTCGCTACGTCGATCATCGGGATGCCGCTGGTGCGATCTAGTGTCAACGTGTTCGCACCGCTGATGGCCCGGGTATAGTTGCCACTCGTTGAATTTGTGATGTTGCCGATCGTGCGGGCAGCTTCCAGATTGATAACCTGAGCCGTCGTAAGTGCCGACGACAAGGTCGCTGTATTGTCTGCCCCGTCCGCGATCGTGCCACCGTTCCAGTTACCTGAAGTCCCCCAGTCGAAGGGACCGGCGGCCGTGTTGGTCCACGTTCCACTCTGCGCCTGAGTTATACCGACCGCAAATGCCGCAGCCATGACTGCGATAGTCAATCTCTTAACATTCATTGCTTTTCTCCTCTTGTTTTCGTGGCTTGTCTTCAACCTTTCACCCTGTCGTCGTTGAAAGTAGTTGTGTACGCACTTACTATACAAGATTCGCACGACTGTTTTATATCATAATCTTTATGATAGGCAGGAGAGGGGGGGGGGGAATGCGCGAATGCGGGAATGCGAGAATGTGCGAATGAGGGGGAATGTGCGGTATATCAGTGGCCGCGGAACTTGGCGACAGCCTGGGCGCGGGTTTGAACGTGAAGTTTGTCGTAGATATGCCTCACATGCGTACCTACGGTGGGGACCGAGATGCTCAACTGATCACCGATCTCCTTGTAGACATACCCTTGTGCCAACAATTTTAGCACCTCCATCTCGCGGTCACTGAGTGACGCAGTGGCTGAGCCTTTGGGCTGGGAGAACTGTTGAAATGACTGCACGACCTTACGGGCAATGCTGCTACTCATCGGGGAACCGCCTGACCGTAAGTCCTCTATCGCTGCAAGCAGCTCGGCACGTGTGGAGCGCTTGAGCAAGTAACCCGTAGCCCCGGCAGCTAAGGCCTGAAAAATCCGCTGCGCGTCATCATACACAGTGACCATCAGGAAGAGCGTCTCAGGGCGGGCACTCTTCAACATACGGACGCACTCGATCCCGTCTTGCCCGGGCAAATTGATGTCCATCAACACGATATCAACCGGTATTCCCGTCAGCTGGGCCATGGCGTCTTCAGCATTGGCATACTCGGAAACCAGTTGCAAGTGCGACACGCTACGTATCCACTCGACAAAGAGCGCACGTAGATGATTATCATCCTCAACGATCGCGACACGTGTCATGAGCTGCTTCATGTGCTTCACTCCCTTAACGCCGTAGCCGAGACCGCAAACGTAATGCGCGTCCCGCCGCAAGCTGGACTGTCAATATGAAAGGTTCCATTCACCTGGGTCATCCGATGGCGCATATTTGCAAGGCCATTTCCGCTCTGCGAACCTGCCACACCCAGTCCGTTAGTTAGGCCTCGCCCATTATCCTCGACAAACAGTTCAAAGCCGTCTGCTGTCGCCGTCAAGCCGACTTTCATCTCGGTCGCATGGGCATGCTTCAGCACGTTGCCAACAGCCTCTTTGAACGCAAGAAAGAGGTGATGCCGCTTTTCCGCAGAGAGTTTCCACCCCGGTAAAAGCATCGGCAAATCGAGACGGCAACGTAACCCAGCTTCCTTGGCTGCCTGAGCAGCGTAACTCCCGAAGTAGGTGGCCAGACTGTCGAGCGAATCATGCGAGGGGTTAATCGCCCAGACAATCTCATCCATCGTGCAGGTCATCTCCTGCGCAATATCCCGGACCGTACTGAGGTACTCCTTCGCCTGGGCCAACTCGCACGGTTGGGTCGTGGCATTTTCCGCCAACACTGAAATACGGGTCAGGCTTGTACCAAGGTCATCATGGATATCGCGCGCAATCCGGCCGCGCTCCCGATCCAACGCATGCTCACGCTGCAGCCGTAGCGCGGTCAGATACCGCCACGCCGCAAACAGGAGACTCAGCAGGAGCGTCCCGATCAAGGTCCAGAACCAGAGCTGCTGCGTCACGGGCAGCAGGATGGCAAGCGTCACCCGCTGCGCCATACCCGATTTACGGTCGGCCAGGCGTATCCGCCAGACATACTCGCCGGCGCTGGCGATCTCTGCCACGGTACACCCCGCAGCAGCTTTCCAGACAGGCTGACGGTGGCTATAGATAAAGAGGTCACCGCCCCGTGCTCCAGCGTCGGTCAGTTCGATCTCCATCGCACCGCGCGAAGAGGAGACATTCTTGATCTCTGCCGCACCGCAGTAGATGTGCAGCCCCGAACCGATCAGGACCGGCTGGTCGGGTGACTGGTCGAGGTCCGTAAAACAGAGATGCTGCGAGGCTGTCGGCCCGAGCGCTGGCGTTGTCCATGAGCCCCTGGCAACGCCCAGATAGCGGTTGTCCCAGAAGGACCAGACCGCATAACGGTGCTTCGGATCCATGCCGGCACGTTCAAAACTAAGCGTGACCGCCCGTTCGCTGGTTCCGGGATTCCAGAGGAGCGCAACAGTCTGATCCCCCCACGGCCGTTTGACATGCCCCACCAAGCGGGGCCAGTTCATGGCTGTGCAGAGATCCAGCACCACTGTTTCCTCGCGCGCAGGTGGGGTCATCACCTCGACATTCCGCCAATAGGGACGGAAGCTCTCCCAGCTCCAGGGATCCGAGGTCAGGGCCGCGCCGCAGAAGAGCCCCACCATGCTCATCCACGTGCGCACCAGCGGCCACCCGCCAGCGATCTCGCTGACGTTCACGATGTCCGTCCCCATGTAGTAGGAATCGTTGTCCACCGCAAACCAACGGTTATTGAGGTGGTAGGAACGCAGCACGTCGGTCATCGCATTGCGAACGGAGATCCGATGCGACCCGACACCCGTGCGGTTCGCGTCCATCAGCCCCACGGTCGCGCGATCCGGGGTGCTATTATTATAGAGCAGATAGGTTCCCTCCCCCGCCGCCTCGCGCAACCGCGTGAACCCCTCACGCATGATCTCGAACGAAGTCTTGCGGGGGACAGGGTCCTCCGTCAGCGTGAGGAACGTGCGGTTGATCTTCAAATAGGTGAAGCCGCTTTGCACCATCTCCCTGACCCGCGTGGCGGTCGTCTCAAACCCCGGCGGCCCTTGGAAATTCAGGAGGATGCCGGGCCTCGCCCCCGTGGCGGCGATACGTTGTGCGTAGAAGGGCATCCCCTCTAAAAATTTCCTGTTACCCCCTGTCTGGTCAGTGGTGTGCTCATAGCCCGTATCAATCTCCATGACCATGGGACGAAAGCGGTCCGGATTTTTCAATACCGTTTCGACATCCGCCAGCACATCCTGCCCTGTGATTTTTCCGCCGTGAAACGAATAGCTGTTCCAGCCCGACAACGCCCCCTTGTCCGTCCGGGCCTTGTGCGTTTTGGCGACCCACCCGGCCCAGTGCGCCAGCGCGGCACGGGGGGGCTCCGCCAGGAGCGCGACCTGCTGTCCCCAGCGCGTCTCGCCAGGCTTCACCTGTACGCCACTCATCTCCGCTGTGTATGTGAAGGCGACCTTGCCATCCCCTTTGTGCTCGATGCTCGCCTGCACATATGCGGTCGGAGTCCCGACCGGGCCGAAAAGAAAGCCATTCCCCTCAGGAGCGGAATAAAAACCGCCGGTTTCAAAGACGTTGCACGGTTGAGCGATTTCATTTAGCGCCACCACAGGGGGAGCAACCTTGACGCTCGCATTCAGGGCGGTCACGAGCCACGCCGTTGGCCTTCCCGACACCTGGCCTTCCAGCGCCACAGGCGTCACGGAGAGCAGCCTGACGGGCGCGGCCCCTCTGTTACGGACACCCGCCTGCGCCTGGAAGCCAGGCACGCCCGCCACCTGGCTGAAGCGGAAGAGCACGTCCATCTGTTCCGGCTCAAAACGAAGCGTCACCTCCGTCACCGAAGCGTGGCCGAGGGGCGTATCCTCTTTGGAGTGTTCAGGAGGGGATACAAGCATGCCCTCCACTGAACGCAGCTCTTGCGTCTGCCCAGCAGGCAAGGCGATCTGACCCATGGTCGAAAGCAGTTCGCGATTCTGTCCGCTGCTTACGATGGTCGCAGAAAAACTGCCTCGAAAACCCATGATCCCCGGCACGTTAAAGCTAAAGGAGCGACCATCAGCATCCAGTATTGCTATGGCCTTCTTTTGTCCTTCCGTCAAAGCAACCGTTGACCAACCGATTGCAAACAGAAGGGCAATCCGGAAAAAAACAACCTGTTTATTCTTGAAGGCTTTTAGCATGTTCATTCACGTTGGGCGTGAGCCCTTTTTGACTTGACTCCAGATACCACCCTCACAGATCCAGCTCTCGATTATCAAACGACGGGATAGCTGCGGATTTTGGTTTATGGACCTTGAGGAGAGCCTGACCGGCCAGCGCCTGGATTGTCTTCCACTCGGCGTATTTGTCGTCCTTGCTCATGTGTGCTGCATAACCGCCACGGAGCCTCGTGACCTCGATATATTCAATCACGCCTGTCAATGCTTCGGCAGCCATAGCACGCTCGGCCTCAGGCTTCTTCTCCATGTTGTACGCGGCATTGATGATGGCCTTCACCGCATCCTCTGTATTGCCGAGCTTCATAACGTCGTAGAGGGCCTTGACTGCGCGGCCTGTATAAATCTTGCCGAGATAGGTGATCAGTTTGGTGTCGGGCTTAATCTTGAGCATGGGTTCTGCGAAGTCCATGCGCTGGGTGTCGGTAACATCCCCTGCCCCATGACGCCCCACCATGCGATACACACTATTGACTGACACAACATCCTTCAAGTTCTTGTCTTGCTTGGCCAGCTGGATCAAGACGCCATCGGCGGTACGATCCGGCGAGAAGGCGAGAGCTAAGATCACCTCCTGCGCCTCAGCCGGACTCTGTGCGTTTAACGCCGCCTTCTGCAAGGCTGCCATGTTTTCTGCACCACCGAACTGGCCCACCACGTAAGCGAGTGACCGGCGCTGACCGGCGCGGCTTGTTTCCAAGAGAGCCCGTGCCTGCTCGCTGACACGCGTGACATATTGAGGGTCTTCGCGACGGGAGAGTACGGCCTGTTCAAAGCCTTCAAAATCATCCGTCTCCTGGGCTTGATTCAAAAAGGCCAATAAGGTTTTGAGTTCCGCATCGCCACCGAGCGCAAAGACGGCTTGAACCGCCGCCTTACGGACCACAGGATCCGGATGCTTCAAGGCTACCTGCGCAACGGGTAGCGCGGCCTTGTGCTCAGCCTTCACAAGTACGGCCAGCACTCCTGCGGCGTGGCGATTCCCCAGCAGACCGCTCTCCCGTGCCAGAGACTCCTTTAAAAGCTCCAGCAGACGCGGCCCCGCCCCCTTTTTCACAAGCTCCATTGCCAGCGCTTCCGCACGCTCACGCACACGCCACTGCTCATGGCCTAAGAAGGGGCTCACATCATCCAGGGCCTTGAGGCCCAATACTTCTGTGAGATGTGACAGGGAGCACATCTTGCGAAAATAGTTCTTCCGTCCCAGATCGTCAAGCTCCTTGCGACAGTGCTTCAGCTGAGCCTCTGCATCACCGGCACGCGCCAACTCCTCCTGAAACATCTTTGCGACATCGGGCTCGATGCTGGGAAGGGTCGTACCTGTCTTATCTTTTTCAACCAGCTCGACGAGTTCATTCAACGGCGTCAAGGTCGGCGGATTCCCCTTGCCGTTGCCCTCTGACAGAACCGTAACCGGTGACTCTTGGAGCCAGAGATGCAGATCATCGAGACGGTCGCGATACAGACCTGGGTATTTCTTCACCAAGACAGGAACGATGAAGGCATCTTTATACGTCACCTTCAAGCGCATGTCACGCGGAAGATACTTGCGCTTTGCCAGATTGGCGGAGGCGCCCTCTGCGGCCTCGCGATAGCCATGCTTCTGGAGTAAATCTTGTGCCTGACTCTTACGCGCACCCCCGAACATCGTATCATTAACTTGCAGATCCTCGGCGGCAAAGACGACTGGTCCAGCCAACTTGATCAGGGTCTCCTTGCTCCACCCCTTGGGTATTATGCCTTGTGGATCCATCGTAATGATCTTTTCAAGTCCGACGCGCACCACATCCTCTTCGTAGCCAGCTTTGAACGGTTCTGAATTTAACAGCGAAGGAATCACCTTCTCGCCTTTTCTCGGCTGGGAAAAGAGGACATCCTTGACCGTGGTTCTGACATTGCCCTGATCCATGGTGAGCCCAGGATAGTCTTCTGCCGCAGCACTCAACAACGCAACCTCCCGCTTGGAATCTCCGGGCTGTGTCGCAGCGCCAATCGCTTGGACAGCGGCCATGCGCACAAACTCCTTTTCATCCTTGAGCAGGGCGACAACCCCCGAGAGATTCTCGAGCACTGAATCCGCGCCACAAGCGGAGAGGGTCAGACAGGCACCCTCGCGCACCCGCGCATCTGGACTTGCGAGCAAAGGCAACGCCTTTGCCGGAATGGCCTTCTCCCCGCTTCCGTAACGCTTGCCCAGTTCCTTTGCAATGTTCCTGCGCATGACCGGATAGAAGTGCCCCAGCAGAGTGATGAGCTCGTCTGAACTGCGTTCATTCCAGGGTTTCCCAATCTTTTCGAGCAAGACTTTATCGCCAATCTGACTCCGTGCGCTAATCAGAAGTTGGTTCAACTCCTGATCGGTCATCCAGAACTTTTCATCGGCATCCTTACCGGTGATCGCCAGTTGCTTGAGCGGAGCCGAGAGATGCAACGCCAACGTGGCCGTCGGATTCCGCATCCCCCTGCCACCTATTCCACCCGCCTGCTCACCGAGGAAGACAAACGAACCATCATGCCGACGGGAGAGGGTGTAGAAGGGACGCATGTTGCGCATGCTGGCCTGGGTCGCACGCGGTCCGGCAATATTCGCAGACAATGGCGTATAGTACCAGAGTGTCGCACTTCCATGGCCCCCGCGACGGGAAAAGGACGCATGGGCGGAACACATCGAGAAGTACTGGCCCTCGTATTTGCGGCCCAACGTGTAAAAGGCATACGCGACCCCATAGTTCTTGCCGTTGCTGTCATCCGAAGGCCAGGGCGAGTGGTCGCCATACGGGATGCACCCCTTGTCACTGTAGGTGCTGAAGAAACGCGAGGCTTTAAAGATGGCAGCATCCAGCTCAGGGTGGGTGATACCAGCCTTGCGCGCCAAGGTCAGGAGGAAGAAACAACGCGAACCGGCATTGTTCATGCCGCCGTAGCCGGGGTTGCACCCGTGGAGCATGCCGCCGTTAAACTCCGGGAAGGCGAAGGTGTGTCCCCACGAACCGCCGCCGCTCTGGCCGAGCGCGGCCATAATCGCGCACTTGCGGACTTCAGGCAGCACATAAGGATCTTTTGTGGCATCATAGTAGAGCGCTTTTTCAAGCCCCTCGAAACCATGATGCCAGGACTGCATCCCCCGATACGTCAAGTCATCGAGCGAAACCCGCGCCTGCATGTTCGTCTCAAGCTTTTGCGCATGGACCCACTCTTTCGCCAACTGGACATACTCGGGCTTGCCGGACGCGACCAGCGCGAGCACCGTGGGCCAGTCTCCGCTCCGACGCTTTTTCTTGTCCGGCTTCAGCTCTTCCGCGAGCAACTTCCAAGCCTCTTCCCTTACTTTGGTAACGACTGGGCAATCCCAGGGCGAGGTTTCACTGTAGGTCCCCATCACCCGCAACTGCAGGGTGATGTTCGTCTTCACGCCGTCA
Source organism: uncultured bacterium (assembly GCA_942493055.1). Classification (GTDB taxonomy): domain Bacteria; phylum Verrucomicrobiota; class Kiritimatiellia; order RFP12; family UBA1067; genus CAIZQW01. The sequence goes on along the minus strand of OW818680.1, from coordinate 5,132,136 downwards.
ATCGGGAATTTATCAAACGACATTTTCTTGACGGAAGCCTTCTTCTCCTCATCACCCTGCCAATCATAAATCTCACCCGCGCTCGCTTCGGACTCTTTGAAAAGCTGGTCCATGTCCATGCCAAAGACATCCTTGGGGGCTGCGCGTTTCACCCAGTTCAGGTCGCGCCAGAGATGAAGCTGGAGCAGTCCTTTTCCTGCCTCCTCCTCGGCCTTGATGATCGCCTCGCCGGCCATGCGGTTGATATCACCGCCAACCGTAAACCTCTCGCCTGCAACCCCCAGAAGCACGTCGCCGACAAAGATCTTTCCTTCTGCGGGTGAGCCCGGCAACACGGAGACTACCTGTACCTGGTCCCCTTGATTGCCGCCGTTCTTAATGCCGATAATACCGGTAGGGCCCATGTTCCAGAGGAGTGGCCCTCCCTTTTCGGGTTCCGGCAAGGGGTCGCCCTTCGTCAGGTCCGGCATCTTGGTCGGCCGAGCCTTCACATACGCCTGCCCCTCGGTATCCTCTGCATCACTGATTGCCGCGCTCGCAGCCTCCGCGGCATCACGCTCGGCAGACCAGAGCGGCTGGGCAAGGGCGAGTGTGAGTAGTATAAGTATTTTCGTAGATAAAGAAAGTGTTCGGCTCAGCATCGTTTTGTTCCCTTCTCATGTTTAAGTCATCAGTGATCAGTTGTCAGTCATCAGTAGGCTTCCACTGCTCACTGATTACTGCTCACTGATCACTGATTACTCTTTGCAGACAAACAGCGTGAAGCCTGTCGCCTTCATCAAGCGAAGGCCCTCTGTCTGCAAAAGATCTGGAGGGGGTGCATAGCAATCCCAGACCAGGTGAACCGTCTGTGAGACCTTTGCACGACAGGCTTTGCGCTCCGCCAGCAAGGTCTGGAACCGTTCAAGCAACGCCTGGATACGGTCTGTCGAGTCCACAACAAAAGAGGCCCGGCCATACCAGAGGGACTCAAAGATAAAGTCCTCTGAAATGATGGGGTCGCCACACTTCACACGGATCACCTCGAGCGGCCGCCTCCATTTCCCGAGACGTGGCAACAGAGCGGGGATCTGGTCAGCAGTCATGGTTTTGTCTGTCAAATAGACGAACGTATCCCCACGCTTGCTGAGCCATGCCAGCTCGTCATTGCGTGTTCGCCTCGGCGGAACAGGTCGCTCCGAGCGTGGAGCAAGCGGCGAGAAGGTGGTGACCCAGGCAGAGGGAATCGGCAAGGGGAGAAACGCCTCTTCATAACGATTATAACGGTACAGGTAATCGAGAAGGACAAACAGCACCGCCAGGAAAACAAGGAGACGCGTCAGTTTGAGATTCACAGTGTCGAGCCGGTCTGCCAGGGCCTTTTTAGAGGCCACCATGATCACGGGCTGCTCCTCGGTCTCGGGCGGGGGCGTAACCCCTTTCTGCTTCTCTTGGCCTCCGATCTGAGCCTCCAAAGCGTCGCCTGGGTTCCCCCCTGCATTGCGCGTCTTCTTAGCCTGCTTCCATTCTGGCTCGCCCTCGTTACGGATCTTTTCCATATACTTTAGATCCGCGCTATCCATGCCCCCTTCATCCAGAAAATCTCCAGACGCATCCTCGGCGAAACGAACCTGGGCGACCTCTCCACTTCTCGACTTTTCCGCCAGTTTACGGGCAGCGTCCTGTTTGGCTTGCGCAGCTTGAATCTCAGCACTCTGATCAAGCTGGATCCGGTTGACATACGTCACGGAGTTGACCTTTGCCAAGATCGCAGCCACGAGCGCGATGCCCAGCGCCACAAGGCAGAGCCAGCGCCGGAGCCCACCCTGCGGCGCAGAAGTCTTTCTCGCGCGTTGCGTGAAATAGAGCAACCAGAGCACTGGGACGGCAAGCCCCAGGAGAACGCTTAGGTAGCCTATGGTGCTAAAGTAGTTCATTTCCTTGCTTTCGCCACGGCATCATCCCATTGATTAAAGGCATAATAGACAAGATTAATACCCAATTGCATGGCCGCGTCGCGCATGTCGGGCGTCACATCCGTAAACCCGGGAGACTTCCAAGCGTCATTCATGTCACCCGGATGATAGAAGACCATCCAGCGGTTCTCATGTTTCATCCCCAAGGCGCGGCGTCCACCATGATGCCAAAAAGCTGGAGCGCCATGCGGAAAGCCATACGGCAACTGATACAACATATCATCATCGGCAATATCCAGAAGCGGCTTATCAGGAAAGACCTGTTGAATGAAATGGGTAAACGAGCGATGGAACTCCGGGCTACCGGCATCTGCAATCAACATGCCGCCTTTGAGACAGTACTCGCGCAAAATTTTACTATCTGCGGAGGATACTGATCCCATACCTCTATTCCCGGTGAGATAGACAAAAGGCGGAAAACCATCCTTTGGATATTTTGCCAGCAAGGCAATCGAGTGCTTCTCGCCCTTGGGGGCGATATTCTTGAATCCTGTACTCTTTGCAAAGGCACGGAGGAAGTTGATGTCCGCCCCTGAGGCATCCATCCCGTCATCCCAGCCAGCTCCATTATGCTCCAATCGAATGAAGCGAATCTTGTAGTCATCCATGCCCTCTGGCCAGCCGCCTTTGTCCCCTCCGCCCTTGCCCATCTTTCCAGCTTTTGCATTGGCGAGTGCCTGATATTGGACTTGCGACTGATCCTCCATGACCCGATCAACCTCGGTGTCGTCCAAGTCGGGTATCTCATAGATGATGGCCGAGCTGGGGCGTAACGTCATGGTCTTTTTCTTCTTCTTCTCAGGCTTCACCATTTTGACCATGGTCACGACTGGATTGCCACTCCCTTTGGGAACCTTGTAGGCCTCCACACAGCCTCCCAGTTGCACCAACCAAGGGATGATGATGATAATCACAATATGTGTGGCAATGCTTGCATAAAGACTGAGGCGCGATCTCGGGTCCGGTCCGTGTGTCCGGAAGTTTTCCAAGACAGCATCGCCCTCCAGTGGAGCTCCTTCCTCGCGCATAAAAGCTGCATAAACCGAGCGGCTGCGGAGCATCACCTGGAGCCAGGCCACATAGAGCAACAAGGCCAAGGCTTGCCAACAGATATTCCACCAGAAAAGACCGAGTGTGGCGCGATCCTGCTTCTGCCCATTCAGTTCCAAGTTTAACTCCATCACAACGCCACCCGCCAGCCAGGCCACCACCACATAAGACGCGATCACAAGAAAGGCGACCGCCAGGACAGCCCGCAACAGACGATAGGTCTGCGCATTTCGGAACAGGCTCACGAGGCCAATCGCTCCGCAGAGGAGGCCCGTCACCTTCATCAGTTCAAAGAGCACCAACAAAATCGGGGTGATTGACCGCTCATCCAGCGCCGTCCATAGGAGCGCATGGCGTCCTAAGAACGTGTTCATCGCCCCTGGCAAAAGCCACGCGGCCCCCACCCCGAGTCCGGCCAACAGAAGGGTTGCCACACTGACCACCCGTGCCTTGGCAAGGGAGGGCCGTGTGGGAATCTCATGGATCCCCTCTTGCGGCAGCACTATGTTTCGTTCCTTCGTCATGCGTCACATCTTAGAATATATCATCCGTCACGGTTGCAGGTGGCGCCTTAGGTCCGTCAACTGTCTTCTTCAGATCCTTCTCAATCTGGGATTCCGGCCTAGCTGGGGTCTCGCCCGTCGTTGCGGGAGGCGTTGCAACCTCTGAATTCGCCTTCGCTGGCGCTGCTTTGTTTGTCGCATCCGTAGAAGGTTGGCCAACAGGAGTCCCTGCTTCCTTCTTCACTGCACGCGCAGCTCCACCACCCATTTTATCGCTAATGTCCTGTGGATTCACACCGTTGGCCACAGCAATCTTGCGCAACGAAGCTGTTGCATCCGCCAAGGCCTTTTCAACGCGCTGCTCCTTGGTCAGTTTACTGACATCCTCGCCGAGCACCGATGTCTTCAAGTAGGAGACACTGGTCCCGAGAATCAGCACCGCGTGAAAAATAACCGTCACCAAGACCATCTTCACGAGACCCGGACCTTGGAAATGCTCCATCAAGGATTCAGGGGTAACCTCGTCGTTCGTCTTCATATTGCTTTGTTCATTGCTCATTTCACTTCTCCTCCGTCACTCGCTTAACACGCTTTCGTTGTCTGCCGGATAGCGCGGATAGCGCGTTCAGCACGGACAGCCCGATTTATTTCAAACTTTAGAACTCTCGAACTTTAGAACTTTAGAACTTTAGAACTTTAGAACTTCTCACTGCTTCTTCTCGCCTACGGCTTCAAGAATACCACCGGCCTCTACAATGGCCTGAATGACCGGTTCAAATTGTTCTTTCGTCAAGGCAGCGTCACAGGAAAACTGCACATGCCGTTGTTCATCTGCCACGGTATTGACCAACACCGCCCGTACGCCCCACTCGACATCCTTGGGTCCGTCCACAGGCTGACCGTCAAAATAGAGAAGCCCCTCCTTATCCATCGAAATACGCGCAGCAACGCTCACCTTCGTCTTTTCAACATAACCCGACTCCGGCAAGTCGAGCGGCAGGGTCCGCTCTTTGGAGGTGTCGCTGCAGACCAAAAAGAAGATGATCAGCAAAAAGGCGATATCCCCCATGCTGGTGACGGGGACCGGGACGCTCCGCCGCTTCTTTTTACGCTTCATTTCTTCTCCTCCTCCTGAACAAGGGCGACAACGCCACCGCTGGCACTGATGGCGGCCAAGACTTGAAAATAGGCTTCGTATGTTGTGTCACGGGTGGACTCCAGCAGGATCACGCGCTTTGAGCTCTCTTGCGAGGCGAGATCCAGCGCCCCGAGGCGAGCCTCCAACTCCTCAAGGTTCATCTGCTTGTCATTGAAGAATATTTCAGAGCCACGCAGGTTCACGCTCGGGGTCTTTTCTGTCTGAGCCTGCGCCTGCTTTTCACCGGAAGGGAGGTCCGCGGTGATACTTTTAACCTTGACCAAACTTGTGGCCACCAAGAAATAGATGATCAGCAAAAAGGCAATATCCGAGAATGAATCGGTCGGAATGGTTCCTTCCCGATGCTTCTTCTCTTGACCTCTGCTTTTTCTAAACATGTCCACTCCTGCGCTTGCGACCGCCTAAAGGCGGAACTCCAAACAACTGCCAACTGCAACTGCCAACTGCCCACTCTCCTAGTGGTGCGTTAAAATGAACTCGAGCACATCCGCCGCCCCCTCTTCAATCTGCAACTCGATCTCGTCGCTCCAGCGGTTAAAGACACTCTGAGGGATCACCGCCATCAATGCGATCAGAAGTCCGGCTGCGGTGGTGATCAACGCCTCAGCAATACCATTGGCCACAGCGCCACCTCCACCGCCGGCACTCCCGGCTTCCGCCATGCCAGCGAAGGAGGCGATCATGCCGGTCACCGTACCCGTCATACCAAAGAGCGGCGCGGCCGTACCGACTGTTGTCAGCACATCCAAGCGTTTATTGACCACGCCCATGGCCTGGGCGCAGTAATCCTCCATGACCTGGCCAACCACCATGCGCATGGTTTCAGCATTCTCCTTCTTGTCGCGCAGCTGGATATAGGAACGAAGGCCAACGAGCAAGACCGAAGCAACAGGTCCTCCTGTGGCAGCACAGATTGCAATCGCCCCGTTGGGGTCACCTGCACGCAGACAGGCGATGATCTTCGCGCGCATGGCACGCGTATCGATCTTACGATTGGCTCGGAAGGCCATCCACCGTTCATAGACGACAGCCAAAGCCACAAAGCTCAAAGCCATCAGCGGAACCATCATCCAGCCACCCTTTAGAATTTGCTCCAACATAACTACCTCCCTTTACCTTTTAAATAACCTCAGCACCTGCAGCGCCTCTGCAGGTGATAGCGCGAGACGACTCACCTCTAAGCCCTCGACTGGCGAAAGAATCAAGTTTCCCGTAGCAGCGCAATAGGTGCTTCCGGAACACGCCTTCACAAGAACCCGTTCCACATAGCGACGCCGTGCAACAGCCAAGAGGATCACTGCCTCTTTTGTCACGCAGAGCCAAACAGGGGCACGCCGCCACCAGCAGCCCGCATCCAAGCGCGTCTGTGTCTTGAGGCACAGGAGGAGCTCCGCGCCCCCCGTCGCCTCCAGTAACAACTTATTTTCCTTCGCGTTCAAATTCAATCTCTTGTCAACTGATTACTGATCACTGATAACCCTGGCGCGGCGTAGCCTTAGCGAAGCCGGCTGATTACTTCTTCATACTCCGCTTCTTGCTCTCAAACTTCAAGCTTTCCAGCAATCGCGCGCGCATCTCTTCCTCTTCCTTGATCGTCTTTGCGAAAACTGCATCTGCTAAGCGACCGCGCGCCATCTTCGCCCATTTGCTATCGGGAAAATCAAAGGTCACGCGACGATAGGTTTGGTAGGCGCTCTGTAAGGCTGCCCCGCGGCCCTTGTAGTTATCGAGAGGCATGACCCCAAGCAACCGTTCATAGCTGAGGCCGCTCCAGTAGAGCGCCTGCGCACGAACCTCGCCTCCATCGTAGGTCTCATTATCTATCACAATCTTAAAGCCTGCGACCGCCTTCTCATACTGGTGCATCCGCATGTAGTTTTGCGCGGATCGCAAGCCCGCGAGTCCCGAGAGTTCGTGATCTGGAAAACGTTCCTGTAACTTAGCAAAAATGACTGCCGCCTTCAAGAACTCAGGATAGGATTGCTCATCTAATTGAATAACCTCCGCCTTCGACGCTGTATCGGTCTTTTCGCGGAGCGGATCCGCCTGCTCCTTAAACGCCTGCCCCTTGCTTTGGAAGTACCCGCCCAGACGCGACATGACCTCTGGGATATACTCGCACTTTGGATATTTATACGCCAGCTTCACATACTCTTCCACCGCGATCTCATGCTCCTTCATTTTCTCGTAAAGCAATGCGGTTTTGAACTGCGCCTTCGCGGCAAACTCTGTCTCCGGATAATCCATCGGAATCTTTGAGAAACGCGCCAATGCATCTTGGTACATCGGCAGCTTGGTCTCGTCATTCTTTGCCAAGTCCGCATACTCTTGCGAGAGGTTGCCGAGCAGATACTCGGCATGGGCGCGCATCTCATCGTCACGATGCGTTGCGATGGCTTCCGACAGAAGTTTCTGCGCATGTTCCATCTCACGGCGGGCCAGGCTCTCTTGCTCCATCAAGCGGTGCTTCTTCGCCAGTTCAAAGAAACATTCCGCCAACGTGAAGCTGGTCTTCACAGCCATTTCGTCACCCGTGTAGCGCTTGCTGAACGGCTCAATCGCACCATCTGCGCCTGTGTTCACCTGTACCGTGAGGGCCTGTGCAGGAGTCTCTCCTGTGGCCGCATACCCCACCACAACCTCATCACCATACCGCACCGGAAAACCATTGAGTTCAACCGGCGGAAGCTGTGGAGGCAACGCCTTGTCCGCATAGCTGGTTGCAAAAACGCCCTTGAAGACACCGGTATGCGCCTCGGTCTCGCGGAGCTGAAAGGCCGTCGTCGCGCCGCTCGTCGCCTTTAAGGAAACAATCGCGAAATCGCGTTCAGGACCTTTATCCAAACCGAAGGCCACGACTCGCACAAAAATCTTCTCGCCCACAAAGGAGCGGCTCAGCGTCTCGTTGTAGCTACTGTTCATCACATCTAAAAAGGCATGGCTGCTCAGGGTGACCGCTGCGATCTTCCATTGCACCTGGCCTTTATCATCCTTATATGCAAAACCGATCTTGACCACGTCGCCAGCCTGTACCACAAGTCCCTCGGGCAGGGCGGAGGAAGGCAGCGCTTCAGCCTCTTTTGTTGCAAAGCTCCGTGTGGAACGCTCACCCAAGAGCAAGGGGACTGCAAAGGCGAAACGTCCTTCGTCGAGTGGCGTCTTGTTGGTTGGCGCACGCGGCGAGGTGCCGAGGGTATACCCATTGGGGACTTCTGCCGTGGCTCCCCGCGGACCTGCCTGCAGCTTCAGCGTCCCGGGCAGCGAGACATCAAAGGGCTGCTGAACCACTCCGGCAACCGTTGCGTTTGTCCCGGGGGCGACCTGCACATACGCCGCGATCTCGCTACTCAAGGCCAACGCTAAATTCGGAGCCACCACATCAAAGCGAAGGGTCGCGCCCAGCAAGGCCTTTAATGCGCTCTTCTGAAGATTCTCTTCTGGGACGTACGCGTAGTTGACCGTGCGCTGCGGATTCACCGCTTCGGGTCCCAGCGCACGTATGCTCGACCGTTTCTTCCCTGGAGCCTTCTCCTCTATCACGCTCTTTTGGGGCGGCAGCGCCTCACTGCTGACCTGGTAAAGGCCCAGTTGAGGCGTCACATAACGTGCATGTTCGATCGTGACCGAACGGTCCGTGGGAATACCGGGGTCTAAGTTCTCCATATCCCGATACGTCGCGGTCAAGGTCGCACCGGGTGTGATCTGAATTTCGGAGTTGCGCGCGGGCTTTCCTTCGACCGGGAAGACGCGGCCGATAAAGCGGCCACTGTGCGCTTCGGTCTCCACAGCCTGTAGCTCGATCGACCCGCCATCACTGCTCACGACGCGACACACAATGATGTCGGGCTTTGGACTTGAGTCCATATCCGCATCATCAATCACAATGCCGATCGCGTCCTCAAAGGTGAAACGCCGGATCGGCTCCAGCACGAGCTTGCGTCCCTCGGGTGTCGTCTCATACTTGAGGAAGGAGGCTGTGATGGTGGCTGTATTGAAGGCCACCTTGAGCTGTTGCTGATGGCGGTTGCGCTTGGGCGTCGCCGTCACCTCATCCTCATAAAGCGCCATGATCTGGTCCCCGGGCAGCACCTCCAACACGTTATTCTGCCCCAACTCCATGAAGTCCTCTTTCACAGGCAGACGGGCCGCGCCCTTTTGCTCCGTGAGCGTGACCGCTTTGATTGCAGGGGCAACGCCCTCAAAGCCCACAATCACCAGACGCACCAGACGGGCCTTTGTCTCAGCAGCGAATTGAATGTCGAGCCCGTCATCCGCGGTGCGCTTCGTGATGGCCGCTGGCTGCGGAATCTGCTTGCGTACACCTTCCGGGAAGGTGGCTGGATCAAAGAAGTTGTCAGGACACGGTGCCAGCTCGTCTTTCCCTGGAACATCGGCCAGAAGCACCGGTTTGATCTTCCCCTGCGCATCCTGCGCCCCTTGATGCCAAATCTCGAACAGATGGAGCCCGGGCGCCAGCTCGCGAGCGATCGTCAAGGGATCCTCATCTGCCTGACTGGCGGGCTGGCCGTCCAGCAGGAAGAAGGTGGTGGTCGCCCCCTTGGCATCTTTCACAGGATAGCCCCGCAGTTGGAAGCGCCGCAAAGCTGTTGAAGGCTGATAGAAATAGAGACGCAATTTCGTTAAGATGCTGTACCCTGGATGCCCCGCGCTCACGAGGGGCAGGTTGCCAGCAGAGAAGTTCGGCACAGAGGCTGAGCGGTAATTGCACGACGCACGCGCCGAGAGTGTCTCCATCGCCTCCCGCCAGTCTGTTGGGAGCTCAGTACCTTTCGGCACTGAGACTGCGATACCGCCGCTATATGTCGGGAATGAGGTCAGGAGCGGCTTTCCGTCCCACGGCTTGTCTGTCAAGGGATAGCGCGCACGCGTGACCCACTCTCGTCCGTTCATAGAGGTCTGAAGGACAAACCGTGTCAGTGCGTTGTTGGCCCCATCAAAGGCAACCGTCATCTGCCCCAGCTCCACGTTGTCATTTAGATCAACGCCAAAGGTGCGGGGCTTCTCCTTGTCGCCCACGTTTCCCTGCCAGCCTGGATAGGACTTGGAGCTGATCGCCATATTCGGGTCACGGCCCGGAGCACTCTCAGAGGCGAAGGCAAGCGCCTGCGCGCTCGCAGTCTGTATGATGCCCTCGAACTCGCCCGTGTAGGGTCCCGTCTCCTGGAGCAAGAGACGACGGATCTGATCACCGCTGGAGGACTGGAGCGTGACAGCTAACGTATCGGGTGTCGCGGTCTTGCTCTGATCCGGATCGGTCACGCGGATATAGACTGGATTTCCAGGCCGCACCGCACGCGTGCCCAGGGCCTTCTGCGCGGTTGAGAGGCCCAGCTCATCGAGGTCAAGCCGGCGTTCACCCTCGCGGGGAGGAAAGGCACCTGCCGAGAGCGACAGATAGGCGTCCGACGCGATACCGATCAAGGTCTTGGGATCCGGCGGCAGATCCTTCATCTTTGCACGGAAGCGCTTCGAATAGCCATAACGGATCTCGTCCACGCCTAACACTTGCAACACCTTATCCCCGGATACGGGAGGCGCAAGCGCGGTGAGGACATCTGCTCGGAATTTATCCTTGCTGTCACCAAATTGATGAAGGAGGAGCAACTCACGGTCGCCTGACTTGGCCCAGACCTCGATTTCGATATCCGCCCCCACGCCCGAGACACTCAAGGTCGGGTCATGGAGATTGATCTTCAGCGTCTCGCCAGGCACCATCACCTCGCTGGCCTGCCGGGCTACGCGAAGTTCAATCTCGCTCGCCTCGACAAGCTTGCGCATCTGGAATTGAAGTTTGCCACGCAGGATTAAAGCATCCTCATGATTCGGGTTACCCCGCAACACTGCATCTATTTCATCGAACGCCTCTTTATAATTCTCCTGATCCATCAATACTTCAGCGCGCGCATAATGGGCGCGAATACGTGCAGAAAGATCCCGGATGGTCATCAGCTTATCTAAATCCTCCAAGGCCGAACTGAAATTCTTGGTGACGCGATCCACCTTCACCGAACCCAGTGTTGCGCGCACCTGCATCTCGGAGTCCTTGTACTCTTGTGCATCCGCCACTTTCCGATACCACGCGCGTGCGGTGGGATAGACCCCTTTAATAAAGGCCAAATCCGCATACGCGAGCTTCAGTTCAGCATCCTGTTCCATGCTGAAGGTACCTGGCGCTTCGCGCGACCAGATCGTCAACTCCTTCACCAGCAGCTCCGATTGCGCGGCTCTGCCGGTTTCAATGTTGCGACGGAGCAACCAGAAGGAGTAGGCGACTGAAAGCTTACGGAGAATCGACTTTTCTTCACCCTCTGGCGACGGTATTAAAAGTTCTTCATGCGCTTTATAGAGCGACCAGGCTGAGTCGAGGTTGCCCTTCACAAACTCAGCATTCGATTTGTAGAGGGGATAGGCTGCATGCGTTTCATCGACAGGAATCTCCATCACGCCCATGGCGGTCGCTGCCTTGCCCGCGACTTGACGCAGGCGGCCGACTCGTTGTTGACCGCCATTCCGTGTATCTGCCTGATCCAAGCAGGCCAGCTTGCTATTCAACCCCATGCGCGCCACGGAAAGCGCTACGGAGGGTGCCCCGGCCTGTAACGCCTCCTCTGCAAAGGTCACCATGCCATCGGCCTTTAAAAACTGGGAACGCTCCGACTCATCCGCTTCAACCGCTCGCCAGAAGCCAGAAATATACAGCGAGGCGGTCCCCCACTCCTTCTGCTTCTGCATCTCGCTCAGCAGACGGGAGGCGAGTGCACCATAACCTTGCCCAGAGGGATAGGGCCCTAAGGGCGAATAGAGCGTGAAGAGCGAGAGGCAGCGGGTGCGCGTCTCGCCTGTTAACGCCTGGAGTGCGGCCACCTTCTGCAGGCCATACACAGCCACTGGCTCAGGCAACTGGGCGACACGCTCCATCACGGTCTTGAGTGCGGCCTCAACAGCGGCAGGCGCATCCTGCGCGGACAGCGCCAACAGCTCACGACTGACCACACGCGGATCGTTCGGGGATGGTTTCAAGGCCGCCTCTCCGAAAAGCAACTTGTGTGCGGCCATCGTATGGTAAGCGGGATTCATCTTGGCATAAGCCGCTGATTTCGCCAATTCCTCAAACAGCGCTTTAGCCTCTGGCTTTCCAGGGACAACGCAATGAAGCCACATGCCGAATACGGGTTCAGACAGTTTCCCTGCCGCCATCTGCTGCTGCAGCAGCTTCCCCAGGTCTGCGGTCAGCCCCGGCACGGATTTGCGTACATTCTCGTGGCCCCATTGATCCCAGCCGTTCGCAAGTTCCGGACCGAATGTCAGGCGGGAATAGGGATTGCCGAATTTGATCTTCGCCAAGGCCTGCTCGAGAAAATACTGCTGCACTTCCATCGCCGCAGGCGATGCAGCGATGAAATCAGAAACAAGCTTCTGCAAGATCTTTTCCCCATCAACGGGGGGCGTGTGCTTGAAAAGCTCATCCCATAGTCCTAGCAAGCCCGGTGTCGCGGGAGCACCGCCTTGCAGTTCCTGATAGAGGACAGCGAAAGCCTTCATCCGGTCCTCACTCGACCCCTCCTTTGACACCTGCTTGCTGAGTTCAGCGTGGCGCGTCCCGAAATTATCGAACTGCTTGCGAAGGTCATTGATATTCGTTCCGTCACGCTTTGCACCGCTATTCCACAACACGTCAGCCGCTGTTTTAGCGGAATCGAACCGCCACATCTCCGATTTCATGATGACAGGAGCCATGGCACTCACGGTATTGACTCCGGCCACGGCGAATGCCCGCACCAACGCGACGTGCCCACTCGGATTGCGCGCCAGCAGAGGCGCTAAAGTCTTAGCATCGGCTACCGTCAGTGTATTATCAAAAAGTCCGATATCGGGAGAGGCCAGCGAGTTGAAGACAGCAGGGAGCGTTCTGATCAGCGTCTTCATTTCGGCGGTTGCATAACTTTTCTCCGCGTAAAACAGTGAGATGACCGGACGCCCCTGCGGACAACCCGGTGCGGCAAGCACGGACTGGGCCTGCTTGACAGGAAGGCTCGCCAGGGCCTTGATGATCGGCGCCGTCTTGGCGTCCCGCCGCGCGGACACATACCTGTACAGATTCGGCGTGTGCCCGTCCCTGTAATTCATCCAGCCTCTTGCGACCAGTATGGAACCCTCGTACGGTAGCGCCGCAACCAGCGCTTCGGCAGCCTTGAGCGGCTTGTCGAACAGGGCATCAGGTATAGGATTTTTTGCGCGGAACAATTCAGTAGCTGTCCTGGTGAAAGGCACGATCTCCTTCGCCCAGTTGACCCGACACCTGTACGTATCAGGCACCTGCGGCAACGCGACCAGTTTAAGCGCCGCAGGGATCCAGTTTTCATCTATGACCGCAGTGGTTTCCAACTGGTTGCAAATCCATTCAAGATCAGCAGTGTCCGGAAGCGCCGGCGCTGTTGCTGCACTCCAGATCACCCCCTGGCGTTTACAGACCGCCGCGACATCATTACGACGCTTAGCTTCCGCCAGAAACCAACCATCAAACTGGCGGGCTTTCCCATATTCACGCAGACGGTCGCCATCCTCACGCATCAACAGATAGGCTGACTCGGGCTGGCGCATATCATTAATCAAGAGGCGATAGATCGTGGGCACCACATACGCTGCAAGTTTTGGATCGAGCGACTTGTTGACCAACATTTTACGGTAAAAGATGACGGCATCTGCCCACTCCCCGGCAGTCTGCAGGGAGAGGCCCGCATAAAACTGAGCCGAGGGTGAGGCAACGGGATGAACATCGAGCCAAGGCTTGACAACGGCCAGCGCCTCTGCCGCTCGCTTCTCGTCAATGCCAGTCTTCAAGAGCTGTGCCACCGCCTCCTCCGTCTGCTGATCCGCCTTCTTAAAGGCCGCCAACTGGTCGTCAAGCGGAGTAGCAAGTGCACCTGAAACGAATGTGAGTAACGCAACGCAAGTGATCAGTAACCAGTGACCACTGATCACTGATGACTGATAACTGATCACTGACAACTGATCACTGATCACTGATGACTGATCACTGTTCATCGTCCCTCCTCCACACGTTTCGTCTCAATCTCGCTTTCAAGATTTAGCAAGCTCTCTTGAGACAGCTGCGCTCGGGCATATGAAGCCCACTTGCTTTCTGGAAAATCAAAGGTCACACGCTTGTAGAGCGAGTAGGCCGCCATCGGTTCTTTCAAGCTCTCATAGCACATGCCTGCCCAATACATGGCCTGTGCACGAATCTCGGGGCCATCATAGCTCTCGGTGTTGATGACACGCTGGAACGCAGCTACGGCCTGCCGATTCTGAGTTGCACGCATAAAGGCTTGCCCCGCATAGAGGCCGCCCTTGCCCGCCAGTTCATGGTCAGGGAAGCGCTCCTGTAAACGGCTGAAGATATTCGCGGCCTTCAGATACTCGTTGACAGCCATCTTCTGAAGGGCGGCACCCTCAAACTGCGCATCCTTCTCTTCGGTCTTGGCCAACAAGGGCTTGGCCCGCGTCTCATAATCAGCAGCTGTACGCTGGAAATGGACACCGAGTCGTGCCATGGCAGTAGCTAAAAATTCCGAGTCCGGATATTTATAAGCCAGCTTGACATACTCTTGCGCTGCAACCTCAGGCTCCTTGAGCTTTTCATAGATGGTGGCGATCTTGAATTGCGCCTTTGAGGCGTGCAGCGTATCCGCGTAACTGCCTGTCACATTCATGAAACGTGAGAGCGCAGCGCGGTAACGGTCCACCTTGAGTTCCTGCTCTTCAGTGGCATCCGCCTCTTCCAAGGTGAGATTACCCAAGAGATACTCCGCGTGGGCGCGGGTCTCTTTGTCCTTAAACTGGTCCATGGCGCTGGCCAACATCTGCTTCGCCAGTTCATATTCTCGCGCAGCCGACTCATTGTCTTTGAGCGTCCGATGATGCTTGGCGACCTCCAGATAGCTCTCGGCGAGGGTAAACTGCGTCCGCATCGCGATCTCGGGATCCTCATACTTCTTCGAGAAAGCCTCAATGGTTCCATCTGCGCCCTTGCTGATGGTGAGGATCACGGGCTCGGTCTTGACGCCCTTTGAATCCGTATAACGCGCCCCGAGCTTATCGTCGTATACAACAGGGAAACCCTCTTTTTTAACATCAAGCGTTGCCGTCTCGGACGTGTTGGTGCTGACGGACGTCGCATAAGTCAACAGGCAACCACCTTTGAACACCCCGCTATGCGTATCGACTTCCGTGAGTTCGACAAGCTGCTTGGCACCTGACTTGGCCTGGACGAGCACATTCACCGTGTCGCTTCGGTCACTGATATCCGCACCCAAATCCACCACCCGCAGCGAGAGCGTCTCCCCCACGTAGGCCGCTGTCCGAGGCGTCCGATAGTCCTCCTCCATCACATCCAAGACCGGATGGGTGCTCACTTTCGCGGTCGCCGTCAGCCATTGCTCCGCACCTTGGGGATCCGTATAGGCAATGCCGACATGAACGCATTCATTGGGCTGCACCACGAGTCCAGTGGGGCGCGAATACTTATGAGCCTTTGTCAACGCTAGAATCTCTTCCGCGCTCAAGACGCCTTGCTCCGGCAAGACCGCGGGAATCAAGGGGACACTGCAGTTGAAGCGATCAAACTTCTGGCGGTTCTTCTGCCTCACGAGGCTTGCGAGATAGATGGGGATGCGCGGGGTTTCAATCCAAAAATCCCGGGGCTCCTCCCAGCTCAATTGAAGTACGCCATTCAGTTGTATCGTCCCTGGAAGCGCAATGTCGAAGGCAGGGGCATTCGTCTCGCCTGCTTCGCGTGGCTGTTTGGGCGCAAGCTTGCGTCCGGCATCGGTTTGGGCAAAGACGCGAATCTCAGACCCTGCACGCAAGGCGAGATGCGCTGCGTTGACCTCGATGTAGAGCGTCTGTCCCAGAACCGCCTCAATACCTGTTTTCGGTGGCGTTGTGGCTGAAACCATCTCATGGGTCAGCGTCCAGCGTGGACGAATTGCGCCACCGCTCTGGGCTTGTAATGCGCGGCGTTCCCAGACTGCATGCTCACTTAACCCCTCCAGTTGTTCGAGGGTCAAGGCAAAGCCCTCATTTAATTTACGGCTGGGCGGAAGGTTCGCAGGGTCGATCGCCGTGACTTTGGCGTGTGTTAAAAAGAGTTCGGGCACCGCAAAGATCGCCTGCTCGAGAGAGGCGTACCGGTCTGTCGGAATGCCAGGCTCCGTATTCTCCATATCACGATAGATCGCGATCAAGGCATCCTCTTTGCCGACCTGGATCTCTCGGTCATTGGCCGGCACACCCGCAACAGGTGTGACATGGACTCGGAAGATGCCTGTTGAATCCCCTGTCTCCTGTGCCACGACCTTGCGTTTTCCGCCTGTCTTGCTCTCCAGCGTCACCGTCAAGCTGTCGGGCTTTTCAGACGTATCCATGTCAGCATCCTTCACGGTCAAGAGAACAGGCTTGCCCAGGGCGAACCGGAGAAGCTTCTCGTAATACTCCACGTCGTCGCCACCTCTGTCCTTGCGCATCTCAAAGAACTCGAATTGGATCGCTGCCGTGGTAAAGGCAACCTCCAAAAAGCGCTCATGCTTCTCTTTGGCTTTCGTCACGAACCGGTCATCCACATAACGAACCGCTACTTTGTCGCCCGTCAGGATCTCAAGAATGTTGTTTTTGTTGAGCACGGCAAAATCTTCTTCGACCGGGAGCACACGTTTTCCATCCGGTTGCGTCAGCGCCAACGTGTTCACTGCCGGCACAGGCCCCTCTTGGCCAATAAAGACAATCTTCAGCACTCTCGCACGCGACCCCGGGGCAAAGGCGACCTTGAAGGAGGTCCCCTCTGGAGCAGCCTTGACCGTCGCGATCCCATTCCGCTTTTCTAAAGCGCCCGCAGGGAACGTTGCTGGATCAAAGAAACGGTCAGGACACTCACTCAGGTTGTCCGTGCCATCAAGATTCGTCAACAGTTTGACTGACCGGCCAAAACCGATGTTATTGACCCAGCCTGTCGCCCAGATTTCAAAACGATGGAGTCCAGGCTGTAGCGCGATCTCTCCAGCCAATTTCCCCTCCGGGGCCAGGGGCTTTCCATCTACAGCCAAGAGGAACTGGGGTGGATGATTGATCGAAGGATGGGTGTTTTTCGGGATTTCAAACTTGCCCAGCTCTGCACGGAAGCGCCGCAGGACTGCCTCTGGCTCATAGAAGAACCCGTGGAAACGGTAGATCACCGACGAGACATCATGCTGCCCATTTCGCTTCCAAGCAATCGCCTTTGGGATGGAGGCGGGGAGGGCCGCAGAGGGTCCTGTGACGTTCTGCGCGAGGCCTTGCGCAAACTGCTGACTCATCCAGCCGCGTTCCAGATGCTCCCTCATCTCTTTGAGCTCCGTGACCGAACGCCCTGTGGACGCATGATAACGATCTGTGTCATTCATCACCACAATAGACGGCAGATTGGGGTCTGCAATACTCAGCTGGTTGAGGGGATAGACCGCGACCGTTGTCAGCTCCTTACTATTCATTCCCGTCTGCACAGCAAACTTCTTCAGTTTACTCCCCTGCTCTTGGGCCACGATCGTTAATTCGCCGAGCGGCAGATTGTCATTGAGGTCTACAATCAACTCAGGGGTCACGTTTTTCGTCGCCACAGGCGTCCAAGCCGGATACGTTGTAAGCGGACTGATGACCATGTTGGGATTACGACCTGGCGCCGTGCTTGGGGCAAAGGCCTTTGCTTGGGCGCCCGCAGTCGGTACACGCGCCTCGAACCAGCCTGTATGCGTGTCGGTCTCCTGAAGGACGATACGCCCGATCGAGTCGCCTGAGGAGGTTTCCACACTGACAGTCACCTCATCTTTTCCAGCGGTGCGACTCCGGTCCGCATCAATCACACGGATATAGAGGGGATTGCCAGGCTTGATGCGCTCTGCCAGAAGCCGCTTCTGCAGCGCCTCGGCTTGACGGAGCTCAAGCGGCTCTGAAACCTCGCCCTCTTTGGCCTCGGAAACAGCTGTCGCCGCAACCTTCGATTCCGCTCTCGCGCGTACAGCCGATGCGGACCCCATATTCTTGTCCAGCTCCGCCATCTGCGCCTCCATGTCAGCCACGCGCTGCTCCGCCTCGGAGAGCAACTTGCGTGCAGAGGCCATCAAGAGGCCGTCTGATGCGACAGAGATTGGCCCGCCCCGCTTCTCCTCAAGATTGTTCATCTTTTTGCGGAAGCGCTCGGAGTAGGCATAAAAAACTTGGTCATCGCCCAGCACCTGCAAGATGCGATCATCGGGCGTCGGTTTACCCAGTGCTGTTGCAACCTCTCCACGGAACTTGGTCTTCTGATCGCCGAACTGCCTCAGGAAGAAGCGCTCCTTGTCACCAGAGGTCGCCTCCACGACAACCTCAATCTCTGTTCCGGCGCCCGAGACCGCCAAGGTGGGGTCACTCAAAGTCACCTTTAACTTTTCGCCAGGCACAAAGGCCTTCTGGCTGCTCACCGGCCCCAGCTCGATCTCGGTCGCCTCCATCAGCTTCTGGCGCTTGATCTGCAGATTCCCCTGCATGATCTTGGCTTCTGAATGGTCGGGCACCCGTGCGAGAATAGAATCAATGTCCGTGGCCGCACGATCATAATCCTCCATATCGAAATAAACTTCCGCGCGCGCATACCGAAGCGGAGCAAACATTTCTGGGACACGTTCCATCTCTAAGTCTTGCAAAGTCTGAAGGGCCGCGTCAAAATCTTTTGACATGCGCTCCACCAGGACACGGCGCAAAGCTGCTTCGTTGCGCGCTGGCGTCCCATCATACGCCTTGTTCTGCATCGTGCGCGTGAAAAGTTCATGCGCCTGCTTCAGCATGCCACGCTGGACTGCAATATCGCCGTAAGCGATTTCTATTTCAGCCTTCTGGTTTGGAACCAACGGTGTATTGGGCTCCGTCGCCCAAGCCAGCAGCGCCTTGACCAACTCCTCCTGACGTGCATCCTCGCGGCTGTAAATCGTCCGGCGAAGAACCCACATCAGATAGTCCAAAGAAAGTTCACGGTGAACGGGAAGGAGCTGAGCCCAGTTCTCGAGACACAACGGCCACGCACTGTCTTCATTGCCCCCCTGCCAGTCCGCCTGGGATTTGTATATAGGATACGATGGCTCTGTCGGCGCCACGGGGATGTCCATCAGCCCCAGCTTCAAAGCCGCCTTGCCAAGCAGCGTTTTCACCTCTGGAACCTTCTGCATGGGATCGAATCCATAGATATTCCGGCGCCTTGTCAGACTCTCTATACCTATGCGCGCCAACGCATGTGATGCCGAAGGATGACTTTCGACAAGCGATTCGGTCAGCCCTTTCATCGCTTCATATTGATTCCCGCGCGAACCCGACGCGCCATTCATCCAGAGACAGGCTGCTACTCGGTGCAGCATGACGGGGTCCCTCTTTTTGCTGACATACCCTAAGAGGCGCCTCGCGAACGGCTGATCTTCACTTTCACTGCCATAGCGCAAACCATCCGTCACTTCTAAAATCTGGCTCATCACTTTTGCGTCTGTGAACACCTCGTCCGACAGCGCGACCAGCCCATCCAACCCCTGAATACTGATCTTGACCGGAGACTTCCTGACGCCATCGATCGCCTGATCCAGCGCCGCGATCGTTGCCGCGACATCTGCTTCTTTCGGCAACGCCAGCAGATCCTTACACACCATCGCCGGGACCGCCGCATCGAGCCAGAGGGCTTGCCCCGGGGTCATTGCATCCTTCTTGAACCACTCGCGAGCAGCAAATTGTAGTTCTGAGGGCATATCTGCCCAGGTCGGCGATTTGAACAACGCCTGCATCAGCCTGACCTGTTCGGCATTGTTTTCAGGAAACTGCATATTAATCCATGCCATCGTCAGCCAGGGTTCGATCTTGCCTTGCTGTAGCCGTTCCGCGATCGCCGTACGCAACACGGGCTCCAGGCTATGCGGACCGTATGCCTTCTTGTCCTGCTTCATGCGCTCCATCCCACCATAGTATTCTGCGCTGAGACGCTGAATCCAGGGTGAGTAAGCATGATGCGGAATCCCCTGCACTTTTGGATGGTTCCTCATACCCCCCAGCGCATCCTCCATCCCGCCGGTGATCGCATCCCGCACCATACTCTGGGCATCAGGATTCGGGTCCTTGAGAAGCTCCGACACGAGTTCAGGTGTGAATTTCAGTACTGCCATCAAACGCGAACGTACTGCCGGAATCTTCGGCTGGGCCGATGTGTAATCCGCCCACAACTTCCGGAAGGCCCCCATGCGCTTGTCGGCTGTGTCTTCCTTTTTCGCATCACCGGCAGCGAGCGACGCGGCCACCGCCTTGGCCTTGGCAATCCCCTCGTCGCGCTTCTGGCTGTTGCCCGGGCGGCCGCAGAAGTGCCAAAGTTGATCGGCATAAGGCCCATTCAATTCACCTGCCCCAAGACGCCAGAGCTCAGGGCCAAGCAATGCCGCCATGACCTTATCAAAATCTTTGCCGCCCGCCGCAATCGCGCGCACAAGCGACGCTTGCGGATGAACAAGCTGCGCCATCGACGGCGCCAGCTTCTGCGCCTCTTCGGGGGTGAGCTTGTTCCATTCTTTCTCCAAGACCATCACGCCGTTCCGATTGTTCAACAGGTCCGGCTTCGCCTTGAGATACTCCTGCACTGATTTGATTTCCAAAACTCCGGGATTACTGACGTATCCACCATGCGCAGCTGCGTTCAAGAACTCCGCAGCTTCTGCGGGAGTCAGCTTGGTCAAGGCCTTCAGTAGCGGCGCCATCTTGGCTTCGGCCTCATGCGGCCAGTATATTTTAAAATCGCCACGGTAATGCTGGCCATTTCCGCCGCCGGCCCAGCCAGCCATCACCCACATCGCATATCGCGGATATTTTTCAAGGAGTCCAGATGCCTCAGCAATAGGAGGGGTTACCTCATTGCCGAGCCCGAGCTTCTTCTCTTCCACCTTCTGGGCTGTTGCGGACTTCGCATCCTTTGACTTCATCTTGCCATTTCCGGGTCGCTTGATCACAGTCTTGGCTTTATCACCCAATCGTGCAACGTTGTAAGCCTTGACGGACACAGCCCAGTCGAGGCGCAGTTTCATCTCCTCATCGTGGGTGATGACTTCGCACAGGTCCTTGACCGCGTCATACAAATCCTGAGTTACGGGCAGCGTACCGCCGCCATCGCAGGTGCCGTCCACCGCACCCAGCAACCAGCGGAAATACTTGCTGTACCTGGCAATCAGAAGATCAGCGGGAAGTCCGGCAACGATACAGGCATTCAGGCGTACAGCCACCGCTGTGGCATCATTGCGCTTTACCGCCTCATCCAGAAACCATTGATCGAACTGCTTCGCGCGCGGGCAGACCATCAGCCGCCCCCCCTCGTTCCTTCCAAAAGCGTAGGCGCTGTTGTCATCCTTCAGCCGCTCAATCAAGAGGACGTAGGTGGCATACACAGCCTCGTCAGCCGTGGGGGCTTTAAGATCCGCTGCTGAGAGATACTGCTGATAGAGGGAGGCCGCGCCCTTCCAGTCGCCACTGAGCTCCGCGGCACGTCCAGCATAATACAGAAGGGTTGGCTCATTCGGCTGGTTATTCCTCAGCCACTTCTGGACCTCTGCGACAGCAGGCGTCGCCTTGCCTTCATCAAGTCCGGCCTTCAGTAGTGCCATCATCGTCGCTTCAGGCTGAGTAGCCAAAGACGCGGAGACCGCCTTGCGCTGCTCATCAAAGGTAGCGGCACCCGAGGACACGGCAATAAGCAAGAGAGCGCATCTAACCACTCTCTTGCTGTCCACTGCTACTGCCCACTGTCTCCTCATTTCGCCTCCATTGCCGCGAGTTTTTTCTGTGCATCACTTACGTGCTTGCTGGATGGATAGTCGAAAACCAATTGACGAAGTTTGGCCTTGGCCATTTCGCTGTCACCCATCTTGTAAGCCACCTTTGCCCAGAGCATCAACATTTCGTCCAGATAAGCTGCGTCGGGATAGTTCGAAAATACATTCTCGAGCAGTGCGGAAGCTTGGGCATAATCCTCAGTATCGACATAATGACGCACCACGCGTCCCAACGCCTCAGCAGCAAAGGAACTCTCCGGATAGGTCTCATACGTCTTACGGTACGCCGCGATGGCGGGACCCATACGGTTCTGAAGGGCTGTCGTGGCATTGAGCCCAGCCTTGCCCCATTTACTGTTGGTCTCGTCAGCGGCCTCTGTCGCGGTCTCGGCCTGTTTCTGCAACGTTTCGCCAATTCGGAACTGCGCTTCTGCGGCTGAAATCGGATTCTGCAACTGGAGTACGCGACCGTACACATCCACCGCATCCTGATATTGTCCCTTCTGCGCAAGGGTACGTCCCAAGGTCATCAGCGCCTGGTCTGCCAAGACAGACTCCGGATAAAGCCGGTTAAACGCGAGACAGGTGGCTGTAGCAGCCGCAAAATTATCCTGCAACAGTTCGCTTTCCCATTTGAGCTTAAAGGCGCGCTCAACCAGATCCCCAGGCAGCTTTGTCCGATCAAGGATAATCGGATCCACCTTGCGCAGCGCCTCTGTCGCACGCTGGGCCGCACGGCTCTCAAGGCCCATATCCTTGTAAATCGCGCCGAGGCCCACGAGCGCCTCTGCCTCAACCGACTCCTTACGCGCCTTGAGCAGCGTTTCAAAGACCACAAACTGATCTGCCGTCACGCCTGCATTGACAGAGCCGGAAACTTTAATGCGCGTAACGCTCTCACGGGGATCCTCGCCATAGATGTGAACCTTATCCGTGTAAGAGACCGAGAGTTCATCCAGCTCATCACAATGCAGCACATCGTCCGTCGCCGAGATGTTGGCGTTTGTGGAGAGCGGCGCAAGCTTTATCTTACCAGCAAAGCTTCCGCTCCGGATGTCCGCACCTTCGCCCTGTTCCGTCAGGGTCAGGGTGATCCGGTCGCGTTCTTTCCACTGGTCCTTCTCATCATCCTTCACCGCAAAGATATCAATGGCAGCCGCCGCATCCGTGGACGCCTCTTCGGCCTTGATTTTCTGGAGCGATTTCACAACGACCTGCACCTGCTCTGCGGCAGGGGAGCTGTCGAGATCGGCATCCTTTAAAACAAGCGCTTGGGGCTGACCTGGAAAGGCGATATAGGCGGGTGTCGCGTAATCCCCCAGGAAGAATCCGATGGTCCCTGTGCTGACAGCCCGCACCGTACCACTCCGAGGAACCCCCTTCTTTCCATCCATCGTACTGTCATCCAAGTAGGTCACGGTCAACGTGTTGCCGCCCACCACTTGAATCACCCCGTCGTTCGGCTTGGCCAAGCCAATCACGGTCGGGGCAGAAATCAAGAGCTCATCTTTTTTGCCGGCTACGGGCACACCTTCCAAAATTTCGATATCGCCATTGCTCACCTTGACCTCAGCCTTGACGGGCTGGCCAAGCTTGCGCAGCACCGGCACGTCAGCGTCCGAGATCTTCGCATAGAACCGCTGGCCAATCTCAATGCGGCCCAGTTGCTCGCCGGAGTCCTCGACCTCGGTGCCGACCAGGGAGAGCGAATCAATCGCCTTATTCCAGTTCTTCAAATTATAGTGGCTCATGCCGATATAGAAGTAAGCCATATTCGCCCACTTACTCTTTCCTGCCACCTCGGTGAGTTGGCGCAACAAGGGAAACGCGGCGCCATACTGGCCGGCCTGATATTGACTAAACCCCGCTTGAAAGAGCGCTTCATGATAGAGTTCCGTGATCTCCTCTGCCGGTTTCTCACCCGGAAGCGGAGCCAGGACGCGCGTGAGAAGCAGGAAATAATTGAGAGCCTCTTTCGGTTTATTCTGACTGAGAAAATGCTTTCCCATGGCCATATTGGCTCTGTGCGCCAGAATGTTGCCCTGATTATCTCGGACTATCGCATTGAGCATGGCCAAGCCGCGCTCATATTGCTTATACTCCATCAGTTCCATGGCCTTCTCAAACAGGAGCTTTGCCTGCCGATCCACATCAGCAGAAAGTCTTGAGCGCTCGACTGCCTTTTCAGCCTCTTTTTCGGTGATTACGCTGGGTGGAGCAGCCTTTTTATTCTTCTTCTCCGCCCCCAACGCACAGGGGATCCAGAAAAGCAAAGCGCCCAACAACAGCATGCTCCGGAATCCAACCTTGCCTAAATCGTTCATACTCATTATCCTCTTCTCTGTCCACTGCCAACTGCTACTGCCCCAACTTTAGCACTTTAGAACTTTAGCACTTTAGCACTTTAGAACTTTAGCACTTCTCCCTCTCCCCGCCCCTACTCCTCAGCCTTGGCCTCGCCCCCCATGATCTTCACGCCATAGTTTTCCAGGCGCTGGTGCGCGGCACTCGATTCGCCACTCTTCGGGTAACGGCGAAGGACCAGGCGCAACTGATCCACCTCTTTGGCCTTGTCGTCGCTGGCCCGGTAAACATCTGCCGCTTTCAGACAGGCCTGCGCAGCCACTGCGCCGCCGATTGATTCGAGCCCCTGCACATTCGTGATCGCCTCGCCGTACCTTTTGAGCGCCACGAGGCAGTCGGTGACCGCAAAGGTTGAATCAGGTTGCTTGTTAGCCGTCTGGTAGGCCTTGATCGCCTCTTCGTATCGACCCAAGCCGCGCAAGAGCTCGGCTTCGGACCAGACTAACCCCTGTCCTGCATATTTGGGATCCTTCTTCAGCGCCGGGATCTCCGCCAGCGCCTTCTCCTGGAAAGGCCGGTTCTTGTGCGTGCGGGCAAAATAATAATCAAAACGCGCCTTTGTGGCTGCGAGGGCGTCCTTCATGCGGGCCAATAAACGGAGCACCTCCTCTTCCTGCTGGTAGTTCGCCGCAAAGAAAGCAAAGGCTCTGATCTCCTCATCGCTCATGCCCTGGGTGCTCATCGCCCGCATCGTCGCCTGCGCTTCGTCGTCCATGCGCAGACGCCGGAGACGTTCCAGCAGATCCATTTTCTCAGGCAGCTTCAGCCCCGCCATGAGCGGCTTGCTCTGCTTAGCAAAGAACGCCGAGCGAAGTTTGGTGTCGTTCCCGTAGAACTCGCACCACTGGAGCACACGGTCGATGGTGGCAGGCTGCTGCGCGAACTGCTTATCCAGACGCGTAGCCCATGCGGCGCGGTCCTTCTCATGCACCAGCAACACATCAAACCAGGACTTGCGCAAGGTGTCGTTGTCAGCGAAGCGGTCACCCAGCTTTGCGCTCCAGTACCTGCAGACGGTCTCCTTTTCCTCGGCTGTTCCGTTCATCTCCAAGGCCGCGCTCAGGACAACACGCCAGTAGCGCTCATCATCCTGCGGTGCATCTGTTTTCTGACCTCGCCCCTCGAACCCGCTCGCCGCGATATAAAAATCCTTGAGCTTCTCATGGTTGGGACTGCGTGTCACATAGTGAGTGATCACCGCGCGACGGGCCACCTGGGCGGCCTCTTGATTGCTCTGCAGAAAGGCAACCGCCGTGCGCCAGCGATACTCCGTCGCCTCTTCAAACTTCCCGAGTTTTTCCATGGCGCTGCCCAGGTAGGCCAGCGCAGTACCGGAGTTTGGCTGGCCGACATAGTCATCATCCTTCACCAGACGCGCCCACACAGCTAGCTTCTTGTTGTCATCCCCATTCTGGCCATGGCATTCACCGATGTAGAAAAGCGCCGCAGCGGCATAGAGGACCTCGTCCGGAAAATAGTCAACCACATCCTGATAGGCCTTGATCGCCTCATTGCGTTTGTCAAGCAGATGCAGGCAGCGCCCCATTCTCAGCAGGACATAAGGAAGCGCCTTGCTCTTTGCAAACTCGAACGAGTAGGCTTTATAGGCTGCATAAGCGCCTTTGTAATCCTTCTTGATGTAGAGTTTGTCTGCATCTTCAAGATTCAGACCCTCAAACGTGTCCAGCTTGGAAAACGACTCCCCTGGGTAGACGATTTCCTGGCCGGCCTTATACCCCGCCTGCGCCTTCGCTTGTCCCCCACGCCCCGCCGGGCGAGCAGCCTGTGCCAGTGATCCGCATAAAAAAATAAGCGCCAGGATCCGCGCGCCATTTGAAAAAAGTCCCATCATTAAAAAGCTCTCCATCCGGTCAGTCCCCCGTCACTATCTGCCCCCTCGTGTTGCAGATCGACTCAGCCAACCCGTAATTTATTTAATTATGACAGATACGGCATCAAAAGGCAACGAGCCTAATAGGTGACAAAACAGGTGACAAAACCGGGATGTGCGTTAGTGGAAGATCCCAATCTTAATCTCTTTACTTAATCTCATTACTTAATCAGTTTGAGACGAAGTGCTGCGGCCTGATGCCTTTGCCTGATCCAGCTTGGCTTTCAGGCGGGTGACTATTGCGGGGTGCTTGAAGTAGAGGTTGTCAGTCTCGCCTGGATCCTTCTCGAGATCATAGAGCTGGCCAGGCGCGTCCATCGCTTTTTCCACAAGGGCAAAGGGAGCCAAGGCCGGCTTGTCATACCGGTTACCGCCAGAGCCTGTGTGGTCGAGATATTTCCACTTCCCTTCGCGGATGGCAAGGGCCAGCGAAATCGTCTGATGAAGCGTGAATTCGCGGATCGGTTTGCCTTCATCCGTACCGAGCAGCACAGGAAGCAGGTTGAAACTGTCCTCGGCCGCGTTGTCCGGCAAGGAGGCGCCGACAATCGCCGCGCAGGTGGCCATCACGTCCGTCAGACAGACCGTCTGCTCCGTCCGGGTGCCGGGCTTGATCCGGCCCGGCCAGCGCGCGAGCAACGGAACCCGGTGACCGCCCTCCCAGTTGTCCCGCTTGATGCCGCGCCACGGACGCGCGCCGTCGTGGCCGTAATCTTTGCGCATGTTGACGACGGCGTCGATCTCGGGGCCATTGTCGCTGGAGATGATCACCAGCGTGTTATCCGCCACGCCGAGTTGCTGGAGCTTGTTGAGCAGCCGTCCGACGATGGCGTCGAATTCAAAGATGAAATCGCCATGCGGGCCAGCCTTGGTTTTTCCTTTGAAGTCCTTGCCTGGAAACGACGGCTGATGTACCGCCTGGCAGGAGTGGAAGAGGAAGAAGGGCTTGCCGGGTTTCTCCTTCACCTGTTGCTCGAGGAAGCGCTCGCTCTTGTCGAGGAAGATCATATCGACCTCCTCCATGTTGAAGTCCGGCGCGATCAGGCCCGCCCGGCAATCATGCGAATAGACATGCGTGGGAAGACCCAGTGTTGCCTTGTCGATCATCCCTGTGGGTGGGACGGGTATCCGGTCGCCATCGACAAAGGCATACAGAAAGTCGGTGGTCGGACAACAGACCGTGCCAAAAAACTGGTCGAACCCGCGGTGAATCGGAGCATCCGGTATAGCACGGGAATAATCGATGCGTTTCACGCCTTCGATGCCGCCGTTACGAATGATGTTTCCCTCTTTGTCGTAGAAGGTCATGCCGATATGCCATTTGCCGAACAACGCGGTGGTGTACCCTTTCGCGCGGAGCATGCTTGGCAAGGTGAGTCGCCCCTGCTCGATGAGGCAGGGGCCCGTGACTCCGGAGAAGACGCTCGCCATGCCGGTGCGGAAGGCCATGCGCCCGGTCAGGATGCTGTAGCGCGTCGGTGTGCAGACCGTCGAGGGGCTGTGGGCATCTGTAAACAGGAGCCCCTCCTTCGCGAGCCGGTCGATATTCGGTGTGGGCGCCTTCGCCTCTGGGTTGTAGCAGCCCACGTCACCATATCCCAGGTCATCCGCCAGAATGAAGACGATGTTAGGAAGCGGAGGCTGAACACCGGCGGTCGCGGCAACCACTGATGTCGCCACCCCGAAAAGCACGAGTAGCAAAACTGGAGTAATGGAATGTCGGAACGTTGGAATGCTGTAATAAGTCACTGAGCCGATATCCTGTTTCCCCAACATTCTCATATTCTAATTTTCCCTTCACTGTTTTAACAACGGCTTCATTGCCTCGGCCAGGCTGTAGCCCACCATGCAGTAAACTCTTGCGCTACCATAATAGTGACAGCCCCAGTGGCAGATGTGCTTGTCCGCCTCCTTTTTAACCTTCAGGTAACTGGCGTCCTTTTCCTTGGCGTTCTCCACGGCCTCGTTAATCAGTTCGTCCATCTTATCGGGGTTCTTACTCTCTGGCTTGCCTTTCATCTTCTTTATGATCCGTGGCTCCACAGAGTTTCTCACCCGCGCCTCTTCGGCCTCCACCTTCGCAGCCTGTTCATCCAATTCAGAATACCAGAAGGGCGCGGTTCGCACATAACCTAACGTGCCTTTTAATTCTGGGCGCCTCGCGATCTTTGCCTGAGCGGCCCTGAAAACCATCATGTTTTCGTCGCCATTTTTACCGTTGACACCCAGTTCCCCTATGACGACCGGCAAGTTAGGAATCTTGAATTCTGCGCGCAGATCCTGAACAAGATGAACAAAATTCTGACAATACTCGTCGTACACCTGCGACTTGATTTTATCTTCAGCGCACATATCGTTCCAGCCCTGAAACCAGACAAAGCCGCTGAGCTCAGGCTTCAATCCCTTGAGCTGCGGAAAATCCGTCTCGAAAGCAGCCAAGCATTCACGCACCTCTTTGACCATCTTGTGATACGACGCGCCGATCTCCTCAGGCGGGCAGTCGCTCTTATAGGCGGGTTTACCAGCACTGGGCGGACGGAAATTTCCATACAAGCTATGCCCGCCCCAGCAGGTCTTGATCAGCAGAACGGGCTCGTTAAAGTGATCGCCCATCTCAATGCCAAACATCAGTTCCGGCCCGAACCATCCCTCCCCTGATGCGCCCATGCCCACCGACAACGGACGCTTGATCTGTTCGTCTTCTTTTTTATAAGAGACAAACACATCGTCTCGTACGACGAAGGAGGCGTCGGCATTCTTGATTTTCTTCAGCAGATGTCGATGCGTCGGGTGCTTACCCAACTGATCGAGCGTTTGCACACCTGCGTGCCCTTCCATATTTGACTGCCCGGCCAGAATAAAAACTTTAACAGTCCCGTTACCGATCATGCTCGCCGTTTGAGTTGCCCCATTCTTTGTTCCCGCTTTAGGGGCGACGGACGTACCAATGAACTTCTCGACACTCAAAACGGGTGCCGGATTCTTGTCGGCCTCGATGTCCTTGATCAGCTTGTTAATGGCCTGGGTGTCAGGCTTCAGCCTGTCGTTCCACTGGTTTGCAGCATAGCCCTCGCGCATCGCGACCATAGTTTGCCGAAGGCGCGGGATTAACTCTTTCGCGGCCCCGCCATACTTCTTCAGCGGTTGAAGGCATGGGGCCTGCTCGCAGCCCCACTCAAACTCGTTCATCATGTCCACGCAGATCCCCATCCCTTCACGGATCCTGAAGCGCGCCAGCAACTCCAATCCCGCCCAGCGGATGTCCATGCGGAACATCTCTCCGCTCGGCGCATTCTTGCGGGTCGCTGCCACAATCTCGGGGAGAAGCACCTTGACATCCTCGGCAGAAAGCATCGGGTAAATTTTCGCAGCCAGGCCACGGATGAGTCCGTCTTCATTGGAGAGCACCTCTTTGAGTGCGGCATGCAGCAACGTCCGGTCCACGCCGTCGAGTGATTCCGACAGGATGGGCGTTGGCTCGTCGGTTCCTGGCATGGGCGCGAACAAGGCTTTCGCCACCTCGCCCACGAGGCGCTGACGCGGGTCCGCGGGGTCCTTAAGCGCCGCCGCCCGAAGCAGGCCGGAAACCTCCGCCTTGCGAACCTCCGGCCCCATACACGGCAATGTCCGTGCGGCCAGCATCCTCAGCCACGGATCCTTGTCATTCAGCAGCGCACGCACCTGCGGAGCCGCGGAGTCAGCCTTGGGGCCGAGGCTAGCAAGTGCCTCACATGCGCCATAACGGCTGTTCCGGTCACTGCTGCCGAGCAGTTTGAGGATATGAGACAGGAAGTTTCCCTCGCGACGGCCCAGCGCCTGCGACGAGCGAAGGCGGACCGCCGGCGACCAACTGGACAGCCCGGCCAGCAAGGCATCGCTCTTCCGGCCTGCATACCACGCCTTGCTCTCCGCGTTCTGGAAGGTGAAGCCGCGCCCGGCTTCAATCGTCTCAGCCACCTCAGCGTGCGAGAGCACCACAGCCGCGCCCGGCTTGCGGCCCGTGAGATAGAGGCTCTTGAGCGGAAGGGCATAGCCCAGCAGATAGGCGCCCGTGCAATCCCACCCGTTGAAGGAGTCCTCGCCGGGGAAGCCCACAAAATCCACACGTCCATCCCAGCCGCGTGCCAGGTCGTAATACCAGGAGGTCTCCTTGAAATACGCAGCCGTGGCAGCCGGTCCGCAACGGGAGACGCCCGGCAGCGCCCAGAGAATGTTGAAGAAGTTTCCGCAGTGTCCGCTTTCCCGCTCCGCGTAGGCGGCAGTGCCCATGCGTGAGTAGAACGAGGCAGCTTCCCGGTCGCCGAGCAGGTCGAAGAGCACCGCGGCATCTGAACACTTGCCGTTGTCGTCATGCCAGGGCCACGGTTCGTGATCGCCGTAAGGGATCGCTCCCCTGTTGACCCATTGGCGGAGGAAACCGCTGGCCTTGGCGATCGCCCTGTTCAGCTCAGGTTCCTTCACCCCGGCCTCGCGCGCCAGCGCCATGGCCAGGGTGAGCGTGATCCCAGGCTGATTCATGCAGCCATAACCGCCCAGATTGCCGCTCGGCTGGACAAAGCCATGGCCCCATGTGCCGACACCGCTTATCCCGCGTGCGATGTCCAGCGAGAGTCGCTGCAGTCCAGCCAGCACTGCCGCGTCCTGAGTGGCCAAAGCATACTCTGCCAGAAAAAGCGTGTTGTAGGCGTATTCCCACGTCGGAAGCCCATTAAGATCGGGTTTGAATGCTGACACCTTCTGCGCGTATTCAGCCACGAGCGGCCGGTATTCCTCGCGACCCGATGCGACCAGCGCCAGCAAAGCCAGCGCATTCATATCGTTTTCGATGCTGATCTGCACGTCGCCGTTCTCGTCCTTGAACCCACGTTTGGCAATGGCGGCGCAGCCCTGCTCAAAGATCCGCTTGGATTTGTCGCAGCCGTAGGGCGCGGTCGGCGCATACGTCCCGAGCACGTGCACCTTCAACTCGACGTTCTCCGTCTTGCCTGCACGCCAGCGGACCAGCTTGAGCACGCCGCCGTTAGACTCCTTTTCGGCCTCCGTAACCGCCTGCGCAAAGAGACGGCGGGCGTCATTGCCGAAGGGCTGCCCGTCAACTCCCGTCACCACGTCGCCTTTCTTCAGCACACTGTCGGCGGGGGAACCCTTGACCACCTCGGTGATCAGAATCTGGCGTGCGTCATCACTTTGTATCCCGCCTCCGATATTTCGGCTCCAAACCCAGCCGCGCGCGCCAGTGGCACCCAGCGTCCAGCGATGTTCATTGTCCGGTTTGCCGCCCCGGGTGAGATCCGGCACCCCAGAATCAGCCGCCTTTCGAGTCGCCATAGCGCTGCCGGCCATCAGCAGAAAACCGATCACGCAGAAAATGCTCTTCAGATATTTTTTCATTCCCCCACCCTTTCCTACTGCGGGGGTATTATTGCATTATTTCCTTTGACATCGCAACACCATTTCAGGCGAATTTATCGCCGTTTTACGCGCTTATTGGGTTCTTATTTGGCATGCATGAGGGATACGTATTTTAAGACTTACTGGCACTTATTGACACTTCCCAACTTGCTGACACTTCTCCCGTCCCCCTGTCTCTCAAAGTGGCGGGAGCATCCTGCTCCCGTCGCTCCGCCTACGATCTCTTAGCATCCCTTTCGTCCTTGCACATCCTCCCATGGCCATCGGAAGCGCGTGATTATTGAAAACTGATCATCGTGCCTTTGCTGACCCTCAGGTTGACGCTGAAATCGATCTCTTTCAGAAGGAAGGAGGTGTTGGCTCCCGCGCCGCTAAGCGTCCAGCCTGCGGCCGCGGGGGTGCCGCCGCTGCCGTTATCCCAGCTGTTGCCGCGCAATACGGGGATTGTTCCGATACGGTTTGATTCTCGCAGGTTGACGGCAGCGAACGTGATGCCGGACGGAAGCGTCAAGAGGCCTTCGGCAATGATCAGGGGCTCTCCAGCAAGGTAGTTCAGGGCCACAGTCGAGCCGCTTGCAAAGGTGAGGTCGCCACTGACGTCAAGGGTTTGATCTGAGCCTTCGACCACCGCTTCGACAGTACCCCCGGAGGCCACTGTGACTTCGCCGTTCACACGACCGGCGCCTGAGAGCCTGGCAGCACTCTGCACGGTCAGCCCGTTGATGTCCCGCACGTCGAGTTCAGCGCCGGCATTGATCTCGATCAGTTGCGTGCCAGTGAGCGTGCCGTGGCTGGCGGGTTTGACCCACTTGTCCTGGAGGTACTCATAGATGATCCGCTGCTGGTCGGGGTTGAGGGCGTAGTTGAAAACAAGCACCTCGGCGATATCACCGTTGAACCACTCGTTGACACCGGAGCGGAAGGCAAGACCGAAGCGGTTGGCATCGAAGGCACCGGTGCTGCCTGCCGGGGTGCAGAGATGCTGATCCTTGATCATACGGTGACGGCTGCCGTCGTAGCGGGAGAAAATGCAGACGGGGGTTTCGACGGGCAGTGGACTAAACCCCGATTTAGTTCCTGCGCGATGTCCTGTTATGGTGGTCGCACTCGGGAAATACCCGTAAATGCCGCCCACAACGCTGCTATGGTCATCTCCATTGTCCTTCCAGAGGTTGGCGAGGCGGGCGTTGGCGATTTGCGCGGAGCGGGTCTTCAGCATGATCACCGCCGTGGTGGCGGTGCCGGTAAGGGCGAAGCCGGTGTCGATCATCAGCGCCTGTTTGGTAGCGGCGTCTTTGTTAAAGCGCAGAACCGGGCGGCCATTCATGCCGCCTGAAACAACCGACGGCCCTTTCAGTCCGGTCGGCGGACTCAGAGCCTTCGCCGTATTATCTAGCCGGTTGGACCAGGCGGTGATCTGTCCGTTGACATCCGTGACCATGGTTTCAGCGGCGGAGGCATCCAGCCAGAGCATCGCGCTCTGCAGAACCGGGTTCAGTTGGCTGGCGGACGTCTGCGGCAGCCATTTCGCCGTCAGATAGTCAGTGATCCGCTGCTTCTCCGCTGGAGAGAGCATGCGATTGAAAATGAGAATCTCCGCAACATCGCCTGCAAAATGCTTGCCAAAGGTCGCGTTTTCATAGCGCACGCCCAGGCAGAGACGGTCGGCATTCAGTTTGCCGAGATAGGCGGAAGAGGCGATGCCGCCGTTGTTCAGCGCCATGGTGTGGGCCAGTCCGTTGAAAGCCGTGTGCAGGCATACCAGGGTGTTATAGGGAATATCGATTATAGATGAACGCAAACCACTGTTTCTGTATCCGGCAATCGTTTCATTGTTGGGGTAATACGCCATAAGTGCGTTGCCCCCAGTGTTGAAATCGTGAGCTGTGGAGGCGGCGTAGATGGAAAGAAGGCCGGCATCCTGAATCTGATCAGCGGTTCTGCGCATCACGATGAACGCATTGACCTGGGCGCCGGTGTTGGTATAGCCTGCTTCCGCGAAAAGAGCGGTTTTTCCGGCAGTGCTGAAGCGCAGAATGGGGTTGCCATTCATCCCCCCTTCAACCAGCAGAGGACCAGAGTAACCGTTGGTCGGCACGGTCATCGTGGAAAAGCCGACAAGACTGGTCCAGTTGGTCACGCTACCAGTCGCGTTTGTCAGAATGGATGATGCCGCGCTGGCGTCCAGATGGATGTCGGCCGCCGCCAGAAGTTGATTGATATTGGTTACAGCGACCCATTTGGCGTCCAGATACTCGGTAACCATTTTTTCTTCGGAGGGACTGAGTCTACGGTTGAAGACGACCACCTCGTGGATATCGCCGTTGAACGGACGGCTCGTAGCCTCGATCCGGTCTCCGAGGCGGAAGTAGTTTGCGTTGAAGTATCCCTGACTGGCGACTGCCGGACCTGCCACATCACCATTGACAACGAACGTGTGTTCGGCACCATCGAATCGGCTCATGGCCACTGCGGGAGTTTGGGGAGAGGTATAGGAATACGACAATCCAACGTTGTTGCGGTGTCCGCTCCATTGCTGCCCGGTCGTGGTGTCTCGGAGGTACATCAAAAGGGCGGTGGCGTTACTGTTATAGTCATAAGACACCCCATCGCTCACACTCGCAACACCCACAGCAGCATTCTGCTCTGCACCGGGTATCAGGCTCACGAAGAAGGTCAGCTCGGCACCTCGATTGTGGTAACCTCCGGAGGTTTGAAGGCTGTTGAAAACATCCTTGCTGAACCGGATGGCCGGGAGTCCGTCCATCCCGGAAGCCGTATAGGCCGGATAGTTGGTGCTGCTGAGCGGAAGCAGTTTCGTCTCGGATACCAGGTTGGACCAGGAGGTCACCGCTCCGAAGGCGTTGGTGGTGACGGACTCCGGCTTCGAGGCATCAAACCAGAGCGCCGCGTCTTTCAGCACATCCTCAACGCTTTCGACCGGTTTCCACTTAGCGCGCAGGTACTCGGTCACCTGCATCTCCTCCGCAGCGGTCAGCACACGGTTGTAAACCAGCACCTCGGCGACATCGCCGTTGAAGGGATAGGTGTAGCTGGCGACCGGACGGTTGCCGAGGATCAGGCGGTCGGCGTTGAATTTGGCATACATCTTCGCATCGGTGCTGACGCTGCCGGGGATATCCCCGTCCTGGACCAGGGTGTGCGAGGCACCGTTGAAGCGCGACATCAGGCACATAGGCGTCTCATACGTCAACGGGATCGATCCGCCGCCCGCATTGTTACGATATCCGGTGATTCCATAGAATGGTGCACTGCCAAAGAAATGATAAAAGGCCGCACTGTTTCCGTTCTCGTAATCCATGCCGCCATTCTTATACAGGGAAAGCAGACCGGCGTATGGGGTCTGGGCACTGCGGCGCTGCATCATGACGAAGGCGGTCGCCACATTGGTCGTGTTGGCATATCCAGAGGTCATGAGCAGACCGTTGTTGAGTGTCCGGTCAAAGCGCAGACCCGGTCGGCCGTTAAAGAGCGTTGCACCGTAGCGCGGTCCGCCGCCGGCTCCCACGGGGGTCATAAGCTGTCCGCCCGCCTTGTCAGTCCAGGCTGTCACTTGCCCAGAGGCGTTGGTGGCAAGAGTGGTGATATCGGCGGCGTCCATCCAGACATCGAGTCCGTCCATCACCGGCGCGGCAAACACAGCGCCTTTGAGAATGCCCTGCTCGATACGATACGTTCCGCTGAACGCGCTGTCGCCCGTCAGCCAGACTCGGCCCGCGCCAGACTTCGTCAGCCGGGCACTGCCTCGCAGTTGGCCGGAAAGGATCAGTTCATCACCTGCGGCGACAGTCCAACGCTGGGTGGTGCTGAGTGAACAGGCTACGGCCAGGGTCACATCCGCGCCGGCTACACTGAGACCGTTCGAACCGAGGCTTAGCGTAAAATCACCAGAGGCATCACCTGTCACAGACTGTGTCAGATTGGTAAAACGAATCCCGGCAACCGCGGAATTTGCACTCAGCCGGAAGTTCCATCGGGTGATGGCCTGAGCGGCCGGATCGAAGACCGCCACGTCATTGGCGGACGGGACAACGTTGCCCGCCCAGTTTGCACCGGTGCTCCAATTCGGGGTTGATGAACCCGTCCAGAGAATCTCTGCGCCCATGAGCGAGAAAGTCCCCCCAAAAAAAACCAGTGCGATGCTTATCGACAACAACACGATCATTCTGTTCTTCATACCACACCTCCGCAATTAAGTGTTAAAATATTAACAGATAATGCAAAAACCATCCATAGCGTAACTGGCTAAAGTTAACTTATGTTTTTTGGCAAAGGGCACTCAAATGGAACATGCCGTCTTATTCAAGTGGACTACTATTGCTGATGCGGGACAATCCAGATGTTGCGGTAGACAACAGGATTGCTATGATTCTGCAGGAAGACGGGGCCTTCGGGTGTCGTGAGGGGCTTGCTGAGCGGTGCGGCGGTGGTGAAGTCTTTGGGGAGTTCTAGATTTTCATGCACGAGCACACCGTTGAGTTTCACCGTGATGCGCGGCCAGGCGATCCGCTTGCCGCTGGCATCGAATTTCGCAGCAGTGAAGTCAACATCATACGTCTGCCAACTCAGCGGAGGCAAACACATGTTGAGCAGCGGCTTGGAGACCGAGTAGATGCCGCCTGCTTCGTTGTCTTTGCCCTCGAGCCCGAAGGAGTCAAGCACCTGCGTCTCCCAGCGCCCGCTGTGATAGATGCCGCTGTTGCCGCGTCCCTGGCCGCGCGCCAAGGGCATGTAAGGCGTGCGAAACTCCGCATGGAGCGTGTAATCGCCAAAGCGCTGCTTGCTGGTGCAACTGGTCGCTTGCAGGAAACCGTTCTCGCACTTCCCATTCTCCCAAGCCTCGGCGGAGGTGCCGTCAAAGAGGACCACCGCGCCTTGAGGTGGTTTCGCCCCGAGCGTCGCGCTGGTGCGCTCGATGCGCGGAAGGGTTGACTTCTTTCCATCCTCGCCGGTTAGAAGAAGCTTGCCGCCAGTGATCGTGGCATTGATTTTTTTGTCAGTACTTGTGAAGTTGATTTTATCGCCCTCGCGCAAGCCTTTCAGCACGGTGCGTGATTTTTCGCGTGTCCAGCCAAGCCCCGGCAGGCCGTCTTGCAGAAGATAGCCATCGAACTGCCCGTTGCCCAAGGCCACGACCTGCACGCCTGCAGGCGCGCCAGCGCTGGCACTCCCGTATTCGCCCTGGATCGAGAAGTCCGGATCCTCCTTGAGCGCAAGCTCCGGATCCGTCCAGACCTTGGCCTTGTTGTCACCGGCGGCTTGTGCCATTGCGGCAAAAATTAATAAAACAAACATCGAACATCCAACATTGAACATCCTCCTTCGCCAAGGCTTCGGCGGACAGGTCGAACGTCCAACGTCGAATTTTAAATAACGCACTAACGCACTAATACTCGTTGAAGCGATAGCGGAAACCATTCGACGAATGTCGAAAGCGAAGCGGTAATAACGCACTTTCATTATCCATTCCTCCCTAATTCCTCGCCGTATTCCCAGCCTTTCCTGACCGGTTCTTTGACGAAGGCGTTGAGTTCTTTGTGATTGGTGATGAGACCGGCCTTGGCATCCCACTCGATGCGGGTGTTGAAGCGCTGGGCCAGCACCCCGAGCAGAATGATCTCGGTCAGCCTCGCCGAGT
This sequence comes from uncultured bacterium, assembly GCA_942493055.1. GTDB lineage: Bacteria > Verrucomicrobiota > Kiritimatiellia > RFP12 > UBA1067 > CAIZQW01. The sequence continues at coordinate 5,095,266 of OW818680.1, read as the reverse complement.
AGGTGAAATTGGACCCCGGCTCCGGGCCGGTCTGCTTGATCGCATTCATCCATTCGCGGAAGGGGCCGCCCACGACGCGGGGGATGGTTTCGGCAGGCGGCTTGGCTTTATACTCCTGACGCAATTCAACAGGGACGATTGTGGACCCCCCTGCATGCGTATCACAACCGATCATGCCTTTGGTGCCGACCATCCAGCAGGCGCGTCCGAGATAGGCGGCGTGATCCGCGCCGAAGCGGTCGATGCGGCCGACCTTTGTCCAGTCCTGCGGACCGTCGAACCAGTTGAGCACGACCGGACCGCGCTTGGCATTGGCCGGGAAGTGATACTTGATCTGGCTGCCCGCCGGGACGACTCCCTCCAGCGAGGGCTTGCGCTCGAAGCACTCCACCACGGTCGGCGGATCGAGATCAAGCGTCCAGACCGGCGTGTCAAAGGTGTGGGTTCCCCAGTCGGCCAATATGCCCGACCCGAAGTCGTAGAACGCCCGCCACTTGTAGGGCAGGTAGTCGCGATAGAAATCGCGCTTGGCCGCAGGTCCGAGCCAGAGGTCCCACGCGAGCCCCTCGGGCACAGGCGAGGGCGGGGGCGGCATGGTCGCCGGATTGGCAAAATGGCGGCCGCCCATTTCAGGACCGCTGTTGCGGGCAAAGACCTCGCTGACCTCTCCGATCACGCCGGCACGATAGGCTTCGACGGACTGACGAATCGAAGCACTCGCATGTCCCTGATTGCCCATCTGCGTGACGACCTTGTAGTGCTCTTTGGCCTTCACCAAGGTCCTGGCCTGCCAGACATTGTGGGTCAGCGGCTTCTGGGTGTAGACGTGGATACCGCGCTCCATGGCTGCGAGGGTGGCGGGGAAGTGCGTGTGGTCGGGCGTGGAGATGACGATCGCATCGATCTCCTTGTGCATCTTGTCGAGCATCACCCGGAAATCATCGAAGAAGGGCTGCGTGGTCTTCCAGTTCTTCATGTTCTCCGCGCAATGGTCGCGGTCAACGTCGCAGAAGGCGACGAGGTTCTCCTCCTTGCACCCTTGCTCGTAGGGCTGCCGTGCAATCCAGCCGCCGGCACCGATGAAGGCGATGTTCAGCTTGCTGTTGGCCGACGGGCCTGGCTTGCCGATGGAGAAAGCGGGGAAGAGCGTTGGGGCTGCCACAGCCTGGGTTGCGAGCGAGAGAAAGGTTCTGCGTTTCATGGGATTAATCCTTTTTTGTCAACTGGTCGAGAGCCCGACGGGCCGCCTTCAACATGGCCTCCGGGCCGACTGGGGCACCTGTCGCATGCTCCATCCATTGATCGGGAAGCACGTTCCCCATTTTGGTGATCCGCTCAAATTCAGGTCCGATCGCTCCTGCCTTTTTCATCTGCTCTTCGATCTGGAAGGCCATCAGGTGACCCACGGGATAATCCGGCACATAGAGCACATTGTTAATCATGTGGGAGTAGACGCCAGGCAGGATGCAGTCGCGCTGTTTGATCACAGGCGCATAGTATTTGTTCCAGAGATCGCGGGCGATGTTGAGTGTAGCCGCCTTCAACTCCGCAGGCGTGGCGTCGGGATGCGCGTACATCCAGTGCCAGACTGACATGTCGCACAGTCCCATGATGGCGATTTCGCAGGTGGCCCAGAAGACATTCAATGTTGCCAGCGCCTCTGCCTGAGCATCGGGCTTTGCAAGCCCCAGCATCTCGAGGTCGTGCCCTTGCAGCAACATCGCCAGCCCTTCCGTGAAGGCGGTGTTCGGCACCCCCTGAAGGAGGTTATGGTCCACGAGGTTGAGCGAGTAGGTCTGTTCAACGTTATGCCCCAACTCATGCATCCCCACATTAAAATCATTGAACAGCAAGCCATCCGGATCAAACCGTATCCGCATGCGCGAAGGCTGTCCGCGCATGGCGCCGCCCATGGCGTGACCGGCTCCCCGCCCGTTCTGGACAACAATGTTCTCTTTCAAAAATTGAGCGCGCTCGGCGCTGAACCCCAGCTTCAGGAGAATTTCCGGCAACCCTTCTCGGAGCGCCTCCGGCGTGGGATATTTCGCCTTGACCATGGCATCGAGTTTCTCCTGGCTGTGGGCCAAGGGAGGAAGGAAGCCCGTGTACCAGATGTCAAACGGCTCCAGCGGACGCCCGAGACGCTTCTCAATGAGCGCGCTCACTTCTTTAAACTGAGGGGAGGTGAGCAACTGCTCCAACATCGCCTGCACACGCGCCTCGCTCATTTGGCGTCCCTCTTCGAAGCGGCGGGCTATCAGCGTCGGCGCTTGTGGCGAGTAGGGATCGACCTTCTGGCACGCCTTAAAGATATCGAGCCACTTGGCATAGCGCGTGTTGGGTTCAGCGACATTGCTCAGCGGTTTGTCCTTGCAGGAGGGGTCTGGCTCAAGGTCCTTGATCGTTGAGGCCTTCACCTCGTGGCTGGCCAGCGTCCAGTCCACGGTCGGGTTATTGATCACCGTAGCCGGGATCGACTGGTCAATCACCTTCTCTAAAATCTTCTGGATCATGCGCTGGCGCTCAAGCCCGTTCGTACCGTTGTTATACTGCGCCTTGATTTCGTCGCGCAGTCCCCAATGGGAACTGAGGCGGAGCTTGGCGGGAAAGAGTCGCTCACCCTTTTCATTCAGGACATGGTGCATGCAGATATTGTACTGACTGATGTAGATATCGGCATCCGAGACAGCCGCCGAAAGATTCTGCTGGATCTGTGCTGGGATGCGGGTGGAGAACTGCTGGGCGAGCCGGACCTCTGCCCACTGCCGTCGCGTCCAGGAGGCACCCTCGGCCAGATTCTGCTCGAGCGTGGTCAGCGGAAAATTGAGCAGCACCATGAAGGCCAGCTTGTTGCCAAAGAAATCATCGTTGATATGTGCGCCGAGCTCATACGCCGAGAAAGCTTCATCGACGGGCAGGATCGGTCCGCGCTCCAGATCGGTCTGGAGGCGGAACTCGTAACGGAGTTCGGTCAGATGGCCGTTGAGTTTCTCGAAGAGATGCTCAAATCGGTTAAAGAGGGTGTCCAGCGACTCCTGCGTGCCGGCGAAATTCTGAAGAACAAAGGCTTCAAAGGCTGCCGCGTCACCATCTTCCTTCCGCCAGAACTTCGTGACCTGCATCAGGCCGCGCGAAATGCGGACGCGTTGCGCCTCGCCATATTTCGCAACCAGTTCGCGTTCGGCTTTCGTGGTTGCTTCTTTAGTCCATTCGCAATGGACAACAGAAGCGGCTTTCTCTGCCGCAACAAGAAGCTGCCCGCTCAGCAGACAGAGGGTGATCATGATACCAGAGACGACAACGCGGATTTTTGCTGTTTTCATCATTTCCTTTTTTAGTTCGCAGATGTTTCAGGTGTGAGGATGTAGACGCTTCCAGCCTTTGTTTTGAAATTCAAAACCGTCGCTTTGGGGCGCACGACTGAGACTGCGGCTCCATTCTCGGACACACGTAATGGACAATGATACCTAACCGCGCACGGTTCGCCAAGCGTGGAAATGATCGTCGCGGAAATTAGCCGTCCCTGCGACCAGACTTCGCTGACCTCGAATCCATTGCGTGCACGCAGCCCCGAGACCTCGCCTGTATGCCACGCCTTGGGCAACGCTGGCAGCAACTGAATTTCACCCGCCTGCGACTGCATCACCATCTCGGCAATAGCGGCCGTGGCGCCCATCGCGCCCTCCACCTGCGGTGCAGAGAAACAGATTGAAAAGAGATTCGGACAGGTCTGCTTGGCCACCAGATTCGCGAGGCAGACGTTGGCGTGTTCGCCATCCAGCAGGCGCGCCCAGCAGGCAGCCTTCCAAGCCATTCCGAAGCCGGTGCCGCCGTCGCCGCGCATATTCAGCGACACCTTGGCTGCCTCAGCCAGCGCAGGTGTGGCGCGGGGCGAGATCTGCGCGCTGGGATAAAGACCGTAGAGATGCGAGATATGGCGGTGCTGCTTCTCGATGTCGCCCCAGTCCTCGATCCACTCCTGCAGGTTTCCTTTTTTACCGATCTGCATCGGCGCAAGGCGTTCGCGTGTCGCAGCCACCTTCTGGCAGAAGGCCTCGTCGGTCTTCAGCACGCGGCCAGCCTCGACACAGGCAGCGAAGAGGTCGCGAAGGATCTGCATGTCCATGGTCGTGCCGGCGGCAATCGTCGTGCCGGGCTGGGTAAATTTACAGTACTCGTCGTAAAACGAATGATTGCCCGGACTCGCCGGGAAGCTCTCGGGCGAGTTCGCGGGACAGGTGACCAGCCATTTCGTCCTCGGGTATTCGACCAGGGTGTCCAGGAAGAATTCGCATGCTCCTTTGAAGAGCGGATAGACCGTGCGCAGGTAGCCTTCGTCTTTGCTGTAGAGATAGTGCTCCCACAGATGCGTGCAGAGCCAGGCGCCGCCGACTGAGAAGGTGCCCCAGGTCGGACCGTCCATCGGAGCCGCCGCACGCCAGAGGTCCGTGTTCTGATGGAAGACCCAGCCACTGGCGCCATAGTGCACCTTGGCTACCTTGGTTCCGGTCTCTGAGAGTTCCTGCACCATCTGTGTCAGTGGTTCAAGGCACTCCTGAAGCCCGGCCACTTCGGCGGGCCAGTAGTTCATCTGCACGTTTATATTAGCCGTGTACTTGCTTTCCCAGGCCGGATTCATGTCGCCGTTCCAGATCCCCTGCAGGTTAGCAGGCTGGCCCCCGGGACGGCTGCTCCCCAGAAGCAGGTAACGTCCGTACTGGAACATCAGGGCCATGAGCTGCGGGTCCTTTTCCGGATCATACGTGCGCAAGCGCTCATCGGTCGGATGGGTCGAGGCCTCGGTGGTGGGCAGACTCATATTGACGCGCCCGAAAACATCTTTATGCGATGCCAGATGACGCGTGAGGAGGCGGTCCAGCGTGCGGTTGTCAACCCAGGCCATGTAGCCTTTAGCCCGCTCCTCCGGGTCACCGCTGATGTCGTCATAGCGCTTGAAATTGGTGGCGGCCACAATAAGCAGCATGGCTGAGTTCGCGCCTTGGACAGAGACCGCGTCCTTGCTGGTGGAAAGCTTGCCGCCCTCGGGGATCACATGAACCCGTCCCTGATAGCGGATACGGCCCTTGATATCGCAGTAGGAGGCCGCACGTCCGGAGAGGACCAGTTCGCCGTCCTTGAGCACCTCGGTTTCAAACTTCTCATCGCCCGGCGTATTGGTGTTGGTGATCCCGCACAACATGGTGTTGAACGAAAGGGAGCCTGGCTTGTCCGCTGTCAGCCGCACGACCATGACCTGATCCTGCGCGCTCGAGAAGACTTCCCGTTTGAAGGTCACGCCATCGACGCTATAGGAGACGCCGGCAATCGCTGTGTTCAGATCCAGCGTACGGCAGTAGTCAATCACGTTTGTATGTCCAGGGAATTCAAGGAAGAGATCGCCCAGCGGCTGATACTTCATCTGATCCGGCTTGCCCATCATCTTCTTGGCGAAGAGCGCCTCCGCTTCAAACCACTTTCCTTCGAAGACCAGCTTCTGGATCTCCGGCAAGGCCTTGGGACCGCCAGGCCGGGTCGGGTCATAAGGCTGGCCAGTCCAGATGGTCTGCTCGTTGAGCTGGAGACGCTCCCTGTCGGTTTTGCCGAACACCATGGCGCCCAGGCGCCCGTTACCGACCGGCAGAGCCTCGGCCCACTTCTGTGCGGGCTTGGCATACCAGAGTGTGCTCGCAGAGGCTTTCTGGCTGACGGGCGAACGCTTGGCGGAACGGTTTGATCTGTCAAAGGCGAGCGGACCCCAAATCGCCTTCATGAGTTCAAAGATCTCGGGCTCCGATGTCATCAGCTCCGCAGCAGTGAAGGGGAAGAAATCGTCCGTGCCGAAATAGGACTCGGTCATTTCAGCGAAGAACTCTTTCTGGTCTGTCAGTCCGTAATGCCGTACACGGGAACCGTTGTAGAGGAGCGCGTTGTCGCCGCGGCCGCTCTTACGAAAGTTTTCAAAGGCCTGCATCACGCGCGGCTCTTCAAAGCCGAGGACCTGATCGTGATAGGCGTGGGCGAGTTCGTGCAGGACGACCCAGGGTTGCTCATTGATGCTCCGCGAGGTGAGCAGATCCTTGGCTTCAGGAATGTGCACGCACTTAACCAGATTAGTGGCATAACCATGCTCCTGCAACCAGTCGGCACCGGGATGATACTGCATGTTGTGCAGGGGGCCGTGCGACAGATCAAGAACGATGGCCACAGCTTGCAGCTTCTTGAGATTTTCGCTCGGCACCACGTAGGTGATATCGACCAGCTTGGCCTCGAGCATTTTGAGCGCACGCGCGCCGATTGTGTCGTTGGGTGGCACCAAGAGTCGATCATCCACCCGCACGTTCCAGCCCTGGATGTTCTGCGTCGTCCGCGAGGCAGGCGGCGGCAGGCTAGTCTTCTCTGCGGCCCATGACGCGGGCGACACGTGAGCAAGCAACAACATGACGAACCAGGAACATACCTTCGAACTCACTAAATACTTCATGCCAAATTCCCCTCCCCCTTGTTAAGAGTTGAGCGTTCCACCTTCGCTAAAGCTACGGCGGACAGGTCAGCGTTAAGCGTTTAACGTTTAACTCTCAACGTTTAGCTTTTAACTCTCAATTTTAAAAAAACACCCCATCCGTTTATTCCCCGGATGCGTACTGCCAACTGCTGCTGCCAACTGCCCGCTGCCTCTACCGCAACCAATAATACAACACGCCGACCACTGCGCCAAGGATCAACGCTACGATCCGCGGATCGCCCAGCCCCGTGATGCGGCCTCTCAAGAATGCCAGCGGATGATCCCAGCAGACTTTTGCAACCACCTCTTTATCCATCGCAGGCGTCAGCAAACTTGTCACGATGTAGATAAGGATACACAGGACTGCGATGAGCGGGCCGACCAGCATGAACGGGATGCCTAAGCCTTGAGTCGTATCGCTCACCAGCCCGGCGAACCCTGCTTGAGCGGTTCCGCCCAGGATCATTTTTCCGATGGGCGGCATATCCAGCACAAAATAGATCACGCCGATAATCGAGCCCACATAAAGGGTCGTCATCGCCGCCTGCCACGTTCCCCGTTTCCAGAATACGCCGAGGACAAAAATCGTCGTCACTGCAGGAGCGAAGGTCATCGGTATCTTGTTAATGGCTTCAAAAATCGTACCGAACTGTCCACCCTGCGTCGACCAGAGCATGGCCAGGACCATGACGACGCCAGTGCTGACACGGCCGATGAACACCTGCTGCGCTTCATCCGTTTTCGGCCTCACCTGCTTGACAATATCCAGGGAGATGACCGTGGCGCAACTGTTCAACGCGGAAGCAATGGTGCTCATGAGCGCCGCCAGCATACCCGCGGCCATGAGGCCTTTGAGCCCCTGCGGCACGAGGACCTTGATCATTTCCGGCAACACCTTGTTATAGTCAGGGGCGTTTTCTCCCAAGGACATCGCTCCGTTTTTGTACATCACGTAGCCGATCACGCCCGGAAAGACGAGCAGGAACATCGGCAGTATTTTGAGAAACCCGGCGAAGAGCGGCCCGAGTTGCGCATCACGCTGTGTTTTTGCACCGAGTACGCGTTGGACAATCGTCTGGTCAGAGCACCAATACCAGATGCCCAGAATGGGGTAGCCGAGCAGAACCGCGAGCCAGGAGTAACTGCTCAGCTGTCCTGCAGCATTGTGAACGGGATGCAAGATGCTCAACTGATCAGGCTTGAGCGCAGCCTTGAGGGTGGCCACGTCCGTGACACCGACCTGCGGCAGATAGTTGATGCCCAAGATGAGCAGCAGGATCGCTCCGCCCAGTAACAAGACTGTCTGGATCGTTTCCGTCACCACGACAGCTTTCAGTCCGCCAAGGACAGTATACAGGAGCGTGATACCTGAAATGGCGATAATGGAGGTCATCTTGCCGACACCGAGGAAGCTTTCAAACACGACTGCCGCGGCGTACATGCTGATTCCAATATGGACAAAGAGCGCACCCAAGATGCTGATCACCGCCAGGAATGTCCGTGCGCCATGGCCATAACGCTTTTCAAGGAACTCGGGCAGGGTGGTTATCCCGCTCCGAAAATAGAACGGGGCAAAGACCAGCCCGAGGATGATCAGGCAGAAGGCGGCCATCCATTCAAAGTTACCGATGACCAGCCCTTCATTGGCGCCGGACGCTGCCAACCCGACCAGGTGGATCGTCGAAATATTCGAGGCGAACATCGCCGCTCCAATACTGAACCAGCCCAGAGACTTGCTGGCGAGGAAGTACTGCTCGCTGGATGCATTACGCCGATACCCCACCCAGATCCCGACAGCTGTAATGCCAACGAGATAAAGCAAAAGTACAGCCGTGTCCAGCCCATTCATAGCCCATGTCATCATCGCCATATTCAATCTCCCTTTAATTCATGCACGCTAACGATTTTCAAGATACCACCTGGGGCCTCCGCCAGAGACCAGAAGAATATTGGAATAGGCTGTGAAGTCGCCTGTCCTGATCACAGCCTTAACGCCCCGCGCCCGTGCACGGATCTCGTTCTGCGAAATGATCTCCACGGCAACGCCTTTGCCAAAAGATTTCGTCAACTCCTTGAAGCGGGTCGGCACCACCTTTTTCGTCTCTTCCGAGATCACCAGCTTCTCGACCGAGAAATGCTTCCTCAATTCCGCCAGCACTTCCGGCACGGTGGGCTTGTTCTCCGCCAGCGAGATATCAATAGTCCGCACGCCGAGCGGAATGGCGAAGCCGGCATCACACACGATTACCTCATCCGTGTGTCCCAAGGTGCTGAGGATATCGCAAATATCGCGATTGACAATTCCGGTTTCTCTCATGGTTGACTCCTGAAGGTTGTTGCCAGTTGAACCTTATGGTACGCCTCCCAAGCAGCCTTGAAGGTCGCATAGTTCGCCCGGGTCTCAAAGACCTGGCTGTCGTTCCACAGCACGCGCCAGTCGCCATCCGCTTCCGGCCAGAGGAAGACCTGACCCCAGATCAGCCGGTTGTTGGCATCGATCCCCGGATGCGCTGGCGTGTTGTCGCCACTGATACGCAACAGCTGCTCGGAGGAGAGCAGATCTTCGGTCGAAGCCTTGAGATTATCCAGCATCCAGTCGGAGCGGGTCGCCATGGCCACATATCCGCCGCTCTTATTCTCGCGCTGGGCTGCCCAGTTGAGGCAGACGCGCGCCGGCGCCACGCCAAGCTCTTTCGAGATCGCCTGGATGACGGGATCCATCATGTCTGCACGGTGCTCCTTGAAGCGGTCACGTCCCGGACGATTCGGCGATCCCAGCGACATGTAACCCGTGCACGCGATCCCTTCTGATTCGAAATAGCGACGGAGGTCTGTCTGCTGGCAGAGCGGATGCATCTCCATCTGGTTTGCCACCGGGCGATCCGCCTTGGCCACATCCCTGAGCAGCAGCTTCATCGTCGCTTCGGTGTGGTTGGAGGTTCCGACGTCCACGATCTTGCCTGCCTTCTTAAGTTTAAGAATTTCACCCCACGTATCCATAAACGCTTCGTGGATGTAGGGCACGGCATCGGGATTGCGATGGCTGCCCGTGCATCCAGGCGTGTGGACATTGGGCCAGGGCCAGTGATTCAGATACATGTCGAGCTTGTCAACCCCTAACGCCTTCAGCGTCGCCTCGAAGGCAGGGGCCACATCCTTGGGAGCCATGTGACCGTTCCAGAGCTTCCCGGTGATGAACAGGTCGTCGGCCGAGGTGATATATCCCTTCCGAATAGCCTCGCGGATCGCCTCGCCCACCTTGTCCTCGTTCTCATACGCGCGCGCCGTGTCGATGTGGCGCCAGCCCAGGCGGATCGCTTCGACCGTCGCATCCTTCATATACGCCTGAGCCCAGTCGGAATGAAAGGTGCCGAAGGCGGCCGCTGGCATCAGCCTTCCACTTGCCAAGCGCAACTGCTGAACAGTCGCCGGATCAATTCCGCAAATCGTTTGATCAAAACACACTTGATCGCACTGCATCGTTTTATCACTCATGGATAATCTCCTTACTTTTTAAATTCTGAAACAATATCAGCCGGCAATGGCGGGGTCCCGCCAGCCTGGGTACAGACAAACACCGCCACCCGATTCGCCAGATCCTGTATCCGGTCTAAATCGAGACCCAAAAGCAATCCGACAGTCACCGCTGCGATGAAGGAATCCCCGGCGCCAACGGTGTCAACAACCTGTGTCTTGAATCCCGGGTGGCTACCTTCATATCGCGGCGAAATCATCTGGCTGCCTTTATCACCCATCGTATACACAACCAGATCCAAATCAAAACGGGCGCGCAGATCCCTCAACTGGGTTGGAACGTCACCCGCCATCCCGAGCATCTTTGCAACCGTCGGCAATTCAGTATCATTCAGCTTTACAACATCAGCAAGCTTCAACGAGTCAATAATAATGGATTCTGAAACGAAAGGCGGACGAAAATTGACATCGCACACCTTGAGGCAACCGGGCCGGGCCGCGCGCAGAAAATCAGTGATTCCTGCTCTGCTGCGGGGATCACGCTGCGCAAGAGTACCGAAGACGACCGCATCTGCTGACTTGGCTACGCTCGCTAACGCATCATCAAATGAAATGGCATCCCAGGCTGCGGGCTGCCGGATTGAAAACGACGGAACGCCCGCGCTGTCCAGGGTGACATCCACAACCCCCGTAGCCAGTTCTTTAAGGGAGCGAATGCCAGAGCGGTCAACACCGTTACGATCCAGTTGTCCGAGGATCTCGCGCCCGTACGGGTCATCGCCAACCGCACTGACGACCATCCCGTGCATCCCCAATTGCGTAGCCATTGCCGCCACATTCCCCGGGGCGCCGCCCAACAGCTTACCTGTTGGCAGAAGATCCCAGAGGATCTCGCCGATCCCGACGACGCACGCGGGAGATTTTTGCACGCTGTTATTGAACATCGATCATGACCTTCATGGTTTTATCGCCCTGCGCATCAATGAAATGATACGCTTCGGCATATTCGTCAAAGGGAAAATGGCGGGTCACCAGCGGTTCGGTTTTCACAGACCCTGAAGCAATCCATTCCACAGCCTGCACCCAGTCCTCGTGGCGGTACATCATCGATCCTTTGAGCGTCAGCTCATGTTCGCACACGACCGACATATCGACCTTGGGCTTGTCGCCATAGACTCCGACGATGAGCAGGGTGCCGCCTTTGCCGATCTCCTTCACGAGCGCGGTCAGACTCGCCTCCGCTCCAGCCACTTCGATACCCACGTCAAAACCATCCGTCCCGAAAAGCCGCTTGGCCGCATCCGCCAGCGTGTCGCTGGCCACATTGCAGGTAGCTTGGATGCCGACCTTCCGTGCGATGTCGAGACGATACGCGCTGATGTCGGTGATCAGCACCTTGGCGGCTCCACGGCTCAGGCAGGCCTGCGCCACAAAATTGCCAATGGTGCCTGCACCGGAGACAACCACATTCTTTCCGGTAAGATCGCCTATGCGCCCTGTCACATGCGCCGCTACGGCCACCGGCTCGACAAACGCCCCCTGCTCAAAGGTAAAGTCAGCAGGCAGCTTCACAATCTTCTCCGCCTCGGTCATAAACAGATCGCGGGCTGCCCCCGGTGCCTGGAAGCCTCTGACCTTCAACACTTCGCACGCATTGTACTGGCCGCGCCGGCAGGGCGAACATGTTCCACAAACCTCTTGAGGTGTCGCCGTCACCTTGTCGCCCAGCGACACGCCTGTGACGCCTTCGCCAATCCCCTCCACCACGCCAGCATACTCGTGTCCCTGCACCAACGGGTAGGTTACAAACGGATGCTTGCCATGCCAGACATGGATGTCCGAGCCGCAAACGCCAATGCGCTGCACGCGGATCATCACCTGTCCGGGTCCCGCTTCAGGCTCCGCCACATCCCTGAACGCCAGACTTCGCGGCTGAATCATCACTGCTTCTTTCATAAAACCTCCCTGACCTATTTCCATTTGTACTATGATAATACACATTATAGACTGGACACAAGGCCACTTTAGGCTTTAATATCACCATTTTAGGCGTAATGGCGTCAGAGCGTATTACACCGACACGGAGAGACCTTTCTATGAAGCACATGCGAAAAGTGATATTGTTGATCCCTTCGGGGCGTGAATATGAGCGCGGCGTCCTGCGCGGGATCATCGAATATGCCCACATCCACGGCCCCTGGATCTTCTATGAGGAACCCCCGCCCTACCTCAGCGAGTCCCAATTGAAGCAGCGCCTGGCACACATGCAGGCCTGGAAGGCCGATGGTGTCATCGCGCATCAATCGCGCGCGCAGGAAGTCAAGGATATGAAGCTCCCCACGGTCATCATGTGCAGCACCACCCACCTTCCCCCCAAAACATGCCAGTTGCGGAATGACAATGAGGCGATCGGACGCATGGCCGCAGATCACTTTCTGAGCCTGGGCTTTAAGCAAATGGCCTATTGCGGCTTGCACGGGATGGAGTGGTCGGACCAGCGCGCCCAAGCCTTTGCGCAACAAGCCTCAAAAGTCGGCGTAGAAACAAGCCTGTACAAACCCTTCACCCCGCGTCCCGGGGAATCGTGGTACATCGAAGAAAAGTATCTTGGAGACTGGCTGGCAGCGCTGCCCAAACCGATCGGACTGATGGCGTGCAACGACGACCGAGCACGGATGGTCGCAGAGATCTGCCGCCTCCGGGATATCCGCGTGCCGGATGATATCTGTATTATTGGCGTGGATAACGATGAGCATGTCTGCAACCGCGCGCATCCGCCGCTCTCTAGCGTGGCACTCGCAACCGAGCGCGCGGGCTATGAAGCGGCTGCCCTCCTGGATAAAATCATATCGGGACGGAAAGTCGACAACAAGATCATCTTGGCTCGCCCCATCCAGGTGATCTCGCGCCAATCCACGGACTTAATTGCGATCAACGATGTCAATCTGGTTAAAGCATTGAGGTATATCCGGGAAAAGAGCAATCGGATCATCCAGGTCCGGGATGTGGTCGCCATTGCCGGCCTATCGCGCCGCATCCTCCAGGATCGCTTCAGAGACACGCTGGGACGCACGATCCTGGAGGAGATTCATCACACCCGTATTCAATGTATTTCACACATGCTGGCGGACACGGACTTGGCCATGTCGGCCGTCGCTGCTGCCATCGGATATGAGTCGGACACACACTTGGCGCGCTTCTTCTCCCGCTGCACAGGCATGACCCCATCAGATTATCGCCGCCTGCATCGCAAGGAGTAGTGGTTTCTAGGCGTTCTCCAGAAAAACAGCCTTGACTGTCTTATGAACCCTCGTTATTGTACATGAAACCTCGTGAAGCGAATTGGGATTTCACGCGTTGAATGAATACGGGAGAATGATGATGAGAAGAAGTCTTACACAGGGAATTGGTTTTTTAGTGTTGGTTAACGCGACTGTATCTGCTGAGCCGGCGCTTCAGACCTACACGCCCTCACGGAGCAGCGCGTTGACAAATCCAGCGCTCACCAATCAAGTGCTGGTCTTTGATATCGACGCGGACAACAAGCCGGACATCATTGAGCGCTGGTGGAATGGCAAGCGGGTCCGCTGGATGGATGAGAATCAAGACATGCGCCTCACGGATACACGCGGCGACATGGTCAGCGATGTCCTGCAAGTCGACTATGATGGCGACGGACTCTATGACGGCGTGACCGACTTCAATATCCGTTGGCTCGACCGGGATGGCGATGGCATCCCTGAGTTGCAGACGTTTGCGCACAACGCAAAGACCCTGACCAGCAGTGGCGGACATTGGATGATCTTCATCGACAATGACAAGCGCGGCGTGCTGGGCTGGATGGACTGGACTAAATTCAATTTCGATTGCTGGGGCTATAGCAGCACCTGCAACTGGTTGCCCAATTATCACAATGGCGACTTTTTAAAAATTCATCAGCCAGCCCATGCGCTGGGAGATCCACGGCTGAACTGGGAAAACCCCTTCTCCTTCTTTGATCTCGATGGCGATGGTGTCAGCGAAATGGCGCAGCGGTGGTGTGCGCCCAACACACGCTCAAACAATATCGTCAACATCAAGACTGTCTTTAACGAAGCCTTTGTCACCTTTGATCTCGACAATGACTCGTCCAAGGACAATGAAAGCGATTATGACCTCACCCTCCGGGCCGTGGGCACAAGCACCCTCACCTACGACCGCTGGAAACACAAAATCCCCCAACTGAAGGGCTCCACACGCTTTAACGCTTGTTTCCAGTTCAACAACTGGCGTCAAATCGACGAACTGATTTTCATCCCTCGTGCCGAGCAATATGATGCCTTCTTCAACTATGGAGCTAAAGAGATGTGGCTGGTGTTCGATGAAGACGACGATGACCATCGCTGGGAACGCGTGGAACTGATGTACCCCTACCTTGTCGCCAACCAGCAGACACCTAGCGACCCCTGGACGTTGAATAAAAATAGACGTTATTCCTCCAAGGAAAAATCGCAGTTGGAGAAACCTGGCCTCGCCAACCACCCGCAAGCGGATACCCTCGGGGACCGCGGCGAGTTTGACCGCGACAACTCCGGCAACGGCAAGCTCTACATCGGCGGCTTTGACAAGAAGCTTCACTTGTATGGCGCGGAATGGGGTGCCTGGACCATTGACCGTGAAGGGCTCTTTCATGGCGGCTCCGCAACACCCTCCCCCATGCCGCTCGCCACGAATCTGACAGAGGTGGTCCGCTATACCGACACGGACAGCAACGGCTTCATCGACACCATCGAGTTCGACTATGACGGTGATCGTACCATTGACCGCACCATCTCTCTGCTCAACTGGAAGACAGAGAAAAATCCGCATCCGGATGTCTCCAAGATTATCGATACGCGCAAACAAGGCTGGAAGGGGCTCCACGCCATCTTTAACGAGATGGCCGAGCAATCGTGGCAGGAAGCCATGGCCTTCTATCGCGCAGCGTGGCGGCGCGGACTCACAGACGCGGCAACCGACCGCCTGGCCTTCGCCTCCTCGTATGGCGAACGCTACGACCATGCCTATTGGCTCAAGGAGACGTTGCTGCGCACCTGCGTGACGCACCTCGCCAAGGCTCGCCAAGAGAAACCGGAATCAGCAGCAGCCTTGCTCGCGATGGAAAATGATTTGTTTAAGGCAGCCTATCTCGGCGACTGGAAAACCGCCACCACGCTCATAAGCCTAGTGCCTGCCACTTGAGGAGCGGTAATAATTGTCGGAGACGCTTTTTTTGAATCGAATGACCCGCCTTCGCGGATACGTGTACGGCGGAGAGGCACAAACCACACGAATGAAAAGAATGTTTTACGCGAAGATCGCTACGAGAGGTGCTTGCACGGAAAGCCTCCGCAAGTGGCTGAATACAGCCGGGGCTTATCTCGTGCAAGTACCCGAGTGTCACGCATTGACTCTGGGTGAAGGACGAGTTGTGCCTCCCGTGTATCCACGGGCTTGCGAAGGCACACCGTCCTTCACCCAAATAGCGTTCTTTGCGAAAAAGCATTCCATTGAACCAGTCAAGTTATAGACAAAAACAAAAGGAGAAAAAGTCATGATGAACGTGAAGCATGTGTCAGTATTAGGGGTGATTGTCTTATCAGGAGTCACCGGATGTTTAACAAACGGACCGCAGTGCGTGAAGAACAGCGGATCGCTCAATGCGGAACATATCGTCACACTCGAGGGCTTTAAACACCCGGAGTCTACTCTGTTTGACGCTAAAAGCGGAAATATCTTTGTCTCCAACATTGAGTGTGAAATCGGGCAGTACTGGGCCGACGACAACAAGGCCTTTATCAGTCTGCTTAAGAAAGATAATACCCTCCAAGCATTGCGCTGGGTGGACAGCAAACCCGCTGCTCTCATGAATGGAAACAAAGGGCTGACCATTCTGGGCGATCATCTCTATGTCGCGGATAACACCCGGCTGCAGCGCTGCACGCTCAGCGGTCAGAATGTCGAGGTTGTCGCCACCGGATTTATAAAGGCCAATGACCTTTGTTCGGACGGCAGCAATGTCTGGCTCTCCGATACGGGCGCAGGCAAGATCTACTGCATCAAACCGTCCGGGGAGAAGCGCGAGATCAAAGCACCTCCTGCTGCTAATGGGATCACCTTTGTTGGAAGCAAAATGTTTGGTGTCAGCTGGGATCTGCACGAGGTCTATGAGCTTGACCCGACCGGCAAGAACGAGCCTGTGCCCTTTGGACTCGCCAGTCACTTTACCACCCTGGACAGCATTGAGGTCTTGAAGGACGGCACCTTCCTTGTCTCCGATTTCAAGGGACACAAAGTCTGCACCATCAGCGCCGACCGCAAAACCGTCACTACACTGATTAAGCTGGAGACCCCGGCGGACATCGGCATCGATCATGAGGCCGGCATTCTCTACGTTCCGCAGTTGTTGGCGAATAAGGTTTCTGTCTTTAAGTTGACGGGTGTCGGGTGCAAAAAATAGCGCACAGGGTGTCAGGGGCCAGGAGCGAGTTGGCTTGAACAAGGACGCCAAGACGTGAAGACCCCAAGACTCAAAAACCAAGACGAAGGACCACGAAGACTATTTTTCCTTTTTCAAACATTTCTGTTGCGCCAATTTATCATTATTGATATATTGACGACATGAACTTCGACGATTTAGTCCGATTAACAAGCGATCTCCCCTGCTTTCAAACCTCCTATTTGAGTGCGGGAGCATCATTGCCACAAGTACGCCTTCAATTAGATCGCTGGGAAAAGGCAGGCAAGGTCGTTAAGATTACAAAGAGCGTGTACACCCTTGCCCCTCCCTACATCAAGATCAACCCAGCGCCCTTCGCGATCAGCTCGCTTCTCCGACCATCTTCTTACATTTCATTACACTCCGCCCTTGGGTTTTACGGAATCATCCCTGAATACGTTCCTGCTACCATGGCAATGACAACGGGGCGACCCTGGCAGGTCCAATCGCCTTACGGACGATTTGTATTTCGCCATATAAAGGCACCTCTTTTCTTTGGCTACAAACAGCAGGTGGTGGATGGGCAAACCTGTTTTCTTGCCACCCCAGAGAAAGCGTTGCTTGATCTTCTGTACATGACTCCAGACTCGGCAACCTCCTCTTTTATCGAGTCCTTGCGACTCCAGAATTGTGATCAACTCAGTCCAGAGATTCTCAGTGCGTCTGCAGAAAAAATGAAGAGCAAAAAAATGGACCGGGCGGTCGCGCTCGTGCTCACTTTTTTAAATAATCATGATGAAGGGGTTACCTTATGAAAGAGCACCTGAAGGCGATTATTCAGCAGAGCGAACACAATCATCAGGCCCGTTGCATCCTGCGCGAGTACCTGCAAGCCAGGACACTTGAGTTCCTGCAATACAAGGGGGCTTTTTCATGCTGGGCCTTTGTCGGCGGCACCGCGCTTCGATTTCTTTACAATCTCCCGCGCTTTTCCGAAGATCTTTATTTTTCAGCGACAAAAGAGACAACCGACGTAAATTTCGTGACACTCTTGCAAGCGGTGAAGCTAGGGTTTGAGCGTGAACTTTACTCGGTTGTGATCAAAGCAAAACCGGAGAAGACAGTGCAATCCGCTTTTCTCAAATTCCCAGGACTGCTCCATGAGTTAAACCTTTCCGGCCATGACTCCGAAGTGATTTCCATCAAGATCGAAGTGGATACAAACCCGCCCAAGGGCTGGAGCTGTGAAAACACAGTCGTCCGCCGTCATAGCCTGCTGAACCTGAATCACTATACAAAGCCTTCCCTCCTGGCCGGGAAAGTGCATGCCCTTCTATGCCGCAATTATACAAAGGGAAGGGACTACTACGATCTGATGTGGTATCTCACAGGACAGGAGCACCTCGAACCCAATTTTGTCCAGCTCAATAACGCGCTCTCGCAAACAGACTGGAAAGGCCCCACGCTGAATTCAAACAATTGGAAAACGCTTCTCATTGAGCGAATGAAAAATACCGACTTCAATAAGGTCGCTGAAGATGTTGACCCTTTTCTTGAGAAGAAAGAAGAAAGTTCCATGTTGACCCAAGTGAATTTTGTAAAGTTACTTGAGAAGGCATAGACTTACCCATCGATCTTCAGCGTCTTGCCGTCATTCACCGTCTTGGATTTTTCTTTGCCGTCAAACGTGTAGTCGACTTTCAACTGCTTCACGATGCCATTTGCAGGGTCGCCAAAATCATCGTTGGGAATCTCAACCTTGAGCGTGTTGTTATCGACCCAGTCAGCCACCTGCTGCGTCACGTTGGTCACGACGTTATTTTCGAAATCACCGTAGACAGCGCTCTTGATCACCAGTCGGAGAGAATCGCTTTTCACGGGCTTGAGTACCAGGAATGGGTTCCCGATCAGCAGATTACCCGAAACGACGTCGCCTGGTGTGTGATCGCCCGGGGAGGCTTCTAGCTCGTGAGCTTGCTTGCTCGGAAGATAGGCTTTGCCGAGATAATCACCAGCTCGCAGGCGTGCGTAAATAAGATTGTCGAAACCGATTCCGCCGCTGCGGACCTGGGCGACCACTGCCTGCCCCAGATGCTTCCCGAACACCCAGCTCAGCGCGCAATTCAAGCCGCTCTTCTCATCATCGTTCTTGGTCCAGTTTGCAGAGAAGCAACCCGAGTTTATGGTGATGAGCGAGCCAGTCGTCAGGTCGGCAATCTCCTGCGACATGAGATCCTCGTCTTCCATGGCTTGACCGGTTTCATCGGAATGAAGCCCGACGTACGTGAGCGTGTAGCTATGTTTCTTAAAGGCCTTTCGCGCCGCATTGAGCGTGCATGCTTTCCCCTCCAGCAGGGTAATGTCCTCCCGCGCTGAAAACTTGGTGCCGCCGCGCCTCCTGAACCAGTCCCCCGTCCCGGACCAATCCGATGAGCTGAAGAGGAGTGTCCGGAGTTCGGGCACAGCCTTGCCTGTATAGTAATTGTGCGTCTTGATAAAGAATTTGCGCAGTCCGGGGATGTCGTCATCCCTCTCCTTTTCGCAGGCGCGGATGTTGGCGACCCAGACCTTGAGTTGCGGCTTGGCAAGGTAAACGTCGTCGAAGCCATCCATATTTCTGTCGACGAATACGAGGTCGAAGTCTTCATAGTAGAGCGGATTGGGGTTAGCATGCTCGTGCATGAAGAAGCGGTGCATGGGCAGCGCGCCGACCAGAATGATACCGGAGACGCCTTTGTCTGTATGAAGGCGCTTGATATCAGTGCGTATCTCCAGAGGTGTTTTCCATTTGCCTTCGACAATATTCAGCTTCACCGGAAAACGTGCTTCGACGTCCTCCTTGTATTGCTTGATCTCCTGCTTCAATGCGCCATGGATTGCAGGGCTGATCAGTAACGCCACCTGATCAGCAGCCCTTGCGCCCTCAACAATAAACATCGTGGCTAGCGCCAACAAACCGATTGCAAATCCTTTTCGTTTCATGCTCTCCTTAAGTGGGTAACTGATTGACCAAGGATGGAAGGATTTTTCGCAAAGAGCGCAATTTGGGTGAAGGACGGCGTGCCTACGCAAGCCCGTGAATACACGGGAGGCACAGCTCGTCCTTCACCCAGAGTCAATGTTGCATGACAATCAGGTGCTTGCACGAGATAAGCCCTGGCGGTATTCCGCCACTCGCGGGGCTTTCCGTGCAAGCACCTAATAGCGATCTTCGCGAAAAAGTATTTCATCCTTAACTTTAAACCTATGTGGTTGAACCGCACCGTCGGTCGGTCCGGCAGGCTTACTCACTACTAAACTAAGCGCTGCCCACGTTCAGTTACCTTTCACCAGGAAGGAATAGCTCCCGGAACCCAATGTAAACACTAGCCGATCATTCTCCTGCACCGGCGTGGAAACACCATCCACTTTCTCTGCCGGCTTCCCGTTCTGCCAAAGAATCTTTCCTGCTTCGCTGACGATCGCATCCTTTTTCCCGAGCAGAGGAAGACGGAAGAGGGCTGTGGCGTTGGGGGGAACCACGATATCATACGCCATGCCGTTGTCAATCACGCGCCAGCCGCTGTGATATCGTCCCATTGGGGAATCGTAGTCGAGTTGGGCAAACTTAATTTGCTCCGGGACTGGATACGGAGCAATCACAGCCTTGCGGAATCCCGGTCCTTCACCCATTACCCCTTCGACATGCAGACCCGCAACGTATCGGGCCATCCAACCGAGCGGGGTGGCGAACATCTTGTGATTGAGGGAGCGTGCGTTTCTGATCGAGTAATCCTCCCAAAGCGTGGTGGCCCCCTCGCGAATCATATTCCCGAGGCTGGGGCCGACATCTCTGAGATGCGCCGCATACGCCACGTCGGCCCGCCTGTTCTCGCAGAGGGCATCGGCGATCGCCTCCATGCCGAGGATGCCCACCCAGAAATGTCCTTTTCGCCGCTGCTGGATATCCTCCACCAGGCGATCAACAAGGCCAGCGATTTTATCCTCAGGCACAAGGCCAAGTGTCAGGGCGATGGCCTGCGGTGACTGGCGTAAACCGGGCGCGCGGTTTGTGGAGTAATAGAACCCATCCTTTTCATCGAAATGATGCTCGTTGAACCGCTTTTTCAAATCTGCGGCCAGGGTTGTGTAGAACGTCTCGTCCTCAGTACGTCCGATCACCTTTGCCAGCTCTGCCATCTGGCGGGCGTATTTGAAGAAGAAGAGATTGTGATAGATCAGCGCCCCTTCAGGCGGAATGTTCCCTCCATCCGGATGGACCCAATCGCCCAAGGCCTTGCGCGGCGTTGTCAGCAGCGGCGGCTTCTCGCTGGCCTGCCCCTCCTTGATGAGCGTGCTCATGTAGAGCTTCAAATTGTCGAAATGGCGTTCGATCATGCGCCGGTCGCCATACGTCTGGTAATGCTTCCACGTAAGGTTGACATAGCTGCCGACCCAGGCCGGATCCTCGCCTTTGGCCCAAGACCCAGGGATACAATTCCTGATCTTTCCGTCGGCTGAAATGTCATCCGCATAATCCTGCAGGCGCTTTTCATAGAGCTTCCGCAGATCGTAGTTGAACGCCATGGCGTAGTAGGGAGAGGCGTCATCGCAGGTCCAGCCAAGTTTTTCCCACTGGGGACAATCCGTGGGAATCGAATGCATGTTGCTCTGAATGCACCGTCTGCCAGCCTCCCAGATCTTGTTCCATAACTCGCTGGAGCTGCGGAACTCGCCGACATCAGCCATATCGCTGTTGAACACCTTGGCAATGAATTGGCTGGGCGAAGGCTTGTCCTTGAAGCCTTCAACCCGCAGATAGCGGAAGCCTTTATAGCTGTAACGCGCCTGGAAGATTTCCTCGGCACCGCCCTTGGCCAAAAAGATATCCATTTGAAAACTCCCGGTATCCTGGGCTCCAAAATTGTTCCACCGGCCTCTCCAGCCGTCGGGAGTGATTTTCTCAAGATAGCTGATGCGGATTCTTTGGCCAGGTTCGCCGCGCAGCTTCAGCTCGACCGTGCCGGCCATGTTCGTGCCGAAGTCAACCAGCCACGCATCGGCTTCGTTTTCAATTTTTTCAATGCTGATTGGGGCAAGCGACTCCACGACGCGAATCGGCTCGAATAACTGGGCGGTCAATCCCGGAGCGGCCGAGGGCATATTCCCCGAGGCGATCACGGAAGGGCTCCAGTTCGTGTCGTCGAAGCGAACCGAGTTCCAGCCCGGCAACTCTTTGCGCGCGTCATAAATTTCGCCGGCCTTGACGGAGTCGACCAGAATGGGACCGGGAGCCGTCTTGAAGGAGGGATCTGAAACCACCACCTGACGGGTGCCATCCGCGTAGTCGATGGCGACCAGGGACCGCAATGCAGGTTCGGCCATCCAATCACGGGTAAACGTTTCGCCCCATAGGGTTGGCGTTGTCATGCCATACCAGCCGCGCCCCAGTTCAAAGGCGAGGAGGTTCTCGCGTTCCACATGCGCTGTCAGATCGTAGACCGTGTAATAGGCGGTCTTGCTATAGCGGGCAAAGCCTGGCTGCAGCAGATAGTCGTCCAGACGTTTTCCGTTGAGCCAGAAGGTGTAGTAGCCAAGGCCGGCCACATACGCCCTGGCGCGAATAATCTTCTTCGGCTGGATTGAAAACGGTTTCCGGAACAAAGGAGCGGCAAGCCCCTCCTTGGGATCCAGAAAGACATTGATGATGCTGACCTCCATCACGCCATCCTTCACCCTGGAATAAAAATTGTTGCTGAAGACACAGTCCTGGAAAGCAAACATCGCCGGGTTGTCGAAGTTTTCCTGAACGAACACTTCGCCGTTTACGGTCAGCTTAAAATCATCGAATTGAGCGAGTCCTCGCTTCCGGTCCGCGGAAAACGCCCCCATCGAAAGGGTTCCTTCCTTGGACGTTTCATCGTGCAGGGGCTCGTCATTGAGCGGCTGATCGTTCACCCGAAACCAGAAATCCGCACCCTTGAGCGTCACCTGAAGCGTATGCCATTCGTTTGTGGCACACTTCGGCACAGGATATTCTTTGAGAACTTCGTTCTTGTTATCGCCCTTTTTGCAGGTCACAATAAATTTACCCGGCGTGCCCGGCTCGATCCTGATCCCATATCCCTTCTGCCATGCGTAGGCCGCACGGAACTGGAAGGTGGCACTTCCCTCCAGTATCCTAAACTTAGTCTCGAAAGAGTAATCCTTCATGCCCTGCAGATTTGCAGGGATGGTTTTCGGCCGTTCCTTGCGAGCGCCAATCCACTGAGCCCCGCCCCAGTCTTCCGCTTTCATTAAACCGGTTTCGAAAAATTGCGGCGGTGCAGAATATGTTTTCCCAGCACTATCAAATCCAGTCACTTTCCAGAAGTAACGCGTGGCCGAGGCGAGCGGCTTCCCGGCATAAATCGCCGACAATGTATCGGCCCCTGCTTGCTTTCCCGAGTCCCACATATCCGCCTGGCCTTGGGACAATTTCTCCACTGATGAAGCGACTTGAATGCTGAATGCGCTTTGCCGAAAGCCACGGGGAGCGTCTGCTCCCGCTGCATATCGCCAGGAGAATCTGGGAGCAGCCTCCTCGACTCCCATCGGCTGACACACGCCCTCGGTCCGCATATCCGTGATGGATAGCGGCGCATCTGCAGCACTCGCGCCGACAGCGATGATTGCCAGTAGCATGGCAGCTCTCAATAGGTTTCGTTTCATCTGTTTCGTTCTCCTCTATTTTTATTCAAGGTCTGTTTCTTGTATCCCCAAAACCTTATTTTGGTTTGGAGTGGATCTGCTTCAGGTATTTCTGCTGCTCTTCAACGACCCACTTCTCGCCGCCGCCCTGCTCAAAGGTCGGTTCCCAGCCATTGGTGTTCTCGGTTGGGCTGCTGATGATGCACTTCTCGACCAGTTGCTGCATCTTCTGGAAGCCGGGATCGTTCTTGTCCGCCCAGCCTTTGATCTGCCCCCAGCCGCCGGCCGCGCTAGCCAATGGTGCCATCAGGATCCGGCTTTCATCAACCTGCACCGTGTTGATCAGGGCGCGCTCCGGCTGCGCCGCCAGCTTCTCCCCGAACAATTCGTTGACATAGACACGCAGTTCGGCCAGGGCCTTGGCGTCGATCTGGCGCTCTTCCAGCTTGTTGGGGAAGAGATCGCCATAGCACTGGGCATTGAGATCCAGGAACTCGATTACACGCATATAGCTGTCGCGGTCCATGTTCACGTTGCTGTGGTTCTTCTCCAACATCTTGGCAGCCTTGTTGCTGAATGCATAGTACGCGTAGGGACGGCTGATATTCCGTCCGAACCACATGACGTGTCGTTGACCGAGACGGTGTTCGCCCCGCTTTTCGAGCTCTTGGTACGACTGCGGCCATTCCATTTTGCCATCGTGGATCAATGAGATGACTTTTTTCTTCTCATCAAGACCATGGCAGGAAATGCAGTAGCGGTCGAGCACCGGCTGGACCGTCCGCATGAAGCTGAGTCCGCCCTTATATTGCGGACCGGCACCCGGCTTCAGCTCCATGGGCTCCATCCCTCTGGCATAGTCCCCCGTAGGCGGGGTGACCCCTCCCGGCTCATGGCAGCCGACACAGCTTCGCTTCTCGCCTGGCTGGAGATAGAAAAAGCTCTTCTCTGTCAGGATGGCCATGCCGTCCTCGCCGATGATCTGCAGCTGCAAGGACGTCCGTGCAGGGACCTTGAAAAAGGCGGAGCCGTTGGCGTCGACAGGCACGGTACCGAGTACCTTCTTGGGGATTTCCACTGGAACGCCAGGGCTCAGCGCGGTGCGTTTGGCGCGCGGTTGCACGCCCAGGGCATTGACCCGGATCGCCTTGATCAAGCCCGGCTTGATCAGTCCCTTGGGATCGTTGCGGGTCAGATAGGCATTCTGCACATAGACCGTGGCCGTCTCGTCGGCATCCTTCGCCAGTTGGATCATCGGCAAAACCGGCGGCCGCTCGCGCTTGCGGATGGCGATCGGCGAGACCGAGGCCACGTCCGGATTCTCGTACAGCAACTCGCGGCTGCCCTCGGCATCGATCAGGTAGATGCCGCGGTCATTCGCTGGCGGGGCTTTTACCTGAGACGGCACAGGGTGGTTGGCCCGCGACACCAGGAACAACGTCTCGGTGATCGGATACGGATGGCTGTAGTGCGGATTGGGCATGCCCTGGCTCTCCGAATAAGAAGTCTCCGGGGTGATATGCGTGATCGCTTGCTCGCCATTCTCGCCCTTGTCCACATCGATCACGACCGTCGTGCCAGTGCTGTAGGTGTGATGCCCCATGGCGGTGGCCACGACTTTACGCGTCCCGGGGATCGCCCTGGCTTCGGTGATCATCATGGGTGCGGCCATGTCGTTGCCGAAGTAATGGCTGATGTTGCTGCCGTCCGGACGGCACTGCCAGAGCTTGTGGAAAAACATCTCGTTCCGGTTCGTGTATTCCCAGCGGCAGAAGATAACCTTGCCATCATTCAGGATGGACGGCTCGTACTCGTTCTCGTTGTTGTAGGAGAGCTGCCGGATGTTGTCGCCGTTGTTGTCGCAGGAGTACAGCACCATCGCCGGAACGTAGCGGCCAGCATGGCATCGCCCGAACGACTGGCAGCGGCTGGAAATGAAGAGAATGTTGCCATCAGGCAGATACGCCGGATCGTTGTCCTCAATCACCACCGTGGCGCGGTTGTTCGAGGTGGTGAAGGGGTCGCGCGTCGTCCCAGTGAGCGGGCGCACCCAAGAACCGTCGACGGCTGCCTCGTAGATGAAATAACGCTTCTGCAACGGCGTCGAATGGTCGCAGAACCCGAAGACCACCTTGTCCGCGTCATAATTGAGATCCGGATTGCGGACGGCCCCGGCTGGCAGCTTGCCCTCGAGGATGGCTTTCACCTGCGGCTTATCGCTCTTCCAGTCGCTCAGCACGGAGAGGCCGGGACCAAGCCGGCTGTAACGTCCAAGATGCTGGTCGCCGTTGTGGCTGAACGTGGTCGGCGGATTGCAGTTGAACAAAATTTTATCAAAGTTCAAGGCGGGATGGGAGAGGAGGATCTTTCGGCGCAGGCCATGCACCTTGAAATAGAGCCGCTTCCAATCAGCGTCCTTGCCCGCGAACGTCTCTTCCAGCGCCTTCAGGCTATCACCCAGTTGCTTGACATCCCCCCCGGCGGTGGCCACTGTCTTCAGCACTTTCCAACTCTGCGCCAAGCATTCTTTCGCCTTCAGCTCAAAGACGGACGCCGGCATCCAGAAGTCCAATTTGTCCTGGCGGCACCAGTCGAACGCCGCATAGATCAGCCCGCGCTGATCCGGAAAATCCTGCATCAGCTGGTTCCAGAACGGCCAATCCTTGCGCACCTCGGCATCATCCAGATTATCGACCGTGAACTGGACCGAGCCGCCACCGGCTTTCTTCTCAATGCCAACATAGGCCTCAAAGGTCTTGAACTTCCGCGCCGGATCCAGCCGGTAGCAGAGCTTGCTGGTGGCGCGGCCGTAAAGCTGATGCTGGAATTTCTTTTCCCCGATCATGATCTCTTTCGCAGCGGAAATGAAGTGCCCATAGCCAACGATAGACACGTCTGGCTTGAGCTCATCCAGCCAAACCTCTTGGCCATCGGCCGTCGTCAACTTGGCGTTGGCCCAGACGAAAAAATCGTCTCCGTACTCTTTACCGATACCGTCGCCGATGGTGTCGCCAATGCCGTCGCCGTTGCCATCGCCACCATCGGAAACGCGCAACGTCAGGTACTCCTGCCCGGAGACATCCAGGGTCATCAAATACGCCTCGTCCTTGCCGCGCATGAGCGGGCTGACCATCTGTTTCGGGAGAGGCTTGACCACTGCGCCCGCCTTGTCCCTAGCGGCACAGGAGTCTGTGATGGTATCAAGCCAAGTGCCAGCCTTCCGGTAATCGTCCGGCGCCTTAGGATCGCGAGAGACTTCCCCTGCGGCCCAGACCGAAACCGCGGTCTGAGCCAGCAACCCTATCGCCACCAGCAGTGCACGCACATTCATTTTTTCTGTCATGGATATCATCGGCTTGCCTTTCTTGACTGTGATCGCCGCATGGATGCATTTCTTGTGTTCATAGATTAATCCTGATTTTCAAGTCACTTGGCCGGAATCGATACCGCCGTTTGCAAGGTCACCGGGCCAAGCAGGCCGGAGGGAAGCAACGGCGAGTCCTTCGCGAAATGCCGCCAGGTGCTGAACGCAATGCGGCCCGTCGGCGAGGGCTTGCCTTCCTTCAACCACTGCGGCCAGTCTTTCGTGGAGTCCACCCCCTGGCCCCAGCGCGCGTCGAACTGCCCCCGCCACCCGATGTCCTCCGGCAACTGTTCGTCGCCAATCATGCGGTTGGGCCACTGATTCACGATCTCGATCTCCAGCCGGTTGCTCCCGGGCCGCGCCGCCGACGCGATGTCCACGCGGAACGGCTTCTTCCACAGGATCCCCAGGTCCACGCCATTGACCTTTACCTTCGCCAGATTTTTCACCACGCCAAGGTCCAGCCACAACACGCTGCCCGTGGCCAACATCGTTGCCGGGATTTCGATCTCTTTTTCGTACGTGGCCGTGCCCGAGAAGTACTTCACCCCGCTGTCGGCATGCTCCGGCCAGGAGATCAACCGATCCAGCGTCACCGACTCCGGCGCGCCCAGGTTCGGCGGAAAACTCAGCTTCCAGCTCCCTTCGATCGTGACCGGATCGCCCACCGGGATCAAACGCTGTTTCGGCGTCACCACGTGATCCACCGTTGAATCCGGTTCTCGGAAGACCACGAACAGCGATCCGCTCGGGTCGAACTCCAGCGGCACGATCACCCGACCGCCCTTGACCGTGTATGCCGGGACCGGCTCAATCTTCCCGGAGTCGGGACACCACAGCTCCGGCTTCTTCCCGCTCACGCGGAACGAACACTCCTGCCGCACGGGCTGATCGGCCTGGTTCGAGAGGAAATAGGCATCGCCTCCGACGTCCAGCGCCAGGTGGATGAACTCGAAATCCTTGCCCATGATGCAGTCGGGCGCGACCTTCAGCCCGTCCAACACGTCGTTTAAAGGCTTGCCCAAGACGACCTGTCCCTTGCCCAGTGCGTGCCGCGTGACCGTCTTGCCGTCGACATCGCCCCAAAGTTCCGCGGCCAGGGCCTGCACCCGCCGGTCGCACGCAGGGTAATCTTGCAGACTCGGCGAGCAGGTCGGCCGGGCGCCCACGACCGTCGCCCCGTCCTTCACCAAGTCGCGGATCTTGCCCAGCAGTTCCGGCGTCATCTGCGGATCCTCAGGCGGCAGCACCAGCGCCGCGTAGCTCGCGCTGCTGTCCAACACGATGCGGCCGTTCACCACCTTGGCGTGGTTCATCAGCAGGTCGGTATTGATGTCGTCCCAGTAATAGCCCGAAGGCGTCTCCGGATTACCTTTGCGATCGCTGACCGGGGCGTTCTGTCCACAGAAGTACGCCACGTCAGCCAGCACGCGCCCCTGACGCAGCAGGTACTGGCAGCGCGCCAGATACCGCATCCACGGTCCCGCCCATGCGAACCAGGTGTTACCCCGGTTCAGATGGATACCGTAGGCCCCGAGCGTCATGCCGGGAGCGCGGTTCAGCCAGGGCTGATGGACCGAGCAGTGGAAGTAGTATTGATTGATGCCTCGACAGAACATCTGGTCGCCGAACGCCTTCATCGAATACGGGGCGTCTTCCCAGCGGGCATGCTTCGGAGGCATGCCCGTGAAACTTTCGGCGGCAATGATCCGCTTGCCATAGCCGTGGCCGATCGAGGAAACCATTTTCACACTGTCGGTGTCCCAGCCCTGCCAGAACTCGGCCGTGGGGATGTCCACCTGTGCGCCGCAGTGCATGGACTCGAAGGGGCCGTAATACGGCTCAACCATCGACTCCATGCCGTTCCTGTGACACAACTCCGTAAAGGGACGAAAGAAGTTCTCGGCGATCATATCAGAGACGGTCCGCCGCAGGTCCCAAAGGAACCGCTCGGTACAATCCGGGGCTTCCACGACACGGCCCGTGATCACCGGCAGGAACGGCACAGGATCATAACCGCGCCGCTTTCTGAACTCCTCGGCCATCTTCGGCGTCCAGTTCTGCGCCCCAACTTCCCAACTGTCGAACTCGCAGCGGATCAGGGTCTTGCCGACCAAGGGTCCCAGACGTTCGATAGTCGGCTGCATCATCCCGCTCCAACCGACCTTGACGCCCTCCGGTGTGAGTTTGTCGACGTCCAGACCGTTCCACGGTCCGCCGCATAGCTCTCCGTTGGAAGTATGCCCAAAGCGGACGATGGTCCATTTCCCGGGTGGAACATCCCACTTGAGCGTGCCGTCGGACTGCAATGCCGACGAAAGATCCACCATGGCATCGCGGCGCACAATCGACTCCGGCCCCACCTTCCGCTGACGCGCCTTCTCCATCAACATGGGCGTGTCGATGTGACTGTTGTGCGGCCTTTGGTAGAACGCTTTCTGCAGGAGCCCCGGGGCTTTCAGGCGGTTCGAGAACGCAATCCGGCTGATCACGTTGGGGTTGCCGTCAAACGAACCCGTGAACCCCAGACGGAAGAACCGCGCCTTCACCGGCGTGTCGCCCAGGTAAATGTCCACGAAGCCCGCCACGTCCATGGGCTTGATCTCGAAGTTCCGCAGGGTCTGGAAGTTGACTCCGTCGTCCGAGACCTGTACCGGGCCACCCGAGCCGCGGTCCTCGCGGATCTTCACCCGGATGCTCCGCACGCTCACTGGCTTGGCAAACGCGGCCTGAATGTGGTAGGGCCGCGCGCCTCTGACCGAGGGGAACTCGACAAACCCGCCCCCCGCGCCACTGGCCAGCAGAGAGGCGTCCACCCCCGGCGCATCGGTCGTGACCGACACCGGATTGTCAGGCGTGACGACATCCTGCTCGTCGGCCGACGTCGGAAATGCCCAGACCGCGATGTCCCGGTAGAAATTGTAGTTCGTCGGCGGCAGCGGCAGCTTGCCGTTGAACGTCGACGGACCGGTCGCGACCACTTCGCTGAACGTGATGATCTGCATCGACTGCTCAGGCTTGACCCATGGCCCCCCGCAACCGGCCCAGCCCGAAGAGACGCTCATGCTGATTTTCATCCCCAGGCGATCAGCTTCCCGTGCGGCGTGCTCCATCATGTCAAAGAACTGCGGATCCATTTTTTGCATCGGCCCTGGGTAAAACATACCCACCGTCTGCACCAGGGCTCCGTTGATCCCCACCTGATGCATCGCCTTCAGGTCTGCGGTAATGCCTTCCTTGGTCACATTGCCGTTGAGCCACTGCCAGAAAACCTGCGGTTTGGCAGATTCCGGTGGAGTGGTGAAATTCTTCTCCAGTTCATCGGCGCCAGTGGCGCTCATCAGCATGGGTGCCAGCAGCAGGGTGATGATGAGTGTGAGGGCGTGTTTCATTGTTTGTCCCATCGGGTTTAAAATATTTATAACCCTGCTGCCCCACCCCACCAAATCTGCACCTTGTCTTTTTCAGTGCCGCTAAACGGCTGAACCACGACAGCTACGCGATGCAAGCCGGCCTTCAGCCCTTTCGCCACAGGCCTATTGTGTCCGTCTTGCAAAAGCGGTTGAGGCGCGCCGCCATCCACGATAAGCTCAACACGCTCTTTCGCGACTGCTGGAATATTGCGGCCCAACAGCAGGATCTGTCCGGAGACTTCATATTCAAACCGCCCGCCCGCGCTCCCGCACTCCCAGACGCTGGATCTCACGCACGTCCAGCCATTGCTGGACACGGGCTTGAAGTCTGGTGCGCGCAACAGGACACAACGTTCATACGTGTCCGCTTTGCGTGGCGCGGGCACAGGTGCAATGCCCGGCAGCCCACGGTCGTCTTTCGGCAGGTTCGCCAGCGACGACGCAAGGAAGCCTCGCAGCAGTTCGCTCGCGATATCGTGTCCTTCATTATTGGGATGAACCACGTCATCGTAAATTGTTTCCCACTTGATCGTGCCCGCCTGCAACTCCGGCCAGACCGCATCGCGAAAACTGATCATGGGCAGACCGTAGTGCCGCCCCAGCGCCACCTGTCCGTCCTGCGCGTTCTTGCCGTCCTTGTGCATGAAGGAGAGCGCGATCACTGCGCGGTTCGTCGAACTGTTCAGCAACTGACGCAACACGCCTTCGTAGCAGTCTTCCATCTGCGCCCCTGTTAAATCGTTGACCGCGTATTCCACGATCACAAGATCGGGCTGATGGGCGATCACATCGCGTTGCACGCGCAACGCCCCGTAACCGGAATTCGTCGCGCCGATTCCGGCGTTCACACAGCGGACCGTCAACCCAGGGAAAGCAGTTTCGAACCATTTCGCAACTTGCTGCACATAGCGCCGCTTTGGATCTTTGGTGTTTTGGCCACCCGCCGTGATAGAGCCGCCTATGGCCGCCACGCAAATCGGCTCGCCTCGCCGCGCCTTGGCAAGCACTGACTGAATACGCGCCGCATCACCTGTGCTGACAAGGCCTCGCTGTTTCATGGGCTCCGTTGTCATTGATTCTCCAGCGGACACCAACAGCGTCGCACTCATGGCTGCACATAAACACGCCAACATCTTATTGTTTATCATTTGTCTCCCCTTGTTCGACTTGTTTCAGCATTGACCCCTGATCCATGCTGTTCAGAATGTATGATCAATATATTATTCTATTTCACTCCTTTTGAAAATGCCGTAACGTGCATTTCGATTGCTTTTTTGTGCAACTCAAGAATTGCCTTATTGCGTGATTGCCTTATTGCGTTATT
Organism: uncultured bacterium; assembly: GCA_942493055.1. Classification (GTDB taxonomy): domain Bacteria; phylum Verrucomicrobiota; class Kiritimatiellia; order RFP12; family UBA1067; genus CAIZQW01. The sequence continues at coordinate 5,064,063 of OW818680.1, read as the reverse complement.
ACATATTGGGAGGGACGGCGGATCGCCGTCCGGCCACGACGAAGCGTGGCCCTCCAGAGGCAGGTGTGCATCCGGCCGTTGCCGGACACGGAGCTCACAGAACAAGACCCCAATCCTCGATATCCTGTCCATCCTGTCAATAAATTGAATCTATAAACAAGGACGAAAAGACTTGAAGACCCCAAGACTCAAAAAGCAAGACAAAGAACCACGAAGACCATTTTGAATATCCAATCATCAACACGGAATAATCAATAATCATCGGAAATGCTGTATTTCCCTTGGATATTGGATATTCCTTGTTGGATATTGAATATTCTCTTTCTGCTTATGGATAGCAAACCTTGATACTTCGTATCCTGACAAGGCTGCCATATCGGGTGGCAGGATCAATCGTCAGGGTGACATCTTGGGTGCCGGTCCATTGCGTGACGGTGACCAAATCAATAGAACACGTTCCCACGCTTACTTCAGCGCATTTTTTCCATATGCCCTTTGCATTCAGAAGGCCGAGGGTCGTCCCGCTTCCGTTAAGGTCTGGTATCGTAATTTTGAGGATCGGTTTGCGGCTGAAATCAATCTGCTTCAACGGAAAAGTGACGCGACCTGTGTTTGTCACGGCTCTGTTGCTTTCGAAGTATTCGCTGCGCGTCCTGGCCGTTTGCGGGGTGACCTTGATCATCTCGCGCTCCATGGTCACGGAGGCCCCATTCGTAGCGGTCCATCCTGCTACGGAATCACAGTCAGTAACAGGGATGGCGCTTGGATAGGTGGTCAGGGAAAATTCTTTTTTCCAGCGGAACCGGGAGTCCTGATACACGATCGAGACAGAGCAGGTGGTAGTCCCTTGCGGCGGCGTGAACGTCACCACCTGCTTCAGGTTCGATCCGACCGGAACCGGACCGTGGCTCCACTCCGCGGGGGATGACTTCCATCCGGGCGGAAGAGTCCAGGTGATTTTACCCGGCAGTCCGGCCTGCCCCGACGCATTGTGGAGCTGGAATTTCACTTTAACACTGTCGCCGGAACCGACACTGTCGGAATAAGGCATCGCCACAACAGCACCCGATTCCTCGGCAAGTCCGATGAAATCGGGCATCCCTACAATCACCACATTATTGGGCAACAAGCTTTGGATCTCCTTGACAAAGGTGGGTGAAACCCGGGTATTGATGGTCAAGAACTTGGGGTCCATTCCCGGGTATAGCTTCTCAATTTCCTTAATGTCGGCAACAACCCCCTCCAGCGTAGTTTTTCCGTTTTTCTGACTCTTCCCGTGAAACCGTTGATCGTTACGTATCACCACAGCCCCGTTGTCGAGCCAGAATGTCTCGGGGCCGCGCACCGAGGGAAGAACGCTCATCAGCTTGACGCCAGGAAAGGCGGAGGACCTGCTGAACTCTTCATACGTTGGAGAGCAATTGTTATCGCTGTCCCATACATCCACTGCGGGGGAGATCCCCAGCTCGAAGAGTCCGCGGCGGGTCTCTTCCGCATAAAGCTTTAATTTTTCAGGGGGGAAACAGGAGGCGTGGGTGTACCCTGCCGGAAATGCCCAAAAGGAATCTTTCGGCGTGGCCGAATGCGCGTAAAACTCCACTAAAGCTGGGGCGAACTGGGCGATCAGCGGGTTAAAGCCCCATGTCATCGGCACCTTTCCTCGGTTTGGGTCCTCCCAGTAACCTTCCATCAGATTGTAGGTGAACTCGATAGCGTCTGCGGATGCCCAACTGAAGTTCACATATATTTTGTTTTCCAGATTTTTGACCTCGCGCACCTGCGGGAGTGGAACGGGGCGGCCGGTTTTTTTCAATGGGACCCATTGCCAGAACGAAAAGTTTTCAGGAGGACCGCCTGCATACCGGGCGCCATACTGCCCCATCTTCATGCAGGAATAGGACTCGCCTCCGAGCCAGCCGAAGACCAAACCCGGCGGTTTGAGATCAGCCAGAATCTTGTCCAGATTCGGATAGCCGTCTTTGGTAAAGGGCTCCTTCCCTTGATAAAAAAGATATACCTTCTTTGAGATGGCATAGTCCAGCCCTTTGAGAATCCATGAGCCGCCGGAAAAGGATCCGAAGGAGCCCGGGGCGCATTGCTTCCGCTGGTTTGCCAGCGACCATTCGCACGCCTTCTCCTCGTCCTGTTCATAAGGAGCGGCTGCCACGAGATCACGCTTGACGGCAAGTCCCTGGAAGATCTCCTTTCTTGTCGCATAAGGCGCACCAGCGGGATCCTCACCCTTTGCATTCAGAAGGCGGATCGACTTGACCGTGACGGACACGTCCTGACCGATTGGCGATATCTGCAGCTCGGCCCTGGCGGCACGGGGATTGAAGAGGCCGGAGGCAGCAAGATCGACGACAAAGGTTCCTGTGCGGTTGATGCTGGTTAGTCCCGGAACGCTGACCGCAGCGCAGTTCACGGGAGTATTGACCGTGGTCGGCGTCCTGAATTTCAGGGACCATGCCCCTCCCGGTGTCAGATCGCTGACAACCACCTCGATCTTAGGGGTTACATCCAAATCCAGATAGACCGTTCGATTGGCGTATCCTGACCTGTTGCCTTTGACCCCTGGTCGGGTTTGCACTGAAAGCCCGCCGGCTGGAGGGCGCTTCAGCACAGAAAACATCGCTCCCCACCCGCCCGCCATCTTATCATCCTTCCACCAGAACTCGGAGCCTGACAACATCGCGGTCTGACATTTCAGAATATTGTCGGTGACCGGCAGCAAGTCTTCCTGAGCCGCAAAATTGGCAGCGATCCAAAAATTATAATACGTGCCTACTTTGTTTTTTTTCACCGGATCCACAGTGAAGGCGGGATACTTGACCAATCCCTTGATCAGCGGAGTGACTCCATCAGCCCGCTTCATCGTGGCGAAAGTAGAGATTGCGTCGTCCAGTGATTTCAACCGGGTGAACGTGAAGCCCTTTTCTTTTTCCAAGTATTTGACGTAAACGTTGTTTGCCCCTGCACACATCCCGTGTTCCACACTGCTTAGAAAAAGACGGGGCGCATCCCGGTTGACGATCCCCTGCAGAGTTCCCACCAGATAAAGCTCCTCGACATCCCGAAGCCCGCCGGCATCCAATACATAAGCTTGGATTGCCAGGCTCTCTTGCGGACGCATCAGCGTAACCGCCAGTGCAACTAAAATCAACAATCGTTTTTTCATCATTGTGTGTCCTGCAAAGTCCTCAGTCTAAAACTGCAAAGACTATACCGTATTTTGCAAATGCCTTCCATGCCTTTCCGTGCAAATCACTTGCTTTTTAGTGCACATTGGGGAAAAGGAACAAACTGATTTGAAACCTTTTTCTCAGAGAGGCATCCGCCTATGCCAGGGCTACGGCGGAGAGGCAGAGTTAACAGAGCAAGAAAACAATCCTCAAAATCCTGTCCATCCTGTCAAAAATTGAATCTATAGACAAGGCCGTTGAGTGCTTTTCGACAGCCTGTGGCGAGCGCTTTATCCGTTGACAGACTTCTTATGATCCGTATTGCAACCTGGGATACCGACGGTATGTTTATCATGGACGAGAGTATATTTGTTTTTTGTCCGTGCCATTCAAGACTTAACTTTCGTAACGGATAAATGAGCCATCACACAGGAGCGGCAATAGAGTTAGCTCACTCCCATATTTAGTCCATCGCAATCGATTTGTTGATTTTTAGTTATGCCCCCGAACGCCCCCTCCATCGACTCCCTCTTTCTATTCGACAGGCCGCCGCAATCTCAATTGTAGAATGTGAAACTATGACTCCTTTGCCGACATAAGTTGGTTTTACCTCCGCGCCCCCTTTTCCTCCCCGAGACACATCACCTTGCCAGTCCCTTTCCGCTCAAGATTCTTGATTAACATGGCCACAAAGTCCGGATTTAAACGACGGCACAATCTTTCAGTGGAAATGTAGTCCTGCATCGACTCTATAAAAGAGTCAATCCATTCGTATATTTCCATCGACTGATTTGTGTAAAAGGCTCCAAGCTTTACACGAACAATAAGGTTCACGCCAACTTCTATTGGCTGAAAAAGAATATCAAAATTTGACGGCATCAACTCATCTGGAATATCAGCAGAAGCGAAGCCCCCATACTTTGGAACAATCGTGAGATCAAAAAGCGGATTGGAGATAACAATGAATCCATCATCGTTGCGATCGATGCCTGACTTTGGAGGTAGCTCAAACGATAAGCGATTAAAGACTGCTCCATTTTCGCCCTTCATGTAGACGACCTCGCCCGGTACGCCTTCTTTCTTAGCATCATGCGATAAGAATGCAGGTCGTTCCTTCGAATCCTTTGTGATGAGGTCAATAACTCGATTCTTCAAAATTCTGCTGTTAAGCTTGTCTCGACCCAGAACTTCAATTCCTCGCTTGTCAATCTCATTCTCAACAAAATAGGCGTTCAAGTGAAGATCAAGTTCACTGAGAACTACGTATTCCAACACAGAGTTGATGATGTTCATCCGGTCCAATTTGTCTGGATTAAAAGCAATTAGTGGATTTGACTTTTCAGTTGAGCCTGTAACAAATATTCTTTTAAACGCTTCATTTTCGGAGAGAAAACCAATCAAACATTCACAGAACGTGTCGTTAAATGTATATCCGATGATTTCTACTTTCTCAACAGAGTCATTATCAATTTTATACGCAACGGCACCTCGAATACGCACAACATGCTCATTCGGGCCAAACGCAACGCTCCTAAAGAATAGAATCCCTACTAGGGAAAAACAGACACTCCAGAGTAAGACCGTAACGGAGTTGTTGTGCGTAACAATGCTAAACCAAGACGACAAAAGGTTAATTGACAGAGACAAGAATATTGCCGTTGAAAGAACGGCAAGAAAGTCTCTCCGTTTTTCACGAATAAGCCGTATTGGTGACGTCATCAATCATTCCTCCTTACGAATCCTACTTATAGGGAAACAAAGAACAGTCGATCAAAACTGTATCAACGGTAATGTGGGCGTAACTGTACATTGGCACCATTCCGGTTTTCAAATTCATTGAAAAGGCGCGTGTACTATGGTGGTTTACAGTTAACATATTGGAGAAATTATACTTGTTTTGTGCTACGCAGAGCAAGCAACAACTAAAAGTATCAACAACAATACAGCCCTGGTTGACATTCCCTCCATGTATAAAGATCCAAAGTCTCAACATCAGGAGGAATACCATCTCGGAAGAGAATGCCGTTGATTTCGCGGCGCTGTGAAATAGGTATAGGGTTCGTGTTTAGGCATAGGACATAAGCATCCTTTCTGTCATTCAAATTCGTTGTCACTTCGCACGAGGTAAAGCTTTAAAACTCATGATCATGCGTCAGATTATACTCGTTTGATGATTTGAAATTGGGGATACGATTTTCATTAGGAGCATTTCAACGTTGATCGTTCTGTCCAGACAGCACAGGGATGCCAAGACGTGAAGCCCCCAAGGCTCAAAGATGAAAACTCACCCCATCCGGGGCACCTGGGATAAACGAACTGGTCACTTATTTCTCGAAGAAACGCGAATGCCCAGAGGTTATTTTCGTGCGTTTCGTGGAGAAAACAGTTGATGTTATCGATGAGCCGCAAAGAGCCGATTTTGCCTTTAGCCTCTCCGTCTTTGAGTCCTTAACCAGCCCTGCGATTGAGCGCGATTATTCAGGACATCCCTGGATATTGGACATTCCTTGTTGGATATTGAATATTCTCTTTCTGCTTATGGGTAGCAAACTTTGATACTCCTGATCCGCACATATCTGCCATGGCCAGTCGCGGGATCAATGTTGAGTGTGAGATCTTTCGTGCCGGTCCATTTGGTGACAACGCTCAGGTCAATGGAACAGGTTCCTGGCACGCTGGTAGAGGCGCATTGTTTGTATTGGCCTGTCTCGTCAGTGACGCCGATTCGAGTTCCACTGCTGTCCTGATCCGGAATATTTATTTTCAGAACGGGTTTTCTGCTGAAGTCGATCTGCTTCAACGCGCAGGAGACCCGTCCATTGTTTTCAATCCGCGTGCCGCTCGAGTAATCATGCCGCCCGATGACAGTCTTCGGCGTGATCTTCAGCATCCCGCGGTCGACGCAAACAGCCGCCCCGTTCGTGGCGGTCCAACCCTCCGTGGACACGCAATCGGACACAGTAATCCCCTGTGGATAGGTCGTCAGGATGATCTCGTTGTCCCAGTCAAAGCGGGAATCTTTGTAGCCGATGACTGCGGTGCCTGATGTCATACCTGCTGGCGGAGTGAAGGTCACAATCTTCTTAAGGTTCCCTCCTTGCGGAACAGCTTCATGAACCCACGCGTCCATTGACGATTTCCATCCCGGCGGCAGCGTCCAACTCACCTTGCCCTTACGACCGGTCGTCCCTGATGCATTGTGCAACTCGAAGCTGACGTTGATGCTGTCGCCGGAACCCACTGCATCGGAAAAAGGAAGCGCTGTCACAGCACCCGCCTCTTGAGCAAGAGCAATAAAGTCAGGCATCCCAACCACCACGATATTCTCAGGCAACAGCTCCTGGACCGCTTTTAGGAATGTCGGCGCGAAGCGGCAGTTGCAGGTCAAGAACTGCGGCCCTTTCACAGGTTTTTTTGCAGCAGCGGCCTTAATGGCTGCCACAATCGATTCGGGTGTCGATTTCCCATCAGCCTGCCAGACGGAGAAGAGTCCTCGATCCAAACGCACGACAGGACATCCGTTATCCAGCCAGTACGTCTCCGAAGCATTCGTCCCACTCGGAAGAACACTCATCAGCTTGACCCCCTCAGACGTCGGCGAATGCAGGCTGAGCGCCTCATACGACTCGTTGCACGACGAGTTGCAATCCCAGACATCCACGGCAGGAGAGAGTCCCAGCGCGTAAACCCCGCGAGACGTCTCTTCGGCATACGTCTTCAAAGGGGCCGGCTGATAACCTGAGAGATGGGTATATCCCGCTGTAAAGCCCCAGAAGGAATCTTTCGGCTTCGCCGTATGCGCGTAATACTCCACGAACGCCGGGGCGTATCGGGCGAGCAACGGATTGAAGCCCCACGTCATGGGAACCTTGCCGCGGTTGGGGTCCAGCCAAAGATTATCCATCAAATTATAACTGATTTGGATGTAGTCCGCTGAGGCCCAGCTAAAGTTTACATACACCTTGTTCTCCAAGCGTGTGACATCGCGGACTTGCGGCAGCGGAACCGGCTTGCCTGTTTTTTTAAGCGGAACCCATTGCCAGAAAGAAAAATTCTCCGGCACGCCACCGGCATAACGGGCATTGTACCGCCCCATTTTCATACACGCGTAGTCCTCGTTGCCCAACCAACCAAATATCAGCCCCGGCGTCTTGAAATCAGATAGCATCTTGTCCAGATTAGGATATCCGCCGTTAACGAAGGGGGTTTTATCCTGGTAGAAATGGTAGATCTTTTTGGCGATGGTGTAATCGAGTCCCATTAAAATCCACGACCCTCCGGCATACGATGCAAAGGCATCTGGCACACACTTGCTGCGCTGGTTTGCAAGCGACCATTCGCAGGCGCTCTCCTCATTCTGCTCGTATGGTGGCGAGGCCACCAGATCCCGCGTGACAGACAGGTCCTTAAAAACATCCTTCCGAGGAGAATAGGGAGCGAGCGAAGGCTCTTCCCCTTTTGCATTCAACAAGCGGATCGACTTCACTGTCACAGTCACATTCGTCGCAGAGGGTGAAATACGCAGCTCAGCCCTTCCAGCACGCGGCTTGAAAAGCCCAGTCTTCGCCAGATCAGCTACAAACGTCCCGGTTTTGGTCTCTTTCGTCAGGCCGGGAGCCAGCACGCCCCCGCGGTTCTCAAACGGCGTCACTGTTGAACCCATCGAGATAGCCAGGGACCACGCACCACCGGGGGTCAGGTCGCTGACTACAATCTCAATTTTCGGCGTCACATCCAAGTCCAGATAGACCACTTTGCTCGCATAAGAATCCGCCCGCCAAGAGGTCACGCTCAAGCCGTTCGTTGCCGAACGCTGCATCTTCACAAACATCTCACCCCACCCGCCCATGCCCGTGTCCTTATACCAGAACTCCGAACCGCTCAGCATGGATGACTGATATTTCAGCATCCCGTCGTTGACGGGAAGCAAATCCTCTTGCGCGGCAAAATTAGCGGCGATCCAGTAGTTGTAATACATGTTCACCATTTTGCGATTCGGATTGTCCCAATACGTCGCGGGATATTTGACCAGCCCCTTGATCAGGGGAGTCACCCCATCCGCCCGCTTCATGGCAGCAAACGTCGCAATCGCATCGGGCAGGGACTTGAGCCGGATGAATGTAAACCCCTTCTCTCGCTCCAGATAGTCTGCATAAACCGTGTTGGCTGCACCTTTGGTCAAGAACAGACGCGGCGCATCCCGGTTCACGATTCCCTGAAGCGCGCCGAGCAAATAGAGTTCCCCCACATCCCCTAGCCCTGCTGTGTCCAATACATAAGCTTGGCTTGCCTGACTCTCCTGCGGACGCATCAGCGTAATTGCCAGTGTAGCGAAAATCAAAAATTGTTTTTTCATCATAGCGTGTCCTACAAAGTCTTCAGTCTAAAGATGCAATGACTATACCGTATTTTGCAAAAGCCTTCCATGCCTTTTCGTGCAAATCACTTGCGTTTTTATGCACCCGAGGGGTGGGAAGAAACTGATTTGTAACTTTTGGCTATCCGGCAGCTGCCGGACGCGGATTGACACGGATTGAGAAATGTTTGCCGCAACCAGCTACGCCTCCACCTTCGCTGATCAACAATTGATTTATTTTATCCGTTTCAACGTGACATTAAATAACTGCAACCCGCCCCAGTTTGCATCCGAGCCCGCGCGCAGTGCCACGGGATAGACCCCGGCCTTTTCGATGGCGATCTTGCCCGCTGGAAAAACCACGCCCTTGCCCCAGCCGCCCGCAGAGGGTGCTTTGCCCGTCAATTCCTTCTCACCAATTTGCAACCGGTAGGGAACATCGGCGCGCATGCCGCCGCCGTCGATGGTCACTTCATATTCGCCTGGCGTAAAGAAACGCACTTTGTCCCACGACACCCATTCCTTGGAATCATTCCAATCCGAGATCCATGTATCCCAATCATTCAAGTGAATGCCGTGTTGCTTGGCCTCATTGGCGCCCAGCACCAAGACATCGCTTGAATCGGGGCGGATATCGCCGTCCCACGGAGCAAAGCCTTTGATCGCAAACACCATCATACGACGGCCACTCCACGCGGCGGGAATCGTGATTCTCAACCCCTCGCTTTCCTGCTTCCACTCCACCTTGCCCTCGTAACCCAGCAGCCGGATTTCGGAAGGCTTGCCGTCAACCAAGCGGGCGGCAGTTCCAAGGGATTTGACGAGCACGCTCTGTTGCGGGCCGCCCATGCAAATAGCATAGAGCGTTTCCCCTTTGGAGGTGAATCGAATGTCGTCATCCTGCATGCGAAAGCCGGGCTTCCATAACGTCTCGCCGACCTCTTTCCGGCTCAGGTCGGTTGGCCCTTCGCCGAAGATCTGCCAAGGCCGCGTGCCATAAATCGCTTCGCCATTCAGGCGAAGCCAGGCCCCCAGGCCTTCCACTGCCTTCACATGCAGCGGAGCAATCGTGCCGTCTGGCTTGATTGCAGGGGACAGCAGGAAGTTGCCTCCTTTGCTGACAATTTCAACCAAGGTGGCAATCTGACAGTCGCCTGACCTGTCGCGATCATCCGACTTGTTATAAGCCCATTGTGAAAGACACTCGGCCCTGATCCAGGCATAGCGGCGGATGACGGACGGAAACCCGAACTCCGTCATCAAGACCGTGCCCTTGCTTGAGGAGTGTTTACGGCAAATCCAGAGCGCATCCCGGGGGCGGGTCTTGTCTTTCGCCTTGAGGTTGTAGTAATGCGCCACTAACGGAATGGAGTATTCCGGAAAGGGCAGCCCGAAGTCGTCGGTGTCCATCATATCCGGCTGGTAGGTCGTCACCAGATCATGCATCCTTCGATACCACGCGTGCTTCCACCATTCCGGCACATCGGCGCAACTGAACTCCCACTTCCCGTCCCGATACTTGGGATGGTACAAGTCCACATTTTCCGGGTCGTTGCCGTCGTAAGGAATGCCCGCATACGGCCCGCTCTTGTCGGCTCCCTTGTTGCTCTGCGTCGTCCGGTAGCTGCTGGCCAGATGCTCGGTGATACCGAAGGGGATTCCCTCTTTTTTTGCTGCCGCCTGCCAGAGCCCCACGATGTCCTTATGCGGCCCCATGTTGACGGCATTCCATCGGTGATACTTGCTGTTCCAGTTATCGAAGTTGTTCATGTGCACGCCGATGGTGAAGAAGAAGCGGGCACCGTTCTGCTTAAAGAAGGCCATCAGGGCATCGGGATCAAACTTCTCCGCCTTCCACGTCTGAACCACATCCTTATACCCGACTTTGGAAGGGTGACCGAATTTTTCAACATGGCTTTTATAATTTGCGGTGCCTTCGCAGTAGAGTCGTTGGTGATACCAATCACCCGCTTCGCCCGCCGAGTCGGCGCTCCAATGCGCCCAGATGCCGAACTTGGCATCAAAGAACCACTCGGGACAGACAAACTGTGCGGCAATGGAATCCCAATTCCCCTTGAACGGCCCTGGCTCTAGCGGCAAATCTGAGGGCCTTGGCATCGAGCGTAGGCGCTCCGGTTCCACAGGCTGAACCTCCGGGCTGGCTGCCCAGGATGAGCCAACAATCCATGGGAGCGCCATCAGCGTCAGGCTTGCCGCCCAGATTCGAGTCCATGTCTTCATTTCGGTTATATTCATATCATGTATCCTTATTTCACAGGCGCTTCAAATGGCGCTGCCGGCAAGCCTTCTTTGTTGAATAAATTGAAAAAACCAAAGTCGATGCAGGCATAGCGAACAGCCTTCACCGTAGTGTCTTCTTTTAGCGCAACTACGACATCGTTTCCATCAATGTGCGCATCACTCCAGATCCATTCCCCCTTTTCATTTTGAATTTGAAACCCTTCCAGTTGGCTTCCGGGATTGGTGCGGGTCACAGGCTTGATTTCGGGCTTTCTGGTAGAAGGCCGGTACTCCATCGGGATCTCCTTGGCCACAAGCCCTGATCCTAGACTGGAGAAGCTGACGCGAATACGGGGTCCGTCCTTCTTCGAAGAGCTATACACCGGGCCGGAACAAACAATCTCTTTCCCGTAATCCTTCGACAGCGCAAGGCGAGCCAGTCGCTCACCAGCAGGACGTTTATTTTCGGGGTGATTGTTGTCTTCCTCTGCGGTGTCGTAAATCACGGCCATCCCTGTTTTGGGCAACGCTTGAGCCTGAGCTTGAATGAGACGCATCATAGCGACGTTGCCTTCCGGGGTTGGCCCGCCTTTGACGACAATCCCCGGCAATTGACAGTAATAAAAGGGAAGATTACCCAGCCCCCAGGCAGAACGCCAACCGTTGATATGAGCCGGAAATAATTTTGCGTAAACTTTCGGGTTGCCGAGATTATGCTCACCCTGATACCATATAAATCCCCGAATGGAAAGAGGCGTAAAGGGATGAATCATTCCGTTATAAAGCCGCGAGGGGGTTTGATGGATTCGCCACATCGGCCAGGGCAGTTTATTGGTATCCCCTCCTTGCGCCAGATGTTCCTTGTTCTTGATTTCGCCTTCGCTGGTCAACTTCATCCCCGTCTCGGCGATCTGATCCATCTCCGGATCTGAAGCAAGCGTTTCACGAGCCATCCAAGCCTCAATCGGTGTTCCTCCAATAGCCCCTTGGATAAACCCAACGGGAATACCCAGTTCCTTTTGCACCATTTTCGCGAAATAATAGGCTGTCGCGTATACGTGCCCCACTGTTTGCGGACCGACAATAAGCCATCGGCCGTTCTTTACATCGTCCAGGTGCTTTGTGTCCGCTTGTCTGCTAAATGTAAAAAACCTGAGGTGTTGATTTTCCGGCTCTTTTTGTTCTTCGGCTGTGTATCTTCCAAGGGAGAGCTCCATATTGGATTGTCCTGAGCAAAACCAGACTTCCCCCACAACAACATCCGATATTTTTTTCTCAACACCTCCGGAGCGAACCACCAGTGTCTTTCCATCAGCCGAGGCTGGAAGCGGCGCCAGTTGCACCTGCCATTTCCCCTGCGAATCCACCTTGGCTTCCTTCGTCTGGCCGGAAAATTCGACAATGACTGTTTCGCCTGCAGGAGCCCAACCCCAGACGCGAATGGGTTTGTCGCGCTGTAACACGATATGGTCGCAAAACACCGAAGGCAGACGCACCTCTGCCCTTGCAGGCAGAGCACAGCAGACACCCAGCACCAGGGACAACACGCCAACCAGTGCCCATGCGTTCGATATTTTGCGCGTTGTCAGCCATCCAAACGATCTTATATCCATAGATTTCCTTTCAACACTCACTCCCTTGGGACCTTAGGCTTGGCGTTGATCTGCTTCAGGTATTTCTGCTGCTCTTCAACGACCCACTTCTCGAGGAGCTGCTGCATCTTCTGGAAGCCGGGGTCGTTCTTGTCCGGCCAGCCTCTTAGGTTATGCGCGGCGCAACATTGTCTCATTCCAGACTCGGCTTTGCCAGCTCTCCCCGGAGTTGAGCTTCTCCGCCTTCCATTTCATAGACGCCATAGAATTGTGAAACCGAATCCAGCCAGAGCGTGATCCTGTGCATGTCGTCTTCCGAAAGTTTCACGTCGTGATGCCCTTTGGAGAGCATACCATAGAGTTTCGACGCGCGCGCGCCGAATTTTCCAGGAACGGTGCGCAAGAGATCGCCGTAGTCGGTAAACGCGAACTTGGGCGCGAGACTCAGATAGGATGCATAATACGTCGTGGCGCAGTCCATGTAGGCCGTTCCCTTGCGATTCACGAGCCCCGCGTCGAGCGGTGGCGCCTTGTCCTTATTCTTTTCGTGGCAACCCACGCAGTTGCGGTTGAGGACCGGCTGGACCAGGCGCGGATAACTCCACGGATTGGAGCCGTCCACGTCGGGTTTCGGCACGGACGGTGCGCGCAGGAGCGCAAGTTTCGGCTTGGCGGAGCTGTCGTTTGCGTACGCGCGGTTCTTGGGCTCGTGGCACCCCATGCAACTGACGACTTCGCCCGGCTGGAAATAGACGCCTGCCCGCATGGACTGTACCGCTAATCCTTTCTCGTCGAGCGCCTGAAAGAACATCTGTTTGCGGGCCGGCACCTTGAAATAGGCGCTTCCATCCTCTTCTACGGGCACTTCGCCGATCACCGCCCGAGCGAGGTTGATCGACATGCTCCCGGGAATCTGAATCCCCGTGTTGTGCGAAATTCGATTGCAACCTATCGGCAGCGGAATAATCTGCCAGATCCGGAGCGTCTTGATCTTCGTGTTTTCGGGGAATGGTCGCAGGCTGTCGTAGACGTTATTCACAGCCACGGTCGCCTCCTCCGTGCCGCTCTTCGCGGATTCGGACGGGGCGGATGTCAACGAGGGCTTTTTTCTCGCGTCCTGCTCTGGAACGACTGGCGGAACGTTTCGCGTACGGAGCGGAATCGGATTCAGACTGGCGATGTCCGGATCACGATAAATCAGTTCCTTGTTTCCGAAGCTGTCCACCAGATAGATGCCGAACATGAACGGGCATCCCACGCCTTTTACATCCACCGGCTCATAAGCGGCCAGGGTGAAATCCTCACTCAAGGGCCACGGCGTTCCGTAGGTGGCAGAACCGCCCTGGCTTTCCGGAAAGCCAACTTCCGGCGTGAACCTTTTAACCGGCGCCATGAGGTCGTCGTCGGGTTCCCTTGGATCCAGGAGAATCAACGACCCGAACGACTGGCCGTGATGCGGCGCGGCGGTCCCGATAAATTTGTGCGAATCGGGCACCTGCTGGTAGTCCGTCTCCATATCGGCCCGTTGCCTTCGGGGCGAATAATTGCCATGAACGGAGCGCGCATTGCGCCCATCGGGCGTGGTTGTCCAGGGATGATGGGCAACCATTGAGTCGCGGTCGACATAATCCCAGCGGGTCCAGAGGATCATGCCGTCGCTTCCAATGGTGGGGGCCCACTCGTTGGTGTCGTGAAAGCTCAGGCAACGAATGCCCGAGCCGTCCGCCGCCATGTCATGCAGGGTGTAGGTCGGACAATTCCGTCCGCAACGCAAATAGCCGCCGCGCCGTTCGGAAATGAATGCGATTCGTCCGGCAGGCGTGAAGCACGGCGAGAAATCGTTCCACGTCCCGTCGGCCAGCATCTTCAGTCCCGACCCATCTGTTGCCGCGCTGAAGAGGTGGTAGACGCGGGTTTCGGCAAAATGTCCCTTGGCGGCATGGTCGAGGTGATAGAGATGCGCGCCGCTCCCCTTGCACTCGACATAGGCGAAGGCAACGGTTTTCCCGTCATAAGAAAGCGCGGGCGTCGCAAACGAACCGCCTTGGGTGGGCGCCTCTTCAGGCGCCCTCATCACATTCCCGTTATAGGCGTTTGGCCAGCGTTTGCGCGGTCCGCCGGTCGGCCTCTCTCCTTTCAGGCGTCCGTTTCCGATCTTCGCACTGCCGAGCAAATCGCGGATTCTGGGTTTTGAGCCAAAGGGATCGCGCAGCACAAACAGCCCGCCCCCCGGTTCCTGTGCCATGCCGTAGAACTGATCGCACATGTGGCTGCAAACCGAGGCGACCTGACGCTTCAGAACGATCATCTCCGAAAAATCCAGCAGCGGGTTGGCAAATGTGATCTTTCGGCGGAGCCGCACCGCGCGGTCGAAGAGCTCGCGCCGCCCCGCCTGATTCGCCACGTCCACTCCACCCGCCTGGGTGCGAAGCGCTTCGAGTTCGGTCTTTTCGGCGGACAAACTTCGTGCATCGGGCATCCGCGCGATGTGCTCCAGGAGCGCTGTCGTTCGCCTCAAAACCACATCCAGCGGATCACGGTCGGATGCAGCAATCAGTGCCTCCGCACGATAGGTTTCATTCGAGTACCGGTTCACTTTGGACCGTTGCAACAGGTCGTACTGCAACACGGCGTATTGCCGACTGTCTTCCTGCTCAGGGTAAACGGCGCCAGGCGGATTCGGTCCCAGCCAGGGATTCGGGGCATGAAGAGCGATCGGTTCTTCGGCGTGGGCCGCCCGCATCCCGAGCAGCAGGATGGCAACGATAAGAGCTCTTTTTCGGGATGCTGCGCCGAGTATGGCTGAATGACTCGCCATGACAGCGCGATTGCAACTACGATTGTTAAGCGGAAAGAGTGTTTTCATTTTATTATCCAGTGTAGGTTTAGGAAAAGACATTCAGGCAGTTAAGGCAGCCTTCAAGCAGAAGTCGATTACTCCGCAATCAACAGGTATTTTATCAAGATGGGCTCGCCCGGACTTCCGCTGTAAATGAATTCAATGGTGTGCTGTTCAGCCATGTCTGCTTTGAAGACGGTTTCATTGGGAACGAAATCCCCCCACCCTTTCTTGAAATTCGGATCGACTTCTTTGAGCTGCTTTCCATCCATGTTGATGATCAGTTTTCCGTTGGTCGGCTTAATTGTCTTTCTATACCCGAAAATGAGCGATTTGGATTTCACTTTAAATACCATCGGCTTGCCTTCGGAATTTGCAGACCAGGAATTGTTCCAAAAATGAGTTCCACGGTTTATGGTCCAGCTTCCCATATCATCAGAAACAAGAGTGGCGGCATCATGCACCGTTGATTTTTCAAAGCCGTTTTTTGTCACAGGCGGTTTGAGTTCGCCGATTTCAACGGGCTTGGAAGATGTCGCCACTTCTTTATAGCACACTTCGAGGTAGCTGATGATCAAGTCGGCAATCATCTTATGACCGGAATTGCTCGGGTGAATCGTGTCCGTTGACCAGTCGTTCCAGGTTATGCGGCCGGATTTCAACAGTGGTTGAAATATCTGCGGAACGCTCAACATGGGTATCCCGTAATTTTCGCAAATAGCAACATGCACGTCCGCCACCTTGCCCGGATTCTGACCGCCTTGGATAATGGATAGCATGGCAGACTGCGGACGCTGGATCAGCATCTTACGGATCAAGCCTTCGAGCCCCTCGGCCTCAAAGTTTCTGTCACCCGCAGTATAATCAATCACCGTGAAATCAGGATTAAACTTTAAAATATCCCTCTCGGCACGATGGGCGGCATAAACCGCCGATGAGGCTCCCATCCCTGCATTGATGAATTTGAATTGTGCAGAGGGGAACTTGCTCACCCACCAATCATAGACAAGGGGAGATAATGACGTTTTTTTGAAATCGGAGGCATTGGCTCCGGCCATGATCGACGTGCCAATCCCCATAATCGTCAAGTCCTTGCCCTGCAGGGCGCTCCGCATGACTCCGATAATCCGCGTTTTCTCTCCAGTGCCAACCATGGCAGTCGGAAGCAATGCGTTCAACTCGGCTTGATCCGGGAATTTGGACTGAGGGTGCTCAGATGGTTTGGCGTTGATCCACTTCAGGTATTTCTGTTGATCTTCAACAACCCACTGCTCGCCGCCGCCCTGCTCGATGGTCGGTTCCCAGCCGTTGGTGTTCTCGGTTGGGCTGTGGATGATACACTTCTCGACCAACTGCTGCATCTTCAGGAAGCCGGGATCGTTCTTGTCCACCCAGCCTTTGATTTGTCCCCAGCCGCCGGCTGCACTGGCCAGCGGCGCCATCAGGATCCGGCTTTCATCCACCTGCACCGTGTTGATGAGGGCACGCTCTGGCTGCGCAGCGAGCTTCTCCCCGAACAATTCTTTGATATATGCGCGCAGCTCGGCCATGGCCTTGCCGTTGATCTGGCGCTGTTCCAGCTTGTTGGGAAAGAGATCGCCATAGCACTGGGCATTGAGATCTAGGAACTCGATCACCCGCATATAACTGTCGCGGTCCATGTTCACCTTGCCGTGATTTTCCAGCAGCATCTTCGAAACCTTGTTACTGTGGGCATAAAACTCATAGGGGCGGCTGATATTCCGGCTGTCGACCTGTTCGCGACCGCGCATCTTGTCCATGTATTCGTATTCACCGAGCTGGTGGTCGCCTCGTTTGACCAGTTCCGTTAACGACTGCGGCCACGACATCTTGCCATCATGGATCAACGAGAAGGCTTTTTTCGGTTCATCAAAACCATGGCAGGTAATGCAATAGCGGTCGAGAACCGGCTGGACTGTCCGCATAAAGCTGAGTCCGCCCTTATATTGCGGACCGGCACCCGGCTTCAACGCCATGGGCTCCATCCCTCTGGAATAGTCCCCCGTAGGCGGGGTTACCCCGCCCGGCTCATGGCAGCCGACACAGCTTCGCTTCTCGCCCGGCTGGAGATAGAAAAAGCTCTTCTCCGTCAGGATGGCCATGCCGTCCTCGCCAATGGTCTGCAACTGCAAGGCCGTCCGTGCCGGAACCTTGAAAAAGGCGGAGCCGTTGGCGTCGACAGGCACTGTGCCGAGCACCTTCTTGGGAATCTCCACCGGAACAGTTGCACTCAGCGCGGTGCGCATGGCGCGCGGCTGCACGCCCAGGGCATTGACCCGGATCGCCTTGATCGAGCCCGGCTTGATCAGGCCCTGCGGATCGTTGCGGGTCAGATAGACATTCTGCACATAGACCGTGGCCATCTCATCGGCACCTTTGGCCAGCTCGCTCTTCGGCAATACTGGCGGCCGCTCACGTTTACGGATGGCGATCGGCGACACCGAGGCCACGTCCGGGTTCTCGTACAACAGCTCGCGGCTGCCCTCAGTATCGACCAGGTAGATGCCGCGGTCGTTCGGCAGTGGGACGATCCCATGAGGCGGCACAGGGTGGTTGGCCCGCGACACCAGGAAAAGCGTCTCGGTGATCGGATACGGATGGCTGTAGTGCGGACTGGGCATGCCTTGGGTCTCCGGATAAGGCGTCTCCGGCGTGATATGCGTGATCGATTGCTCACTATTCTCGCCCTTGTCCACATCAAGCAAGTCCACCGTGCCGGTGCTGTAGGTGTGATGCCCCATGGCGGTGGTGACGACCTTGCGCGATCCGGGGATCGGCGTTGCCTCGGTGAACATCATGGGCGCGATCATGTCGTTGCCGAAGTAGTGGCCAATGTTGCTGCCGTCCGGACGGCACTGCCAGAGCTTGTGAAAAAGCATCTGGTGCCGGTTCGTATATTCCCAGCGGCAGAAAATAATCTTGCCATCGTTCAGGATGGCTGGCTCGTACTCATTCTCGTTGTTGTAGGAGAGCTGCCGGATGTTGTCGCCGTTGCCATCGCATGAGTAAAGCACCATCGACGGATTGTAGCGCCCATGACAGCGTCCAAAGGACTGGGAACGGCTGGAAACGAAAACAATGTCGCCATCGGGCAAATAGGCCGGATCGTTATCCTCGATCACCACCGTGGCGCGGTTATTCCACGTGGTGAAGGGATCGCGCGTCGTCCCGGTGAGCTGGCGCACCCACGAACCGTCAATGGCTGCCTCGTAGAGGAAATAGCGCTTCCTGTGGGGCATCGAATGGTCGCAGAACGCGAAGACCACCTTGTCCGCATCATAATGGAGGTCCGGACTTCGGACAGCGCCAGCCGGCAGCTTGCCCGCGAGAATGGCTTTCACCTGTGGCTTGTCGCTCTTCCAGTCGCTCAACAGGGCGAGGCCCGGCCCCATCCGGCTGTTGCTGCCAAGATACTGGTCGACGTTGTGGCTGAAGGTGGCCGGCGGATTGCAGTTGAATAAAATCTTGTCGAAGTTCAAAGCAGGATGGGACAGGAGGATTTTGCGACGTAGGCCATGCACGTTGAAATACAGCCGCTTCCAATCAACGTCCTTAGCCGCGAACGTCTCTTCCAGCGCTTTCAGTCCGTCACCCAGTTGCTTGACATCGCCCCCGGCCGCGGCCACCGTCTTCAGCACCTTCCCGCTCTGCACCAGACATTCCTTCGCCTTTGGCTCAAAGGCGGTTGCTGGCATCCAAATGTCCAACTTGTCCTGGCGGCACCAGTCGAACGCCGCATAGACCAGTCCGCGCTGATCCGGAAAATCCTGCATCAACTGATCCCAGAACAGTGAAACCTTGCGCACGTTGTTGGCCGTGAACTTGACCAAGCCGCTCGCAGCTTTGTCAAGACCGACAGAGGCCTCAAAGGTCTTGAACTTCCGTGCCGGATCCAGCCGGTAGCAGACCTTGCTGGGGGCGTTGGCGTAAAGCTGGTGCTGGAATTTCTTTTTCCCGATCGTGACCTCTTGCGCAACGGCAACAAAACTGGAATATCCGAGCTCGACCCCTTCCGGCTTCAGCTCATCCAGCCAGACCTCTTGGCCATCCGCCGTCGTCAGCCTGGCGTTAGCCCAGACAGCATAGTCGGCTCCAATACCTCTGTTGGCATCGTTAACACGCAACGACAGGTATTCCTGCCCGGAGACATCCAGGGTCAGCACATACGCTTCGTTCGTGGCGCACAAGATCGGACTGACCACCTGTTTCGGGAGAGGCTTGGACACCACGCCCGCCTTGCCTCTGGCGGCACAGGAGGCCGTGATGGTATCAAGCCAGTTGCCAGCCTTCCGGTAATCGTCCGGCGCCGCTGCCATGACGGTAACCGCCCCTAGAATGGCCGTAAACAAAACGCCCCCGCACATTATCCTCTGCATTCTTGTTCTCATAAATTCTTCACGGATCACTCCATCGTTTTTTGAATTTTCCCCATTACCTGCATATTACACGTAAGCGTCTTTCCTTTGAGCGGCGACCACGACTGCAGGCTGTAGCCGTTCTTATCAAAGCGAACCTGTACCGGGCCGGCATTGGGGAGCACATCGCAGCAGAGCGTGGCATTGCCTTGCGAGCGCAGCTGCAGTTTGCGCTTTCCCTGGCTGGCTTCGACGGCTTTGGGTCGGTCAATTCGGATGGTGAGGGGCACGTTCTTTTCCGTTTTGTTGGGCTCTTTGCCGATCAACTCGAATTCCATGAGCCCCGGGGTATTTTGAAGGGACTTTACCTCGCAGGCGGCCGCCGTGAGCTGATACCGGGTCACGTTGGCAAAGGTATCCACCCACAACTCCTTTTCGCGGCTTTTTACATACGCGAAGTGTTGGTCAAGCAGAGCGGGATCAGCGAAGGGCAGGTAGCCCTTCACCGCCGGATCGATTCCATGAATCATTACCGCCCAGTTCCCTCCCTTTGCGATGAGGGAATCGACCGCTAAATTGGCGGTTTCGAGGTTAAACTTGGTGCCGTTATATCCTTTGGATATGAGTCGGCTGGCAATGTGGTGTTGCTCGACCATGGCCTGGACCGGCGGCTTGCGGGCATTGAGCGGATAAGCAAAGGTGACCGGGGGCACCCCGATTTTCTCTTTGATGATGCCGATGGGGGTCAAGATTTCATTTTCCAAATTCACTAGGTCGCCCTTGTCGCTGAGCGTGGCCAAGTTGCCGTGGGTCAGGGAATGGTTCCCGATCTCGTGGTCGCGTTCGGACAGGGATTTCACCTGGTCCCAGGTCAGCTTATTCCCTTTTCCGATCCAATTGATAACGATGAAAAAGGTGCCCCGCAGTCCGTGTTTCTCCAACATCGGCGCGGCCTGCGTGAAATGGTCAACAGTGCCATCATCGAAGGTGAAGCTCAGGGCTGCTTTGGCGTCGTTCTTCCAGGTGCAAATCACGGGATCAGCGGTCGCCTGGTGGACGGATGCAGTCTGAGCAACGGCCTGCACACGCAGTGGCAGCAGGATCGCGGCTCCGAGCATCAGGAAGCTGATGGTTTTCGTTATATTCAATTTCATAGGGCTGGTCTGTTTTGCTATAGGCTTACCGTTTTGAACTCATAGTGGCCGGAGCTGATTTCGTATACTGCCGTCTTATCCTCCATCCGTAAAAATTTCACGGTTGTAGATTTGTCGACGGGGTTGCCTGCCTCCGTGATGGAGCCAATATCCTTGGCCGGGATAAAGACGCGAGCCGTGGTATTGGGTGGAATCGTCACATTCATGACCAATTTCCCCTCTTGTTTGCGCCAGTTGCTGATGATCTTGCCGAAGGGTGATATATAGGAACATTCGACCCATTCGAGTCCGCTCACCACAGCGGGCTTAATCAGGATTTTTTTAAAACCGGGCGCACTGGGATCGGGTCGGATGCCAGCCAACCCAGCATAGAACCAGTGTCCAACGGAGCCGCCCAAGGATGGCATCATTGCCTTGCCCCCAGACCACGTTTCCATGAGGAGATCATTTCCAACTCCCTTGGTCATGGAATACCAGGATGGGAAATCCCTCTGTGTCACCAGCTTGAAGCACAGTTCCGGATCAAGATCGGTCAGTTGATCCAAAAGATACGGGGTGCTCACAAATCCCGTGCTCAGGTGATCCTTGTGGGCCGCAATTTCCCTGAACAACGCTTCCGTGACCTTGGTTTTCACCGCCGGATCATCGGGCACGAATCCCAGCGCGAGGGGCATGATCTGACCCGCTTGAGTGCATGGCCGGTCCCCTGTCCACCATTCCTGATGCAATACGTTCAAGGCGACCGGGACATTCCAATTTCCGTGTTTCACTTTCCAGCCAGGCTTGCCGTAGATTCCCGTCGTGGAATCGAGGAAATGATCGTTGAAGGTCTTCCGCACTTCCCGGGCCATCTCGCGAAAGCGCTGCGCATCCTCGCTCTTCCCGAGCAACTCCGCAGAGGAAACCATGATATTCGCGTATTCATAGTGCGCCGGCGTATTGATCATTTCGCGTGGAGTTTCTTCCACGGGAAACCAATCCAGGAGCCCCCAGTCCTGCACGCCGCCACTTTGCTCCGCCATCTTTTGCAAGAATTCCAGATACCGCTTCATCGCCAGATAATGGGTCCGGATCAAACGGTCATCGCCCGTATAGAGGCGATACTGCCAAGGCATCCAGATCGACATCCCACCCCACCAAGGACTGTTGTAGGCGTTAAACTTCGCCCCGGGTGCAACTTCGGCGACATTTCCATCCTCCTGCTGGGTGTCGATCATCGCATCCACCCAGCGGGCGAACATCGGCTTGGATTCCTGAAATTGATAAATATAGGACCAGAACGTACCTTGGCAGTCCTGGACCCAGGCTTTGTATTCTCGGGTGGGGTCGTTCGGAAGAAAGGTGGTGTAATTGACCATTGTCCGCCGAGTGGCATCGTGCAACCAGGTCAAATAATCATCGGAACATTTAAAATCGCCCACCGAGGTTGCCTGGGAAGTCAGATTGCGCATAACCAAGTCATCCAGCTCGGGTGGCGCGGTTAATCCTTTGACGATGACATCAGTCGCCGCTGTATAAAAAAATCGCGGAGAATACACTTCCTTTTCGCCCGTTCCCGCCAGCCAGAACTTACTGACTCTTGTGTTGGTTTTTTCCTTGGGACGCGAGGTGATACTGATCTGCTGCCCCGGTTTCCCGATGGTTTTAAATTCAAGAAGACCGTTCAGCTCTCTGCCAAAATTATAAACGGCACTCTGGGTTTTTTGGTCGTAGTTGACCGAAACCGGTTTGACGCGGTCGATCACGCGGTTGAAATCTTCCTTTTGGTGCTCCAAACGTCCGGCCGGAGCGGCGACATCCACCACTGGTTTCCATTCGCGTTGGGTCACCTTTCGAAGGTCGATATCTTCGGAAACAATTGTGCTGCGCACGATCTCCCCCCGAGACCAGCTCCAGCTCTTATCCGAAACGATCCAGGTCTCGGTTTGATCGGGATGAATCAGCCGCAGGTTCAAACGCAGCTTAGGAATATCCATGTAAATCTGTGTCGAATACTCAAAGCCACCATAGGGATCACCATCCAGTCCATACCATCCATCGGCAAGAATCACATCCAGGGCATGCTTGCCCATGGACTTGAACCGATCCGTCACATCAAAAGTCAGATAAGGAGTCCGCTTGTTGTATTGAGTCCACCCTGGACCAATCAGGTAATCGCCCACTTTCACTTGGTTGATGAAACACTCACTATAGCCAAGACCGCTAAAGGAAAGCACCGCGCGCGACACCGGTTTTTCAACTGAAAATTCTTTTCGAAGATAAATGGCTCCATGCTCATGACGACGGGCCTCGACCAAGGCCTTTTCCTCCGCTTTCGGAGCCAGCGCTTTACCATCAGTGAGAAGCCCCGGCGCCCATCCTTTACCCTCGATCGTGCTGTTGCTTAAAAGGGGCAGGCCTTCGGTCGGTTTCACCGGAGCGCCCAATGCCACATTATTTTCCGCGGAAAACACCTCGATTTCGCCCAAGGCACCATAAAGCGGCGCTCCGGGCCAGCGGGCTTGCAGTTTCTCAAAAACAAACCGCACAAAACGGCCGGTCTTGTGTTTCACCGGAAAGACACACTGCTGCCAGCCCGGGTTCGGAGCATCCTTGTCCCCAGTCGCATACACGGTTTCCGCCGATTCGAAACGATCATTGTCGGAAAGCTCGATCTTGTATCGCAACGGAAACATCCATCCATCCACCCACTCCAACAGGCTCCATTGCTTGAACCGTTTCGGGTGCACGACAATCGTATCGATGGAACGGGCCTGGCCCAAATCGATCGTCACCGAGCCGGGGTCATTCTGATTTTTGGACTTGTATAAAAATCCCTCCGCCTTGCCGATTCCTGGCTGCGGTTCCACAAAAAGATCCGGCCCAATCCATCCTCCCTTCCAATCTTCCGGTTTCATTTTGCCGGTCAAAAAGGTTGCCGCATCCGACGCGGGCAGTTCCTGACCCCGTTCATCCCAGAGGCGCACCCGCCACCAATAACGCTGTTCGGAAACCAAGGCTACTTTCCCGGGAATCTCCACAACCATGGCATCCGCACTGATTTTTCCGCTGTCGCATACATCCGCCTGGCCTTGCGCCAGACGTTCCTGGTTCGAGCCAATCTGAATTTGATAGGCGGTTTGCGCCGCTCCAAGATTGGCGGAATCCATGCGCCAACTCAGGCGGGGAGCCGTCCCATCAATCCCGTCGGGATTGATTTTGGACTCGCAACGCAGTTCGACCGGCTTCCCCGCTTCAGCCCCATAAACGAAGGGTGCCCCTGTCAGCGCTGCGAGCCAGAGGACGGTTAAACAATGAATGCGTTTCATAATTAAGTTCCAGATTGTTTATCACTCCATCGTTTGCTGGATCTTCCCCATCACAGGCATGTTGCAGGGAAGCTTCTTTCCTTTGAGCGGCGACCACGGCTCCAGGCTGTAACCATTTTTATCAAAGCGGATTCCATAGTGACCGGCGAAGATTCCGGCATAGGCATGCCAGTTCTCGGGCAGATAGCCGATGCCGTTTGACTTGGTGCCATCCCAATAATAAAATCCGCTGCCCACTGGATTTCTCCGCGGCCCGCAGATACCTATTCCGGCGTTGAAGGTGCCCTTGTCGAAGGAGGCAACCTGAGGCCAAAGCACTTCCTCGGCCTGCGCAAGGCGGCCCAGTTTATAGAGCGACATGATCACATAATTCGAGTAAGGCGGCGTGATGCTTCCGTTCATATAACCTTCCCATTCACGGTAGCCGTGACTCATCTCGTCTTTTCCCATCGGCAGCAGATTGGTCGGCAGACCGTATTGATATTGGGTAAAGCCGATCTCTTTCATCTTCGCAAAGAGCCGGTCCATGATCTGGTTGGCCAGCGCATCGGGCACCAGGCCGGCGCAGATCGCGTAACCGTTGATCCAGGGGAACATCCGGTCACGCAACTTGCCTTCCGTGTCGCGCCAGCCGCCGATGACGCCGGTCTCCGGGTTATAAAACACTTTCAGATAGTTGTCTTTGATCAACTGGGCGCGCTTCTGGTAATGGGCCGCCTTCTCCTTGCGCCCCGCCAGCTCTTCCAGATTGGCCATATGCAGAAAGGCCTCGTAATTGACGGCTGTGGAGTGCGCCTCCTTGACCCCCTCGGGCAACTTGTAATTATCAAACCAGTGGCCGCGATCTCCGGACTCAACAATGCCATCGCCATCAATATCGTGCGCCTCCAGGTGCCCGGCCAGAGCCTCCAGGCGCGGCAGCCACCGCTCGAGTAACGGCTTTCCTCCGACCGTGTGCACGGCATACCAGGCACTATTGATCAGAAAACCGCCGCTCTCCAGCGAGGCATACCATTTACCAGGCGGGGTCACCTCAACCTTAAACCCATGCCACATCAAGTGACCGCCCATCCCATCCAGATACCGGTCAATGGTGGGCACCACCAATGCCATGGGTGATATGCCGTCCTTCATCACCGGCGCATGCACCGCCATTTCGGCATAGAACTGAACCGATAGCGGACAATCTTGGCTGATGATATTATTGGCCAGCACACTCTGATCGACCCGCCACTGCGCAATGTTCAACGCATATTTCGGCAGTCCTTTCAACCGGGGTTCCGTCCCGACGATTTCCGGCCAGGGAATCTGAGGCTCCACCGCAAAGGTGAACACCCCGCGCCAGGTCCCCTCAGGGATGACCCCATAGCGTTCCTTCAGCCCCGTCGCTTCCGGCACAAGATCCACCATGCAGTGCCCGCCCAGATCGTGTCCGCCCGACGGAATCACCTGACGCAGCACGGCCTTGTCGCCCGCTTGAGTAATCCGGAACGTCCCGCAATCCGGCGCATGCATATAAGTGGGAAACGTCACAAAGCCAACAGGGTCTTCGGCACGCGGGAATAACGCCGTCGGCGTCTGCCGAAAATCCAAATCAAACCTGAACAAGCCAGCCCGCAAGGGCAATGGCCGGGTTGATGCGGTTGAAAGTTCGAGTTCAATCGACTTCTCCTTGAACCGGAATGCGACCTGCGCGAGGACCCCGGGCGCGAGTGTTACGAAGGGATAATTGACCACATTCCCGTCGCGCACAGACTGCCCCTCTCCAGCCGCCTGAACCGTGGCGAACATCGGCTCGGCGATCGGGAAGGCACCGGCATTTTTCAGCACATTACAGAGGAACGCCCCCTGCCCCGTGGCATCCAACGAAAGATAGGTAAGCCGGGGCCGGGCCTTGTCAAGGTTGAGACGATACCAAGGTGTTGAAATGACCAACTGCTCAGCGTCTTCCTTGATATCCGGAACAAACACGCGATCCGGCTTCAAGTCCGAAACCTTTGTCTTAACCCCACCCACTACAGACGGTTCCGTTGGAAGCTTGTCACCGCCACTCCCTGTACCTTCTCCATACACCTCCACCTCCGACACCTGCGCGACATCAAAACCCGAGGTCTCTGATTTTTCCACCCGCGTAATCCGGATACGGACGTTGTCTGTCACCACCGGTTTGAAATCGAGCGTATACTCCGACTGCGGCCCGGGTTTTTCATCTTTCCGCTGGAACAGAGGCTTGAACGTGGCGCCACCGTCCGGCGAATATTCACCCGCGAAATCCCGCGTGTTTTTTCCGGCATACAGCACCACACGATCAATTGTGCAAGGGCCAGCAAACTTCACCCACACCCACTGCGGCAGGTTCTGCTGGGCCTGCGAACCCCAGGCCGGCGCTGTTCTCTGGCCGTCGTTGATGAAATGACGCCCGGTTCGATCCGTCATCAAACCCATCCAACGGAAACTGCTGGTTTCGATCTTGGCACCCTCGGACCACAGTGCCACGTTCCGCTTCCCTGTCGCTGGTTTTTCGCTCACGACAACAGGCCCGTCAGGCTCGAAACTCAACTGGGTCTTGGATTCAAGCAAGGCGCTCATTGTCCACTTCGGGTTGCCCTTGTTATTCCAGGACTTGACCAGGACTGCGTTCAGTCCAGGCTTGAACTTAACGTCGACTTTGATTGTCTCCTCACCTTCCCCTACCAGCGTATTGTTCACAAAGCAGCGTAGCGTCCCAGGCGCACGGAAGGTCATGACCGCATGCGCTGTTGCCTCGCACCCCACGCGAAAGCCTGCATAGGCACAGACATTGGAATACGAGGCACCGCACGCGGCGGCTAAATCCACCGCCCCCGCCTGCGCCGGAACCCATAGCCCCCGCATGTCCCGCCCACCCAGGCCTACCTGCCCATTCCATTGATTACGCTTCGGGTCATTATTCCCTGCATTTTCAATGTTTTCATTGGCCTTGAAATCGCTTTGCGTGTAGCGCGGGAATGCCCCGATGACCCACCAGGCAGGTGGCTGACTGGATACGTTATCGGACGCAACGCAGACGCCTGCGCCGATGATTCCCAGCATCACAGTAACAAACATGACCCTATTTTTCATCTCCTCCCCCCTAGTTGTTTCGCGTCTTTCAGATGCCTTATTGAAAGTTGGACGTTGAGCGTTGGACGTTCGATGTTGGATGTTCGTATTCATTCGTGTCGTTCGCGCCTGTCCGCCGGAGTCGTATTCGCGAAGGCGGATCATTCGATGCCTGCCTCTGATTCCCAACTTACTGACACTTACTGACACTTCTAAGACTTATTGACACTTCTCCAAGTTCCCCCCTAGTTTACCCTAAACGCTACAGGGGCACGGACTTTCCAGTCCGTGATTCAACGGGTTAGAAAACCCGTTCCCTTTTTTTTATTCCCATCCTGCAGCCGCCTGACCGGGCGGCTGGCTTATTTAGAAAAAGCTGATCATCGTACCGGTCTTGGCCACTAACAGAATCTGCTTGTTGACCGTGTCCTTTTTCGTCATCCATAAGTGCGGCAATAGACTGTCGCTGAACATCCCCGTCGGAGCAGTGCTATACGTGAGGATCACATACTGCTTGTTTTTGTTGAGCAACCCCGGATTAACCACGCAAATTGTTGCCCCAGTCAAATCCAGCGGCCCCAGCGTCACCAGCCGGTCGCTGGTGCCGTCTGTCGCCACGTCCACCTCCAGCGTGCCGCTGAAAGTCAGAGCTTGCGCCACCGTATTGGTGCCGAAGACGCCCGGCCCCGCCGGGGAGATCACGCCAGAGACGTTCAGCGCGCCGCTCCCAGTGATGGTGCCCGTGAAACTGTTCGTACCGGTGACTGTCAGCGTCCCACCCGCTGCAGTCGTAATCGTCCCGGCGCCCGCAAGACCACTGACCGTCTGGCTGGAAAAGCCCAGGTCCAAGGTAGCGCCGGAAACGATCGAAAGATCGGTGTTGGCGGGCAGGCTGCCCTTAGGAGTATACAAGCGGATATCATCAATCGTGACATCGGCGCTTGACGTAACAGTCTCAAACCGGGTCGTGCATGCGCCTGCTGTCAACGTGATATTGGTCGACATAGAAGTCCAAGCCAAGTAAGTCCCAGCGAGAGGCCAAGACGCCTTCGTCTCGCCGTTCATCGTGACGGAGATACCCGAACTGGAACTACCCGTAGCGCGCTTAATAAATTTAAACGCCAGTTGGTATGTACCGTCCTCCGGCACAGTAATGACCTGCTCGATATAGCCGGGTGCTTGTAAGAAGGCACCTTGGATGCCTTCCGGCGGAGCTGTGGGACAGAAGGTGTTCTGGCAAAAACCGACCTTGTTAGAAGTATCGGATCTCCAGCCCCCGGGAAACCCATCATTGTCCTTGCCAGGAAATTCATACATGTAATCGTAGCCGCCGCTCACGATTGGCGACTCAAAGCCTGCATTGACAATGGGAACTGCGACCCGTGCAACGACCGTCCCGTTGTTGATGGTGGTCGCACCGGAATAGGTGTTGGAACCGGAAATAACCAACGTACCGCTCCCCGACTTGACCAGCGAGCCCGAGCCGCTGATGGCGTTCGCCACCGTGAACGTGGTCGCTGCATTGGTGATATCAAACCCGCCGGAGAAGGTCTTCCAGTTGATATTAAGGCTGTTCAGGACGCTCTGTGCCCCAGTGAGCTGCAAGGTTCCACCAGCGAAGGTAAGTGGGTTCGAACCAACATAGCTCATACTGTTGAGGCTCAACGTGCCTCCATTGAGGGTCACGCCACCGTACAAGTTGTTGGCGGTGCTGAACTGCAGTGTGCCGCCATTGACGGTCACGCGATTGTTAAAGGTGTTGGCAACAGTGAACAGCATTGTACCGTCATTGACGGTCAACCCACCCGTATTGAAGGTGTTAGCGACCGTGGACACCAGCGTACCCGGACCGCTCTTGGTGAACTGTCCATTTGCAGTGATTACTCCGGGGATGGTTAACGTGCCCGACTCAACTTCAATTCCTCCACCGCCGGAGCCGATGGTGATAGGCCTGCTGAACGTGGTTGTACCTGCCGAGCCACCAGAGTTGGACTCGTTGAGCGCGAAGCTACCACTGGTCTGCAGGCGTCCGCCGTTGTTGATGTAGAGCGTGCCAGGGAGATAAGCCCATGAAGCCGTACCGTTATTAAGCGTCGTATTTGCATTGCCAGACAGGGTGAGGGTGTAGGCGCCTGGAGCTCCGCTGATGTTGTCCACCCTCCTGCCTAGCATCTGGGCACCGGTGCCCGTGCTAAAGCCAGCGGGAAGCGAGGCAGCCGTGGAGGTCACAGTAGGACTGGTGGTCAAACTAGTCACACCAGTCAATGTTCCGTTGAAGCCGCAGAGGTTGTTGTCATCGGTGATGCGCAAGGCACCCCCGTTGATGTAGGTCGCACCCTTATAGGTGTTGGTGCCACTGAGGGTGAGCGTTTCGGTGCCGGCTTTCACGAGAGCAACCGCGTTGGCTCCATTGTTACCGATGACGGCATTGATGGTCAGGCCACCCCTATTATACTGGTGAACGATGAGGTCGTAGGTACCACTTCCATTGCTTACAGTGATGTTGGTCACACCGGCGTCGCCGGTGATATTCACAGCACTTGTGCCCGTGGAGAGCAAACCTCCGCTGGTAATGGTCAGGGTATTTCCCGCCAGAGCCAAATCCCCCGAGGGAGATTCGAGTTTGAGCGTGTTGGCGGCGACATTGCCGGCCAGCATCGTGCTGTTTGTCATCTTATAATTGGTCGCGCTCGCACCCACGATGGTCGGCAGTTCACCGGCTGCCGTGTAAGCCGAAAGTACGTATGGGGTTCCGGTTAAAGTGGTAGCGAAATCGTAACCGGTGTTGGCGGTGCCGTCGGCGAAGATCACACGTCCGCCGTAGGTACCGTCACCCTTTTTGTTCGTTGTCGTGGTGTTGGTCACGGCTCCAGAGCCGGCGTTCAAGGCCCTGCCCAGCGCCAAATCCCCCCCCGCCGCCGTGGTGGTGAGACCACCCAGAGTCAGTTTTGTGGAATCGCCGTTGTTCGGATCGATCAGAAGATTGCCACCGCCGGTTGAAACAGTGAGGGCGCCGAGCGTCTGGCTCGTTGGACCGGAGTTCTTTCCACGCAGAAAAAGATTGCCTCCCGAAATGGTTGGAGCCGTCGCGCTGTGCAAGCTTCCGCCGGCCTGGTAATCCACCTTCAAGGTGCCACCTTCTATTGAGGTTGACCCCGTGTAGGTTGCCGCGTTGGTCAGCACCAATGTTCCGGCACCCCTCTTGAGAAAAGTTCCGCCGGTCCCGTTGTTCACAGCCTGTCCAAGAGTGAACATGTTGGACGGATCCGCTATGTCGAAGCCGACCCGCGTGCCAGGATTGAGGATGACCGAATCAAAGCCGGACAAATCTGTGATTTCTGTTCCGGTGATTAGCAAAACCGAATGAGAAACGAAGCTGGCTGGTCCACTAAACGTTAGGTTTCGGCTCCCGGCAGCCCCGATATTTTGCATGCTGCTGATACTGAGCGTCGCGCCGCCGGTATAGGTCGATGTTTGCGATATTGGTCCAAATGTGGTACCCCCGCTGTAGGTGTTGTTTCCGGTGAGCATCTGAAAGACGCTGTTCCAGCAATTATACCCGAGACCCAGCGCAGTCTTCGCGCTCGGCCCGTCCATGATTCTTCCGCCGAACACCCCCAAACTACCGGCCAAATTCATACCTCCAAGTTGCAAAGTGTTCGTCCCAGTGCCCGTAGCGTTATTCACGATGAGACCACCCGCTCCATTAATCTGAAAAAAGCCTGAATGATAATTGGCTATCATCGACCCAGCGTCATAGCCGTTCAAATCGAAGGTGGCACCGGCAGACATTGTGAGAGTCCCCGACACCTGGTTGGACGATCCCAAAATAACCAAGCCACCGTTATTTATGGTTATGGCAGATCCCACGCCAGCCACAACCGACTTGGCCAGAACCACCGTTCCGGTGTTTACAGTCAGATAGGGGGCACCGAAGCCAGTGGCACCGTTCAGGGTCAGCACCCCGGTGCCATTCATTGTCAGGTTTGGGTTCCAAGTGCCGCCTTTCCCGCAGGATCCCCCCAGCGTTAGATTGCCACCACCAGACACGTTGAAGGCGTTCTGCCACAAGGTGCCTAAGTTGAGGTTGATCGTCTGCGTGATGCTGCTGCCACTATTGACGATGAACCCGCCGACAGAAGCCGCACCACCACTCGCAAGGGGATTGCCATTCATCGTGTAAGCAGGCGCATCGCTGGAGAACGTGATCGTTCCGCAACTGGTAAAGGTAAGATCATTGGTCAGCAGGGTCGTCCCCGTAGTGGGGCCGAAGACAAGCGAATCCCCGCTCACCGGAACCGCACTGTTCGTCCAGTTCCCCGGCAAGCTCCAATTTCCTGTCACATCTCCAACGCCGTTGGTCCAGACGCGCGTCGCGGCCTGCGCAGCCAGTGCCAGACTCATAATCAAGCCCACGCAGCCGACTATTTTTTTCATCATTGTATTCATGATACGCTCCTCTACTTAACTTTATTAATTACTATATTACCAAAGCATGAGATTAAACAATATGCCGTTTCGTGCATTTCGTTTGCTATTTTGTGCAACCCAAGAATTGCGTGATTGCCTTATTGCGCGAAGCGAATACGCTTGTCCCGCTTCGCTTTCGGCATTCGCCGAATGGTTCCACCTCCGCGAATACGTCTTCCACCTTCGCTAAAGCATTTTAATTTATTATATAGTCCCTCACAGAGGCATCCGCCTGCGCGCATACGACTTCCTCCTTCGCCAAGGCTTCCGCCTACGCGAATACGCCTCCGGCGGACAAGACGGCGGATAAAACGGCGGACAGGCAGACGTTGGACTAAACAAGGACGCCAAGACGTGAAGACCCCAAGACTCAAAAAGCAAGACGAGAGACTACGAAGCCCTTTTTAAAGTCTTTTAGTCTCTCCGTCTTTGCGTCCTTCTGGCCAGCCCTGCGCTCAGGCGCTTACCGGGTTAACACCCCGAGAATCTCGCGGATGGAGAAGCGTGCGCCGGCGATCACGTTGTCCGCCGCGCCGTAATAGAAGAGGATCGTGTCCCCCTGCACCACATGGCCGTTGGAGAAGACGACGTTTCCGAAGAAGCCTTCACGCTCGTAGAGAGCAGTCGGCTCCATCAGCGGCTCGTCCGTGCGGGCGATCACCCGGCGCGGGTCTTTCAAGTCCAGCAGCATGGCCCCAACGCAGTAGCGGTTCTTCTCGTTCGCCCCGTGATAGAGTACCAGCCAGCCGGCTTCGGTCTTGATGGGGCAAGCGCCGATGCCGATCCGGGCACTGTCCCATTTGCCGGGACGGCTCTGCGCGATGCACACATGCTCGCCCCAGTGCTTCAGGTTGGGAGACGTCCCCAGCCACATGTAGTGCCCGCCGACAATCACGCCGCTCGGACGGTGGATGCACATATAGAGGCCGTCGATCTGTTCCTCGAACAGGGCGCAGTCCTTGTTCGAGGGCGAGATCACCATGCCGTAATGCTCAAAGGTCTTCCAGTCGCGCGTCACGCGCATGCCGATGCCGTAGCCGTCATTGCAAACAGCGGAGTACGTCAGCACAAACCGTCCGTCGCTCAGCACGCTGACCCGGCAGTCCTCGATCCCCAATGTTTCGTTGCGCCCCTCGCCCAGAAGCGGCGGCAGCCCCGCGTCCTTGAACGCGATGCCGTCATCACTGCACAGCAACCGCAGGTGCGAAAGTGTCGTAAGATATCCGATGCCGTCGTACTTGATCTCCCGCGGATCATGGCAATCCAGCTTCGGATCGCTCCGGTCAAACTCCACAATTGTCAGCTCCCCCTTCTCGCGGATCGGAAAACTGACTTTCCCCGGCTTCTGCACCGGCCGTTCGGCCACGCGCGCCAGGAGCCAAATTTTTCCTTCGAACACGAAGGCACCGGGATTAAAGGTGCAGGTCACCTCCAGCCCAGGCGCGCTGGGCTTCAGCATCGCCGGCGTCACCAGGGGATTCTTCTCAAAACGTTTTGCTAATTCACTCATCATCATTTCCCTTCTTTTAACGTGACATCCACGTAGTAGATGCCGCTGATGACTTCCCCCTTCTGATCCAGAAAGGCGGTCTTCAACTGCGTCTTGCCTGGCTTGAGTTTCAGGGTCACCCGGATGCACGTGTCGGTGGACGATACATCCCGTTCCACGATCTGCCCTTGAATGTCAATACGCGCCTTGGTGATCGGCAGCGCCTTCCCCTGCTCGTAGGGCCAGTCGCCTGCGGGCGCGGGCGCGGTCATGGGCAAGCCGAGTTCCTGGGGCCACCGTCTCAGGTCGAAACAATACTCCCCCTCCTTCACCACATCGAGGGCCCAGGGGCCGTTGATGCGCTGACCGCTCCTGATGGCATTGCTGAAGTCGATCCACGCGCCGTCCCAGCAGGAGACATCCAGCAGCACCGGCGCCGCATTCAGCCCCACGGGAATATGCACCATCCCGCGCCTGTCGGGTTCAAGCCGGTCCCACCACTGGCGGTAGGCGTGCTTGAGCTTCGAAACGATTTCCGGATGGGCGCCAGCCACATTGTTGGTCTGACTGTAGTCGCTCTTCAGGTCATACAGTTCCGTGTCATGCACCAACCGCCACTCGCGCCAGAGCACGGCCGCCTTCCCGTACACAGGGCCGCAGCGGACGCCTTCAAGCACAGGACCCTTGCTCCGGGTCTTCGGGTCGTAGTCGCCGTACTGGACAAAGCAGATGCGATCCGCCAGTTCCGGCATGGGCTTGTTGTCCAGCAGCCGCACCAGCGAGGTGCCGCTTGGATGCGCCGCGATCACAGGCTCGACCCCGCACGCCTCAATCAGCGTGGGGAAGAGATCCTGGACTTCGGTCAGCGCCTCAAAGTCACGTCCGCCCTGCCAGCCGCGCTTCGGCCAGCGGATAAAGCACGGGACCCGATGGCCGCCCTCGTAGTACGATTTCTTGTAACCGCGCAGACCGGCATTGTATAGATGCGCCGTGGCGTCGCACAGCCCATTGTCCACAAAGAAGATCACGATGGTGTTCTCCCTCAAGCCCTCCTTCGCCAGAAAGGCGTCCACCCGCGCGCAGAGGCCGTCATAGCGCTCCAGCGCGCCGTAGATGCGGGCGATAGACTCGCGCTCCCCGCGTTTGCGATACGGCTCCTTGTACGCATCTTCCACAAACTCAGGCCCGTGCACCAGGTTGCTCGGCAGATAGCAGAAGAAGGGTCGTTTAGCCTCCTTCTGCTTCTTCATCCACCTGATCGCCTCGTCATGCCAGACCTCGGTGATGAAGCCCGGATATTTGCGGGGGACGTTGTTGTGGAGCACCGTGCAGTCGAAGCCGTTGTTATTCCAGTAGTCGCGGGCAGTCCCCAGGCTGGAGCCCGGGAAGTAGAGCGTCTCCTCGAAGCCGCGGTCGCTCGGACGGAACGGCTCATTCTCGCCCAGATGCCACTTGCCGAACATCCCCGTAGCGTAGCCGTCCGCCTTGAAGAGCTCCTGGACCATCGGCAGATCCGGGCGCGGAATGCTGCGGCCGCAGTTGACCATCGACGCCTGCGAATCCAGCGCATCACGTCCCGTCAGCAGCGCCGCGCGTGTCGGCGTGCACATGGGTGCCACATGGAAGTTCGTCAGACGGACGCTCTCATTGCGCAGACGATCCAGATAGGGCGTCCGCGAATGCTTGTTGCCGTACGACTGAAGGTCATTGAGCCCCCCGACGTCATCCACCAGAAAAATCAGAACATTGGGACGTTCCTGCCCGGCAGCCAGCAGCGTCCCCGCTGCAACGGCCCATGCCATGCTGACGCCTATCACCTTCTTAAAAGTAACAATCATGTTGAAAGTTTAAACTGTGTGCGTAAAAAAAGCCATGCCTTAACGTGCATTTCGTTTGCTTTTTTGTGCAACGGAAGAATTGCGCGAAGCGAATACGCTTGTCCCGCTTCGCTTTCGGCATTCGCCGAATGGTTTCCGCTTCCGCTCCAACAAGCCTTATTGCCTTATTCGACGTTCGATGTTCGTATTCATTCGTGTGGTTCGCGTCATTCGGATGCTAAAAAAACTTTGTCGCAAACTTTGTCGATTTAATGCCTGGAGGGCCACGCGCCTGTCCGCCGTAGCTTTAGCGTAGGCGGATCGTCGTGGCCGGACGCGACAGAGCGCGTCCCTCCAATCAATGAGCGTGCTAAAAAGCTACTACCTTGTTTGTTCACGGATACCCGGGCGAGGCGCTTGCAAAGAATATCCTCATTCCATGACCTCTTGAATTTTTTCCATCACCGGCATTCCGCAGCGAACCTTCTTCCCCTTCAAGGGTGACCAGGGCTCGAGGCTGTAGCCGTTTTTGTCGAAACGAATTCCGTAATGCACCTCAAAGATACTCGCGTAGGCATGCCAGTTTTCAGGAAGATAGCCTTCGCCGACAGACCGGGCACCGTCCCATGTGTAAAACGCGCTCCCCACAGGATTACGCTGCGGCATGTACGGAATTCGAATACCGCTGTTAAAAGTCCCCTTGTCGAAAGACCCGACCTGAGCCCATAACATTTTCTCGGCTTCTTCTCTCTGCCCGAATTTCCGGAGTGCCTTGATGAAGTAATGAGAATAGGGCGGCGTGATGGAGCCATTCATGTAGCCCTGCCAGGCGTGAGCGCCATGATGGTTCCACTCGTCGTTTTGCATCGGCAGCAGATTGGTCAGCATGCCGTATTTGTACTGAGCCTCGCCAAATCCGATCTCCTTCATCTTGGCCAGAAATTTTTCAAGGATGCTTTTCGCCAGCGCATCGTCCACCAGTCCGGCGCAGATGGCATAGCCGTTCACCCACGGGAACATCCGGTCATGGAGTTTCCCTTCCTTGTCGCGCCAGCCGCCGATGACGCCAGTCTCGGGATTAAAGAACATTTTCAGGTAGTTGTCTTTGATCAGTTTGGCGCGGGCGCGGTAGTGCGCGGCCTTTTCGCTGTTCCCTGCGAGTTCTTCCAACTCCGCCAGGTGTCCGAAGGCTTCGTAGTTTACCGCGGTCGAGTGCGCTTCCTTCACTCCGACGGGCAACCTGTAGGTGTCGAACCAATGCCCATGATCCACCGAATCGACGATGCCGTCGCCATCGGTGTCGTGCGCCTCAAGGTGTCCGGCGACGGCCTCCAGGCGCGGCAGCCAGCGCTCCAGCAGCGGCTTGCCGCCGACAGTATGCACGGCGTACCACGCGGAGTTGATCAGGAAGCCCGGCGACTCCAGCGAGGCTGTCCAAACTCCCGGCGGCGTCACATCAACCTTCATCCCGTGCCAGTAAAGATGGCTTCCGAGACCGTTCAGGTAACCGTCCACAGAGGGCACCACCAGATCCATCAGTGACACGCCATCCGCCAACACAGGCGCATACGCCGCCATCTCCGCATAGAATTGCAAGGAGAGCAGACACGGGGTACTGACGACGTTATTGATCAGGACGCGCTTGCTCGGCGTCCACTGCGCGATGTTCAAGGCATATCGGGCCATGCCATCTAGGCGTAACTCCTTTGCGGTGATTTCCGGAAACGCCCGCGGGGAGTCCACCTCGAAACGCAAATTACTTTGCCAGATTCCTTTGGGCAGCACACCATCGCGCGGCGCGATGTTCATGAACTGCCGGGCCGAGAGGCTGAAATCGTCCGCCGAAGCGCACTGCCTGAAAATCGCCGCGTCGCCGCTTTGAGTGACACGAAACGTGCCGGCATCTGGCGCATGCATGTAGCATGGTAACGCCACGACGTTGGCGCGATCCGTCGAACGTCCGAAAAAGGTCGTCGGGGTCTGCCAGAAGTCGAGGTCAAAGCGGAAGACGCCGCCCTCAAGCGGTACGTTGCGGACCGAAGCCGTCGTCAGTTCCAACTCGAAACTCCTTTCGTGAAAACGCAGCGCCATCTGTAATTTCACTCCGGGTGCCATTGTGACAGCCGGATACTGGGCCACGTTTCCGTCCCATCCCAAACAGCCCTCCGGCAAAAACGCGGGCCGGTCAAACAGCATCGCAACCAGCGCCGCCGCTCCGGAACGCCGGAGGAGATTGATCTTGAATTCGCCCTTGCCGAGCGAGTCAAGTTGAAGCTGAGCAATGCGCGGCCGCCGTTGATCGAGCGCGATGCGATACCACGGTGTCGAAACTGTTGTGACACAATCGCCTCTTTCAATCGTCGGTTTGAAATTCTTGTCAATCTGCAATCGTGAAGTCGGCGCTTCCCTCGGCTCGCCCGCGACCATCGCAAGCGCCCCTTCACCCTCCGCATCTTCGCCGAAAACCTCGATCTCCGCCAACTGGGCCTGCGCAAAACCCGTTCGCTCCGGAACGGTGACGCGGTCAATCCGGATGCGCACGTTGTCCGTCACCACAGGTGGGAATGTGGCTCGGATGGAAAGGCCTTTCGGGTCGGTCACATGAAAGAGCGGCTTGAACGTCACGCCACCGTCGTCGGTGGTTTCACCGACCAGTTCCAGAGGGCGGCGGTCCATGGACGCCGCATGAACCACGATCTCATCGATCTTGCGCAGCCCTGGAAAGCGCACCCACGCCCACTGCGGCATCTGATCAACCTCCAATGACGTCCAAGCGCCATCGCGCCGTCCGTCGTTGAGTACGCTCAGACCGCGCTCGTTGATGGGGAATCCGCGCCACAAAACGCTGCTACAGGCGACCTTGCTGCCTTCCGACCACAACGCCACATTGCGCCGTCCGCTGAGCGGCTTGACAGGCTGCACGGTTGCCGGCGCAGCCTGGGTCGTCAGCGGTACGCCTTCCAATGTGCACCCGACGCTCCATGCGGGGCCGGTCTTCCAGCTCTTCGCCAGCAGACTGTTCACGCCGGCAACCAGGGGCACCTCGGCTTTCAGGATCCCCGCCTGCTTGGTTTCGGCCACCAGTTTATTGTTCAGAAACCAACGCACCGGCCCCGTTGCTGTCAACGACGCGGTCGCCGTCCCGGCTTTCTCAGCCCGAATCAGAACGCCGGCGTAAGCACAGACATTGGTGGGCACCGGGCCTAGGCAACACTCCAAATCCACCAAGCCAGGTGCAGCCCCATCGACAACCAGGGTGCGCAGTTCGCGCCCGCCCATGCCGACGACACGGTTCCATTGATTATCCCCCTTGGGCGAGTTCGGCGCATTTTCGATCGCTTCGTTCGCTTCGAAATCCGCCGAGCTGTAGCACGCATACGGACCGACAAGCCACCATTGCTGCGGCGCGAAAGCGGGAACTTCCGATGCTTTTAAAGAGCAGGTCTCCGCTGCCGCGAGCGGCCTCACGGAGACTCTGGTAGGCTCCGCGCAAAGACCATCGCCAGAGAGCATCAGTCCCGCGCTCGCAAGCAAGGGCGCCATCCAATGGATTTTAACCGACTGCATATTGCACGCTTTGCTTGACTCACTCATTATTTCTCCTTGCTTCATTTCATCCGTTTCAACGTGGCATTGAAAACTTGGAGCCCAGCCCAGTTCTCTTTGGCCCCCGCGCGCAGCGCCACGGGATACACCCCGGCCTTTTCGATGGTGATCTTGCCCGCAGGGAAAACAACTCCCTTGCCCCAGCCGCCCGCTGCGGGTGCTTTTCCAGTCAGTTCCTTGTCTCCAATCGTCAGCCGATAGGGAACATCCGCGCGCTCACCCCCCCCATAAATGGTCACTTCGTATTCGCCGGCTTCGAGGAAATTTACCTTGTCCCACGAGATCCATTCAGCAGGATCGCTCCAATTCTCGGTAAAATACCGTCCAAAGACTTGTATCAGCTTCTGCCCGTGCAATTGGGAATCGTTTACATCCAAAACAAGTTGACCATCCATCCCCGGGCGGATGTCGCCATCCCACGCAGCGAAGCCACGAATCTCGAGCACGGGAACCGTGCGCCCCACCCATGCAGTGGGCAGTTGGACTTTTAAGCCCTCTTCCTCCTGGGACCAATTCAACTTTTCTTCACAGCCGAGAAGCCGGACGGCCTGCGGAATCTCATCAGCCAGCCGGGCCTTCTTCCCCAAGGAACGTATCAAGACCTTGTCATCCGCAGGGTTCATCAGGAAGGCATAGATGATGCCGGCCTTACGGGTGAATCGAATATCTTCCTTTTTGAAAAAAGGCTCTTTGGGATCCCACCGATTGAAAGGAGTGGTCGTCGGTCCCTCCCCCAGCATCCGCCAGGGGCGGGTTCCGAAGATGCCCTCTTCATTCAGGCGCACCCACTTGCCCATTTCGCGCAAGACGTCCATGTGGTCTTCCGGTACAGTCCCATCCGCCCGCTGGGGAAAGGAGACAATAAAGTTGCCGTTGCGGCAGATCACTTCGACCATCGACTTGACCAGCGTCTGAGCCGTCGGAGGTTGATTGCCGATCCAGAACCAGCCCGTGGTGCTGGTTCCATATACCCACGGATCTCGCCATGTCAGCAAGGGCAAGCCGAACTCGTTGTAGGAGATAACGCCCTTCTTGCCATTCCCGCCACGCCCGCACCAAACCGCATCGGGTTTGCCGCCATGATTGGCTGCACTCTGATTGTAATAGTGAGCCACCAGCTTGGAAGCATACGCATCGCCAAAGGGCAGTCCAAAATCATCTGAATCCACAAAATCGGGTTGGTACGTCGTCACCAAATCGTACGTCCGCCGATACCAGTGCTCCTTAAACCATTCTGGATATTTGTTAATTTCTCCACCGAACCCGGCTTGCATTTCCTGGTCGCCTGGATGGGGCGGATGGTACAGGTCCCAGTTGGCGGAATCCATCCCATCATAAGGCACTCCCGCATAAGGCCCTGTCTTGTCGGACTTCTTGTTGGGGTTCCACCAGTCAAAGCTCGGAGCTAAATGCTCACTAATGCCAAAACGCAGACCCTGCTTTTTGGCCGCATCCTGCCACAGCTTGACAATGTCCTTCTTTGGCCCAATTTTCACCGAATTCCAACGGTGATATTTTGAGTCCCACATGTCGTAGTTGTCGTGATGCACGCCCATGGCCAGAAACATCCGGGCCCCCATCGCCTTGAACTCCGCCATCAGCCCCTCGGGATCAAACTTGTCCGCCGTGAACAACGGCAAATGGTCTTTATACCCCAGTTTGGACGGATGCCCGAACTTTGCGATGTGATCTTGATAAGGCTTTGTGCCTTCTTCATATAAGCCCTTTGCGCTCCAACCGTGCATTAATACACACTGCGGCCCCCAATGCGCCCAGAACCCGAACTTGGCATCGGCAAACCACTCCGGACACTGATATAACTCATCCAAGGATGCCTTCGTAGGCTGGAACGAGCCCTGGGCCAGCGGCAGATCCTTGGGCCTGGGCAGTCCGCGCAGTTGTTCCGGTTCCGCAGGCTGGCTCGCTGTGGCCGCAGGCGTTGCAGCTTTGACAGAATCCGGATACCATTTGAGAATTTTCTGCTGCTCTTCCGGCGGCAACGACGAGAAGCTCCGGTCCCGATCCTGAGTCCGGGTTTGCTTCTGGTTGATCAAATCCATCAAGTCCCAGTGCATATCAACCACATTGCCGGCAGGCTCCAGATAAGGCTGGTTGTAGCGCGTGTAATCCATGATCCGCAGCGGTCCGTTCTCTTTCCAGTTCCGCATCGTGGCCAGACGGAAGTCCTTGTTGAAGTACCAGCGGATTTCCATCTCCGGGCAGAACAGGTCAGCGCGATGGTTATAATTCGGATTGATCTTCTTCGCCTCTTCCAGACTGGGCATCAGGCCATTACCCCTCTCCACGAACTTCAGCTTGATACGGCTGTTGTCTGGATTGTGCTTTCTCCACAGCTCGCCGAACTCGCCCAGCGTCAGCATCTGGGTGTCCGGGTATTTCGTCCGGATTGCCTTGAGCCAATTGGAGAGATAGTTCGGATGGATCCAGGAAAAGACACACAGCTCCCAGATATTCGGCAGATAACCGAATCCGTTATGCGCCACAGCCTGGTCGTTGAAATGAACATCCGTGACGTGCAGCATTTCCTTGGTGCCGTACTCCATGCCCAAGCCATACCCGCCATTGGTTTCAAGCGGGCCGATGCCGTCACGGCTCCCGCCCCCGTTGTTGCGCGCCGCAAAGAAATCCACGGACCAGCCGTCGAGATTTACCATGTCCAGAAAATCCGCGTCCTGACGGGAGCCCTGAGCCGGTTTCAGGTAATGATCCCGGCTCGGGTAGTACGGGTAGATGATGCCCCCGTCGCCCCCCTGCCCATCCACATTAAACTGGCTCCAGATCTGCCCCTGGACCACGTGGATACCTTCGTTCTCGGCCAAGAACTTCATGGCCTCGATTGACATGATCCCAGCCAGGACCGACTTCGGACGGTACCCGTCCCCGACCATTTTTGAAACAAGTTCCAGCCCGTCATGCAAATCCTTCTTAGATTGTTCGATCGTATTAAACTTGTTTTCGAAATAAACTCCCGGATAGAGGGTGATCTCATCCCCGTACTGCTTGTGTATCTCCGCCATCAGCTTACGCAGTTCAACATAATTGGGTGCTGGATCAACCAATGCATGCCAAGACCAACCCCATGTCATCCGCGCGCCGGGAAAGGCCTCGGCCAGCGACTTGCGCATCTTCAACGCGATCTCGGGCGTGTGCTGGCTCCTTTCCATCCAGGTGCCATGCGAACGGGTCCGCGTGTTCTCCCAAGGTTGGACGCGCACCGTTGTCATGAAATTGATATAGCGGCCTTTGAGCGGCTCATTGGAAAACGCCGTCACCGAGCTCGCGTAGGTCTTCGCAGGCACGAACGTCTTGTCGAACATCCCAACTTCGGAATATTTCAAACGGCCTTCTCCATTGATTGGCGCCTTGGCGACAATCATCTGGATATCCGCGATGAATTGGACGACGGACTGGGGAGCCGTTGAGAGCTCGCCGATCCGCTTGCCTTCCTTGTTCGCAATGATCACGGCATGCGCGTTCGGGATATTGAATTCTTCAATGATCCGGGACTTTGTCCAGCGCTCCTCTTTTGAATCGGATCGAACCTCAAGAACCCGTGCGCAGATCAGGTTGGCCGCGGCATACTCCATGAACGCCTGTGCCGTGCAGACCTCATTCGTGAAGGCCTGACAGTCTTTGCAACTCTCCAGATTTCCGATAAACACCAGCATTGGCTTGCCTGTCCGCTTCGCCTCCTGCTTGGCCGCCTCGTAGGGCTCTATCCACTTCAGTTCAGCGGCATGGACGCCCAGCCCAGCCACCAACAGCATCGCGATCGCGAGCATTTGATTTCGTTTCATAATTATAAGCCTACTGTCCCTTTGTCTATAATTTCAAACTGGAATGTTGGAATATGGGAATGTTGGAATGATGGGGAAAGACGAATAGCGGCTCTGGGAGGGACGGCGGATCGCCGTCCGGCGGTCGATCCGACCGCCCTCACAGGGGTCTTCTTCCAATATTCCAAGATTCCACCATTCCATTATTCCTTTCCCGAGTTCCCTCTCGTTCATTCCAAACGAAAAAGGGGCACGGACTTTCCAGTCCGTGCTTCAACGGGTTAGAAAACCCGTTCCCCTTTTAGCGCCCTGTCCAGCAGCTCTTTTTGGAGTGCGGTGACAAGTCGAGTCTGGCATCCGCCGGACGAGCGCGGCACCGCTTTTCTTAGTTTCGAAAAAGCGGCGTCGCGCGGAATACCGCTTGCCGCCGCACTCCAAAAATCTAGAAGAAGCTGACCATCGTGCCCGGTGAAACGTATCTCACGAGCAGCGCATTCCCCTCTTTTTTCAGTTTCCAGTCCTGAGGCAAAACGCTGGCCAAGGAAAACGATCCGCTCAGGCTCGAACCCTGGACGAGCGTATAAACCTTGCTCTTGTCCGTCAAGTTGGAGGGAACCGCAATCGTCACCACGATGCTGTTCATCGTTACCGCGCCCGTCGCCGTCAGCTTGTCCCCGGTTCCGTCCGCGTTCAGGTCGAAGGTGTAGTTGCCCTCCAGCGTCAGAGTTCCAGTCACAGACTCGATGCCCGCGGGCGTATATGCACCGCCAGTCAGCGACTTGAGCGTCCAGTTGTCCACGCTGCCGCTTTCGCTCACCAGCGTGCGGTTGTCCGTCACCAGCGACGCGACACTTCCTGAAACAGCCAGTGAACCGCTCCCTGTTTTGGTCAGTGTCCCTGTCACGTCATTCGTAAAGGTGAAGGCGTTCGTTGATTCGACGATGTCCAAGCCCACGTTGCCCGACACCGTTACCGGCGTCGCTCCGAAGGAGGTGAACGACGTGCCGGTGATGCGCAGCGTGCCGCCCGCGAAGGTGACCTTGGCGTTCGCCCCGCCGATATTATTCGTGCTCGACACGCTCAGCACGCCGTTGCTGAGAATCGTGCCACCGTAATAGGTGTTGGCACCCGATAGCGTCTGTGTGCCGGCACCGACTTTAATCAGGGCCAGACTGCGAGCGGCACCTTGATCGCTGATTACGCCGGAAAATGCTGCGGATGTATCGGCGTATCCTACGGTTAGTTTCGGAAGCGTACCGCCATAGTTCGCTGTGGTCACTGAACCGCCCATATTACCAGCCGACTGCGTCAGCCCATTCACCTTGAGATTGCCACCTTCCAAATCCACAGTTCCACCCAAATCCACCACGAGATTACCTTTCCCTGCCCCGTATGGAATTTCCGAAGCCCGTCCGAGCCAACCGCCGTTGACTATCGTATTTCCGGTATACGCATGACCCGAGACTCCAAGCCGTATCGCGCCACTACCCGTCTTTATCAGGTCAACCTTCGTTGCCCCATAATCCACAACCTTTGCATAGAGATCCGGTGAGCCGTTGTTTGAAGAATATACGATCAGTTCCCCGGTCGGACTTGTAAGTGTGCCACTGAATCCGAACCAGCCCGTTCCCTGGAGGAGCACGCCGCCGGATCCGACCAAGAGCGTCTTCGAGCCTGAAGAGAAGCCGGCTGAGGCTTCAATCGAATTGACGTTCTGCGTCGCACTAGGTCCGGACAGAGTCACGCCGGCGGCTGCGATGTAGTTCAAAGAGCCGTTAAGGTCGCTCAGTGCGACTGTTGCATCAAGAAGGGTCGTGCCAGTGAAGCGCGCCACATTGCCACCGGTCACTGTGGCAAACCCTGTCCCTATCGCGTCCTTCACAAAGGCGTAGCCACCAATGATTCCATTCGTCAGCGTCGGGCTGGAGGAAAGGATCGAGCTGCCCGCAGCAGAGATATCGATCAGCAGCGTGCCGCCGACTTGCCGAGTCCACGTGTTGCCAAGCGTCAGCGTCGTGCCGCTCCCGCCATTCGGCGTGATGCTGATGGTGCTGCCGGAGGGATTGACGTTCAGGTTGCCGAGCGCGGTCATTGATGTTCCGCTGTTCTTGCCCTTGACGTTCAGCGTGCCGCCCGCAAGCGT
Source organism: uncultured bacterium (assembly GCA_942493055.1). Taxonomy (GTDB): domain Bacteria; phylum Verrucomicrobiota; class Kiritimatiellia; order RFP12; family UBA1067; genus CAIZQW01. Next base: position 5,019,612 of record OW818680.1, on the reverse strand, counting down.
CACGGCAGAGGCGGAGTTGAAGACTCCGTTGGTGTTCACCAAAAGATCAGCCCGCAGTGTGCCGCCCGCGTTCACCGTCAGCGGAACCGCATTGCTTAGGAGGCCGCTGATGACCAGCGTACCCCCGTTATTGACTGTCATCCCGGAGCTGGCCGAGTTCGTCCCAGAAATCGTCAACGTACCGCCGTTGACCGTTGTCGCGCCCGTGTAGGTGCAGAAGCCAGACAGTGTCTGCGTCCCTGTGCCGATCTTGATCAGCGAGAGTGCCGCACCGCTGTTCGTAATGATGCAGCTGAAGGTGTAGTTATTGGCGTCAGCATCCCCGACAATCAAGGTGGCGGCTCCAACTGCCGCATTATTGATGCCGGAGATGGCGTCATAGGTGGCCCCCTGCTGGTATAACCCGTTAATCGTCAGGGTGTGTCCATTCAAGTCAAGGAGACCCCTGCTGTTCCAGCACCGGAACTGGACACTGCCTCTACCGGCTCCATGCGGCAGCGCGTTATCCACACCAATAACATAACTGCCTCCGCCGTAAAGATCGGTTCTATTCATATAAGTATTGACGGCATTTAATTTTATGGTGCCACCATTAGCATTTAACTGCAGGGCCCCTGAGTTGCCTGGGCCTGAAATGATGCTGTTCAGGTTGATTGTTCCAGTGCTCGAGATAAATGTGCAGCCGCTAGCCTGCACTGTAATACCGCGATTGGTCGATATGTTCAACGTATTGCCCGCAGCGTTCTCAACACAAACACCCCCACCTAATGACACTGCGTCGGGAATAAAGCTTGCCGGCACGGCGCCAAAATTGAAATCGTTCGTGGCAAAGAGCCAAAAATAAGTTCCAGCCATTGATTGAGCCACGAGCTTTCCGGTAAAAGCACTGTTGTTTGCATTTTTGAGCGTGAACCCCCGTTGCCATGTATTCTTGGTCGTTTTCAGCGATAGGGTACCCGATCCTGCCAAAGAACTGTTGAGCGTCACGTTCGCGTCATTGGATATGCTCAACGTCGCAGCGCCGTTGCCGAAATCCAGCGTACCGCTATTGAACGTCATGGCATTATTTGCCGTGAACGTCATAGCATTGAGGTTAATGGTCGTTCCCAGAGTCACCGTTCCCGACGTGTTGGTGAAAACCGCCTCGTCGCCGCCGCCGTTGGGCCATGACATGTTGAAAGGCCCCGCCACACTCGTTCCCCAATTTGTGGCCGAAGTCGCATTCCACGTCCCGTTGCCGCCGAGAGTTGTTCCATTACCCGACCACCAATACTGTCCGGCCTGCGACGCCAATGCCAGACTCATAAACAAACCAAAACACCCGACTAATTTTTTCAACATTGTATTCATGATACACTCCTCTTCTTAACTCAATTGTTAATATATTACCAAAGGTTAAGATTCTGCCATATGCTGTATCGTGCATTTCGCTTGCTGTTTTGTGCAAGTTAAGAAGTGCCTTATTGCCTGATTGCGTTATTGCCTTATTGATTTTTTGACGGATTGACCAATTGACTGAGTGAGCAGATGGACATGGTTGACTGAGTGACTTATTATATTCACCGCAAGGAACACAAAGATCGCAAAGATCAACTTCTAAATGCTTTGTTTTGTACTCAGGTTTAAATCTCTTTTCTCTGTGTTCTCTGCGTTCTTTGTGGTAAAAATTCTCAATCCGCGTCAATCCGCGACAATCAGTTCCGTGACCAACGGCGTGCTGGACCACCCTTCTCCATAAGCGAGTTTACGGAAGTATAAAGGTATTTCACCCGATGCACTGTCTTCCGGACGGATTTTGAGCATTGCCCATTTTCCTTCGGCCACTTGCGTTCCAGTCATGACCGCGCCACCCATGCCAAAGACATAACCTTCACGCTTGCCACTCTTTTCAGGGTCTTGGAAACAAAGATATACCGTCCCTGAAAAACCTTTCGGACAGGTGATGAACAGGGTCGATCGATTGAGCGACCAGGCGCGCACTTTGTCCCCTTTACGGACCACCATGTCGCCTGGCGCACGAATCCCCCACCGTCGGTCCGTCTGTTCAAAGCGATAGCCAAACCCGTCCTGCTTCACTACCACGTGATCGGATTCAGATGTCCACGCTTTAAATCCTTCCTCCTCAGCCTTTGCAGCAGGCTTGACTTCCAAAACTTTTTTACCCGCGGGCTCTGGCACGATCTTGAAGCGCGGATGATCGATGACCTGGAGCAGGTCGCTGCGCGTAATCGGACTCGCCTCTGCAAACGCCCCTCTCGCCAGGTAGTTGATGAGACTCTGCTTGAGCTGACGGAATTCGGGGCGGGTGTCACGCAGATCAAACGAGGTCGCTACCAGCGCCCCCTTGCCCAGCTTGACTGCGAAGAGCGAGGCGAGATGGAAATTGCGACGGACCGACGGAGCTTCGATGTTTTGAATAATCGGACCGATCATCTTCGCATCGTTTAAAATAAAGGCGCGTCCGGGACGCATGAAGTTGTGCCATTGAAAATCAGCAAAAGAACGCGTTGGGAAGTCCGCGAGCGCGGGATGCTGATTGCGGATCAGCGCGCCGCAGGTCTCAATATTGTTTTGCGGCGTCCAGATCGGGTTGACAAAGTAGGCCGGCACCTGATACGCCAAGTCAGTTGCAATCAACAAGGCTTTGCCACCGTTTTCAATAAACGCGAGCAAATCCGCATCGCAGGTCGTTGCAACGCGCACTGCCTCAACTCCTGTCGCAGCAACAGGCTGTTTCGGATAACACCAGAGACGCCAGCGGTTCTTGACGGCTGGAGAGGCCTGGACATTCAAGGTGATCTCCGCTGCCAGATTTTCCGGCACGGTCATCACTGCGTCGCCGATCATGGTCGTACAGCCTGTCTTGAGCGTTGTTGGCAGGGTGCGACCTTTTGCCAGCACTACGCCCTTGTCCGTGGTAAAGGACCATTCGACTGCTGTGTCCGTACAGTCAGCTAATGCATAATGAGCGACTTCCAGAGGGACTTTTATCGTTTCGCCTGCTTCCCAGATCGTCTTCGGGATGCGCGCGAGAATCACGGTGGGCGAGGAGAACTCCCGGAAGGCCTCTGGCGTGACAAACCCCTTCGAATCCCAGAAGGTGTCCAGCAATCCGACCAGGGCTGTCCCTTGTCCGGAATAGTCATGCAAATCCAGCAACTGATAGCCCGCGAGTTTGGGCGTACGCATGTTGCGTTCAATATCCTCTTTGTACAACTCTACAGCCTCAAGGCCTGATGCCATGCGCAGTTCTTCATTCTGTTCCAAGAGGCCGGCAGCCTTGACCTCATCCCGGAAGATCTCCAGATTGCGCGCCTTCAGGACTCCCGCATACTTGTCGATCTCCTTGAAATCCGGATAGTTCCACCACTGTCCTAATTCATGGGCGATCACGGGCACCTTGAAATCTTCTATGATCGAGTGATAATCCGCAGCACGGTCAAAATCCTCGTTGCCGGGGGACATGCGTTCCATATAGCGGATGCGCGGACGCTCTCCGTTTTTCTCCGCACCAAACATGATCGTGGCATAGTCGTCATTCGGATTCACGGGAACGCCCCGATCATTCGGACGGATGTATTCGTTGCTGGCCGCAACATATTTGCGTGTCTGATCCATCCGCTTCGCGCGTTCCACCATGCGTCCCAGAAAATCCCAGTTACCTGCATGCTCGTTGCCCATGCTGAACATACAGAAGCTCGGACTGTTCCCGTAAAACTCAAGGATACGATCCAGTTCGCGTTGCAGAAACGCCTGCCCTGCCCAATCCTCCTTGATCGAGGCCCAGACCGGCAACTCAGGCTGAAGCATTATCCCCTCTTCATCTGCGGCGATGAAGGCCGGACCATTCGGGCAGACAGAATGATAACGCACATGATTCAAGCCATACGCCTTGCAGGTCTTGAACACCTTGCGCCAGCTCTCCACATCACCGGCTGGATGGCCCGTGAGCATGAACCCCATGCCATCATGCGTGCCGCGCAAGAAGATCGTCCGGCCATTCATCGTGAATTGCGTCCCAACCTGTCCCAACTCGCGCATACCGAAACGGGTCGTCGAGACATCACTGAACTTTTCGCCCTCGCATTCGGCGGTCACTCTACTCTCGACCTCATACAAGGCCGCGCTGAACTCATCCCAAGGCTTCCAGTTTTTATCCAGAGGGATTGTCAACTCCACCAACGCCTCTTTGCCAGCGACCTTAAACCAGTTCTTCGACTTTCCGACGATCTCTTTTTCACCCCGTACACGCGCAGAGAGCGTAAGTTCGCCATCGATGGTACGCCCTGTCTCGTTCGCAATCTTCGTTAACACGCGTACACGCTTATTGAGCATATCCGGGATGGTGCGTACCGAGGAGACATGAACCGCATCGCGGGCGATCAACTCCATACGTCCAACCACGCCGTTCCATTTGACCTGGATGTCATCGCCATAGCCATGGCAATTCGCGCCGGGGCGTCCGCTGTTATCAATACGCAACGTCACAATATGCATGCCTGGAGAGATTACGCCCAACTCATAGACATGCGGCGTGCACAGGGAGTCTTCGCTTCCGATCAGTTTTCCATCCACATAGAGACGGCTCTCCCACATCACACGGTCCAGCCACATCTGGACGGTCTTGCCTTTCCACGCCTCAGGAATATCGATTTCCCGCTGATACCACGCCATGCCGATATATTCATGGACTCGCGTCAAGATGGAGACCGACGGCTTGCACGGTTCGCCAATGCCTGCATCATCTAATGTGCCGGGAAGGGTGATTGTTGCATGCCCCGGCAGCTTCTCATACCACTTCTCCTGAACCCCCTTCTTTTGTTTGTCGATCGCCAGTTTCCACTCCCCCCCTATCGGATACCCTAAACGATTGCCACCTTTCTTCACGCCTCCAAGCTTGATACCGCCTTGCGCATCTACTTCATACGCGCCAAACTCCGCCCCAAGATGGTTGAACCCCATCTTCTGCGCATCATTGGCAGCAAGCCCGCAGGAGGCCGTCAGCAATAAGCCAAAGGCCATTAACATCATAGAATCATTTTTCATTTATGTTGATCCTCTAGTTCGAAATCAGGTTTTAGTTTTGCACCTGCTCATAGCATCGGAATTATTCACCGCAGAGAACGCAAAGATCACAAAGATCAACTTCTAAATACATTGTTTTCAGGGGTAATTCTCTCTTCTCTGTGTTCTATGCGTTCTTTGTGGTAAAAATTCTCATCCCGCGCCCTTGCCCTCCCGAATTTCACTCGGCGTCGTATGCTCATACAGCCTGAACACTTTTGAAAGTCCCATGCCGTCTTTAAAACCGCACACTTCAGCAATCGTGGATAATTTTTCATCAGTGGTCTGCAGCATCTGCCGCGCCTTGTTCAAACGCTGACGGATGATCTCCTGATGCAAGGAGTGTCCCAGATAGTTGTTGAACTTATTATACAGGCCACGGCGCGACACACCGGATTCCTTTGCCAGGTCATCGAGCGTAAAAGGCTCAGCAAGATGGTGCGCAATATAATTCAAAGCCTTGGCAATAGAAGGGTCTTTAGCCGCAAAGACATCGCTGCTCTGACGCAGGATGATCCCACTCGGCGGAATACGGACTGGGCTCTTCACCTTTTTTCGCTTCATGAGCTGATCCAACATCGCGGCCCCTTCATATCCAAGCTGCTCGCGGTTGCTCACGACACTGGTCAATGGGATCGGGCCCAACTCGCTGTAGATCGGATCGTTGTCCACACCAATTACTGCAACCTCCATCGGAATATGGATGCCTGCATCCAAACAGGCTCGGACAATGTAGTTGGCCTCTGCATCATACTGCGCCATCATCGCAAGGGGCTTCGGAAGCTTCTTCATTTCACTTGCCAACCATTTCAGCAATCGGTCATGCGCATCTTTCTTCTTCCAGTTGTCGGTATAGTCAATGGCGGTAAAGGACTTCCCAGCGGCGGCAACTGCATCTCTAAATCCCTTCATACGCTCCTGTACGACAGGTGCTGCATGATCAAGAACTAGAAATGCAAAGTTTTCAAAGCCACGCGACAACAACTCCGTTGCTGCTGTCTTTCCTATGGCTTCATTATCGGGAAGCACACGAGGAACCCTTATTTCTGGAACTTGATCAGATAGCGCAACAACGGGAACATTGCTTTTCTGAACAAACTGAATGAGTCTTTGCTGGGTAGGATCCGCAAACAAGGTGATGACCCCGTCAATTTTCCAAGAGGGCAATTCGCCGGCGTGGCAGGAGATGTCATCCAGAATCCAATCGTGCTCCTTGGCATAGCGCGCGACACCCATGTCAATCTCATGGACATACCAGCCCAATGCCAATAATACTGTCTTGCGTTTTTGTTTCATAGTCTCTCTTTCATGATGGCCAAGATTTTAACGCAAAAACCGCAAAAAGATTGCGCGACTCTCTCATCCGCCTCACCCGTGAATACACGGACGGCGGAATGGATAGCCGCGCAGGTGAATACTGATTTCATATCCATCAGCGAAAAACAAGTTTTTCGCTGATGGATATTTGATACTACTCCGCGCAAAGGGTCGCTCCGCCGTCCATGTATCCATGGGTGAGGCGGGCTGATTGAACCCATGCGGGCACGCTGGGCCCCTCTTTGCGCTCTCCTTTGCGGCTTTTGCGAAAAAGTATTCCATTCTTAACTTAACACGTTTGGGGGCTGCCCCTACGGGGCGACACCCTTGATGATGCCCTTGCCCGGTTTCAATACCCGACCTTCCACCTCTTTGCGAGCATTCACTGCTGCAGCAAAGAACTCATCCAAGGCGACGACCTTGTAACGGTCTTTGGGCAGCCGCTTCGCCAATTCGTAAATCCGATAGGGTGTGGCATGTCCTTCCGAACCATAAATCACTACAAACCAAGGGCCGTCCACATCTTTGGTCTCATCCATCAGCTTCCGTGCAAAAACCTCCGGCTCTTCCCTGTAGGTGTAATAGTGATGGCTCTTGGCGATCGGAATATTATCAGCGGTATAGAGCATGCGTTGTTGCGAACCATCCCAGTCCGTCAAGCCCCAGACCCCTGCTGTCTTCAAGAACAGGTCCAGTTGCTTCTCTCGCCTCAACTCACCGATCCACCAGATATCAATGAAATGGAGATCAGCCTGACTCATGCCTTCCTTGATCTTGCCCGCATATTCCATCCAGCTCGCTTTCGGCAAACATCCAGGATGCGTGTAGCCCCAACCGGATGGAGGCGCAAAAAAGTAGTCGTTGGTCGTGGCGGTCTCGTAGTAGTAGGCCATCAGGGCCGGATGTGAAAAACAGAGATTCGGCTCAACGCCCCAGTTGATCGGGATCTGTCCGCGCTCCTGCTGCAGCCAGCCACCGAAGCCCTGAAAGGCATTCATGCATTTGATAGAATCGCCCTCATTGACCATGAAGGCAACGTAGATCTTCTTTTCCACTTGCGTATCAGCCGGTGTCCGATGCGGACGCTTCTGCTTGAAGGTATACTTCTCTGGCCAAGGCAAAGCTGCAAAGAATGAGTTGTTCGGGACGCCCGAGCACTCACCGACCAGCTTATGCCGATTCAGGCTCCGGATAAAATCATCCTCGCCTGGATTTCCCCAGCCATACACGGCGCTGTAGGGCTTGACCTGCGAAAGGATTGCATCCAGCAACGCCTTGTCCGGCAAATCTTCCTTGAGTTGCTGTGCGGCATGTGTGCGATTCGTAATCGCCTCATGCCGCAAATCATAAAGAACCCATCTGTTTTGAACTGCCTGATCCATGTCAACAATCGTGTCATGGGCATCCGCATTATAGAGGCGCACGCGCGATACTGCACCGTCCTTGTTGCACTCCTTCAGCAGATTGGCGATCAGCCACTGATGTCCTGCCAGGCGCTTGTCCCCTTTCAACCCTTTCTTAACTTCACGATAGTCTTCTACAACCGACAGCCCATAGCGATTCGTCGTGACAGGAATCAAATCCCTCAAGCCTGCCCAGGTCACAACAGGTGCAATATCCTCTTTGATCGACTCACAGACCAGTGCGCCTTTGATTTCATTTCCGCATTTGCTAATAAGCGCCTCAAGCGTGATCGGTTCGAACTGTAACCCTCGTTTTTCTGTCAGGTACTGAATCCAAGCATCCTCGATGGTTTCGACGCCCAAGCCCTTCATGCGTCGCACATCGTCAGCAGACCAGATTGCAGGACGTTTGCCCGAATCATAATCCATCTGCATCCAGCGGCAGTCATTACCCAGCTTAATAAACACCCTTGGCCCTTTGCGATTGGCAATGCCCTGCACGGTATATGCGGACACTTTTTCTTCCAACGTCTTGCCGCGCATATCCAGCAGCCAGACGTTGCTAGGTGCTGGCTGGCCAGCACCTTCACTGGAATGTTGGAATATGGGAATGTTGGAATGTTCAAATCCACTGGCAGTTGGCTTGCAGCCTGCACAGTAAACCGCAAGCAGCACGCCTGTCATGCAAGGAGCAAACCCTGCGTACAGGTTTCGTCCAGCAAGGCTCCCGCCCATCATTCCATTATTCCACCATTCCATCATTCCATCCTCCCCTTATCCCATTCTCCTCAGGATATGCTTGGCCAGCGGGATGGAGAGCGCCTGAATCAGCGCAACCAGCGGAAGCACAACCCGCAACGCCATCTCACGCGACACACAGTAGGCGATCAGCAAAAAGAGCCCGCAACCAAAGAGCCTGCCGAGATAGAGGCCTGTCTCATGACTCAAAATATAGGCATAGTCATTGCGTTGCTCAATCTTCGCAACATAATCAATCACCTTCATCTGAATCGGGAAGTAGGCAATATCCAACAAGGCCTGAGCAAACATCATGCAGACCATAAATAAGATAACAGCCATAGAATTAAATAACACACCATTCAAGATGGCGCCGAGTGCAAAGAGCCAGATACCCCCGCCAAAAATCATCATCCGGTGTTCCGGCTTTGCACGACGGCCGATCACATACATGAGCAGAGCGGAGAGTAACGCCCCAACGCTCTGTACCGTGCCCAGCGCGCCTTCTTCGCCCTTCATGACATGCATGATCAGCATGGCAGGCGCGGTCACAATGAACCCCTGCACCATACCCTTGAATGCAGCCAGCACCAGAAGTTTATTCCAAAGCGCATTAAACTTGAAGTAGACGAATTTGGGCAGTTTCGGACTCTCAAAGTCCCCCCGCAGAATGATGCATGCGGCAACCGCCGTCAGCACCATCACCAGGAAGGTCACCATGCGATAGGCTGTGTTCACATCTGCCGTGGCGAACAATTTCGGCGAGACCGCGATTGCCCAGCCGACCAGCAAGGGAACGAAGACGCTGCAGAAGGTCCCCATAAAGGATTCGAGTCCCTGATAGTAATTGCGGTTTTCATCGGTCGTGCTTTTCAGAACCAGATAATTACGGTTGGACCAGAAAAGCCCGGCTGCACCGCCCATCAGCAAACCTGCAACTGCAATGCCCGTGTTGTCCAGCGTTTTAATCGAGGTCATGACGAACATCGATATCCCGCTCAAGAACATCCCCGCCGCATAGAGCCAGGAGCCCTTCATCCGGTTGAGCAGATAGCCATTCAGCCAAGCTGTCACCGGGATGCCTGTGTAGATCATCAGCTGGTAGAGCACGACCTTGCCGACATCCTGCGAATTACGCATGATGTAAGAGCCCACAAAGACATTCATCACCGGCATGACCATGGCATAGAGCATGAACGCCGACAGGAGGACGCGCACATTCTTTGTCTGGCTCCTAAAGACCTCGAGTTCTTTTTTTAACATAATTAAACACCTAAGCTCTTTAGAATCTCTTTTATCGACAACTTCGCACCGCAGATGACCTCATCCGCAGCACCATAGTACATCGTGACCGTATCGCCGTCAACGATATGGCCGTTCGTGAAGATGACTTCGCCGAAGAAGCCGCAGGTTTCGTAGGTAAGCGTCGGCTCCATGAGCGGCGCATCCGAGCGGGCGATGACCTTCGTTGGATCATTCAAATCCAGCAGAATAGCGGCCAGGCAATAGCGATGCTTCTTCGTGGCACCGTGGTAGATCATGAGCCATCCCTTGTCGGTCTTGATCGGTGAGCAGCCTGCGCCCACGCGCGCCGCATCCCATTTCCCCGGACGCGTATGCGCGATACAGGTATGATTGCCCCAGTGGATCAGATCCGGGGAGGAGGCGAGCCAGATATAATTGCCGCCCAGTTCCGTGCCGCTCGGACGATGCAGACACCAGTACTTGCCGGCCACCTTCTCCTCGAAGAGCGCGCAATCTTTGTTATGCGGCGGAATGATCATGCCATGACGCACAAACGCACGCCAGTCCTTGGTACTGATCATGCCCACGCCGACCCCGCTTTCCGAAACTTCCGTGAAAGTCAGATAAAAGGTTCCGTCAATCTTTGCCACGCGGCAATCCTCAATACCGAAGGTCTCCAGCGACCCTAAGCCCGTGATCATGCGCGGCTTCTCATCAGGTTCATAGAAATGGACGCCATCGTCTGAGCAGATCAAGCGCAGATGTGAGATCGTCGAAAGATAGGTCACGCCTTTGTAGGTCACCAGGCGCGCATCGGAGAGATCCAAGTCCGGATCCGTGTTGTCAAAGGTCAGTATTTTCAGCTTGCCGTTCTCATCAAAGATCGGGAAGGTCGTCTTGCCCGGGGTCTGGGGCGGACGTTCACAGACGCGCACAATCAGCCACGTCTTGCCTTCAAAGGTAAAAGCGCCCGGGTTGATCGTGCATTCAATCTTCATCCCTTCCATCGAGGGTTTCAGCATCGCTGGCTTAATAATCGGATTTTCTTCAAAACGCGTAACCATGTTTTTTCTCCTTATCGGGACTCCGCAGCGGGAGCTCCCACCATTTCTACAACTTGGCCGACCTTGGCATAGACCGGATTCATCTTCCCCTTTTCCCCGAACAGCACCATGCCATCCTCATGCTTTAAATCAAACGTCCTCCCTCTGATCAGCAGCCCTAACATACCGCTGTCCTGCGCATGGGTCAGTGCGATTGTGGGCGTGCCCCGATCATACTTATACCCATTCATCAGCATCGTAAAGTCAATGATCGTGCTCGAACCGAAGAGCGATGGCCGTACACCGTCCGCACGGAAATCGTCGCCCACATATTGCTCCGCAAAGGGCGCGCCCGCGCGCACGATGTCGCGTATGCACGCTTCCATAACCCCTCGGGCACGCGACGTATACCCCTGTTTCAACAATCCATAAACCGTATAACTCATATCCGGATACTTCGGCATGCCGAAGCCTGCAAAGTTTGCCTCTGTATTATAACACTTATCAAATTTTGCCAACGTGCTCTTAAGATAGTCATCCTTGAGCATTCCGTCCATATAAAAAGCCGTCGTCACCCAGATCGCATGATCCTGCGGATTCGGAACAGGGCCGTTTCCGCACCAGTTTTGAACGGGCGGGGTTGTCGGGGTCGCCCAGAACCATTTCTGTGACTCTTTGTAGAATGCTACGCGTTTCTCTTGCCACAGCTTCGCCTCTTCGGGCTTCCCGAGGAGCGTTGCAACATCCGCCAGATGCTCCATGTCGACAATCGCGGAAAAGACAAACTCCGCATCCTTCCACTTTGGATTTTGCTTCATATTGCCATAAACCCAATGCGTGATCTTCATGCGCCACTCCATATAGCGGCAGAGCGCGGGATAGGTTTCCTTCAACATATCAAGGTCACCTGTCAGACGGTAGAGCACCATGGCCGTCTGCGCCTTGCGCGACGGCAAGCTCTCTCCCCCCAGCATGCCATCCTGATCCACCAGCGACATCAACCCCTTAAAGGACTCCACCGCTGTCTTCGGATCAATGAATGCATAAAATTGAGTGCCGAGAAAACTTTCCCACGCTGCCGAGAAGGGCGCACGCTTTTCACCCTCATCCCATAACGAAGGCTTGCCTGTGGCTAACTGAGGATAGGGATAACACTTCTTATCCCCTGGAATCACATTCTGAATGGTAAAGACCCAGGCCTTGTAATAGGCCTGACGGATGCCCTCTTCTGTGGCCCCTTTGGGGTTGATTGTCTTAAGCAGATCCGCAGTGTAGGGTTCCGGAATGGCCTGCAACCATTGATCCCAGCGAGCGGCTCGCTTCTCCAGAATGTTCTCCAACGCCCGCGAATCCGCAACCCCGTGGACATGCGAAAGAAGCGAGGCATCAGACTCCTCTGGCTCCGCAAACTTGACAACAACGTTCACACAGCCACGCGGACATGCATACGGATCAATTTTATAACTCCACCAGGCCCCCTCTACCGGCTTCCTGCCAGAGGCAATCCCGCCCCAGGCCGCTTCGCTCACGCCCCGACCGATAAGCGGACGAAAGCCAGCAGGCGGGGTCAGAAGCTCAAAGGTTCCAGGCGCATCCAGTTCTATTGCATACCGGATCGCCCCGTTCCGAACCAGCAGCTGTTTGCTCTTGATCTCTGCCTCGCCTTGAAAACGGCCTGCCACAACAAACGACGAGGTTTGTCCTGTAAAGCGCATCTGACGCACAAGCGTCTCCTCGTCGGCAAGGAATTCTTGTCCATGGACTTCGGAGCCATTCGCATAGCGCCCCGCAAAGCCCAACGCATGGGGCGCCCACGTCGTCGAATAGGTCTGCGCTAAGGAGTTTTCTGTATCAATCACAGACGCGAGCATGTTCGTCGAACTCGCCCGGTAAAGCATCAGCAGTTCAGGTACCGCGCGACTGAAACGCGAATTCGCCTGATGGCTCGGGTCATTCTTCTCCGTCGAAAGCCATGCGGCATGAAGCGGCAGATTCGCCGCCGTGCCGAACGCGCATGCGCTGTTCGTGCTCTTGAAATCAAAGAAGTTCAACACAAGGCGAGAATGCGGCAAGCTCAAGTCCCTACGCTGACGCGCATCGCTCTCCATGAGGTCCCGACTCGTGGGTGGCTGAGCAAAGATGCTCCCTGAAATAATTATAGTGGTCAAAAAAAGTAATGTCAGTCTCATAATAAAGTCCTAGGTCTATTTATGCAAAGACTATACCGTATTTTGCAAAAGGCTTCCATGCCTTATCGTGCAAATTAATTGCTTTTTCGTGCAACTTGGCAGAAGGGTTCGTGGAGGCATTGCTGGGCGAATAGGCGTCCCCGCCTGTTCACGGGGCCGGCAACTGCCGGCCCCGGCATATATCCTTGGCTTCCACGCCAAGGCTTCCGCCTACGCAACGCCTACGGCGGATAAAACGGCGGACAGGTCGCTGTACAGGCGTGGACGCCCAATGCCACTATCTTTTCGTTTCGGCAACAGGGGGACAGACAAGAATGCCCCTTCTCTTTAATGCGGGCGGGACCCGCCTACGCCAAAGGCTACGGCGTGGCAGGCGACCACGCTCCCTTCTATTGCTGCCCTCAAAGGAGCGCGGGCATCTTGCCCGCCGGAGCCGGGACCCGCCTACGCCCAGGCTACGGCGGCCAGGCGTCGGCGTTCCCAGGAGATAAGCCTTTCGTTTGCAGCAAGCTAACACCGAAGACAAAGAAGAAACGGGCTGCGAAAAGGTAGTGACATTGGGCGTGGACGCCTATACGCCCAGGATTCGTACCGAACCGGCAATCCCCTTGAATCTCTCCCAAGCCATTCAATATTCTTGTCCCATAACCATAAGTTTGCCATACTCTCATCAAAGATTTGGAATTGTTCCACAATCTGATTTGGGATGTTAAAGCTAATGAATAACGAACAGACAAGACCACTATGGCGATGGATGCTGGAGTACACAATCCTCTGCATCGTCTTGTCGGTACTCCTATACCCAATGTTAATCTGCGGTTGCCACTTCCATTTGACGGCCCTCCTATTAGCTCTTTACCCAATCTCATGGGGGTTCATCATGCTGTCGATTGCAAAGGAGCGACCAGATAAAATCATAGCTTGGTGCGCCTTTGCATTTTCTGTCTTCGCGATCTGGGCAGAATTTGATGCAAATTCCCATTTTTTGATCCAAAACCTTTGGCGATAAAGTATGGAAAACGAATGCTCTAAATGCCAACTAGGTTATTAAGGGAACAACTTCGTTGCCTCTAATCACTTGTGTTTGGCGGCAAATAAGGAGATTTTATGCGGAAGACGATAGCTTGGATGACAATGTGGTGCTGCCTTTTGACGGGTGCGGCTGTTGCGGCGGATGGGGGCGAGAAAGCAAGCTCAACGGCCGTCACCTCGGAGACGCGGGTGTTCAATGTGCTTAAATACGGGGCTGTGGGCGATGACAAGACGGACAACACTGCAGCGTTCTCGGCATGTCTGAAGGCGCTAATCGAAGCTGGCGGCGGGAAAATGGTTTTGCCGGACGGCCTCTATCGCGGCAGGATCGTGATCCCTGCGGTTTCGAAACCCCTACCCAGCTGGATCACTGTGGAGATCGCGGGCGAGAGCGAACCCACGCCTGTCTTTGGCACCATCGGGAATTTCCCGTTGCAGAATCATGGCACCATCGTCAAGTGCCTGGAGACTGCCGGACCCGCGGTCATCTCAGCAAGTCGTTCACCCCAATCGCTCTACGGAGGCTTCTCAGCGGTTTACGTGGTGATCCATAACCTCGACGTGCGAACCTATAACAATCCGGCCATCAGCGGCATTGACCTGCATTTTGCCATGCAGTGCAGGCTTGAGAATGTCTTTGTCAACACCGACATCTATAACGTGCAGGCCTCCAAACCAACACACGGTACGCGTGGTCTGGTCACGCCAGCGTGCAATAACGCCGCCTTGACCATCCTGCGGAACGTCATTGTGACCGGATATCATACCGGAATCCTTGTCAACGAGCATACGGACGGGGACAATATCAATTTGGCCTCTAACGTCAACGGCCTGGAATTTGCCTTCGGCCATCACGCCTCCCGCTTTGGCAGGGTCGGGGCGCAGCGCTGCACACACGCAGTCGCAGTGACAGGCAAGCATGGGTTTATGATCGACCAACTGGACATGGAGATTGCCGGAAAAAATCAGACCGACAGCAATAACGACTGGCAGGCAACAGCCTATAATCTCAATGACCCCAACAATCTCGGCACGGGCGATATTAACCACTGGGTCGTCGAGGGGAATGTGGGGGCCATCGAGAAATTCACCCGCAATGGCGGCGCGTCGATTCAGGTCCGCAGGATCGGGGAGAAGAGGTAGAACATTGAACCAGCAGCACACGAGGAGCCACAATTCATGAACGATACATACGCCATTGATCTCCGCAGCGACACCATCACCCAGCCCACGCCTGGCATGCGCGCCGCAATGGCGGGCGCGGAGGTGGGCGATGATGTGTTTGGTGACGACCCCACCGTGAAACGCCTTGAAGCCTGCGTAGCGGAAATGCTGGGCAAAGAGGCCGCCCTGTTCGCGCCTTCGGGAACGATGGCTAATCAGCTCGCGGTCCGCGCGCATACAGAGTCGGGCGACGAAATCCTCATCGATGCCAATGCTCACATTTATTACTACGAAGCCGGCGGACCCGCAGCGCTCTCCGGCGTGTCGTGCCGGTGTCTGAACGGTGTGCGCGGTATCTTCACGGCGGCAGATGTGGAGGCGGCCCTGCGTCCGCCGGACCAACACTTTCCGCCCACGAAACTCGTCTGTCTGGAGAACACCCACAATCGGGGCGGCGGTACGATCTGGCCTCTGGAGCGCATTCGCGAGGTCGCAGACCTCGCCCGCCGTCAGGGCTTAGCCATGCACCTCGACGGTGCCCGGATCTGGAATGCGTCTGTCGCCACCGGCATCGCCGAGCGGGACTACGCTGCGCACTTCGCTTCCGTGAGCGTCTGTTTCTCCAAGGGCCTCGGCGCGCCCATCGGCTCGGCGCTTTGCGGGTCGCGCGACTTTATTCAGCGGGCGCGGCGCTTCCGCAAGATGTTCGGCGGCGGGATGCGGCAGTCGGGGATTCTGGCCGCAGGTGCGCTGTACGCGCTGGAATATCAGCGTTCCCGACTGGCCGAAGACCATGCGAACGCCCGCGCACTTGCCCAAGGCCTGGCCCGTCTGCCCGGCATCGAACTCGATCCCGCCTCGGTACAGACCAACATCGTATTCTTCAATGTGAAAACAGTGCAAGCGAAGGAACTGGTGCAGAGGCTGGACCAAGCTGGCGTTCGTATGCTGGCACTCGGCCCCAACAGTATCCGTGCGGTCACGAACCTGATGGTGACAGCGGAGCAGATACCGAAGGCCGTGGAAATCGTCGGCAGAATCATGCAGACCTGCTAGCAGAACAGCTTCTCCTTGATTTGCATCCGTTTTTTGCATATCATGAGCTCAGTTTATAGTACCACTCATTAAATATCGGGCATGCCCTCGGAGAAAACCATGATACGAATCCAGAGAATACTTGCAGTAGTCCTGACAGCTTGCGCTATGTCAGCAATCGCGAAGGAAGGGGAAGGGGTGGCCTCCAAGGAGCCTGGCTGGCCGCAATGGCGCGGGCCGCGGCGCGATGGCGTCAGCGATGAGAAGGGACTCCTGGCGACCTGGCCCGAGGGTGGACCTAAACTCCTGTGGAAGACCAGCGGCATCGGAAAGGGGCACAGCTCTCCCATCATTTCGAAGGGGTCGATCTACATTGCCGGCGACGAAGGAGAGAATCTCTACGTCTTTGCACTCGACCTTGACGGAAAGGTGAGATGGAAGGCTCAGAACGGTGCGGGATGGAAGCGGAACTTCGATGGATCTCGATCCAGTTGCTGCATAAGCGACGGTTCTATTTATCACATGAACGCGAATGGACGACTGGCCTGCCTGAACGCGAAAGACGGAGCTGAGGTGTGGAGCGTCCCGATCCTGGAAAAATACGCCGCTCAAAACATCCTCTGGGGGATCAGCGAGTCCCCGCTCGTAGCAGATGGCAAAGTCTATGTCACCCCTGCGGGGCAAGAGGCGCTGATGGTGGCCTTAGATGCCAAGACCGGCCAGCAGCTCTGGAAAACAGATGCGCTGGAGGGCGAGAAACCGACTTACGCTTCGGCCATCCTAGTTGACACCGACAAGGGGCGCCAAGTGATCGCCTGCGGCTCTGCACACACCTTCGGCGTGGATGCCGCCACCGGCAAGCTGCTCTGGAAGCACAAGCACGAGATTGAGTGCTCCGTCGCGTTGACTCCAAGCTACTACAAGAACAATGTCATCGTCTCCCTCTGCATTCGCACCAATGCCTGCTACTATGCGCTCTCCCCCAGCAAGGAGAACAGCCAGATGGAGGTGAAGTGGAAGCATTTGATGGGGAACCCCTTTGGCGGCGTGACCTGCGCAGCGGGCAAGGCCATCTGCTCGTCACAACGTAACGGCATCGGCTGGTTCTGTCTCGATGCCTTAACCGGCGCGATTCAATCCAAGCAGGAGAAGACGGACAGCGGTTCATCGATTTACGCCGACGGAAAGTTCTATGGCCTCTACGCCAGTGGGAAGATGGCTCTGATCGAAGCTGGCACGAACGATTTTCGCGTGGTCTCAGAATTCGAGTTAATCAAAGGCAAGAAGGATGTCTGGGCACATCCGGTGATTTGCGACGGACGGCTCTACCTGAGGTATGGGGATACCCTCTACTGTTACGATGTGAAAAATCCGTAAGCCTTTGCAAGGACTGTCGGTCCCGAATGGCGCCAAAAATGACGCTCCTCTTTCATGCGGGCGGGACGCCCACGCTCCCTTCTATTGCACCCCTCAAAGGAGCGCGGGCATCTTGCCCGCACAGAGCCGAGACGGCTCTGCCACCTTATCACGATATTTAATCCAAGCGTTTTCCAAAGAAATTCTTTGTGCTCTCTGTGTTCTTTGTGGTTAAATACTGCTTTATGAAACTCACTGTTCTCAATCATCAGAGAAGCTATTCCGTAGATTCAAAGGCGGTCGCAACCCTTGCGAAGCAGCTTGCTGCGCTCGCGCAAAAGCGCACACCTGGAGACGTATGGCAGGAGGTGACGATTCATCTATTGACCGACGAGAGCATCGCGCCCGTCAATCAGGCGATCATGAATCATGAGGGCGCAACCGATGTCATCACGCAACGCTATGACGCCTGTCCAGGCGAGCCTGAAGGATTGATCGGCGAGCTTTTCATTAATGTGCAGCGCGCCTGCACGATTCCCCGCGCCAAAGGCTGGACACAGCAGCAGGAAATCGCGCTCTATCTTGCGCATGGTTTCGACCACTTGACAGGCGCGGACGACGCCCTAGCCCAGGAACGTGCAGCCATGCGCCGCCGTGAGCGGCGCTGGCTGGACCTTACGCAGGATTGTATTTCCGGGCTGTTGCGCGGCCGAACTTCCAGAACTTGATAAAGTCGGCCTTGAACTTTTTCATGTCAATGCCTTCAAAGGCCTTCTTGGTTGCTGCTTCTGAATTGCCCGTCTCCATGAGCGTGGCCTGATAGGTTTCCATGACCTTGGCATACGGGGCCAGTTTGGTGGCAGGGACGCCTTTGCGGAAAAAATAGACAAGCGCACAGGCTGTCGCATAATTCGCTGAAATTCCCTCTTGAGTGCCGCTATAAAAGGCATTATACGGGCTATACAAAACCTTCTCTAGGTTCAGCGAGACGCTCTCTAAGTTATCAACCACATACTTGATACGCTCTGACTCTGGAATATCGAGCCCCTTGCCTGTCCGAAGCGGCGTAGCCTCCTCCAAAAACGTCGCATGCCCTTCATTGAACCACATGGCATGCTCTTTCATTCCAGAAGCGTAAAAAAGATATTGATGAAAGGCCTCATGCCGAATGATCTCCATCGTCTTGGCAATATCCTTGCCATGCGAGAGGATCACCAGTTCGCGCTGCGCCGGCCACCAGAGTCCGGCCGTCCATTCGCGTTCTTTGCCGACATACTTCACATACTCATCGCGGTCCTCGAAGATACGGACCACGCTGACATCAGAGATCGGCTCTGCAGGAGGGATAAGCTTGATACAGGCGGCGCGGAGCACCGGAAGCTCCTTCTGCAAATCCTGCACGATCTTCTTTCCGACCGCACTGCGGATGTTGGAGAGGAAGACATATTCCGCCGTCTCAGCAAACCACCAGCCTTGTGAGTTCGCAATGCTCTTCTTGGCAGCATCGCGGCTCGGATGTTCAGGGAAGGCTGATTTTCCAGGAGCGCTTATTTGCTTGGACTGGACACTTCCGCTCCCTAATGAAGTCGAACGCGTCACGGCTGTTACAGCAGGCAGGAACTGCATTTCGAAATCTTTCCTGACTTTCGAGGGCGCTGTCTTATCCGCAATCTTGATAATCGCCGCATACCACTCCGATTTCGAGGCATTGCCATTGGCCAGACGTGTCTTCACACGAAAGAGATAAACGAGGGGTGCCTTCTCACTCGACATCGGCACAAAGCTCGACTGGGCAAGTCCCATGCCCGAAACGCGGAGGGGCTCGATTTCCTTGGGCTCCTCCCCTGTGAAGGCCTTCACCCATGCCAGCAGATCTTCCTGCTTTTCAGGATCGACCTGGTTCCCCACCTCTGCGATCGCCTTTTCAACCTCATCACGCGCAATGTGCTTCATCTGCCCGGTATTCAGTTCCGGCATCTTTTGCAAGACGCGTCCAATGATGAAGGTGTTGCCGGCCTCATCACGCCATTGCCCTGCGTGCTGACTCGCATACCACAGTTCACGCCCATCGAAGAGATCCTTGCGAATACTCTCTGAACCGCGTGTAAACGTATAGGTGTAGACCTTGGGCTGCGCCAGAGGCTCGGGTTCGCCGCCGCCAATCACGCGGCACTTCAAGCCGAGATTGGGATAGGGACGATCTGTGCGAAATGAGGGTGTCGCACATGCGGTGGCACACACAAAACAGGCAAGAAGAAAGTGAAATTTGAAACTTGAAACTCGAAACTGGAAACTGGAAACTTGAGAATTCATAACTACCTCAGCGGGTTGAAGTCACCATCTAGCTTCTGGACAGCCATCATGCTCTTGTCTTTGCGGCCAGGGGAGACATAGGACCAGACGAGCTTTTTATCACGCGTAATTTCAAACATGCTGACGCCATTACCATCCTTGTCATACGCGGAATAGTTGCCAATCACCATGTTCCCGTTTTTCAACACATGGATGCCTGTCATATTGCGGATGCTCAGATCCGGCAGATCCGTCTTTTTGAAATCCCAGACCACCTCTCCCTTGGGCGAGACCTCTTCGACTTGATCCAGCGAGGAGACCATGGTGTTGCCATTGGGGAGTCTCACCGCCGCGAAGGCAATGGACTTGCACTTGTATTCAAAGACGACGGTGGCATCCGGCTTATATTCGCGGACAAAACCATCGCCTGAGTGGCAGACCAGATAATTGCCATTGGCGAGTTTCCGGCACATGCGCATCACGTGATGCTCGTTCTTCTTCAGCTGCGGCTTGATTTTCAGCGTGAAGACGACTTTGCCGTCCTTATCCACTTCCGTGACCTGTGCCGTGCCATTCTCGCCGACAACGGTATTGCCATTGGCTAGCCGCTGGCAGGCCATCGCACCGTCAGCGCGCGGGGAATCTGGCTTATACTGCCAAACGACTTTACCGTCCTTGTCAACTTCCGTCACTTTGCCATCTGCAAAAAGAAAATTGCCATTCTCCAGATACCAGGCATCCGCATTGTTGCCCGTCTTCGCTGTGCGCGTAAGGGCCCCGTCCTTCTCAAATAGGCAGACACGTCCGCTTCCTGTGGTAAACACGCCACATTCCAATTTGCCGACCACGCCATCCGCAGGTTGGGCAACGCTAACAGCTGCCATCATCGATACAACGCCCAGAATCTGATAGATACTATTCATTTTCAAACGCCCTTCTTCCCTTACATAGCAAGGACGCCTCCCAGAGACGTCCTTGCCTGTGTTATTCATATTTCACGTTATGATCTACTTGGCCAGCTCTTCCAGCTTGTCCTTCACGGCCTCGGCCCAAATGACATAGCCCTTCTCGTTCGGGTGGAGCAGGTCAGGCATGATCTCTTTGGAGAGTGTCGTACCATCCGGCTCGAGCAGCTTCTTGTTGATGTCCAAGAAGAAGACACGCTTATTGTCTGCCAGTTTTGCAATCATCGCGTTCACCTTGTCATTGCGCACGCGCTTCTCATCCTTATCCGTGGCGCCGCGCGGGAAGATCGCGAGCATCAGAATCTTTGTATCCGGGGTCTTCTCTTTCATCTTTTCCAAGATGACCTTGATACCCTCGCAGGTATCTTCCGGCGTCTCTTTGTCCACACCGCGATGTCCCGTGTTATTCGTGCCGATCATCAGCATCGCGACCTTGGCATTGACCTTCTTCCAATTGACATTGTCGATGACCCAGATCGTATTCTCGGTGCGGTCGCCGCTGGTTGCGACATTCAGAATCTTCTTCCCTTCAAAATACTTATTGAAGACCTTGCCCTTGCCTTCCCAGCCATGTGTAATCGAGTCACCCATAAAGACGTAGGTGTACTCATTGCTTTGCGACGCTGCGAAACGTTGCTGAATACGTCCATTAACCTTGGGTGACGGCTTTGTTGAAAGCTCACTGGCTTGTACGGTACCGGCGACAATGAACACGGCCATCAAAACTGAACTGTAACTCTTCACTAGAACCTCCTTGGTTGTTATTTAATATTGATATGCTATCACAAAACACGCTCTCTGTACCATCGAAAACTGGAGGAGCGCATGGGAACTTATTCTACAGGCATACGACTGATGAGGGAGTCGATGGACATCCACTCGCCAAGATAGACGGCTCGGATCAACGCTTGTTCCATGTCCGCGACTTCGGAGGCACGTGCAGGATCAGACTTGGGAATCGAAGCCAAATTTTCGAGAAGACGCCGGAGAAGGGTCTCCTTCAGCCAATAGGCGTGATCATAACGCTCGCCGTAGGTGGAGGCAACGGCCAGTCGATCGGTCTCCGCATCGGTCAGGCCTCGCCGCCAGGCTGCGCGATAGAAGAACAGCGCCTCCTGCCACGACTGCTCGGCCATTGCCTTAAAGCGTTCATGTATCCCTTTCCAACCAAGTTCCCGCAGGTTGATGAGCTCAACGACATCCGGATGCGGAGCCGCAGGGGTCTTCCAGTCGAGCAGGTTGATGGTTCTGTCGATGACACGGTCACCCGTGTAATCAAACTCGATCCGGTCGATAAAGCCGTTGTTGTCAGTGTCCGTGTAGCGAACGACCTCTGCTAGGTTACTCGCCACCGGGGTCGGCGAAGGGGCGCCCCACCCCCCGTGAAACGCACTGTGGCGATCCACGGTCCAGGCACCCCATTCCGCACCATAAAGATGGAGTTTCCTGTCGAACCGGCCGATGTAGAGCTGCCCCTTGCCAGAGTTGTCCCGGTCGAACTCGCCTCGGTCGCCCAGCGTGTCAGCCTGGGGGTTAATCGCCAGTCCCGGCGGCTTTGCACGCGCGGCCGCCATTTCATCGTGATTGAACAGATGCCTCAGGGACCAGGGATCCGTCTGTGTCTCCGAGGCGTGCAGATCGTACGGGTAGAGCATCTCGACCCGCTCCCACCGATGGTCGTCATCGTCCTCGTCAAAGACAAACCACATCTCATGGGCGCCATACGTGAAAAAGGCATCGTACTGTTTGTCACGCGGAATATAGGTCAGTTCGTCAATCCGGCGCCAATTGTTGTATTGAAAACAACTGTCGAACCGGGGATCGCCCTTGAGTTTCGGGACCGGGTGTTTCCAGTTGCTATACGTCAGTGTTGAAAGGCCTACGGCCCGGAGCGTCATGTCATAGTCGGATTCATTGCCCTTCGAGGAATCGTTGTCGAGATCATACGTAATATAGGCATCTGTAAATTTCGCGTCGATTTTAACCACGCCGTTTGTTTTTTCAACGTGCGCACACCAACGCTGCGCCATCTCGCTCACGCCATCGTCGTCTAAATCGTAGAACGAGAAGGGGTTTTCCCAGTTCAGGCTGGGGTTCTGCAGCAAATGGGGCGAGTGATGAATCTTCAGGAAATCGCCGTTATGGTAATTGGGCAGCCAGTTACAGGCATCTCTGTAGCCCCAACAATCAAAGTTCCAGTTCTGCCAATCGATCCAGCCCAGCACCCCCCGATTATCATGATTGATAAAGACCATCCAGTGCCCGCCTCCTCCCTCGAGCGTGTCCGCGTTATGGGCGATCGTCTGGATATCCGGCACGCCGTCATGGTCATGATCGAGCCAGCGAATGCTGATGTCCGTCACGCCATCATAGAACCCGTCGCCATCCATGTCGACTTGAAGAACATCGCCCATCATGTCGCCGCGCATGTCTGTTGCAAGCAAATCCCTGTTCTCGTCGAGCCAGCGTACCCGCTTGCCATTCCACCAGCGTTCCAGGACATCCGGTCTGCCGTCTTCGTCAATGTCCATACGGAACACTGTTGCCAGCGGCGTGGCGCGCCGCAGCACACTTGCACGGGAGGGCTTCCAGCGGATCACCCCCCCGGACTCAGCCGCCTGTGCCGCGCCCCAGTCAACAGACTCGGCGACCCGTGCAGGAAGCTTGGCACTCGCGAACATGGGCTGAAACAAATCGCGCTTCACAGCGGGCGAATCAACGACCACATGGGCAATGAAGAAACCATACAGGGCGCGTTTCTTGTCGATCCACGGATATGCCCCAGCCCAGCTCGGACTGCTGATCAGAAGCGCGTGACCTTCCTTGTCTTCCAACTCGCGCCACTCGCCGAGGCCATAGATCCCGGTGTGCTTCGTGCCATGGACCTGCTCCGGAAACTGCGCGGCAGGAACGCGTGCACGGCCGACCTGGTCAGCCTGCATCTGCACAAGGGCTGCCTCCGAGAGGACGCGCCGGCCCTCGAAGAGCCCGCCTGCGCTGATCATCGCGAGAAAACGGGAATAATCGTGTACCGTGCTTCGCGCCCCGCCGCCCAGCATCGGCGTATGACCGAAGCCGGGATCCACGGGTGTAAAATGCGTTCCCGTCATGCCGAGCGGCTGGGCGATCTTCTCTTGAAAAAGCGCCTCAAAGTTATTGCCTGTCGCCCGTTCTGCCATCCTGCCGCCGACCTGCATGGCGAGTCCGCCATACTCCCAGCGTTCGCCAGGAGCGGAAACAGAGGGAAGCGCGATAATCCGTGCGACCGATTCCACAAGCGTCTGGTGGTTGTCAGGCGGCACGCCCTTTTCCTGATACGGAGGGAAGCCAGAGGTATGGGAAAAGAGCTGGCGCAAGGTCGCCTTTCCCTTGACATCCTTAAACTCCGGCAGCCATTTTTCCACAGGATCATCCCAGTTCAGGGATCCTGTGTCACAGACTGCGGCGACCGTAGCGGCCGCCAGCCACTTCCCGGCAGAGGCGATAAACACGACGCTATTTGCGTCATAGCCGCCCCAGTATTGCTCGGCCAGCGTCACACCGTCCTTTGCGAGAATCAGGCCTGCGCCTGCATAATACCCCTTATCGATCCATTGCTGGATCTGCGCGGTCACTGGTTCAAAATCATACGGACCCTCCGAGAGGCTTGCCCCTTCGGCGGCCTGACAGCAGGCACCCCATGCGAAGACCAGTACACCCATCAGCCACGGCGACGTACGCCTCAAAAATAGTTGAACCCGCTGATGCATGTTATTCCGTTGCTGGCTGTTTCAAGCCCTTCTTCGACTGGAACTGGATTTTCGACACCTGTTCGCTCATCTGCTTGCCGATCTCTTCTGCGGACACGGCCCCCTTTAAAACGCGGTCGTAGGTCAATGTGCCGTTCTTTTCATTTTCCACATCTGTAAGCTGCGTGATGATGAACGCGCTGAGCCCCAGCGACTCCACTTCGGGCATCAGCTGTTCGACCGAGCCCTGCAGGGCAACACCCCAGCCAATCTCGCCGATCACCGAGGCGCGATTCTTCTCCCACAGCGGGCCATGTCCGCCATAGCAATGGAAATCCACCACGTCCCCCAGCCCCAGGTCCCAGGGGTTCTTCCCCTGCCAGTCCCCGCCGCCTGCACCGCTCTCATGGTTGATCAACCGGGTCCCATCTTCCTGCCGGGACGCGGCAATCATCCGCTTCACCATAGCCTTCGTCTTCTGCGACGGGACCTCTTTCTCCGTGGGGCTCATTTCCAATCCCCAGCCCTCGTTGAAGAGCACCCACATGATGATGGATGGATGATTGAACCGGCCTTGGATCATGCGGCGCAATTCCAACTCAAACTGCGTATCCACATCAGGAATCAGCGGCTTGCGTCGCACGATGGCGCTGGGCATATCCTGCCACACCAGCAGGCCCAGCTTGTCGCACCAATAATACCAGCGGTCCGGCTCCACCTTGATATGCTTGCGCGTCATGTTGAAACCAAGCTTCCGCGTAACGTCCACATCATACCGCAACGCCTCGTCCGTGGGCGCAGTATAAATACCGTCGGGCCAGAAACCTTGATCAAGAAAACCGTTTTGGAAAACAAACTCGTTGTTCAGGAGCATGCGTGTACGGCCCTTTTTATCCGGTCCTAAAGCAATCTTCCGCATCCCGAAATAACTCGTCACCGTGTCTACGGTCCTGAATCCCCTTCTGATACTGACCTTGAGATCATACAGGAACGGATCATCCGGCCACCACAATCGCATATTAGGTATTGCAACAACCGCTGCTTCTCCAGGCTTCCCTTTGACACGGGCGATCTCTTGACCTTTGGACATAACCACGGCGGTGAGACTCCCAGCCTCCCCGTTCACAACAGCCGATACCCGCACGTTGCCGCTGTCCACGTCTGGGATGATCTTCAATTCGCTGATGTACGTCTGGGGAACCGGTTCCAGCCAGACCGTCTGCCAGATGCCCGTGACAGGCGTATAGAAGATTCCCTCCGGATGAAGACCCTGCTTTCCATTCGGCTGACCGCCTTCAGTCGGGTCCCACACCGCCACGATCACCTCCTGCGCCCCACTCGCCTTCAGCGCATCAGTGATGTCAAAGGTGAACCCGTCATAACCGCCTTGATGTGTGCCGACAGCCTTGCCGTTCACAAGCACCTCAGCCTCCCAGTCCACAGCCCCAAAGTGCAACAGCACACGCTGCCCTGCCCACGTCGCAGGAATCTGAAACGTCCGGCGGTACCACAGGCGGTTTTCCTCGCCGATGCGTCTATTGACCTGCGACAGAACCGACTCCGCAGGAAACGGCACGCGGATCTTACCTGCATACGCCACCGGTGCCGCGTTGCTGCGAGCTTCGACTGCATAGTCCCATGGACCATTCAGATTGAGCCACTGCTCGCGGACCATTTGCGGACGCGGGTATTCGGGAAGAATCGGTTGATCATCCGTGATGGTTTTCCCCCATCGTGTCATAGGTACGCCGTTCGTCGGCGGCCAGATTTCAGCTGCCCCCTGCGCGACTGGTGCGACACCCAATAGCGTCCCTAACACAATCAGCATCGTCCTGTCTGTGAATATTTTTACGCGGCGCATCATTTAGTAAGTCCCTCTATCTTTGTTGCCTTCACGATTTGTTCACGCATCTGCCTGCCGAGCTCTTCTGCGGAGACGGTCCCCTTTAAAACGCGGTCATACGTCAGTGTTCCGTTCTTTTCATTTTCCACATCCGTAAGCTGCGTGAGGACCAGACCGCTGATTCCCGGCACGCTGACAGCTGCAAGGTTACGGCCTACCGCGCCGACAGGACTGACTCCATAACCGTATTCACCAATGACAGCCGCACGGTTCTTTTCCGGGGACGGACATTTGCCAGCCGCATAGCAATGGAAATCCACGATATCGCCCACCCCGAGATCCCACGGATTCTTTCCCTGCCAGTCCCTGCCGCCTGCGCCGCTTTCGTGATTGATCAGACGCGTGGGATCCTCCTGCCTCGCCATCGCCGTGACGCGACGCAAAAAGGCTTCCGATTCCGTTGTCTGTTTCTCGGGTTCATCTTTGCGCATCGAGAGTCCCCAGCCTTCGTTGAACAATACCCACATGACGATCGACGGATGATTGAATCTGTCCTGGATCATCCGCCGCGTCTCCTTCTCGAATTGTCCCTGCCAGTCTGGAATGATCTCCTTGCTGCGCACCAATGCGCCGGGCATATCCTGCCACACCATCAAGCCAAGCTTGTCGCACCAGTAATACCAGCGGTCCGGCTCCACCTTAACATGCTTGCGGGTCATATTGAAGCCAAGTTTTTTGGTGATCTCGATGTCATACCGCAAGGCTTCGTCCGTAGGCGCAGTATAAATGCCATCCGGCCAGAAGCCTTGATCAAGAAATCCGTTGTGCAGGACAAATGTGTTGTTCAGCAGAATGCGGACAACTCCTTTTTCATCAGCGCCAACCGCGATTTTTCGCATCCCAAAATAACTGCTTACCGTGTCGATTGTTTTGCCATCCCGCTTGAGAAAGACCTTTACATCATACAGGAACGGACTCTCAGGCCACCAGAGCCGAGGCTTTGGAAGTGTGATATTAAAAGGCACCCCCGACTTGCCAATGGCACGTGCCGCCTCCTGCCCATCACACATCACAACTGCCTCGACATCTCCAGCACCGCCCGCCACCTGCGCAGTCAATCCGATCTGGCTTATGTCCACGTCTGGACTCCATCGCAGTTTCGTGATTGAGGCCTGAGGGACAGGCTCGAGCCAGACGGTCTGCCAGATACCTGAGACCGGTGTGTAAAAGATGCCGCCAGGCTTGCGACTCTGCTTTCCCTGCGGCTGGCCTGCTTCGGTCGGATCCCAGACAGCCACGATCACCTCTTGCGGTCCGGAAGAAACTAGAGCCTCCGTGATATCGAAGCTGAAACCGTCATACCCGCCTTGGTGCGTGCCCACAGATTTACCGTTCACCTGCACCTCGGTCTCCCAGTCCACAGCGCCAAAATGGATCAGGACACGCTGCCCTGCCCACGTCGCAGGAATCTGAAACGTCCGGCGATACCACAGACGGCTCTTCTCGTCGATACGCTGGCTCACCTTTGAGAGGACGGACTCGAGGGCAAACGGCACACGAATCTTACCTGCATACGCCACCGGTGCCGCGTTGCTGCGAGCGTCGACCGCATACTCCCAAAGCCCGTTCAGATTGAGCCACTGCTCGCGGACCATTTGCGGGCGAGGATATTCGGGAAGGACCGGTTGATCATCCGTGATGGTTTTGCCCCATCGCGTCATGGGTACGCCGTTCGTCGGCGGCCACACCTCCCCTGCCCCTTGGAGCATCTGCGCCCCTGCAAGCACACTTACAATAAGCACCATCACGCGTGCATTCATTCTGTGACTCCTTCCGTCTTCGCTGAGCGATAGAGCCAATCCTGTGGAATACGGCTACTTTCAAGATCCGGTCCGCTCAGCAGAATATCCGTCGGCTTGCCTTGATAGATGGCCCAGGGACGCGGATAATAACGCCAGCATCCTGACTTACGCCACGGCTGGGTCCGCGCATCTGCAAAATCAACTTGAAACGCGTGAAAGCCTTTGGCCAGCGGCACGCTCCAGGTGCCATGCCCGTGCCACCACTGCGTGAGATACCACTCCTCGCCATCGATATAGAGGCGCAGATCATAGCTCGGCGCATTGTCCATATAGCACAACTCCCGTGGCGCCTGAAAGGTGTATATGCCGTCTTGAGGAATCTTGATCTGCCCTTTGTAGCGCATGGCATAAGTCTGGGCAGAGGGCTCGCGCAAAGCCTCCATCTCGCGCGCCACGACACCGCCTTCCTTGGCAGGCAGCCAGTGCGCACTCGCATACAGCGACCACCACGGCGCCTCCACGACCTCATAGCGCAAGCCGGGAACAAGTCCTTTCAGATCAACCGCCAGAGCGGGCTTCAGCGGCTTCTTATAGAACCAGCCATAGCTCGGCACTGTGAATTTCGTGCCGTTGATTTCAAAGTCATCTGCTGCCATGGGCTTGCCATCCGCACCTAAGCGATAAGCCCGCGCCGCAAATTCCGTGCTCTCGCTGATCGTGACCGGCCCTGTGTAGAGTTTTGAGGCGCGATTCGGAGGCGTGCCGTCAATCGTGTAACGGATCTCAACATGGGGGGTCTCGCTCGTCATCCGGACGGTCTCTTTATCAAAAAAGGTATTGCGCCCCGGCTCGAAGCGCACAGGTGCGATCGGTTTTAAAATGGCGGTGCTCGAGAATTTTCCAGACTCCATTGCAAATTCAACGTCAGGATTTTTAATGCTCACCGATTTTCCGTGGAGTGCGAATTGCTTGCCGCCCAACAGCAGTCCGCTCGTTCCGTTCTTGCCCGTTGCGACCAGCAATGCCTGCCCGATGGCCTGGCCCGGACCGCAGACCAGCTTGTCCTCTGACAACCCGGAACTCAGATACCAGAGTTCGCCGCCATCCTTCAGCTTCGCATGGAAGCCCACAGCCCGCTCACCCGATTTAAGAGACTCAATCATAGCGACACGTTCCATGGCGGCCTGCTCACGTGAAGCGAGCAAGCTGACCAGCGTGAAGCCCTCCCCGCGGAGCTTGGCCTTGACCCCCTGCTCGGCGATCCCGATACCCGAGCCCAGCCTCTTCCCGTATTTGCGGACGTCGACTTTTGCTTCGGCCCCGCGCTGATATTGGACAGGCCGGTCAGCGAACTGATAAAGCGTCGCCGAGGGTCCGTCCGGATTCTCGCTGCTCAGACACTGCTTCTGCTCATTGAGCTTCAACTGCTCGGGGGTAAAGGGTTTGCTTGCGCCCCTCTGCCAGGCGGAGAGTGAGAACGTGTAAGGGATCTCAAAGTCGTGGGGCTTCTGATCCGATGCCTGTGACGCATCCGTTACAATAAACAGGCGGCTGCCACGAATTTGGATGATCTGACGAAGCGTCTTGATGCCTGCGACGGCTGGCCCTTCTTTCATCCGAAGGTCTGCTTGCCAATCGCCCTCAAACCCCGCAAAGCGCTGGTACCCCCCTTCAAACAACGCCTCGCCAAAGTCAAAGCGGGCGCTGCTCAGCCACCGGTGCGGCGCTGGATCCTGATCAGCATTCGTCAGTGCCATCGTTTTCGTCCCGGGCTGGAAACAGTGCATGCGCCCATAAAGCTGCTGAGGCGGCAAGCCATCCACATGGACGGGCTGGGCAGCCACGAGCGGGAGGTTATAGTCATACTGGTAGAACATGCCATACGGCCACTGCGGTGCCTGCGAACCGCCCTTGGAGCCGCACGCCATCATCGCGAGGAACGCATCATCATGCTGCCACCCTCTTCGAAAATAATAGGCACCCGTATACGGCATCCAATCCGAATTGATATGAGGTGCGCCCGGCTTTTCAGAACCCAGGAAGGCAGCGACCTGCGCATGCGTCTTCTGCTGAGCCTCAAATGCTTCCTTCCACACGGGATCGCTTGATTGCGGGACAGGCGTGGAGATATGCCCCCACGCATCCAGCATACGGCGGACTTCTGGAATACCGAAGACCTCTTTGTCACGATCAATAGACGTGGGCAAAAAACGACGGTCCTGATTATACGGCTGCCAAGTGCCTGTCCAGCGGGATGGCCGGTAGTCGATCGCGAAACGATGTTCATAGCCGCCTGGCGACAGATGGCGGAACATGTAGAAGAAGAGGTTGTCGTACCACTCCAGGAGTCGGTTACGCCAACCCGGCGTGTACCCTGCGGGACGTTTTTCTTCCATATACCCGAAATGGGGAGCGTGCTGGATGGGGATCTCCTGATGGCCCTCGTCGCCGATCTCGGTGAGTGATCCGTCGCGTTCGGTTCCCAGTGTGATGAACCGTTCAAAGGCCTGCTGCCACTCCTGATTCAAGCGTTGGCCTGGACGGAATTCGCCGACATAGCGCCGGATGCCGTCGTACGCGCAGATGCCGCCGTTCAAATGGTTGAAGACGGTTTCACGGGCCTGGCGCCACCACGCCGTGGAATACTTTTCAAGGCAGATCAGTTGCACACGCGCCAATGTAATCGCAGGCATTTGCTCGACCATGGCCGGGTGTAGCTTGGCAATATCAGACAGATCCTCCATCGTGGTCTGCCACGCAAGCGAGGGATTAAACGTAAAGAGGTTCTCGACTTCATACGGCGTCTTCGCGGCATCCTCAAAAAAGTTCATTGCCCAGTCATCCATGATCTCGGCCCAGCGCGCGATGTATTTGGGGTTCGGGTCCTCGCGGTAGGCATAGAGCAACGGCCACGAGACCTTCCCCACCTGGGCCTTGCGTTCGCAATCATCCAAGGCATGATTTAAATTTTTTCCATCTGCAGGAAGATCGATCCAGTTGATCTGGCCGGGCACATAGCGCATGGCGCGTGCTTCGCCCGGTGTGATCGTCACCAGGATGCCGCTCAGAAGGTCGCTGCCGTTGGCGCGGTAGCCCGCATAATCGTTGTGAAACGCCCAATGCAAATTCACGCGGGCCATTGTGGAAAACCAATATTTTTTCCATGCTTCTAGTGCTGCCTCAGCGTGTCCCTGTGCATAGAGTTTGAAGGCGCCCTCAAGCCCGGGGGTCTTGTCGTCCAGCAGACTGAAGAAACGTTTCGCGAAGGCCTCGACCTCGGCTGGCGAGTTGCGCGCTGCAAACCGTCGCATCCGTTGTTCGGCATCAGCCGGAGGCTGGCTGGCATCCGCGTCCAGCAGCCAGGCCATGGAGACCCAGTCGCTGACCCTGACAGGCAGTTTCGTCCCGATCACGGCATTCTGCTGGACTGTTTGCGCGCCGGGGGCGAACCTGAAGATGCCATCCGGATATTTCTCTTTCGCATAGTACTGCCACTTCTCTGCCCAGATCACGCGGCGGTCGCTGTCGAGGAGCGCGATCACGCGGTGGCCCTTATCGAGGTGGAAGGTGCTCGGGTAACGTGATGCATAAACCAGAATCTTATCGATTGTCATGGGGTGCCCCAGATCAATCTCAAACCACGGATTCAGTCCCGGAGCATGCGTGACCGGTGACACAAACGCCAGCCACTCAGAGGCCCGATGCTGAACATTCGTATCACCGTTGGTGATCTCCTTGGCCTCGCGCGAATTGCAGAGGACGCTATTCTCCTGGGTCGGAGCGGTGTTCTCGGCTCGGATCGGGACTGAACCGCAGACCATCTCCGGATGTCCTAACACCACATTCGTTCCGCCGCTGTAGACTTCGACCTGCCGAAGCTCCATGGCGAATCCCGTGGGATTATCGATCCGCACATAGCGCGCCTCGAGAGCAGCGGTGACGGTTGCCGAACTCAAAGAGACAGCCATCAGGAGAATTTTCAACCGAAGCTCCTTCATGTACTTTAATCGTATTATCATATTCATTTTTCGTGTCAAGATCGTGTGCTTTTTAACAGTTGCCAGAGCGTGCCCTACTGAATCCGTATCATCGTACCATACGGAGGCCCGCGCAGATAGATCTTCTTGGCTGTATCGTCATAGCCGACCGACCATTTTGGCGGCAGATTGTTCTGATTGAAGGTGCCGACGCGTTCCCCTGTCCACGTAGCAACCAGATATGATCCGATGCGTATCAACTGGTTCGTATCCACGACCATTAAAGACGAGGTGGCACTCAACGTGAGATCGCCGCTTACGTGCAAGCAGTCGCTGCTCCCGTCCTCCCGGACATCCACGCTCAACGCCCCGTCGAGGTTCAGCGAACTGCCGATGGTCAGCGTGCCCACGGTGCCGTCATTGGCTGGCGCCAGTGTGCCGCCTGACATTGTCACTTGGGTGACCGTGCCGGTACCGCCCAGCGTCCCGCTCCCGGCCAGCGTGATTGGCCGCGTGATGACGCTGTTTGCGGCAAAGGTGCCGTTGGATATCGCAAGCGTTCCTGTAAACTGACTGAGGTCACTGCTCGAAAGCGACCACGTGCCTGCGCCCTGCTTCACAAGCGTGCCGCTTCCCTTCAGCAGCCCGGAGAATTCCGAGTCGCCCGCACCGCCGAACAACACTGTGTTGCCTCCGTAGTTAAACGTACCGCTTCCGGAAAGTCCGCCCAGAGAGGTCACCGTATTCTGGGGGTACCACGTCATGCCCGGTCCCAGCCGCAATACGGCGTTCGGCATATCTGCGCCATAGAACGGGGTGTTGCCAAGTTCCACGTCCAACACACCCGTGAAAGTCGCCTGCTGATAATAGATGTTTAGTGTGGGACTGCCTGCTCCCGAGTTGGTCACAACCAACGTACCGTTGCCGCTCAGGAAATCGGCCACCGTCAAATTCGCTGACGCTCCGTCCAGATCCACGGTGCCGCCGCCATCGACTACATTCAGGACTGTTCTGACCTCGCCATGATTGATAACCGCCCTGTTCTTGATCGTCGCGCCGTTCTTGAGCGTAATCTTGGTGCCGGCCTCGCCGAACTTATAAATGGTGTCTGCAACCAGCGTTCCGCCTTCAACCGAGTATTCGCCGATTCCATAAGAATAACTGGGGGTCAAAACCCCGCCGCCGGTTTTACGGAAAACGCTCTGCCCATTGCCTAAATAGGGGCTGTCTTGCGTGAACGTGACACTGGATCCTGTGGGGATGTCCACCCCGCCGCCCACATGGTCTACATAAACTTTGTTCGCAATGCTGTACGTTCCGACCAGTTGCAAGACGCTATTGTTTTTGAGGTTGATATTCTGATTGGCGGCGCCCAGATCCCGCGGACTATACACCGTCAGCCGCCCGTTGTTCACGGTGATCGGCCCGGTGAACGTACTTGCCGAGTTAGAGATCACCAGTTCACCCAGTCCTGATTTCGTCAGCCCGACCGGGTAGATGGAGTTGCAGATCGAAGAAGCGATCACCAGAGGCGCCTGGGTGTTGTGCTGATGCACAATCAGAGCCGCATCCGCGTTTGACTTGTTCGTAACCGTCAGCTGGCCTCCGGCGATGGCTGCCGGATTCAGCCCCATGTTCGCCGTCACCAAGATGCCGCCGCTGGACAGCACGTTGCTCCCCGTCAGCGTCAACGTCAAGGGCACATTGTCGGTGTCCGTGTTGTTGAACCTGAGCGTGTTCACCGAGGCGTCCGCAGGCATATCGTTGATATTCGCAAGTGTCAGGTCCTTGTTATCGCTCGCCGTCCACGTGCTGTCGTACGCGGGCAACCCCATGACAAATCCGGAGCCGTCTTTCGTCGCCCACGTCTCCTTGCCGTACGTCACAAAGCCGTTCCAAATATTGCCGAGCCGAGTGGCCTGGTTTACATAGATCTTGCCGCCGCTCGATCCGAAGTTTACCGTATTCGCGCTGCGCTGTTCTAAGCCGCCATCCCCGCGGTTGATCGAGAACTGGACCGTATCGCTCAGATTGATGATCGAGAGTTCACCGCCTTGGGCCATGTACACCTTGCCGATAGTCTGGTTGAACGTGACGCCCGTCCCGACGATCTTGAGCGTGCAGCTTCCGTACGGGTACAGCTCATTGTTGGCGGGCGCGATTTTATTGTTGGCCTGGGTGGTATAATCCAGCACCAGCGTGCCCGCAAAGAGATGCGTGGAGCCCCCCAGGGTGTTTGCCCCGGACAGCGTCAACGTCCCCTGCCCGTATTTATACAGACCGCCGTTGATGGCCGAGGTCAGGTTACCGGCCAAGGTGACGTCCTTGCCGTTCGTGTCCAGCTTCAAGGCGTTGTTGTTCGTGCTGGCCAGCGTCCGCGCCGACAGATCAAAGGCCTGGCCGAACTGGAACGTGCCTCCGTTAAAGAGTATCGGACCGGAGCCCAGATTGGCCGACGCGACAACATTCACGCCGCCATAGCCGTTGTCCTGGCTGATGACCGTCCCGCCGCTGTACGTGTTGTTTCCTGTCAGGAACAGCATGCTGTCCCCGGCCTTGGTCAACTGATAACTCCCTCCGTCCTCTGAAATAATGCCGCTGACCCACAGATTGCATCCGCCTTTACGGCCGCCATTGGCGCCTGTGCCGCCCATGGTTGCGTTTCCTTTCAGAACCACGGGCCCGGTCCACGTGCCTTTCTGATTCTGCATCTGCTTCGTGCTGGTCAGCGCGCCCAGACCGTTACCCGCTCCCGCGAGCAGGAGGGTCTTGTCAGCGCCAACGGTAAAGTTGTTCAGGTCCAAAGACCCCAGGCCATTGGTGATCACGACGCTCGAGAAGGATCCCAGCGCAGCAGAGAGTCCGCCCCCCACAAAGGGTGATGCGAGACGCAGGATTCCCGACTGAACGTTGACCGGTCCGCTGAACGAATTGACTCCGCCTATCTCGCACGCGGCAGCCGTCGTCGCGTTGGAGACGGTCAGGCCGCGACCGGCCACGCCGTCGAGAATGCCGCCATAGATGGCCAGCCAAGTCGAACTCCCGTCGGCTGCGGTCAAATCCGTCCGAGGCGAATGCAACAGCAGATCGGAGTTGAGGACCAGCGGCACATTCATGCGGGCTTTGTGCTTCTTGCTGGCCACGGGTTCCGTGCCCAAGATGAGCGCAGGGGAGGCGTCACCGCTGTCCAGGGTCAGGACTTTGCCCGCTGTGGCGCTGAGCGTCCAGTACTGGTTGTTGCCCTCCAGTATCCCGCCGATCCGGATCTGCCCCACGACCGCATTGGTGTCGACCGTGACGAAAGGAAAACAACCCACCCAGTTCGGCCCCCAGAAGTCGGCGTTTGCTCCGACACCGCCAGCAATCACGTTGTTCGACCAACTTGACGGGGCGCTCCAATTGCCGCTCACGCCGTTTGTCCACGCGCCATCCGTCGCCAGAGCAACGGATGCGATCAACATCGTAAAAGATGTCGTAACTCCCAGCACCAACCCTCGCATCCCTGTTTTAATCGTCCTCATGATCATCCTCCTCGTTGAACTGCCTTCGTGAGGGAAATCCCAGATCTCCCGTCAACGAACGCAGTGTTGTCTCCTTGTAACTTCATTGGAATGTTGGAATATGGGAATGGTGGAATGGTGGGGAGAGACGAATACCGGCTATGGGAGGGTCGTACGCTGTACGACTGGCGCAGGGGCCTGCGCCGCTCCCGGCTGGGGAGGGCGGTGATCCGCCGTCCCTCCCGAGGACCTCTTAATTCCAGTATTCCACTATTCCAACATTCCAGTATTCCAACATTCCAACATTCCAGTATTCCAACATTCCGACGCAAGCGTCACTTCGCACACGAGAGAAAGCGCTCAGTAATAGGTCCCTTGGCCAGTCCGGGCCCTTCCAAAAGAATTTCGGGAGTCATTCCGGCC
The DNA here is from genome assembly GCA_942493055.1 of uncultured bacterium. Lineage (GTDB taxonomy): Bacteria > Verrucomicrobiota > Kiritimatiellia > RFP12 > UBA1067 > CAIZQW01. The sequence goes on along the minus strand of OW818680.1, from coordinate 4,983,496 downwards.
CAGGCAAAAGCAGCCACGCCAGGCACATTCAGCTTCTGCACGGCATCGGCACGCATATCCTTGTACGTCACGAGCAACAGGTGCTTGCCTTTGCGTAACGCGACCGACCATGTCCCCAGCGCATGGAGCTGGGTGGCAGGATACCAGCGATTGCCATCCACGGTCACATCGAGTTCAAAACCGGAGAACACGTTGGGCAAATACAACTCCTTGGGGGCCGTAAACGTATAGACACCGTCCTCCGCAACCTCGAGATACCCGGAATACTGAAACGCGAAGACCGAGGCATCCCCTTTAGAACGGATATCGAACAGGCCTTTGCCTATCCCGCTTTTTATGGGTTTCAGGGTGTCCAGCGCCATCATCAAATCCTGCCAGCGCCCCTCATAATAAGCGAACGTCAGTCCAGGCACCGTATTCGCGACGGGCAGTGCATTTTTGTACGCCCCCTTTGAATAATCGGCACGGCTCGACAGAGAGACCCACGTGCCGCTCATCGTCACGGGCAACGCACGCAGTCCCTTGCGCATCGCGCGTGCTTTGACGATCACAGTGTTCGTGATGACGAAGGGCCCCTGGTACAGCAACGCGTCGAGCCCAGGCTCGCTTCCGTCCGTCGTGTACCGGATCTCAACGTCCGGCGTATCGCACGTAAAACTGATTGTCTCGCAATCCGCGAAAACATTTCGTCCGGAGGGTTCAATCTTGACAGGCTTGATCGGCGTATAGATCGGCGACATCACCAGTTGACCGGCATGGACAGTAAATTCAACATCGGGATGCGTCAAGGCAGCATTTTGTCCTTTGTAGCCCAGGGCCCGACACCCCAAGGCGACTCCGCGACAGGTGCCGTCAGGCTGAAGGGTCACCAGCAGCGATTCGCCTTCAGCCGTGACATCCTCCAGACTCAATCGTGCGGGAGCCGTGATCGCGGCCTGATAGAGCACACGGATGTCCCCCTTGGGCGTCTTGGCGGCAAACCCTTTGACACCGGCGGCATCCAGCGGCTTCACCTCCCGCAACTCCTCTCCCACGGTTTCGCGCGGCAGAATCGCGGTGATCACCACGCTCTCATTCGGCGCCTTCCAGCTTCCGCTGACCTTCAGGAAGTCATGAATGCGGTAACCATTCTTTGGATCCGACCGTGCCTCGCTGGTTTCGAACGTCAGCGGCACTGACGGAAAATGGTGGAGCGAAATATTGGCCAGTTCTGGCCGTTGGGTCTTGATGGTTGCCGTTCCCGTATCGACCTTGATCTGCTCCGGCAGAAAGTCGGTGTGCTTGCTGGGTGGGATGCCAAACCACCAGTCGAGCGTGTAGGTATGTTCTGTTGGACTGCGCAATCGGTCCGTGATGATCCAGAGGCCCCCGCCACGCACATAATGCACGAGGCGCTGATGGCTGACATCCGTAATTCCCTTGGGCTTGCCGAAATTGCCAGCATAGACGCCCTCCGCCACATCGAAAAACGCGGAGTCGCTCCACCGCCATGGCGCCGGATCCTGCCACGCCATCAGCATCGGGCCGCGATGGCCCCAGCTCTGAATCCCGGCATGAAAATATTGGTCTTGCCCATCGACCCTCACAGGCGTATGCGGCTGATCATAGGTGCCGTTCTCGCCGGTCTCAATCAGGTCCTGTCCGAAACCGCCGATCCCGATCGCGTTATTGTTGCGCCAACTCAAGGCACCGACTGTTGGCCGGGACGCGCAATACATGAACAGATAAGGGTCTGAGCGATTCCACCCGGCGCGCATGTAGGTGTGGCCCGAAACAGGAAAGCGCTCCGAGGTGAAGGACGGCCACTCTGTGTAGTTCCCTTTGCCGATGGCGAGAATGCGGGCCATGTCCGGATTTTGGAAGAGTTCAGGCGTATAGAACATCACGTTGTTGGCGGTTTCAAGGGCACGATTAGAACGAATGTTGCGTGTGCCGCCGATCGGCCATTCCCCATTGGCCATGGTGTGTCCGATCATAAAGCGCGACCGCTTTTGCATCTCCTCGCGAATATCCCTCTGCCACGTGAACAGGTCAAAAGTCTCCAACCAGTCCCGCTTTTCCCACGCAGGCAGCATCCAGTCAGGAATACGCAGCGAGCGAAAGATGAGACGCTCCAGCACCGGCTCGCATCCCAGCATATAAAGAAAGCCGTAGCCCACGGTCGAATCGTTATCTGCGCCATCCGGGAAATGGCGGGTCGGCGTGATCAATTCCAAGCGCCGCCGTCCTTCGCGCAACAGTTCCGGCGCGAAACGATATTCGTCGAGAAGCCAGCCGATATCGAACAGGGTGGGCACACTCGCGTCAGTCCAGTTTTGCGGATTGGACCGATGATACATCATGGTCAACGGCACGAAATCACGGATCATCCGATCCATCACCCGCGCGTAGGTGGCTGCCGAAAGGAGTTCCGGACCCTGCGACTGCATCGCGATGCCCCTGAAATAGCGCATCAGGGTCAGGGTGTTTTCGGCACCGCCGGCCCACGCGTCAGGAATGTCGGCCGCGTTGAGCGCACCCACGCCATAGCGTTGATTCATGGCCCAATCGTCGGCGAACGCTTCCCATTTATTGAGATACTTCTTCTGGCCGCTGAGCAGATAAGCAGCCAGCAAGGGGTTGAAGGTCTCGACAGTCCAGGACCACGCGCCTGACTCCTTTATCGACTGTTCATCGGACGCGGCCTTCCAGTTGACTGTCCCGGGTGTGCCAATATGAAGACGTTTGCCTTTGGCCGTGATGATGTTGACCATCAGGTCATCCGCCTGTTTCATGATCCGGTCCTGTTGATTGACCGGAATCAACGGATGGATCCATTTCCACATGGCAGGGCCCCCGGAAAAGGGGTCAAAGCGGGCGATCGATAAGCCAAGATCATCGAGATAGCGCAATTTTTCCAGTGAGCCGTTTTTGAAGCGTTCGAGGGCCGCCGGATAATCTCCCGCGTCCATCAGCGCGCGCACCGCCTTAAGCTGTTCCCACCGTCCCGGACGGTTGAAGTCCCTGTTCCCCCACTCGCTCAGAAAGGTCAGGCTTAAAAACTCACGCGACAGTCTTGCCAGCTCTTGAGGATCATTCCGATGATCAAACGCCTGTTGCCGGACGTGCTGCTCAGCCGCAGGAAGCGGCGCGCTGTCAACATCAGCGCGCTTCTCCGCAACTTCATCTGCCAGCACGCCCAGTGCCAAGCACCCGAGCAAAACGGTCATCCCCAGTGGGCCCCGCTGACCCTGTCTGTTTCTCTTCCCATTTTCCCGGTGCCCTGTATTGTGCATCATCCTACCTTTTTTCCGATGGGTTGCTTAATAGAACTTTATCAATGTGGCCGTGTTTTGGCCTCTATCCACAAGCTGGAAACCGTTCAAGACGATATCGTACCTGTTCCCTGTGCCTGCCAGCGCCTCCACCACAAGGGTGCCATCGGCATTGGGCTTCTGGCGTTTAAAGAGGACATAATTACCATCCTCCACCCAATCTGCCGAGGCAGCGACCACGAGATGTTTCGTCTCGCTTCCAATCCTCAGGTATTCGTCGCCCCACGAGGCACTGGTGATGTAAAGGTCGTAGGTATGGTTCGGGTTGAGTCCGCTGAACGAGAGCATGGGCCCGTAACTCGTGTTGCCGCCGGTCAGGCCGTCCCGCTGCAACCGCGCATTGCCCACCGCCGTCCAGCCCTGATTCCAGGGGCCCTGCCACATCGTCGTCGTGAGACCGATTCCCGTGAAGGCACCCTTGGAGTCTTTCAGGTTGGCGCTATTCACGCCACCGCCAGCGAAGTCATTCCAGTTTTTTCCGCTGTATGCAGCAGGAGCCGCTTGACTGGCGCTGCCTCGGGCCTCTGTGTCCCACGAATAAATATTGCTCATGTTGGCCGACACGTTACCGGAGTAATTCACGTTGATGACCGCAGGCCAATCCGGAGCACGAACAACCGTCACCGTATAAACAGTGACGATGCCCGAATCCGAGGAGGTGACCGTATACGTCACTGGATTGCTGAAATCCTGGGGTGTACCTGAAGCCTTATCGCACATCGCCCCGGAGGACATCGTGTAGGTGGTCGTCAGCATCGTCACGTCAGTGTCGTAAGGCACGGTAACCGTGATGGCGGTCTCGGCAATCACGGCGGGCAGGCCCATGATGCTCATGCTGTAGATCTGCGCCTGGGGCACCGCCATCGGCATCTTGACGTTCTGAACCTCGTTGGAGTCGAGCGCCATGGCGTAAAACCTCACATCGTACAGGAGGCCGCTGAAGAACCCCGTCCCACTCCGTGCACCCAGCTGCAGGCTGGTGGCGCTGGCGTCACCCACGAGGCCGAAGTCTCCTGTCAGATTCATGCGGTCGATGCCGTCAACATAGAGCTGACGCGTGCCCGCCACACCGTCAAAAACAGCGGCGAAATGATGCCAGCCGGTGTCATTGACATTCACGACTGCGCCAGAGGGTTCATAATCATCACTCCCTGCTGTCCCGCGGACCGAGAACGTCGGACTGTTTCCGGTGGAATACCGGCGGACCTGCCAGCCCACGCTTTCACCCTCTTTTGACACCCACGGCTGCCAACTCGCCGGGAACCCTTTGGCCCAGAACGTGATGGTGAACAGGGAACGAACGGAGGAATTGTCGAATGTATTTGTATAGGCGCCATCCGATATCTTGGTGTTGTTGATGCTCACCGCGACATTACCGGCTGTCAGATTCAACGATTTGCCGCTAAAATCGGGAGGCACATCCATGCTGTAGGCGAGCGCCGCTGCATTCGGCCCCACCGCCACACCGTCATGCGTGCCCGGAGGCGTAAACCCGGCGGTATCCGCCAGATTTGCCGCACCTGAGACCCAGTGACCAATCAATGTCGTCCCGGGGTCAGGCAAGCGTGTGACCGTCACGACATAGTTGTTGGTGACGAGCAGCTCAGAGGAGACGACCGTGTAGGTCACCGGAGTGGTGAAGTCATGGAATGATCCAGAGGCCTTGTCGCACGTTGCCCCGATGGAAAGTGTGAAGACCGGAGCGAGATTCGTCACTGCTGTCGCGTAGTGTACCGTGCAGGCGATGTTGGTTCCGGTTATGACAGAGGAGATACCCGTGCCGCCAAAATTTTTCATCTCTGCCTGAGGCGCCACCTCATACCCTGTGGTCAGCGCATACTTCGCGGACAGATAGGCACCGACACTATTCTCTTCCACGCTGGTCAGCGCCCTGTTGAAGATCAGGATTTCCGCAATATCACCACACCAGTTCCGGCTGGTAATATTACGGTCCAGCGTGATTTGGTTGGCCTGCACGTTGCCGGTCGTGACCAGGGAGATCAGCTTGAATGCGTCGGACGGCAGCGGGGTCGTTGTCCCGTTCACCGGGAGCCCCATCAGTTTGGTCGTTCCCTGTCTGACGAAGGCGCTGGAATCGTTAACAGCCCAAATCTTATCCCGGGTACCGCCGCGGTGGAAATGATAGGCGCTGTCGTCGCCCAGCAGGAATCCCTGGTCGGTCGCAGCGGAACTTTCTTTGAGCACCCAGAACACCGTCCGGATCGTCGAGATGCGGTTAAACCTGAAGTTGTCCCCTGTCTTGGCCGCGATGTTGAACCGCACAACCGGCAGTCCGTTGATTCCGCTGACCACGTACTTGGGCGTGCCTGCCAGGCGAAGCGCGTTGTTACCCAGCCCCGACAGGTCCGTCCAGGTATCCACCTGGGCTCCGTCACTCAGTCCCGTGAGCTGTGACGCATCCAGCCACAAGGCGAGGTCATTGATGACGGGCGTCTGCACCACGTTGACCGTCACGCGATAGACGTTGGTGACGAGCGCATCAGATGAGATGACCGTGTACGCCAGAGGGGTGGTGAAGTCTTGAGCGGCTCCGGAGGCCCTGTCGCAGGTTGCCCCGACGGAGAGCGTGTAGGTGGGCGCAAGGGCCGTCACAGATGTCCCGGCCGGTACCATACAGGTAATGTTGGTCGAGGAAATGCGCGTCGGATAACCTGGGAAGCTAAAGGTAGTCACCAGTGCCTGCGGCTGCGCCACCGTCAGCATGCCGGTCGAGCCTGGCGTAAAATGCGTGTCATCCGTATGCGTCGCCGCGCTCGACGAAGAGCCCCAGGTGCCGGCAGCCTGAAATTCCGTTCCAAAACGCAACCCGCCCACTGTCTCGTTTACGCCGGCCCCGAGCGTCATCGTCCCGTCCAGGGTCAGAGCGGCCAAATCAGCAATGACATTCCCGGTGTTCGCAAGCGTCATCTGCGCGCCTGCGGCCACCGTCACATTCAACGAGTTGAGCATGGACCCGCCCGAGGCGATACTCAAGATCCCGGAACTGATTGTCGTCGCGCCGCTATAGGTGTTGGCACCGGAGAGCGTCAGCGTGCCGCTGCCAGTCTTGCTGAGCGAACCGCTGCCGCTGATGGCCGCGTTCATCGCCTGGGCCGCGCTGCTGGCATACACGAAGCTGGCGCCGTTGGCCATCGCAAGGGCATAGTTGTAGGTACCGTTGCCGAGCACACCCGCACCGCCGATGATCAGCGTTCCGCCGTTCACAGTGGTTGTCCCGTTATAGGTGTTTACGCCATTGAGTGAGAGGATGCCGTTACCGGTCTTGACCACCGAGCCACTGTTCACGACGGGGGCCGTCACGAGTAAATCGCTTGTCTCGTCACTACCACGGCTAACATTAAACGTTGCGGTTGTGCCATTGAGGTTAAAACCGAACCCGGTACCGCTACTCCTGCTAATGGTGTTCTGTGCGCCGCCACTTGTGACAATCGTGGGATTTTGAATCACAAAGTTCATGCCGGGCGTATCGAGTATTCCACCGCCAGAGCTGCTGAAGGTAAAGGTCTTCGAGGTGAACCAGAATTGATCACCTCCGCCTGGCGTGAGGCGCACGGTCGAACCATTGTTGATGAAAATGTTTCCGCCATTATAGGTGTTTCCCCCGGCGGTGTCCAATACCAGCATGCCACCGTTGATCGTGGTTGCACCGCTATAGGTGCTGCCGCCTAAGAGCGTCATCGTGCCGGTGCCAGCCTTGGTCAGGCCGAACCCGCCGGTGACGGGACGGTTGATGGTGAAATTGGCGGTTCCGTTGTGGGTCACGGTCAGGTCGCCGGCGAGGACGATGCTGCCGTCCGACACGCCCAGCGTGTGCGCAGCCGAGGCACCTGCGTCAATGATGATGGCGGGGGCAGTACCACCGCCGCCCAGGGTCAAGGTGCATGCTGTGCCGCCGCCAGCGGTGCTGGCTAAGCGGATGCTGCGAGCCGTGTCCGCGTTGGCATCGAAGGTCAGCGAGTTGACCGTGCGCACGACATTCAAGAAGGTTACGGGTTGAGTCGCTCCGGTGAAGATGAGCTCTGCCGCATTATCGAAAGTCGGGGCTGCGTCCCAATTGTTATTGTCGCCCCAATCGCCGCTGCCCCCCAATCCTGTCCACGTATATGTGGCCGCGCCAGCTGTCGCCGTTAACATCATCACGCTTCCCGCGAGTGAGGCGAGCCTAAGTGATCTTTTATTAAACCTGAACATACAGTCCTCCTATTTCAAACTTTTAAACAATCTCAATGTTCAGGAGTGTAACAAGGCATCCAACGAATGACAACAACTATTATAAATTATAATTATAATTTCAATTAGTAAAATTATAATTTAAAAACCCTGCCTCACGGTTTAACGCCGTCAGCCCACAACACCAGTTCAGCCAGCTGGGTGATCCCGTTGCCCACATTCGCCGTGATGTTCAGTCGGTAATACTGATATGGCATGCGGTTGCTGACATCATACGTCTTGACCATGTTTCGATTGGCGAAGGTCTCACCGGCCCGGGTGTCCAGCATGGCCCAGTTTTTTCCGTCGTTTGATCCCAGAAACTGCCAGTCCTTCGGGTCACGCTCAGGCCCGTCACCGCCGCTGGTCACGGTATAGCGCGTCACCGCCCATTTCACGCCGTTGGTGAACTGGTACTGCAACCAGCCGGCATTGGCCATTGCCAGCCATTTGCGGCCTGAACCGTCGAACGCGCTGGCCGCGGTCTCGCCCGGCGGGTTTTCCGAGCTGGCGGAGGCCACGCCTTGGACCGCAGGGTCGAAACCGACGCTCCTGTACTTGAGGATCGGCACCCAGCGGAAGGGCGTTCCAATGATCTGGGCGGAGTCCGGGCTTTCGACGCCGCTCGCGTTGGAGGCGCTGACCGCATAGTAATAGTTCACATCATTTTTCAGTCCCGTGTCCGTAAAGCTGAGCGCGCTCACACCCGTGGCGATGCGGGTGTACGGTCCGCCGCTGGCCGTAGCGCGTTTGACCGTATAGCGGGTCGCGCTGGGCCACAAGGGGACCCAGTTCAAAACAACATGCCCGTTGCCGCCGATCGCGGTCTGAATGATCGGCGCCAGAGGGCGGTCCTCAGGTATGGCGCAGACCTGCGCGGAATCCGGGCTTTCGCCGAGCGGCCCCCTTGCCGAGACGACATAGTAATAGGCCTTTCCGTTGACAAGCTTCGAATCGACAAAGTCATCGGTGGCGGTGACGCCTGTGGCCAGGGTGGTGTAGGGACCTCCGCTGACTGTTGAGCGCTTGATTTGATAGCTGGTCGCAGACGCGCACGCGTTCCAGCTCAGCCAGACCTTTCCATTGTCAGAAACGGGCTTAAAAACGAGCGGCGCGGCTGGAATCCGGCGTCCGTTCAGCACCACCTCGCCCAGCTGGATCTCCGAGCCGCCATTGTTGGCGGTAATCTCGAGACGGTAATAGGCGTAGGCCGTCTGGTTCGAGAGGGTGTACGTCTTGGTCTGCAGGCGCGCCGCAAACACCTCGTCTTTCCGCATGTCCAGAGTTATCCAATCCTTCCCGTTGTTTGACCCTTGGAGCTGCCAGTTTTTCGGATCGCGGAGAGGCATATCCCCGCCGCTGGTCAGGCTGTAGCTCCCGAGAGACCAGGCGGCTCCGTTGCCGAAGCGGTACTGCAACCAGCCGCTGCTCCCCCCGCCCGCCAGCCACTTCGCCTCAGGCGAACCGTCAAACGCCGCGTCCGCATTGCCGGCATGCGCGCTGGCGATGCCCGCCATCGCGACATTCTCGCTGGGACGGAAGGCGGCCTTGTACACCGACATGCAGGTCGCGTTGACAAAGTTGTTCCCCGGCGGCAGACCGATCCCATAGATGGCGTTCTCATTCTGGATCGCCAGTTCGCACGTGGAAAAGACTTGCCCGAAGCCCGTCTGGTGATGGGCGACAGGCTGGCCAATGGCTGCGGCCCTGCAGAGCATCGAACCGCCCTCAGCCGTCAACATGTTGTCAGGCCCCAGGATACCCGCCCCACCCGAGATCGGCGTCCAGCCGGTTCCCGTCCACGTCCGACCAGCCACGTTCAGCTTGCCGTCCCTGTCCGTGCTGACGCTGGACTGCTGGGCAACCGAACTGGAACGGTCGATCAGGTCCCCCTGATTCGCCGCGCCATCTTTTCCGCGTAACGGCAGGCCGGGGATCACGGTGCCGTTGGCCTTTTTCCACGTGAGTCCGCAATCGTCCGAATAGGCGTAGATCAGACCGCTCCCCTTTGTCCCGGCCGTGTTACCGGCGATCGAGAAATGGAGACGGTTGTTGTTGTCGAACCGGGGCTGGCTCTGATAAGCCTCAAAGCCATGCGTATACTCCCAGTACAGCACGGTATTGAAATTCCTGGCCCCTGGCGCATCCGCCGGATCGACCTTCCCCCCCAGCGCAGTCCATACGCCGTTGGAGCTGCTGTACCGGTAAACCCCGTAAGCGATGAACGGCTCGGAGCCTCCGAGCGTACTGCCCTCAAAAGCCCTGACCCGGGCTGAGAAATACAACTCCCCGTTTCTGTCGTTAAAGAAGCGGCTGTCCCCGCCATACTCCACGCCCGGGAGCCTCGTGGCGGCATTCAGGCCGCCGCAGAAGGTGAACCCTCCCGTGACATCGAGCGCCTTGTTGGATTTCCAGTACATGATCGACTGGTACTGATAACGGGCCGTGTACGTGCCCGCCCACGGCGCATAGCCATGCATATCGCCCATGATATGGAGATACCCGTTCTTATCAATGCCCATGGTAAAACGGTTATGGCCGTCTGAACTGGCTGTGTAAACAGGATCCGTCAACGTATCGAGAAAAACCGTGGTGACTTTTCCGGAACAATCGATCTGAGTGACCAGCGGGCGGAGCGTGACATCCGGACACACGACGAACGTCATGCCCCGGTAGTGCTGCACAGGCGTCCACAAGGGATGGACCGCGTTCGCGGGATTGACCACTTGGGAGTAGAGCGTTGAAACCGTTATGACCTCCGGCGGAACTGCGGCCTGAGTGATGTTGACAGCCAGAATGCAGGACACCGCGAAGATGCCCGCCCACAGGTTGGATACCCCCCCTGCTCCCGCTTTCGAAATACAGCTTTCCTTCATTGGACCTCCTAAATGTGTCCCTAGTAAATCACGCCCCGCCTCGTTATGCAACCCTAATTTTAAATTATTTTGTAATTCTAATTATAATCAAATTATAATCTATCTACAATTAACCGTTGATTATTGTTTAATTTTATATTATTTTAAATTTCAAAAGAGAGGACTCCTGTATGGCATCGATCAAAGAGGTCGCCTCAGAGGCGGGTGTATCCGTCGCGACAGTTTCGAATGTGCTCAACAACAAGTCAAATGTGTCGCCTGCCACTGGGCTGGCGGTAAGGGATGCGATTGCGAAGTTGGGTTATTCACCGCGTCCGCCGGAGCGGCGCCCTGGCCCGCGCCCCGGGAAACGGAAGGTCCCCACCACCTACCGCATCGCCCTCTTAGCGGTTGGCATCCCCCGTGTACTCTTAAACGCGCCGGTCTATGTTGCCCTCCTGCACGGCGTAGAGACCGCTCTCCGGACGCGCGGGCTCTCCATGGTGTTGTATCACGCGCCTGACCTGGATTCGCTCCCGAACGAGATCCGCCAGAAAAAGCTCGATGGACTGGTGCTTTTTCTCTCCAATTCAGGCGAACAGATGGACAAGGCGGGGCTCTTGCGCACCATCCCTTGTGTTCGCGTCATGGGCGACACCCTTGCACAGCCGTGGCATGACCAAGTCACCTACCGGAATGATCTGATCGGGATCCTGGCTGCCCAGCATCTGCTGGCGCGCGGCCATCGGCACGCAGCCGTGCTGGGGCATGTCGAGTCGAGCCTCTGGCAGACACGCGCTCAATCCTTCATCGACACCATGCGGGCTGCTGGCGGAACCGTGCTGAGTTTGGGGGACAACAAACTGGAGTCGGTTGAAAAGGATACCCTTCTCATTGATCAGCAGCGGTTGCACGCCCTGCTGGACCGCCTGCTGGCAAGTAAGCCACGCCCCACCGGACTCTTCCTGCTTGCCGATCTCTTTGTGCCCCCCATCTATTTTCAACTTCTCCGCAGAAACATCCATCCCGGAAAAGATATCGAGATCATCTCCTGCAACAACGAACAACGCCTGCTGAGCGGGCTGATCCCTCAGCCTGCCACGATTGATATCCATGCGGAGGAGATTGGCAAGAAGGCTGTTGAACACCTGCTCTGGCGTATCGAACACCCCGGAACGGATCTCATGACCATCTTGCTTTCGCCGAAGATAGTCGAAGGCACTCCCCGGACATAATGTCGAACGTGGCGCATGCGTGATCAAGAAAAAAAAGACCCTGCCGCGTTGAAGCGACAGGGTTTTTTGAATTGCTTGGACAGGGCTGGGACTACCAGCGTCCGCCGCCTCCGCCGCCGCCACGCTCTTCGCGGGGCTTGGGCTGGGACTCATTCACGCGCAGCGGACGACCATTCATGTCGGTGCCGTTCGTGCTGGCGATGGCCTTTTCAGCCTCCGCGCGGTCGCTCATCTCAACAAAGCCGAAACCCTTTGCACGGCCGGTTGCCCGGTCTGTGACCACGCGTGCTGACGCGACGGTCCCGTATTTCGAGAAGAGCTGTTGCAGATCACTGTCTGAAACGTCGTATGGCAGATTGCCTACGTAGATATCCATAGTTTGTAACCTTATCTTGTGTCATATAACTGAGTTAAGCGGAGTCCTCCTCCATATAACACGAGACAGGGGGTCCGGATACGCTACTACTGATGTAGTCGCGAGATGTACTTTGAGGCTTGGAGCCCTGAATGTCAACTACCATCGTAAACTATTTTCAAAATAGTTTAAAAGGGTGCGTCCACGTCAGCGCGTGCACAGGGGCGTAAAAACTCAGTATCCGCTCTTGATCGCATCCAGAAAGCTGGTGATTGTTTCTGCAAAATGCTGGGCTTCTTCCATGTGGATCAAGTGGCCTGCCTCCGGAAAGACGATGAACTCTATAGCAGGGAAGTGTTTTCGCATCGTTGCTTCATGGCGCATCACTTTGAAGGGCGATTTTCCGCCGGCCACCGCCAGCACGGGGCCTTCATATCGCTTCTCCAACGGAACCGCATCACTGACAGCCTTGTAATTGGCAATGAGATAATCCAGGGGCACACGCCAGAAGAACTTCCCCTGCTCATCCCGCGCCACATTCTTCAGCAGAAAGGCGCGCGTCTCAGGCTGAAGCACATGTTCCGCCAAAGCCGCATCGAGCTGCTCGCGGGTCGTTGCCCGGCCCAACTCCAGACGCTGACAGGCGCGCAGGACAAAAAGATGCGCAGGGGCAAACGCGCCCGGCATAATATCGACAATGACCAGACCCTGCACCCGCTCCGGCCATTCCGAGGCCATCAGCATCGCCACCTTGCCACCCAGCGAGTGGCCCATGAGGACCGCGCGCTCAATGCGGAGTGCGTCCAGGGTCTCGCAGACATCTATTGCCAAGTTGCGCAAGGTAAATGTTTCGGCATGGGGCGACTTGCCGTGGTTCGCCAGATCCAGGCAGACCACCCGACAGTGCGCGGCCAAGGCCTGCTGGACAGTGCGCCAGTTGTCCATGGAGCCCATGAGCCCATGCAGGACAACCACTGTCGGAGTTCCATCACCTTCTATTCTGCTGTGAAGAATCATGCCTCTTTGTCTATAACCTCACCGGAATGATGGAATATGGGAATGGTGGAGGATGGGATTGGAAATGAGAAATCCATTGGGAAGAGCACGCATTTGCGTGCCTTGGACGATGAGGAATCATTGCAATGCGTGATGAGTTACAGGGAGCGGCGCAGGCCTCTGCGCCAGTCGCACAGCGTGCGACCCTCCCCGTGGTGGCAGTGAATCCCCAATATTCCACCAATCCAATATTCCATCATTCCAATGAAGCTGGCTTACATCCACTCGGCGACGGTCTTCTTGTCCAGCTTGCACATCAACGCAGTAGCTGCAAGGTCAGCCTCGGCGGCGCTCATACCCTCGGTATTGAGCTCCATCAGGCGGTCCGCCAGCAGCAACGCGGTTGAAAGCGCTCGGATGCAGTCGCGCACAAAGGCCTTGCGGCAACCGATGGGGTCAGCCGGGTTACCATCGCTGCGAAGCATGTGGCAATCGAACTCCACGACGCCCTTCCAGCCCACCTTGCGCAACGCCCAGAACATCTGGACTGTCTCCTTGAGGCCTTCCGGACCGATCAACGGCGGGAAGTCATTGTCAAACTGCGCCTTGATCTGGCTGCCGAAGTGCAGGAAGAAGAGCTTCTTCATGCTGGTCAGGTAGCCGACCGTATGCACAGCATTCAGAAGCGCCATGCTCTCATGCTGAAGCAGTTCCGGATTGATACCGAAGAACTCCGGGTGTTTCAGCTTGCCGTAGATGAAGCCCACCGCATGACCCGAGGTCGGGAGATACATGTGACCGCGGGGCTCGTTCGGCTTGGGTTCAATAGTCATGCCGACGTAGTTCGTGAATTTATTCTTCTTCACATAGTCATACGCGCCGTTGAGGGCCTCGGCCAGCCAGTTGTAGACGTTCTTCCAGTCAACGGTGACAGGCACTTCAAAGCCGTCACGCGCGACCCAGTAGGTCAGATATTTCGCGCCGAACATCGCGCCGATGCGGATGTTGCGTTCGCATTTCTTCTTGGCAATCGCACGAATCTTCGGATCCGGATTCGTCAGGCCGCCGTTGCGGAACATCGGATGTCCATGGAGACCGCACGTGGCCATGTTGATCTTGAGGCCAGCACCATCTAAAATCTTCTTGATCTCCTGAAGCTTCTGATAGGTCGAGCTCTTCTTGTCGAGGTCGTCATTCAGATTGGCCGGATCCCAGGGGACCAAGTCATCGTCATGGAAGGACGTGGCCTCAATCAGACCGTCCTTGGCCGCATCCGCCAGAATTTTCGCCACTTCGATGGAGTCAATCTTCGGGAGCACTGCGCTGCCAAAGGGATCACCTAACGGATTGCCCACGCACCAGAAGGGCATGGAACGCAATGTGACCGGATCAATATTGTACGCTTTCTTTGCCATATCAAGACCTCTTAAAGTAAAGTTAAAGAATGGGTTAGCTTATCCTGTTCAAACAGCAGAATCAAGCCAAACCTCTTTTGCCCTATTTTTTTTCTGCCACGGTAATCATGACGTCTGTCGTATCCTCTGACTTGGTCATGACAATCGCCACTTGACGCTCGCCCTTCTTATAGGCAAGGGAACGGGTGCCGCTCATATCAAAAGAGCCTTCCTGCTCCCATCCCTGCGCCTTCAATTCCTTCTCATACGTCGCAGCAAGCGTTGCCGCCGCCTGATCCACCTTCATGCTCAGCGCGAAACCGTCAGGCGTCTTCATCGCCATCTGAATCTTGGCGCCCTTCACCACATAGACGTCCTTCGGGAAATTCTCAGGGATCGCAGCACCCTCCCCCGAGGCAAAAGACGTTTCTCCATCTTTTGTCTTAACAGTCAGTTTGCCATCCGTAATATCCACCTTGGCATCCTTGCCCTGCGAGTCCTTGATGTTCATCGCGATCGCCTTTTCAGCAATCTTTTCCGATATCTTTTCGGACATGGACTTCTTCGCCCTCCCGCAGCCGGAAACGAGCACGGCTGAACAGACAATCACACCTAAAACCAGAACTGGAACTTGTTTCATACCTTACACTCCTTATTGCCCCTTTGTTGACAGGGGTTCATACGGAACATGATAGAACGGTTGTTTCTGAAAGTCAATTCGCTTTCAGCAATTTAAACGAAGGCGGGCGCATTTCCAATTCATTGACCGGATCATAAAAGTTGGGCCGACAGGCACCTGTACCCCACTCTGGAATGCTGGCATACGGGATACTATTCGCCGGGAGGGGCACACGCTGTGTGCCTGTGGCGCAGAGGCCTGCGCCGCTCCCATGCCTGTGCGAGCCGGAATCCGTATTCTGAAAGGTGAGTCAATGAATCGGAAATGTGCCCGATAAAGGCGATTCACTTGATGCCAGTTTCATCTTGCGTTGACCAGCCCAAAAGAGCCATAATAACCACAGCGTTGGTTCGGTTGCAATTAAAAGACACATGAGTAACAGTAATCGACCAACAAAGACAGAAGACCGAAAGGAGAAGGTATCATGAGCCTGATAGGATGGTCCAAGAAATTCGAGCAGTACCAAGCCATAACCGATGTGCCGGAACGGGTACGGAAGACCGAAACCGTGTACTGGTGCAGCCTCATTGCAGCCGTTCTGATCATGGTTGCCGGCATTATCATGATGCTCTCCTTTTATTCATTATTTGGCCTCTTCTTGTCTCTCTGTGGCGCCATTAACATTGCTCTCATCAAAATCTGGGCGCACATTCGAATCGCAACATACCAGATCATCATGGAACTACAGGTGAGGGATAAAAGATAGGACGCCGATACGGCCAACAACCAGCCGTGGGGAATGCTTTGAGCTCAATCATAATTAGACTTGTCTCGAATATAATATATATGTTATATTTTAAGCCATGAAGAAAACTGTAATCCAGTTGCCCAACGCTTTGGCATTCGCGCAGCAAATGAGTGACTTGTCTCAAAAGAAATATGCGGCAGTCCGTAGAATTCTTGAGGAACAAGGGTACGTTAATGCACCTTTGGCTGAAAAAATCGAAGGCCAAAAAAACTTGTTTGCAATACGAATCATGACAGACGGTAACGAACGGTTCTTCTATTGCTATGCCATTGCAGACATCATCTACGTCTTGTGTGGATATGAAAAGAAAACAAGAACTATTCCATTAAGCGAACTTGCAAAAGCATTAGCTATCAAAAAGGAGATTGGCCTATGAAAAAATTTACAAAAAAAGAAATGGCAGAGATGAAGGCTAAAAGCGATGCCTTCTTCGCAGAGGTTGAAAGTCGTCCTGGATACGATGAAGTTGAAGTTGAAATCCGTCGTTTGAACGACATCGGAAATATCCTCGAGACCATTGCAAAACGCTCAGGAAAAACGCAACAGCAGATTGCCCGCGCAATGAAAGTATCTCAGCCCTACGTATCCAACCTCCGGAAGACAGGTGAAATTTCCGTCAAGAACCTTATGGCGTATGCGGAAGCTTGCGGAGCAAAATTGAAAATCGCAGCAACGTTCTAACAGCCCCATCACTCGCAGGAATTCATATCGCACATAGATGGGAATGATTCATCTTGCCTAACTACTGTCTATCGGCCATAATTAAACAACCTTAGTTACCGTACACGCGAAAGCCATCTGAACCATATTAACCTCTGGATGTGCGTATGAATAAGCACCTATTGATCCTATTTGCAAGCATCTATGGATTATCCGCTTCAGCCGGCACATGGCCGACTAACTGGATCCCCACATTAACAGCGACTTCCAGCGTTCACATGGTCGCCTCCCTTTCAAATGCAATTCCATCCCTTTCTGCGTATATGCCAACCAATCAAATGGATATGGCAGGTCAATACATAAGGCAAGGGATCGATAGCCACGATGAGGTCAATCTGTTTTGTGACGGCACCTACATGCGCGTTCACTATTATACATTCATGGCGATGAAGATCGTTGACTCTGGTGAATGGACATTAAAAGAGGGGCTCATCCAATTAAAACAAATAACCTGTAACCGTACTGACAAGGGTCTCACTGAGTTGTGCCTCATTCCGATCAAGAAAGGAAGGGATGTTTTCCTTCTGGGCTCGCATATAGGATTCTCCTTCACATCTGCATGCGAGGAATACGACCAAGACGCGGAAGGAGGCCTTTATCATATGGGGCGCTGTTTAAAAAACCGCTTCGATCCAGAGAGTAGCCGCAAAGAGAAAAATGAAATCCTTAAAATATGGAAAGACGAAGCTCCGCGACGAGCACGAGAAGAGAGCTCATTCAAACCACATCCATCCAATGGGTTTAGGCTACACACGGGCATGCGTGCCTGAACCACTGACAATGAAAAACCAAGGAAGCTGTGATTGATTATGATCAACACATTAAAATACAGAGAGCAACTAATTCACTTATCCTGTTTCCTTTGCAATCCATTCAACCAGTTTGCGGTATGGACCTGCTTTGGGCTGATGTCGTGCATGTTGCTCGTCTCGTGTTCCTATACTGCACCGCTTGGCAAGGTGCCGGGGAAAGTGAAGCTTGAGCGGATTTGTCTCAGCAAGGACAACGCACGGTTCGTCCGCGCTGATTCGGGTGCACCGTTTGTGATCTGGGGCGTCAACTATGACCATGACGGCGCAGGTCGCTTGCTCGAGGACTACTGGCACGAGGAGTGGCCGATTGTTGTCGAGGACTTCAAAGAAATCAAAGCGCTGGGCGCCAACGTGGTCCGCATCCACCTGCAGACCGCCAAGTTCATCACCAACGAACAGAAGCCTGACGAGGCGGCGCTCAAGCAACTCGCGCGCCTTGTGGCCTTGGCTGAAGAGACCGGACTCTATCTCGATATCACGGGACTCGGCTGTTATCACAAAAAGGATGTGCCGGAATGGTATACGAAGATGAGCGAACGCGAGCGGTGGGAGATTCAGTCCATCTTCTGGAGTGCCGTCGCCAAGACGTGCGCCCAGAGCCCGGCGGTCTTCTGCTATGACCTGATGAATGAACCTGTCATGGCGGGCGCGAAGGGAGAGACGGATTGGCTGGCAGGGGATTTCGCGGGCTCGTGCTTTGTGCAGCGCATCACGCTCGACCTGGCCGGCCGCACACGGGAGCAGGTCGCCAAGGCGTGGGTCGACAAGCTCGTGACAGCGATCCGGGAACAGGACAAGCATCACTTGATCACGGTCGGCGTCATACCGTGGGCCATGGTCTGGCCCACCGCCAAGCCGTTTTTCCACTCAAAAGAGGTCGGCGAAAACCTGGATTTCGTCAGCGTTCACTTCTATCCTGAAAAGGGCAAGGTGGACAAGGCGTTGGCCGCACTGGCGGTCTATGATGTCGGCAAGCCGCTCGTCATCGAGGAGATGTTCCCTCTGGCGTGCAGCGCCAAAGAACTGGAGACCTTTATTGACGGTTCACGGCCGATCACCGAAGGGTGGATCAGCTTCTACTGGGGTAAGACCATCGAAGAGTATGCCGAGGATCGCACGATAGCCGGCGCAATTACAAAAGAATGGCTGGAACACTTCCGGGCTAAGGGATCTGAGATTCTGGGCCGCCACCAGGATGATAAACCTAACATTCGCTGATCGCACATGCCCAGGTGCGACTGCGATTAAACAAAGGAGGACACCATGAAACTGTTCAAAGCAAAGGTCTGGTCTGTGATGGACATCGGCATGCTGAAATGGAGCAGCCTACTCGTGGGCATGATTGCAGGCGCCTACTTGGCGGACTTTATCAAAAGCCATGTGTGGTATGTTGCCGGCGTCGCACTTCTGCTTGCCATCAAGCCAACCCTCTCCTATTTCCGAAATGATTAATTATGCAATACCTACGAGCAAAACTAGCACGCGCACTGCTTGAATTTTTCGGCACGGACGACCGGAGGATCAATCATGCCTTGAGCGTTCTTCACCATACCGACTGCCTGATCGGCAACTATCCGGGGTGCGACCCGGACATTGCCATTGCCTCCGCCCTGCTGCATGATGTCGGAATCAAGATTTCGGAAGCGAAGCACGGCTACAACAATGGCAAGACGCAGGAGGAGTACGGCCCTGCTGTTGCAGAGGCGTTGCTCAAAGGCATCGGCTTTCCTACGGACAAGATCGAGATCGTCACGAACATCATCGGCAACCACCACTCCCCTTCCCGCTATGACTATCCGGAACTCGCCCTTTTAAAGGCAGCGGATCTGATTGTGAACAAAGCCGAAGATCTCCATGAGAGCCAGAGTTCGATTCAAGTACTCAGTTAACAGTGTTCAGTGGCAGTTGAACAGAGGAATAGGCCGTTGTGAGGAATGTTGGAATTCCCTTGAATGCTCTGCATGATTTGGACTATGATACCTGCTAACAAACCTCTAATCTTATTGACTAAATACGCCCTGTGCCACTATGAAAAACCATTTTTCACTCACGATTGTTTCTCTATCCCTCGCCGGCTGCTTGCTCTTCCTGGGGTGCACAGATGAAGTAACCGTGACACCGGCTCAAGCGCCTCGCCTTGTTTTCAAGGCTGAACACGGCCTCCAGGCACTCTCGAACGTGACGGCCTTTGTGCAAGCCTGCACGCCGCGGGATGCCATGACGCCAGGCGCTGAACGCGCCGCGCAATGGCTCAAAGACAAGCTCCTGTCAAATGGCTTAAAGACCGCGATGATTGATACCTTCACAGACATAACCCCTCTGGGCGAAGCAAAATTCCACAATGTAGAGGCTGTCATTCCCGGGCAGACGCCACGCACGATTCTCCTGCTCTCCCATTTCGATACCAAGAGCGGAATCACTCCGTCATTCCAAGGCGCCAATGACAGCGGCTCCTCCACGGGGCTGCTCTTAGAGCTGGCTCGCATCATCGCTGCCTCCGGCACGCCGCGCTACACCATCCAGATCGCCTTTTTGGACGGCGAAGAGTGCAAGATTAACTTTGATGCGCAGGACGGCCTGCATGGCAGCAGGCATCTGGCTAAAAAGCTTAAACAGCAAAAGAAAGATGTTGCAGCCGTAATCCTCATGGACATGATCGGCG
Organism: uncultured bacterium; assembly: GCA_942493055.1. Taxonomy (GTDB): domain Bacteria; phylum Verrucomicrobiota; class Kiritimatiellia; order RFP12; family UBA1067; genus CAIZQW01. The sequence goes on along the minus strand of OW818680.1, from coordinate 4,963,496 downwards.
ATCGCGACCTTCATATCCAGCTCCCGCACAATGGAACTGGCGCCTTACGCGCCTACGCGCTGCGCGCCGCTGATGCCACAGGAGACCGCAATCACATCGCCCCCTATGACGGTGTCATCCTGGACGATCACCAGCCCTTTTTGGACGCTGGCTTCCCGGCTGTCGACCTGATCGATTTTGCCTTCGGCGACGCTCAAAACAGGAACAAATACTGGCATACCCCGCAGGACACCCTCGACAAGCTCTCCGCCGAGAGCCTCGCCATCACGGGACGCATCGTCCTCGAGATGATCAATCAGCTATAGCACCCTTTTCGCTCACGCCATATTCTCGCAGTTTACGATGGAGCGTACGGCGGCTGATGCCGAGTTCCTCTGCGGCGCGTGTCCGGTTATCATTGTTCTTCTTGAGGACCGCAAGGATCTTCTGTTTTTCCGTATCTGCCAGCGAGCCATCAACCAGCAGCGCCGTAGCCGCATGCTCCTCTACATGTTTGATCGCCTCGCGAATATTGGGCGGCACATCGTTTACATCCAGACGCGTTGACTGCGAGAGGACCACCATCTTCTCCATGGTGTTGCGCAATTCGCGGACATTCCCCGGCCACGCATAGCGCGACAACAATGCCAGAGCATCAGGAGTAATCCCCTCAATCTTTTTGCCGTTGCGATCAGCGTACTCTTTCAAGAAGCGAACCGTCAGCAGCGGAATATCCCCTGCCCTCTCTTTTAAGGAGGGCAGCATAATATCCACGACATTCAGACGGAAGAAGAGGTCTTCCCGGAATTTTCCCTGCTTCACATACGCTGATAAATCGCGATTCGTCGCAGCGATAATCCGGATATCGACACTGATACTCTCCTCTCCGCCCACACGCTCAAAGGTGCGTTCTTCCAGGACACGCAAGAGCTTCACCTGCATCGCAGGTTCGATCTCTGAAATTTCATCCAGGAAGAGCGTACCGCCGTCCGCCAGCTCAAAGCGTCCCTTACGCTGAAACGACGCGCCTGTAAACGCACCCTTCTCATGTCCAAACAATTCGCTCTCCAAGAGCGTCTCCGAGAGCGCGGCGCAGTGGACAGCGACAAACGCGCCCTTGCGTCCGCTCAACCGGTGGATCGCCTGCGCGACAAGTTCCTTGCCTGTTCCGCTGGGTCCTTGAATCAGGACGGAAGCCTGCGTCGGCGCCGTATGCCGGATGATGTTAAAGACCACATTCATGGCAGGCGATTCGCCAATGATATTTTCTAGTCCGAACTTTTCATTGAGCTGCGTCTCCAGCGTCTCGACCTTACGCTCCAAGTCGCGCGTCTTGAGCGCACGGGCCACGAGCAGATCCAAGTGGTCAAGATCCACGGGCTTCATCAGAAAATCATACGCCCCCTGCCGCATCGCATCAACAGCTGTTTCAACAGAGCCATACGCGGTCAGCAGGACGCACAGCAGCTCCGGATAGAGCTTCTTCACTTGTTGCAAGAGTCCCAGTCCGTCAACCCCCGGCATCCGCAGGTCCGACAACATGAGCGCCACATCCGGCTCGCGCGCCAGCACCGCCAGCGCAGCCTCCGCGCTCTCCGCAGTCCGCACCTCATAGTGGCGCTGGAGCCCGCGTTGCAGCCCCTCGCGCGTGTTCCTGTCATCATCTACAACTAAGATCATTGGTTTATTCATGGCTATTCCTTCGATTCTTTCAGCATACGGACGCGGCGTTCGTTACGGGGGAGGCGGATCTTGAAGCAGGCGCCCTGGCCCAGCTTGCTGGCGACTTCGATCTCGCCCCCATGGTCTTCGACAATGCGCTGGACAATCATCAGCCCGAGTCCGCTGCCTTTTTTCTTTGTCGAGTGGTAAGGTTCAAAGATACTTCCCAAATCTTCCTGCGGGATGCCCACGCCGGAATCGATGAAGGAGATATCCACAAACGCATCCCCCACGTTGAAGACAATGCGCAGCGAACCCCCGTCCGACATCGCTTCGAGCGCGTTTTTGATGAGATTAAAAAAGACCTGCTTGATCTGCTGCCGATCAAGCCGCACCGCAGGGATCGTCTCTGGAACGTCGACCGACACATGGATCGACCTGTTTTTGAACTCGGTCTTTAAAATCTTCAACGTCTCCTCAAGGACCCCGGTCAAAAGCTCCGGCGTCATCACGGGCTTACTCGGACGAATCGCCCCGAGGAACTGCGTGTTGATGGCATCGAGGCGCGCGATTTCCGAGCGGGCGACATCCGTCAACTCCTGCAACGACTTGCGCACGGCTTCGTCCTTCACCTCGCATAATTCACGAGACAGGAGCTGCAAATGAATATTGAGCGCATTGAGCGGATTGCCAATCTCATGGGCCAGGCCTGCCGCCAGGTTCTTGATCGCATTAATCCGCTCGGACTCAATCACCGAGGCCTCCTGCTTGCGCTCGTTCGAGACATCGCGCAAAATGATCAGGACACTTTTAACATCGACATCCGACTGATTAAACGGCATCGCATAAAAATGAATATAGCGGTGCGCCGGATAATGCACCTCAATTTCGCGGGTCACCATGCGCATCCACTCCCGCTGCTCATGTTCATCTTCGGACGGCACATCCAAGAGATGCTCCCAGTCCCAATCCCGCAGCAAGCGCAACACCGAGCGCCCCTTGGTCCTGGCAAAATCAAGCCCTGTCATCTTTTCAGCAGCCCGGTTTGCATAGAGCAGCGTGCCCTCGTTGTCAATGACCAGCACGCCCTCCTGGATGGTCTGCGAAATGGCCTCCAAAAAAATACGCTCCTGGGAGAGACGCATCATCTGCGCCTGAAGGCTTTCAGGGTCAAGCTTGTCAATACGGGCTACCAGCCTATCAAAAAAACCAGATGGCATTTGAAGCACCTCCATTAAAAAAGAGTCATTTTGTCACCATTGTACAAAAAATGTCTCACACAAGGCAATAAAAAATATGTTTTCCAAGATAGCCCCCTTTTGTTATAGTCATACACCATTAAAGCGCGTCATAACGATTCGCTAACTATTATTAAGGGAGAGTTCTTTATGATGAAGTCACTGGTCACAGCGGCACTGTTCGCTGCTACGATTGCCGGGGCCCAACAAGCCGCCAAGCCTGCACCTGCCAAGGCGCCGCCTGCTCCGAAAAAGGAGTTCGCACCTCAGCCCGTCAAGGCCGAGGACAAGGCCAAGATCGCTGAACTGATTGACGGACTCAAGCTCACCAAGCCTGCAACCCCCAAGAAGATTCTCGTCTTCTGGCGCTGCGAAGGTTTCGCACATGGCAAGGGCATCGAATACGGTAATGCCATGTATGAAGTTGCTTCCGAGAAGGGATTTTTCAAGGCTGACCTCTCCAACAACTACGCTGACCTCTCGGCTGAAAACCTGGCGAAGTATGATGTCCTCGTCCTGAACAACACCACAGGCCTCAAGTACAAGGAATACAACCTCGAAAAGGTGCTGACCGAGTTCGTCCGCGGCGGAAAAGGTTATGTTGTCATTCATGGCGGCGCTGACAATTTCAAGGGTTGCGATACGCTCTGCGCCATGACCGGTTCGCTCTTTGGCGGCCACCCCTGGGGCGGCGGCGGCACCTGGCAATTCAAGGTTGATGACCCGAACTCCCCTCTGACTGCGCCCTTCGGCAAGGAGCCCTTCAAGATGGGCGACGAGATCTACCAAAGCGCAAAGCCCTTCGGCGACCGCTCGAAGATGCACGTGCTGGTTTCATTGGACTTCTCTGATCCGACCACGGCAAACGCGAATGCTGACAAGCAGAACAACAAGGAGACGAATGACTATCCAGTCTCCTGGACACGCACAGAGGGCAAAGGCCGGGTCTTCTACACCTCGTTTGCACATGATCAGCGGACCTATCTGGAACCGAAGCGTCTGGCACACATCCTTCTCGCCACGCAGTGGGTCGCTGGCGAAATCAAGTAATTTCGCGTTGTCTTTTCGCACATGAAATGAAGGCATAAAGAATGCATCCATGAATCGTTGATGGCTTTCTTTATGCCTTTTTAGTTTTGCTCAAATGGCCAACTCACGTGAATGCTGACTCAGCAAAGGACTTTACATGAAACGTTACTATGGCATTGCCGCACTTTCGATATGCGCACACGTCCTGTTTGCGCAAGACGCCGCACCCTCGGTCATCTCCGACGAACTCGTCACCAAGATAGCGCAGGCCGGCGAACTGGATGCCTCTGTCTGCACCATGGCAGGCGTGAACCAGCTTGTCACCACCCAGGATGAGGCGATCCGCAAGCAGAGCATTGCTAAGCTCGCGCCGCTACTTGGCAAGAAGGAGACGACCGACTACGGCAAACTCGTGCTGCTGCGCATGCTCCTGCCCTACGCAGACCAGGTGAAGACAGAGGACGTGGCGGCTTGCCTTGCGAACCCCCTGACAAAGGCGCAGGCCATGCGCATGCTGGATGCCAAGGGCGACACGCGCGGCGCAATCTCGACCATCGTCCAAACTCCTGAGAACGCGTCTGTAAAAGCGTATCGTGATATTCAGAAAAATCCGAAGTCCTTTGCCACCTATATCGCCTCGACCGACAAGAAGGTCCGCGAAGTGGCCATCGCGTGCGCCTCCAGCGTGCCGACCGCCGACTTCATGGCGACCTACAAAACCATTTCTAGCGATGACGCGAAAGTGCTCATCCTGAAGGCGCTCGCCACACGCAACGATAAAGCCTGTTATCCACTCTTCGTGCAAGAGGCCAACACGGAAAACGAAGCGCTGACCGTTGCTGCACTTATGGGACTGACACCCTTGGCAACAAGCTCAGATATTCCGCTCCTCCTGAGGGCGCTTGAGAAAGCACCTGCCATCGCCAGCGCGGCGCGCACTGCCTTGGTGGTCATGCGTGATCCCAAGACCGAAGCGGTCTTGCTGGCCTCCCAAGCAAAGCGCGCGACCCTGCTGGACATCATCGGCGACCGGGCGTTACCCACAGCCATGGACACGCTGATCCCCTACACCAGCAAGGCTCAAGACGACGACGTACGCGCCTCGGCCTGGCGTAACGTCCGCAAAGTCGTGAACGCGACACACGTGCCCTTGCTCATCGCGCAACTGCAAGATACGCATGAGCGTGATATCAACAATGCCGAGCAGGCACTGCTCTCCGCAACAAAGGACATGGAGAGCGGAAAACGCAACGCCCTGGTGCTCGCTGCCTGGGGCAAGGCCGCTGACAAAGCGACCAAGGGTGTCATGTTCTCCATGATGCAACGTTTCAAGGATGCCTCCTTTGAACAGGCGTTCATCAAACTGGTTGAGCCGGAGAATGAATTCACAGCCGAAGCACTCCGCACACTCTGCTCCTACATGCCGCCTTCAAAGGAGGCTGTTCAAGCTCTGCTGAAATACGCCACAGACGACAAGAAGCAACAAGCCATCGCCTCGCGTCTCTACAATGCGAACGGCGTTGAAACCTTTGCGCTGTTGCAGTCCGCCTTTGACTCCCCCCACTCCGTGACAGCGAAAAAGCTCTATCGCAGCCTTTATGACAAGCAGTTTGAAGGCTTGAAGTCCAAGGTCAATATCCAGCTCAATCAGAGCCGCTTCAAGGCCAAGGCGTCGCACAATGACAGGGACGCCTCAAAGGCGTTTGACGGCAATCCAGCAACCCGCTGGACAAGCAATAAACCTTCCGAGCCTGACATGTGGTTTGAGCTGGACATTGGCGAACAGGCTTTTATCACCTCCCTCACGCTTGACACGGAAAAATCGAAAGGCGACACGCCCAATGGCTGTGAACTCCGCGTCTCGCTGAATGGCAAGGAGTGGTCGGAGGTTCTTGTGACGATGGCCGGGAGTGTAAAGCCTGTTTTTATAATGGACATTAACAAGACTGTACGCCACATCAGGATCACAGCAACAGGCAGCCGCCCGCGCCTGAACTGGTCGATCCATGAGTTGAGCGTCACCGCGGGGATTCCGAAAGCCACGCTTGACGCAATCCAACAGACCGCAACCAATCTCAAGTAAAGGAGCGCGTTACTATGAAAAAATCATTTTCACGTCGTCAATTCATGCAGGCCACCGGCGCATCCGTTGCGCTCTTCAATATCGTCCCCTCACATGTGCTGGGACAAAACGCGCCCAGCAATAAGATCGTCATGGCGGGCATTGGCGTAGGCAGTCAGGGCAGCGGGGACATGGGACAGTTCCTCGGCATGCAAGACGTTCACGTGCGCGCCTGCTGCGATGTCAACACGAAGCGGACAGATGCCTTCAAGAAGCGCGTCGATGACCGCTACGGCAATCAGGATTGCCTTGTTTACAAGGATTTCCGTGAAGTCTGCGACCGCACCGACATTGATGCTGTGATGGTGGCCACGCCTGACCATTGGCATGCTGTCATCGAATGCTATGCAGCCACACGCGGCAAGGACATCTACGGGGAGAAACCCTTCTCGCACAACTTGCGCGACGGACGGGCTGTCGTGGATGCCTTAAAGGCCAACGGCCGTGTCTTCCAGGCCGGAAGCTGGCAGCGCTCAACCGGCAATTTCCGCCGGGCGATTGAACTGGTCCGCAACGGCCGCATCGGCAAGGTCAAACGTATTGAGATCGGCCTGCCCAATGGCGGACGCGGCAAGCCGCCTGTCCAGAACGCGCCCATTCCTGAAGGCCTTGACTGGGACTTCTGGCTCGGCCCGGCCCCCTTCCGTCCCTTCCAGGGCGTCTTCGACTGGGACTGGCGCTGGGTGCTCGACTGGGGCGGCGGCCAGATGATGGACTGGATCTGCCACCACTGCGACATCGGACTCTGGGCGGTCGGCAAGGACACCATCGGCCCTGCGACCATCACCAGCGGCGGCATGAGCTTCGAGGACGGCAAGGGCATCTATGACTCCCCCACCGCCTACAAATACACCTGCACGTATGCTGACGGCCTTGAAGTCGTTGTGGCCAATGGCAGCCAGCTCGAAAAGGGCGGCGGCACGCGCTGGATCGGCGAGAACGGCGAATGGATCTGGGTGACACGCGGCAATCAGGCAACGTCCAATCCGAAGATCTGGGAGATGAAGCCGGAACCCGGCGAATTCCGTCTCCTGGACAACGGCGGACACTTCCGTGAATTCATTGACTGTGTCAAGAATCGCACCGCGACCGTCACGCCTGCTGAAGCCTCCCATCGCATCACCAGCGTGGGACATCTGGGTCAGGTGGCCATGTTCACAGGGCGCACCATCAAGTGGGACTATAAGACCGAGCAGATCATTGGCGACCCCATCGCCAACGCCATGCTGGGCCGCGAATCCCGTGCGCCGTGGAAGCTCGAAGGCAAAGTTTAACGATCAAACATCTCGGAAAGGACAGCCAGCACCAGATCAGAGGCATGCGTGGAAAGCGTCCCCAGTTTTTTTAGAAGTCGCGATTTATCGACTGTTCGAACTTGATCCAGCACCACCTGTCCGGACACGCCCTGGAACGTGCAGTGCACGCGGGAAGGATAATCACGCCCCTTGCTGGTCATCGGCGCGATAATGACCGTACCAATATAGGCATTCATCTCATCGGGTGAAATAATGACGCAAGGCCTTGTCTTTTTGATTTCTCGCCCCTGTGTCGGATCAAGGGAGACGAGATAGACATCAAAGCGCTTCATTTCCACTCCCATTCCGAAGCGTCCCATCTTGATGCAGACCGTGTTTCATCGATCAGCGTGTCATCCTTATGCTCGGCCATCTTTTGGAACGCCTCGCCCCAATCCCTGCGCGATTTGCGGGCAGGCCGAATGACCACGGCCCCGTGCTCGACCGTCATCACGGCATCCGACTCAAATGCGCATTGCTCAATGAAGGGCTTCGGGATACGCACCCCTCTCGAATTTCCAATTGCCACTAATGTCGTTTTCATGGCGAGCATTGTAATTACTTTGTGCCTATCTGTCAATCGGATTATATCGTATTCACCGCATCGCGGGCGAGATGGGTATGGATGCGCTCGTCAGAGACATCGATGTGCATGCCGACATTGATGAGCGTGCCGATGGCAAAGAGCGCGGTCACTAAATTGGTTCCCCCATAGCTCATGAAGGGCAAGGCCAGCCCCTTGGTCGGCAAGCAGTCTGTCACCACGCCAATATTAAAGGCGGCCTGGAAGATTAGCAGCAGGGTCATGCCAAAGGCCAAGAGCCTTCCCAGGCGATCAGGGGCACGGATGCTGATAAGAATCCCGCATGCCAGGAGGACAATAAAGGCCATGACCACAAAAATCGTAAAGACAAAGCCCAACTCTTCACCGCCGATGGCAAAGATAAAATCGGTGTGCGCTTCGGGCAGATAGCTATATTTCTGGATGCTCTCATTGAAGCCGACACCCCAGGGCCCGCCGCATTTGAAGGCGATCTTCGCCTGCTCCACCTGGTAGGCCGCAGTCTTGTCCCCTGTCTCCGAAAAGAAGGCCATGAGACGATCCATTCGATTCTTATTAAACAGAAGCAAGAGGCCAACGGGCGGAATAGCTGCGCACCCCAATAGAATCAGGTGCAACCAACGCACGCCAGTCACAAAAAGAATGCCGCCGGCTAACACTAAAATGACCATGGTTGCGCCAAAATCAGGCTCAGCCAGCAGCAGTCCTGCAATAAAAGCAATCAAAATGGCTGGAGCGCATGCTCCGCGCACAAACTGTTTGACCCGCCATCCCACACGATCCATCCAGACGGAGAGGCAGACCACCATCGCGAGTTTTGCAAATTCACTGGGCTGTACACGGACAGGCCCCATGATCAGCCACCGGTAACTGCCGTTGACCAATTTGCGCACGCCGGGACAAACCACCAGTGCCAAGGCACAGACAATGGCGATGTAGAATAGAATCGGAAGTACCGGATACTTCTTCCAGAGATGGTAGTCAAACCTGCTGGCGACAAAGCCCACAACCGTAGCTATACCCAGCCAGATCAGTTGTTTATAAAAAAAAGCGTACGGGCTCTTGTATAAACTTTGAGCCCGTACGTTACTGGCTGTCGCCACTAAAACAATTCCCAACCCGAGAAGAATGACCACCGTCAACAATAATACTGTCAGGGTCTTCTTCATACCGCTCGATGCGCCTACTGTGCGCTAGCCGGGATCTGGAGAACCATGCCAGCCTTGAGGTCTGTCGTGGTCAGATTGTTCAGCGCCTTCAGATCGCTCGGGCTGACCCCCCAACGGATAGCGACTGCATACAGATCTTCGCCTTCCTTGACGGTATAGGTCTGTGCGTTCGCTGCTGGCGCCACAGGAGGCGTTACAGCCGGATCTGCAGGTGCAGGGGTCACAGGAGCGACCGTCGTATTCGTGTCAACCGGCGGAGGCATGACAGCTTCGACCGGCTTAACCTCTACCGGAGGTGTCACCGCTTCGACCTTCACGGGATCAACCTTTTTCACATCGGTCTTCGGCGTTGCTGCAACCTTCTTTGCGCCGGGGATCGTGAGCTTCTGGTTGATGGACAACTTGTCGCTGGTCAGATTGTTCGCTTTACGGATCGCGTCAACCTTTACGCCATGACGATAAGCAATGCCGCCGAGTGAATCGCCGCTCTTGACGACATAAGCCGTGCCCGGTCCGGTGCTCGTCTTCGCGGACTTCGGAGCTGACGTCTTAGGTGCTGTGCTCTTGGGCGCCGTTGCCTTCTTTACAGGCACAACATGCTTGGAGGTATCAACCTGTCCAGGCAACTGAATGACTTGACCAATGCGCAGCTTGTTCGGAGAGATGCCGGGGTTGACGGCCAGCACATCCTGCCAGCGCAGCCCGTAACGGAGAGCAACACCTGAAATCGTATCACCCTTTGCAATGGTGTAAGGTGTTGTCGCAGCAACAGGCTTAATCTCCACCGCAGGCTCTTTGACAGGCTCTACCGTCTCTGTCGGCGGAATAACCGTCGTCGGTTCTTCAGTCTTCGTCTCCCCGCCAAAATAGGAGCACCCTTGCATTAACATGAAACTAGCCACTAAACCCGCACCGACAGCCGTGCGCGTGATAGAACAATTCTTCATAACTCTCCTCACAATTCGCCTCGTGAAAGCGACTGTCTCACAGATTCGCAACCGCGCGAACCAATTGTGTGAAACGTTCCCCTCTTTCACGATAGCTGCTAAACTGATCAAAACTTGCAGTACCCGGCGAAAGCAGTACAGTCTCCTTTGACAGAGCATCCTGCGCCGCAGCAGCTACTGCGCGATCGATCGTTCCGTAAATTTCGCAGGGAACGGTCGATGCCCACGCATTTTCCATTTCTCCTGCACATTCACCAATAAGATACACTTTTTGGGTGGTCTGTGTCAGTAATTCTTTTATGAAAATTAAATCTTTTTCTTTGAGAATCCCGCCGGCGATCAGCCTGACCGGTTTTTTGACCATCCGAAGCGCAGCTGCCGTTGCGGTCAGACTCGTGGCTTTTGAGTCGTCTATCCATGTGACACCACGCGCATCCGTGCCAATCACCTGAACCCGGTGCGACAGTGGCTTAAAAGACATAACCCCTTGAAAGATAGACTCTTTCGATAATCCTACCCGCAGCAAAATCGCACACCCAGCCGCACCCGCAAGCCCCAATATCTCATTGTCGAACCAGGAGCCTTTTATCTGGAGGCAGGTTCCGCATTCAGTTTCCCCTGCTAACGTCCCGCGCTGCAGGGATGCCGGGTTATGAATGATTTGTCCTGCTTCATAGGCCCAGTCGCTCGTCTGTTCCGAACCAAAACGCTCACAGGGCACGCGCGTGTTCATCAAATGCTTTGCATCCAGATCACAGGGAAGCAATGCATAATCGCGCGCCTCCATATTTGCAAACATGCGGAATTTAAGCTGCTTGTATTCTGCAAGATCAGCATGCCGATCCAAGTGATCAGGCTGTAAATTCAGCAGCAAGGCGATGTGCGGATGAAACGTCGGTGAATGCTCCATCTGGAATGAACTCACTTCGACAACCGCCCATGCTAAATCGGGCTTTTCCATCACAAGCTGGCAGAGGGGAATTCCATAATTGCCCGCAGGCGATGCAGCCACACCCGCCAGATTCAAGGTGTCTGCGCAAAATTTCACAAGTGAGCTTTTCCCTTTGCTACCCGTGATGGCAATCATCTTGCCGCGCCAATATTCCGCGCCGAGTTCAAGTTCTGAGATGACAGGGATGCCGCGTGCTTCACACGCCTTGATCCAGACGTGATTGAGTGCGAACGCAGGACTTGCCACGCAGACATCCACATCGCCTTCAGGCAATGCCCGCTTACCGAAAAGCACTTCGCCGCCCGCTGCACGCACACGCTCAGCAACTTCCGCAAGCTTCGCGCCGTCACTCTCATCCAGCAACGTCACACGCCCGCCGCGCGCCAGCAACAGACGCGCAGACCACTCACCGCTGATGGATGCGCCCAACACGAGCGCATGCACACGATCATATTTTCCACTCATTTAAAATATTCTCCAAAGCCATACCGCGCGAGGCTTTCAGCAACACGCTGTCGCCTTCGCGCACAAAAACCGAAAGTTGTTCAGCCGCCTCATGCGTCGTCTTTGCAAGATAGACACGAGCCGCAGGCAGCCCGGCGGCCAGCGCCTCATGCGCCATCAACGTTGTCGCCATATCACCCACTGCAAAAAATGCATCAGGCGCGCACGCAGCGATCTCTTTTCCAACCAGGCGATGCAAAGCTTCACTGTGCGTCCCAAGTTCGCGCATATCGCCCAGAACAAGGATGCGGCGTCCTTTGCAGGGCATGGCCATAAATGTCCGCATCACCGCAATCATGCTGTCTGGGTTCGCATTGTAGGCATCGTTCACGACTGTGACATCCTTGCGCTCAACAACCTCCCAGCGCTTGCCCGGCATCACCATGTTCTTCAGCCCGGCAACAGCGTGCTGAACCGTTACGCCCGCGCAACGTGCTGTCGCAAAAGCCAAGAGTGCATTGGAGGCATTATGGGCGCCCGGCAATCCGCTTGACAGCTCACTCGCATCGCCTGAGCCACGTTCAACCACGCGAATCAGGCCGGTGGAAACATCCAGGATCTCGCCATAAAAATCAGCCTCCCGCGTGACAAAGGATGTTGTGATCACAGGCGCGGCAGAAGCCTTCGCAAGAATATCAAAACAGGTTGTCTCACGACACAGTACAGCGAAACCATCAGCAGGCAACGCACGCAATAGGTCTGCCTTTTCATGCGCGATATTTTCGATTGAATTAAAAAATTCGATATGCGCATTCCCGATGCTCGAGATGACTGCGACCTGCGGTTTGAGAATGTGAGCAAGCGCATGGATTTCACCCGGATGATTCATGCCGGCCTCAAAGACCCCATAAGCCGTATCCGCAGACATTTTCAAGAGGCTCAGCGGCAACCCGATATCGTTATTCAAATTGCCTTCCGTCGCACAGACTCGACCTGCGCCCGATAGGCAGGCCGCTGTCATCTCTTTTGTCGTGGTCTTCCCCGAACTTCCCGAAAGTCCGATAATTTTCGCAGACGACTTCATGCGCCAGGCGTGGGCCATATCCTGCAAGGCCTTCCGCGTATCCGGAACACGGATCAGCGGAACATGAGCAAGCGTGCTGTCCGGTTGCCAAGCCTGCTCGACCAGTGCAGCAGCAGCGCCGCAATCAAAAGCTTTTTGGATAAAATCATGTCCGTCAAAACGTTCCCCGCGGAGCGCCACGTAAAGGTATCCCGGCTTTAACAGCCGTGTATCCTGGGATACCCCGGACACCTTGACCTGTTGTGACGTTGAACCTGTCCATTCACCCTGCGCCCAGCGCGCCAGTTCCTGTCCATCAAATATTGGAAAATCTGTCTTCATTTTACACCCACCCCAGCCCCCGTCTGTTTGACCACATATCCATAGCAACGCCGCAAGGACTCTTGAAACCCCTGGGGCGTGCGAAGCTCTTCGCTCAACGTGTCCAAGCCGCATTGGCCGAGTGTTTCAGCCTGCTGCGGATTCGCGCACGCATGCAGGATCGCCTCGGCCATGGCATCCGGCTCGGGTCGCACCACATACGCGTTACGCCGCGACAGCAGGGAGCGGTACACCGGCGTGTCCGGAGCCACAACTGGCTTGCCCGCCCGCAGATAATCAAGGACCTTGACCGGGACGGACACGCCTGAGCGACTCGGTGCCACAAGGACGGTCGAGACCGAGAGCAGCGCCGCCAGCTCACTCGAAGGCACGCAGCCCGTGAACACGACAGACTGAGCAATGCCCGCCTCCTGAACAGCCTTCTTCATCTTCTTGATGGTTGCCTCCGCGCCCCCGACAACGACAAAACGCACTTGGCCGTTCTTGCTTAACACTTGGGGCATCGCATTAAAAAAGAGACCCAGCCCCTTAAAGTGCTGATAGGACCCCACGCACGTCACCAGTACCTTCCCGCCTGCACAATACCGTGCACGCGCCAAGTTCTGCGCAGGGAAGGGCACCTCCTCTGCCAGGGAGGGAATATCCGGAATGACACTGACGCGCGCACCGCGCCCCCATTGCGCCAACAGCGCAACCGCAGCCATGTCTTCGGAGATGACGACATCAGCATGTTTCAAGGCCTGTCGATTTAAGACAGACACGATGCGGCGCAGTCCTTTGCGAAAGGGGGATATCCGTGCACTATCCGCATCGCCCTGAATTTCATAAACATAGGGGCGCTTCGCCAGCGTGCCCGCAAGCCAGGCAATGACGCCGCAATCATCAACCCCATGAATTAAGTCATACCGCACGTGTCCAGTCTGGAAGACCGCACGAAACAGCATCAGGAAATCCAGCACATATCTGCGGATTGACGGCCCGTCCGGCAGACGTTTACAGAACGGCAAGCGCGGGACTTCATAGACAGTGACCCCTTCCATGGCGTACGAATGCTCTGATGGAATCATGACCAGGTCAACCGCGTAACCCAGTGAAACAAGGGCCTCCAATGTGTGGCGAATGCGATAACTCCCGCCAACCCACGGGTAACACACTTTCGACGTAATAAACAAAACTCTCTTCATAGCAAAACAAAAAAATCTAATTTATGTAAATGACACTTGACCATTTTGCCATAAATCCGCTATTCTGAACACTCATTTTTCAAACGGAGAGGTGGCAGAGCCCGGTTTAATGCACATGACTCGAAATCATGCGTGTCGAAAGGCACCGGGGGTTCGAATCCCTCCCTCTCCGCCATTGAGAAATAAAAAGTAAAAAGCTACAAGCTAAAAATGGTTTGTGGCTTTTTTATTTTCCGGGAGGGATGAGAACCCCCGGTTCGATCAAACGCGCGCAAAGCCCAAGCGTATTCGCGCCGGGCGACCGCCCGTTTGAGGCTCGCTTGCGAGAGCGATGAGCGGCAGCGACAGAGCGGCAATCCCTCCCTCTCCGCCATTTGAGAAATAATAAGTAAAAAGCTACAAGCTGAAAATGGTTTGTGGCTTTTTTATTTTAAGCTACTTGCCCCAATGCTTGTCGGCAAAGTCCATGTAGCGTTCCCAGTCATAGATGGCGAGGTCGTGCTTGCCGGTGCGCAGATGATAGCCGACATAGCCCGCTTGCATCGGTGTATCCACGGCCGGGAACGTGGTGCCCACAAGACCCTCCTTGCCATACAGCTTCCAGACAGGTGAAGCCAGCACGCAAGACTGGAACTCGCCAGGCTGTCCCGCCCAATCATCCAAGGAGGCTGAAGCCACGTAAGCGAGCCGAGGGGCCATCAGGGCGATCAGCATGTGTTGATCCAACGGCAACGCCGAAAGATCTTCTCCATACTTTGTGAAATTTAAGCAGAACCAATGTGGGAAGGACTTGGTGATTCTGGCGATGCTTTCCGACTTAGGCAGATCCATGCGGTTGAGCTTTGCGCCCCCGCATCCGGAATCATTGGAAATCGTCAACGCGAAGCGCTGATCCGTCGCACCGCACCAGAGTGCGGTCTTGCCGCCACGGGAGTGCCCCACAACCCCTACCTGTGCGCTATTAATTTTCTTCTCCGTCTCAATCCAATCCATCACCCGGCTTGCGCCCCACGCCCACGCAGCTATGGTGCCCCAGGAGTCTGCGGTCCGCACCTTCGGGTCAGGCTGGAAGACACCATGCACGCCATTCGTAAAGCCGTCGTGCACGTCTGGATCCACATCGCCATTGTAGTAGGCGATCGCGGCATAGCCCCTGGCGACCAGTTGCTCCGCCGGCCAGAAGGGACTGAGCTCTTTCCGCTCAGGATCAATATTCTTACCGGCAGGCCGATTGCAGATCAGCACAAAGGCAGGGACCTGCTTCTCGCTCTTGGGAATGAAGGCAGTGACTTCAATACGCCCCTCTCCGCCCGGGCCTTTGTAGCAGATGGCCACGCGCTTGCGGATGGCCTTGCCGTCCATCATCTCCTTGTCTGCACCCAAGGACTCAAAGCGCAGATTTTCAGGACGCTCCACCGGATTGCGTCCATACACATGGGTTTTCATCAGCTCCAGCACTTCAGGACGACGTTTCGTCTCCCAAGCCGCAACGGAGGTCACCGGACTCCCGTCCGACATCTTTAACACATCAGGGATCTCTGTTGCAGCAATTACAGATTGGCCAAAGGCCACCAGGCTCATCATCAGCAAATTAGGTACTTTCATAATGCTTTTTATATTACCACCCCATCCAAACGATCTCAATATCAATCCATCAATTCTAAAAATGAGCAAGACCGCCTAAAGGCGGAACTCCAAACGAGGGAAGTCCATAATAAGAATTGCGCACAATTAGAATTGCCACTCCTGCGACGTATTGCAATTCCTGACTCATTCTGCTACTGTATCACAGTCGATTGGGGAAAAATAATTACATAGCCACACAAGGGGGAACACGATCATGAGCAGGACTACACGTCGGCATTTTCTTGAAATGGGAACCATTGCAGCAGGAGCGTTCGCTGTTAACGGAGGCGAAACAACACCCCGCATCGTGCAAACACGCGCCACACATGTTCGTAAGCCAGGCGAAAAACTCAACATGGGGTTCATCGGTGTCGGCGGACGCGGCGGCGCAAACTTCAGGGAGTTTTTCGATGAATTGGGCGAACAGGCTGTTGCAATCTGTGATGTCGATATGCGCCCGCTGAATCATCTCTCGGAGCACATTAAAAAGAAAACAGGGACAGCACCGCGCGTCTATCGGGATTACCGTGAGCTGCTCGCCAAGGAAAACGATTTGGATGCCGTCGTGGTCTCCACGCCTGACCACACGCATGCGCCCGCAGCCATTGCAGCCATGAAACAAGGGTGTCACGTCTATGTTGAGAAGCCTCTCGTGCGCACCATCTGGGAGTGCCGCCGATTCCATGAAGTCGCTAAAGCCTGCGGCGTGCTCACCCAGATGGGCAACAACGGAAACGGTACGGATCATCAGCGCAGGAATATCGAGGTGCTTCAATCCGGAATCCTCGGCGATATCTCAGATATTCATGTCACAACAGACCGTCCCATTTGGCCGCAAGGCCTTGACCGTCCGGAGGGCGAGGACAAAATTCCGGACTTTCTGAACTGGGATCTCTTCATCGGCACCGCCCCCATGCGCCCCCACAAAGCAGGCGTCTATCACACCTTCAAATGGCGCGGCTGGTTCGACTTCGGCACCGGTGCGATGGGCGACATCGCCTGCCATGGCATGAGCTTCTTCTTCAGGGGACTTGACCTGCGCGAAGTGCTGACCGTGGAAACCGTCAAGAGCACCCCGAAATTCAAAGAGACCTATCCCCTTGCGACAACCGTGAAGATCGTCGCTGTCAGTGCGCGGCAAGCCACACCGGTTACGATTTACTGGTATGATGGAAACACCTTGCCTGATCCTGAAAAGCTGCCGCCAAAAATTTTGGCATCCTACGGCAAAACCCCGGGCGGCACAATCATCATCGGCAAGAACGGCATCTTTGTGAATGACGCGATATCCCTTGCATCCGAAGAGAAGTTCAGGGGCGTTTTGCAGCATGACGCTGCCAAAAACATACCTGTCACGCTGCCACGGGTTCGCAACCACCACTGGGAGTTTGCCGAGGCGATTCGCGGCGGCAAGCGTCCCTTCTCAGACTACGACCACTCCGTCCCGCTGACAGAACTGGTACTCCTCGGCTGTA
This sequence comes from uncultured bacterium, assembly GCA_942493055.1. GTDB lineage: Bacteria > Verrucomicrobiota > Kiritimatiellia > RFP12 > UBA1067 > CAIZQW01. The sequence goes on along the minus strand of OW818680.1, from coordinate 4,946,407 downwards.
TCTCACAGCAGGTTCAAGGCGAATTGAAATGGGATGCGCAGAAAGGCCTCTTTACGAACAGCGAAGCCGCCAACAAACTGCTCACCCCGCATATCCGCCCAGGCTTTGAGATCGGTTAAAAACGTGCTATCGGCTGAAACGTATGCAGTCCATGGCGCCTGAGAAGAAGCGCTGCTGGTCACGCCCCAAATAGAAGGCGGGGCGTGTGCCTGGATGTATAGGCAAGCAGAGTTGCGCTGGAGAGCCTGGCGATGGCGCTGTTGCAACAGATTGACCCTCCATGAGGATGGCTGCTTTTTCACCATCCATCGAAAAGCCGATCAGGGTCCATGTATCCAATGCAATCTTTTTTGAGGATGTCACCCGTGTCGCCTGACCGTTTTTCATGATCGTCAATTCTGGCGCGCCATCCTTGAGTGCAAAATATACTCCATTTGCCTCATCGCAGGAAAGCGACAGAACAGGCTGTGTCGTCTTCTTCTCAGGCCTGACATAAAGAGTGAACACTATTCCTTTCCAATCCAGTACCGACGCCTCCAACAGTGCATACTGGCCTTCCCCGTTGAAATTCAGGACCCCGTTTCGCCCGTCGAGCGTCGCCTGCCATGCGGGCTGTCCGACCAGCAGCGCGTCCGTCACACCGTATGTGTCCTTTGCGAAATTCGCAAGGCCTTCTGTAAAATCATATTCCACAAAAAGTCCTGCAGGCGCCAGGCGGACATCAATCCACTCCTGCTTGCAGGCCTCCCAAGGCATGAAGCCAAAGTGGAAGCCATTGCTGACGGATAGAGCGCCCCCGTAGTCACCACCGAGCACCGCATCACCCTTAATACGTGTGAGCTCATCTTCTGAACTCCAGACATCCGCGACACCCTCCACACGGGCAACATCCTCCACGCGTGCTCTGCCATGAATCATCGCATGGCCTGCCACCCGCGCCTGCTGCGAGACCTCCGCAGTGTCATAGACCTCTGCCCAGTCACTCACGCTCGCATCGCCCTTGACTACAGCTTCATCGCGCACCTTTGCAAAGCCGCGCACAACAGCACGGTCGCGCACGACAGCACGTCCGGACACCTGTGCGTAGTCATCAATGCGCGCAGAGCCATAGACGCGCGCCTCATCAACAACACGCGCATGCGGGCCGACATACGCCATTTCATCTACCGTGCTCTCCTCTGAAACAAAGCCGCCACCATTGGGATGTTGTTTTCCACCCTCTTTAGACGCGGGCAACGGCAGCGCTGGATCACAGTCCGTCAACGTCAGTTCGTACGGAAAGCGCTGACGCTGCGGGTGGCTCTGATAGGGATAGAGCAGATCATCTTGAGTTCCATTTAAGAAGCGTCCAGGTGTCGCCGCCACAACCAGATAGAGTTCGGACTCGTCCTTCGTTAGGGAAAACGTTGCACATTCCCCTTGTCCGTAGAGGCCGGAATAACGCGCTGTGCGATCCGGCTTTACAGCCACGAAGCTCCACCGCCAGTCCGCGCCACGCCTTGGATCGTCAAGACCGTTGAACTGCACGCTGATGGCTTGTTTACCCGCATGCGGTTTCAGTTCGTGGATAAGATAAGCGCCTTGTTGCGGCGCGAGATGGGAGGGCGGCAACCATACACTCTTCTTGTCAGGCCGAGCAACCAGCGGAGAAGCATAAATTCCCTGTGGAGTATCGCCCCACTCCATGACATTCTTCAGCATGCCCTCTTTGTTTTTATAATCCCACACCAGATTCCGTTGCGCATAAAGTCCGATTACTTTTTTCAGATCCAGTTCGGGATTCAGCCGCTGAAGCACGGTATAGATTCCCTCCTCGCCGCGTGTCGAGGACCAGATGCGTGAAACCGTGCCTTGTCCTAAGCCCGGCAGGTTGTCCGGATTCTCATCCAGATACAGGAGGAACGGCCAGCACACATAGTAATGCCGTCCATGCGTGAGGTACCAGAAGGTCATCTTCGGGAAGCCAGATTCCAGCGTGCTGGCAGGCCCTTCAAGACAGGGCCTGATCCAGGAGAGCCACTGCTCGACAGCGTAATTAGCATGCGCCTCATACCAGTCAGTGGGCCCGTGTCCCTGAAAGATATGCATGAGTTCATGCGGAATCACATGTGTCGGCGGATTGCCCTCCAAGCCGCTGGGGTCAATATTGATCCCGAGTCCGCCGCCGCTGTAGCCGCCGAACATGGTCGTCAGAAAGAGGCGATAGCGCTTTTCAGAAGTCTCGGACGGAGACTTCATTCTTAGCACATGCACAAAGAAGCGCCAGCAATCCTCAAGGTTGCGCAAGGTGACCTTCGCCTGCTCATCTGTAAAGCTTTCCCCTTCGCCGCTTCCATATAACACCCGAAAGTGCTTTGAGTCCATCTGCTTGGGCACCCTGAGATTCTCGTCGTTGGCCTGCTCCTCCGAAACCTCATACGTGCCTGCATCGCCATCCCCGACCGCCACAGCAGTGATACTCGCATTCGTGCTCTCCACACGCACCTGCGTGAGTTGTCCGCGCCACGAAAAATACGGATTCATCTCCAGCACAACCCTGCCATCATCCCCGACAGGCACATGGCTGAACAGGACCTGATGCTCGGTAGCACAGTTAAAAGCGACCGTAAAGTCTGCATAAGGTGTGGCTTGAGGTTTCGCGACATGGATAAAGAGCGCGTTATTAAATCCTAAATCCAAATCAAGCGGCTGGTCCAGTTTTCCAGACGCTCCCACAACCTGATTCGTCACGCAGGTGGTGCCAATAGCGGTTGCGGCTGAGACTAGCACGCACAAACTCATGATCCACTTAAATGCTAACTTCATGGTTTTATTTCTTCAACCGCTGCGAGAAGAGCCACTTGATCATCGAGATATCGGCATAGGTCCGCGTCCAGACATCATGTCCAGCGCCTGGAACTTCCGTGTACTGAATATTCCCTCCGCACGCTTTCAGCGCAGCAACCATGTCACGCGAGCGGGAGACCGGGACGGACTTATCCTGATCACCATGCACGGTCCAGATGGGCGTGGATTTCATGAGCGGTGCGCCGGCAACGTCGCCGCCGCCGCAGATGGGCAGTGCAGCGGCAAAATAACCTGGCTTGCGCTGCAGGATGTCCCAAGTTCCATAGCCGCCCATGGAGACGCCGGTCACATAGATACGACTCTTATCAACGGGGAGCTTCTTGGTCTTCTCCTCGAGCAACTTAAAGATGAGCGCCATCGACGAGGAGGGCTGCTCCGGCATCGTGTGCGCCGGTGCATTCCAATTGACTTCAGCCCATTTTTTATCCTTGGGGCACTGCGGGAAGATGATGACGGCAGCTTCATTCGACTGCGCATAGCGGATGAGGTTCATAGCGCCATGCTTCAACTGATTGGTGTTGTCGTTCCCGCGCTCCCCTGCCCCATGCAAAAAGAGGACGAGCGGGACCTTCTTATCCGCAGGTACATTCGCGGGCACATAAATCTGATACGCCAGCGTTGCGCCGGAGTCATCTGAAATGGACTCCGCCTTGGTAAATTCGAGCGCCTTATGCGCTGATGCCATCGTTGCCACCATACTCATCATCACAATCCCTTTTATCGCATTCATTTACTTCTCCTCGGTTTATTGGCTCACAAAATCGTGTTCAGTATCTCACATTACGGCTAAAAATGGAATACGGTAATTTGAAATGGCTGTGGCTTTCGACTCGGAGTCTTGCCTCTAACTTGAACTTTCATTCTTGAATACTTTTTCGCAAAGAGCGCTATTTGGGTGAAGGACGGCGTGCCTACGCATTCGGCGAATACGCCGACGGCACAGCTCGTCCTTCACCCAGAGTCGATGCGTGACACTCGGGTGCTTGCACGAGATAAGCCCCGGCTGTATTCAGCCACTTGCGGGGGCTTTCCGTGCAAGCACCTCTCATAGCGATCTTCGCGTAAAACATTCTTTTTATTCGTGTGGTTCGCGCTATTCGATGCTAAATAAGTTACCAGTCGGTTTATTCCCGGAACCCCGGGCGGGGCGCTTGTCTCTAACTTCAGTTTTTTTTGACAGGATTAACAGGATTTTGGGGATTTGTTTTTTCTCTGTGCACTCTGTAGGCTCTGTGAGAAACAAGTTACTCCTTCGTTTATTCCAGCTCCGCTGGCGGCGGGCTTGCCTGTAACTTGAAGAGTTTTTCAACTAATTAAACTAATTCAACTAATTTTTATTCTGCTTTGCGAGCAACTACTTACCCTACTCTCAATTCGTTCAATTCGTTTAATTCGTTGATAAAAAGTTACCAGTCCGTTTGTTCGTGGCGCAGCCGCGCGGGGGGCTTGTCTCTAACTTGAACTTTCATTCTTGAATACTTTTTCGCAAAGAGCGCTATTTGGGTGAAGGACGGCGTGCCTACGCACTCGGCGAATACGCCGACGGCACAGCTCGTCCTTCACCCAGAGTCGATGAGTGACACTCGGGTGCTTGCACGAGATAAGCCCCGGCTGTATTCAGCCACTTGCGGGGTCCGGCAGCTGCCGGACGTGCAAGCACCTCTCATAGCGATCTTCGCGTAAAACATTCTTTTTATTCGTGTGGTTCGCGCTATTCGATGCTAAAAAAGTTACTCCTTCGTTTATTCCCGGTACCCCCGGGCGGCGGGCTTGCCTGTGCCCTGGGAACGCCATTGACCGGCATTCAACACATTCTAGTGCGCAACGAGCCAGTTGTCGCCAACACCGATACTGACATCGAGCGGCACGCCGATATCGAGCACCGTGGTCATGGCATTACGCACCAGCGTGCGGACCGTATCCGCTTCCTCGCGCGGCACATCAAACAACAGTTCGTCGTGGATCTGCAAAACCATCTTCGTCTTTAAACGACGCTCGCGTAATTCACGATGCACGCGCACCATGGCCAGCTTAATGAGGTCTGCAGCAGTCCCCTGTACAGGCGTATTGATAGCATTGCGTTCAGCTCCCTGACGCGATGTCGCATTACGCGAATTGATGTCGCGCAGATAACGCCGACGGTGCAGGAGCGTCTCGGCATAGCCCGTATCCTTCGCGTCCTGAGTCGCCTTATCCATATACGCTTTTACACCAGGATACTGGGCAAAATAGGTGTCAATCAACTCAGCTGCCTGCTTGCGCGGAACACCCAGTCGCTGCCCCAGTCCGAAGGCGGAGATGCCATAGATGATGCCGAAGTTGACCATCTTACAGGCCGAGCGCATTTCAGGGGTCACAAACAATTCCATGACGCCATAGACGCGCATCGCGGTTTCCATGTGAATGTCCGCACCGCGCTTAAAGGCTTCGATCATGCCCTTATCTTTGCTTAGAGCCGCCATGACGCGAAGTTCGACCTGAGAATAGTCTGCTGAGAGCAACACATGGTTCTCGTCGCGCGCGACAAAGGCCTCGCGGATACGCTGGCCACGTTGCGTGCGAATCGGAATATTTTGCAAGTTCGGATCCGAGGATGAAAGACGGCCTGTCTCTGTCAAGGCCTGTGCAAAATTCGTATGCACGCGGCCCGTATTGGGGTCAATGCACTCCGGCAGCTTGTCCACGTATGTCGACTTGAGTTTGGAGCAGGCGCGATGGTCAAGGATCATCGGCACAATCGGGTGGCGGTCCTGAATGCGTTGCAGCACATCTTCGCTGGTCGCATACTGGCCGTTTGTTGTACGCGCGGCTTCAGGGTCAAGCTTCAGGTAGTCAAAGAGCACTTCACCCAACTGCTTGGGCGAAGACGGGTTGAAGTTGCCGCCGCCTAATTCGCGAATCTTGATTTCCAGATCGAGCAGTTCGCGGTCCAGCTCACGGCCATACGCCTTGAGCGCCGCTGAATTGATGCGGACCCCTTCATATTCCATGTCCAGGAGGACAGGCACCAGCAGCTCTTCGCACTGTTCCAGCGCGTATTGGCATCCGGCCTCCTTCACCTTCTCGCGCAAGAGGCGATCGAGCTGAAACGTCACATCCGCATCTTCTGCTGCATAGTCGGAAATCTCCTCCGGAGAGAGATCGCCCATATTTCCCTGTTCCGCACCCTTTTTCTTTTCGCCAATCAGGTCGGTAATCGGGATCGGGATATAATTGAGATACTGGCGGGCCAAGTGATCCATGCCATGCCGCTCGGAGGCATCAATCACATAATGCGCCAGCATGCTGTCATGAAGCGTGCCCTGGACCTCTACGCCATACTGACGTAAAATCGCCAAGTCGAATTTCGCATTGTGCGCGATGCGCGTCTTGCTCGTATCTGCAAACAGCGGCTGGAAGCGTGCGAGCAAGGCGCGGGCAGCCTCACGCGACTCCGGAACCGGCACATACCACGCGCGGCCTGCTTCAGTTGCGAACGACATGCCGACCAGGCGGTCGAGTCGCGGATGGAGCCCTGTCGTCTCCGTATCAAACGACCAGATCGACGCAGCGCTCAGCGCCTTCAACAACGCTTCAATCTGTTCGTCCAATTTTGCGCAGACATACGTATGCGGCACATCCGCGAGTTTCTTGAGCGGACGCTCTTCTGCTTCGGAACCGACATTCGTGGAGGTTGTCGTATCAAATTGATCCCCGAGAACACGGCGTCCCATCGCGAACAATTCATATTTCTTCAGCACATCCCGCAACGCAGCTTCATTATAGGGGCGGCGCACCAAATCATCGAGCGAGACCTGCATCGGCACATCGGTACGGATGGTCGCCAAATGACGGCTCTGCCGTGCCATTTCTGCTCCTGCGGCGACCTTTTCCGCCAACTTGCCCTTGAGTTCAGCGGCATGGGCGAGGACATTGTCCAGCGTCCCATACTCCGCCAGCAGGGCGATAGCCGTCTTCTCGCCGACTCCCTTGATGCCTGGGATATTGTCCGAGGCGTCACCGGCCATGCCCAGATAGTCGATCATCTGGGCGGGGGAGGTCAGCTGCCAATGTTCGCAGACGGTCTTCTCCGTGTAGATTTCAGCATTCGTGCCTGCCTTGCCGGGCCGGAACAACAGCGTGGAGGGGCCGACCAGTTGCGCCACGTCCTTATCCGGCGTCGCGAGGTAGGTTGTCCAGCCTTGCTCGCCGGCGCGGGCCGCCAACGTGCCCATGACATCGTCCGCTTCAAAGCCGTCAACGCAAATGATGGGGATATTCAGTGCCGTCGCCAGTTCGATCACCATGGGCTTTGAGGCAACAATATCCTCTGGCGCCTTTTGGCGCTGGGCCTTATATTCAGGATATTCATCATGCCTGAACGTTTTCCCTTCCGGATCCAGGGCCAGGGCGACATGGGTGGGCTTATATTCGTTCAAAATCTGAAACAGGCTTGCAGCAAAGCCGGTCAAGGCAGAGGTGACAATGCCTGTGCTTGTTTTGCGAGGACTGCTTAAGAAGGCAAAATGCCCCCTGTAGAGCATGGGCATCACATCAATCAAAAAGAGAGTCGGCTTTTCATTCGTCATTTCGAAAGGATAGCACAGCCCACCCGTTGACTAAAGCGCGAAATAGTCCATATATATTTTCATATTCACGAATTCTGCGCTTGTCTTATGACCCTGAAATTGTGTATATTAATTATCCTTTTTAAAACGAAGAGGATTACAAACACTATGGCAGTTATTTTAGGATTACCCAAAGGAAGTCTCCAGGACGCGACCTTTAACATGATGAAAAAGGCCGGTTTCAACGTTTCATGCGGATCGCGTTCGTATGTACCGTCCATTGACGACCCTGCAATCCGCTGCCGCCTGATCCGTCCGCAGGAAATCTCCCGCTACGTTGAACTGGGACTGCTCGATGCCGGCATTACAGGGTTTGACTGGATTTACGAGAATGGTTCTGATGTCGTAGAAGTCTCCGAGATGTGCTATTCCAAGGCGACCTCGAATCCGGTCCGCTGGGTGCTCGCGGTTCCCAACGACTCGCCGATCCAGAGTGTCAAAGATTTGCAAGGCAAGCGCATCGCCACAGAAGCCGTCGGATTGACCAAGCGCTATCTGGATCAGCACAATGTCACCGCAGAAGTTGAATTCTCCTGGGGCGCAACCGAAGTGAAGGCCCCTGAACTGGTTGACGCCATTGTCGAACTCACCGAGACCGGCTCGTCGTTGAAGGCGAACAACCTGCGCATCCTCGATACGATTTTAACCTCAACAACCCGCTTCATTGCCAACAAGAAATCCTGGGAAGACCCTGAGAAACGGGCCAAGATCGAGCAGATCGCCATGCTTCTCCAGGGCGCGCTCGCAGCAGAGTCCCGCGTCTTGATTAAGCTGAACGTGGCTGAGAAGGATTTGGCCGCCGTGGTCAAGGTGTTGCCGGCGCTCCATTCACCGACGATCAACAAGGTCTTTGGGGACGATAACTGGTACGCTGTCGAGTCTGTCGTCGCAGAAAAGGTTGTTCGCGACATCATCCCTCAGATGTGTCAAGCCGGAGCCACGGGCATTATTGAACTGCCCCTCAACAAAGTCATTTTTTAAAACTGCAACAGTGACAAACTGAAGCAAGCCACAGAAAAAAACAAGGAGAGAGAATGGGATCGATCAAGAAAAAACGCCGTGCGAAAATGTCTAAGCACAAATACCGTAAACGCCTGAAGGCTAACCGCCACAAGAACAAGTAAGGCGAGGCGTTTTAGCGCTACTTAACCGCACAGGCGTTACCATTTTCATGGCATCGCCTGTGCTGTATTTTACTGGCACGGAATACACACAGTGAGATTAAGAATATTCTTTTTCTGTTGCCTGTTAGCTGTCAGCAGTTGGTTGACAGGCTGTTCTGCAACAAAGGTGTCGCTTCGCCAACAGGAGGAAGCGGCCCGCGTTGCAGGTGCGGAGGCGCTTCTTTTCAAGGCCACCAGCCTTGCAAACGAAGAGAACACCAACACCAATGCGGTCAATACAGAGATCGCAGAAGCCTTGCGCTTGGCCAGCCACCTGGCCCCCGATAATACCAACTTGCTTGAACGGGCGATGTATTGTCTTGTCAGCCGCCGCCTGTATGATGAGGCCTACCAACTCTCACAAAGCTATCTGAAGCGTAATCCTGACGCCCGTTCCATTCGCTTTGCTGCAGCCTGTTGCGCGGATGCTGCCGGCAAGACCGATGTCGCGGCAGCAGAGTGCGAGCGGCTCTACCAGCTTGACCCCGACGACCGCGAGATCGAGGAGACCCTCATACGTCTCTACTTCTATTCCAATCAAGGGGCACGGGCCTTGGAAATGATTCAAAACGCGTACGCGCGTCATGCGGACAAGGAAAGCCTTGCCATGCCGGCAAAATGGGCCGTTCACTTTATCACACGGGATAAGGACTTCCAGCGCGGCCTGCACTGTCTGAATATCGCACTCACGCAAAACCATCATCCAGTCCCTGTACGCTCTGCGCTGTTGACGTTGACAGGGGAATGTTACCTGCAAACCAAGCAACCGTATGCGGCTATCACCAATTTTCTGGCAGCTTACGAGTTGGATTCAACCAATATTCAGCCGATCCAGCGCCTCAGCATCGCAGCCATCGCCTACCCCAGCACGACAAACCGGCTTCAGGAACTTGCCGCTGAATATCAGCAAGAGAAACCCGTTTTAAGTGCTCTCTTAAAGGCCGTCTTGGCGCAGTCCGTAGACAATAAAAGCGCAGCCATCGAGAGCTTAGCCCGCGCACATACAGCCAGCATGGTTGCAGGCTATTTTCCATCTGAAGGGCTCTACCTCTGGCGCATCACACTGCTGGATCTCTCCAAGCGTTCGCAAGAAGCGATCCCCATCCTCAAGGAATCGCTCACGGTCCACCGCTCCTCTGAGCAACTCAAAAATACGCTCGCCTATCTCTGGGCCGAGCAAGGGACAGATCTGGAAGAGGCGTCCAAACTGATCAATGAGGTTTTACAAAGCGCCCCCAACAACGCGGCCTACTTGGACACGAAGGGCTGGATCCTCTTTAAGATGAAACGCCCCTATGATGCCCTTCAATATTTGCTGAAGGCCGCAGAACTCGACAAAGATCCTGTCGTCTTCGATCATGCCGGCGATGCACTCGCCGCAACAGGCATGCAGACTGAGGCTGTTGAATTCTGGAAGAAGAGTTATGAACTCGACCCCAAGCCGGAAGTCGAAAAGAAATTTAAAAAGTAACCCTCGCGGAGAACAATCATGCAGCATCGTCTTATCGTCGCACTGATCGCACTTACCATCACTTCATGGTCAATGGCCGCAGAAAAACAGGCAGATGAAAAAAAGACCGTTGCAAGAACGATATCGGTTAGCGGCTCTGCTGTAAGCTATATTCCAGCAGACACCATCCTGTGGACCGTCACACTTCAAACAGGCGCAAACGATGTGGCTGAAGCAAAAGTCCTCAGTGACACACAGGTTAAAGAACTTGTTGATGTCTGCGCAAAAAAGAATATTCCTGCACAAGATATTGCCGCTGGACTATTCAAAATCCATGATACGCGCCTCGAAGAAAATGCGACCCTGAAAAATGATGGGGGCAAGCTGTTCATCGTGACCCGAATCGCAACGATCCGCCAGAAGGACCCAACAATATTCGCTGATATGCTGAGTATGCTAAGCAAAACAAAGGGCCTCAAGGTCCGTTATAATATCGTATCCTCAAAAACAGATCAAATTACGAAAGAGACCTTGGTGAAGGCCACAGAGGCGGCTAAGAACAAGGCGACAGCGATGGTGACGAGTCTTGGCGCACAACTGGGCAAAGTCATCAGCATCAACGAATATCCTCCGATTGGATGGAACATCCCCGAGTCAAACGTGCCTGTTGACCAAAGCTCTGCCGTCTTTGCCGCAGAGGCTGAAAAAGTTCGCATCACGGTCTATGTGACCTTTGAAATCGAATAGGTTGCCTGCAACTTGATTTATTTTAACCACAAAGAACGCATAGATCTCAAAGATCAACTTCTCAATTCTTTGTTTCGCAATCAGATGTACAACTCTTTTCTCTGTGTTCTTTGCGTTCTCTGCGGTAAAAATTCTCAATCCGCGTCAATCCGCGCAATCCGTAGCTAAAAGTTACCAATTCGTTTGTTCCCGGCACCCCCGGGCGGCGGGCGTGTCTATTTCTAGCGCCCCGAAACTAAGGCGCAAATAAAAGAAACATGGACACATGATCATTTCAGGCCATTTGTAGCCAGCAGTCCGATAAGTCCTGCTGTGCAGTACGGCGGGATCTATGAGACCGCCGAACGCCTCACACGGCGTACAGCCACATAATATGCTTAATAATATCGGATGTAATCCTTTAAAAAACTTCAGGGTGTAGCAATCTGTTTCGACTGCTACACCCTTGAATTTCTGAATCCAAATTGAATCTTTATTACTTTACTTCTGTTGTGCCCTTCGCTGCTTCAAGTTCCTTGATCGTAATATTCTTAAAGAGGAACTGACCGCCCTGCGGCACTTCAGCCTGAAGGCAGAGATGTCCCTTGGCAGGTTCGATCCCCTCACGCGACCAGGCCTTCTCGCCATTGAATTCGAGTTCGGCTGTCTTGCCTTTGACCGTCAGCTTGAAGTGATTCCATTCATCCTTCTTAAAGAGGCTCGCGGCCTTGGTCTTGTCCGCACCGCTAATCGCGCCCTCTTGTCCCTTGCGCAGATTCACCTGATGCTGCTTGGGCCACGGAGCTTTTTCTCCAGGCAGATCGCACCGGAAATAGATTCCCGAATCCCACATGTTCGTATGGAGCTGCTTCCAGTCGCACTCTAAAATAAAGTCTGCGTACTGCTTCTCCGCCGCAAGGACTCCGTTGCCGCCTTTGATAAGGATCGCGCCATCCACCACCTCAGCTTCGCACTTCATGACTTTCCAGCCATTCAAGGTCTTGCCATCAAAAAGCGAGACAGCTTCTTGCGCATAAACACTGCAACCCAGAACAGCCGACAACAGAACTGGAACCATCAAATGCTTCATAAGACTCCCCTTTTATTGATTAATAATGTTTGTAGTTTACCGAAAAGTTTATCACATAGAAATCACTATTTACTCTTTTTGCTTGGAAAGCGCAACCGCGTACAGCTTCTTTTGGGTTGTGACATAAAGCGTGCCATTGGCAGCCACAGGCGAACCGCTGACGGCACTGTCCAAGAGGGTGGTGAAGAGCACCTGCTTCTCCTTGCTGGCTGCCAGGACGATAAACTCTTTCTTGCGTGTGCCCACGTATACTTTACCGTCCGCGACAAGCGTCGAGGACCACATATCGCCTTGAATATCGTGCGTCCAGTAGGGCTTGCCCGTCGCAGCATCCACGCAATGTATTTTCTGTCCACAATCGGCCGCAAAAACAAGCCCATTCCACACCGCAGGCGTTGAGAGGGTATGCCGGTTAAGGGGGTAGCACCACTTTTCGGCAGTCGCTGTCACATCGCCTGTCAAGGACGCATCCAGGCACTTCAGCCACGCCTGGCGCTTGCCCCACCAGATATCGCCTCCGCCGGCCACATAGAGACGCCCATCCACAAACACAGGCATCGCGTGAATCGTGCTGGGGCTCTCCTGGCGATTGGCCACATAGCGGTGCACGTTTGTCTTGGCCGCTGTCGGATCGCAGTCAAATGACCAGACTTTCTTCAGCTTCTGCACTTCGGCCTTCACCTCTGTAATGGGTTCAAAGCCATAGACGATCCCATTCGGTCCTGCATAGAAGATCAGCTTGCGTCCATTGACGACCCCCAGCGAGGGAGACGCCCATGTGCAGTGAAAGATGTTTGGACCGATATGCTCATTGTCTGTCGCCACCAGCTTTCCCGTCACTTTGTCGATTACGATTAAGCAGGGCGCATCCGGCGAGGCAATATGCCGATGCGTATCATCCACACCGTTCGACGTGTTGACGTAGAGGAAACGGTCATCGATCAAGATCGAGGCATGCGCGGAATCATGCTGCCGAATGCCGCACTCCTTAATCGTGTCATAGAGCCAGAGGATATCCGCATCTTTCGGACCGACCTCGACAACAGGCAACCCTTCGGGTGTGCTATGGCGCGCTTCATCCTTGAAGGGGCCGTCATTGCCATTGGCCATGCCCTCGGGGTCCAGGCACATCACCTCGCCACGGCTGCTGACCACATAGGCGAGATTGCTCTCAACCGTCACAGGCGAACAGATGCCTGCCCCTGTCCAATCCCAATAGATGCTGATGGTGATTTTCGGGACCACCAGTTGCCAGAGGTATTTTCCGGTCTGCTCATCAAAGCACATCAGGATGCCACGGTCGCCGATATGCTTTGGATCACGGGGATTCTTGTTGTTGGTCCCGATGTAAACCTTGCCGCCTGCAATCACAGGTGTGGCATGCGTCTCCGTGCCAATATCCGCGATCCATTTGACATTCACGCCATTCGTAGGATCAAAGCGATCCGGCAACCCCTTCTCCTGCGAAACCATGTTCCGCGAGCAGCGTCCCCCCCACTGCGGCTGATCAGCAGCCAGCGCAACAGCAGCCGCGCATAAGATCGCCAGAGCCCCCCAATATTGACGCCATAAAACTATCATGGTTGAGGAGTGTATCACTCCTCGTCAAAAGACTCAAACCCTGATTTCCAGATTTTATTCCGCTGAATAGCGGGCATAGGATTCGGGGGTCTCGTAGAGATAGACGGACTGGATCTGCAGATACGGCTTCAATTCCTGAAAGATGAAACGCGCGAGATTTTCTGCCGTGGTCTTGAAGGGCAAGGCTGCGCAGCGCAACGCATATTTCGTCAGCGTTGCCGCGATGTCACACTCCATCTCATTGGTTTGATCATAGATGAAGGCATGGTCGAAACGCGAGAGAATGACTTCCCCCACAATCCGTTTCAAGTCCTTGAAATCAATGACCATGTCGTTCCCGTTATGACCTTCCGCCACCTCGACAATCAGCCGATAGGTATGCCCATGCAGATTTTTGCACTGCCCTTGATGATCAGGCAACACATGCGCGGCATCAAAATGACACTCTTTTGAAACAGTTAACATATCATCACTCTCCGTACATCTCTGTAATAACCCGGCGCAAGGCGGATGCGTCGTTCTCCGACAAGGCATCTAGCTTACGTCCAAGCCGCTGTTTGCTGATGGTTCTGATCTGGTCAACTGCGATTTCTGCAGGTTTTCCAGCGCACCTGATGTGTACCCGAGAGCGCCATCCCGGATGCAACTGGCTGGTGAGCGGACAAACGGTCACCGTAGCCAAGGCCTCGTTCAAGACATCCAGACTCACCACGACGACCGGACGCGTCTTAGCAATTTCCGAGCCGCGTGCAGGATCCAGTTCCGCCCAAACAATGTCGTAGCGTTTCATGTCCGCCTCCGGGATGATGGAGGTTGCGGTTTTCCGTAACCGCTCTTCTTCTCAGCGACGCACGAGGAGTCCCATGCAAGATCAGCAAGTCCATCAGAGGCTGTCACATCCCAGTCAGACCACGATTCCGCGTCTGCCGCCATGGCCTTCGCCGTGTCGGCCCAAGACAGTTTAACATCCGTCCGCTTTTTGGGACGCAGCAGGAGTCCGTCCACGCTTTCATCCATAATCGCGACTTCCGTAAAGGCATAGCGGCGCAATACCTCAGCAGGAATGCGCACACCGCGCGAATTCCCAATCTTTGCAATTTTTAATTCCATGGTCTGCATCATCGCCTCCTCAGGCTTAAGAGATGTTATTACAGTAACAACATGGCGGTCTGAAGTCAAGCCAAGCTTGCAGGCGTGCTACTTATTGACACTTCCCGACTTACTGACACTGGCCCAGCCGCTCCTCCATCACTGCAACCAAGGCGATGGTCGCAGTGTCGGTGCGCAAGGGGCGCGAACCCAATGAAAAGGGGGTGAACCCTCGCGTCAGAAACATGTCGAGTTCGTAGTCTGTCCATCCGCCTTCAGGGCCGACAGCCAAAAGCGGGCGCTGTCCAGCGGCCAGAGTCCAGTCCTGCCCCGCGGCCTCCCCTGGATGGGCCAGCAAGCGCAAGGCGTTCGGGAAGCAACCATGCAACTCATCCTCCATAAAAGGTTTGAAGCGCTGTTTGATCTGAACCTCCGGCAATCGCGTCGTACCTGCCTGCATCAAACCTTCCATGAGCAACGGCGTGTAATACGCAGGGTCGAGCCATTGACTGCTGAAATAACACTTCTCCACCTTGAAGGCATTGAGGATCACGATGCGCCCTGCGCCCAAGGCCGCAAGCTGCGGCCAGAGCCGCTTCAGCACCTTGGGACGCGGCGCAGCCAGGATCACGTCGAACCACGGTTCTGGCGCCTGCTCGCCGTGCTGCGTGCGCAGCACAACAGCCTGCTCCTCCAGCCGTTCGACGCGTGATGTCCCGATCAGGCCATTCAGCACGCCTGTTCGCACATCATCCCCTACCCGAGCTTTTAAAACAGTCCGGATATGCTCTGCGCGGGCATCGGTCAGTGTCACCGTGCCATCCGGATGGAGTTCGTCGGCTGTCAGAATAATGCGGTTCATGGTGAATAATGGAATGTTGGAATATTGGAATACTGGAAGGAAGCATGACTGGGATGGACGGCGGATCGCCGTCCAAGCGGTCGATCCGACCGCCCTCCCCAAAAGGGAGCGGCGCAGGCCTCTGCGCCACAGGCACGCAGACGCGTGCCCCTCCCAGAGCCGGTATTCAGTTTTCCCATCATTCCACCATTCCAATATTCCAGTGAAGGTATAGTCACGTGATCGGCGATCATCGGCCGTTACCGCGAGAGCCAGCCGCCGTCGACCGCCACGGTGTAGCCGTTCATGTAGTCGGCAGCAGGAGAGGCGAGGAAGACGACAACGCCCATCAGGTCGGCGGGTTCGCCCCAGCGGCCAGCGGGAATGCGGTCGAGGATCGCCTTGTTGCGTTCCGGATTCTCACGGATCGGACGGGTATTCTCTGTCGCAATATATCCAGGGGCAATCGCATTACAGGTGATGTTATGCTTGGCAAGCTCATTGGCCATGAGCATGGTCAAACTCTTGATGCCGCCCTTGGAGGCTGCATAGCCGGGCACAAAGACGCCGCCTTGGAAGGAGAGCATGGAGGCGATGTTGATGATCTTGCCACCCCGTCCCTGTTTGATCATCTGGCCTGCAGCGACCTGGCTCAGGAAGAAGACGGAACTCAGGTTGATGCTGATCACATCGTCCCAATTCTTTTCCGAATGCTCCACAAACGGTTCACGGCGGATGATACCGGCATTGTTGACCAGGATGTCGATCCCGCCCATGGCGGCAAAGACCTCATTCATGACCTGCTCCGCGCTGGCCTTGCCTGCGCCTAAGTCAGCCGTAAAGGAGGCCGCCTTGCGTCCAAGGGCCTTCACCTTCTCCACAGTCTCAGCGCAATCGATCACATCGATGACCGCCACGTCAGCGCCTGCCTCAGCCAGGGCAATCGCATAGCCCTGGCCAATACCGCGCGCACCACCGGTCACAACGGCAATCTTGCCGTCCAACTTAAACATATCCAAAATCATGATTCTTCCTTTCGTACGGGTTTGATGCATCAAACCCCTTCATCAAACCCCTACCGGATCTTTGCCGGATCCATATCTTCAAACACTTGGTTTTCGCCGCCCATCGCCCAGACAAAGCGATACGCGCCTGTGCCCACGCCACTGTGGATGGACCAGGCGGGTGAAAAGACGACATCCTTCTCCTTCAGCACCAGATGGCGCGTCTCAGAGGGTTCGCCGTACAAATGGATCACGCGTCCATTCTCGGGCAGATTAAAATAGCAATACACCTCGGTGCGGCGGTCATGCGTATGGGGAGGATAGGTGTTCCAGACAGAGCCTTCCGCCAACTCCGTATAGCCCATGACAAGCTGACAGCTCTGGATTTTCCCCGGACGTATGAACTGGCGGATGGTGCGCTGGTTCGCATCCTTCTGTGACCCCAGCTCGACACGATTGGCCTGCTCCGCTGTCGCATGCGTGGTCGGATAGGCTGCATGCGCGGGATAGGAAACGAGATAGAACTGCGCCGGCGACTCTGCAGAGACACTGCCGAACGTCACGCTCTTGGCACCTTTGCCGATGTAGAGGCATTCGTAGGGTGCCAACAGGTATGCTGTTCCATCGACAGTCACGGTTCCTTCAGAACCTAGATTGATGATGCCGGACTCACGGCGCTCATGAAAATAGGCGCAGGCCATCTCCTTGCCCCCTGTCAACTCAAGCTTGACGGCAGTCGGAACAGCCGCTGCCACCACTGCACGATCCACATCCGAGTAGACCACATTCAATTTTCCCGCTTCGAACAGGCCCGACTTTAAAAAGTGTGCACGCTGTTCATCGGTTGTCATCCGGCGATAAGACTCCCGGTCGGCCGTATTAATTGTTTCCATAAGAAGAATTGCCTTATTGCGTTATTGCCTTTTTGCGTTATTCAACGACCACCTTGGCGTTGAGTCGTTGGCGGAATTTCTCGACAGCCTTAAACCAATCAGCCGCGGTAGGATAATCCTTGCCCTTGTTCCAGCAGCTTCCCGCATAAGCTGTAAATTGTTGACCCTTCGGACCATGAATCCAGGCAGCTTCACCCTTGATCACCGGCTTGCCTCCGTTCGGCACCACAAGCGCTACGCCCATATTGATCGGGATCTTATCCTGCCCTGTCTCCCAGCCGGCCATGAAACCCTCACCGCTTGAAAAGGCCGTCGGCTCAACCGGGCGGTAGGTGACACCGCATGCGGGTGTGACCTCCGTCGGGAATACGGAGATCACTTCATAGAAGTCCGAGCCCAGATCAATGGTGAAGTAGCGTACTTCGCCCGTAGCATACATCAGAGCAAAGACGCTGCGGATCGGGCCATTCTCCAAGAGCGTCCACTTTTCAAAAACAATGGCCTGTTCATATTTGCCGTCTTTCACGACAGCCGATCCGCCGCAGCCGGGGCCAGTCCCCACTTTGTAACCATCAATCGCGTAGCCCAACGAGGGCGAATGATAATTCTTCTCCTTGAAGATGCGATTGACGATGGGCAGCCGGTCATTCTTGCCAAAGGCATCAATGCCATTGCCAACGGTCGCAGCCTTGTTCGGGCCGGCATCCCATAATGCAGGACCGTACGCACGATAGGCGGTGCGATCATTTTCCCAGGCAAAGTCATCCTTGCGCTCCGGAACAAAACGCGCGAAGGTGCTGCGGGCTGACTTCGGTAGTGCGGCGCGCGTGATACCGGAGACCAGCACAAAGGACTTGGTCTGCTTGGCATGCAGATCTGTCTGGAAGATTAAAGCGGCGGGCTGCCCCTTTTCGCTCACGACCTGCGAGACGACCCAGCGCGAGGAGACGCCCTCCATCACAGCGACGGTCTCCGGCGTTGCGCTTGGAACCTTCTTCAGCACCTCCGCCCAGGCAATCGATACGGTGCGTTCAGGACAGAAGACCTCGCTGCTGTTCTTCACCGTGAGGGCCGCATGCTCTTTCGCCTTCAGCATATCCATGCGATACAATTCAGAGCTGGCCATCAGGAATGCGCCCACACCATAGACCTCTGTCTTTTCAACATCAAACTTCTGCGGATCAGCGCCAATCGGCTGGACATGCGTCAGCTTGCCCTCCGGCGTGATGAACGTGCACAATACAGCTATTGCCTTACGCAACGCGGGCTCAGCCTTTTCCGGACTGAGCAAGCCCTGATTAATGCCCCAGGCCAGCGCGTAGCAGATAAAGCTCGTGGAGCTTGTCTCTTGAATCGGATAGTTGTCGGGATCCAGCAAACTTGCGCGCCACACGCCATCTGCCGGCTGAATTGCAATCATCTTGTTGCACATCTGCTGGAACTGCGTCACAAAGAAGGCGCGTTCCGGATGGTTGTCCGGCAGCACCTGCAACACGCGGATCAGTCCCCCGAGCACCCAGCCGTTGCCACGGCCCCAGAAAACCTTCTTGCCGTTCTTTTCCTTTTTCTTATCCGGGAAATAGCTCTTGTCACGGAAGAAAAGGTGTTCTTCCGGGTCGTAGAGGAACGCGCTAGTCGCCTTCCACTCCTTGATCATAAAGTCCAGATACTTCGGATCATCGGTCAGATCGTAAATCTTAGCCCAGCCCGGAGGTCCCATGAAGAGCGCATCGCACCACCACCAGCGCATTTTGATTTTCGCTGTTTCTTCACTGCCGCGCTTACCATGCTGGATATCGCCGACTTCGCACGTCGGCTGATTGGCGAGCATAAAATCAAACTGGTCAATCGTCGGCTTCAGCATGGCCGGGTCACGATAGAGCTGATACATCTCGCAAAAAGACTGGGCCACCGCATAATCGTCCGCATGATAGATGCGCGTCCAGTTCTTCCAGCCGTGCTCCTCGCCGATCTTCATCATCGCCTCGCGATACTTGGTGTCCGCTTGAATGCCATCCAGCGCCATATAGCCTGGATAGAGCGCGCCATGCGTCCAGTCCAGCGGATGATGCTTGGAGGGGTTTGCCAGTTGCCAGTCCGCAACCTTGATCATTGTCGCCAGGGTCGCAGCAGCCTGCTTCTCCGCTGCGCTGTCCGGTTTGCTCGCATTGACTGTGGCGCACGCCGTCATCAACAGTGCCGTACTGAGTCCGAATAGATATCCCATCTTCTGTGCGTTCATTTAAACTCCCTTGTTTAACCTTATCTTACAACACGCGCGCCTGCGCCCTTCACAATGTTCTCAACCTCTGCCCTCGAAGCCATTGATGTGTCCCCTGGCGTGGTCATGGCCAAGGCGCCATGGGCGCAGCCATAATTGACCGCCTTCTGCGGATCATTGAAGGCCAAGAACCCATACGCCAGACCTGAGGCAAAGCTGTCGCCGCCCCCTACGCGATCATAAATCATCAGATCCTTCATCTCCATGGCCTGATAGAATTCGCCGTCAGTCCAGCACATGGCGCTCCAGTCATTGAGCGTCGCCGTCTTCACGGTGCGGAGTGTGGTTGCG
This sequence comes from uncultured bacterium, assembly GCA_942493055.1. GTDB lineage: Bacteria > Verrucomicrobiota > Kiritimatiellia > RFP12 > UBA1067 > CAIZQW01. The sequence continues at coordinate 4,926,544 of OW818680.1, read as the reverse complement.
CACACCTTGAAATTCGGAAACTCTGACACGGCGCGGCTAATCATCTTCTTGAATCCCTCAATCGGTAACGTCTTCAAGGTGTCGTCAGCCCCTTCAACTTCCAACCCGAGGCAGACGGTGAAGTCTTCCTCGTTCCCAATCATCACATCGACATACTGCGCCAAGCGACGGTTGACCTCCTGACACGCCTTGAGACCGCCATTGGACTTCCAGAGGGACGGACGATAATTCAGATCATACGAAATGACGACCCCGTTCTGCTTGGCGATCAGCATGGCCTCCTCGACCACCAGCGGTGTGGTTGCAGAGAGCGCCGCAAAAATACCGCCTGTATGGAACCAGCGGACGCCCAGGTCGGCAAAGAGATATTCCCAGTCAATATCGCCGGGGGTCAACTGGGACGCGGCTGAATGTCCGCGGTCGCTCACGCCCAGTGCGCCGCGCACACCGAAGCCTCGTTCTGTGAAGTTAAGCCCGACACGTGTAGCCACGCCTGTGCCGTCGAACGGAACCCATTTAATGAGGGATGTATCCACGCCACCTTGAAGAATGAAGTCCTCGGCTAGGCGGCCAATATCATTTTCAGGGAAGGCGGTGACCACGGCTGTCTTCAGTCCGAAGCAGCGACGCAAGCCACGGGCGACATTGTATTCGCCGCCCCCTTCCCAGACTTTGAATTCGCGCGCCGTGCGGATACGCCCATCGCCGGGATCCATGCGCAACATCACCTCGCCTAAGGAGACCTCATCATACAGGCAACTGCCTGCTTCCTTGATCACTAATTTTGCCATAATCGTGAACCCCTTTTTCAAGCGTCAACTTACTCATCCCACTCGCAGACATAGCCTTCAACACTGGTGTCACTATAGACATCTTCCCACTCACCGCTGGCTTCCGTGTAGCTTGGCCTGTAATATCCATTATTGTAGCTTGAGGGGATTAAGCGCTCAACTCCTCTGAAAGCAGCGCAGATCCCCACGCCCATGTATGGACTCCGCTTGTTGATATTCGGCTCGCCGGAGCTCCAATTCAGGTAGTCGGCTTTTTCAAGGTTCGCCCATTTCCACGCATCGACAGGCTTATAGAAGCCAATCCAGACAGCGGACTTCCCTTTGACGAGACCCCCGACAAAGTCATTCTCTTCCTTGCTCGTGATCGAGACAAGATGGCCTCCCCGCGTCTGGCACTTGGACTTCGCCGTGTCCCACTTTATTTTCTCAGCGCAATACTGATAAAAATGGCCATTAAACTCTATGGCTTCCGGAGGTGCTTTTTTCGATTTCTTCTTCCCCATGCTTGAAGATGCCGCTGTCACTTTTATCGTCTCAGCGGCTATTATTTTCGGTTTGGCCGGCTCGGGTTCATCCCCGAACAATTCATCCAGTTTTGTCTCCGGTTTGACCGGGGTTGCGGCAACACCCCCTGTTTGGGAGGTCCATGCCTCCATCTGCTTGATATCAGCCTCCAGCAACTTGGCCGTCTCATTGACCTCTCCTGCCTCTTTCATCTTGTTCTGGATCATCAGCTCTTTTCTCAGCGCGACCAGCGTTTCAAGGTATTGCTTGCTCACCTCTATTTTTTTACCACCGGATTCAGTATTGAAGGTTTCTAGCTTTTTTTGATAAGTAGCCAGACTGGCTGCTAATTGGGGCGCGCTGCTTGCGGGAGGGACTGTCTTTTCAGACTTGTAACGAGCGATCTCCTTTTCAACCAGGACATACCCGTCAAAATCGCCAGTCTTCTGTACCGCTTTTAACGTGGTCTGGAGATCTGCGCCATACTCCTGAACAGCAAGTGATTTTTTCTTCTGCGTCTCCGCATCCAGCCCAGCAATCTTATTGGTATACATGGACTGAAGCGAGTTCAACGTGGCTGTCTGCGCACGTGCCAGCGGCACACCCAGACCAGCAAAGAAAATGAGGCCTAACCATGCGGTTTTTCGCAAGCATTTTTTGTTGATCATGGGGAGTATTGTACATAACCCGCCACCCCCATGCAATACTGGTTTTATTTAATTATGCGAAATGCGCACGCACTGGGATTACTCATCCCATTCACAGATATAGCCTTCAACGTGTCTATCATCACTATAGGTGTCGAACCATTTTCCGTTGGCACCTCTATGAGCGGCGATGCAAACACCTATCCGAGGACTTCTCGTCGAGATATCTGGCTCTTCCGAAGCCCAACCCTGAAAGTCCGTATCTTCCGGTGTAACCCAGATCCACTTGTCTGTCGGCTTATAGAAACCAATCCAAGCAGTCTTTATCCCTTTGAACCTCGTCGATAGAAAATGATTCTCCCCTGCGTTCTCGATGGTGACGAGATGGCCCCCGCGCAACAGGCATTTGGCCTTCGCTGCATCCCACTTCATTTTATCATCGTATTGCATATAATGATGCCCTTTATACTCAAGCGCATCCGACGGATACTTTTTCAGAGTTTTTTTCAACTCGACAGGCGCGCTCTCCGGCTTTATTGCAACCTCGGGCGTTACTGGCTTGGGTTTTACAGCGACAGCCTCTTCCCCAAACAATTCATCCAGCTTCGTTTCCGGTTTGGACGGGGCACGCGCATCTTCCCGCGTGTTTCCTTGCCAGGCCTCCATATCCTTGATGTCCGACTCCACTTGCTTAACCGTATCGTTCACCTCGCCGGCCTCTTTAATCTTGTTTTGGAGCATCAGCCCTTTTCTCAGCGCAATCAACGCTTCAAGGTACTGCTTACACAGCTCAATCTTCTTGCTTGCTGTTTCCGTATTAAAGTTTTCAAGTTTCTTTTGGTAGGCAGCCCGGTTGGCAGCCAACTGGGGGGTGCTGCTTGAAGCGGGGACTGTCTTTTCGGACTTGAACCGAGCGATCTCCTTTTCAACCAGGACGTACCCGTCAAAATCGCCAGCCTTCTGCACCGCTTTTAATGTGGACTGGAGATCAGCGCCGTACTCTTGAACGGCAAAACTTTTCTTTTTCTGTGACTCCGCATCAATCCCTGCGACCTTATTGGTATACAGGGTTTGAAGCGTGGCCAACGTGACGGTCTGCGCGCGTGCCAGCGGCACACTCAGTCCAGCAACAAAAAGGAGGACGAAACATGCGGTTTTCCGCAAGCATTGTTTATCTATCATGAGGAGTATTGTACCTAACCGGCTTACCCCAGGCAATACCGGTTTTTACAAAATTACGCGAAATGAGCCAAAACTGCTTTGCAGTTTGCTGTTATCGCATCCCAGTTGCCAGCGACCATATCTTCCTTCTTGGCAATCCAGGTGCCGCCACAGATCATGACTGTCTTGATCTTAAAATAGTCTGCCAGCTTCTCGAGCGACAATCCGCCCGTCGGCATGAACTTCACGCCCATATGCTGATAAGGGGCTGACAAGGCGGAGACCATCTTCGCTCCGCCTGCCACCTCCGCCGGAAAGAACTTCAAGACCTTGCACCCCAGTTCCAGCGCCGCTTCAATATCCGTGGCGTTGGAGACCCCGGGAATAAAGGGCATGCCCAATGACTGGGCATGCTTGACAACCCGGGGGTTGAGTCCAGGAGCTACACCGAATACTGCGCCGCACGCCTTGGCCTGGTCAGCCGTCTCTGGCGAGAGAACAGTGCCCGCACCCACAATCATCTGGGGACGCTCACGCGTCATGGTTCGAATGACCTCCGCCGCCGCTGCGGAACGGAAGGTAATTTCGGCAACCGGCAACCCGCCGGCGATCAGCGCATCTGCCAAGGGGACCGCATGGGCCACATCGTCAATGGCGATAACCGGCACGACTTTATAGGGGGCAAGAACATCGAGTGAAAACATCATCCCATCTCCATATTAGAACGTAAAGCTAACTTCCCAGCGGGCAAAATAGGCCAGTTCATCCGTGGCACTGTAATCTCCAGGCTCCAGAACCTCGAGCGTAACATGGCCCATCAAGTTGCCGCGCTTGCCAAAAATCTTTGTCCAGATCGGGAAGTCATAGCGTCCACGCCAGAAGTAACCGTACAGCGCGCCATCGCCGCCGCCACGGCCATCCTGCACAGCCGCATACATCGGGCCAAACGAGGTAAAGAAGGAGTGCTTGTTCGGCCACTTGCAACCGACTTCCAGGTTCGGATAGATCATGTTGGACCAGTAGCAGAGCCCATAATAACTCTGATAGGCGTACATTTCACTCAGGAAGTAAGGGTAGCGGCTCCAGAGCGGATCCCAGGAGCGGTCGTCCTCGTTGTCCCCCATGCGATACGTCCCCCGATCCTTATCCCGGTCGCCGGAAAGATAAAGTGTGGACAGCGTCGCATACGGTTTGGCCGTCCCCAAGCATTCCATCACAGGCGCATACGTCAATCCCACATAAGCCATGTGTCCGCCGACATCTGCACCGCTCTCCTTCTGGCCATACTGCGCAGCACCTTCGAACTCAGCGGAAAACTCTTCCGTGATCTTCGGCATCAGGCGCAGGCCCAGGGTGTTGATCCAGCGGCCCTGCATGTCCGTTCCATTGACGAGTTCATAGTTGCTTCTGTCCGCATAGATATAATAAAGCTCAAAGGGGAGGTGCTCCACCTCTTTTGACTTGAAATAGAGCGCTCCGCCCCATTCAGCCATCCCGGTACTGTAAGGCTCGATACTGTTTAATGGCAGGTTCTCGCCGCCCCCATTCGGTTTGGGATCGCCCGCGCCAAAGGTATAGGGGCTGTTATAAATCCCGACGACATCGAGCGTATTCTTCTCGGTAATCTTAACAACGGCTTTGGCCGCGTCAAAAAACATGGTGCGCGAACCGTCCATGGGCGTACCTTCAAAAATCATGCGCCCTGCGCCATAATAAAGGTCCTGACGGCCAATGCGTAAATCGACGCGGTCCCAGAGCAGGTTGCGCACATCCAGATACAAATTATCGAGAATCAATTCGCCCGGGGTATGAGCATAATTTTTGGGATTCCAGGTCGCCGTGCGCGGACCCGCCGTCACATACTCGCGGAATTCGTCAGCAATACGTCCATAGATCGTGAAATCCTCATTCTCCACTTTTGCCCAAAGACGCCCACGCATGCGGAAATAGGATTCATTGTGAGATTGGGTGGCGCCGCGCGGCATATTGTCAAACATCTCATGGCGCACCCGGAAATCGCCGCCTGCGTCCCAGCTTAATGCCTGTCCCTCGGGAACAGGCGCATTCTCCTGAGCCTTGCTGATAATCTCAGCCATATTATATTGGGCGAAGGCTGAACAAACTGCGCATTGAGCCGCTAAGATTGTGATTGCTGATTTCACCATTCCGCGTGTCTTTTCCATCCTTACCTCTTAACTTTCTCTTTAAACTCTGCATCATAGCAAAGCCGTTTCTTTTTACAGAAACAAATGCTACTGAATTCTATTTGCAGAATCAAGCGCAAAACAGCAAAATAGCAATATTCGCTGTTGCGCTGAAAAATATGAGGCATTCCTATCTATCTTTTTTTGAAGAACTTGGAAAACGGGGATGCCTTCTGAGGCTGTGCTTCGCCCTCTTCCCGCTTTGCTTTGCCGGCAGGATGCGCAGGCTTGGCATGGGAAGGCGCGTCACTTTTACGTGCGTCGCCGTCATGCTTCCGCTTGTCCTGCTCCTTGGGTGCGGACCGCTCTGCTGGCTTACGGAAGGGCTTATCACCTCTCGGCGGACGTTCGTCTCCGCGGAACGGACGCTTGAAAGGACGCTCAGCTCCTGCACCGCGTTCAGCAGCCGGAGCTGCGTCGCGACGCGGCGGGCGCTCCGTGCGCTCCTGACGAGGAGGCCGCTCATCAGGCTTTCGTTCCTGCTGAGGACGGTCTTCTGGTTTACGTACGTATTGGGGGACGGTTTCAGGTTTACGTTCCACGTGAGCGCGCTCTTCACGCGCAGGACGTTCCGGACGAGGCGGACGCGCCGGACGAGGCGGACGTTCAGCAGCAACCTCTGGTTTTGGAGCACCTCCTGAGACATCATCGCGGTCAGCACGGAAGTCAGCCTGGCGGCGGCCTTCATGGCTCGGGGCACGCTCCCTGAATTGCTTGGCGCGGCGCTCATCGCGGGTACCAAACACTTTCTTCTTTCCAGCCCAGTCCGGACGCGGCAAGCTATCCGATGCGCCACGGCCTGCGGCCTTCTCTGCGCGCTCCGAGTGATACTCCTCCACGCGGTCAATCTCGATTGACTTCTTAATCATACGCTCAACAGCACGCAGCAAATTGCGTTCTTCCGCGCTCACGAGCGAAATAGCTGAACCGGAAGCTCCCGCGCGCGCCGTACGGCCAATACGATGGACATAGGACTCGGTCTCTTCAGGCAGATCAAAGTTGACGACATGCGAAACATCATCCACGTCAATACCGCGCGACGCAATATCGGTCGCGACCAGGGCGCGGACGCGGCCCTTCTTGAACGCATTCAAGGCGTCCGTGCGCGCACGCTGCGTCTTGTCGCTATGGATGGCTTCCGCCGGGATATCCTGATCCAGCAGCTTGCTTACAATCTTATCCGCGCCATGGCGCGTACGCGAGAAGACAATCACGCGGGTCATCTCCGGACGGATCTTGAAGAGATGGGCCAAAAGCGCGATCTTGTTGGGTTTATCCACGAACATCACCCGCTGATGGATCTTGTCCACGGTCGGCTTGTCAGGTTCAATCGTCACCTGGACCGGATTCACCACCATCTGCTGCGCCAGGCGCAGGACATCGGCGGAGAGCGTTGCGGAGAAGAATTGCGAGTGACGGTGAACCGGCAGCTTCGAAAGGATCTTCTTGATGTCAGGCAGGAAGCCCATGTCCAGCATGCGGTCGGCCTCGTCAAGCACAAGCTCTTCAATACCATCAAGCGTCAAATGGCGCTGTTCCATCAAGTCCAGCAGACGTCCGGGTGTCGCGACAACCAGGACCGCGCCGCGGCGCAAAGCCTGCACTTGCGGATATTGGCTCACGCCGCCGAAGACGACGGCAAAGGGCAGGCCTGTGTAACGTCCGTAGGTGGCCACGCTCTCGGCAATCTGCGCAGCCAGTTCGCGTGTCGGTGCCAGGATCAATGCCCGGGGACGCCCCGGAACTGTGGGCGCAGGCTGCGCGAGTAAACGATGGAGGATCGGCAACAGGAAAGCGGCTGTTTTGCCCGTGCCGGTCTGCGCACACCCGAGCAGGTCGCGTCCTTCCAGAAGCGGCGGAATAGACTGCTCCTGGATAGGCGTCGGCGTGGAGTATTCCTCTTCTGCCACGGCATGCTGGATCAAAGGATTGACCTGGCCAAAGACAGAGGAGGCAAAATGAGCGGGAATCTCGCCCTTGGGCTTGGGGATCTCACGTGGACCATATTCGCGCTCCGCAAGACCCGGATGACGATTGTTTCGACGATTGAATGGAGGACGCGGACGGCGATCACGCCGTTCGAATGAGTGTTCTGTATGCATGACTAAACTTCTAGAGACATGCGCAAAAACTCCTGTCGGACATTTACACGTGACTCTGTTAATATGGTGGCAAGAGAGGTTCTAAACCCCTTGCACCATCGCTGGCGGTAGATTTTGAGCCTACTCAATACCCAGCAGGGCTATGTTTTTTCGTCATTCCGCATACAAGGTGGTACACAAAATGACCCGTTTTTTACAATGTGTCGCCTCAATATCACTCAAGGGTTTACACGTAATAGGAGCTAGTATGGCAAAAAGGAACACCTTATGCAAGCCGAATCGCAATGACAACAGGAACCATTTCACAAAAAAACACAGAAAATGAAAAAACCTTCTGTTTTGTACTTGCAACTTTTCGAGGAAACCAGTAAAGTATCGCCCTTCTTTTTACCGCTCGGGTGGTGAAATGGCAGACACGCTAGCTTGAGGTGCTAGTGGGGAAACCCTTGCAGGTTCGAGTCCTGTCCCGAGCACCATATTATCAATCGTAAAAGAAGCGTAAGTCGCGACCGCGGCTAACACAATCAAGGAGAAATAGGTCATGGCAATCAAAGTTGGTATCAATGGTTTTGGCCGTATCGGACGCATGGTGTTTCGCGCGGCAGTGAAGAATTTTTCAAAAGACATCGAGATCGTCGGCATCAACGATCTGCTGAGCCCGGATTACCTGGCTTATATGTTGAAGTATGACTCGGTCCATGGCCAGTTCCAGGGCGAAGTTTCGGTCGAAGGCACCAACCTCATCGTCAACGGCAAGAAGATCCGCCTGACCGCTGTCAAGGATCCTGCAGAGCTGAAGTGGAACGAAGTCGGCGCAGACATCGTCGTCGAATCGACCGGCCTCTTCCTCGACAAGGAAACCGCGACCAAGCACATCACGGCTGGCGCAAAGAAGGTCATCCTCTCCGCCCCCTCGAAGGACGACACCCCGATGTTCGTCTACGGCGTGAATGACAAGAAGTATGCCGGCGAAACCATCATTTCAAACGCCTCCTGCACAACCAACTGCCTGGCTCCGATCGCCAAGGTCCTGAACGACAAGTTCGGTATCGTCAAGGGTCTGATGACCACCGTGCACGCCGCTACGGCGACGCAGAAGACGGTGGACGGCCCCTCGATGAAGGATTGGCGCGGCGGCCGCGGCATCCTCGAAAACATCATCCCCTCCAGCACCGGCGCAGCCAAGGCTGTCGGCAAGGTCATCCCTGAGCTCAACAAGAAGCTCACGGGCATGGCGTTCCGCGTTCCGACCTCGGACGTCTCGGTTGTCGATCTGACCGTGGTCCTCGCAAAGGAAACCACCTACGATGCTATCAAGGCCGCGATGAAGGAAGCATCGGAAGGCGAACTCAAGGGTATCCTCGGCTATACGGAAGAGAAGGTTGTCTCGACCGATTTCCGTGGCGAAGTCAAGACCTCGATCTTCGACGCCGAAGCCGGCATCATGCTGGATTCGACCTTCGCGAAGATCGTCAGCTGGTATGACAACGAGTGGGGTTATTCCAACAAGGTCCTGGAAATGGTTCGCGTCATCGCGAAGTAATTCCGCCTGTTCTAGCAAAAAGACGCATCGCCCTCGGGCTATGCGTCTTTTTTATTGCTTCAGAGCTGTTTTGCAAACAAGGCTCATGCTCTTCCCCGCTTCCTCAAACAGCCAACCACGCGCCCTAAAGAGAAGAAGCTGCTCTACGATCCGCTCCTCAGCAGCAGCACAATGCGCCACCATCTCGGCAACCGTCGCAGGCGCTTCCAGGAACAGCAGGAGTCTGTGGGCAAAGGGCGTCAAGTCATGCCACAAGGCTTCCCCCGAGCGCGTATCATAAACCTGGAACGTTTGATCGGCCTCCGTGATGCAGAGTTGCGGCAAAGGCTTTCCATCCAATCCTTCCCATTGCTGCCGCCAGCACCTGATGATCGCGTTTAACCGGTCTAGCCACGCATCCAGCCAATCTTGATTCCTGTTCGTGTCGACATACCGATATGCTACGCGTTCTATATCCTCGTGACTGAACGGGAAAATATACGTGTAAAACTCCTGCGGCTGAAGCGATAAATGATGCTCCGCCTGATGATCGTAGTAGTCGCTGTATTTGACAAACATGACCGAGAACGCCCCTGTCGGCGGAGGAAGATGCTTCATCAGCGGAAGATCCTGAAGATACTTCTCATACACCTTCTCCGACTCCCCAGGCGTACCGATCAACACGTTCCACTCCAGCGTGACGGGATATCTCGTGCATTCTTTTAAAAATCGCACATTGCTGAAAGCTGTAATGCCCTTGCGCATCAACGTCAGCGTGGCGGTGGCGAGCGACTCAATCCCCGGCTGTAGCCAGGTGACGCCGCCACGGCATAACGCCTGGATATCCGAACCAGGCAAATCGGAGCGCACTTCATAACGCATCGCAACCCCAGCAGGCGGCGACAGTGCTGAGAATACCTCACGAGGATACGTTGGCGGCATCAGGTTGTCTACCGCGATCATAAAACGCGCCCGTGGAACATAGCGCCACAAGGCGTTAATTTGTTGAACAGCCTTCTCAGCCTGCATCTGCCGATACCGCGCATTCAACCCGTTGAGCCCGCAAAAGCGACACGGGGCTCCTTGCGCCCGTATGCAACCGCGTGAGGTCTCAAACAAGAGCACAGGGGGGCGCTGCGGATTTGGGAATAAGCGCTCGTGGCTGTCCAGAAATCCGCTGTACTCAGGAATGATATTCGCATTAATATCTAACTCATCGCCCAAGGGCGCCACAGTCCCTGCACAGCCATCCCCCCATAAGGCCTGATTTGTTTTAGAAAAGACCCCGTTAATACGGCTACAGCCTTCTTGATCGCCAGCCAACAGGCACCTTATGAAATCAGGGAAGCTCACAAGGGCAGGCCCTGAAAAACAGTAGTCGACGTGTTGTACACGTTCCACATAAACCTGTCCCATCTCCCCCTCACAAGCGGACCCTCCAAAAACCGTGATCAGCCTTGGATTGCGCCGCTTCAGAAGGCGCGCCAATGCCAGTGATGCCACGGTCTGTGAAAAGAGCAGGGTGAACCCCACAACATCCGCCTCCGCCAGCTGATGGCGCTCAATCAACGCCTCAAGGCGCGCCTCGAGTTCAGGCCTTAGCCGCAGAATAAAATCCCGCGCCTTAACAATAGCGGGACTCTCGCCGTAATAGTACCGCTTCACATACGCTTCGGTATTATCGCCCATCTCTGGAAAAGCCACAGCGCTGAATAACCACTCCCCCGCGTCAGTCATGAAGCCGTGCGGTGAATACGGGTGATGGTAGAGTTCCATGTCCCCCACGAACTTGGCAAATTCTAAATTGAGATAATGCGTTGTCACCTCTACCTGTTCCCCAAACTGCGCATGCAACACGGCTTCAAGCTGGGCCAATCCGAGCGAAGGCAGACAGGTCATGGCAAACGGCATATTCACCAGTGCTATTTTCATTTCTTACCCCACTCAACACCCCGCTTCACGCCATCAGCAAGGAACAGTCCGGCCTGCTGATAGACGTGCCGCGTGCGGAACACCCAGGAGTCGAAGAGGAAACGCGGACTGACCGACATCGAGCAGACGATCCAGAGCGCAATGCCTGCGACATTGAGCAGGTAGATGAGCGCATACGAAAAGAGACGGCCATACTCCTGGATATCCGGCTGATGCGTCCAGAGACTTTGCAGCGTGAAGGTGAAGTGGAAGGCCCAGGTAAAGCCGAGAAAGAAGAGCCAGACCAAGGGATAGGGAACAGCGCCCATGAACAGCTTCACCAGCAAGAAGATGACAATCAAGATCATGGTGTAAAAGGGGAAAAAGTACGGGGCCAGTGTGATCCACACATTCGACTTGGTCACCCTCACACTCCCGCCAGAGGCCTTGATGCTCAGATTTTTTGCCCTGCCTCCGAAGAGAATCGCCCACAAGGCATGCGTCAGTTCATGGCCTAAAATATAGACGCGGACAGGCTGCGGCAAAAAAAGCCAGCAGAGTATCCAGACGAAATACCCGAGCGCCAGGCACCCCGATTCAACCGAGAACATCGATCCTTGACTGTCCGCATGGCGCAACACATCAAAGACCGTCCAGGTCATGGCCACGCACAGCGGCAATAGCAGGAGACCCGTTAAAAAAAGAATAAACTTTTTCATTCGTCTTATGCTTCCACCAACGCTTCGACGGTCACCTGCTCCCACCCCGGCAGGGCCAGGAAATGTTCCAGCAGGACTGCACAGGCGACAGCGTCGTAGAGGGCGTCATGGGCTTCGCGCCCGGGGCAGAGCGCCTCCACGCGCAGGCGGAGGCCCAGCGTATCGATCACATCTTCCAGGGACTTGGATTCCAGCGCGGGATAGGCATTGCGTGTCAACTTCAGTGTATCAATCCATGGGCCGAATGTGTGCAACGGCGCCATGGCGCGAAGCTGGTTTCGTTCGGTTCCGATGTTATGCGCCACAACCGGCACATGACGCAATCGCTGGACAAGTTCCGGCAAGACCTCGCCAGGTGTCGGAGCAAGGGCAAGCTGGTCGCGTATCCGCGCATGACGTCCAGGCGCGCGCACATTAAAGGGCCGGTCGCCGACTCTAAACAGTGACTCGTATTGCGTCTCGCACCGGACAATCCCCTGCTCCACGCTCACCACTCCGACCTGCCAGGGCTCAATCCGATACCCCGCCACAGCGCCAGTGGTCTCAAAGTCAATCACGCTGAAGCGTGCATTTCGTGCGAGTGTGTAGGAGGGGTTCATCTCAGAGGTTTTGAACGCGGATCTCTTCTACGGGCAAGCGTTGGGGTGTTCCAAGGACAGTCGCCACATCACCGACAAAAACGCCTGTTCGAATCGCTTCGTAGACATACGCCTTGCCCTCGACCACCGCGCGAAGCAGGTCGCTTCCGCAAGCAATGGAAGCTGTAATCGCAGCGCTCAAGGAACAGCCTGTGCCATGGGTTGACAAGGGCTGATCAATACGCGGGCTGGACAAGAGTGAGAGTTTCTCGCCATCGAACAGGACATCCTCAGCGCACATGCCGGTGCCATGCCCGCCCTTGACCAGCACAGCGCAGCCGAACAGGTCTGACAAGCGCCGTGCCGCATCACGCTGCTCTTCCGCTGTTGCAATGGTCCTCCCCAGCAAGACCCCGGCCTCCGGCAAGTTCGGCGTCAGAAGAGAGGCCAGCGGCAACAATTCCCGACGCAGCACCTCCACCGCGTCCTCCGCCAGCAGGGAGGCGCCGCTGGTCGCGATCATGACTGGATCAATGACTTTGGGGATGCGGCCATGGAAAGAGAGGCGGTTGGCAACGATCTCTATGATTTCCGCAGTTGCCAGCATCCCTGTCTTCAAGGCCCCCACCCCATAAACCTCCAGGACGGCATCTAACTGGTCCCCCATGAAGGCCGCATCCGAGACCAGCACGGAACGGACGCCAAAGGGATTCTGCGCCGTCAGCGCAGTAATGACGGTGCATCCATGCACGCCAAAGGTTCGGAAGGCGCGCAAGTCCGCCTGGATGCCGGCATTCCCGCCGCTGTCACTCCCGGCGATGGTCAAGGCCGCCATCTGGCGGTTAGCTATATCAGGCGTGTTCATAAGGAGTCGCAAGCATGAGGTTAAAACGAGGGTCAGGGTTTTCGGGAGTAGATTTCAAGCGTTGTGCTGTTCTGGCCAAAGGCTTCTACTGTTTTCGTCAGCGTGTAGTTGCGCCGTAAAGCCTCCCGGAAGAGCTTCTGGTCTTCAGCCGGCACTTCATCCATCACCGGCGAGCGCACGGCAAAGCCATATCCGCTCACAGCCGCCTGGGAACAGGGCGAACGCTCCAGCACCTCCAGCATGCGCGCTTTGTTCAGGACATGATACTTGGCTGCATCGGCATCTGATAAGCCGGGGAAGTAGCAGAACGGGCCCATCTCCAAGCCTTGAGGCACCTTCTTGCCTGCCTGCACAGCCAAGTAGATGTCCTGCGTCAGGAGAGGCGTGTCGTCCTTTGACAACTGTTCAGCCGCGACAGCACGCAACTTCAACAGATCCGGCTGCTCCTTTTTGATTGCCCAGAAGCGATCCTGCCGCGCCAGAAGCCATTCTTGCGGCAACGTCGAGCCAAAGGTCGCCCCCAACGAGAGGACTGTCACAAAAAGACAGACGCGCCCGCACAATCCCTCAGGGACGACTTGCATGACCCACCCGACAACAGCCGCAATCAGCAGCCCCATGACCGGCACTTGGTAATCGTCATACGGGTAGGGACTCAGCAGCTGAAGCAGGAACACGCCCAGAAACGCGATGCACCAGATAAAGGGCCAGTCATTCAATCCGGGACGCGCCTTAGAGCACACTGCATGCTGCGTGCGAAAGACCTGAAACACGATTAAGGCCGAGGCAAGCATGGCCACGGGCAAATAGAAGCGCACAATACGCGAGACAGACCCCACGATGAAAAAGAGATCACGCCCGCCACGCGCCGCGTGGAAGGTCTGCGCAAAAATAAATTGGTCGCGAGCATACAGGAGGGACGGGAGAAAGACGACTGCCAGGCCAAGTGCCCCGCCGAGCGAAAACCAGAGCCACGTCCGACCTGTCTGGCGCCACGTAATCATCATGGCCAGCGCTGTAATCGGCAACAGCATGCCCATGGAGATGCGCGTGCCTGCTGCCACGGCGATCAAGAAGCCTGAGACGCACGAACAGGTCACCAGCACCCACGTCGAATACTTGGTGTGTCCGCGTGCCCCCACCGACAAGAGCACATAGCCGACCATGATCAGGCAGGAGGCCAGCGCGTAGGTCTTGGGGATGGTTGTGAAGTAGACATGATAGAGATTGCAACTGGAGAGCGCAGCACCCATGACTGTTGTCGCAAAGGCGCGATCTCTTGACACAGCGCAACGCGCTAGAAACGCTGTAGCGATGCAACTGAAGACACCCAGAAAAACAGTGAGTAAGCGCCCGCCCAGCACCCCCATGGGAGCCCAGAGCGGCTCCAAAGCCCCATACACATACGGCATGACAGGACCTTGCGTGAAAAAGAAGTCCCGATAGGGCATGGCTCCCTCGGCGACACGCTGAGCCGCATACAAGTACCACCCCTCGTCCTGGTTCAGATTTCCAAAGAGCGCGGCGAAAGCATAGAGCGTAAGCCCGGCAGGAACAGTGACAAGCAATGACCACCATACGAAACGTCTGTTTTTATTGACCATTCTCTCTTTTCCTCGCCTCGATGACCTCGCGTACAAAATCCGGCTCGACGCGATAGCCCTTTCCACACATGTGGCAAAAAATCTGAACCGGCTCTGCCTTTTCAAGCACAGAGAGGAGGTCTTCTGTCGGAAGGCCGCTGAGCATGCCCTGAACGCGGTCCACCGAACAGCGACACACGAAACGTAAGGGGAAGACCTCCTCCACGGTGCAGTCCTCCAGCCCCAGCGTTTCACAAATTGTTTCGAGGGTCGCAGCTGCATCCAGGCACTCTAAAACAGTGCCGTCAGCGAAAAGCTCCTCAATGCGCTGAAAGAGTGTCTGATCGCCGTCTGGCAGACATTCTACCAACAAACCACGGGCAGAGTCAATAAAGGCGCCGTAAGCCAGTGCGCTGGTCTGAACCCAGACCTGCCGTTGCAAGGACTGCTTGTAATAAGCCTCAACGCTGCGCGACACCGAGGCAGGGCTGACATCGATTGACGCACTCGACAAGATCTTTCCCGGCGTCGAGCGGATAATCTGCACCTCTGCCATCTCCCCCATTGCGGAAGAGGTGTCAAGTTCCTCAGCCGCATCCAACTCATTCATCACCTTGACCTGCGTATAGCCACGCAACCCGCCTTCCGTGGAGGCCTCCACCAGCAAACCGCTCAACGGCCCTGACACCCGCATCCGAAGTGTCACCGTCTCCAAGGCCTCTGTCAAATCCGAGCCCAGCAGGGCAACGCCTGCAAGCGCCTCTGCCTGAATTAACCCCGCAGTCGGACCGCACAAATGGCTGCGCTCCAATTCACGCGCAGCATCCGTCACCTCGACTTGGACAAGCCTCAGCTTGGCTGAAGGGGAAAAGGCGCAACGCCGCCCATCTGCGGTTTTGGACATAATCATAACGGCTCCTTCACCATCCTCTGGTGCAGGATGCTAAAGAACTTCTCGCGCAGCACATCCAGATGTTTCGCCTGTAAATAGAGGGTCCACAAGGCGAAGTTCCACTGCTCCGTAAAATGGTATTGCGCACGCACCCCCGGATCAAACGCATCAAATTGTTCACGCCTCACTTCATAGTTCCGCTGGATTTCACGGGTCTTCAAAGCAAAGCCTTCAAAGAAGCGAGAGGCCAGATCCTCCATCGTCACTGCCTCGCGGTGCTTCTTCCAATACTGCACAAGGACCTCCGCATACCGTGTCAAATAAAACGCCATGATCGCATCTAAATTCTGCTGATCACGGGTCAGATTGGGCCATCCCAAGGCGCCGCGTATGGAGCAGATACTGACATGCGCGGGCATTTCACGACGTTGCTTAATGTCATAAGCAAACTCAAAAATCTCTTTCCCTTCTCCGAAACGGCAACTCTTCCAATCCGGCAAGTATTTCTTCAAAATCATGTTCTGCGCCGCCGCACACCCCAGCAATGCTCCAAGCGCGAGTACCACATCAGGATCTTCCCCGGTCGTGCCATGCCCCATGTCATCCAGCTTGACAAACAAACGCGCCGGAATGTCCTCCAGGAGTCCCCGGGATACCGCGTACGAATAAAGGAGGTCACCTCACTGCCCGTCGTGTTCTCCATCCAGCGCAGCAACTTGTAATCACCAAAATTGACGCCCAACTCCTTAAAGGCATAGACACGTGCAAGCATGTAACTTCCATACCCGGGCTTTTTCAACTTCAGGCGCTTTTCAATCAGGCTGGTACATAGCGGACGACGATTCGTCTTGAAAACAATTTCACGAGTCACGCCCGATCCTAACAACACATCCTCATGGGTACGCAACTCATAGACATTTGCATATTCGATGGACTCATCCTGGCTCGTTGTCTTTTCAATATTCCCCAGCAGAATATGGGTACGCTCATCCGCACCAGGATGAAACTCCGGACGACCGCCACAATAGGTCGCACCTGGAAGCGCTGTGCGGCGATCATCAAAGGCCGGAGAAATCGAGAAGTCCGAATGCGCCGCATAAATGGCGCCCGTCAGATGCATATAGAGGGTTTCAATGAAATCCTCGCTGGCTTCATCTTCCAACTCCGGGCGCTCCAACGAGGCCCTAAACAACTCATCAAGCGCCTGAATACTGGTCACAACATCCTGCTGCTCGATCATCCCCAGCGTAATCCACTCCAGCATGCGTTCGATCGAGGGGATCAAACGTTGAAAGGCCTCTCCGCGCTGCAGGCCGAAAAATTCGACTTCATAGTGACCATGAAACTTCGGGGTTCGGACATAAGACCGTTTTTCGCCTTCTGCAACAGAGACGAGTTCACGGAGACAGGTCAAGGCCTTGGGATAATCCGTTGTTGCCCACTCGGATATCTTGTGAAATTCACTATACGACAGAAAATGAACACCCTTGCTGCTGTGGTAGTAACGCAACGGCGAATTGAGACGCTTACGGCTCGTCTGAATCGCAAACTCCATCTCTTTCCGCGTCCACGCCAAGGGTTTTACGCGCCACTCCTGCCCCAGTTTTCGATAGTATTCCAAGGTCAGGTCGTTACGCTCAATCATGACAATGTCGACCAGCTTGAAGCCGACAGCCTGTAACCACGCGTCTGCCTGGACAATCAAGTCCGTCGGCACTTCGCGTTGCGAGATCTCGATCTTGCCGTCCACCACGTTCGCGCAAACCACCTTCGAGGCGAGAATACGGCTCCGCTGCGTAGCGATAATACGTCCCAAATTCCAGAACTGTCCGGAAAGCAGCGGCATCGCCGCGATCGCATGATTGCCCTTGGTCATGGTCAGCACATAACCTGAGCTTCCCTTGACCAAGTCACACTTGCGGACCAGTAACAATGGATGATGGTCTTCTACATCATGCAGAGCGTCTTTCTCGAAAATAAACGTATCGCATCCCCAGTCATACGCCACAAACGTGCGCGTCCGTCCCGTTGTCGTGACCGTGACCACACCAGATTTCCGCCGCGCCTCATTTCTGACACGCGCAATAAAAGCTTTTACAGTATTACTTTTCATATCGACACTTTTCTCTGGCAATCAATTCTTCAACGAAGCCGCCGAGCGCATCAAGTCCACACCCGTCGGCGACTTCCAATAAATTTTCCAACGCAGGTAAAACATATTTCGAAAAGTGGGTTTGACCCACACGTGCAAGCCGTCCATACGCACCCAACGCTTGCACTAAACGCTGGATTGCGCCTTCCCGGACGAATTCGACCGCGTCGCTATTCCCTGGAAAGGCCTTCAAGTAACTCATCGCCGCCTTTGTTCGTAAGGCTGCATTCAGCTTTACATATGGATCGTAAAGGAGCGAGGCCAAATCATAGGCACCTGCACCCAGGCGCATCCCTTGAAAATCAATGAACACGGGCTTGTCCTTCTTGAACAGCACATTGCTCGACTGGAAATCACGATGAATCAATACCTGCTTCATCGAGAGCAGCTTTTCCGATATCCCCTTCAACTCCGTAGCGACTTCCGCAGGCAGCGCCTCATAGCCATAACGGTGATTCAACAGATATTCTTCAAAGAGGCGATGCTCCCATGCATAAAGCGCGGCATCAAACGCAGGCTCCAATTCGACGTTGCGCTCTTGGGCCAAGCGCGTTCCTTCGCGATGAAATCGTGCCAGCGCGCTCACTGTGGCCTCGTACCACTGTTCGTCCTTGGGATGCGCCTTCCGCTGCATGCGCTGCTGCAAGGAATCATCGCCGCAATCTTCGAGTATCAGGATTCGGGCGTCCGGTAGGTCGAGTTTGATGGCCGGCACAGGTACGCCGGCCTCTGCAAGAAGACGGGCATGACTGCTGTACCTGGCATTCTCGGTCCGTGTCAAGGCATACTGAACCGCAATGACCGGGTGCACGCCATCTGACAAACGCCAGAAGGAGCGATCAGAACCCCGCGCACCCAGGAACTGGGCACTCGTCTGCGGAGGCGCCCATCCCAGTTGCTGGATCGCCGCACAGAGCGCCTCATCACAGACGCGGTCCGCTGCGACATGGACGACCTCGTTCTGTTCGCCCCCTGTCACCCCGCCGGCAATCACGCACGCTTTCAACGAGGCTCCCGGCAATACCGTTGCGCCCGCGGTCACCACACTGTCAACGCCCTTCACAGCCGCGCCCACAGTCGCCTGTGGTGAAACACAGAAAAAGGATTTCGCCTCAGGAGGAAAGAGATCTGCGGCCTTATCATACCATTCGCCGCCCGGCTTGTTTGCCTGCGCCAGCTTCTTGACATCCGCATGGATGCGCAGATAAGAGGCGACGGTCCCTGCGTCATCCCAGTAGCTCCCCTTCACCGCCGCACCCCGCACAAAAAGATTCGCCTCCATGGCGCGCTGATAAGCGTCAACAATGGATGAAAAAGCCGTTTCCGGCAAGAACTCAAATAGGCGAGGCGACAAGAGCTGCAACCCGCAAAATGTGTAGGTGTGTTCAACCCCTGGCGTCGGGCTCCGCCAGCATGTGATCCGCCCCGCGTAATCCATCTCGACCGTGCGCGGCCCCTTCTTCGGCTCAAGCCAGGCCGCTGCAAACGAGCCACTCAACTCAAACGCCTTGACGAGGGGCTCCGGGGTCACCGAAGCAGCAATGTCTGCATTCATCATCCAAAACGGCTCATCCCCCAAAAACGGTTGCACAGGACGCAACGCTCCGCCAGTCCCCAGAATCTCCGGCTCATGGGAGATTCGCGTGCGCGCGCGGCCCTTACGGGTTTTCAGAAACGCTTCAATAGGTTCCGCCATCCAGTGGGTGTTGACCGCAATCTCTTCAACACCCCAAGACTCCAGAAGCCTCAAGGTATGCTCCAGCAGCGATGTGTTCCAAATCGGCATCAACGGCTTCGGATAAACGAGGGTCAAGGGACGCAAACGCGTCCCCAATCCAGCAGCCAGCACCAATGCTTTTTGGGGCATCCGCATCAGACGGTTCCTTTCGTGCGCTCGATCTTCACCGCGGCGGCTCGGAGCCCCGGAACAACCCCGGGCTTTTCCACGCGGACACTCACACCCGCCACCTTCGCATGGCGCAGTGCGATATCCGCTGCACACGCTGCCGCGGACTCAATCATTCTAAACTGCCCCGCGACCAGCGCAGCGCGTATCTCATCCGCCAGAGTCACATAGTCAACCGTGTCGTGGAGCGCATCACTTGCACACACAGCCGACATATCCATGGACAGCACCACATCCAAGAGGAGCGTCTGTTCGCACACACGCTCTTCCGGAAGGTCACCGATCATGCATGTAACCTCCAACCCGCAGAGTTCTAATTGTCCGCTAACGTCTTTCATTGTGTTTTAGAAGTGCCGTGTAGCAAAGGCTGACTGACGTTGTTGCTTAATCTTAGGCTGCTCCAGATGGAGTCCATACCATTCATCACCTAAGCCTGTATTAGAGAATTGATTGGCGCGGTTATTCGCCAGATGTTCGCGGTTGCGTTTGATCACATCATTCTCCAGTTTTTCAGCGGCCTCAATCAACACCTTGTTGGCCTTGTCCAAGTCGTTTCGTTGAACATAGATCCACGCCATCAGGGAATAGAGTACAGCCCCCTGCCCGTAGCGCACCTTGATCATCTGTTTTTTATAAAACTTCTCGATCTCTGCAATATCCGCCTGCAACATGTACATGCGCGCCAATTTCACGCCGATCATCATCGGCTCCATAAAGAGTGCAAGCGGCATCAACTCATCCACCTTCTTGAAATTCTTCACTGACCAGTACAACTGGATGCGCAAGGTCGCGATCTGTTTCCCCATCAACGGGACCCAGCGGGTAAAGCGTTCCAGTTTTTTTGACGCTTCCAGCGTCTGCTCCACGATCCGTTTCTGGTCGCGTTCTATTTCGAGTTGCGCATCCTTCATGCTCCCGGGCGGACGGGTCTGCCACATTTTGACCTTCTGCTGCATCCGCTTCTGTCCGTCCAGCATGATGAGCTGGACCTCTTCCATGGCGCGCTTCACTTTTCGCTGGAGCAGGTAACCGACAACTCCCTGACCCACT
Organism: uncultured bacterium; assembly: GCA_942493055.1. Classification (GTDB taxonomy): domain Bacteria; phylum Verrucomicrobiota; class Kiritimatiellia; order RFP12; family UBA1067; genus CAIZQW01. The sequence continues at coordinate 4,905,957 of OW818680.1, read as the reverse complement.
GCAAAGGACAGGATGCCAATGAGAATGGCCCAGCCCCAATGCATCGCCTGCGTGGCGATCAATATTCCCATGACAACGCAACCAAACACTCCATTCGCAATCAACACAAACATTTTGATCTCCTTACATTTCCTCGCTTGCTATCCCCATCTGAAAAAGGTAACATTTTCCTAAATCGGCTCAACAAAAACAAGCATGGAAAGCAATTTAAATGAAATCTTTAGCTTTACGACTTTACGGTGAAAATGATCTTCGGCTCGAACGTTTCGATCTTCCGGATATTTCGGACGACGAAATCTTAGCGGATATCGTGACAAACAGCATCTGCATGTCCGACTACAAGGCGACGATTCAGGGCGCGAAACACAAGCGCGTGCCCAAGGATGTCGCTGAAAACCCCATCATTCTCGGCCACGAATTCTGCGGAAAACTGCTCAAAGTCGGAAAAAATTGGCAGCACAAGTTCAAAGTCGGCCAAAAATACGGTGTCCAGCCCCAACTGAACATCCCTGGCCGCGAACATGACGCCCCCGGGTATTCGTTCCGCTGGATCGGCGGCAATGCCACGCGTATCGTGATCCCCAAGGAGGTCCTGGAACTCGACTGCCTGCTCTCGTATGACGGCGACGCCTACTATAAGTCCTCGATCGCTGAGCCGGTTTCGTGCATTGTCGGCGCGTATCGTTGCAGCTACCACTTCAAAGCAGGCGAATATGTCCATCACATGGGCATCAAGAACGGCGGCACCATGGTCATCTTGGCTGGCGCCGGCCCCATGGGCTTAAGTGCCATCGACCTGGCCATACACGGCCCTGAACACCGTCCCGGGCGCCTGGTGATCACGGATATCGACCAGACCCGCCTGGACCGCGCTGCGCAGATCTTCCCTGTCCAGCATGCCAAGGAATGCGGCGTCGAGCTGATCTACCTCAACACCGGGGGCGTGGCTGATCCGGTCGCGCACATCAAGTCGGTCAATGGCGGTAACGGCTATAACGACGTCATGGTCTTCGCACCGGTTCCCGTGCTCATTGAGCAGGGCTCCGCCTTGCTGGACTTCCTCGGGTGCTTGAACTTCTTTGCTGGCCCTGCGCATTCCGACTTCAAGGCCTCTGTGAATTTCTATGATGTTCACTACATGGGCCATCACATTGTCGGCTCCTCCGGCGGAAACACGCAGGATCTTCAGGATTCCATGAATTATGCCGCCCAAGGCCTCATCACGCCCTCCGTGATGATCACGCATGTCGGCGGTATCGACTCGGTCGCTGAAACCACGAAGACCCTGACCAAGATCCCGGGCGGTAAGCGTCTGGTTTACACGCATGTCTCCATGCCCATGACCGCGATTACTGACTTTGAAAAGCTGGGTGAAAGCGACCCCTATTTCAAGGCGCTCGCGGAGATCTGCGCACGCAACAATGGCCTCTGGTGCACAGAAGCCGAGCATTACGTCCTCAAAAATGCCCCCCGTCTTGAACAAGACTCACAACTTTAAAGGGCTTTATGATCCCAGACCTCCAATCCAGCCTGCTCTGCGACGATGTCCGTCAGGAACGAAACGGCAAATTCATGCTGATCGGCATCTTCGACGGCTTGGCACACCCTGCCAATCAGCCCATCTGCCCGCGCCTGTGCATTATGAACCGCTGGTGCATGGGCGGCGGGGAATTCACACAGAAGTCGCGTATCATGGCGCCGGACGGGATGACGGTTGTCGCGGAAGGGCAGCCAGTCCCGATTAAACTCTCGAATGAACAGCAGATTGCCACGACCGTCGAGGTCTTTATCAATCTGGCATTTCATCAGGAGGGAGTTCACTGGGTTGAAATCCTCCTGAATCAGGAACTTCGTATGCGGTATCCGCTTCATGTACGGAAGTTGGCCCCCCAGCCGACGCAGGGTCAACCCTCTGGCGCGCCGACGGCATAAGCGGATTTCTCGAGGAATCGATCGACATGTATTCGCACGCCCGCTCCCACGGATCCGTGCGAAGACGGACGATGCGGCACGACAGCAAGAGGCGGGGCTCGTCGCTCTCCTTTGCATGCGCATCCAGATTGTCGCGTGTCCGTTGACACATATCGATCCATATCCGGCGCAGCAAATCCTTTGCCGCATCCAGGGAGGTGGCTTCGCGCGCGCTGAGCATCTTCTGCTTGTTGGCAATGATACTGCCCAGCAAATCTCTCCACTCCGGACTCATCAGCTGCCCCAGCTCAGCCACCTTGTCACTGCCCGAATGCCACTGCTCCAGGACCGCACCCACAACCGTGCGGGTAAAGGCGTGGCGAAGAATATCAAGCGGCAAATAGGTGCTGACCAAGCGCAGAACGTCCTTGTCGTGTTCGTGCTCCATGAGAAACTCGCACAGCTCATATTCCGTTTTCGAGGGCGGCTCCGGCGGGGGCGGCACATCCCACTCGCCCACATCAACCGAATACGCGTCCCCCGGGACATATTCGCCATCGCCGTCCGGCGGACGCTCCTCACTCCCTGACCCGCCCTCCGCAGGCTCTTCCTGGGCACGGGGCTTCTCGTCATTCGCCTTGAAGCGCGCGACATACTCCGCCTTTTGGCGCGCTTGCTCACGGTACCGTTCAAAATCCTCTTCAAACGCGCTCAGGGGGAAGTGCAACAAGCCGGAGGCCTCTTCAAGGAGGTGCGAACGCTGGACAGCACTCGGACAGACCGCCAGCATTTCAATCACCCCACGCGAAATACGGTTTACCGCGTCAATGCTGTCGGGATGCTCTTCCGCCTCGCGCAGGGTATCCACTTGGAACGCGGTGATGGAGATGGCCTGTTCCAGCGCCTCGCGAAAAGCTGCGGCACCTTGGTTGCGCAGGAAAGAGTCCGGGTCTTCGCCCTTGGGCAGGCGCACGACACGCACAGGGATTTCAGCGGCAATGAAGAGCGCGCCTGTACGCAGTGCAGCCTTTTTGCCGGCTGCATCGCCGTCAAACACCAGCACCACGCTGTCGGCATGCTTCTTCAAAAGAGCCACATGCTCGGCTGTAAAGGCAGTGCCTTGCGAAGCCACAGCCGTCTCAAAGCCGCAGGCATGACAGCGGATCACATCAATCTGCCCCTCGCAAATAATCGCCTCGCGCCGAGGGTGCTTCACAATTTTTCCTGCGGCCTTGTCGAGCGCATAGAGAATGTGGCTTTTCTTGAAAATATCCGTCTCAGGGCTGTTCACGTATTTGGCTGGATGCGACTTCGGATCCAGGACGCGTCCGCTGAAGGCCACGACTCGCCCCTGCCGGTCACAAATCGGGAACATGAGCCGGCCCGCAAAGCGATGGAAAAAGTCGTTCGGATCTCTCTCCGGGTTCTGCGGCGGGACCAAGATGCCGGCATCCACCAATTGCTGCGGCGTGAACTCATGCTTTTTTGCCCACTGCAGAATCGCGTCCCGTGGTATAGCCGGCGCATAGCCAATGAAGAAGCTCTTGACAACCTCTTCCGGAAGCGACCGAGAAGCCAGATACTTGCGAGCAGCGTCCGCCTGCTTGGTCTCTGTCAGGCAGCGCTGATAAAAGAGGGCCAGCTCCGCATGGATGGAGTAGAGTACACTGCGCGACTGCGCATGGGGATCCACCTCCTGCTTGAGCACCACCCCTGCCTTGTCCGCAAGCTGCTGGACCGCATCCATGAACTGCAACCCCTCCATCTTCATCACAAAGGTAAAGATGTCGCCAGCCTCGCCACAGCCAAAGCACTTGTAGAACTGCTTGTTCGGATTGACATTGAACGAGGGGGTCTTCTCCTTGTGGAACGGACAGCAGCCCTTATACGTGCCTCCGGCGCGTTTTAACGTGACACGTGAACCGATCAAGTCGACAATGTCGACCCGCGCACGGATTTCATCTAAAACTGACTCGGTATATCTTGGCATAAGGTGATCCCATTAAAGCACAATCAGTCCCCGATGAGAAGCGGGAGTTATTAACATTCGCTGAACAGGTGCGCTATTTGTCACTTATCAGAGAAATGCCTAGTTTTAGCGCAAAAACAAACACTGCTTTGTCAGGGTTTCGAAAGAATCGAACGATTCGACAGATTCGATTCAATCGATTATCTCGATTCCGTCGATTCTATCGTCGCATTTTTTTGCCTCATTTTGGAAAGAGCACATCCAAAAAGCGTTCTGCGACCACTTCACCCTCCGGCGGCGAGATGGCCAAATCCGGACTGACCTCGATGACAATCATGCGCTTCGTGGCCGGATCAATCAGGAAATCCACGCCGACCAACGGAACAGCCAAGGCCTTGGCAATACGCTCTGCAAGGGCGAGCGCGCGCCGAGGAACCTGCTCGGTCACCACCTCGACCGTGCCCCCTGTGTGGTAGTTGTTGGTCAGGCGTACACGCACACGCTCGCCAAGCTTCGGAACGTCGTCCGGACTCCGCTTGAGTTCAACAAGGTTGCGCCGCGTCTCCGCATTCCAGGGGATCTGATTGCTCGGATCGTTCTTCCGGCGCTCCGCATTTTGTCGCAGGATGAGCTGACGGAGGGTGTGCTTCCCGTCTCCCACCACAGCAGCAGGCCTGCGGCGGATCGCCGCAGCCAGTTTGCCGCCTGCGAGAATCACACGCAAATCATCTCCAGGGACAGTCTCTTCAAGGATCACATCCGCTTCGTAGGTGCGGGCAAAGCGGACGGCTGCTTGCAGTTCATCCGGGGTACGCACCCCCATGGAGACGCCGCGTCCGCCCCATTGCATGCAGGGTTTCACGACGATGGGTGCATAACGTTGAAGAAAGGCGATTGCCGCTTCATGATTCGCATCGCAATAGGCCAGCTGGGCAGGTACAGGGATCCGCTGAGCTGTCAGCCAGGCATGACAGGCGCGCTTGTTATTGACCAGGTGGAACGTCGCCGCGCCCACAAGGTCTGTGAGCGCATTGAAACAGCGGATGGTCTTGCCATCTTTTGAAAGATCAAAGATGGGCAGGTCCGGATCAGGATTGATCATCTTGACCCGGATGTTGCGACGCTTTGCAGCATCGGTTAATGTGGTCGTATAGGGTGTCAAGTTCATGCGTTGTGATAGCGTCGTTCAACACGGTTGCCAAAAGAACAGATGATTTCATAGGGATGGGTCCCTTTGATGCGGGCCCACGCTTCAACCGCGATCGCATGTTCGCCCTCGCCACCCAGACAAATGACGTCGTCTCCAATCTCTGCTGCCTCGAGATGCTCCAGGGAGACCACGGTATAGTCCATGGAGATGCGTCCCAGCACAGCACACGGCACGCCCCTGATCAGCATGTACCCCTTGTTGGAGAGCGCCAGCGGGAGTCCGTCGGCATAACCTGCGGAGATCACCCCGACCCGCATATCCTTTTTCAGGATGTACGTATGCCCATATCCGATGCCTGTTCCAGCCGGCAGATTACGAATGGCTGTCAGGCGCGTCTTGAGCGTCAAAATCGGATCCAGGTGCAACGCCCGATGGCCCGCCGTATCAAATGATCCATGTAAATTGATGCCCGTGCGGATCACATTGAAGGGCTCTTGATAAGCACAGGCAAAATTGTTAATGGCGTCGCTGTTCGCAATGTGCCGTTTTTGAAAGGTCATGCCCTTACGCGCCAGCGCGTCCAGCAAGGCGCAAAAGCTCTGGACCTGGCGTTGCGTCAAATCAGACCGCGTATCGTACGCCGAGGGGAAGTGAGAGAAGATGCCTTCGCAATGGAGTCCCGGCAGGCTATAGACGGATTGGATGACCGCCTCTGCTTCGCTGAGAAGAATGCCCAGCCGGCCCATGCCTGTATCAATCTTGAAATGCACTGTTGCACGTTTCCCCTGCTTCAGGGCTTCAGCGCTGATACGCTGGGCTGACGCTGCATCCGTCACGGGCAGAATCACGCCAGCCTCAATCATGGGCGGAATTTCCTCTGGCAGGATGCTGCTCAACACTTGAATGCGCTTCTTGAGGGGTAGCAGTTGCGCGGCTTCATGCGGTTCCGCCACGCCAAAAGAATCAACCCCCGCATCTGAGAGGGCCTGCGCAATGGGCAACATGCCAAGGCCGTAGGCGTTGGCCTTCAGCACAGCCAGCACCTGCGCTGGCGCGACCGCCATGCGAATCTTACGGTAATTCGAAATCAACTTACCGAGATCTATCTCTAACCAAACACGTCGAGGTATCGTAGTCATAAACATGAAGATTATTGTGCTTCGGAACCACAAAATCCACAAAAATCACAAAATATATTTGTTGCCCCAGTTACCCTTTAAAAAGTACTCCCATTTTCTTGCCCAGCAGCACACTGCTGCCGATGATGGTGACGGAGAGAAAAACCATGGCCCAGACGCCAAGGGCCGCAGCCAGGTAATGGCCGATCCCCATCAACTGGAAGAGTTCAAAAATCGTCTTGGTGATCGGATAGTACTCGATCTTCTGGGCGAGCATCACGCTGTCTGATACTTCCAGCATGCTGAAGGCAAAGACGAGCAACGCGCCTGCAATCACGTTCGCGGCAATGAGGGGCAGGGTCACGCGCCGCAAGGCGCACAACGGCGAGGCCCCCAGATTCAATGCCGCCTCCTCCAGCGTAACCGAGGTCTGCTGCAACCCTGCCACGGCGGCACGCACCATGTAGGGCAGACGACGGATCGCATACGCGATGACGAGAAAGAGCGTCGGATTGACGCGGACATCGACAAGCGCAGCCCAGCCCGGATTGGCCCTTGCCCAGGCGCCTGATGATAGTGCGCCGCTGACTGAGATGAAGCCGAACGCCATCACCAATCCCGGCACAGCCAGCGGAATCATGGCCATGGCATCCAGCAGCCCCTTGACGCGAAGGCGGGAGCGCACCACCACCCATGCCACCGCCACCCCCACCCCCATGTTGAAAAGAACAGCCAGGGATGAAAAAACGAGACTGTTCCTGATCGCATTCAAGGTCATATCATGACCCAGCGCCTCCGCATAATTCGAGACGGTCCATTGCTCGGGGAGCAGGGTCTTGCACCAGGAGCCCGGCACCGAAAGGCTGGTCAGGATCACACCCACATGGGGCAGCACAGCCAGCAACGCGACCACAATAAAGGGGATGATGACGAGCCCATTGCCCCAGCCGCCGAGTCGCCGCTGCTGATAGAGCGGCGCGGCTTTCGACTGCATGGTATAGGTCTTGCCGCCAAACACGAGATGACTCATGCTGTACAGGGTGACACTGCAGATCAGCACCACGGTCACAAGGGCATACGGGAACGGGCTTCCGCTGATCTCCTTCAACTCGTCATAAATCTGGACGGCTGCACAGCGTGTGTACCCGAGCATCAGCGGCGTCCCCAGTTCCGTGAAGCAGGCGATGAAGACCAACGTACATCCTGCGAATAGCCCGGGCACCAGCAACGGCAGGGTGATGCGCCTGAAGGTCGTCCATGAATTGCCTCCGAGGTTCTGTGCGGCTTCGTGCATCGCCGGGTCAATATTGGCAAGCGCAGCAGCAACATTCAGATAGATGATCGGATAGAAGGCCAGTGCCTGCAAAACAATCACACCCCCGGCACGCGACTGCCCCAGCCAGTCAACTGGCCCGCACCCCAGCAAGGCATTCAAGGCCCCATACGGGCCGAGAATTTGCATCAGCCCGATCGCGCCGACAAACGGCGGCAACACCAAGGGGACCAAGATCAAGGCGGTCAGCGCCTTCTGTCCCGCAAAGGCATAGCGATAGGAGAGCCAGGCGAGCGGGATGGCAAAAGAAGCTGCCAACGTCGTAGAGCCCAGCGCAAGGAAGAAACTGTTCAGCAAGCCCTCCGCGTAGACCGGATTACGGAAGACCTCCAGTAAGTATGCAAAGGTCCAGCGTCCATTCACATAAAAACCGCCACTCACCACGTTGACCAGCGGCCACAACAGCAGAACCCCCAGCAGACTTGCAAGGAGCACAAAGAGAAACCAGGCTGTGCGATTGTTTAACATGAGAGATAATTCGAAAATGCGCGAATGCGAAAATTCTAAAATGATTGAGAACACGTTATTACTATACGGGATGGCGGGATGATTGTAAAAAACAAAAAAGCCGAGAGTGATTTCTCACTTTCAGCTTTCTATTTTCCACTTACCAAAAAAAGTGGCGGGGACGACGGGATTGCCGCTCTATCGCTCACGCTCATCGCTCCCACCTCCGGTGGGCCTCAAACGTGCGGTCGCTCTACGGGGATACCCTTGAGCTTTGCGCGCGTTTGGCCGAACGGGTTCTCATCCCGTCTTACAAATAAAAAAGTCGAAAGCTATTTCTAACTTTCAACTTTCCATTTTCCACTTACCAAAAAAAGTGGCGGGGACGACGGGATTCGAACCCGCGACCACCGGATCGACAGTCCGGTGCGCTAACCAATTGCGCCACGTCCCCGCAAAAGTTCGTGTACTTTAACAGATTCGCGCTTCACTCTGCAACAACAAAAATTACAAAACTAAAGTTTTTCGCCAAAACGCCAGCCTTCGCGGGCAGGTTCGCGGATGAAGGGGTCCATCTCCGGCATACCTTTGACCTTCATGTTGGCAGCATCCCACTCAATGGTCTTATTGAACCGCTGGGCCAGCGCGCCCAGAAGCACCATCTCTGTCAGGGGACCTGCATATTCGAAGGTCGATCCCGGCATAGGGCCTTCCCCCTTGATTGCGCGATACCACTCTTCAATCGGCCCTGACCCGACGTCTGGCAGGCGCTTGATCTCTTTGAGCACCGTAGATTTCATCTCCATGAAACGTGCATTGGGTGTAAGCTGAGGACTGACAGGACGCATATCGCCGTGATAGAGCGTCTCCTTCGTGCCCTCCATGTACATGCCGCCTTCATGATGCAGTTTGGCTCCCTCGTCCCAGCGCTTGGGCAGAGGGACCGAGCGATCGCGCTCATACCACTTCAGAATGACCGGCGGCTTGCTTCCGCGCGCAGGGAAGTGGTACGTGACAATGGAACTCATGGAGATGAACCCCGGGCAGGGCGGCTCCGTGCGTTCCACCTCGACCTTTGTCGGCGCGCCGAGGCCTAACACCCAGAACGGCGCATCAAAGGTATGACAGCCAATATCGCCCAGGGGGCCGCAGCCGTAGTTCCACCAGCCACGCCATTTCACCGGAACAAATTCAGAGCTGTACGGACGCGCAGCCACCGGTCCCTGCCACAAATCCCAGTCGAGCGTCTGCGGCACAGCCTCTTCTGGAAGGGGGAAGTTTTTCGGAGGAATAAACCAGGGCGGGTTCGGACGATTGGTCCAGGTGATCACTTCACGGACATCACCGATCACCCCAGCATCCACCCACTCCTTGATGCGCCGCATCCCAGGGAAGGTATGCCCCTGATTACCCATCTGCGTGATCACCTTGTAATGTTTGGCTGCCTTCGCCAACGTACGGCACTGCCAGATATCATGGGCTAGCGGCTTCTGAACAAAGACATGTTTGCCGCATTCCATCGCTGCCATGGCCGCCGGGAAATGGATATGGTCGGGCGTTGAAATGGAGACCGCATCAATCTCCTTGCCCATCTTGTCCAGCATCACACGGAAATCTTTGAAGCGCGGCACGTTGGGGTTATTCTTGTAGACTGAGGCGGCCCGCGCTTCATCCACATCGCAAAAAGCGACCGCATTCTCCTTGAGCGCCTGACCGGTCGCATAACCGCCCATGCCGCTCACACCCACGACAGCGACATTCAGTTTTTTATTCGGACTCCCAGACTGGGCAATCGCGAAGCGCGGCAATGCATAGGCGCCTGCCGAGACGCCCATGGAACAGATGAAATCACGTCTTTTCATTTTTGTTTTTTCCTTTCGTACCTGTGTAAGTAAAGCATTAATCCAATAACTTCGGGGGCGGGGCGGGTTTGGCTGGCGTTGCCGGCGTCGTCGTGGGTGGCGGCGGCGGCACGACGCGTTGATGCACCCTGATGGGCTGCGCCAAACCGACCTCCCATTTAGGGGCATACAGGATTTGCCAGCCCGCCGGAATCTCACTCTTCGCTATCAGCGCGCGCGCTTCAAGATAGATTTCAAACGAGTCCGCGCTGACCATGAATTGCGCATACACCTTCTGCTTTCTCGCCCGGATGGCGGAGAGTATGCCGACATACTTGGAGTGGCTGCCCATGAGGTCCGCCTTGGTCTCCCCTTTATTATCAAGGGGTTCTAACAGCATATTGAGCGAAGCTGCCGTATCATAGCTCTTGAAGCTCACCTTGAAATCCTGGGAAACCATGGGGTTCGCGGCGAACGTATCCTGGATTTTTTTACCGTCATACACCAGAGTCTTCGCCGTGTCGGCGGACTTCACATTCGCCTTCCGCGTACCCTGGAGTCCACGCGTCGTACTTAGCTTTCCTTTATCTGCTGGATTTTTCCATTCAAAGGTGGAACGGTTGGCTTCAATGCGCCCAGCAGCGGCTTCTCGAATTTTCGGCAGTTCCAGACAGATGATCCGGTTGTTTTTGCAAAAGAAATAAACAGGTTCATGCCCAGCCGGGACTGCATGGGGGTCGGGCAGGGTGATCGAGGTATTCGAGGCGGCCTGGGGATCCGGCGTTTTAGCCAGCATGGCCAACAGCTTGGCGAGTTGCTCATCCATTTTTGAGAACTCTTTTTGCAACGTATCCGCTTTTTTCTGATGCTCCTCCAGCAGCTTCTGAATCTCTTCAACCTTCAGCGTCGTTGCGACAGCCGGAGGAGGAGGAAGCTTCGCCTGTTCTGCCTTCAGTTGCTCCTGAGCTTTTTGAAGCGCAAGCTCAGCCTCCAGGCGTTGCTCCTCCAGTTTTTTGCGTTGCTCCTCCTGCAGCTTATCCGATGCCTTTGCCTTATCCACATCCTGATCAGAAAGCCCAAACAATTCCGGATGCTTCTCTCGGATACTCTTGACGGCATCGCCCAACCCCAACTGTAAAAAGACAAGCAGAAGCACAAGGAGTCCAACCACATTGGTCAGCGTATCCATCAGGGAGTCAAGATTCAACCCCACGCCGTCACTTTTACGCCTGCTCACTTTGCTCCATCCTTCCTCTTGACGCCAAAAAGGCTGAGATCCAGTGCGCCATCGCCGATGATCGGCAGCTTGCCATAGCGCGACCCCACAACATCGGCTTGCACACTCGCCGCACGGAACGTCCAGATCCCCTCGCTTCGGACGAGAAAAATAATGGTCCGCTGCTCATTCGCCTTCACCGAGGCTAAGAGTCCATTAAAAACTTGATCCGTTTTGATGACGCTTGCCGGGATGCGCTTCGTCCCCTCAGGATCATAAATCACAACAGCATCCTTGGCGCATTCGACAAACGTCGGGGTCAATCCGGACCGTGACCCCGAAGGGCGAACCATGACGGTAGAGATCGATTTCTTTGTCTTTGTGGACAACAGGGCGTTTTTTTCTTCAATCTCTTTTTTGACGCGCTCAATCTCAGCTGTTATTTTCGTGATCTTGTCCTTGGCGCGATTGAGTTCCCCCATCAACTCTTCAGCCTTGCTGGCCGCCTTATTCCGCTTCGCTATTGCGTCCATGCGTAAAGCCTTTTCCTTGATCAGACGCTCCAGCTCTTCAAGCAGGGCCTTTCGCTTATCCTCTAATTCCTTCAGGAGTTTTTTTAACGCAGCGATGGACAGTTTATCTTTTTGGATCTTATCCTTGAGTGCATTGTAGTCATTAAGCCGAGTCTCTGCAATGACGCGCTCCTGTTCGGATGCTTCAAGCTTCTGCTTGTCGCCCTCGGTTTTGCTGACTTGTTGCATCGCCAGCAGCGCAATGAGCATGGTCAGCGTCCCAATCAGGCAGGTCAGAATACTGAGAAACGGAAAGAGCGACAGTGGTTCGCCTTGTTCCTTTGCTCGTCTCGCCATAGTCTTCTCCTGCCTATCCCTATTCGTTGCCCAACAGCGCGCACCCTATCTTGTTTCACTTGATGCCGACGATGCGTTGCCAGAATGTGCTTTTGCTTGCCGGGCCAGAAGAGGCCGTTCCTGTCTCGTTCAACCCTTTTTCCAGCTTCCGGTTCAAGGCGATCACCTGCTCGCCAAACAATGAGAAAACGTTCTGGAACTTCTCCACTTGATCCTGGGTACACTTGAGATTCTTTGCGGCTGTGTCTGCCTGCTCCTTTAAGAGCGTCGCCGTATGCTTCTGCATCTCCACCATCTTCAACTGGACCTCTGTGATCTCCTTCAACACGCCCACGCTCTTGCCGGCCACCTCTTCATTGAGCGCCCGGACCGCTTTGATGTGCTCCTCATATTGTTTTTGAAGCCCCTCCTGCGTGCCCTTCCACCCCTCGGCGACTTGTTTGCTGATGGCCTCGCCCATGGTTTCAAGCTTGGTGCTCCACTCATTCGCCCGGACTTGCTGTTGCTCAAACAACTGCCCCAGTGCCGCGATCATCTGGGCAATCATATCCTGCTTGCCTTCGTCTGTTGTCAGGTCATTGCGCAGTTCGTTGAGGCGTTTCAGCAGATTCTCCGTACAGAATTCATCGATGGAGTTCAAGACATCCTCTTCCGCCTTCTGCATGGCGCTCATGAAAAACATCAGAGGGATCGCCATAATCAGCGCGATCAACGTCGTATCGAACGCCACGGCCAGACCCTTGGTAATCATGCCCAATGAATTCTTCAATACGGAAATATCCTCGGTATTGCCCATGCCAGAGGCAAAGCCACCGACCGCATCTCCAAGACCTTGAACCGTTCCGATAAAGCCCAGGATGGGAATGGCCCAGATAAAGATCTTCAACAAGGTGTAACTGGACTGCACATCATTCGCATCCACATCCGACTGCGCGGAGAGGACGGTGGCGGCTTCCGGATTGCTATTGCGCACACGGAAGTGCTCCAAGACTTTCAAGACACGACGCGTTAAAAAGCTGTCACTCGCTTTTGCGCGCAAGAAGCTGGCATGCTCAATGAACTGGTCTATGCTCTCCCGTGTGATATCCGGTGAAATCTCCTCCGGCAAGATATCAAACATCATGCACTGCTTTTGACGGGCGAGCTTTCTGGACTTGAAGACCAGGATCGCCACTGCCCACCAGAAGAGGAAGGCCTCAACATAAGGGACCCACCCGCGTTGCAGGAACAAGTCACCAAAATACATCCCCCTGAAGACCAAAACGATCAGATAGAAACCGACGACAAGCGCCAACCCGACGAGTCCCGTCACGAGCCCGGAGACCTGCGTGCCGCTTTCGCCTGCGCCAATGCTCGTCGAACGCCGCAGGGAGGGAGTCGGTGCCTTCTGCTCTTGCGTCTGCTTCTTGACGCGAAAGACTTTATTTGGAGCTGCGGATCTTTTTTCCGCATCAATAACTTGCGCCTCTGGCGGGATCACAGGAGCCACATCGGGTTCGTCCGGCACAGCAATCTTGTTGTTGCAGTTAGGACAACGGACGACTTTCCCCGCCATACTGTCCTCACAATGTATCCTCTGTCCGCACGATGTGCAATTAAACTTCATAGTTACTCCAGTACCTTTGGAACGTCACACTCAACTCCATGCTATAGAATGCCATAACGTATCATTCTGGCACTCCAAAAACAAGGGTAAAAACTCCCGCTTGACTCCTCTACTGAATGAAGGTAGAGTTTGTGCGTACATTATTAACGGGGAGTCTCTATGCTGTCAAGAATGATGCCTGCCTTTTTTTGTGCCACCCTCGCCTGCACAGCCGCTTACGCCGGGCCCACGAATCAGCCGAATATATTGATTATCCTCGCGGATGATCTGGGTTATTCAGATATTGGCTGCTACGGCGGGGAGATCAGGACGCCCAATCTCGATGCCCTGGCTGCAAACGGCATCCGCTTTTCGCAAAGCTATAATTCAAGCCGTTGCTGCCCGACACGTGCGAGTCTGCTGACCGGACTCTACCCTCACCAGGCAGGGATTGGCGCCATGACCGGCGGCACCCCGTCAGGCCCAGAAGGTTATATCGGACGCCTTCACCCTCAAGCGGTAACCCTGGCAGAAGTGCTCGCCCCCGCAGGCTATGCTCGCTATGCCTGCGGCAAATGGCATGTCAATGAGCCAGGCCCTGTGCAACGCGGCTTCGAGGAGTTCTACGGCTTCACCCAGGGGTATGCCGTGGATTCGTGGAATCCTGCTATGATGATCCGTCTCCCGTCCGATCGCAAACCGCGCACCTATCCGCAGGGCACGTTCTACGCAACAACCGCGATCACGGATCATGCGCTCGATTTCATTGAGATCGCCCGGAACAAAAAGAGTCCCTTCCTGCTCTACCTCGCCTATCAGGTCGCTCACTTTCCAGTGCAGGCGCCTCAGGAAATCGTCGAGAACTATGTCGCCACGTATGAAAAGGGATGGGACCTCCTGCGCGCTGAGCGCTTCGAGCGCATCAAAAAGCTGGGACTCGTTCCCGCCCATGCAACACTCCCTCCGCGTTCGCCCATCGATAACATCGCTGTCGCCAAGCGCCTCGGCTCATTGACCCCGGACAACATCAATCCGGCATGGGACACCCTGGATGCCAAACGGCGAGCAGACCTGGCCAGGCGCATGGCCACCTACGCCGCCATGGTCGAGTGCATGGATGCCGGCATTGGCCGCATTGTGGAGGCGCTCAAGCGCCAGGGCGGCATGGAGAACACCCTGATTGTTTTCCTCAGCGACAATGGCGCCTGCGCGGAATGGGAGCCCTTTGGCTTCGATCTGGAGGCGAAAGCCTACGCACATAACGCGCCCGGACATGGAATTAATGGCGGCACCCCTGGCAAACCCAACATCCTGCATGAGGGTGAGGCCCTTAAGGAGATGGGGGGGCCGGGCACTCTCTTCAGCTATGGCTGCGCCTGGGCGAACCTCTCAAACACGCCCCTCTGGCTCTACAAGCACTACACGCATGAAGGCGGCATACGGACACCCATGATCGCGCATTGGCCTGCAAAGATTGCGAGCAAGGGTGAATGGTGCCACCACCTCACCCATATCACGGACATCATGGCCACATGCATTGATATCTCGGGCGTACACTACCCCGAAACATTTAACAACAGAAAAATCGCGCCTTACGAAGGGCGGAGTCTACTCCCCGCATTTACAAATCAACCCGAGACACCCCGCACGCTCGTCTTTGAACATGAGCGCAATGGCGCCTTGCGCGAGGGTGCGTGGAAACTGGTCGGACAGAACGTCTTTGCAAAGAACGATTTCACAAAGGACGCCAAATGGGAACTCTACAACATCTCCACAGATGCCTCCGAGCAGACTGATCTCGCGAAGCTACATCCTGAGCGTGTTGAACAGATGAAAGCGAAGTTGCTTAAAGAGGCGCGCCGCACACACATCCTGCCCAAGCCCTAGACGGGCTACTTATTTCGCCAGACAGGGATGAAGAGCACGCGCGCACGCTTTTCCGTTCCATCCGCCAGAATGCCCCACAGGAGGGACCACTCGTAACGCTCATCCTGGTCATGGCCGCATCTCAGCCAGGACGCCAGAACCGGAATACGCCAATACGTAAAGTCTGAACGAAGGTCTTTCACATGGCGCATCAGCCCGAAGCAGGTGCTGAAATGGTGGCGGTCCGGATTCTCCTCCACATTCAGTAACCATGTATTTAAAAGATTAAACCGATAAAAGGCAGGGCCCGCGTCGGCATCCAACGCCCACCCTCCTAACACGTTGACCCCTGCCGAGTGCCCCTCGTAAACAGGAAAGCGTACAGGCCAGGGAAGATCGTTGCCCCAGGACGCAAGCCATGACGGGCGGTCCACATCGACAGGTGTCTTCAATGCCAGCGCTGCCAGCGTTTCGCACGCGGACTTCTCCTCCGGGGAGTCCGCCCAGACCGCCGCCACCAGCCGCCCCTCGCGCTGGATACACCAGCTCCCGTCCTTGAACTTTTCCCCCAGGTAGTCATCCATGCGCCAACGGAAGGAGAAGGCAAACCCTGGACGCTCCCAGGAACTCAGCCAGATCCGCTTCTGCTTTCCATCCGCCCCTTGCATCACATACAGACGGTCCCCCATCCAACCCTTCAAAAAACCATAGTCGTAGGCCGTGGCAATCTCCTCGCCCCCGAGCAAGAGTGCAATCCCCATCACACCCAGCGAGTTGGTCGCCACAGCGCCTTTTGCTGACGCGAAGAGTTCGGACTCCGGCTTAAAGAGAGCAGGGACAAAGCCTTTGAGATACCGGCGCTCCGGATAAAGGATCTCCGCAGTTGTCTGCGGCATCCTCGACTCATACATCGTGTTGACAGCCTGCCAGCCTGCATCACGGCGGATGCGATTAATAAACGTCATGCCATCCAGATACGGACGGATCATGGCGCCGGAGAGAAACGAAGGGCACCACACAAACTCTTTGGCAACCTCCTCCATGTCCGCGCCCTGCATGAGCGTCTCCGAGCCCCAGGCGCCTAAGGGCGTCACCGTGTTCATGGGAAACCCATCCATCAAACTATCGATGCCGGTCAAAACCGCATTGCCTTCAATAAACGAGGTCAGCGCCTGCGAACGGTCAAAATCCGACTGGGCCTCCTTGGTGCGCTGGGTCAACCCATAGTGGGAGTCTTCGATGGCGTGGGTGAATTCATGGACATAGACGAATCTTTCCATCCCCTGAAACAGCATGGCAGGCGCCTCATTCGTCTTCGCCGGCTCTTCAAGATAGACCAGCCGGCGCTCCTCATGGTCATAGTATGCCGCAGCGCCTTCTTGCATAAAACGGAGGAGCAACTCCTTCAAGGATTGATCCTTGTCTAAGAGCCTAAATTGGCGGAGCAAAACATCCGACTCCTCCAACGAGACCTTGTTATCCGGTTTCTCCAGATCCTTCTCCATGGAGACCCGCAACTCGGCCTTCGTCTCTTTCTGAATCGACACCTCATGCTTCAAAGGCAAGCCACGCAACTGTACCGCCATCTCCTGATAGCTGCGAATCGCCGCCTCCCGCTTCTCCTTAGGCAGTTCCGCCTTCGGCAACATCGTACACCCTGTTAATCCGAGGATGAGAAGAAAAATTCCGGCACTACGACCGAAATGATATCCACTTCGAGTGCCTGTAACTTCAACGAATTGCCTTATTGTCATATTGCCTTATTTCCTTATTTCCTTATTAAAGATTCGACGTTCGATGTTGAATGTTCGATGTTCGTTTTCATTCGTGGTTCGCATCATTCGGATACTAGAGTACCGTAATCTTAAGCCCCTGGTCATCAATGGCAAAGTCAAAGAAGCGGGACTGCGCATTGATCGGATGCGCATTCAGCGTCGCACGGATCCGCTGCGCTGCTTCAGCGCTTTTGGCAATGATAAAAATAAATCCGCCACCGCCTGCGCCCGGCAAGACATTGGCCTGGACATCCTGCTGGATGGAGGCGAGCAGGGTTTCAATCGGCTGATTGGTCGCACCAGGGTCAATGGCCTTTTTCTGTTCCCAATACCGCATGACGCCCTGAGCAAAGCCATCGATGTCTTTTGCCTCCAACGCCTCCTTGGTCGCGCGTGCATTCTCCTTGAGCGCAGAAACAAGCTGGAGCACCTTGGGCGTCCGGGCCAAATAGTTGCCGACCACGTTTTGCAAAATATTCCGGGCCATGCGCTTTTGCCCCGTGAAATAGAGCAAGCAGCGCTGTTTCAATTCGCTCTCCCCGGAAAGGGCAAAGACTGACCAGCGCAGCGATACGGTCTGATCCGGCCCCGGCTGCGTCCGGATCAGCTTGACGCCCGGCATAATACCGCCGACTTGGTCTTGCCAGCCACCGCCCGTGCACATCCGCTGCTCCAGAATCGAGGTCATCCGGATAATCCGGTCCGCCTGATACGGCACGCCCAGCACACAATCCAAACACGCCACGACTGCCGCGCCCAGAATGGAACTCGTGCCCATACCCGACCCTTTGGGCAGCGCTGAGAAAATCGTCAGATCCAATCCGCCGCCCAATGTTTTCAACCACGATTTCAATGATTGCTTCTCATCTGAAGGTCCGATGCCACTTAAAATAAGCGCGGCTTTTGCCAGCGCAGCCCACTCATGCGGATTGGAGTGATCCAGCAACTCAGCGGTCGTCCAGATCTCTTTCCGCTCCCCGAGATCAATGCTCGACAACCGGATACACCCTTCGGTGTTGAGCTTCGCCATCACCTGAATCGGATAGAGTCCATTGAGCGTCACTGCTGCATTTAAGACCGTGCCCCCCTGCTCGCTGCAGATCGGCGGCGTATCAGACCAGCCGCCCGCGAAATCAATTCGCACCGGGGTTGTCACCCAGACCACCTGATCATGCAGGATCGCTGCAGGCCGCGCTTTTCGTGCCGGCTCAAAACTGATTGCGACCGAATCGGCCACAGCCTTAAAAGCCTCCCGTTGGAATGTTTCAGCCGCGGCAAATTCTGTTTGCCCTTTCGGTTGCCCGTGTGCTGCCTGAAGCATTGACATCAACCGGAGAATCCGGGCGCGCAGCAAGGGTTTGCTTGCAGCCTGATCCATCAGCAGCCCCGAAAGCTGACGAAGCACGTGGAGCGCTTCCTCCGCCGTTTTGACCTCCGAGCAAATCGCCTCAGCCGAAAGCGTGTCATCCGTCAAGAGCCGTTGTGCCACACGCACGAGATTGACCTGCCGTAAAATTTCATGACGCACCGCCAGCAGCCGTTCATGGTTGACACGCGGCAACACCTCCGCGATGCAAAGCCGCTGGCCTTTCGACTTGGCTGTCCATCCCTCGCCCTTCCCAAGCGCCATGGCCTCACGCAGCACCTCCTCAAGCTTGCCCACGCGCCAGAGCCTGGCACGCCAGAGGCCATCCTTTTCATCGCCTGACCATAATTGCTCTGCACGGACGCGATGACGGGCCATCCACGTCTCTATCGGCTGATTCAAGAACCTGCAGGGCTTATCACCGCCGTAAGGCGTCTTGAAATCATCATCCAAGCCATACGCGATTGCGGCCCAATCCTGTTTCGCGACAGGAAGCACCACCAGTCCAATGCCCTTATCAAGGGTGATGCCTACCTGCGCTTCCGCAGGCAAGCCAGTCAGGATATTGTCGCCTGCCAAATGAATGAAGGGAGAGGCTGTCGCGTCAACCGCCTCGATCAAGGCAAGCCCCGTGCGCAAGCCCGCGCGCGCAACCGTGTTAAAAACAAAGGCGCGCTCCGCCTCATTCGCATCTTCAAGATACGCATTGCTCCCGTTCTGAAACTGGTAGGTCTGAGAGGTGCGCGAGAGCGTGGAAAAACCAGAGAGCAACTCTCGGCTGCTGCCAATATGAAAAAACTCACAGAAGGGGACAATGTTCACGTGAAAGGGAACACGCCGCAAGGCCTGATAAAACGCGCGCATGCGTTTGGCATGCAGGGCGTCACGCCCCCGGCCCGTGACAAAGCGTTCGAGAAAGCGGGCCTCTGTAAAACGAGGTGCCAGCGCCATGGTCAGCTCTTCGTAGATGTCGAGCGCCGGACAGTGCCCCGCGATGATCTCCTCCAGCAGGCTTGGCTTTGAACGGGCTGATGCACACGCTAACGCAAGCAGTCGTCCGCACGTCTCAGGGTCAAGACTGATGAGGCCTGTATCCACCGCCACGCGTCCGAACGGATCAACCGCGCCACCGGCTTCAGCCGCCTCAGGCGAGGGCTTCTGCATAAAATCAGCGACCTTCAAACACTCGGTCTTGTGGGATTGTGCAGCAAACGTCTCCGGAATATAGACGCCATGACGTGTCCCGCGATCCACAGGCCCGAAATAAGCAACACCTGTCACGCCCGCCTTTGAAAAGTCGACCGAACCATGATCAAACGTCAGCAGCACATCGCCCGAGGTCACCAGGACATGGCCCTGCGCAGGCATCGGAAGGGCTGAAACCGTCTGCAAAATTAGATCGAAGAGTGCAAGGGGCTGTCCGCTTTTAGAAAGGGCCGGGACAGGTGTAAACACCTTTCCCTGGGCTGCATACGCCGGTGTTCTCCGACTGTCGCCGCCGGAGTGACAAATCAAAATACGGCGCGCCTCGAAAATAGATTTTTTCGTCTCCACAGGTTTTAGACGCTGTGTCAGTTCATTCAACACATGGAGCGTTGCACCTAAGGATCCGACACGACGACCGCCCGGATCTGTAATGACATGCACAGCTGTCTGTGCATCAATCAGCCCCTGAGCCTTGCGCCACGTCATCTGCGCACGATAACCGTCCGCCTGCGCTTCATTCGCGGCGGTTAGAACAATTACATCATATCCTTGCATATTTTAAGATCCTGGGGCGAGCACTGCAACCATAACATCGTCTGCCTGCCGTCCACCCGACTGTTAATTTTCGAAAGCCACTCTGCACCAGCCCTCAGCTCTGGCTTCTGCTGACTCGCCATGCCGAGGAGGAACAGCGCGCTTGTTTTTGCAGTCAGGCACAACTCGTTTAAGGTCTGCGCATTCGCCGCATCCGCGCACGCCATGCTCACAACCACTTCAGCGGCATCCCGGCCAGGAACGAGCCGCGTTTCCATTGTCAGCTCACGCAAGGAATTCGCAACAGCGTTCATCCGGGGGTCCGCCAGCTTTTTAGCGCGCTCCGCCTCTGTCGTCAGCGCGTGAATAGCCTCATTGATATTGACGACCATGAGGCGTGAAATCAGGTTCGGATTGGGGGCGAGCACACGCGACAGCGAAGCGTCTTTGGGCAAGCCTGCAACTCGCCCCGCATACAAGTCCAAGAGATTCTTCAACGCCTTCTGATTCGAAGCGATCAGCAACAGACGTTTGCCGCTAAAGGCCATACAGGGGTTCAAGCCTTGTACCTTGACCAAGGAAGCACTTTTGAGCGTCCACATAGGCGTCCCGTTGAGCGTCGAAGCCGCCAACTCAAATCCGGGATGTTTCGCTGCAATCTGCCGGGTCAATGCGGCGACAGTCTTCTCCTTGTTGAAAGCCCCGCAAAACGTCCACGACACATCCGGCACGGGTGGCTCCGCCATCTTCTCTGAACGTGAGAGAGCCCCCATGGTTACAAGCGACCATTCAATCTCTTTGCGATCAACAGCCAAATAGGTTTCAAACGGATCCTCTGTCTTCTTTAGACCGGAACCTGGCTTTAAAGCCTGCATGCGTTCAGACAGAAGGCTCAATTGGGCATCAAACACACGTTCGAACTCCTTCATGACCGGCACGTCCTTCGTCGTGTCGGTCGTATAGACAGCCGCGACCGCATACGCCGGCAGAAGAGGCTTCTCCCGCTTTCCAAACCAGCCCCCGAGCAGCAACGCGGACGCCGCCAACCCGACCACCATACTATTTTTGCAAAACCGCTCCAGTGTCATATAATCCCCCTTCGTCCATAAAACAATGCCAGAACCTTTTCAAAGTAGCTGAAAATTTTAAGGCAGACCATGTTGAAAGTAAAGAGCATACCGATTTAATAAAAAAATAGTTCGATTCATTTTGACTTCGTCCCCTTCTTTTGCTAATTTGTAACCCGTTTTTCATAACCATCGGAGCGTAGCGCAGCCTGGTAGCGCGTTTGGTTCGGGACCAAAAGGTCGAGGGTTCAATTCCCTCCGCTCCGACCATTTATGAAAACGTGTGGGGACGTGGCGCAATTGGTTAGCGCACCGGACTGTCGATCCGGTGGTCGCGGGTTCGAATCCCGTCGTCCCCGCCATTTTTTTTGTCGTGCGAAATGCTTTTGTTCAGACGGGATGAGAACCCCGGTTCGATCAAACGCGCGCAAAGCTCAAGGGTATGCCCGCAGAGCGACCGCCCGTTTGAGGCTTGCCGGAGGCAAGAGCGATGAGCGGTAGCGAAAGAGCGGCAATCCCGTCGTCCCCGCCATTTTTTTGTATCATTGCTTTTGTTCAGACGAGGCCTATGGAGACAACATTTCAAGTCATCATCCTTGCGATTCTCCAGGGCGTTGCGGAATTCCTTCCGATCAGCAGCTCGGGCCACTTGGTCCTCGGACAGGCCCTGCTGGGTCTTAAAACCCCTGGCATCACCCTTGAAGTCGCACTTCATGCAGGCACCTTGATCTCAACACTGGTTTACTACCGAAACGCGCTGCTCCGAATTGTCAAAGGCCTGTTCACTGGCTCGCGGGAGTGCTGGCAAACGGCGCTGTACATCATCGTCTCCGCAATCCCTGCCGTCCTCTTTTACGTCTTGTGCAAAAAACAGGTCGATGCCGCCTTTGAAGACCCGCGAACCATTGGAGGCGCGCTCCTCTTCACAGGCGCTGTCTTGATTAGCCTGCGCTGGGTTCCCAGCAGAGACGAACTCAACTCCTTCTGGCGAGCCCTCTTCATCGGAATTTCACAAGCTATTGCCATCTTGCCGGGTGTCAGCCGCTCCGGCATGACGATTTCAGCAGCACGTCTCTCGGGCATCAGCCCCGAGAAGTCGGCCGAGTTCTCCTTTCTGGCAAGCATCCCCCTCATTGCAGGCGCCACCCTGAAGAAGCTCCTCGAGTCAATTCTGGAAAAACCTGAAGCAGGTGCT
The DNA here is from genome assembly GCA_942493055.1 of uncultured bacterium. GTDB lineage: Bacteria > Verrucomicrobiota > Kiritimatiellia > RFP12 > UBA1067 > CAIZQW01. The sequence continues at coordinate 4,883,509 of OW818680.1, read as the reverse complement.
GAAGTCCTGTCGCCTCTTTTACTCGCGGGCGGTGTTTGTATCTCTGCGATTGTCGGCTACTTCGCCCTCGCCTTCCTCGTGCGGACCCTCCGGGGCCGCTACTTTTGGTGCTTTGGCCTCTACTGCCTTTTGGCCGGGTGCTGCACGCTCCTCTTTACGCGGTAGTTATAATTTATAATTTTTTCCTCCGCCCTTGCGACTCACCTGAAACAATGATATAGTACTATACTTTTATTTACTTAATTTGGAGTTACGTATGAATCTGATTATTGCCTGTGACCATGGCGGACTAACGATCAAGAATGCTGTTAAAAAAATTCTTGAAGCACGCAACGATGCTGTAACGGACTTGGGGACAAGCACCGCCGCCTCAGTCGATTATTCGGATTATGCAGTGACCGCAGCAGAAGCGCTTGTTGAAAAAAAAGCGGATCTGGCCATTCTGATCTGTACGACAGGCATTGGCATGAGCATCTCGGCAAACCGCTTTTCCGGTGTCCGCGCCGCGCTTTGCACCTCTGTCGAAGCTGCTGCCATGACGCGCGCCCACAACAACAGCAACGTGCTGGTCCTGGCAGGAGCGTCGCTTTCAGAAGAGAAGGCCGTCGCCATTGTTCAGGCCTTTGTGGACACCGCGTTCTCACAGGAAGACCGCCACGTGCGCCGCATTGAAAAGCTCGAACGCGCGGAACGTCTTTCCGAGGTCTCCCATCTTGCCTTCGCTGATCCGGAAATTCATGCCACGGTCTGCGCGCAGATCGTCCAGGAAAACACCACCATCAATCTGATCGCATCGGAAAACACGGTCACACGCGCTGTCCGCGAAGCCTCCGGCAGTGTCCTGACCAACAAGTACGCAGAAGGCTATCCAGGCAAGCGCTGGTACAGCGGGTGCATCCCCGTCGATACCGCCGAACAACTCGCGATCAACCGTGCCAAGCAACTCTTCGGTGCAGACCATGCCAATGTCCAGCCCCATTGCGGAAGCTCTGCAAACATGGCTGTCTATTTCGCTGTGCTGAAACCAGGCGACACCATCCTCTCCATGAGCCTTGACCAAGGCGGCCATCTGACACACGGCAGCCCGGTGAACTTCTCAGGACAGCTCTTCAATATCGTCCCCTACTGCGTCTCCAAGACCACCGAGGCTTTGGACTATGACGCGATCGAAGCACTCGCCATCGAGAAGAAGCCGAAGCTGATCGTCGCAGGCGCAAGCGCTTATCCGCGCATCCTCGACTTCCCGCGCTTCCGTGCAATCGCGGACAAGGTCGGCGCCATGCTCATGGTCGACATGGCCCACATCGCCGGCCTCGTGGCAGGCGGCGTGCATCCCAGCCCCGTCCCCTACGCTGAATTTGTCACCACCACCACGCACAAGACCTTGCGCGGCCCGCGTGGCGGACTTATCCTCTGCCGCGAAGCCTACGCCAAGGCGATCGATAAGACCGTCTTCCCCGGACTCCAGGGCGGACCGCTCGAAAGCATCATCGCAGGCAAGGCTGTCTGCTTCCTTGAAGCGCTCCAGCCGTCGTTTAAGATCTATGCGCAGCAGATTGTCAAGAACAGCCAAGCGCTCGCGGCGACGCTGAACGCCCGCGGCTTCCACCTCGTCTCCAATGGCACAGACAATCATCTGATGCTGGTCAATGTCGCACGCAATGGACTCACAGGCAAGGATGCCGCAGCCGCGCTCGACGCAGCAGGCATCATCTGCAACAAGAACTCGATTCCGTTCGACACGAACAGCCCCTTCGTCACCTCGGGCATCCGGATCGGAACCGCAGCGGTCACGACACGCGGCATGAAGGAACCTGAAATGCAGAAGATCGGCACCTGGATCGCCGACATCCTTTCAGATATCACCAACACGGCCAAGCAAGCCGCCGTCCGCGCAGAAGTCGCAGCCTTTACCGCAAAGTTCCTGGTGCCATAAAGAAGTTCTAAAGTGCGAGAGTGCTAAAGTTCTAAAGTTAAGCGTACCCCATTAAAAGCAATAACGTCTTTCCCAATAAGGCAATAACGCAATTAGGCAATAAGGCAATTCTCCCCTTGACCGCATTAGTCACAGGCGCAGCAAAAGGCATCGGACGTGCGATTGCTACAGCACTCGCACGCGATGGCTTTCATGTGGCTGTCCACTATCACACCTCTCAAGGAGCGGCACAGGAGACCGTATCTGCCGTTCGCTCCCAAGGCGGGACTGCGGAAGCGTTTTGCGCTGACCTGTCCAAGCCTGAAGCGATCACGCAATTGGTGAAGCAGGTTGAAGCCTCCCTGGGCCCGGTCCATACGCTGGTATGCAATGCCGGGACACTGAAGACCAACCTTCTCGCCATGACCTCCCTTGATGACTGGCGCGCTGTGATGGCCGTCAATCTCGACGCGCCCTTCCTGCTCACGAAAGCGCTCTCCCGGAATATGGCCAAGCAACGCGCAGGCCGCATCATCTACATTGCCTCTGATGCCGGCCTGACCGGCGATCTCTTGCGGGCCGCCTACAGCGCCTCCAAGGCCGGACTCCTGGGGCTCGCCAAAACAGCCGCGCGTGAACTCGCGCCCTCGGGCGTCACGGTGAACGTGGTCGCTCCAGGCATCATTGAGACCGACATGACAACGGACATGGCTGACACGCGACGGGAAAAGCAGCTCGGAATGATTCCGATGAATCGCTTTGGCACGCCAGAAGAGGTTGCCGGCGTGGTTCGTTTCCTTGCCTCTGAAGATGCCCGTTGGATTACCGGACAAACCCTCTCTGTCGATGGGGGCCTTTATACGAAATAAGCCGAGGCAAATGCCTCGGCTTATTTCTCACATGTGGATATCCACAAAATCAAACGCGGGTTCTTCGTAGGGGTGCGCAGCACGTAAGGCCGCTGTCACCGCGCCCACAAGCGTATCCTCACAAATCATCTCAACCCGATACTCCGCAACCTGCGTATCGTGTCCCACCTCGCCGATGGCAGGATGACTGCCTTTGAGCGGTCGGAACTGTCCATGGCCTAAGACCTGCCAGCAGCAGCGATCATACGCTGCATACCGTCCAGCGCCTGCAGCAAACAAAGCCTGCTTCACAGCCTCAAGATGCGCTTCCGGAATATAGACCGTCAACTTCTTCATTTCTCTCCCCGCCTAGGGTCTGCCTCGCCCTGGCGAGGGGCTGGGTCTGCCTCGCCCTGGCGAGGGGTTTATTCACGCATTCCCGCATTCACTCATTTCTCAATAACATCCTTAACGGCTTTCAAGAATTGATTCACATCTGCAAAGCGGCGGTAGACCGAGGCAAAGCGAATATAGGCCACCTCATCCACGCGATGCAGACGCTCCATAACCGCTTGGCCAATGCGCTCGGACGTCACTTCGCTCTCGCCTTCGAATTCAGAAATCACCTGATCGACCAAGTCATGAATATCATCCGCGCTGATCGGCCGCTTTTCGCAGGCACGGGAGAGTCCGCGCTCTAATTTCTGGCGATTAAACTCCTCGTGCCGGCCATCACGCTTGATCACGTGCAACTCGTCCTTCACGATCTCCTCGTAGGTCGTGAAACGATACTCGCACTGCAAGCATTGGCGGCGACGACGGATCGACGCGCCTTCGCGGGCGGCACGGCTATCCAGGACTTTATCGTCCAAATGGCTGCATTTGGGACATTTCATGTTTTAGGTGATCGCCATGACGCGATCAATGATCGCATTGACTGAAAGATCTTTCAGCAAACAAGGCTGAGGCACATCCAAGTTGGAAAGATGCTGCAAATCCACCTCTGGCAATCCGACACCATAAACAACCGCCTTCAACTCGCGGGTATTGGGGAGTCGGCGCAACATCTGAATCACCTCGTCACCGCTGATCTCCTTCTGCTCCAGTCGTAACACCAGCGCATCAGGCGTATATTTAATACACGCTTCAATGGCCTCAGGCCCTGTCAATGCGGGAATGACCGAAAAACCGGACTTCGAGAAATCCAGCTCAAGGTTTTTCAACAGAGCGACATCCCATTCCGCCACAACCACGCGGCGCATCTTCTGTGCAGGTGCTGCAGAGGGATCAGAAGAGGACATAAAGAGCACATGCCCCACTTCCATCAGCAAATCAGCCGGGTCACAGGGTTTCGCCAAGAAGCCAGCGATCTGTTTGTCAGCGAAATACTCGGCCATGGCTGTACGCGCGGTCAGGACAAGCACTGGCACCAGTGTACTGCCATCCGGGTTGGTGATGCGGTCCAGGAAGCCGACGCCTCCCATGCCTGGCATGCCCATATCCAGAATAATCAAATCAGGCTGCGAAGCACGCATCTTCACAAGCGCATCCTCACCACTTGATGCACACACGACCTCGTATCCTTCAAACCGGAGAAAGTCGCCTAATGTATCCAAAAGACTTGGATCATCATCCACCAACATCAATTTACGTTTCTTGTCCATAAGATGCGCATCATATTACCTTTTTTTTCCTTGGACTTCAAGCCTATCATTCCCGCATTCACGCACTTCCTAGGGTCTGCCTCGCCCTGGCGCGGGGCTAGGGTCTGCCTCGCCCTGGCGCGGGGCTAGGGTCTGCCGCGCCCTGGCGCGGGGCTCTATTCACGCATTCGAGCACTCGCACATTCGCGCATTCCCATACGCCTCCACCATCTGCCTCGCAACCGATTCCCAGCTAAATTCGCGCCTGACCCACTCGCACCCCTGGCGTCCCATCTCCTGGCGCTCTGCATCGCTCAGCGCCATCATCTGCCGCAACCCCTCTGCGATCCCCTCAACACTCGTCTCCACAACAATCAGGCCCCTGTCCAAGTTGCCAGTTGGCAGTTGGCAGTTGGCAGTTCCTGTTGGATGTTCAATGTTCTCCCTTTCTTCAAACTGCCCACTGCTACTGCCGACTGCTACTGCCCCCTCCCCCCCCTCTTTTAACTGCTCACTGCTACTGCCGACTGCTACTGGCCTCAGCCCGCCCCTTGGCTCGGCGTAGCTTCCAAGCGAAGCCGGCTCGCACTTTAGAACTTCCAATTTCCGCATTCCCGCATTCGCGCATTCGCGCATTTCTCCCCCCGCTCCCCACGGCCCAACAGCCGTGGTCACCACGGGCACGCCGCAGGAAAGCGCCTCGCCCACGACCATCCCGAAATTCTCACTCCGGCTCGGCAGCACAAAGATCTCGGCCCTCTGCATCAACGCCCATTTCTCATCCCCGTGCACCGGGCCTGTAAAAACAATATCAGCATCCACAGCACTCGCCAAGTCGCGCGTCTCAGATGTTTTTAATTGTAGCTTTTCACTTAACGCTTTTAGCTTCTCCAACGTCCCCTGCTCATCCGGCCCAGCAATCACAAGCTGCCAAGAAGAAGTTCTAAAGTTCGGAAGTTCTAAAGTTCTAAAGTTATCTGCATTCATCTCAGTATCAGTCGAATCTTCCGCGACCTCAGCACTCTCGCACTTTAGAACTTTAGAGCTTTCCCCCTCTCCCCCGGTTTCAAGTTGCACTTTAGCACTCTCGCACTTTAGAACTTTAGAACTTCTCTTCACCTTTGCCCAGGCTGCGATTAAGAGGTCTAACCCTTTCAAAGGATGCAATCGCCCCAAACTCAAAACAACCTTCATGCTGTGCCTCCTTTTTGTGACCACACAGTGGTCACAAACCCGTGTTTAAAACCGCGCGCCCCGTCTCTTTTTTAATCACTCCATTGCGACCACTGTGTGGTCGCAATAAGGGTCGCCCGCATGCCCTCTTGCGCGCTCACCGGCATCTTCTGCCAGCCGAGTGCCCTCAGGAGCTTGCGATTGCTGACCACGTACGACTCCGTGAGCTTCTTCAGCCTTTCGCTGTTGAGCGGCAAGTGCAAAACATCGCCTACTCGCGCGATGCGGCGCATGAGCCCGGGAGCGATCTTCCAGGTCCTCGGGGCGCGCCCCAGCGACTCCGCGATCAGCCCGATCACCTGGTTCGTGCTCAACGGCTCATCATCAGCAACCTGATAGGTCCCGGGCTCGACATCCTTATTGATCAATGCCTCCAGCACGCGCGATACATTTTCAATGCTTGTGAACGACCGCTGATTTTCAAAAGCGCCCAACGGCCACGGGATTCCCTTTTGTATCACCTTGTAGAGCAAATTCAAGTTCCCCTTATTCCCCGGCCCATGAATCATGGCGGGCCGCAGGATATAAGTTCTAAAGTTCTGAAGTTCTAAAGTTCTAAAATTTGACAAGCCTTCTCCTGCTTCAGAACGCTGCATATCCGGACTATTGCACTTTAGAACTTTAGCACTCTCGAACTTTAGAACTTCTTTTTCCGCCTCCAGCTTGCTCTTGCCGTAGGGTGTTTGAGGCATCGGCGCCTGCTCCTCAGTTAACACCCCGTCGACGGCGTCCGCGCAAGCCTTGACCGAGCTAAAGAAGATGAATTTCTTTTGCCCTTTCGTGGAAAGGCCTGAAACTGGAAACTGGAAACTCGAAACTTGGCCTGCGCTCTTAGGGTCTGCCTCGCCCTGGCGAGGGGTTTGCCTAGGGTCTGCCTCGCCCTGGCGAGGGGTTTCTCCCGCATTCGCGAATTCCTCCAAAATCTTTTTCGTCAGCCCCACGTTGATATCGAAATAGCTCTGCGGATCACTGGCATTCTTTGTGTCATGCGCCTTGCCGGCCAGATGAATGACAGCACCCACCTCGCGCCACGGGATCGCCTCAAGCTTATCCCAGGTGTAGCGCGCAGCGTAGGCCCCTTGCTCCGGCGCGCCTGCAATATCCAATGCGAGGCACACAAGCCCCTGCGCTGTTAAATAGCGGGAGACATTCGTTCCGATAAAACCATTCGCGCCTGTAATTAAAATGTTCATCGCTTACCTTTTTGTGACCACATCCACCTTCGCGGCTACGGCGGACAGGGTGGTCACAAATACGAGATTAAAACCGCTCCGAGTCTATCTCTCTTTTTTAACCTCGTCATTGATACCACTGAGTGGTAGCAATAAATGCATTAATTCGCTCCTGGGAAAGAGAATCACCCAGGCGGTCAGGAAGATGAGCTTCATGTCTGTCGCAAAGGAGATGTTCTTCAGATACCACAACTCCAGCGCACCTTTGTAAGGCGATATGACCTTTGCATAGCACTCGCTGACAGGCATGGAAGATTTGGAGAGGATCTCCTCCTCATCCCGGAAGACGATCGAGCCGACGCCCGTCAAACCCGGGCGCACATTGTAGATCACCTGCTTGACATGCTCCGGATACGGGTCAAAGGTCTTATCCACCAGCGGACGCGGCCCCACAATGCTCATGTCGCCCTTAAAGATGTTGATGAGCTGCGGCAGTTCATTGATTTTCGTCTTGCGCAAAAAGCCTCCGAACGGCAGGACACGCGGATCCTTGCGCGTGGTATGCAGCCCGCCCGTCATATTCGGCGAATTCAAGAGCATCGTCGCAAACTTGATCATCTTGAACTTCTTATTCTTATAGCCGATCCGTTCCTGATAATAAAAGACATAGTGCTCGCCTGTGCACATCAGCGCAAGGGCTATCGGCACGAGCAGCGGCGAAAGCACCAGCAGCGCAATCCCAGACAACACCACATCCATGATACGCTTAAAATAAGTATACATTCTCTTTCCTTCTAGCTTCAATGTTGCATGTTCGATGTTCTGTCTTCAGACTTTAGCACTTTAGAACTCTCGAACTTTAGAACTTTAGAACTTCTCCCCTCTCCCAACGCCTCCAGCCACCTGACAAACCCTGGATAAATGCGCTCTGAATCAAAGCACTCCTCTGCCAAACGCCTCGCATTTAGCCCTCGCGCTTCAAACGCAGCGGCCTCGCGCTGCCTCAGCTCATAAACCTCTTTCAGCGCCTGCTTCAGCGAGGCGAGAGAGCCCGCTTCATATTGCCAGCCACACGCATACTGCTTTAGCAAGGCGCTCGTCTCCCCGAGCAGCGAGTTGACCATGGGCAAGCCACAGACTGCATAATCCGCCAATTTATAGGGAACTGCGACATTGGTATTCGGGAACATCGGGACGACTCCCAGATCTGCCTGCCGAAGCAACGCATAAAGCTGCTCCCCGGAGACCATGCCATGGAAACAGATCGCGTTCTTCTTTGCCTCTGCAAGGGTTTTTAAGAAGGGCTCCTGCTCGCCACGACCGGCAAGATCCAAGCCAATCGCATACCCCTCATCCATCATCTCCGAAACAGCCCGCACCAGCGTCTCCAAATCATATCCCTTCCCCATATTCCCCACATAGACCAGTTTCAAGTTTTCAGTGGGCAGTGGCAGTGGGCAGTGGGCAGTGGCAGTGTTCTCTCCCAACTTTAGAACTTTAGAACTCTCGAACTTTAGAACTTCCCCCTCCATCTCAACTCCATGATAACAGCGATACATCGGCTTCTCGCCCGGGTGTGCTTTGCCCTGGCAAAGGGTTTCGCCCTGGCGCGGGGTTCTTTCCTCTTTCCTCTTGTCTCTTGCCTCTCTACTGCCAACTGCTACTGCCGACTGGTACTTCTCTCTGATCACCGCTAGATAACTATCGCCCACGGCTGAAATGCCGTCCGCACCCTGATACACGCGTTTGGCCATCCAGCGCAGCGGCCACAGCATCCAGGCAGGGACCACGCGTTCAAAGGTTTCAGGCCAGAGATCCATGACATCAATGACACCCTTGCACCTCAAGCGTTTACAGAGGCGCCGCATCACCCACCCTGTACTGAGGGGGGCGCGCTGCAGAGAATTAAATCAGGGTGCTCGGGCTCCGCTAACGCCATTCTTTCCCATCTTTTCGCATAAAGCCAATGGCTCACCAGCCGTCTCAGTCCCACATTCTTAAAATACGGCATCGTCTTGATCAGCCGTATCTCTCCTCCCAACTTTAGAACTTTAGAACTTCCCTGGCTCGGCGTAGCTCTTAGCGAAGCCGGCTCGAACTTTAGAACTTCCCTTCTCGCTTTCTCCAAATGATTCCAGTCGCTTGTCCACCAGACCACCTGATGTCCTGCCTGGGCCAAAGCTCGGCACAGCAAGCCATAGCGTTGGAGACGGGCACCCTCCCCAGGCAAAAAATCGAACGGATTGTTGATCCAGATGGTCATAGTGACTGGTGAAGCCCCATCAGAACGTGAGTAAATAGTAGACCAAAGGTAGACACGGAACTTGAGCAATCTGAGATGCACACCGTTGACGCCCCAGAATTAAGCTGTTTTGATACACCATGACCTGCTTTAAATCCTCTGGACGCAGTTGCGTTGTCCATTTGATTTCAACAGGGAAAAAAGACTCGCCCTTTACATACGCAATATCCACCTCACCCTTATCACCTTTGATATAATAGGTCTTTCCGTAGCGCCGTTTAAACGCTGCAATCGCGATGGTCTCGACCAGTTTAGAGGTACAATCAGGTTCAGACTTGCCAAGCATCCGTTCAACGGCATGAAAGATGAAGGGGTCCTCAAAATAAAGTTTCTTGGCCTTCTTAGGTGCCGCAGTCAAGTTGTGTTCAGCTAATGCCTCAAGCACGATCAGTGCATTCATATCCTCCAATATGCAGACATAGTCACTGACAGTCTTATGATGTTCAATCGAAAGTTCCTTGGCCAAAGAACCCCAGGAAATCTGTGTTGAATACCGCTTCATGACCCCTCGCAATAATTCCAGAAGATACTTTTCCTGACGATTATGTTTCAGGATGTCGCCTCGTAACCAATCCGAATACGTCCGATAGGTTGACGCCTCAATACTTCCGGTCCTCATCATATCAGCCATCGCTGTCAGATAACCTCCATGCAGAAGATACTCTTCAAAGAGTGACTCCAGGTTTTGCGCATGCTCCTGATAGGATGGCAAAACTGAGCTCCCCTCATGCGCTCGGCACGCTTCAACCAGTCCGCTTAATTCTGGATTCTTGATCAGCACAGTCTCTGGAAAGGACAATGGGTAAAAGACGAAATCCACCTGGGCCGAGGGTCCGCGGCGACCTGCGAATCGTTTCATGGCGTCCCGAAGAATTGCGCAGTCCGATCCCGTCAAGATCAACGTCACCTCTTCAAGGCTTCCCGCATCAGCGAGAAATTTTACCGCCTTATCCCAGTCCTTCACGTAACTGATCTCATCAATAACGATAATCTGCCAGCCGCGCTTGTCCTTTCGCTCAGCCATCATTTCCCTGAGTAATTCGCTATCATCTCTGATCAGCTCACCTGCTAGGAAAGCCAAATTTTCAGGGTTAATGAGCCCCTCCTGAAGCACCTTTGCCATAAACTGCTTGAGGCATGTCGTCTTGCCGACCTGACGTCCACCTGTGACCATCAGGATGCCAGGTTTTAAAAATTCGGGAGTATCCACAAGGGGGGACTTATAGGAAAATGGCTGTAATGCAGCTCTCCTGAGATGGGGATCCTCCTTTAGGAAACGGTCCGGTGACTCGCGAAAAAGGTTATGAATCTGAAATTCTTCTTTCATAAATGCCCTTATCATATATCACTGACCAAATTTGGTCAATGCTAATTATCTAAATTTGGTCATTCGGCAAAAGCTTAGGGACTGCCGCGCCCCGGCGCGGGGATTTCAACCCCCATTCGCTAAATTCGTTGATCACCAATCTCTTCTTCAACTAATTAAACGAATTGAACTAAATATCTTGAAAAACCCCTACACTACTCTCAATTCGGTAAATTCGTTGAATTCGTTGATAAACAACCCTCTGCTCTATTCGCTAAATTCGTTGATCACCAATTTCTTTTTCAACTAATTAGAGCCATTAAGTCGTTACACTGCTTTTAAGATCGGCAACGGCTCCCAGGTTATGAACGGTGTAAGGCGTCGTTTTGCGCGCCCGAGGTCATCATAATGCAGGACATCATAGACCCCCTGCTCTTTAGTGAAATGCTGATTGGCCCGGTGCAACGTTTCATACGCGGGCACGATCCCTAAATGATCCTGCGCGAGGAGTCGTTTACGGACACCCTCCGGATCAGCGAGCGAGATGGGAAGCCCCTCCTTCTGTATCGCGAGAAACATCCGTATCGTCTCCGACAGCCGACTTAACGCTTCACCGCGAAGTTCAACCTTGAACTCCGCACTACTGACATACGGGCGATAAACTGAAAGGTCGATATGCGTCGTATTGCCACCCCGTTTGATCTCCCACGGATGACCACCGATACCTCGTTTAGGATGCTTCCGGTCGATCCAATCAGCAAATTCCTGTGTTGAGTTTGGATCAATATCCAGCAAGCCATCGTGTCGGCCATCAGCATATTGTTTATACAACTCTCGTCCCGACAGCGAAGCGTCAACAGGGGTCTCATCCTTCCGCCGCCCCGCGATGTACGCTATTTTACAGTAACGAAAATACTCCTTCGCGGTTAACGCCGACACTTCCGTCTGCTCACTTTTTCTGAAGAACCCTTCCTCTACCAGACGCGCCAATCTGCGGGTGTTTGCCACGCCAACTTCCTTATCCAAACGAAAGAAATCGGGCCGAGCCTCCCGTACCAGCGCATGAGGAACCGCTCCGTAACGATACTTCAAAGGGTATTCAGCCCACACCCGCTGGCTGGCCTTAAGCCAATCCTTGCGCGCCACGCGCAACCACTGACGTGCGGCGACAACGAGCGGCTCCCATGCCTTTTCCCAGGAATCGTCCGTGTAAGAAAAAAGGCCCGAGCTGTTCATAAGCCCCACCTGTTTTTCGGGCTTCACCTCCAAGATGCCGCATTTACCATTGATCGGCGCCATGTAAAAGGCATCCCTGTATTGCGAGACGCGTATATGCTGCCAGTTGCCGTCCTTATCCGGAAAGAGGATCTTCCACACAGGATCCACGGAATCCAATTCATACGAAAAGTTTTTCAACTCGCTTATAAAATCAAAAATTGTCTTTTGAACAGTCATAAACCGTCACCTCCACATGACGAAAACGAAGCCATTTCGTAATCTATACATCTCGGGCATCCCGGCGCCTATCAGAGGTTACCCCGTCTTCCAATCATCTTTCGGCATGATTCGCCGCATAAATTCATCAAAAAGTGGAACAGTAAAGGCGGTGTCTCCATGTCCTGGGCTCCAAATCATACCTTTAGAAATCAATTGATTGCGAGTTGGCCCCAAGGATGTCACCTGGCGCCCCAGTTATACTAATCTTATCGATATTACAAGAATATTATAAACTGGATAAACTTTGTCAAATCGAGGACACCACGACGATAAGACACCAAGACTCAAAAAGTGAGACGCAGGACCTTCAAGACCCTTGGAGTCTTATAGTCTTCCAGTCTTTGCGTCCTTCTCCCGCCCCAACTAATGAACGAACGCACTAACGAACTAATGCACTTCTTCAACTCCATTCGGAATCACGACAATCTTCGGCCCCCTCAAATTTAGAACTTTAGAACTTCCCTGGCTCGGCGTAGCTGCAAGCGAAGTCGGCTCGAACTTTAGAAATGGCTGTATCCAGCCCGCCTCCTCCTCACACGTGGCATGTATGACGCTCGCCCGCCTGAGCAGCCATCGGTCGATCCACCCCACTAACCTTTTCTTCCACCCCGAGTGCTTCAGTCTTACAGGGTCGAGGCAGCCATGCGGACTCATCACCAACGTCTTCTGGTGTCTCAGCGCCAGCCATGCCCCCCACCATACAGGAAAGGTCCAGTTCGAATGCACATGCACCACATCCACATCCTTCACCATCTTGCCCAATCCCAACAGCATCCCCCACGAAAAACACAAAAAGTGCGGCCAGTTCCGTCGAAACGTCACCACCCGCACATTCCTCTCTCCAGTTAAATGTTCGATGTCCGATGTTCGACCTGTCCGCCGTAGCCGTATTCGCGAAGGCGGATGTTCAATGTTCGATGTTCGACCTGTCCGCCGTAGGCATTGCGAAGGCGGATGTTCGATGTTCTGCTCAGGGTCTGCCTCGCCCTGGCGAGGGGTTCGCCCTTCCAACTGCCGACTGCTACTGTCAACTGCTACTTTTCCCACTTCAGTCGTCGCCACACACACCTCACACCCGAGGCCCTGCTGCTCAACTGCCAGCCGCGTCGCTACCGCCGCCACCCCGCTCTCCGGCGGCATCGCAGCAACTATATGTAGTATTTTCATTTTTACAGTCAGTTCTTTTTCAACGAATTAAACTAATTTTAAAATCATGCTTTACTGTGAGCTGTCCCATCTCTTTTCTCAATTCGTTAAATTCGTTTAATTCGTTGATAAAACTCTCTTCTCCTATCCACTTATTGGACGCTCGTGCCACTTTGAATGGTCTTATCGAATCGTAAAATCGTTTAATTGTAACGAGGCGTCAGCATCGAATATATGCCAGAGCGGCTTACTTCCGTAAAAAGATGCCCACGCTGAATAGGTGCTCGTAGGTCCGATAATGTAATCGCATTGAGCCAGGGAGTACAAGTCCTGTAATGGATGGCCTGGCGCTTTCTGAATGTCCAAGCCAGGGAGTGAGGTTTCGTCTATCGGTTCATCTGATGAAACAAGAAAGCTAACACGCCCTGGAAGCTGACCCCTGATCTGGTTCATCCATTGGCAATAACGGTCTATACCGAAGTAATAAGCGCCCCCTTGCCAGGCGGCATAATCCGTTCGCCGAATATGAACGCCCACGAGCACATCACATCTCGCTCGTATAGCCCGCACACACGCATCAATACGCACCTGATGTTCGGCGCGTGGCTTGAAAAAATCAAGGATCAATGGGCGATGCTTTTTCAATGCTGCTTCATCTCGAAATCGCCAACCAATCAGCACGGTCAAGCCCGCCGACAATGCCGCCTGCATCTCCGGCTCCGCATAAGACAACGGACGCAAAGGGAAACGGCCACTTCTAAGAAGTGAAAGCGGAAAACGCCAGAGATTGAATGCCCTTCGTTCCGTGGGTCGATGATAGTAAATTCCGCTTTGGGGTAAACCCTCAAAATAATCCCGATATTTTCGCAATGAAAACAGCCATGCAGGGTTTCCCGAATCCTCGGAGTGAGCGATCAGATGGGCTGCGGCAAACAACCGGTTGCACATCCCTGCACCTTGATCTGGATAAAGAATCATAATGAGATATCCAACCTATTGACCACAAATGTCTCGCCGCATTGCGAAAGTCTAATATGGCCATTGAAATATTTTGTCAGCGCAGCGAAGAAGGCCGTTGTACACCCTTTGATCCGCCAATCATGAAATTCGATTCCAATCGTATGGACAGTCCCCAGCCATGAGCAGTCATGTTCAAACAGATTCTTCTCAGCGCCTTCAATATCCACCTTCAGGATATCAATCGCGTCAATGTGGTGCGCCTTCATCAGGGATTCCATGGTTAAACCATCAACGGATTTGGACGGGCCGACGGCTTCCTGATCCCTGACATATACCGCATTTTCTCCACTCCCCACCTCTAATGACAATTTTTTAGTCTCGCCCCAGATTGCAGCTTTAACAGGGATCACATTCGGGTACGGCTTAATATTTGCGAGCAACAGTTGATAATTGGTCTCATCACACTCAACAGCTATGATTCTCGCACGCGGATACCTCTGTGCAAAAAAGACTGCGGCATCACCCATGTTCGCCCCCAAATCAACAATCACCTCTGCATCAGCACGCGAACACAACGGCAAATAGACCTGCCGCTCAAAGGTTTCCATGACCGTCCACAAATCAGTTGTATGCGGCCGAATCGTCAACCCATAAGCCCGCGTGAGTCCAAGGCCGTTATAGATCCCCCGCAGGACAACACGTTTGAGTCCTCTGCATACCCCCAGCAGATGCACCCCTGTCTCTGTTTGATGCCATTTCATATTGTCATGTTCGATGTTCGACGTTCGACCTGTCCGCCGTCTTGTCCGCCGTTTTATCCGCCGTAGGCATCGCGAAGGCGGAAGGCATCGCGTAGGCGGAAGCCGTATTCGCGAAGGAGGATGTTGAATGTTGGATGTTCAAAAACTTTAGAACTTTAGCAATTTAGAACTTTAGAACTTCCCTTCACCAATAACACCCGCCGCTCTCCAATGTTCCCAAATCCCGTGGTGTCTCGTGGCTTTCCGGCCTAACCCAATGTTCATTGATATACGGTTTCAAACCTGCATCATCTTCCCACCGTTTGCCCATAATTCCAAACAATAATTGCAAGCCGCCACCGACGTGTACTGCTTTTCTTCCAGACCGCTTGATATGCGCTGCCAAAGGGAACCCATAAGCACCGGCGCCAATCAGCGCGACATCAAAATCCATCCGGTCGACCTGCTGACACATCCACTCAAGAGCAGCAAACCATGTCGGGAACTGATCGGTCTCGCCTCGAAGCGACTGAACCGCTTTGAGCGTCATAAGTTCGCATTCGGGAAAGACCGTCTTCCCATGGAACAGGAGGTTTCGCTTCACATACTGACGCTTAATTGAGGCTTCAAAGGGATGGATCACCAAGACTTTCCGACCTTCCAAGGCAAGCGTCCAGGGATTATCTTGCAGATAAGGGTAGAGAATTACATCGATCGGAATAATCGCTGCCTGCTGGAAAAGCGCACGTATCCGGACCTCCTCCGCCAACCAAGACCCCAACACATCCAAATAACCCGCATCACGCTCCATCAGACGTGTAAAGCGTGTCAACGCCTCATCAGTCAGCGGAAAGAATCCCGACCAATCCGCCATGTGCTGGCGGATCCGCGCATTCCACCTATTTGTCGCCCGCATCTCCCCGCGAAAGACCTTCCAATATTTCTTCCACACTGGCAAGGTTGATGCGATATCCCGGACACACATCATCCCGGCCAGCTCTGTTGCCCCGAATCTGCCAATCATGCAGGCACCTTCAGACAGCAGCATACGATGAATGAGTGCATCAGCATCCTTGCCTGTATAATCAAGCGCCAGACGGCATCTCTTCCCAGGTGCAAGCCATTCCCGAAGCGGATAAAAGAACTTGAGCATTTTCTCCGTTTTTTTCATTTTACTGTTAAGTTGCTCAGCCAGTCACTGCCAGCTTCAATAAAAATAAAGTTGTGCGTATGAAGCGTATCCTTGCCTGTCTCGACAATTCTTTTCACCTCATCAAGCTTAACCTGCCGACATTCAGCATCTGCGGTCCAGGATTCATACCCCCTGTCCCAGAAGATGCAAAATGTCTCAAGCAACATCGGATTTAGCTTAATGCCCTTCGGCTGATGCTCGCCAACCGAAATTTCAACCATCCACACGGGCCGAGGGGAAATATCAAGTGTGGCTGTTGCACCATCTAACATCAATTTTTCAGAACCTTCAATATCTACAAGAATGAAACTCTTCTTCCCTGTCAATCGATTTTGCAACACATGATCAAGCGTTGAACACGGCACCAATGTTTTGTATGGAGCACCTACTCCCCCCCACCCTTTTATCAGGGATGCCATTGTTCCGCCACCATACATTTCAATAATTCCAGACGTCTTGTCACAGAGTGCCAGAGGATAAAATTCAATACCGGATTCCCACTTGTTTTCTTTGATGTTTCTTAACAAATACTGGATATTCTTTGCAACGGGCTCGAAGGCAATTACCTGCTTCCCTTGGCTGAGCGCAAGACAGCAATAATAACCAATATTTGCCCCCACGTTAACCATTATTTCAACGTGCGGAATAAGACGATTAATAAGATCCGTTTCTACTGCCTCAAAACTTCCCGCTTGCATATCAGCATAGCCGGATAATTTAAAACCAAATGGCGTTGTTTGAAACTTTTTATTGTATTGGAGATTGTCTCTATACCTGCGATAAGCTCCTGCAACTCCTGGGAAAAGCTCAACACATGGCTTTACCAAATCGATGAGAAAACGCTTAATTTTCAACTTCATACCTTTTCTTCTCTTTCTGAATCCGCGTCATCCGTAGCTAAAAAATCTTCTCTCTTCAATTCGCTAAATTCGTTTAATTCGTTGATAAAAACGTTACCAACCGCTTAGCCTGCTCTTCCCATGTATGTGCTGCTGCCCAAGCCAATATGCGTTGCTGCAATGCAAGCTGTTCGTCGCACGAGTAATTCAGTGCCTTATCAATCAGACGTGCAAAGGCCACCGGCGTATTCCCCTCCGGAACCAGGAGCACCTTGCGATATTCAGGTGCGAGACCCTCTGTCCACGTGCTGACGACCGGCTTCCCATACGCGAGATACTCCAGCAGTTTCGACGGGAAGGTCATCCGGTTCTCAGAGGCTTCACAGGGACGCGGATTAACAAAGACGGTCGCCTGAGCATGGATACGCTGCAATTCATCACGACTGACAAAGCCACAGTACTCCGCCCGGGGCTCCTGTCGCAGATATCGCTTCAGATTCCCCTTTGCATCCTTACCCGTCAGCAGGAAGCGGCACGATTGATCAGAGACAGCAGAGAAGATCTCAAAAAGTCTTGTAAGACCCCCATAGCCCTCATCATACACGCCACTGTAGACAACTGTCTTTTGCCCACCCTTCGGCAGGTCTGTCAATGCCTGCCCACTCGCACTCCGGACACCTCCATCCAGATGCAGCTTCGGGAGCGCCACAGGGCAATTCGCAAAGCCCCAGTGTGACAGGAAGATCAACCCGGCTGCATCTTTGACCCGCAGCGAAAAGCGCTCCCAGCCGCAGGCTCCAACCTCATTCTCATCCAGAATCATGGGGATCCATCTCACACCCAGGGCGGTCAAGACCTCGGCTGCTGAAGCATGGTAAGGCTCCAGATTGTAGAGCAGCACAACATCCGGGCGACACTCAGCCACCTCGTCCCGGATCATCTTCCGATAGGCCTCCATCAACGAAAAATCCCGCAAATGCGGGATATTCCAGTACTTTGAAAAGCGGACAGGACATGCTTCGAAGAAATCCCTTTTGTCGCCTGGCCGCAATTCACCCATGGGCCAGAGCTGCTCGCGGCAATGCGTGCAGACCCGGACCGCGCTGCCGCCCTTGATGAGCGCATCGAGCAAACCGCGCGACCACGCCGTTGCAGCCTGGTTTGCCGCCTTCCGGCCAAACAGTGCCTGATCACTCGCCCACGGCCCTATATAGAGTATCTTCATCACCGTATATCACAGACATGAGCGCAAAAGCCCTGTCTTGCTTGTTACTTGACTGATTTTAAGGAATACTTTTTCGCAAAGATCGCTATTTGGGTGAAGGACGGCGTGCCTACGCAAGCCCGTGGGTACACGGGAGGCACAGCTCGTCCTTCACCCGGAGTCCATACGTGACACGCAGGTGCTTGCACGAGATAAGCCCCGGCGGTATTCCGCCGCTCGCGGGGGCTTTCCGTGCAAGCGCCTCTCATAGCGATCTTCGCGTAAAACATTTTTTCATTCGCGTGGTTCGCGTAATTCGACGCTAAAGAAGTTACCACTCAGTTTATTCCAACTCTGCTGGCAGTTGGCTTATCCCTTTTAAAACTCCTGATTCAGCAGCACATTACTCCGCCAGTTCTTTGTGCTCTTTCCTCCTGTCCGCATTCCGATGATACACGCATCAAGCCTTCTGACGTTTAGAACATCCAACAACCTTTGCGGGGTTTCCCACCACAATACTATAAGGTGGCACGCTCTTGGCAACCACAGCCCCAGCCCCCACCACGCTTCCCTTCCCGATAGTAACGCCCTTAAGGATGATGGCGCGTGCCCCGACAAAGACATCATCCTCAATTACAATGGGTTTGGAGATCGCACACTCCCCGCGCCGCCGCGCTTCAGGATCAACCGGGTGAGAGTCGGTATCGTTAATCAGACACCCAGACCCCACCAGCACATGGTTGCCAATCGTGATAGCTGTTGCAGCAGAGAGTGTTGAGCCTGAAATCCCGACATCATCGCCCATGGTGATCTTCGCTCCATGCCTCACGGTCTTGAGGATGACAGGTTGAAAGACCCCAAGCGAATTATGCGTTAAATCGCTGCAGGCAATAAAGCGCCGTCCGATGACGATGGAACTTCCCCTGCCGGCAATCGATATGAACGGGAGTCCGTAAAATCGCCAATCGGAATACCACGTCACCCCTTTCCAGTGGCAAAACAAAATATCCCGTAACATATACGGAAGATAGAGCAGTTGCCGGATGCTTGCTTTCTGCTTGTCAGATAGATTTGCTCGGACATCCATGATTCAACCTCCCTGCTGCCTCATGCATTGCATTAGCCCCTCTTGATAATTCGTATCTGCCAGTATTCGCTCAGCAGAAGATGCAGTGCACGCGGCACACACCACATATTCCGCTTGAAAGTACGCTTCCCGCCGGTCAACAGGCGCCATAACCAGCGGAGGCCCAAGGGATGCACCCAGTCCGGGGCATGAGGGATGCGCCCGGAATAGAAATCAAAAACCGCTCCAACTGGCATCATCATGGGAACATTGACCTTGCCCACAAATTTCCGACACCACTTCTCCTGTTTGGGACTTCCCAGCGCAACCCATAAGATATCTGGCTTTGCCGTATCAACCTCTTTTAATAGCCGCATCTGGTCCTCTTCAGGGATGTCGCCAAAAGGGGGTGTCAAGGCTCCCACGATCTGGATGCCTGGATACTGCTTCCGCATTTTATCAGCCAGCAACTCAGCTGTTCCAGGCCCTGCTCCATAAAAGAAGTGTCTCCACCCCCTCTCCACTCCAAACGCCATAGCCTTTGGGAAGAGGTATGGCCCAATGACCCTCTCCGGCAGGTTGCCGCCATAAATCCAAGCCAGCATCTTTGTTGCGCCACCATCGGCACAAACTGCATCAGCATGCTGGTAGGCATCCCGCAAGGCCAAGTCTTTTTGGCTGTAGGCCAGTCCGTTGGCATCACAAAAGCAGGCATAATGGTGTTTGCCATCCTTTCGCCATATCTCCATCTCTTCAAGCAGTTGCCCGTAGGTGCAGCTGGCCACCTCAAAAAAACGTGTCTTTATCTTATCCATCTTGCTTCCTTCCGCATACACCGCTTCACCTGTTCATCGTCCTTTGTGAAGCTGCGCATAGATCTCCATCAAGCGCGCATAATTGGCTGCCTCTGTATAGTTATCCTCAAACACCCTTCGCGCATTCACACCCATATCAGACAACGTCGGCTGATCAAGCCAGAGACGGCTCACGACCTCATAGAGTTGTTCCGGATGTGCAGGAGGGAATGTCACCCCCGTCACCCCTGCTTGCACAATACTGGGCAAGGAGCCCAAATCCGATGCCGCTACAGGCAGCCCCTGGGCAAATGCTTCAGGGATGACCATCGGGAAGCCCTCATAGCACTCCGAAGGCAATATGAGCAATCGGCTACGCGCCATTTCCTGTTGCGTCACTT
Source organism: uncultured bacterium (assembly GCA_942493055.1). Lineage (GTDB taxonomy): Bacteria > Verrucomicrobiota > Kiritimatiellia > RFP12 > UBA1067 > CAIZQW01. The sequence continues at coordinate 4,863,251 of OW818680.1, read as the reverse complement.
CAGCAGAACAGGATCCGAGGAAAACGATGTTGAGATTCCGTGCCTCAGCCTCTAACAGTTCGCGCAAAGGGCCATCCCCCACTATTTTCAAGAGCGGGGCCTTGGCACCCCAGATTTTCCATGCGGCAATCAGCGTCCGAACCCCCTTTTCACAGGATAAACGTCCGACACACACGCAGGAATCTTCTTTGACAATCGCTTGGGGCCGTTGCCGCTCCTGATGAAAATTCCCCTTCACATGCATCTTCGCTTCCGGGAATCCAGCCTTCGCCATCAGCTCTTTTTGAAACGCACTCAGCACAATGATTGCATCGACATCGTTTCGCCAGGTCCCAAGTCCTCGATACAACGCTACACTCAACGCTAAGGGGATCGTCGCAAAACGACTGCCACGGTAACACCCCTGCTTCAGGGAGGGCCACACGGAACATCGCGACATTGCATGCGCATACCCCCACGAGGGCTCCACGCTGAAGCAGCGTGTACACACCTTGCTCTCCAGCATCGGTATCCCGGCAGGACAGACCGTGCGATAATTGTGTAACGTCAACACTTTCTTTGCACGCTTCCCAATCGCCCGGAAGATCGCGTTCGAGATCAATGGGAATGTATTGTGTACATGGACAATGTCAGGATGAAACGCTTCGACTTCTCTTCGAACCGCACGAGCCATCCATGGATTCCAGACGGTGGAGAGTGCGCCTTTTAAAACGCCCCAGCTTCCTTGCCGACGGATCTCATCGCTTTGCCGTGCAAATAAACGGACGGTGTGCCCATAGGATTCAAGCATCCTACGTTCCATCTCGACAACCTTGTTCTCACCGGATGGAGCTTCCGACCCGTAGAAATTATGAATCATGAGAATACGCATATTATTACTTGATTTTCTCCCTGATCATTTTAAGAAGCCTATCACCTTTCATATCCCATCTGTGAAGCTCATTTATATCCTTGATTGTTCTCTCAATTTTCCTTGGCAACCATTTATCATTAAATGCAAGCTCAAGCAATAAATTGCTAAACGTTTCTATAGTCTCCTCAATCGGTCCTGGTTCAACTAATGCACCATTCTCATTAGTTACAATCTCTCCTGGACCGCCCAGATGAATGCTGATGACAGGTACGCCATGAGCCATTGCCTCAAGAACAACATATCCACCACATTCAAAAAAACTGCAATAGGCAAAAACGTTAGCACGGGCATATTGCTCGAACACAGCACTTCTATCAGGCAACCAATTTAAAAAAGAGACCTTATCGTTAATGCCTTGAACATGTACTTCCCTCTCTAATCGTGCAAGTTCTGGCCCATTGCTTAAAACGACTAATTCAAATCGCTTGTTTGTTTTCGTTAGTAATCGAGCAAATGCTTTGATGACGATAATATGCCCCTTCCAATACACATGTCTCCCAGCAGTAAGTATCCTTATGCACTCCGTAGTTGAAGCCTTTTCCTTCATTTTAAGTGACGAGGACAAATCCATGCCAATCTGGGGCTCAACAAGAATTTTTTTGGCACACGTTAGTGGAAAAACATTTTTGGTTTCTTGTGTCGCAGCAACAATTAGTAATGCTTTGCGTGATGCATACAAGAATAATGGATTATATTTTGCAATTATGCGAACCAATAAACGCAGATATTCCCGTAACTGTTGGCGAACCGTGAACAAGCTAAAATATTGCCTCGGCACAATTTCACCAGCACCTACAGGACCCCAAATAAACGGTATTGGCAACAAGCTAACAATTGGCGGAAAGTAAAACGGACTAAATGTAAGATGATGTGCTAAATCAAACTTTTCCTTCCTATGCAAAATCATGCCTCTATAAAGAGCAAATAATTGCCACAAAACATAATAAAGTTGAATTCCAAAATTCTTCTTTTTCCAAAACGACAACCACATCGGCACATGAATATACTCAAATCGGAGATTTGGAAATTTTAGCCGAATATCTGTTGCTTCAATAGGCTCCTTATTATTAGCTTTGGTAAATACACATACATCGTGCTCTCGACACAGTTGCTGCACCCATTGCCAACCTACTTCAGGTTCAGAACCACGATTAGGCTCACAGGCATAAGCAATTACCAAAATTTTCATCCTATTTCCTTAATTCCAGTGTCAGCTGCAAATTCTCGAAGCAAAGAGATTGCTAAATATACTTGCGTATTTATAGACACATCCTCACTTACATACTGATACCATTTATTCCGAATCGCATCCATTCCTTCCCAAGGTCCTACCAGCACTGCTTGTTTATAGAGAAAATGAAACACATCAATGCCAGCTGGAGCAAGAGGATCTGCGTCTTCCCAGTCGTATACAAAGAGCTGTGGTGAAGAAGCAGTCGAAAGCGAACAATTCCATGGCGCAAAGTCGCCATGCGAAAAACCGACCTCCAGAAGCGTCTCTTCGTTTTCCTTCAAGCACCTGACCATTTCAAGCAGATCACAAGAGGATATTGCTCCGGCAAAACCAGAAAGAGGCAAAGAGTCCTGACGAGCCTCCATGCCTCTTCTAAAAATATCTGTTTTCTGAAGGGCCCTATACAGGGGGATATCCTTCAGTGCCATCTGCTGGCGTGATTTATTGCGCAGGGCCTTTAAAAACTGAAGATGCGCAGGGCCTAATGCACTCATGTATCGTCCGTCGGGCAGAAGCGATTGGAACTGGACCATGGCCCCGTTCTCTTCAAAGGGTTCGCCCAGTATTTGCGGAACCTGTGATGCGACCTCTGTGGCTGACAGCCACTTCAGGGCCGCTGACTCTTGAAGAACCGCGGCCTTCCCCGCAGCGGTATCCGCAACCTTTGCAATCACCTGCCGCCCGGATTGGAGGCAAAGGCGGACCGTGATCTTCCGTTTTTGATCAATTGACCCCGAATAGAGGGTCAGGAACTGGATGGCCTCATGCAAAATCGCCGCTGCTGCGCAATCCAGAACAGAGTTGCTTGAGTGCCCACGTGTTTTGCTGTGCACCGTCACATATAAACCGGGCACAACAAGACACGACGTAAAACGCGCAAGCAGCTTAATCCCCCACACAGCGGCACGCATGAACCAACGTCCCGGACGATGCACGTTTAACCCCGAGACACGTGACCGAGGTGTGGAGAGGTCAATCCAGATGCGCGGCAGGGTTGCAGGCAACCCCATGAAACAATGTGCCTGGTAGCCGGTTCTCTTCGATGCCCCTCTTACCCCGTATTCAACAATCGCATCATAGTCGCTGCCCGGGTCACACGTGACATCAACCTGGACATCATGCCGCAAAAGACTCTGAACCACTGGTTCGGGGGCATGGAGGACGCACAATCTTGCCTCCTTATGCAGAGGCAAAGTCACCTTCCACGACGCAAGCCGTTCATCAATCTGATAGTGAGGGGACATTCGTTTGAGGAGGATTCAGCAAAAGAACACGCATAAACGCATCCACCGTCTCTTCCAGAGGTTCGGTCGTTGAAAGGAAGAACGCTCTAGGATGGGTATCAGCCCAAGCATGCAAGGCAGCAACCTGATGTTTGACCTCTTCAAGCGACAACTCCTTCTTCCGCTCAACCAGTATATCAGGATCACCTCCCAGGCAGATGATACGATCTGGGCGCGGAACAAAGAGGAGCGCACTCTTGATCATCCACTCGGGCAGGGCAATCCGAAGTCTCTTCCCGTCCAACAACATGTCATACGCATAACGGTCAAACACATAAATTGTTGGCGGGACCTTGATCAGCAGAGGAAAAACCTTGATCCAATAGCCAGCCACATAATCAACCATTAAGTAGGAAACCCGCATGCAGGAGCCAAGAAAACCTGAAGGCTTCGAGCCATGTGGATCCTTGACAGGGCCACGCGGGCGGTCCGTTCTCCCCTTCAGACGGGCTAACGGGGGCAACAGATCCGGCTTCAGGTGATGCACGATCACGGATCCATGCGCAACCTTCAGCAGGAGCGGCAGAGCCGCATCCAGCAACGTTGACTTCCCTGCACCATCTGTGCCCAAGACAGCAACCATGCGACCCGCGGGTTTGAAGACCCGTCTGAGACGGGCCCCGACAAACAGCGCTCTATCAACAAGATAACGCAGCGGGTTCTGAGCGCAGGCTTGTCGGTTGATCCCGCGCCTGATGCGAGATGCCTCGGATGTTGAGACCGCACCTTGCTGGAGAATACGGTTCAACAAGGAGAGAATTTCCTTCTGCAGACACGGGAAGGAGGCATGCCTCCCTGTTTCCACAGCCCGCCTAGCCAGACTCGCATAGCGCTCTGTATATTTCCCGTTGTAGAGTAACTCTTTTAAAAAACCGAGCAAACTGCCGACATCGTCAGGAAAAGTCCATATCTTGTTTGGGGTCTGCACGCATTGCAAAAAAATCGAGTCATCCACGAGTTTGGCAAATCCGCGATACCTGACCTCTGCAAAGATATCCAGACACACCCCCCACCAAACCCCCTCCTTGCAACCGGCAAGCTCAACCTGACAGAACATGAGCGAATGTGTTTCCGCGACCACCCCGCCGCCACACGCCAGCGCCACACGCTTAATCATCGCCACGCCCTGCTTAAAATCATCAGGATGGATCAAAAGATCAATATCGCCATCCCCCAGGTCGAACGGCAAGCTCTCCGCATTGCGCATGACGGCATAACGGATTCCATCCTGTTCAAGCGCAGCAAACAAGGGGATCAAAAAAATCGTTTCATCTAATTTCATGTCTTATTATCTATAGCGTCCGTTGATATTTTTTATAAATTACGTCATCTCATCGAAAAAAATAAGCAGTAATTTTGGAGAAGTTCATTAATCATTGTTTAGTACATGTATAATCAGGAATATTCTGACATTCAAAAACCCAGACTAACCGATTCTCTTGTTTTCTTTGAACTGGCAAATTGTAAACAAGCTTATGTTGAATTGCAGCAGGCTTCCCTCCTAGCGTGTGCAAGACTACAACAACTGTCTTCTCATTCAGCGCCCAAGATCCGCTCCATCCCGTTGGCAGTGCGACTGTCCCCTTTTTGTCAAACGTAATATTAGTTCCGTCCTTCTTTTTCCACTCACCTACAATCGCCTCGTTCGTCTTTGGCACAAGAGGCTCTTCCGTAAGGTCGCCAATCTCTTTAATCGCTTGATTGATCAGGTTAGCCCGTTCAAGATTACCAGCCTGCATCTCTGTCTTCATCACGGCTCTCAACTTTTCCACAGCCTTTTTCTTCGCCAGCAAAATGGAACGCTCCATCTCCTGAATCGCGCTCTTAGCAACTAATGGCAGCTCCGCATCCTTGCCCTTCACTTGGGCAACTAGACCTATCTGCCCACTGAAAACCAGAAGGGACAGGAGAAGATATTTCTGTAACATACTCATGGGGAGTCCTCCTTGTTTCTTACCGCATGTGCGGCCTGTTTAACAAACTGACTGTTAACGTTTATCAACTAATGCACTAGATTTAGCTTCGTTCGTTAAATTTGGCGAAAAAATCTTGGAGTTTTAGACAAGCTCCCACTCGCTTGCCAGTTTCTCAACATACATCGGCAAGGTCGTTGACATCAGTGATGGTCGTTCCGTGCGTACAGGTTCGGCTCCTTGAAGATACCTGTCAATCAGTTTGGCAAGCTGCTGAGGATCTCCAAGTGAAAAAATAGCGCCTTGCGCAGGGTCGCTGAGCAGACTCTTCGCCCCGACATGTTCCGCGACCAGGCAGGGGGCTCCAAAGATCAAGGCCTCATTCACGACAGCGCCAAAAGGCTCATACTGACTTGGAAGCACGAGCAGGTTTGCCAAGGCATACCATGCATAGAGCGGATTTCCTTCGAGCCGCCCGGGGAGGAGCACGCGGCTTCCAATACCTAGTCGGCCAATCAGATCCCGGTAACACGCCTCTTCTGGCCCTTGCCCGACCAGCACAAGCAGAGCATCCTTGTCAGTCACCGCTGCAAACGCCTTCAGCAAAAAGGGCACGTTCTTTACTGGGTGGAACCGGGCGACAAATAAGACAACCTTCTTTTGAACCAGCGCATACTGATCACAATACCCCTTCGCAATCGCCAGAATATGGGTTTGTTCTTTTCGGAGTTCCCTCTCACCATGGATAATCGGAATAACACTGACCGTCTGATACGGAGAGAGCCGTGCACGCATCCAATCCCTGGAGGCCGCAGACGTCACAACCACACCATCGATCCAGCTCAAAACCCCAGAGCGAATCAGCCGCCGTACTCCTCTCTGTGTCTCTAACATTTCCAGATTGTCGTCTGTCATCACAATCAGTTTCCACGGCCGAGCTGAAAGCCGCTTATATATCAATAATACGAGTGTCACCAGGCTATATTCGTAGGAGCAGACGATGTCCGGCGCCTCCTCTCGAACTTTTCGGAGGATCCCAAGGCGAAGCAGTCGCCCTCCGATTCTAAACCCGGAGAGAAGAAAACTCACCTTCACGCGTAGACGGGCGAGAAGCTTCTCCTGATTGAACGTCTGCGAGTCCAAATTTTTATTTAAGACACAAAGGCTTACTTCAAATCGTTCGGCAAGCAGATTCAAGAAATCAATTCGGTAGGGTGCGAGCGCGGGTTGGAAAATAAGAATTTTTTTCATTTTAGATGTTCGAACTCAAACGTTAGGCCACCCAATGATTCCTGATTATGCCCGCGGACTGGAGTCTAGAACTGAACCCCATGGATCCGAATTGGCTTTGCCGCCTTGACAAGCCGCCGCGCCGCCTCGCAATCCCGGATAAAGATCGTATTTCCTTCCCCTCGATTTTTTCCCTCCAATTCTTTCAATTCGCGCGCAAAGGGATCATAGGCAAACGTTTTGAATCCGTGACCTTTCATCACCTTCACGATATCATCCTCATCAAATCCATATCGTGTCCCAGAGCCGTTCAACTCCATAATAACAGAGTTCAGTTTCGGATTCGCGAGTACTTTTTCCGCGCCTCTCAAGACCAGCGTCTCATACCCCTCCACATCGATCTTCATTAAGGCCGGGGTCGGATACCCCATGTCATCTAACGGCGCAATTTCAATCTCGATAGCCTGCGGACAAGCCTCCCCCTCTGCCACGACATGATTCATAGTGTCGCTTGTGCTTGTAAACCGCAGTATACCGCTGGTCTCCCCAACCCCTCTATTCACGCATACGCACCGTTCCTCCAAGTGGTTCAAGCGCACATTTTCAACCAAACGCTGAAAAGTTTCCGGAAGGGGTTCAAAGGCATACCCTTTGCATCCTACGACACCACAGGCCAACAACGAATAGACACCGACATTTGAGCCCACATCGTAGAAGACATCGTCAGCTTGCATAACATGCAACAGATACGCCATGTCTGGAAATTCATACAATCCTGTGTAGAGATTACCAAGGACTCCCGACTCCCGCTCACGAACATAGAACTTCACCCCATTGATCCATTCGCACACGACTGTCATCCGCAGGATGCGGCTCCCGAGATGCCAGCGGATATAGCGCATGAATGCCATGCTTTTCTGGTTGGCATTTAACGGATGGCTCAATACATACCTGAGTGTTTTAAACATACGATAGCTCCTTTTGCCTATGTTTCTTTCCAAACCGTCCGCTTCACATAACTCGTGTAACTTAAAATGGCACACACCACCTTGTCAGACACATTGTCCACATCATAATCAGTCACGATCTTGCGCTGTTTTCGTTGCCCTTCCAGAAGTACATCCAAGGCAGGCTTGATCACAATCCACTCCAGTCCTGTCATCATGACAACCCCCTCCTCCATACCCTCTGGACGTTCATGTGCATCCCGAATATTCAAGGCAGGCAAATCCAAGATCGAGGACTCTTCAGTGACTGTTCCGCTATCGGATAATATTGCCTTCGCTGAAAGCTGAAGAGCCAGATAGTCGGTTAATCCGAACGGCTTATGAAACTGGACTAAGTCAGAAAACTCAATGCCAGATGATTCCATGCGCTTGCGTGTTCGCGGATGGGTTGTCACAATCACAGGCCACCCATACGTCTCTGCCAATTGATTCAGCACATTCGCCAACTTCTCAAACCGCCCCGGCAAATCAATATTCTCCTCCCGATGCGCACTCACCAAAAAATAGGGCTTTGCAGGTTTGCCCTTCAATAACGCAAGTGCTTCAGTACTCTCCAACTTTAGAACTTTAGAACTACCCTGGCTCGGCGTAGCTGCAAGCGAAGTCGGCTCGAACTTTAGAACTAAACCCAAGGTTTCCAGAATCTTCGATTCGGAAACCTTGGGTAAATAGTGCATCAGCACTTCTTTCATCGGACTGCCCGTCTTAATCACGCGGTCCGGCGGCAGTCCCTCCCTGAGCAAGTAATCACGCGCAATAGTGCTATAAGGAAGATTGATATCTGCCATGTGATCAATAATTTTACGGTTGATCTCCTCTGGCACACGCTGATCAAAGCAACGATTGCCAGCCTCCATGTGAAAAACCGGAATCTTACGCCGTTTTGCAGGATAGGCCACCAGGCAACTGTTCGTATCGCCCAGAACAAGCAGTGCATCAGGGTTGACTTCGCCCATCAAGGCATCCGCCTTTGCAATGATATTTCCAACGGTTTCGCAGGCAGTCTTTCCTGCGGCATCCAAAAAATAATCGGGCTTACGCAACTCAAGGTCATCAAAGAAGACCTGGTTCAATTCGTAGTCGTAATTTTGTCCCGTGTGAACGATCACCTGCTCCACGGCTTGATCAAGGGCGGCCATCACCCGCGACAACCGAATGATCTCCGGTCGCGTACCGATAACTGTCATGACTTTCATAAAAAAACTCCGCTTCGCTTCGTTTTTAGTTCTAAAGTTCTAAATTGCTAAAGTTCTAAAGTTTGTTAACACCGAACGTCCAGCACTGGAATGATGATGCGCACGAACGAACTTCCCTTTGCTTTAGCACTTTCCTTTAATTCAAGTGAGACTCTTGCAAAAAACCTCTGCGGCTCAACACAGGTTCGCCTTCCATGCAAATAATTCTTCGCTGTGCCAGCATCTGGAGGACGAGGCAGTGCCGAGCCGTTGGATAATGAGGGGCTTAGCAAGAGCATCCAACTTTAGAACTTTAGCATTTTAGAACTTTAGAACTGTCTTCCAACTTTAGAACTGTCTCTTGAAAAGTATCCCCATCCTTCGGATCATACCACTCGTTGATCCAGAACTGAGTATACAGAATGTCATCCCCGATATTCGTGATGTTATGGGTATACCAGATCGGCATATCCACATACGCAGGATATTCGCCATCCAGTTCAAAATTCAAAATATTCGTCGTGCCTATTTTTCGCAACTGGATGCGCGCCTTGCCTTTGATGACTGTAAACCGTTCAATCTTGCGGGTATGATAATGGTTACCTCGCGTAACACCATGAACGGTTGTCGAAAAAGAGACTTGCCCTCCAACACCCAATCGAATCGTCTCTATAAACGAACCCCGCGCGTCTGTATGTTTAACCAAGTTGACGGGAAAGAACTGATCGATTTCGCAGTAACTTCTAAACGTATTGAAGAGATTCACATCATGACGCCCCTGCAAGACGGGGATGATGCCTTGGTCCACATACTGAAGCTTGAAGCGCTCAAACAGGGCAAGCACGTCGGACACTTGACGTTCAAAATCGTGTGGCACTTCAATGCGTCGGATGTCAGCCGGGGTTATGCTGCACTGGATGATGAAATCGCATAGCGTACCCACATAGATCAGCTTAACCGGCGCATCCGTCTGGATGACTGGGGTTTCACCATGCGTCAACTGATGGGCAAAAGTCGCGACAAAGGAGTTATAATAAGGTCTGCCAAAGGGTCCGAACACATTAGGAATCACGAGGCCTGTGAAGTTAGCGCCACTCCGCCTCGCCCACGCCTCCAACAATTCACGTCCCTCGCGCTTGGAGCGTCCATATATGTTATCCCGTTCCTCTTGGGTTGAAGAGGAAAACAACACGTGGGGTGAAACATTCTCGGTCTCCATTGCATCAATTAATTGTGACACGAGCCTAATATTTGTCCGATAGAGTTCGTCTTCACTTGGACATCGGTTAACAGCCGCCAAATGCACAATCACATCGCATGACTGGACAAACTCCCGCAATTTTTGCTCGTCTGCAAAGTATGAATCTTCGAACGAGATGCGTGTATACTTCTCGGGATAGAGACCCAGCGTGTTAAACAAGTGCGTCCCGACAAAACCTGCTTGCCCTGTAATACCGATTTTCATAAAAGAGAAGTTCTAAAGTTCTAAAATGCTAAAGTTCTAAAGTTACATACTGTTATAAACTGGACTTACGCTTTATTGTTGAAAAGAGTTTGAGGAGTTCTGTCGCCTCAGCTAGAAGTGGTTGGCCAGCTTGTTTAAGGCCTTCGTCAAGGAATGAAACACGTGACAAAACGGTCAACCAATAGACTGTCTCGCTTGACTCTTTTTCGACAATTCCAATCTTATGAGCAAAGTCTGGCTTGCTTTCCGCTCTATTTGCTTCACGATAATTAGCGCCCATTGATGAACTGGACTTCGCCAACTGTGTGATTATAACCGAGAACACAGGATGCTTTGGAAGCTGATAAAGAAAATTCAGCACGGCAATAGTGAACACTAATGTTCTCTCTTCTAACTGTTTTTTGAATTCCTCGTTTGTCATAGTGAAAAAACAGTTCTAAAGTTCGAGAGTTCTAAAGTTCTAAAGTATGGAGTGCGGCGATCCGGCAGTTACCAGGTTACGCTTTGGTAGTCAATCCCTGTCGCATATCCCGACTGACTCGTCAAAGTTCGCTCTTTGCTATTCTTCTTAAACTTATCTCTCGTGCCTTTTTTCAAAACTTTAGAACTTTAGCATTTTAGAACTTTAGAACTGCATTACTTCTTTAACTCATCGACAACATACGCCAGCTTCTCCAGCATCGCCACCATCTCCTCCAGGGTCAAGCGCTTCGTGTTGCCCGAATTATAATCTTCAACGGGCTGAAGCGTCCCCTCACCTTCGTTGACGTAAAGCCCATAATTCAAGTCGCGATTGTCAGAGGCAACCTTAAAATAGCCTGGAAGGTCAATTGATTTCAATCGTTCTTCGCGGGTCAGAAGCGTCTCATGGAGCTTTTCACCATGTCGTGTGCCAATGATATTGACTGGCACCGCTGACTTGAACACCTGTTTGATTGCATCAGCAAGGACACCAATCGTCGCTGCTGGGGCCTTTTGAACAAACAAATCACCTGGTTGTCCATGCTTAAAGGCATAGACCACCAAATCCACTGCATCATCCAGAGACATCATAAACCGTGTCATGTTGGGATCTGTAATGGTCAGTGGCGTACCTTGACGGATCTGGTCAATAAACAGCGGGATGACCGAGCCTCGGGAGGCCATCACATTTCCATAGCGTGTGACGCAAACCGTCATACCGTACTCGGAGGCCACCCTCGACTTTGCAATGGCGACTTTCTCCATCATCGCCTTGGATATCCCCATGGCATTGATCGGATAAGCAGCCTTGTCTGTGCTCAGGACGACCACATGTTTCACGCCAGCGCGCATCGCCGCGCTCAGTACATTCTCAGTCCCCAACACATTGGTCCGTACCGCCTCAACCGGGTAGAACTCACACGAGGGAACCTGCTTCAAGGCTGCCGCATGAAAGATCATATCCACGCCTGTCACCGCATCAGCGACAGAATCCAAATTCCGCACGTCACCAATATAGAATTTGATCTTATTGTTCTTATACTGATGCCGCATATCATCCTGTTTTTTTTCATCCCGTGAAAAAATACGGATTTCTTTGAGATCTGAATCCAAGAACCGGTTCAGGACTGCGTTTCCAAACGATCCTGTCCCACCTGTGATCAATAATGTTTTCCCTTTAAACATGTTTGTTTCCTTTTAAATTGTTTTGTACTTGTGCAGTTCATCAACGAATTAAACTAATTTAACGAATGTTTTGGTTCTATCTCTCTTCAACTTTAGAACTTTTTCTCGCTCTCTCTCTTCAACTTTAGAACTTTAGCATTTTAGAACTTTAGAACTTCGCTCGCTCTCTCCATTCATTATGATTCCTGCGTTCCAAACGCTTCAAACAAACGCTTCAATGCCTGTTCTGGCTCATGCTCGGGATAAAGCTTTGCGACGTCCTGCGCGGCCAAACGCTTACCCTTGACGCTCGTGCAGAACGTTTCTAAACGATCCGCATCCCGCTGCGCATCTCCGTAGTTTTCGATCTCCAGCACCATAGGATGTTTCTCGAATACCTCGTTCCTCACCCTTCCCTTGTAGCAGACATTGACAATCGGCCGGCCCGATGACAGGTAGTCAAACAGTTTACTGGGCGAAAAGAGGTCGCTGTTGTTGCCGAGATTGACCAGCACATCCGCCTGCACCATAATTGATTCGATCTCCTTCGGGCTGACAGGCGGATGAAGTTGAAATCGCTCTGGAAATTGAGCAATAGCGTGTTGTAACATCTCTAACGGGGCTCCCAGGGAATAGATATGCCAGACAACACGTGTATCAAAAGGAAGATGCTTGAGTACATCAATAAAATATTCCGGACTGCGCATCGGGATAGCAAACCCGCCAGCAAATAGCAGGTTGATTTTTTCCTGTGCAGGAAAATAGCATTGCTCATGGCTGATACGATCTGAATCAAAAAGCGTGTAGTCCAGAATGGCTGTTTTATTGGCAACAGGAGCCAGGAAATCGCTGCTATTCTTGACGATTTCACGCGAGAGAAAATTGAAGTCAGCCGCTTGATAGCATGCGAGTTCGTCCTTCGCCCGTCGAGCAGCGATCCACATGCGTAAAGCTTTCGTCGGCACCCTGCTTGCAAATGGATGATTAAAGTATGTATCTGTTGAATAGGTCAGCCAGATTGTCTCTGGATATTTTTGCTTAAAGCGGCGGCCAGCGTGGTGAAGCTGAATAGGGAAACTGAGGGTCAGAAGGCGCGTAAAGGGCTTTTTCCAGTAGATGGCTTCGAGCTTCCGAAGCGCAATGCGTTCCCATTCATCATGACGCCTTTCTAGCCGAAAAAAAGCCAGCAGCGTCTGAGCGCAGGTAAAAACAATCTTTTGAGCCCGTGAGCGTCCAGCACGCAGCATCCAGTCATTGAGCCAGCTTGTCGCCGGATAGACCGTCACCCCTTCGTGCTGGAAAGGGGTTCCAACATCCTGTGCTGACCGCTTAAGCGCAACAACGGAGATATCATAGCACGTTTCTAACGCGGGGCGAATCTTCTCCAGGACAATCCCCATCGGATTGCCATAACAAGGATAGTAACCTCCAACCACTATGACAAGATGCTCCATGTTAATTATTCATTCGTTTCAGCAGGTGAAAAAATTTGACGTTACACATAGGGCCCACGTGACATCGCACGCTCTTCCATGCGTTTTCGACCCTCCATCTCCTTCTGGTCGAAATCACGAAACCACGTCACGAGAGAAGGGGTTAGCAATAGGAACAAGCTCCAGATCGGCGGAGTCCTCAACGGATTGACAAAGGCCACGAAGATCGCAGGGAACATGAAGAGATTCATCAGGATCTGAACATCCCTCACCTGATTGGGAAACGCAGCCAGCACATACTTTCGGAAGCTCCAAAAGATGAGAATGACGGCCGTGATCTCAACAAGCCCAGTATTGGCCATCATGTCAAAAATCTGTGAATGCCCGCCGGATCTCGCCAAACCCGTTGTGTTGTGGAAGGTTCCATTCCCCCACAGTGGGTGGTTTAAATAATTTTCAAAGGAAAATCTGTACAGTCCGATCCGTACACCCAAGGGGCCGTATTCACTAAAAAATCCAGCCTGGATGGTGCTCTGTACTTCACCTAATTTAAGCAGATATTGGTGATTGTCGGTAATCGTCATCAGCCATAAGATCGGATCAAGCGCCAAACTAAATACGCTGGGCGCAACAAAGAAGAGCACCACCGGAAAGTAGACTATCACCAAGGCGGCTCTTTTAGGAATAAAGGGCTGATAGTAGGCAACAACCAAAGCCGTCCCTGTCAAAAAAGCAATAGTTCCAATAAAATAAGAAGCCTGAAGGACAGAGATGCCTAAAAACAAATAGGTTGCAACGAAAATCCAACGCAATATATTCCGTGTTCTCAACGCTGTATAGAGCAGCACTGGTGCAATTAAGGCCATACCGAAGATGAAGTCATAGCGAGCGACACCTGCTGCGAGATATTCAGCAGCATCTGAAAGTAGTGTATTGCCACCTGTTAACTCACGGGAAGCAAATTCATAGCGCTCTTGTACGCGTGAATTAATGATCCCTGAAATCAATAAGGAAGCTACACTCGCAAATGTGACAACACGCAACGAAGCGATGTCTTTTACTCGGCTTATCAGGTGGAAAATAATGAAGGCAACCAAGATCTGTCCATTGCTGGTGATATTACCGAAGTCTGGAAAGGTTCCATAATCGAAGACCGGATAAAGCCATGGGACAAGCCAGTAGAGTCCGAAAAATAAATAGAAGTAGCGGGCATACTTTTCTGCCACAGGATTCATCCCCCGTCTTGAACTCATCAACTCAGAGATAAACCACGGCACAAAGAAGATCAATCCGCCTTTGGAACCTACGCGATAGTAGAGCCAGGGAATGTTTTGCAGTACCAGATAGGCTACAAGAAACCAAATTACAGAATTTATTTTATAGTGCGATTTCATTTTGAAATGTTTACGCTCCGAGTGAATATCTTCATCTTAAGATCTAAGCATCCCTGCCGCTCATCACGGCCCGATAGTCGTCCCAGTTTCCAATGTCTGACCACGAGCCTTCGCTGACCGGGAAGACCCCTACCCTCCCCGACCGTTTGAGAATCGCATCAATCAGGTCGGTCATGTTATAAAAGGAATGATCAGGGATTTCCTTGAGCAGATGGGTCTCCAGGATATAGACCCCAGAGTTGACCTTAAAGACCCATTCCGGCTTCTCGCTCAATGCTTTAAGCAACCCGTCATCCCCTGTCTCCAGCGCCCCATACGCTAACTTCACATGTTTCAAGGCAGCAACTATCGTCAACTCATTTTTGTTCTTCACATGATAGTCCCATACCTCATGGAGATCCTGATCAATGATGATGTCGCAATTCGAAACAAAAAAAGGCGTTTTTAACTGATCCCTGATCAACGAAAGGCTCCCGCCTGTTCCCAGCGGCTTTGCTTCCTCAAAAAAGGAGACCTGATATGCAGAATTGTTCAACTCTTCGAAGTAGTGGCGGATCATCGAAGCTTTATAATTCAAGGATAGATAAAAGGAGGCACATCCAGCATGAACAAACCGATCCATGATGTTTTCAAGAATCGTCTTCTTTCCCAACGGCAACAGCGGCTTCGGGAGAACATGGGTTAAGGGCTGCAAACGCGTTCCCTTCCCTCCTGCCATGATCACCACAGGCATGTTCAATTTTTGAGCAACCAGTTGTGCGTTGGTCGTTGTGAATTGCTGACTAAATGCGTCATCCCAGAAGACGACCCGGCTGATCTTACGATCACGCGTTAATACCGGCATAAAAACCGCGCGACACCGCACCATTTCAGAGCGGATGAACTCCTCTGAGTCGCCCTCCTTGCAGACCACGATATCCGGACGTATGACCTGTGAAATAGGCGTATCCATGGGGACATTACGGATAATCGCCCGCTGTGCATCACCAATGCTGATCAGCCCCTTGAAAAACTCGCCCTCCATGACCAGCAACAGCTTGCAGCGGACTTCATCCATGCGCTTAATGGCTTGAAGCAACGTCATCTCCGAAGCGACTATGACATGTTCATAATTACTCATAAATTCTTTTTACCTAATGAATATTTCGTGCCCAGACTTTTTGTTAACAAATGTTTGAAAGATTTTTTAACAAGTAATGTTCTATCTGGGAATACTGCTTCTTTTGGCGGTTTCAATAGCGGTTCTCAGATGCTGAATCCAAATGCTATTGCCTTTCGCATTAAGGTGGACACCATCCCCATCATGAAACTCGTCTGAAAGGTTTCCCCTTGCATCAACAAGGGAAGGGCCTGCATCGACGAAGCAGATTCTACTAGATGCCATTGTTAGCTTTTGGAGTCGCACGTTAATACTCTTTAACCGATCATTTAACCCGCATGTACCGCCAAACCACTCACGGGCGCATCTTTTTTCATTAATTGGCAAAATGGCACTGAATATGAGTGGTATATTCGGAGGAACTTGCGTAACCAGCCTCGCATAATTGCGCATTATCTCATCATCTGATCGGACACCCATGTCATTTATACCTACAGCAATGACGATTGCGTCTGCTTTTTGGATTGACGTGTAGGTCTCAATTCTATCCAAAACACCAGCCGTTGTGTCACCACCAATACCATAGTTGACTGAAGGAGAGACCACCGCAGATACACAGAGTCCTTGCGTAATACTATCTCCTATGAAAATCACACTGTTTCGAGGCACATTTCCATCCATCCGTGAATGATAATACAACATGCTACGTTGAAAATTGTCCCCCGTGAATGATAAGCGGCAATTAATTTGGCTATTGACCCCTAGCTTACGTCCAATGCGTTGGCTAAAATCACTTTTTAGTAGCACTAGTCCTAATAGTACGTGAAGGAAAAATACATAGGCATACATCAAGCGTTTCTTCATTTTCGCTCTATCTTTCTTGCAGGGACTCCAGCAACCACATATCCATCCGGTACATCACGTGTTACAACCGCTCCAGCCCCAACAACAGCACCATTTCCAATTTTGATTCTTGGCAAAATCGTAGCATGCGCCCCAATATAGGCTCCTTTTTCAATTATAACATAACCAAGTATTGTTGCAGAGGGAGCAATAGTCACAAAATCATGTATCTTCGAGTGATGCATTACGGAAGCACCCACATTTATGCGAACAAAACTTCCGACATTTACTAATGCTGTCACGTTTGTGTTGGCCTGCACAACAGATCCCACACCTATTGATGCCGAAGGTGAAACAAATGCTCTTCCAGAAACAATCGTTGCGTAAACCGGATTAAAGATGTTGTATCTCGCTACAATTTTTTCTCTTAAATCGGGATTGTCAGGTGTAATTATTAGTTCTGAATCCTTCAGCAAATCAAGATGCTTAGCAATAAATTCCTCATCATTTCCAATGTAGGGAACATCATATCCATCAACAACGCTTCTGTTAAAGTCAACAACACCCGCTACCTGATACCCCGCCTCTTTGCATAATTCGTATGTTTCACAAAAACCACCAACAATGACCACCTTTTTCATCGTTCCTCCTAAGCCAATCCGTTAATGATCCGTCGTATTCCATCCTCAAAGCTTACACAAGGACTCCATCCTAATTCACTTTGAATTTTTTCGATATTTGCAACACTATTTAAAATCTCGACTGGACGAATCTGTCCATCTGCTTTCACTTTCTTTTTGATATGAGCGATTTTCATAACCATGTTGACCACATCCTCTACGCTGTAAGAGACTCCACTTCCCACATTGTAGATTGAATATGCATCGCCATGCCCTATAGTTGCTATTAGTGCTGCAACAACATCATCGATATAAACATAATCTCGACGTGGTTCGAGCACTTTTACGTGAATTTCATCAACTGCTGGATGAAGTACTTGGTCAATAACAGCAGGTATTAAGAAGTTTATACCCTGCCCTGGTCCATACACATTAAAAACGCGCAATACGCATGCTCTCACATTAAAAAACTTGGAATAGAATTCTACGAGATTCTCTCCCATACATTTGCTGTGATTATATGGGGAACTAGGTTTTATCTGAGCTTCTTCTGATATTGGTATCGAATCTGGATCACCATACGGATAGGTGTTAATATAAGTAATTGATGCGTTATTTTTTCTACAAAATTCTAATATATTTGCCGTACCAAGCACATTGGTCTTATAAAAAGTAAAAGGCTCGGTCCAACTCTCGGGAACAAAAGTACGGGCAGCCAAATGCATTACATGGTCTACATTAGTGGGGAAATCTGTATAGGTTTCAATATTTCCATCACAAACATCAAAGGTTTCAACCGTATCTCCAGCCATAATCAATGCCTGAACAACATGTCGTCCTATAAATCCTTTGGAACCAGTAACTAAGACTCTACTCATACAATAATCCTCACAAAAACAATCCTCGAATCACTTAAATCGCATCTAGAAACTTTACATAGATTGACCAATAATAAATATTTTATACCTATCATCAAAAATAGTATTTCACTACCTCGCCTAAAAAATATTCAATTTTAGACCCCGCTTAAATCATCCCTACTCCATCACATTCAAGATATCCTGGATGGTTTTAAACTGCCGAATCTCGGCACCTGGCAATTTCTTATTGAATCTTGCCTTCACCATGGCGATGAGTGTCAGCATGGTCATGGAATCCCAATTTAGGGTGTCGAGGGCGCGTTCAGGTGTTAGCTCTGCTGCCCCGATCTCAAACATTTCCGCCAGCTCATTGATCTTTTCTTCGTATGTCATTTTTGTTACCTCGTGTTAATCGTTAAACATCAGATCCACTCTACAACGACTGCGCCCCATGAAAGTCCGACTCCGAAACCAACAAGCATCACCTTCATGCCCGACTTCAGGACACCCGCTTGCTGGGCACGACAGAGGGCGATCGGAATCGTTGACGAGACCGTATTCCCGACATCCTCCATGTTCATGTAGAACTTCTCGCGGGGGATACGGATCACCTTGCGTAAAGACTCCAGCATAAACTTGTTGGCTTGGTGGAAGACAAACAGGTCGATTTGCCCCATTTCCAAATTATTCTTAATAAGCGTTTTTTGAACAACATCAGGCACCTTTTCCAACGTGAAGTTAAAAACGTCTGCGCCATCCATATAGAAATTATTTAAGGTGCGCACATTTCCTGAGTCATCAGAAATCTCGCGCGATGTTTCCGGGCTGCGTGGCGAACGCATCGCACCTGCAGGGATAATTAATTTATCATAGCCGCCACCATCCGTTCCATGGACCGCAGTAAAAATTTTATCCTCATCCGAAGCCGACACAAGGGTCGCTGCCGCACCATCACCAAAGATAGTCCGCGTACTCTTATCCATAGGATGAATATGTTTTGTTAACGTTTCCCCCGTGAGGAAGAGAACATTCTTTGCGTCGCCCGTCGAAATCAATGCTTTAGCCAGCGTCAGCCCATAGATATAAGCGGAACACCCCAGGTTGAAGTCAAGCGCACCAGCACTCGTGGGAATACCCAGCTTATTTTGCAGCACACAGGCTGTTGCAGGCATGAAATAATCCGACGAGTGGGTTCCAAACAGGATAAAGTCAATCATCTCCGGCGTAATCGCATACTCTTCAAAGAGTTTTCGCGCAGCCTGCTCAGCCAGATCACCGGCTGTCTCACGCTCCGCAGCGATGTGGCGCTGCCTGATCCCTGTCTTTTCAAAGATCTTCTCAGCCGTCCACCCGGTATAAAGCTGAGCCAGTTCATCGTTGGTCAGGATGGTTTCAGGAAGGGCATACGAGATTGCTTTAATACAGGCCATACGTTTTTTCTCCTTATCAGATGTGCTTGGTTCACTGCGTCACTAGAAGGGCTTCATACGCTTTCTGGATAACCTCTGCGTTGTGCTGCAATGAGAATTCAGTTGCGGCAAAAGCACGGGCTCGCTGAGCTAAAGCACGACGCTCTTCGTCCTGTGTAAGCATGATATACGCGCCCTCCGCCATGCCCTTGAAGTCCCCCTGCTCAAACAAGAGAATATTCTCCTGCCCATCGCGGTTGGCGTAAGGAATACCGCCGGTCCTATAGGACAAAACCGGTGTCCCCAGCATCATGCTTTCTCGGATGGTTGTCGCAAAGGCATCGTTATAGGTGGGGACCAGAAAGAGTTTGGATTGCTTGAAGGCCGCATAGACATCGCGCTGAGTCGGCAACATGCCAAGAATCGTCACCTGTTCCTCAACGCCCAGTTGTCTGGCCTGCTCCTGCAGTTTAGGGACATTTGCGCCGTTTCCTGCAATGGCAGCCCTCACTTGCGGGTTGCGCGCTTTCAGCAAGCGGACGATCTCCAGAAAATCATCAATGCCTTTTTGCTTGCAGACGCGCCCTAAGAAAAGCAGATCGTACTTCAGCTCAAAGGTTTCTTGATTCACGGTCTCAACCAGTGCTTCGTTGATTGGAAAGTACATGTGGAAGAATGAACAATCCTTGTTGAATTTCCGCACTACCTGCTCCGAATCATACTCTCCCGTGAAATACTGGCAGGAGGATAATATTTCCGCTTCTTGTTCGCACCACACGTTAAACCGCGTAGCATTGCCATGGTATTGCTTCTCGCGATGGACAAACCCTTGAATCGTGACTAACGCCGGATACTCTTTTTTAAGTTCAAGTATCGAACTCGCATAGTAGGCATTCTCCGCGCCAAACAGATGCACGATATCCGGCTGGATGGTTTTGACAATACGCTGAATGCGGCGGGTATTGGCACGATAGCGGAACCAGTCATCCACTGGAAAGAAGGATGGATAGACACATCCCGCAAACGGTACGCCGCCTTGGAAACAGTGATAGGTGATTCCTCTCTGCTTCCATGATTCGTAACGCCTTCTCATCCAACTTTGTGTTGTGACCACATGAATTTCATATTCAGGGTTTTCTTCAAAGGCGCGGAGCAGGTCAGGAATCCATAGACCATAATTGATGGGCCTGTTACGCCAGAGTCGCAAGTGACTCCGTTTTTCTTCGTTCGTGTACGTGCAGAGCCAAACTATTTTTTTTCTTCGCATGCGTTGCCTATAGCTAAATTCGTGACTTGCACCCTACTTTTTACCGATGGATCTTTTAAGCAGCCCCTTTAGAATGATAATAATACGTGGTATCCAGGGAATGGAATACTGTGTATTCTGCGCAATCTGTTCGGAGCGGACATTGGGAATCATCGTCGGCGGATGGACCAAGGGGAAGGACATTGGATATGTGGGTCTGTTTGCCCAAGGTGAAACCTCAGAGCCGGAGGTATGCGTGGCATCCGCACCAAACCCCACATTGGTGATCAAGTTCCTGGCTGGGTGGATGCAGAGCCAGTGTTCACGGGCCATGGTAAGCGCCCAGGCTGTCGCCCAGGAACTGACCTTGCGGTTATAGACGCGATCAAAGATCTTTGTCCAGTCCCTGAGATAGCGCCGCCTTCCATAGAGATCCAGCAGTGCCTCTTGCTCCTTCAGCAACGGCCAATCCTCCATCTGCGGCTTGTTCTGCTTCCATGCCCTGCTCCAGGTCGCCCAGCCGCAAATCGTGGCCAAACGATCAAAATAGTAGCTGGCGCCGTTCGTATTGACAACCTCAAAATGTTCATCGTGTCCGGCGATCATACCAATACGGGTATCACTCGCATAGCGCTCAAGGAGATCGGAGCAGAATGGGAAGAAATCAAGATGAGGCACACAGTCGTCTTCCAGCAGGATTGCACGATCCACCTGATCAAAGACCCACGTCATCCCTGAGGCCATACGCTCACGGCAGCCCATATTTTTTTCCGCATAATTACGGTAGACCTCGCAGGGCCAATCCACGTTTTCCAGCACTTTCTCACACGCAAGTCGTTTTGGAGCATCCGCAGGTCGGGATTCCCGTGGCCCATCCAGCACCAGAAAGAGCTTACTGGGTTTGACCTCCCGAACGCGCTCAAAGACCTGTTTCAAACAATCAGGTCGGTTAAAACCAAAAATGGCGACAGGGGGAAGTTGGTCTTGATGTAGCGACATAGCATTTTCTCCTGAGAACACGACTGAGGCAGAGCTCTGAGGGTTACAGAAGCCCATTATTTGATCGCACCTGAATGACCGTCACGCCGGTCAATCGGTCCATTATTTTCAATAGACAGTTATGAGCAATGCACTTGAGACGTGAAAAGGCCGACCTTTTTTTCTGGGCATCGGAAGACTGATGCCAGATTACCGCACGCTCCTCTGACAGACTCGATTTTTTTCGCTCAAAATCATTGTTACCAACCAGGAAAGGAACGATGGAATAGACTTGGATTTTTGCTTCCGTATGAAAACGTGCCCAATCATCTGCGAAACAGAATACCGGGGTGGTGAACGCAAGCAAAGCTTTTGCCGCTTGTAGGTTAATCATAAACCCGTACGTCCCATAGATACTGAGTGGCTTGCAGATACGGACTCCGCTCTTTCCAAGCGGAGTCCCGAGCCATTTGCGAACTTTGTGTGCTTCACTGAGGAGCAGCGCAACCGGGACCGATTGTTTTTCACACCAGACCACCAGTTCGGAGAAGCATTCCTTCAATTGTGTTCCCAGCCGTACGTCATCCTCAAAGACAAGAGCCACTTCCACCTTGTCAGCGATCATCTTATTAAAAATCGCATGATGGCTTAAAACCAAACCTGCTTCGCCCCTCCCCATCTCCCGTCCGAAAAGCGCCTTTGCCCGCTTCGCATCGACCAGACGGGCATACACCTCATCCGGGATCTCCTTGCCGACAATGGCAGGGACGACCTCATACGCCATCCCAGGCCACTTCGTCCGCATCTCCATGCGGAACCACTCTAGGCGTTCCACATCTTTCGGAAGATTAATCACATATATCTTTGCTGGCACGTCTGTTCTTCATCTCCTTTGCACGCTCAAAAATTAACACTTAAGCACTTCTTCGCTCATCGTGGCGTACCCGAAGCCTGTCTTTCCAAAGGCATTCCCGTTGTAGAACAGGTAATAGACCCCATCGACTTTGATGACATGCGGGTAGGTAATCATGGTATCGTCCCACCCAGACTCAGAAATATCAATGCCGACCTGTCCATCCATTCGAACAAATGTCTTCCCATCCTTCGACTCTGCGTATCCGATTCGATAGCTGTTTAATCTATTCGTCCGATAATCAGATGCTCCGCGATAGGTATACCACATCCGGTAGAGACCATCTTCCTTGATAACCGAAGCACGCGCAATACCCCCTTTTTTGTTATCGAGGAAATCGACTGCCACATGAGGCCCCCGTCGCCACGTCAGACCATCATCGGACTCTGCATACTTGATGTGATAGAGCGGTTCCGGATGACCGTCATGGGTCTCCCAGCCGACAAACGAGGTATAATACATCTTCAGGATGCCTTCATCAGCCAAAACAAAGGAAGCCCCTGAACAATAGGGTTCCCAGGGTGTTGGACTAATCACAGGACCTTCAACTTTCTGCCACGTCTCGCCGTCATCCGCACTGATGGCAACAAAATTCGAGTTATGGTATGAAATGGTATTGCGCACCGTCCATCCGCAATAAAACATGTATTTTTTATCTTTGAATTTGACTATCGAAGTCGGCGTGACCCCGCAGTCGTCGCACGCACCTAGCTTGCCTATTTCCAGAATTGGCTGGTCATGCCGGCGAAGGACATGTTTTGGATTCTTGGCTTCCACATCGATATAAAAGGGACGGCTGATTCCATGCTTATCCCTTGCCGTATAATAGATCCGCCAAACCTTGTCATTCAGAATGTCCACAACGGGAATACCCGCATGTGTACACTGCAGATCGGAATCATTATCGATGTTAAAGACTACCCCTTGTTTTTCCCATTTCATGTTAGCATATCCTCCGCATCATAACTTTCTAGAGGCAGTGGCGCGACCTGCCGGGTCGCGAGGACGGAGGCCTCCTTGACATCCTTTGTGACAACAACCCCGCCACCGATGATCGAATGATGACCAACAACCAAGGTGTCGCAGACAACCGAACCCACTCCCAAAAAGCAATTACGCTCAACCCTCACGCACCCGGCCACCTTGGCATTCGCGATAAAGCAATGATCTTCCACCGTTGAGTGGTGTCCAATGTGCGTCCCCGACCAGATGACAATATTATTCCCCAGCCGCGCAAAGGGATTGATCACCGCCATATCTAAAACAAACACATTTTCCCCGATGCTCTGGGCTTCGCAACTTGCACGCGAACTGATATACGAGATGCAGGTATAGCCCTTCTCCTTAGCACGCAGAAAACGGTCCTCCCTGATACGATTCAGTTTTCTAAAACTGATGGGAAGCGACATCTTATACTCAGCAGGCGGATAGTGCTTCTCCAGATCCTCAAAGGGGACAACGGGAAGGCCATCATGCGTCGCCTCCTGGATATACGCCTGATCCATGCAGAAGGCACAGATTTCATACGGCGTATCACGCCGCAAATACCAGCAAACCATGTCGGAAAGCTGGCCCGTACCCCAAACAATAAGCTTCTCTTTATTCATATTACACTCCTTGTAAGAGTCATTTTGTCTACACCTTGAAGCGCTTTCAACTAATTAAACAAATCAAGCTAATTCCAATTCGTTCCATTCGTTTAATTCGTTGATAAAAGTTAATCCTCTCGTTTATGCCTGGACCCCACGCGGTTTTCTAGCCGCAGCCAGCCGGATACCCGAGCCGCTGCACAGGCGAGGGAGCCTATACGCACAGGAGAAGGCCGGAGATCACACGCCGGCGACTCTGCCACACAAACGACAATGCCACCTTCGGCGAGACCTGAAAAATACATTTGAAATAGGCAAGCCAAGAGAAGGAGCCTCTGTCCTGCTGCTTGGCCAGCACACCATATTCGAAACCCCGTGCAAACATACGCCTAAGAAAAACCAGATCGCCAGCAGGGGCCAAGAACCGGGCAATATGATATATCCACTTCACGTCAAAAAGATGCTGCTGCATACCGTTAAGGATTGAGTAATATCCCTCACCCGTTGAGCGCCGAACCGAAACCACCTGATCCAGATAGACGATCATCCTGTTCTTTGCAGCCAGACAGAGCATCTGGATATCCAAGACATTTCCATACCGCTGATACCACGGCTTGATCTCCTCCAACAATGTTGCGCGCATGAGGCACGAGGAGACATGATATTGCTGAACCAGAACATCGGAGAGTGAAGCGAGGGGTTTGCTGGCGCGGACAAAAAACCCGACCTCTTTATCAGGGCTTCCTAACTGGGAGACCACAATCCGCGTATTGGCCGCACAGAGCATCGATGCCGGAGACTCCTCCAAGCGTTGCACCTGCAAAGCCAGACGGCTAGGAGAAACCCAGTAATCATCGCCCTCCAAGAACGCCAGATACTGGCCACGTGCCGATTGAAGGATCCGCCAGAAATTACGCGTAGCGCCAACATTCTTCTCGGAGATCAGCACGCGGATCAGGCTGGGGTATTTCTTCTGATACTCAAGAACAATGGCCCGCGTCTGATCAGTCGAGCAGTCTTCGCCGATGATGATTTCAAAAGGAAAGGACGTCTTCTGTTCGACCACGCTCTCGATTGCCTGACGGATCCACTGCTGGTGGTTGTAGGTTACGATGCAAACCGAGACCACAGGCTGAGTGACTAATTCACGGTCGCTGATCTCCTGGGCGGGTTCTATGAGCGGGATGGTCGGCTCAGGGATCGCAGAATCCAACTTTAAGAGGTCGAGGAGTCTTCTCATTGTTACCGTTTAATCATGGAGCGGATTGTATTGTACATATAGCTGACCGTCTCAGGCACAACGAACCAACTGCCCGCCAGATAAACAAGGCCGCCCAGCATGACTTGAGCCAGAAGCAAGAGGCCGTCCGGCAAAGGCAAGAAGGAGAGCATAGCTACGGCCCCGGCCATTACACTGGCGAGAAGCAGAAAGGGGAAGAGGTCTTTGCACTGCTCGCCAAACGAATAGCCGATGAGTTTCTTGTTCGGCCAGACATTGATCAGCAGACCGATCGGCGCGGTTGCAGCCCGGCCCAAGACAAGCGCCATCACGCCATGCTGGAAGGTCAAAAGAATGGCAATCACAAGAATGATGCGCTTTGCAATTTCCATCCGAAAAAAGATATCACTTCGTCCGCAGGCCTGTATTACCTGGAGGTTGGCCACATGCACAGGCCAAAAGGCATACGTAAAACACGCAATCTGAACATACGGCACAGCCGGCAACCACTTCTCTGAAAGCCAGAGAGCAACCAGAGGACGCGCAACAGCAGCCAGCCCGAACATGGCGGGAAAGGCGACAAAGGAGGCGAGGCTCAGCGCACGACGCATCAGCTTCTTCATCTGATCCCGCTGATCCTGGATCGAAGAGAGCGCCGGGAAGACAACACTGCCGATGACCCCCTGAATACTCCCCATGATCATGCCTGGCAGCGTATCTCCTCTGTTGTAATAGGCTAAGTCCGCAGGCGAGTAGATCTTTCCGATCAGCAGTCCGTACATTTGATTAAAGCCAGTATCTAAGAGTTCGGAGTACAGCAATTTGGAACTGAATCCAAAGAGGTTCTTTAAGCGCTCAATTGAAAAACAGAACCGGGGATGCCAGCCAATCAGCAACCACCTCGCCACCATCGAAACAGTCGTATAGGCCAACTGGCTGAAGACTAACGACCAGACACCATACCCGAGATAGGCCAGGGTAATCCCCACTGCACCATGCGTCAAGATCCCCGCGAGGCTGACCATGAAGCTCAGGTGAAAACGCATCTCGCGGATCAAGAGTGCATTCTGAACGCAATTAAGGGATCCTATGACCAAATTCAATGCGGAAATCCGGAGAATCAACACAAGAATCGGTTTGTCATAGAAATCTGCGACCCAAGGGGCTATAAAAAACAAGAAGCAATAAATAACAGTTGCGGCAAAGATATTAAAAAAGAAAATGGTATTGAAATCGAGTTCATCCGCATTCTTCCGCTGAATCAGCGCCTTGCCAAAACCACTATCTACAAAAACATTGGAAACCATCAGAAAGATGGAAAGGAGCGCAACGGTTCCATATTCCTCTGGGCCGAGTAGACGGGCCAAAACCATTGAAATGGCGAGGCCAATGCCTTGCGTCCCAAACCGTTCTAGGGTGCGCCAGAAAACACCACTCATGATCTTCTGTTTTAAGGCAGACATCGATTACATCGATTCCAAGGTATACGCCTTTAACATCTCATGGATGGATGCTTTTGAGTTAAACATCAGGACATCCAAAACAGACAGGTTTGGGACAAAATCGTGGTTAAACTGTTTGTACTGTATACTGTCCGTCTTTAAAAATGAGAGGCGAATCCCTTTGTCACGAAATGCTGCGAAGTCGTACAATTCCTTTCCTCCTATCGCATTATAATATTCTGTTGCGCCCAGGATCGAGCAAATGTCAAGGACCTTGTCCTGCCCTCTCAGTTCAGTATTTTTGTTTATTTCTGAACTGATCATGAAACGGGGGTGCATATCCAGATAGCCAGCAACGCTTGTGATCGAATGTTCAAGGACTGTGGCAAGATTCATCGACTTATAGTGAAGCATTGACTCCAGCAGCGGATATACCTGGCTGAACTGAGGCGCCTTTGAGTAAGACTGCACAATGGTTTTGAGTATCGTTGCTGGACATGGAAGAATGCCGATTTCGTTGATTTTCTTAAACGAGCTTACCCCCGTCAACGGCAATGTGAATAAATGAGCCTTCCCATTCAGAAGAAGGTTATTACGATTAATCCAACCACCCTTTATGAAGTTTACATCATCATAGATCACATACGTATCCACCGCATTCATCAGCTGCCAATAGCCGATATAGGGCAAGAAATAGGGTTGCATGATGCCAAGTTTCATCGCTTTAATTTCCCAAATGAGCAATCATCTCGCAGAT
Source organism: uncultured bacterium (assembly GCA_942493055.1). Lineage (GTDB taxonomy): Bacteria > Verrucomicrobiota > Kiritimatiellia > RFP12 > UBA1067 > CAIZQW01. Next base: position 4,835,603 of record OW818680.1, on the reverse strand, counting down.
AAGGCAAACATCATCGACTTCCAGATCGAAATAGATGGGCAAGGTTACGATCCGCTCAGACACCTGCGTTGCCATCGGCAACTCCCCCTTTCTTCCAACTTTCTGGTAACACTGGAAGTCGGTCAGCAACGGATAAAAGTACCGGCGGACAAAAACATTGTACATTTTCAGCTTTTCGTACAGGCCATCCCGCGTCAAGCCGTAGTCGGGCATGATTTCCAGGGGAAGATATGCGAAGTTCGGGATCACCGAATGAGCCGAATGAAGCGAATGCTTAATACAGTGAAGGTCAATGCCGGGGATGTCTTTCAGTCCTTCAAAATAGGCCTGGGTCAGGCGTTTGCGCTTGGCAATGATCTCTGGCACCTTGGGTAGCATCATATCGCCCATCAAAGCCTGCATCTCATTCATCTTGGCATTGGTGCCCACCATCATGACCTCTGTCTCGTTCTCAAACCCGAAATTGCGCAAGTATTCAAAGCTCTTTTTATAAGCAGGATTGTTAAAGGTCAGCAATCCGCCCTCAATTGAATGATAGAGCTTGGTCGAATGCAAACTGAACATCGAACAATCACCATACAAGCCGATATCCTTTAAATCTGGCTGATTATCTTTTGTGTTATTTTGTGGATTTTGTGGTTCCACAATTTTCACGCCAAAGGCGTGCGCGGCATCGTAGATGAGGGCCAAGTGATGCTTATCCGCGATTACTTGCAACTGTTCGAGATGACACGGGTTGCCAAAAACGTGTACCGCCAGAATCGCCGTTGTCCGAGGTGTAATCGCCGCTTCCACTGCTTCAGGACTGATGGTATAGGAGATGGGATCAATATCAACAAAGACAGGCTTGATATTGTTCCAGACCAAACAGTGTGCCGTGGCCACAAAGGTAAAGGGCGTGGTAATGACTTCGCCTTGGATCTTCAGTCCTTGCAGTGCGATCTGTAGAGCCAATGTGCCATTATTAAATGCGCACACATTGGGTGTTCCAAAAAATGCCTCTAGGTTCTTCACATACCGCTGGAGCACGGGCCCATTATTGGTGAGCCACTGATTCTTCCAGATTTCAGCAACCCCCTCCTGATAGCTCTTTAAATCCGGCAGGTAAGGACGCGTAACAAGAATAGGTTTTTCAAAAGGCTTCATATGTTGCTATTTCTATATGACCCTATAAAAGAATCACTTACTAGCAGAGTCACCAGTACTTTTACCATTAGCCCCCCCGATGACTTTCATCTCAGCAAGTCTCTTTCCAAACATTTCCGTGAATATCTTTGAGCCCCGCGTGTTCAGATGATTAATATCCGCAAAATGGTCTTTGGGCAACTTCAAGGTGCTGTAGTCCCAAAACAGAATATCCTCAAAAAACTCGTCATGTATCCATGAGACATCCGAGAACCATCTCTCCTTTTCATAGACTGGCGTATACAACAGGATCATCTTTGCCCCGTGGGCATCGCACAGCTCCTGGATTCGTCTGATATATAACGAGGGGCCAAACCCGTCCTTCTTACAGAGCATTTTTTTTTCGATGTAACGCGTGTCCTGATCAACTCCGCATCGCTCAAGTTGGGCATGTTTTCCCCAATAACTCAGCGGGATTGGCCTCGTAAGATGGCGCAGTTGCATGGTCCAGTAATCTTTTATCGCCTTCTCCCATGCGAGAATCCTAAAGGAGGGCAAATCGCGGAAATCCACTACATTCAGAAAAGGAAGGATAGCCCCCAAGCCAAAACAGTAGTCATTCTCCCATTTCATAACCTCTGGATCGCCCCATGGGCTGAAGGCGCATACAACATACTTGATCTGACGATTTTCCTCAAGCAGTCTCCGGATTTTGTAGAAGGATATAAAGTGGCTCTCTCCTGAGTTTGACCAGTTAAAGCATCCAGTGAGCTTAGTATCATCAATTGCGCACTCCAGCATGGAGTGACCAACGATGATGGTATCGCCGTCGATCTTAAACGACATCGACTGAATACGCTTGAATGATAAAAATGTGATAAGAACAGAACAGCAAAAGAGCGCGAGCAAGAGCGCGACGTAAGCAATTAATTTTTGAACAAAAAGCTTCATTTCGTATGCTATGCGGATTACTTAAGCTGCGAAGCAATGGCAACAGAGGCTCGCGCGATTAAAATTGGAAATAGATAAACGTCTGCTGACCACCACGGAACACAAGAATGATTGCACTGATCAGTGCGTAGAGCGAAAAACGAAGACACTTATTAGCTGGCAGCCGCTCAAGCGCATGTTGGTGCCTGCGCCCCAGCCACTCCATGCTGAACAGAAAAAAAATACCCAGCAACAGTTTGCTGAACATAAGCAAGCCGATACCCGTTAGAACGATGCCACCGTGCAAACTCCCCATGGCGATGATCCATTTGTATGCCACAGTTAGCGACGGAGCCCGGAAGAAAATCCACGCAAGCAAGACAAAAAGGAATGTAATAAAGATTTGAGAGGACTCTCGAAGAGACGGGAATATGCGCTCACGGGCCACCACGTCTGTGTTCTTACGGTTCTGACCTCTGACCAGAAGCGGCAAGAAGCAGAGGGCATGCACGGCCCCCCACATCAGAAAAGTCCAATTTGCTCCATGCCAAAGACCAGACACTAAAAAGATCGCGAAGGTGTTTCGTATCTGCTGCCACTTATTCCCTTTGCTCCCACCCAACGGGATATAGACATAATCCCTAAACCAGGTAGACAAGGAAATATGCCACCTACGCCAGAATTCAGCGATATCCCTCGAGAAATAGGGATAGGCAAAATTGCGCATAATCTTAATTCCGAACAATCGTGAACATCCGATCGCGATATCCGAATACCCGGAAAAATCGCCGTATATTTGGACAGTAAAGCAGAACATGCCTATCCACAAGGCCATTCCTGTGTGCGCATTCTCAAGCTTGCCATCAAGAATGAGGTTGCCCAACTCCGCACACCTGTCCGCCACCACCATTTTTTTGAAGAACCCCCAGAGCATCTGTCGGCAGCCATCCACAGCTTGGGGGTAACTGAAGACTCGAGGAGCGAGAAACTGAGGGAGCAGATTCGTGGCGCGCTCAATGGGGCCGGCAACAAGTTGAGGAAAATAACTGACATACGCAAAGAACGCAATCATGTCGCGCGTCGGCTTCATATCCCCACGGTAAACATCAATAGAATAGCTCAGCGCTTGGAAGGTGTAGAAGCTGATACCAACTGGCAGTAGAATCTTGAGCGTCCAGACATGCGCCTGAAAGCCTAATGCTTCAAGTAATGCGACGGCCTCTCCCTGAAAGAAATTGAAATATTTGAAATAACCCAAGATCACTAGGTTCAGGAGAATATTTGACACCATCACAAATTTGCGATGGCCTCGAAGTCCTGTGACAGGACACGTCTCACGGTCCCGCTCCCCCATCCAAATGCCACTTAACCAACTACAGAAGGTAGTCAATGCAATCAGGAGCAGGAAGGTCCAATCCCACCAGCCATAAAAAATATAACTAACCGCAACAACAAATAAGTTCTGCCACCGTACACTACGATTGAAAACAAACCAGTAGAAAAGGAACACCAGAGGCAGAAAGATCAGAAATTCTATTGAGTTGAACAACATGCTTTAGATCAGTTCTAACGCTGGGAGTGAAACTTGAATTTCGAAACTGGAAGCCTGGAAGGGGGAGGGCAATAAACGAACGAGTAGCTTTAAGGTTGGATGAAGCGTATAATTCTTCAGATCAAAGGATCCGCTCGTAGATGTTGCCTAGCCATTCGTAAAGGGCGCACTGTGCTGTTTCAAACCCTGATCCTGAAGGAAGGGGCAAAAATGGCCATTTTACTTTGAATTCAGGTAGTTCCAACTCACTATAATCACACGGTGATGCGATGGGGGTCATCCCCTGCTTCTGGAAGATTTTCATGGCGCGGGGGATGTGGGAGGCGGAGGTGGAGAGAATGAGTACATTAGTTCTAAAGTTCGAGCCGGCTTCGCTTTCAGCTACGCCGTGCCAGGGAAGTTCTAAAGTTCTAAAGTTTGAAAGTTCATTAGTGCGATAGTGCGATAGTGCGTTAGTTGGGGAGCGGGAGAGATCAGTAGCAGTGGGCAGTATCAGTTGGCAGTTGGGAGGGGGAAGTTCGTTAGTTCGTGAGTGCGTTAGTGCGTTAGTTGAAGAGATAGTTCTAAAGTTCGAGAGTTCTAAAGTTCTAAAGTTTGAACACTGATTACTGATTACTGAACACTGATTACTGATCACTTGTCGCGCGAGCTTGGCTTCGTCGGCGGTGTCACGGGCGGTGGTGAACATGAAGACGCGGTTGGTCGGGAAGTTGACCTGGAGCATGTAGCCGTCGAGAAAGGCTTGCTTGACGCTGTTGGAGGCTTCGCCTGCCATGGAGACGATGAGCCGGCTCTCGGGGATGAGTTTGGCGCAACGGACGCCTTCGAAGAGCCGGCGCTCAAACACGGGGTTGTTCTGGTAGCGCAACGGGAGATCGGATTTCACTGGCATCCCCTGCCCCAATACCACAACCGGAGCCCCGCGAAGCGCTTCACATTGCTCCGGCGTCGGATCAAAGGCTGGATAGCGGCGTTCGAGGTTGTAGAGGTAGGTGCGTCCAAAGCCGTAACCGAAGAGAAGGAACAAGAGTAAAGCTAGAAAGGAAAAACATTTCCCGGTCTTCTTGTACTTCGTGAAGCGCGTCAAGACCCAGCCCAGCAAGAAGCATTCGCATACCAAAGGCATGGGCATGAGAAACTGGGAGATGAATTTTTTGAGTGCAAATGGCATCGAGAGTATTTAACCACAAAGAACACAAAGAGCACAAAGATTAGCGGATATACTTGCGGCACTGGAACTTTTCGGAACCAAAGTTGATTAACATCCCATGCCTTTTCCGTGTTGCTTTCAAATAGTTCATCACCTGTGCCGCATGTTTATCCGCTAGATCCGTGGCCGCTTTGAGCTCAACAATGATTTCGTCGTTCACCAAAATATCTGCTGCAAACTCGCCGATGACATACTCATCTTCATCAAATACCGTGATTGGATACTGCGGTTTGATTGCATATCCTTTCTTCTGCAAGCGATGCGCCAAAGCATTCTCATACACTTTTTCCAAAAAACCCGTCCCTAAATACTCATGCACCTCGTATGAAGTCTGACGAATATCATCACAAATTTCTAAAGCTGTCTTCATCTCTTTTTCCTCTGTGTTCTTTGTGTTCTTTGTGGTTAAAAAAGAGCAGGCGCTACGGGAAGGGAGGGGGGAGTTCTAAAGTGCTAAAGTTCGAGCCGACTTCGCTTTCAGCTACGCCGAGCCAGGGAAGTTCTAAAGTGGAAGAAAAGATTTTTCGCGAAGAGCGCAAGTTGGGTGAAGTACGGCGTGCCTACGCATTCGGCGAATACGCCGTCGGCACAGCTCGTACTTCACCCGAATCTCTTTCGTCAAATGACACTCAGGTGCTTGCACGAGATAAGCCCCGGCGGTACTCCGCCGCTTGCGGGGGCTTTCCGTGCAAGCACCTCTCATAGCGTTCTTAGCGGAAAACATTTACTGTTCAGTCTCTTACGAGCATAAAAATGGTTCTTCACTGTTTGTCGAAAAAATTACTGGTTACTTGGTGTTTTACGCTAAGATCGCGAATTGGGTGAAGGACGGCGTGCCTACGCATTCGGCGAATACGCCGTCGGCACAGCTCGTACTTCACCCGAATCTCTTTCGTCAAATGACACTCAGGTGCTTGCACGAGATAAGCCCTGGCGGTATTCCGCCACTCGCGAGGGCTTTCCGTGCAAGCACCTCTCATAGCGTTCTTAGCGAAAAATTAAAAAGAGGTTTGGAAATTGTGAGAGGTTAGAGGGGTCGTACCTAAAAGTTCACCAATTGGAGAAGTGTCAGTAAATTGGGGAGAAATGCGCGAATGCGGTAATGCGCGAATATCCAAGGGGTGGAGAATGGAGAAGTTCTAAACGGTTTTCTCCTTTTCCATCGCCTCCATGATCTGGCGGGCGAAAGAGCGAAAATCGTCAAGATGTCTTGTGCAGATGCTAAAGACAATATCCCAATTGATGGTTCGATAGGCATGGACAGCGGTATTTCTGAAACCTACCGTCTTCCCCATCACTCCTGCCGTGTGTTTGTCGATAACCGCTAATTTCGCCAAATCCAGAAAGGCTCCTGCCATGGAGTCGGGCAACAGAAGATTCCGTTGACTGATGATGTGCATGCCGACATCCACACAGGCCTGAACGGCACGTTCCAGATTAACAGAGATGATATCCTGCCTGTCAAAATCGGCTTTCAACATCTCTGCCGTCGCCGGTGTCTTCTCTTCTATGCGCTCAAGACATCTCGCCAGACTTTCAAGCTTACCCAGAATCAGATCTTCATCCATGAATCATCCTCCCAATCCGCTCGCGCTGCGCCCGCCTCACAAGGGGCATAAAATCTTGACGCTCATACACCATGCGCTTGGCAAGCCAATAGTACGCCTGTTCATCGTTCTTGACCACGACACGCCCTTTGGTCAGAACCTGGTGCAGGATCTCCCCTCCGAGGCTGTATAGATCCAGCAAGTCAATTTCTCGTTGAGTAACTTCGGTCAGCCGCCCCCACAGCGCGAGGCGGGCCTCCATGCTGAGTGGCTTGTCAAACAGAACCGCCACGTCCACGTCGCTGTCCCGACGCATCGTCCCAGCAGCGGCCGACCCATAGACAAGCGCAACTTTGAGGCCGTCTTCGCACGCCAGTGCGCTCGATACGGCCTGAAAAATGTCTGGGGGATCTGAAAGGGCTTTCATGGAGAGTTGGAGAAGTGCGTTAGTGAAACTGGAAACTGGAAACTGGGTGAGCGGTAATAGGTTGAAGCTCTCTGCTCTCAGACTTTAGAACTTTAGAACTCTCGAACTTTAGAACTGAACTGAAGGGTTCGGGGGGGGGCGTAAAAAAACACTCAACAGTTAAACGTTTTGGAAGGCGGGCGTTTGACGGATGTCTTCAGGGATGAGGGACAAGAGGCTGGGGTGGGACTCTGTTAAGCGCAGGATATCCAAGAGGTCTTTTTGCCGCTTGCTTGGTCGGCGTGTCTTGTCGGCGTAGGCAGCCAGTTTGCCGTTTAACGTATCCTCCAGAGAGGCGACACGCATCAGTATGCCCCAAACATCACAGGGAATTGATCGTTCCGGATAGGCCCGATAACGCTCCTCAGTCGATATCTGGATGCTGACATTGGACCGTCCTTTGAGATTGATGGACCAGGGGAAATGCTCTGCAACAAACCCCTCTTTTATGAGCGCCTTCACCACATCTTCTACCTTTTCAAGCGCTATAACGATATCAACATCAGCCGTCACAACCGGCTCTGCAGCCCAGTGGTTCACCGCAAGACCGCCAATGACACACCAGGAGACATCAAGGCGTTCAAGCGTGGCGATCAAATGTGTGACGTCGCCGCCGCCACCATTCGTCTGCCAATCATAAAATGCTTTCATTGTCATAAAGATTAAGAAAATGCGCGAATGCGTGAATGCGTGGGGAGAAGTTCTAAAGTTCTAAAGTTCGAGAGTTCTAAAGTTTTGAACATTCAACGTCGAACGTCGAATTATACATGGTGCCATAAGTGTCCGAAAAGCATGGAGCGGCGCGGCTTCCCGCGCCGGCCGGAACGCGAAGGCGTTCCGCTCCAAACCTGCGCGGGCTTATGTCACCATGTATAGACATTGATCTTTATGTTCTCTGCGTTCTTCCTGACCGGCGGAGCCGTTTGGCATAGGCTGGTTGAGGTGAATAACGCGGGGGAAAGTGCGTTAGTGAAACTTGAAGCTGGGGTGAGCGGTAGTGGGGCTACAGCCCTATGCTCCCAAACTTTAGAACTTTAGCAATTCCCCGGCGCGGCGTAGCTTCAAGCGAAGCCGGCTAGAACTTTAGAACTGAACAAATTAAGACTCCGTCCCCATGAATGACATCGAAACATCATTCATAAACGCTTCTATTTTGCTGCAAGTCAACATGTTATAACCGTCATGCCTGCGATGTTATTATACACAGCGACATAAGTATTCGACAGTCTGGGAGCGGCGCGGCTTCCCGCGCCGGCCGGAACGCGAAGGCGTTCCGCTCCGAAGCTAGACAGTCTGGGAGCGGCGCGGCTTCCCGCGCCGGCCGGAACGCGAAGGCGTTCCGCTCCGAAGCCCGACAGTCCGGGAGCGGCGCGGCTTCCCGCGCCGGCCGGAACGCGAAGGCGTTCCGCTCCGAAGCGAGCGCTCACTTATATCATCGTGTATAGTTTAGCAAATTGCCCGTTCAAAGGGAAGCGGGAGAGGCGGGAAATACGCTGTAGGACGGATGGAGGAAGGGAATACAGTTCTAAAGTTCTAAAGTGCTAAAGTTCTAAAGTTGGAATACGGTGCTAAAGCGTAGAGAAGTTCTAAAGTTCGAGAGTTGGAATACAGTGCTAAAGCGTAGGGAAGTTCTAAAGTTCGAGAGTTGGAATACAGTGCTAAAGCGTAGGGAAGTTCTAAAGTTCGAGAGTTCTAAAGTGCTAAAGTTGGAAGAGAATATCCAATATCCAAGGAGGGGAGAAGTGCGTTAGTGAAACTGGATCCACCTTCGCTAAAGCTACGGCGGACAAGAACTTGAAACTGGGGTGAGTTGCAATGGGGCACAGCCCTATGCTCTCAGACTTTAGCACTTTAGCACTTTAGAACTTCTCAAGCCGTTTCACGGACAGCATCGCAGATGCGCTCTTTTGCCGTTTCCCAGGTGAGCGGCTTAAGCATCAGCGGCATATCTGTTCCTTCTGCATCCTCAAAATAGACAAGGCTGCGCATCACGTGGAGCTTTAATCCCTTTGGATACTTTCTGTGATATAACTCCAGCATCTGCTTCAATGAGTAGTGCTCCAAAAGTATCGCCACATCGATAAAATCCTTCTTGCTGCCACGGTTGGTGATTGCTTCGAGTTTCATGGCCGCGATATCGTCTACGTGTGCAAGACGAACTCCATCGATTATAGAAGCCTCCTGCAACCAAGCATATTGGTAGGTTACAAAATCGACCTTAACATGATTCACTTCATAAAACTGGAGTCGATCTCTCCCCCCTGTCCGGACAACAGTTCCACACGATTCAAGTATGGACTCCAGATTAACTTCTCCCCACACGCCGAAGAAATCCAAATCAATGGAGTGCCGATGACCAAGATGAAGGGCTAATGCAGTGCCCCCCACAAGCCGCGTTTGAGCAAGCAGATCCAACGCCTGTATCCGTTTCAGGAGGGCCAGTGTGTCGGAGTCGATTGTTTCCAGATGCAGCATCTGAAGGCTTCTTTCTTGATATTTCCAATGCACGAAACAAAAGCAAGCGCCGTGGACTCAAGGGATCGAAGTTCCATGGCTGTTTGAACAATTTCCGTAATCGTATAGCAGGCCTTCAACAGTTCCCAATCTTCGTCATGCCCGCGTTCGAGAACACGCTGAACAATCAAGGCCTTGCTCTTCTGAAGATCAAGGGTTTCGCGGTCAACGTCCCAAAAAAGGGAGGGGGTGAATTTGGCGATTTCTGGGGACATGGGGAGAAGTTCTAAAGTTCGAGAGTTCTAAAGTTCTAAAGTTGGAATACATTGCTAAAGTGGGGAGAAGTTCTAAAGTTCGAGAGTTCTAAAGTTGGAATACATTGCTAAAGTGGGGAGAAGCTCTAAAGTTCGAGAGTTCTGAAGTTTTGGAGCTAAAGACTGGATTTGCGCTTGATTGTTGAGAAGAGCTTTAGCAATTCAATCCCTTCCATTAGGAGTGGCACGAGATCGTGTTGCAGGCGTTCTTCAAGGAAAGACAGGCGGGACAAAGCAGTTAACCAATAGACCGTTTCACTGGATTCTTTTTCTACAACACCAATCTTATGTGCAAAATCTAGCTTGCTTTCCGCTCTATTCGCTTCGCGATAATTGGCACCCATTGATGAGCTGGATTTTGCAAGTTGCGTAATGATGACTGAAAACAGAGGATGCTTGGGGAGTTGATAAAGAAAACTCATGACGGCAACCGTAAACACCAAGGTTCGCTCTTCAAGCTGCTTCTTAAACTCATCATTTGTCATATTATAAATCCAGTTCTAAAGTTCGAGAGTTCTAAAGGGTAAGAGGAAACTGGAAACTGGGATGAGCGGTAATGGGCTACAGCCCGCTGCTCTCAGACTTTAGAACTTTAGCATTTTAGAACTTTAGAACTGCTATTGATCTTCGCCCCGGAAGATCAGGTTCAAGGGCTTGATGGTCTTGAGCAACTCTTGGAGGGGGTAGCCCTTTGTCATCTCAGTCAGCGCATTGACATCCTTGGGGAAACATTTGCCGCCATACCCGAGCTTCCCATCCGGTCCAGGCACCTGCGTATGGGTGTCGTTGATGTAGCCGCTCAGCAGGACGCCTTGCAGCACACGGTCATAGTCGGCGTTATTTTTCTGGCAGTAGTCATAGATCCCGTTAAAATAGGTCACCTTGACAGCTCCGAAGACGTTATGCGCATACTTGGCGACCTCGGCTTCAAAGGAGGTCATCTCCACAAATTTCTTGCCGACAAAGATCTTCTGCAAGAGTTCGGTCTCAGCCGTGAAGACCATCGCCTGGGAACAGAAGTCCGCATACGCGGTGCGCTGTGTGAGAAACTCCGGCATGAAGTAGACGCGGCGGCCCGTCTCCTTGGAAAGCATCTCGCTCGTGCCAGGCAGGATTGTCGTACGGATGAAGATGGGCTTGTCAGGCAGTCCTTTGAGAATCTCTTTAAGAAGCGCCAGATCCTGATCCCCGTTTGCCTCTGTCGGGATATGGATGCTGACAAACAAAACCTCCGCAGAGGCGAGGTCATCGTTGAAGCCCTTCGGCGGATCGGAGACGAGAACCTTTACGCTTGGATTGTAGGTTTCAACCCATTGCTTAAGGGCGCCGCCAATAAAGCCGCACCCGACAATACCGATTGTGTGAGTCGTTTTCATAGAAGTGTTAGTGAGAAGGGGAGAAGTTCTAAAGTTCGAAAATGCTAAAGTTCTAAAGTGGGAGAGAATATCCTGCCTGTAACTTCAAGTTTTTGTCCACGAACCACACTAAAAACAAGAAAAAAACTGTTTTCCTCTGCGGCTCACCGAGACGGTTCGCCCTACCTCCTTCGGAGCAGATTTATGCCCCATGCGAAGCGGGTAGGGCGAACCGTCTCGGTGAGCCGCAGTGTGCTTCATGTATTTCGGATGCTAAGATGTTACTCCCCTCGTTTATTCCAGATCCGTAGGCGGGGAGCTAATATCCAACACGAAATGATCAATATCCAAGGAGGGGAGAAGTTCTAAAGTGCTAAAGTTTAAGAGGAAACTGGAAACTGAGAATAATTTTTAGCTACGGATTGCGCGGATTGGCGCGGAATAAAAAAATGTAAGACGTCTTGGCTTGTTCCAAACTTTAGAACTTTAGCATTTTAGAACTTTAGAACTTCCCCTTCGTCTCGTACGATCCGGAAGGGGACTTTGATTTGCTTCTGGATGGCCTTTTGCCGTGCCACCATGACTGGATCAGCCTGTTGAAGCGTGGCCTCTATCCAGGTGACGTATTCGTCCATTGTCAGGCGCGGGAGTGGCGGATGCCGTAACCGCAGATCGTCCGTGGCAATCATCTGTTAAGGGCCTCGACTTTCTCAACAACGTGACGATAAAGGGCTTCCGAACCGTAGCGTCGACACAACGGGTGAATATCAAGCTCAAGATCCAGGTTGTTCAGCATGGAGAAGTTCTAAAGTTCTAAAATGCTAAAGTTCTAAAGTTTTGATGATGAAACTGGAAACTTGAAACTGGGTAGACAACCTTGAACAACGAACGTCCAACATCCAGCGCTTCTTTGTGTTCTTTGAGTTCCTTGTGGTTAAAAACTATAATAGCGGTTTGACAACATCAATGATTCTTGTTTTGACGTGGTCAAAGGTCAGATGGGGCTCCCGTAAGAGCCGTGGCCACTCAGCAAGGTCAACATCGTCGAAGAAGACAAGACTGCGAAGAATCATCAGTGCGTCATCCTGCTGATACTTTTTCTTGTAGAAGTCCAGCATCTCTTCCAACGTGAACTGTTCCAGCAGGAAGTACACATCAATAAAATCCTTTACCCGTGTTCCGTTCCCTGTAATGGCGTTGAGCTTCATCGCTGCTATATCTTTGGCGGACAGCATGCGGACAGGAGCGGCTTCGGTGATCTGAATTTCTTCATAGTCATGACGAATCAAATCAACCAGAACGCCATCAATGAACCCTTTCAAGGTTTTTCCGCGTTGATAGCTCCGTTGGAATCCATACTTCTTGATGAACAAGTTCAATACGTCGTCAATATCATAGTCGCTCCTCGTAAACAGATCGATATCGATCGAGAAGCGATGTCCAATCTGCAGCGCCAGCGCTGTACCCCCAACCAGATGGAATCCCTGCAACAGAGGCTCTGCTTGAAGGGCCTGGATCAATCCCAATGTTTCAGGTGCGAGTGTCTGTGTGTGCAACATGCGAACTGTTCCCTCGGGATATCCAGCCAGAGCGAAATAAAATTCATCACCTTGGAATCCCAATCTTTGATTCTTATGACCTCTTCCCGGATATCGGAGAGCGAATAGAGCGTTTTTAAGAGATGTAAATCATCCAGCGTCCCCAGCATCAGCACGCGTTGCACCACAAGCCGCCGCCCCTTCTGGATGTCGAACGTCTCCAGATTGACATCCCATAGAATATTTCGAGTGAATAAAGGCATTGGGAGAGAGAATGCGCGAATGCGCGAATGCGTGAATGCGCGAGTGGGAGAAGTTCTAAAGTGAAACTTGAAACTGGGGTGAGCGGTAATGGGCTACAGCCTTCTGCTCTCAGACTTTAGAACTTTAGCATTTTAGAACTTTAGAACTATTCTCAAGATACCAGTCGATTGTCTTGATGATGCCGCTGGCGAAGTTCTCTTCTGCGGTCCAGCCGAGTTCAGTCTCAAGCTTCGTGGCATCGATCGCATACCGCAGGTCGTGACCGGGACGGTCTGTGACGAAACTGATCAGGTCAGCGTAGGAGGCACCCTTTGCGCGGGGCTTTTTGCTGTCGAGGATTCCACAAATTTCGCGCACGATATCGATATTCGTCTTCTCATTGCGGCCGCCGACATTGTAGGTCTCCCCTGCCCTGCCGGTGTGATAAATCAGATCAATGGCCTTGCAGTGATCGAGTACGTAGAGCCAGTCGCGGATATTCGCCCCCTTGCCATAGACCGGGATCGGCTGTTCAGCGAGGCACTTGCGAATAATCGTGGGGATGAGCTTTTCGTTGTGCTGCTTGGGCCCGTAGTTATTGGAGCAGTTCGAGGTCGTGACGTTCATCCCGTAGGTGTGATAATAGGCGCGCACGAGAAAATCGGAGCTGGCTTTGCTTGCGGAGTAGGGACTGTTCGGCGCATACGGTGTCGTCTCCTGAAAGAGACCGGTCTCTCCCAGCGTGCCGTAGACTTCATCGGTGGAGATATGATGGAAGCGGCACGCCTGACAGGCTGCCTTCACCTTTTTAGGGGACTCCATCCACTGCTTGCGGGCGGCCTCTAGGAGATTGAATGTCCCGCTGATGTTCGTCTCTATAAAGGCGCGTGGACCTGTGATGGAGTTATCGACGTGGCTCTCGGCTGCAAAGTGTATGACCCCTTGCACGTCGTACTTTTCAAACAATCCCAGCACGAATGCAGCATCGCAGATGTCCCCCTGGACAAAGGTGTAGTTGCTCATGCCTGCGCATTCGGTCAGGTTCTTCAAGTCGCCTGCGTAGGTCAGCTTGTCGAGGTTGACGACGTGGTAGTCCGCATACTTCGCAGCGAAGTAGGGAACAAAGTTGGCACCGATAAAGCCAGCGCCGCCTGTAATCAGTATTGTTTTCTTCATATGATTGATTTTTTATCTATAGTATTACTTGAAATGATGGAATACCTTTTCGCAAAGAGCGCTAGTTGGGTGAAGTACGGCGTGCCTACGCAAGCCCGTGGATACACGGGAGGCACAGCTCGTACTTCACCCGGCTTTGATGTTACATGACTCTCAGGTGCTTGCACGAGATAAGCCCCGGCGGTATTCCGCCACTTGCGGGGGCTTTCCGTGCAAGCACCTCATAGCGATCTTCGCGAAAAACATTTACCCTTCCGTCGCTTACGCAAATCATCCTCTAAATTCACGGACTTCCGCGAGGATTTTGAGGAGATATTTCTTGTAGTCCATGGAGTCTTTCAATTCATCTGCAAGCGCCTGCATCTGTTTCTCATCAATAAAGCCCATGCGGAAGGCGATCTCTTCGAGGCAGGCCACCTTGAGTCCCTGGCGCTTCTCCATGATCTGGACAAACTGTGCAGCTTCCAGAAGCGCATCCGGCGTTCCCGCATCCAGCCATGCATTGCCGCGACGCATGGGCATGGCATCCATGCGCCCCTCTTTGAGGTAGAGGTTGTTGAGGTCCGTGATCTCCAGTTCGCCACGCGCAGAGGGCTTGAGCGTCTTTGTCTTTTCAACCACATCGCCCGGAAAACAGTAGAGTCCGACTGCCGCATAATTGGACTTGGGCTGTTTCGGTTTTTCTTCAATGGACAGGGCTTTGAAGTTACGGTCAAACTCGACAACCCCGAAGCGCTCGGGATCTGTGACATGGTAGGCAAAGATCATGGCGCGATCGGTCGCTTCGTGCTCCTTCATCTGCTGCTTGAATTCATCGACCTGTCCGCCCAGATAGAAGATGTTGTCCCCCAGGATCAGGCAGACCGGATCAGTGCCCACAAAGTCAGCGCCGATCGTAAAGGCCTGCGCAATGCCCTTGGGTTCGGGCTGAACCGCGTATTGAATGGTGATGCCCAGGCGTTTGCCATCGCCGAGCAAGCCCTTGATATTGGGCGTGTCATGCGGGGTGGAGATGATCAGGTACTCCTTGATGCCAAAGAGCATCAGCAAGGAGAGCGGATAATAGATCATCGGCTTGTCATAGACGGGCAGCAACTGCTTGGAGACCGTCTGCGTGGACGGATAGAGACGCGTACCACTGCCACCTGCTAAAATAATACCTTTCATACAACTCCTTTTCGTTCTATTTGACTAACAGGTCTGATCGATTTCATCACGGAAGCGACGAAAATCAGCACGATGGTCTACGGCAATGGAATACAAGATCGTTGGGTCAATGGTCTCATATTCATGGACGATGAGATTGCGGAAACGCACCATATCCGAATAGGGAATCGCTGATTTAAGGATTTTCAGCATGACCAGACGCTCGATCGCTTCCGAAGCCGTTGCCACGGGACCGGCACCTTTGAGCGCAATGAGCCGCTCCGCAATATCGATCATCACTTCAATCGACACTTGAAGAACGCGCTCTGTAGCCGACTGGAGCATATCGTCACCTTTAAAGGCTTCAAGTGACTTGCCATTCAAATACAGCTCCAGCTTTGCAACATTTTGATCTAACAAGGCGAGCTTGCGTTGTACCACTCCGTTCAATATCATGCAATACCTCTTTCCATTCGATAGTGGCGCTGCCGCTCATAATGGAACATCTGCGTCTCGAATTCACGGCAGGTAACCGAGTAGAAATGCAACCAGATCTCATCATTCCTGAAAAAGAGTGGCCGACCTTTCAATGCCTCAAAGCGATAAACCGGGTCTGCCCTGTTCAGAATGCCAATGTCAACACGCACGGCGCTTCCGAGATGCTTTACAACGAGTTCCTCCACCTTGTTGTAAAACGCAGACGTGATGGGCTGACTTACATACAGCGCAAGATCGATGTCGCTATGAGGCTTCACAACACCATCTTTTGCAGACCCCAGCAACAAGGCAAACTCTATTTCAGGAAGCCCCTCCCTTAAAGCAATGCCGAGCGCGACACAGTCAAAGCAGACCGTCTGTCTATTCAAATCCAAATAATGTTTTGAAAGTGGCATAAAGCGTTTATTCCGAGCCAAAGCGGGCTACGGTTTCGGCATAAATCTGCGGCAATCCCGTATCAAAATGTTTGCCGTTGACCACAAGACCTTTGACCCCTTCTGCTTCGCGAAGGCGTTCAAGCGCGGCGGTCAGCTCAATTTCCCGTGCACACCCTGCTGCAGCCGAGGCGCGCAGAATATCAAAGATCTTCGCCCGCAGCACATAGATGCCATTAACACAAAAATAAGCTGGTTTTCCATGGCGCTCGACTTGGAGATAGGCTTGCGCTTCGTCTTCTGTCGGTTTCTCAAGGATGCGTGTCAGTTGAAGCGTCTCCTCTGAAACCCATTCACCCGTAATTGTGCCGTAGTGTTTTGTCTTTTCCAGCGTCTCCTCGTAAATGCCGACCACGCTCTGGGTTTCGCCGAACGCCTCAAAGCGTTCAACCACTTGCCGGGCCACACTGCGCTCCTCTGACGAGCGGAAGAGATGGTCGCCCAGCATCAGGAGGAAAGGTTCGTTCGCCACAAACTTTTCAGCCAGCAGGACCGCATGACCAAAGCCCTTGGCTTCGTGTTGCGGAATATAGGTGATGTGCGAACTGATCGCTTTCAGTTTTTCAGCCTCCTCCCGTAACTGAGCCGGAAGTTTATTCAAGGTCTCAACACGGACCTCTGTCTGGAAATAAGCTCTGAAGCGCGCCTCATCCTCGGGCTGGATAATCAATGCGATCTCTTCGACACCCGAGGACAATGCCTCTTCGAGGATGACCTGAATGACCGGCTTAGCAACGCCCTCCGGGGTGACCACCGGCAGGAAGGTCTTGGGAACGGCCTTGGTATAGGGGAACATGCGTGTCCCCAGGCCTGCAACAGGGATCACGGCCTTGCGCACAGAGACAGGACGGCAGATATCCAGATCAAAGCACGGCATGTGATAGGTTGAGGATAGATAGCTCGCGAGCTGCTGGCGTTCCGCAACACCCTTGCAAATGAACTGGACGCAGCCATCACCTTGCGAGCCGACCCCCTTGCCGCCATAAACAAACGTCTTCACCTGGGGATCTGCAAGCACCCGATGCAACTTGGGGCTGATCAGTTCTGAGCAGACTGGCATCAGATTTTCATCGAACACCTCCTGCGCCTCTGTCATCAATGCACCCAGCTTGGCGACATCCCCTGTCGTGATCGCCTGTTGCGCAGCTTTTGAAATGCGCTGATTTTCCGTACCCAACGTGCGCTGCACCGCTTCATCAGTCGCATGCTTTGCGAAGGGGAAGGAGGCATTGAGGTCCGCAAGGATCTTGACCGTATCTTTTTTGCCGCACAGGTCAGCGATGAGGAGATAAAAATCATTGCCCGGACGCAAGGGGGTCACCCCCAGTCGGTCACCGTCAAAGGTCATCATCACCGGGATCTGGCCGAAGGCGCAGCCTTGATCCATGCGGCCGCAGCGCGAGGGCGTTGCAATTTCGCCCTGATAAGCAGCTTCGATCTCCGCGCGCGTGGTCAGGCCAAGCTGGTAGAGCTTGTTAAAGGCGCGCGCCACAAGGACGCAAAACGCTGCGGAGGAACTCAGACCTTTCTTTACAGGCAGGGTCGTCCTGTAGTTGTCGATCTCAATGCCGTCAACACCATAAAAGTCCAGCATATACCCGGCGACGCCTGCGGCATAGCTGAAGAAGCCGCCGGCTGCAGCCTCCTGTTGCAAGCGGGCTGATTCCATGGGCACACGATAGGTCTCAGTAACCGTGCCGTCAGGCAGTGTGGATCGGACAACAAGCTCACCTTGCGCCTTTTTGCACTTCGCAAACATGCCCTGGTTGGTTCCGGAGATGATCACGACGCCTGGCTCGAGCTTCGAGTTGGTCCGGCGATGGCCGCCAGCCCAGTCCGAATGCTCGCCAAAGAGGCACACGCGTCCAGGAACAAAGATGTCGATAAGCGTGTTCATAGTGAATGAGAAGGGGCGTGAGAAGTTCTAAAGTTCGAGAGTTCTAAAGTTCTAAAGTTAAAATACAGCCCTACAGTTTGGAGTTGCTTCTTAAATTTTTCGTTCGTGCCCTTTTATCAAAAACTTTAGAACTTTAGCATTTTAGAACTTTAGAACTTCTTCCCTCCTATTTCTTCATCACGGGAAGCCAGGCTGTGGCGCAGAGGAAGGAGACGAGCCAGACAACCAAGACCGCAGGCGAGCGGAAGGGAAGATCGCCAAACGAATGGAGAACCGTCGCGGTCGTTCCGGCAAATATGGCGACGATGACTGGCGGTATACGGTAAAACCAGTGACCGCTTGTCAGCGAACCAAAATTTTGCCCCCCGGAAGACTTTAATTGGCAAAAACGGATGAGGTCCCTGACCAGAGGTATGACGAGCAACAGAGCAAAGGCCACCATCAATCCGAACCCCAGATAGCCATGTTCGGTTAGAAACTGAAGGAAATCATTATGCACATTGCTGCCACCCACAATCTGAATGCTCTTGTAGTCCTCTGGGGTCATATAGGCTCGCTGATAAACTGGATAGCCCCAGCCGCCAACGCCAAACAACGGATAGTCCCCCAAAATGTCCTTTGAAACGCGGACATGATACTGGCCGCTTCCCGTCACCCGCTCAACCACTGCTTTAAGCGTAATCGTTGACAACTCCTTTTTAAGACCTTCGAGTTTCAAGGCAAAGAAGAGGACGACAATCGAAAAGATGAGTGCACTCAATCCTGACAAGATAGAAATCCGCACCCCCAACGATATCCGCTTCCAGATATAGGCCAACCCATAGACTAAGAAGAAGACAAACAGCAACACACAGAGCAGAATTGCCGCACGCGACAAGGTGCTGATGGCACCTGCGAAACATAAGACCATTGGAATGAACATGCGATGCGTGACAAGGGCTGGCTGTATTTCATCGGCATCCAGCGTTGAGACCGCCACCAGGTTGGCATCTTCCGCCGCATGCTGTAACCACAACCCAAAGGAGAAGGCGCCGATCAACGTGAAATAGGCGGCACCCACATTGACATAGCCGAAGACGGAGAAGAAATAGGTATCCAACGGGGTCAAGCCCAGGATGGAGGTCGCCTTGAGGGCAAGCTGCACGAAGCCTACGATTGCCAACGCTGCGCCATTCCAGCAGATGACTTCCAGAAGGATACGCTTCGAGCGCTTCAGGAGTCCGTGTTTCACAGCCAATACCGTAATCATCGCAGGGATAAACCACAAGAGCACAATGCCATGCCGATAGATATCTGTCGTGAAGGGCAGCCATTTTATCCGTGGCGCGAAGATCTGCCATTTCTGGGTGCTTTCGACCAGCAGCGGTTCTGGCGCAACATTGTAGAACGGGATAATCAGGAGCACTGTAAACAGAAGTGAAACGTAGGTCAACGGATCGCGCTTCAGCAAATTCCAGATGCGCTGACGGGAATCCAGCAAGAATTCATCTTTCTTGGGTTGCGGGCAAAACAGCAACCATTGGAGTATCAGCAGCGCCATCCAGGGGACAACCGGCAACAGCCAGTCGGGGCGCGTGCCACCATGAATCCACCCGAGTGCAATAATGAGCGCCGCGATATGGAAAAAGAGAATATGTTTTGAAAGCCAGTTCATAGGAGGAATTGCCTTATTACGTTATTGAAACTTGAAACATGTAGAAGTTCTAAAGTTCTAAAATGCTAAAGTTCTAAAGTTTAGGAGCCAGACGAGTCAGCGGCTCACCGAGACGGTTCGCCCTACCGCCTTCGGATATCAGATCTATGCACCGTGCGAAGCGGGTAGGGCGAACCGTCTCGGTGAGCCGCAAAAGAATTGTCTTTTCCGTTTTTTTCCGTGTGATCCGTGGGCATGAACTTGAAGTTATGAGGGCTTCCCGATGCCGCGATATTGGAAGCCGATCTGCTTGAGCAGGGCATTGTCAAGACAGTTCCGGGCGTCAAAACAGAAGGCTGGTTTCCGCATGGATTTATAGATCCGCTCATAGTCAAGCGCCTGGAAAAGCTCCCAGTCCGTCATCACGATGATTGCATCGGCTTCCTGTGCCGCTTCGTAGGGGTCCGAAGTAAAGAGTATCTCGTTGGAATAGCACTTCAAGTCCTCTCGCGCATGCGCCAAGGCCTTGGGATCAGTAATGGCAAGCTGGGCATGTTCTTCGTGCAGCATCTGGCAAATCGCAAGGGCTGGCGATTCACGCGTGTCGCCGGTATTGGCCTTAAACGCAAAGCCGAAGATGGCCATTTTTTTATTGGCGACCGTATTGAACATGGACTTGAGGATGTTGCTGATCAGACGTTCCTGCTGATAATCATTGATGAGCACAACCTGACGCCAATAGTCAGCCACCTTCTGAAGTCCATGGGATTCGCAGATATACACCAAGTTGAGAATATCCTTCTTAAAACACGACCCGCCAAAACCAGGCCCGGCTTTCAGGAACTTTGAACCGATGCGATTATCCATGCCCATCGCAAGCGCGACTTCATCAATATCCGCGCCCGTCTCCTCGCACAAGGCGGAAAACGCATTGATCGAACTCACACGCTGAGCCAGCATGGCATTGGCGGCCAACTTTGTAAGTTCGCTGGACCAGACATTGGCCGTGAGTATTTTCTTCGGCTGCACCCATTTTGCATAGATATCGACAATACACTGTACAGCCTTCAAGCCTTCAGGCGTCTGGTGCCCGCCAATCAGCACGCGATCCGGCGCTTCCAGATCACGGATGGCGCTGCCTTCCGCCAGAAATTCAGGATTGGAGATCACATCAAAGCGATACTGGTGATGTTCGCTCAAGATGCGCTCCATGGCCGCAGCGGTGCGGACAGGAAGCGTACATTTCTCAACGACAATCTTATCGCCATTGGCCATGGCAGCGATACTCCGGGCTGTTGCCTCCCAGTACTGCAAGTCCGATGCGCATCCGGCCCCGCGTCCAAAGGTCTTTGTCGGCGTGTTGACGCCGACAAAAATAATGTCGCAGGCGCGTATGGCCTCCGCAATATCCGTGCTGAAGAAGAGATTCTTGCCCCGGCATTGCTTGACAATCTCATCAAGTCCGGGCTCATAAATCGGCAGCTCATCGGAATTCCACGCCGCAATCCGTTTTTCATTGATATCCACGACCCTGATGACGCGGTCGGGACAGTGCTTCGCGATCACAGCCATGGTCGGCCCGCCGATATATCCCGCTCCAATACAGCAGATGTTCTTGTTCATCTCTCTCTCCTTTACGGTGTCATACGTGGTCGAAAGTAGTCAATGGTTTTGGCGAGGCCCTCTTGGAGCGGGACCGTGGGCTGCCACTGGAGAAGCTCCTTGGCAAGCGTAATATCAGGCTTACGACGACGCGGGTCGTCTTTGGGCAACGGCAGATAAACGCAGGTGCTGGTACAGCCGGGAATCAGCTTCACAATCTCCTCCGCCAACTGGCGGATGGTATACTCCGCGGGATTTCCGACATTGATGACTGGCATGGTCATGCCATGTTTTCCAAAAAAGGCTTGGACCGTCTCTGGCGGCAGTTCCATGAAGGTCAGCACCGCACGAATTAAGTCGTCGACATACTGGAAGCTGCGCGTCTGTTCGCCTTCGCCATAAAGGGTGATGTTCTCTCCGCGAAGCGCCTGCATGATAAAGTTGCTGATCACGCGACCGTCCTGCGGATGCATGTGAGGCCCGTACGTGTTAAAGATGCGGATCATCCGGACATCCACGCCATATTCACGCGCATAGTCAGCGCACAGCGTTTCAGCGGCACGCTTGCCCTCATCGTAGCAACTCCGGATTCCAATGGTGTTAACATGGCCCCAGTAGCTTTCAGGTTGCGGGTGGATTTCAGGGTCGCCATAGATTTCGGAGGTGGAGGTGTGAAAGACGCGCGCCTTGGTCTTCAGCGCCAGTTCAAGGACGTTCATCATGCCCAGGAACGAGGTCTTGATGGTCTCGACAGGATTGCGCTGATAATGGATCGGCGAGGCGGGACACGCCAGGTTGTAGATCTCATCAAACTGCCCCCAAAAGGGCTGTGTGACATCATGCAGGACAAAACTGAAGCGATGATTGTCCTGAAGGTCATAGATGTTGGCACGTGTGCCGGTGAACAGGTTGTCCATGACCGTCACTTCGTCGCCTCGTGCAAGGAGACGCCGTGCCAGGTGCGACCCAATGAACCCCGCGCCACCCGTAATCAGAATTTTTTTACTCATTTAAAGATGGTGCGTTAGCTCATTTGTGTATTATACATGGAGCCATAAGCCCGCGCAGGTTTCGGAGCGGAACGCCTTCGCGTTCCGGCCGGCGCGGGAAGCCGCGCCGCTCCATGCTCGTCGAACACTTATGTCGCCATGTATAGTTAACTCACACACTAACGAACTAACGCACTTCTCCTAGTACCGATAATGTTCTGGCTTATAAGGACCATCGACCTTGACGCCGATGTAGTCCGCCTGCTGCTTTGTGAGCTTCGTGAGCTTGGCTCCGAGCTGCTCGAGATGCAAGCGGGCGACCTCTTCATCCAGTTCCTTGGGCAGGCGATAGACGCCAATGTCGAGCTTCTCATTCCAGAGCTTGATTTGAGCAAGGGTCTGGTTGGTGAAGCTGTTCGACATCACGAAGCTCGGATGCCCGGTGGCGCACCCCAGATTCACGAGACGTCCTTCCGCAAGGAGGTAGATGCAGTGACCATCCGGGAAGATGTACTTATCAACCTGCGGCTTGATGTTCACATGCTTGATGCCCGGCCACGCCTTGAGCTGCGCCACTTGGATCTCGTTGTCGAAGTGTCCAATATTGCAGACAATCGCCTGGTCGCGCATCTTGCTCATGTGCTCCGCGGTGAGGATGTCGCAGTTGCCTGTCGTGGTGACATAGATGTTCGCGTAGGGCAGCGCATCCTCGACAGTCGCAACCTTGTACCCGGCCATGCAAGCCTGGAGTGCGCAGATCGGATCGATCTCCGAGACCCATACTTGCGCGCGGTGATTCTTGAGAATCTCCGCGCAGCCTTTTCCCACATCGCCATAGCCGCAGACAAAGGTCGTCTTGCCGGCGACCATCACGTCCATCGCGCGCTTGAGACCGTCCACCAGCGATTCGCGGCATCCGTAGATGTTGTCGAATTTCGACTTGGTGACCGAGTCATTCACGTTGATGGCAGGCACGAGCAGCTTCTTTTCTGCTTCGAGCTGGTACAAACGGTGGACGCCCGTGGTGGTCTCTTCGGAGACGCCCTTCCATTTCTGGATAGCCGCCGGGAAATATTCCGGAGCCTCTTTGAGGATGGTCTTGACGAGGGCCTTGATGATGGCCTCTTCCTCGCTGCCGCTTGCGGCATCGAGGAACGCCGTATCACCGCGGCTGGCGCGTGCGCCCCAATGCAAGAGCAGAGTGGCATCGCCGCCATCGTCCACGATCAAGTCCGGGCCTGAGCCATCCGGCCATGTCAGCGCCTTGCGCGTACACCACCAATACTCCTCCAGGGTCTCGCCCTTCCAGGCATAGACCGGAATGCCGGCCTTGGCAATCGCCGCGGCCGCATGATCCTGTGTGGAGAAGATGTTGCACGAGCACCAGCGCACATCGGCACCCAGTTCCACGAGCGTCTCGATGAGCACGGCTGTTTCGATGGTCATGTGGAGCGACCCCATGACGCGCGCGCCCTTAAGGGGTTTCTTCGCGCCATACTTGGCGCGCGTCGACATCAACCCGGGCATCTCCTTTTCGGCGATTTCAATCGCGCGACGGCCCCATTCTGCGAGCCCTAAATCTTTAACTTTGTAGTCCATAAAATTCCTATTTCTTCATGCCGGCGGCGGAGCGGAGGGCTGCGACGCGATTCACCTTCTCCCACGGGAAGCCTTCGCGGCCGAAGTGACCGTAGTTGGAGGTCTTCCGATAGTTCCATCCCTTGGGCGTCTTCAGCCCCAGATCCTGGATCAGCATGCCCGGGCGGAAGTCGAAGATCTCCCCAGACATGAGGATCTTCTCGATCTTCTCTTCAGAGATCTTGCCCGTGCCGTACGTGCTGACGTTGATGCTCAGCGGCTTGGCGACACCGATGGCATACGCGATCTGGATTTCGCACTTATCCGCCATACCAGCCGCGACGATGTTCTTCGCGACATAGCGTGCATAATAGGCTGCCGAACGGTCGACCTTTGAGGGGTCCTTGCCCGAGAAGGCGCCGCCGCCATGCGAGCCTACGCCGCCGTAGCTGTCGACGATAATCTTGCGGCCCGTCACGCCGGAGTCACCGCAGGGGCCGCCAATGACGAAACGACCTGTCGGATTGATAAAGAACTTGGTCTTGTTCGTGAGCAGGCCCGTATCCTGCAACAGGAAGCGTGCGTTCTCTTCCAAGTCCTTGCGAATTCGCTTAATCGGCACATCGCGCGTCTGATGCGAAATAACCACGGCCGTGATCTCCTTCGCAATACCGTCCTCATGCATCACGCTCACCTGAGCCTTGGAGTCCGGACGCAGATAGGCGATTTCGCCATTTTTACGTAAGGTTGTCAGCATCTGCAGCAACTGATGCGAAAAGATGATCGGAGCTGGCATCAGTTCAGGCGTCGAATTCGAGGCATACCCGAACATCATGCCCTGGTCACCGGCGCCCTGCTCTTCAAGCGTCTTCTTGCTCACGCCTTGGTTGATGTCCGCAGACTGACCATGCAACGCGCTCACATAATTAAAAGTGTCAAAGCTAAAACCTTCAGCGGGATCATCGTAGCCGATATCCTTCACCACCTCGCGGGCGATGTTCTGGGGGTTGATCTTGTCCCAATTCTTGCAGGTGATCTCACCTACATTGACAACCAGGTTCGTACCGACTGCTGTTTCGCACCCTACGTGCGCATTCGAGTCTTGCGCCAAACAGGCGTCCAGAATCGCATCGGAAATTTGGTCACAGACCTTATCTGGATGACCTTCCGAGACAGATTCGGAAGTAAACACATGACGTGTATTCAACTTACTCATTTTGTTCCTTTTTTGTTTAATTTTGTACGCAACAAGCGGACAAAAAAGACGATTTGATCCCCATGTCTCAGAAAAACGGTAGACTCCGTCCCCGAGAATTACGCAAAACTAACTGCCTTGAATAATTCGTAACCACCTATCAATGAGGATGTTATATGCACAATAAAACAGGAATTTGCCACACCTGCGGCACTCCATTCAATAATCTTAAAAAGATACCATATTCCCTTCGCTTTTGGCAAGCAGAAGTCAGGTACATAAATCTGCTACTGACAAGGCAAAGCGCTTTTGCTATCATTTCTAAACTTTTGAGGAGGATATATGACTTTTTCGCACTGTTTATGCCTTTTTACGATAACCGCATTTCTGGTCGGCTGCACCACGACAACGATTGTCGCGGAAGGCGGGAATACGGAGATCAAATTAACGCCCTCGGGGGAAATCATCTACCGGGAGCAGACCGTCACCAAGGAACAGATCCCGGATCTCCTGCGACGTGCGCGTGTGAAGCGCGAAGAAGCCATACGCATCCTCGTCCCCGCAAATCAGGAGCAGCGCGACTATCTGCTCATGCGCTCGGTCACAGACACCTTGAAACGCTCCGGTTATGGCCGTATTGCCTTTGTTACGGACAAGAAGGCCACGGCTAACCTGAAAGAAAAGACGACGCGTCGGCCCTAATCGCCTTCCGCTGAACGCCTAACCATGGATGCCCCCCTCTTTTCACAGTTGAGTCACTGCACGTTATGCCCACGCGCGTGCGGCGCCGACCGCATGACAGGCAAGGTCGGCTATTGCAAAGCTGGCGTGAACCCCCGTCTCTTCAGGCATGGCCCTCACTTCGGGGAGGAACCCCCCATCAGCGGCGAACGCGGCTCCGGCACGCTCTTCTTCTCCCATTGCACGTTGAGCTGCATCTACTGCCAAAACCATCCCTGGAGCCAGGCTCACCAGGGCGAAGACCTCTCCATTGAAGCGCTGCGCGACCTCTTTAAAGGAATTGCCGACCTGGGGTGCCATAACTGGAACCTCGTATCCCCCACCCCCTGGCTGCCCCAAATAAAAGAAGCGGTAAAACCATTAATTCAGGCTGGCATCTCTCTGCCGTTTGTGTATAATACATCGGGTTTTGAGTCGCCAAAGGTCTTAGACGCGTTTTCCGATCTCATCGATATTGCGCTTGTAGACTTGCGGTATGCTACACCCGAAGTCGCTGCACAAGGTTCGGATGCAGCAGGATATGTTGAAGCGTCCCGCCAGGCATTTCAATGGTTTTGGCACGAGCTGGGGCCGTTGCAGCTGGATGAGCAGGGCATTGCCCGGCGAGGGGTGATCTGTCGTATCCTGGCGCTGCCGGGCCATATTGACGAAGCCATGGCCAATCTTCACTGGTTGGCTGCTGAGGTGGGGACGGATGTCCATGTGAGCGTGATGTCGCAATATACGCCCGTACATAAGGCGTGCGGCATTGAAGGATGGGATCGGAAGGTTCATGCAACGGAATATGCACGGCTGACGCAGTTGGCCGAGGATCTGGGATTCGAAAACGGATGGATTCAGGAGTTTGAGGGCGATGCGCCATCAGATCTGCTCGGGCAAGCCATGCCAGCAGGTGGAGGCGCAGTCGGAAGAGGCGCTGGATAAGGAACAATAGAGCAAAGTTTTTGATAACTGGCTCGGATAAAAGAGGAAGACGATGAGCGGTCATAGTAAGTGGGCAACCATCAAGCACAAAAAGGGCGCGGCAGATGCCAAGCGCGGAAAAATTTTCTCCAAAATCGCCAAGGAAATGACGATTGTGGCTAAAAACGGCGGCGGCGACCCTGGGAACAACCCGACGCTCCGTACGTTGCTTGCCAAGGCAAAGTCCGTGAACATGCCCAATGATAATATCGAGCGCGCCATCAAGAAGGGAACCGGCGAACTGGCTGCTGACGCACTCGAGGAAATTACGTATGAAGGTTATGCGAGCGGCGGTGTCGGGTTGGTCGTCAAAGTCTTGACCGACAACAAGAACCGCGCCGCTTCGGAAGTCCGTAACATCTTCAAGAAGAATAACTCGGATTTCTCAGGTCTGGGCTCTGTCTCGCGCAGCTTTGAACGCAAGGGTTCGATCATGATCCCCGAGGCCCCGGGCCTCACGGAAGATAAAGTGATGGAAGTCGTTCTGGGCGCAGGCGCTGACGACATGCTCACCGAAGAGGGCGGCTTCACGGTCACGTGCCAGCCGAATTCCTTCGCTGAGGTCAGCGCGGCCATCGAAGCCGCAGGCATTGCTTTTGACCGGGAAAATTCGCAGGTCGGACTGGTCCCGCTGACAAAGGCGGCCGTGAAAGATGTCGCCGTCGCCAAGGCCGTCAACAAGTTTGTCGCGATGCTTGAAGAGCATGATGACGTCCAGGATGTCTATACAAACATGGAAGTCGACGATGCGATCGCCGACCAAGTGGATGAATAATGGAACTGTGGAATGTTGGAATAGTGGAATAGTGGAGTTGGTTACCCGCTAGAGACTGACGACTGTCAATGGGTACTGCCGCTGATCCCCCCAACATTCCACCATTCCCCTATTCCATCATTCCATTGAAGTCCCTGACAAGCGTGCTAGCCCTTTAAAGGAGTGATGTGTCCCATGCGTATTCTTTCACGATATATTTTGCGTGAATTCCTGGTGCCACTGGCCTACTGCATGGCCATGTTCCTGGGCATCTATATCTTGTTTGAGCTGATCGGCTCCTTCGATGATCTCCTGAAAGCCAAGCCCCCGTTCCTGACCGTCGTGGCTTATTTCATTGGCTACCTCTCCCCCTTCTTCATCTGGCTTTTCCCGGCAGCGCTCATGCTGGCCGCGCTCTACACCATGTGGAACTTCTGCCGGCACAGCGAAATCACAGCCATGCGCGCGAATGGGATCGGCTTTATTGTCATCGTGCGGCCGCTCCTGGTCGTTGCGACCTGCGCCATGGTCCTCGTGGCCTTGCTCAATGAATTTTATACGCCCGGCGCCTCTGAATGGGCATGGAAATTCAAGGACGACGACTTCAAGCAGGACACCAAGAGCATCCGGGAGAATATCCCCTATTACAACCAGCTTGATCTCCGGATCTGGCGTATCAATCGCATTGATCTCAAGCAACCCCATATCCTGGAAGGCGTGCGCCTCTCCTTTGACCGGGCAGATAAGAGCCGGATGCTGGACATCACGGCGCGCCGCGCAGAGTACCTGGATGGCGTCTGGTGGTTCTTTAATCCCCAGTACCAGTATTTTGATGAAATGAATGATCCCGTGGTCAACCCCTACACAGCGCTGGAGTCGCTCTCGATCCGCGCCTTTCCGGAACTCTCCGAAACCCCCCATGATTTTCTCGTGATGAACAAGAAGGTGGAGCACAGCACCACGCGCGACCTGATCCACGATCTGCGGAAGAACCCGCTTTTGAGTCCACGTGAAAGCGTCATCAAGCGTTATGAGATCGGCTCGCGCCTGATCGCGCCCTTCTCGTGCCTCGTGATTACGCTCTTCGCGATTCCTGCAGGTGTCGTCACCGGCCGCCAAAGTGTCTTCAAGGGCGTTGTCGCCGCTGTCGCTATGTTCTTCTCGTTCTACGGCACAGCCATCCTCTGCGAGGTGGCTGCCAAGAACATGTTTTTGCCGGTCACCCTGGCCGTGCTCTTCCCGAATCTCTTGTTCCTGGGCATCGGGATGTATCTCTTCCACCGCCAGCGGTAGAAAAGGTCACTCGACATTCTGCACCTGCTCGCGCGCAGCTTCCAGTCCTGCCTTAAAGGCGATCACCAGCCGTGTAATCTCAGCATCATTGGCTTTCGAACCCGTGGTGTTGATTTCACGGAACAGCTCCTGGCAGAGAAAATCCAAGGTGCGGCCCGAGGCCTGTCCTTCATCCAGGATCTTGCCCACCTGCACGAAGTGGCTCGCAAGCCGTGTCAGCTCCTCGCTCACATCGCACCGGTCAGCAAAGACCGCCACCTCGCGCGCAAGCAGGGCCGGATCGACCATCCCTTTTCCGCCTTCGCCCAGCAATTCAGTTAGCCGCTTCCCGAGCGTGGCCTGATACTGGCTCGGCACAGCCGCGGCAAGGGGCGCAATCGCGTGGCTCAACACCTCCAACTCCTGAAAACGGCGCCGCAGGTCCGCCGCCAACGCCGCGCCTTCGCACGCGCGCATCTGGCCGAGGTGCTTCAAGGCCTGCTTTGTCGCCTGCTCCAGCAGCGGCCAGGCCTCATCCGGCTGGTCAAAGAGGGCTGTCGTGTTGATGGCCTCCGGCAACTGCAGCAAGACGCTCGCACGCAGATCATCTGACAGGTTCAACTCCCGTGCCGCTCCCCGCAACTCAGCGATCTGGGATTTGACGAGTTCCATGTTGAGCAGCCGAAGAATCTCACTGCCCGGCGCGGCCTTGAGCGTGACATTCCCCTTCACATAGCCGCGTGAGACTTCGGCATGAATCAGCGCATGCAGCTTGGACTCCAGACAGCCCAGTTCGCGCGGCATCGACAGATTGCAATCAAACTGCTTCCGGTTCACCGTACTCAGTTCGACCACCACCTTCATTCCGCTTACACTGATCTCGCCGCGCCCGAAGCCTGTCATGCTGATAATCGCCATAGTCACCTCACTTTGAAATCGGTTCTTCACAGTTTGTAGAAAAAGTGCTTTGTGTTTTAGCGCAAAAACCGCTATTCGAGCGCAAATGTCACGCCCGCCTCACCCGTGAATACACGGACGGCGGAGCGAACATTTGCGCTGAAAATAAATTTGATACTCCTGATATCAGATAACGCACATGTTCCCGTAGAGCAACATATTATTCTTCCTCCGCGCGGCTATCCATTCCGCCGTCCGTGTATTCACGGGTGAGGCGGATGAGATAGCCGCGCAATCTCTTCGCGGCTTTTGCGGTAGAAATTTCACCAAACCGTGAAACGTCTTAAAAACACCTTTTGAAGTATACCTACTTTTCATGAAAAACCAATGCCTAAAATTTAAAACAGGCTTGTTTTTTAGGCTCTTTTAAGTTAACGTATTCATTCTTTTAGTTATTTTGGAGAGCTGAAATATGCCGAATCTGGAGAGCCCAAAAACAGGGACCCCGCGTCCTGTCATCAACGCCGATGAATGCAAGAGCTGCATGCGTTGCATCGTCGGTTGCCCGAAAAAGTGTTTGCGCCTTTCTGACCGGCTCAACCGCCGCGGCGTGAAGCCGGTTGAATATATCGGGGAAGGCTGCATCGGCTGCGCGATCTGCTTCTATACCTGTCCTGAACCGTACGTGATTACCATCGAGAAATAACGGAGGAGCTCGCTTGAGCTCGCAGCTTATGACAAAATTTATCAAAGGAAATGAGGCCGTCGTCATCGGAGCACTCTATGCGGGCGCAGACGTCTACTTCGGGTATCCGATCACGCCTGCCAGCGAAATCGCCCATGCGGCAGCCGCCTGGTTCCCTGCGCTGGGCCGTGAATTCTTGCAGGCCGAATGCGAGACCGGCTCAGCAAACATGATGTATGGCGCGGCAGCAGCCGGCAAGCTTTCCATCAGCGCCACCTCCGGACCGGGGATGAGCCTCATGCAGGAAGCCATCTCGTATATGGCCGGCGCAGAACTTCCCGGCGTCTTCGTCAACATCATGCGAGCCGGCCCGGGTCTCGGAAACGTCTATCCTGAGCAGAGCGACTATAATCAGTCTGTGAAGGGCGGCGGCCACGGCAATTACCAGTGCGTCGTCCTTGCCCCCGCCAGTGTGCAGGAGATGTGCGACCTCACCATGCGCGCCTGTGAACTCTCCTGCAAGTATCTCACGCCTGCCATTGTCTTGGCAGACGGCTTGCTCGGCCAGATGATGGAAAACCTGACGCTCCCCCAGGCGATCAAGCCTCTCCCGAAGATGAGCGCCTGGTCTGTCGAGGGGACCCCGGAGACCCGCAAGAACCTTGTGAAATCCATCTGCCTGAATGCCGCTGAACAGGAGTTGCACAACCAGCGGCTGCAAGCCAAATACGCCAGCATGAAGAAGGATGCAGCGGTTGAGACCTACCTCTGCGACGATGCGGAGATCGTCTTGCTCTGCTATGGCATCTCCAGCCGCATCGCACGCACGGCAGCGGAGGACCTTCGCACAGCAGGCATCAAAGCCGGTGTCTTCCGTCCCATCACGCTGAATCCCTTCCCCGCGGAAGCCCTCTGTGCGACCCTCGCAGGACGCAAGGCATTGGTCGTTGAACTCAGTTGCGGCCAGTTCCGGGATGACATCCAACTGCACATCGCCAAGGCGGGCAAGCGTTATCAGGATGTCGCCCTCGCCAACCACATGGGCGGCATCATCATCACCGTGGACGAAGTCGTTGCTGCCGCAAAGAAACTCATGTAACATCGCAAACGCCAACGCGAGAAAGAATAAAAATGATCACAAAAAAAACTCTTGGCATGTACGATGTCTTCACCCGGGGCGAGTGCGAAACGCGCGCGACCCATTATTGCGCGGGCTGCGGCCATGGCATCATCAACAAGCTCATCGCAGAGGCGCTGGCTGAATTCGGCCTCCAGGACAAAGCCATCATGGTCGGCCCCGTCGGCTGCGCGGTCTTCGGCTACTACTATTGGGACTGCGGCAACATCAGCGCGGCACACGGACGGGCGCATGCCGTCGCTACCGGTGTCAACCGGGTTCAACGGGACGCGGTGGTGCTCTCCTACCAAGGCGACGGGGATCTGGGCGCCATCGGCTTTAACAACGCCTTCCAGGCGGCAAGCCGCGGCGAACACTTTGCCGCCTTCTTCATCAACAATGCGACCTACGGTATGACTGGCGGACAGATGGCCCCCACCACCTTGATCGGCATGCAGACCATGACCTCGCCCAACGGCCGTACGATTCAGCACGACGGCTACCCGCTTCATGTCTGCGAAGTCTTCAGCCAACTCGAAGCCCCGGTCTTTATCGAGCGCGTCTCTGTTGCCGATCCCGCACGGATCATGAAGGCCAAGAAGGCTATTCGGAAGGCCATTGAGATTCAGCGCGATGGCAAGGGATATGCCTTCGTTGAAATTATCGCCCCCTGCCCTACCAATATGGGTATCGACTCCATCAAGGCGGCTGAGTTTTGCATGACGGTGATGGAGAAGGAGTTCCCGCTCCAGAGCTTCCGCGACAAGAGCGCGGAAGCAGAGCCGCGCGGAAACCGGCCGACGCCGCCGGACATCAACGCCTTTTTCGCTGCGGACCAATCACAGGAAGTCCCGACCGCCATGATTGATGAGCATTTTGACGAGGTCCGCATCAAATTCAGCGGCTTCGGCGGCCAGGGCATCTTGAGTCTCGGCCACTGCGTCGCAGAGGCTGCCCGCCTTGAGAGACGCTTTACAACCTGGTTCCCGACCTACGGACCCGAGCAACGCGGCGGCGCTGCTGCCTGCTCGGTCGTCATCTCTGGCAAGCCCATTGGCTCGCCCTCGGTCGATCATCCGAATGTCCTGGTCTGCATGAATCAGCCCTCTTACGAGCGCTTCGTCGGAACCGTCGTCCCGGGCGGCACGGTCATTGTCGACGCGACGGTCTCGCGCACCGTCCAACCTCCGGCAGGCGTCAATCTGGTGGTCATGCCCGCCATCGACCTCGCCACGAAGCTGGGTGTGCCCAAGGCGGCCAACACCATGATGCTCGCGGCGCTTTCAAAGTATGGCGTGACCAAGCTGACCCGCGACAACCTGCTGAATACCCTGGTGGATAGCTTCCGGAAGAAGCCCGCCTTGGCAGAAAAAAACCGCGAACTCTTCGCAGCGGGTGAAGCCGAAATCAAGTAATCACATCCTCAATAAAAACAAAAGGCGCCCCTGCATCAGCAGAGGCGCTTTTTGCTTTGCAAGAATAAATCCTGATTACCTCAACAAGAGAATCGTCCCCTTCGGGTAACTGTTCGTCAGGACGATCTTGTCGTTCTCGATGGCTACAGTGAACTGGTCGACATGCTCCGTGCCTGTCCAGGTGACGCGCGCGGCCACGACTTCAGGTGTCATACCGTACGCAGCGCAGATCTCATATTTCGTCTTCACAGTATCCGCTGTAAAATCGACTCTGACCTTACCATCCCTGAGGAAGTTTTCATTGAGACCTGTCAGCATAGGCTTCGTGATGGTCCTTCCATCAGAACAGGCGGCCACAAAGGTCCCGTTGGTATTCAGCTTGTAATTGCCTTCAAGTGTACCCGTGGAGGTACCGGAAACCTCGCCATAGATCTCACAGAGCGTTGCATCCGTACGATCCAGTTTAAGCTTGCCGCCTGTGATCGTCACATTCCCCTTGATCGAGCCTTGCGGCAACGCGGATGTGATGTAGATATACCGTTCATCAAAAGGCTGGAATTGCGCTTCGGTTGCAGAGGCTGCCACGCCGACCTTGAAGCCAATTCCGATGTTGACCCACGTCCACGGCCCATTGCCTCCAGTGCCATCGCGCGTGCGGACTTCAAAGCTGTGATAGCCGGGCGACAGGTTGAGAACAACCATGTTCTGCACATTGCCAATGTTGCGGAGGACTTCCACACCGTCGACCTTCAACGTCAAATCGTCGTCATAGTTGGCTCCGAAACTCCAAAGCTCGTTCGTCGTGGAATCCACATTGAAGTAACCTGTGAAGAGGTCGGTCGTATTGTTGGGTCTGCCACTTGGCACAGGCCCCTTGATGTTAACAACCTTCATGCTGTTGGTCCACACGGTTGGGATCGATACGGTATCCCATCCCGTACCCGGCGTGGCAATACGTCCAAACATCACCCCACGCTCCGGCCGCATCTTGACATTATTCGTCGGGACAAACGAACGATAGAGGGAAGGATCTGTTGTACTCGTCTGGGCTGATTTTGCGAAGCCCAGTCCGATCTTAGCAGCCTGCCAGTTCGCGCCGACAGGACCTGAGCCGCCACCGCCATTATAGGCGGCTGCATCGAACTTATACCAGCCCTCCTGCGAGAGGTTGACTTGACCGGTCACAATGGCATTCCATGTCGTATGCGCAATGACCGTGTTCGTTGTAACGTTATCCAGACTGATAATCCTGAACAGCATGCCATCATCATAGTTCTTCACGAATGTCCACGTGCCTGTTTCTGCGGCAGGGACATAGAATTCACCCCAGTAACGGAAGGTTGTGGTTCCGTTGGCATACGCTGTCGTATTGATCAAGTCCATATCACGGGCAAGATAGCGTGACTGGTTGGCCAAGACAACTAAATTTGTCCCGCCAATGATATCGGGATTGCCAACCGTGTAACCACGTGTGACCTGACCATTAATACAATCACCCGCATCCATCAAGACCGTACCCGACTTTACATCGACTGAACCCAAGGATGCCGCATTCTTCAGGCTCACGGTTCCGCTATGATCTACTTCCATGTTTCCAGTGAGATTGCCAAGCAACATCTTGCCATTGTTGAAGTTGGCAGAGCCTGTGATCTTGATGTTTCCCTTGCCCCTCAGTGGCGTATTCCAGTTGACCAGGAATGTTCCAAGGTTTAAGGTGAAGAGGTCGGACGGACCGCCATCAAAACAGATGTCCATCCAATCTGTCGTGCCCCATGCGGCCATGTTATTGAGCGTACCCTGATTGAACTGGACCAGTGCTTTGTTCTTGTACACATGATCCGTGGTAATCCCGTCAGGGCCCAGATTAAGAGTTCCGCCATTCATAACAAAATGTTCGTCTGTACGCAACGCGGGAAGTGTACCCCAGTCAACGCCCCTCCGCATGTAGATTCCTTTTGCACTAAGCGTCCCGCCGTTGAAATTAAAGTAGCTCGTCGCATCAACACCCACGGTCAAGCGCGTATCAGGCGAGAGGACTTCGCCTCCGTTCAGATTCCAATAGTGCGGATTCGAACCGCCAGACCAGTGTCCTGTCCAGAATCTGTCGTTTGCACCATTCAGACGCAGCCTGCCGCCATTGATCGTGACCGAGGATGACGCCACACTGCTCGAATCGCCCGTGTAGATCTCCCGCACGTCAATTTCTGCGCCGTCATTCAGGATCAGATGTCCGTTGCTGCCATTGGCGACTGAGAGGCTGTTGACGTTAATCTTGGTCGGCCCGGCAATCGTCGTCGTACCGCCTGTAACCGGCGAGCGGACACGCCACTGCCCGCCTGTTGCAGCAGGATTGTATTGCTCGATGTTCGTCGTCATCCAACTGTTCGTGGGCGACCACAAACAGAAGACACCGCCACTCATCTTGACCGTGTCCGGGAAGACTGGAGCATCGCCGCTCGTGTTTCCATTGCCCAGATATAAAATACCATTGGCAACCAGCACATTCGGAGACCCCTCGATACGCCCTTTGAACAGGGTTCCTGAACCACCTTCGAACTGGAGGGTTGTGCCAGGATTCTGCGTGATTAAACCGTTGAAGAAGGTATCGCCATTCCGTTCATTGATCTTGCCAATGCCCTCTTCAATTAAAAGTTCAGTTGAAAAAGGCGCTACCGTATGAGTCCAGAACGCGATTCGCCCTCCATTTTTCAACGTGATCTTGTCACTGATATTCAGAGTTGTCGAACCCTCAACACTAAATGTCCCGCCGTCTACACACCGAACAGCCCCAAGATTGACATCGGTATCAACAAGCGTAAAACCTTCGTCAATCAGCGTCGCATGCTGTGTCTTCACCGTCAGGGTCTTGCCTTGCCC